>JBAZWL010000005.1:150166-212833 GCA_041660405.1 Taibaiella sp. | reverse complement strand
CACAATGGCGTCGATGCTTCTTCAGGCAGTAGTATGACGATCAATACCCTGGGCAATTATCCTGTTTATGCCGGCGCATATCCCGGAGGAGCGTTTGTAATTCGTAACAACTATGGCATTGATTGTGCCAGCGATATTCCTGTTGCTACTGAAGATTTACCGTATGGCATGCAGTTGGCTGATCATTATAACCTGCCTGTAACAGCGATCGCGGAAGTGATGCTCCAGTATACTTTCCCCTACACTGAGTTTGATGCCTGCGGAGTCTTGAAACCAGGCACCACAGATATTCATGATATCAAGGATAAAACAGGATTACAAGTATTTCCTAATCCGGGGCATGATTACTTGGATGTACAAGTAGCAGCAAAAGCAGATATGACGTACGATCTACGTGTATATGATATGGTAGGGCGTATTCTATGGCAACAGTCTGTGAAAGAGAGCAGTTTCAGGATACCCATAAGTGACCTAACACCTGGAACGTACACGCTACATATAGAAGACGGAGATGGTACAGTACAGCGTGCTCGTTTTGTGAAACAGTAAATAGTTGCAAGTAATAAACACCATGAGACAAGTTAACAAATGACCGCTCCTTAAAGAGCGGTCATTTTTATAAAGACACTTGTTTATTAATATATGATCCGTTGGTCGCCGGGATACTACAACCCTATCTTAAATCAGACTAAAAATGCAATTTATTGAGTTGGGCAATCTTTTGCTAAATAGTAAATGGTAAATTTGGTCTTATTTTCTAAAACGTTTTATAATGACCTACAACCAGGAACCTCGACGAAACTATGATACCCTTAGCGAAGCAGTCAATGACCTTGTCAAAAGAGGTTATACTACAGACTTCTTGCTACAGGAAGAAAAAGAATATCTGCTTTGCAGCAACAGCTCATTGGAACTATCGCCTGAAGATTTTACAATAGACGAAGTATACCGTTTTGAAGGGATGACCGACCCCGCCGACGAGAGTATCGTATTTGCTATCTCCTCAATGAAACACAGTATCAAGGGACTTGTGATCAACAGTTTTGGTGCTGATTTTGGATACCGCTCATCTAAGCTTGTAGCTCATTTGCAGAAACATCTGTAAAAGGGTTTTTCCTTTGTTGGCTAATAAGGTATGAAAAATATTCACGGTTAAGTATTCTGCGGTGGTTCACCGGCTATTATATTTAATGATGCCTTTTACAAAGATGGAAAGATCCTTTGAAAAATCTCCTGTTTTTTCATATACCTTAAGTGTTATAAACTTAGGATGCTCCAGTTGTAATTTCCTGTTTTCCACTTCAAAGGCAAACCAATCATTTTCACCAACAGGATCGTAAATAAGCATAGGAACATTCAGGTTCCAGTAAATTATTCGAGGGTTCATCATTTCTGTGGAAATTCCAAATAAGGTATGACTAGCCAGGGGCCTATATATTCGTCTATAGCTGTCGATGAAATTTATGCTAAGATTTAGCTATACCTTTCATTTTCGACAATTTGTAAATAATCAAGGGGGTAAGATCAGATGATGTATATGGAAGTATGAGTTTTGAAGTGAACACTACTGATCTGAATGCACTTGCAAAAAACTCAATCCAGGCTTTTCAACTGAAAATAACCAATCACATTTTAGCATTCATCCTAATCCTGTTAAAGACAATCTTATCATTTCCCATGAAGACGTATTTGTTGATGTCACCATATTTGATATTACAGGTCGTGTAATATTGAAAAAAGCAAATCAGCATTTCAAAAACTCTTCTCTTGAAATTAATGTGTCCGATTATGTTCCGGGAATATACTTCGTCAAAATAGCGAATGACAAGGAAATAAACAGGCAGTTTAAATTTGTAAAGCGAAACTAAAAGTACATATTCTTATCATTGTGTATATTGCTAAAGCCCTGCTATTTGCAGCGCTTTAGCTTTTTTATGAACACTTGGATCGCAAATGTATTTACCTCTTTCCCCGAAATAAAATGTTTTATCTTTAAAACCACAACGGCCAATTTATTGCCGCCGGATCTTTATAATGGAATGGCGAAAACTACACTACTTTTTATACTTTAGCCTAGGGCTATTATATGCTATACCACAATCAGTAGCGCAAATTCCCGGCATGCGGAAATACACGCAGCAGGATGGATTCTCAGCCACCAATGGTTATGAGTTCGAACAGGATGAAAGAGGTTTTTTATGGATAGGCACTGATAACGGAGGAATGAGTTTTGACGGAAAGAAATTCAGAGGATTGTTGGAAAAAGGCGATTTCCCGGATGCAGAAATACTGGCTATAAAACCGCTTACATACGACCGCATATTATTGATTCCCATTACACACAGTGTTTGTTATCTTGATAAAGGTACCTTAATTACGGAAAAAGAAGATGCCAGGCTCAGAAATATCCGTAACACTAATCATAACGTAACCTTTTGGGATCCGGTTACCAAAACATTCTGGTTGTCTAACGGAAGTATACTCACCACATTGTTCCGCTTTTCAGGCAAAGACATAAAACGGTATGATATAGGCAATGACAGCTTTAATATAACGAAGGTTATTAGCGGCTGTTTTACAGGATCTATTTTTGACTCCTCGAAAAACCTGAATTACCCCTGTATTTACAACCTGGCAACGGGTACATACCAGTATTGCTATGATGAAGCAGGCAATAAAATATCGCCATTGGAAGCCTTTATAAATGCAAGTCCTGATACCAATTACCTCGTTTCCTATCATAATGGGAAAAGACGGATCAATGTTTATAAATACAAAGCTGGCGACAGCATATTGAAGTTAGTGAAAACCATTGACCTGTTTTCGCATAAGCAAAGCCCGCTCTATGTAACGCTTGACCATAACAGGGATCTTTGGGCAAAGTTCGTTGGAAGAGAAGGTATATGGTATTACGGCAATGTGTTGAAAAATACTTCGAAACAGGAAACCTTGCATATTCAGGAACCGGGAATGGTAAATAGTTTATTTATCGATCGGAATAGTAACCTGTGGATGTCATCTCAGAACAATGCACTCTATTTTATTTCCCAAAAACATATCCGGAATGCATTACTCACCAACAGATTTCCCTTAAAAAAAGAAGTACCGAAAAGTATATCCGGAGACGGAAAAGGAAAGCTTCTGATCAGCTATGTTGATAATACAAACCTGATCTGTATTGACGGCACACAACATAAGGTTGTACCATTACTTGATTTTTTCCGGGAGGGCAGCCGTAATATTATTCCTATTAAAGATAATCGCTTTCTTATTTTTAATGATCATGGAGCTATCTATAATATGGGTGCCAATACGGTTACTTATATAAGTGGGTCCGGTATCAATTGTAAAGATGTATGTCTTTATGGTAAAAATGACTTGTTGATTGCCGGCTCCAGTTTGGTAACACATGTTACAGCATTTCAAGGAAAACATCCGGTAGCTAAGCCTGTTTTTCAAGGAAGAAGTACTTCGGTCTGTGTGATACCGAATGGACACATATTGATTGGTACACCAACAGGGCTGTACCTGAAACAAAGCTTGCAGGCTAAAGCGTTTAAAATAAATGATTCTTTATTGGATCAATGTAACATAACAGATATCCAACCTTTGCCTGATGGAGCCGTCCTTATCGGTACCAATGCGAAAGGGCTTTTCTTATACAAGGCGGATAAAAGCGTACGAGCTATAAAGGTGGAAAAACTGAAACATGTCCGCTCCATTTATAAGCAAAATGATAGCGTTTACTGGGTCTCGACCAATAAAGGTGTATACTCCTTTGTTTTTAAACAAAACTGGTTGGTGAAAGAAGTAAAAAACTACACCTTCTACGATGGGCTTCCATCCAATAATGCAACCAGTGTATATGTATGCAAGGATACCGCTTATGTAGCTACCTCTGAAGGTATTGGTGTGCTGCCACTTAAAGACAGTACTTTGTTGCAGATGGCCCCGCCGGATATTTACCTGAATACCATACAAACAGACAAGACTACTATCTGGTATCCCGACAGCCTGTTGTCATTTGCCCCGGACCAAAAGAGTTTACTGATTTCCCTCAGCGCTATCTCTTATGAAAGCCTTGGTAATATACAATACTATTACCGGCTGTACCCCTTACAGACCCAGTGGATACTTACCGCAGATCCCGATATCCGCTTTGCACAACTGCCTCCCGGGGCGTATACCTTTCAGGCTTATGCCCTTAATGCCAAAGGAGTGAAAAGCCGGAAGACTATTGCACTTGGTATTTATATCCAGCCGGCCTTTTGGCAAACGTTGTATTTCAAAATTGCCTTACTCGCTCTTGCTGTTCTTTTATTTTACTTATCCCTGCGTTGGTGGCTATTGCGGAAGGAAAAGAAAAAATATACGAAGGTGCAGGATAAAAAGCGACTAGCCGAATTGGAACTGGAGGCAATTAAGGCACAGATCAATCCTCATTTTATTTATAACTGCCTTAATTCGATTCAATATTTGAATTATAAAGCAGAGTATGAACAGGCGCAACAATACCTGGACCTTTTTGCCCGTTTAATCCGCATGACCATGCAATACTCACAACAGGCCTTTATTCCACTTAGGGAGGAAGTTGATTACTTATCCCTTTATCTGCAGTTGGAGAAGCTTCGGTTTAAAGATAAAATGTACTATGAGATCCAGATAGAAGATGGCATAAATAAAGAAGCCATGCTACCAGCTATGCTGATACAGCCTTATGTAGAAAATGCGCTAAAGCATGGCATTGCTGGTAAAGAAAAAGGAGAGATAGCCATCCGTTTTTGGGAAGAAGCCGGTAAATTGCAAATAACAGTTCAGGATAATGGACCAGGTTTTGCCAACCTTAAAAGACCTGGGGCTCTGGGACTAAGGCTTTCCGGCACCAGGGCTGCATCCTATAATGAACTGTTTAACCTTAATATTAATATTCATTGTTACAATGAACAGGATATGGATTCAAAAGTAACCGGGGCAATAGTTCACATTGGAATGACCTATCTCTCTGATTCTACTTATGATAAAAGTAAGGTAGGTTAAGAAGGACAAATTTTAAAGTATATTTTTGAGTAAAACACCAAACATCTGATCTTATTATGGAACCACTTATCAAAACGGTCATCATCGATGATGAAGCCGATGGCAGAAATATTATAGCACTTTTGCTCGAACAACATTTCCCCTTTCTGCAACTTAATGGCTGTGCCGAAAATGTAACTGAAGGCCTGAAACTCATTAGGGAAATAAAGCCAGACCTTATTTTCCTCGATATCGAAATGCCGGATGGAAATGGCTTTGACCTGCTTTCAGCCTGCAATGGCCTGCAGTCACATGTGATCCTGGTTACAGCACATAATCATTATGCGCTGAAAGCCATCAAAGCTTCTGTACTGGATTATCTGCTTAAACCGGTGAACAGGGAAGAATTTGTTACTGCGGTGAATAAAGCTTTGAACAAATATAAAAAGGAAGAGAAAACAGACTTGTCGGTATTGTTGGAAAGTGTCAACAGGCATTTGAAAATCAGGAAGGTAAGGATACCTACACTTAGTGGTTTTTCCCTGGTAAATGCCGATGATATTGTGCGTTGCGAAGCTTCCGGCAATTACACTATTATCAGTTTTGCAGATCATACCAAAATAATCGCCTCTCAGGCATTAGGTGAATATGAGGCAGAGCTAAAAAGTTATGGCTTTGTAAGGATTCATCACAAGCACCTGATCAATATCAATAAGGTGCTGGAATATAATAAGGGAAAGGCCGGTGGCGGATTCGTAACATTGTCGGGGCGTGAAGTACTGGAAGTATCGGCCAGAAGAAAGGCTGACTTCTTACACGCCTTCGGGAGGTAATCATCAGTTAGCTCTGCTATTCTCATCTTGCCCAGTGGATTTGATGTTGTAATTGGATTTCTTTAGTTTTCCAAAATTGAAAGTGGCAATGAATCTGAAATAATTGGTATTATACGTTCTATCATAAAATACCAGTGTTTGCCCTACATCATAAGTGCCGGAGGAATGTGTGTTATGAAAAATATCGTTTGCTGTAAGACTCAGTTTTAGCACATTTTTAAAAAAGTTTTTTTCAATACCCAACGTTACACTGGATCTTTGATTTTCAAAACGTCCATAATATCTGTTGCTCTGATACCATACTAACAGCTGGATCTTAAACAAATTATTTACATCAAAAGTATTGCTTGTATACAGATATAGATCGGGCCTGGACTCAGTAAAGACATAGTCATATTTAGTATCCACCGATTTACTATACCTGAGTGTTGCGGTGTTTAAAGAAGTCCACCACTTAAAAGTTGCCGATTTTGAAAGGGAGACGAAAAAAGAATGACTCTTATCTAAATTTATTCCTCTCAGAACATAACTGTTTGCACTGTCTCCTCTTAAAGCGGCTGCTGTCATAGGGTCCAGCGTAAAATTATATCCCATTCTGAAATCATATTTCTTATAATTAAGGCCGGCTTCAAAAGCATGTGTTTTTTCCGGAACCAGATCAGGACTACCCTGGATGGATGTAAAGCGGTCCTGGTAGATGATATAGGGATTAAGTGCCTGATATCTTGGTCTCGTTATCCTGGATGCATAAGAAGCCCGAAGTTTAACATTATAGAACGTTGTACTAAGCAGCAGGTTGGGAAATATATTGAAATAACTTTTTTGAATAACCTGGCCACCACCGGAACTTGTATTGAGGTTATAATGAGTCAGCTCCCCCCTTGTACCCAGGCTAAAATCTATTCTTCCCGAAATGCTGCCGCTATAATTAATATAGGCAGCCGGTACTTCTTCAGTATATCTGAAATTGTTTGACATACCCTTGTCTAATTTATATTGTTCCCCATCTTCGGCGACCAGAAAATCTGTGCCGGATCTATCATTCACATAGCTGAATTTAATTCCCATATCCAGTTTATTCCTGTCGTTAAATACTTTCGTATAATCGATCTGAGTAGTGAGAATAGATATTTTAGTGTTGGTATTATTATTTAAGTACCTGCTGTTTTTTGCTCCATTTGTTATGCCATGCTCATCTATGGAATCATCAGTATCGCCGTCGAAATAAGAATATTGGCTACCCATAAAAAAAGCAGAGCCGAGGGTATCCAGAGTTTTATTAAAATTGAACGTAGCGCTATGGTTCCACCGCATTTGATCTACGCGGAGATCACTTGAATAGCTGCCTTTCTCTGTATTGGTAATGATGGCATTTTCGCTATGCTGCTCACCGCCCTGGTTTTCCATATATCCACTATAGCCCAATGAAATATAGCTGCCTTCGCTAATATTGTATTGAGCACCGAAGCCAAAGTTTGAATAGTTATTAAATTTACGTCTCCAATCTATGGTCAGATCCGAACTCATATAATCACTACCCTCTGGTCTGGTTCTTGTTGTGTGTAAGAATTCCCTGCTTTTCCCTAAAAGCAATCCATAATTTCCTATCAGCGAAAATCTACCTTTTGTATAGCTTACATCTAGAAGTGTATTAGTATGAGTTCCACCAAAGCTGGAAACAGTAATATGCTGGCTTAGTGTTCCCAGCATACCTTCCTGCATGTTCATCTTTGTAAGGATATTAATTACTGCTTTCCCTTCCGCATCATACCGGGCAGATGGATTGGAAATAATTTCGATCCGTGATATTTGTGAGGTAGGTATGGCCGACATCTGCTCCCTGCTAATGCGTTTGTTATTGAGATAAATAATAGCTTCGCCTTTGCCGAGGACAAAAACCTGCCCTGCTTCATCAATAGTTATATTAGGAGACCTGGATAAAATCTCATTGACAGAATTGCTGCGGGCAAGTATCGTATTGGACACATTTACTTCTACGTTTCCATTGTCCCTGTATCGCACCATTGGCGCCTGAGCTGTTACTTGTACTTCATCTAGTGAAGACCGTGTTTCACTGAAGATAATGCTTCCTAAATCAATATGCTCCTGTCCTTTGTATTCAACTTTAATAATGGTGTCTGAGAATGCTAAGGAAGTGAATTTCAATAATGCCACTTTTTGATTGATCCCCGACAATTCAAAGTCTGCCTCCTGAAAACTGGTACCTGTAATAAAAGCGGAATCCGTGGCTGATAAGACCGCCACATTTCCTATGAGCGGCTCATAGTTTACGTTTACCACTTTGCCGGTAATGGAGTTAATTGGTTGGGCATTCAACACTGCAGATGCCCACAGGGAAACTATAACTAAGAGGCCAAAGCAGATGACATTTTTGCTCATCGTATAAAATTGATTTTATAGGTTGAAGCAAAAATGATAAACCAATTTTACACTAGGGTACAAGCCTGCGAATCAGGAGTACGGATTTATAAATTTGTACGTATTGGGAGTTCCTTCATCGGGCAAAAAATTGAAATTAAATAAGTTATAAAAACACGCAATTATACCTTATTATTCAGCTGTTGCTTTTGAAATGCCGCCGGTGTGGTGTTTTTAAACTTTTTGAAGGTGGAGAAAAAGGTGGATTTTGAATTAAACCCGACCTCGAAACCTATTCCTTCCAGTGATAACCGGCTATCGGTAAGCATAAGGTTACAGGCTTCTTCAATCCGGTATTCATTGATATATGTGGTGAAACTTTTTCCTATGTTGTCATTTAAAATCTGAGATAGCTGATGGCTTCCTGTATTTATTTCTTTGGCCAGATCTCCTAAAACTAAATTGGGGTTTTTATAAAGCTGTTTTTCCAGCATTTGTTTTTCCAATAGTTGAAATAAGACATTCGCTTTCCCCTCCTGTATTTTTTTATTTACATATTTATGGTTGTCGGCATAAAACACATCCTCTACTTTTTGTCTCTTTACAAGCAAAAAAACGGAGAGGTACAAAATGATAGAAAAAATCAAAGGGCCACTAATATATATGGACCAGGAATTTAGGAAACCGGCAATCCAATAAGACAGGAAGATAGCTACATTGGCAAAAAATACTATCAACATCCACTTTTCAAAGGGTTTTAAATCCTTTGCAGGGCGTGCAACTATTTTTTTCCAAATCCCCTTTAGGGCAAACCCCGAAGCGACAACAAAAATTAACCACTCTGCATAGATAACTTTTGCAAAATATTTCCAAAACCAGAGATGGGTAGCATAGGGAAATAACATTCCGGTAATAATGACAATCGCAAGTAAAATCGCAATTCCAATTTTCCATTTTTTAGGGAATTCATTGATTGGTCCCGTAGCCGATTTAATAAAGCAATACAGGAATGGGCCAATAAAGAAACAAGACGAAAGTCCTATTTGCAAATAAATTTTCGCCAGCTCATGATTGAAAAACAAAAAAACGGATTTCCCGATGCGAAGACTAAGCACGAGCAACAACAAGCCCAGGAAATAATTTGACAAGTGTTTTCTCTTGGCAAAAAAAATAAAGTAGGCACTTAAAAGAAGCCCGTTAAATGCTCCCAGGGCGCTGAAAAAAAATAGAAGTTCACGGGGAAAGGTCATCCATCAAAAATAAGCTTTTGTTTCAATTTTTGTAACTGGGGTTGTACGCTTAACCGCTAAAATGATTTAAATGTGAAGTGCACCATGTCGCAATTTCACTATAATTTGACGCACCTGGCACCTTGAATATTGCCAATATCGTTATAAGTTTGCGTCTTCATGAATCTATCCATTTTATGCAAACAACTAAGAAATCAGCCATTGGCTTTATCTTTATTACTTTATTAATTGACATCATGGGCTGGGGGCTGATCATTCCTGTGATGGCCGATCTCATAGCACAGCTTAAAGGCATTCCTGTTAACCAGGCAAGTACTTATGGCGCATTCTTGTTGTCGGTTTTCGCTGTTGCCCAGTTTATATTTGCACCAATAGTTGGTAATCTGAGCGATAGGTATGGCCGTCGTCCCGTATTGTTGTTTTCCTTATTAGGTTTTGGTATCGATTATATTATCCTGGCACTGGCCCCAACTTATGGATGGTTGTTCATAGGCCGTATTATTGCCGGTATGACGGGTGCAAGTTTTACCACAGCAACCGCGTATATAGCTGATGTAAGCCCCGATGAAACCACCAGGGCAAAAAACTTTGGTCTTGTAGGAGCAGCTTTTGGTCTGGGTTTTGTACTGGGGCCAGCACTTGGAGCATTTCTTTCGACCTGGGGTATCAGGGCGCCTTTCTATGCAGCAGCCGCGCTTTGTCTAATAAATTGCGTGTATGGATATTTCCTGTTGCCTGAATCATTAAGTAAAGAAAATCGTCGTCCTTTTGAATGGAAGCGTGCCAATCCATTTGGCTCATTAAAATTCCTGACACAGCACTCTGAGATCAGCATGCTGGCACTCAGCTTCTTCCTTATATACCTTGGAGCCCAGGCAGTGCAAGGCAACTGGAATTTCTTTACCATTTATCGTTTTAACTGGAGTGAAAAAATGGTAGGCATATCGCTTGCTGTAGTAGGTGTGCTGGTAGGTGCAGTACAGGGTGGACTTACAAGGATTATCGTACCTAAGATCGGTAATGAGAAAAGTATTTACATTGGTCTTGGCCTATATGCCCTTGGCTTGATACTATTTGCTTTTGCTTCCGAAGGATGGATGATGTTTGCCTTTCTTGTGCCTTATTGCCTTGGGGGTATCTGTGGCCCATCTCTTCAATCTGTTATTTCTGTGCACGTGCCACCAAATCAACAGGGAGAGCTGCAAGGATCTTTAACCAGCCTGATGAGCCTTACTACCATTTTCGGGCCACTGATCATGAACAATACTTTTGCTTATTTCACTTCTAGCAAAGCTCCTTTTCATATGCCAGGTATACATTTCCTGATCGGTGCTGTATGTATGCTGTTAAGCATTTTTATTATTTGGAAAGTGCTGAGCAAGGAAAAGAAAGAAAACCCCGAATTGTCAAAAGCAATAACAGAAGGCAGCGTAAGTGAAACTCCTGTGCATTAGTATAACAAGAGAAGGTATAGTTTTTAAATTTGGTGATACTGCGTTTTAGCTAATATCAAGCTTGATAAGAACAAAGATTATAACGCATTGATTGACATTCATGCTTTCTAAACTTCTGTGTGTTTATTTTGCAAGAAGCCTCCAATTTCTGGAGGCTTCTTTATGTTTTGCAATTTCGAGGCTCTGACAATAAATAAATATCCTAAAAGCTACAATGGCTTTTTATATGAGAATCATCAAAGGAGGAATAAGGTTGGTAGGATTACATAATCAGGAAGCTTTCGTGATTTTATTTTTCCTGATGATCTTGTAATTGCCTACTGTAGGGCATTTGAGCTAACGTTAATTAATTCCCGTTTTTGAAATGGCTTTTAATTAAAGCCATCTAATTTCGCAGCGCAAAGTTCAAACTTTTAACCAGCTAACCTTTCTAAAGATGATTTTACTGAAAAAAAATGTATGCAAATCAGCACTGTATTTCTCCTTTTTAATTTTCTTTCTCAACGCTCAGCTAGCCAGAGCACAATGGGTGAGCCTGGGTGATACTACCGGAATTTCTACCGGCCCCAGCAGCTATGGCAGTCTGGTAACGGCTTCCAGCGACCATTTCTATTTGTCATACCAGGATAGCATATTAAATAAAGCTGTTGTTCTTAAATATGATGGAACAGCATGGAGCTATATCGGAGATTCTACAGGTATCACATCCGGTAGCACTATGTATAATAGTATGGCAGTAAATGATAGCGGAATGGTTTTTCACGCATTCCAGGATTTGACGCAAGGCAATAAACTATCTATTGGACAGTATTATAACTCATCAACTAGTATTACTAACAATCTTTCTGCATCAGGTGCTTATTTTACACGTATTACTTGTGACCAAACAGGTAAACCATATACCACTTACCGCGATATCAGTCTCAACGGATGCTTTGTTACGAAAAGGCTTGACGGTACCAGTTGGTCTACAGTGGGCCTTGCAGGGTTTGCTCCTTTGATATCATATTATCCTTCCGTAGTAATAGGCAGTAACGATACTATGTATGTTTCTTTTGTTACAGCACTTAGCGCTCTTAGTGTAATGAAGATACATAAGGATGCAGCGACAGGTACGGCCTGGCAGTCTGTAGGCAGCAGCATTAGTACAGTCGGATCTCACAGTATTTTTAAGAACTTGTCTGCCATGTGTATTGATTCATCAAACAGGCTTTATCTGGCATACGTTTCTACCAGTAACAAACTTTGTGTGAAACGCTATGAAGGTGGTGCCTGGACAGATCTTGGCTCTCCGGACTTTAGCGCTGGCCTGGTTAGTTCAGTATCACTCGCAGTCACTCCGGCAGGCACGCCATATATCGCATTTGGAGATGCAACCAACAACAACAAATTGGTTGTGATGACGTACAACGGTACACAATGGTTTGCACTTGGTAACAATGCTCTTTCTGCAGGCTCTGTTTATTATACTGCTTTATCTGTTGATAATTCAGGACTTCCTGTGGTTGCTTTTGGAGATGGCGGTGAAAATGGGAAGACTAAGGTAATGCGTTATTTGCAAGGTGTAGATAGCGTAACGGTCGAGACCTTAAATAACGTACAGCCACAAATAAATATTAATGGAGGAACATTGCAACTGGTGGCTTCAGTATTTCCTGCGGTGGTAAACCAACAAGTGACATGGAGCATAACCAATGTAACAGGAGAAGCCCTGATATCCGCTTCCGGACTGGTTTCGGCTGAAGAGAATGGAATCGTCCTGGCTAAGGTGGTATCAGTGGCTGATACTACCAAATATGCTACAATTGAAATTTCTATTATTAATCAGGTAGTACAAATTGATAGTGTAAAGGTCACTACACAAGCCAATGCTGTGCCTGCAATAAATACACTCGCTGGTACCTTGCAATTGCTGGCTGAAGTTTTCCCTGCCTCTGCCAACCAGGGTGTCACCTGGAGTATAACTCCTGAAACAGGATCTGCCATCATCTCTAATACAGGTTTGGTTACAGCCACAACAAATGGAACAGTATGGGCTAAGGCCATTTCTAATGCAGCACCAACTTATACTGACTCTATAAAAATTGTTATTACTAATCAGCAGGTAAATGCTATCTCTGAATTAGAATGTATTCTTGGTTTCAGTGCCTACCCCAATCCTGCACGAAATGTTCTGAATATACATATCCGAACCGCACATCCACAAGTCTTAATTGAGATCATGGAAATGAATGGAAAAGTATTGATGTCGAAAAAAGCACCGGCCAATGCGCTGAACACACCTATGACATTGGAATTGAATAGACTTGCATCAGGAATCTATATGTTACAAGTAAAAGGCGAAGGTCTAAGCATCAGTAATAAGTTTTTTAAAAAATAGCCAGTAATATTCGGGAGATATTGATAATCTCTTAAAGATTAATGTAACAAGTAAACATGTACTCTTGAAAAATAGCGAAAGCGGACAATATAAGTATTGTCCGCTTTCGCTATGCCAAGGCATTTAGCAATCTTGTGGAGTATTTTTCCACAGCCATTACTTCCAGTCCGGGAGCAGATACATTCAATAGATTAGAGGCATTACACTTTTGGAACGATATTAATTTTTCATCATTAATAGTTATGCCCACGTATAAGTACCTGATTTTTAAATCACGTACTTATGCGCTGTCGTTGGCCTGTTGTGTGTTGTTACTTTGTAGTGTTAATAGTAGCTACATTAATGACCCAGGGCGGACGCCGAAAAGCCTGAACAGAGTAGGCGATAATTATATTAATTCCCTTTTATGTCAACCTCCACATTAGCACCAAAAACTCAGGCAAAAACCCAAGCGCCTAACTTAAACCTGTCTGCTGTAACCCCTCCGGATACATCAGCTATTATAGACTTTTTACGTGGCAAAGCAGCATCAGTGCTGGCATCTTCATTAGGTGGACTGCCACTGGTTGATTTTGCAGTTGGTGCCGCAGGAAATTTCCCTTACTATTTCAGTGATCCTGCTAACCTTAACTTCAACAGTGCTACCTATAACTGGATCAACGTAAACCTGCTGAACAATCTTCCACCTGTACAACAGAGCACAGGCAACTCATTTACCAATCAAATGATAGCGGTATTGAGCAAGGTAACCTATAAATTATCATCTGCAGACCAAGCCACACTGACCGGTGCATACAGTAATGCACAAAACCAACAGATGGCACTGCTTCAAGGCTGGAGAGCTGCATTCGGTAGTTTTCCTTCTGGTGCCGGCCAGCCTATAGACAATATCATGTCCACAATAGCTACTACATGGGCATCGCCTGCTACTAACTTCAACGCTATTCAAAATTCCATCAACCTTAACCAGTTGTTGAATAATGCACCGCCTTCAGGTCAGGGAATATTCCCATTGGTAGCTAACTATTTGAATGCGCTGGGTTCCAGTGTGACCCTTGCCAATGCGGTAACGATGAACAATGCATACGTAAGGATAGCCCTTAACTCACTGCAAAATCCTACTGCTGCAAACGGAGGTATCCAAACCAATGATGGTACGCAGAAATTCTATCCGGCATATAGCATGAATACGCCATTGTCCTCTATTATTAACAGCTTGCAGAATACCAGCTCTACTATAGTGATCACTATGGATGTGAGCATTGCCAGCGAAAGTGAATATAGTGTTTCTATACAAGGCGGTACTTCTTTCAGGATTCCGTTCCTTGATTTCTTCAGCCTGGGTGTAAGCGCAAATGCCAGCTATTTCCACGATGAGATCATGCAGAGTTCAGAATCTGTATCCATTACAATGACCTTTACCGGCCCAACTATTGTAAATTATGCACCACTTACTTTCAATCAATCTTCTCAACAAGGATGGTTCTTTATGGCACCTATTTTGGATGCAATAAAGAATCAGGGTCAGGATATAAGCGGCTATCAGTTCGCTCCATCGCCAGGTATTGATTTCAGCAACAACGGGCCTTTCGGTTTGTTACAAGGTGTGGCAATTGCCAACTACCCAAGTGCTAAGATTGTGATTAAGAGTTCCAGCTACCAAAGCATACAGACTACGTTCCAACAAACGGTATCTGTAGGCATCTCCTTCCTGGGTATACCTTTGGGCAGTGCTACAGAGTCTACTTATTCGCACTCTGCTTCCTCTTCATCATCAGATTCAACGGTTACTATTACCCTTAATCCGCCGCCAAGCATGGTAGCAGGTACAAGCGTTACCTCGATGGGATGGATATTGGGCGCGCAGACTAACTATCCTGCAGCACAATAGTAATTGATCATACTGCTCTTGCAAAGGGAGGCTGCTTCAAATATTGGAACAGCCTCCTTTTTGTAATGGCTACCTGTGATATCATGTAGCTTACTTTTGTTTTTTTATATTTATGGCACGACTAAGTGTTCACAATGCTCCTGCCTTTTTTAAATGAAGCAATATTTACACCCTGTTTATGATAGCTCCTATACGTCAGCAATTATCCTCGCTTGCAACATCCGTTCTTTCTGGTCCTACAATTGCTACCAGAGGTGAGGCTCCGATTGATATCTTAGGCAGTAGTCCCTTAATGCCTTTTTTTTCCAGTGGCATGGGTAACTTTCCATACTACTATATGGACCCTGCAAACCTGCTTTTTAATGTGCTTACTTATAATTGGATCAACACAAACCTGGCTAATAATGTTGCGCCCATAATGCAAGGGAGCGGACTGTTTTCTAACTATTTTCTCTCTGCTATCAGCAAGATAATTTATTCACTCTCCTCAACTGACCAGGCGGCATTGAATGCGGCACAAGCCAATTCCATCAATCAGCAGGGGGCATTATTACTACAATGGCGAACGGTGTTCGGCTCTATACCGGTTGCCAGCGGCGGAATACAGTCCATCGATCAAGTGATTCACATCATATGCACCGATTGGGCAACTGTGCCTACAGATCTTGCAACGCTGCAAAGCGCACCAGACATAAGCACGCTGCTCGATAAAACACCGGCAAACGCACAAAGCATTATACCATATCTAGCTGCTTATATAAAAGCCATAGATGGCGCAGCAACACTGATGAGTGTTACCTCTATGAACAATAGTTACTTGCGGCAGGCATTAAGTGCATTGCAGAGACCTTCAGCAATCAATGGTGGCATCGTTGCCAATAATCAGTCTATTTACCCCGCATACGAGGTCACCACGCCGCTGCAGGATATTATAACGGGACTTGCCAATGGTGGTAATAATATAGTTATAGACATCATTATCACCCCGCTCAGCAATGGCCAGGTCACCGTGGATATAGAGGGCACAGAAAATTTTGATGCAATGGCCGACGACTTGCTAAGCATAGTGCTTGATGATGATCCTAACTATTTCTCCACCATAATAGCAGGCGCCAACAGCCCTATGCACCTGCTGCTTACCTTCAATGGGGTAACACTTGTAAATTTTGCCCCTGCCACTTTTGATATGACCAGCGGTAAAAACTGGTATTGGCCCGAAGTTATACTCAACGCAGTAGAGAACGGAACAAAGAATGTAACAGGCTTTAAATTTTCACCAAACCCCGGCATAGATTTTAGTGATAAAGGGCCATTTGGTTTTATTACTGCAATGGCTATTTCCAACTTGCCTACCATACAGTTTACCGTGGATAATATGGATAGCAGTACGATACAAGCAAAGGTGCAGCGTTCATCGACAGTAAAAATATCTCTGTTGAATACGCCTATTGATATACCGGATGGGGGCATAAACGTAACAAGTTCAGCTACAGCAGGTCAAGATAGAGACCTGCAGGCAACACAGAGCTCGATAGTTATAGACCCGGCTCCTATGTTCACCAATGCCACACCCGCAATAGATGCTACAGCATGGGTGCATGGTGTACAAACAGTATTCCCTGTTGCCAGTGCGTTTTAACTGATGAGCATATAAATTATCCGGCTAGTAATTATATAAACATTGACACTCAAGCTTTCTTTTGTTGCTGAAAAGAAAGCTAATCTTATACTTGATTTGTTAGTAACGTCACCGCGGCATTAGTCAATGTTGCGATATTTTTTATGACAGAAAAACCATACCGGAAAATATCATGTATAAAATCATAATGGCTGCCCACATTGGGCAGCCATTATTGCTAGTCAAAGAAAGAAGTGTTCTTACTGTTTTTTAACGAGTTGTTGCACTTCGATTTTTTGGCCATTCTTATTCAGTATGATTACCTGGTAAACGGCTGCAGGCAACGCATCGATACTGATGGTTTCTGTAGCGGCTAGCTGGTCTACCTTAATGACTTCCTTACCTGATACCTCCATGATCCTGATAGAGCCGCCTTCAGGCAGGCCGCTAATCTGGACCTTCATGGTTGTAGGGTTTGGCCAGATGATAACCGGTAAACGGTTGTCACAGCGGAGTACACGGACCATGCTGTATTCCCCGTTACCATCTTCATCAACCATTTTAAGGCGCAGGTAATTATTGATACCACTGGTCAGTGGTAAAGAAGCGCTGTATTTCTTCACCGAAGAAGAAGAGCCGGCAGCCTCAATACGTTTTACCATTTTCCAGCTGGTACCATCCGTGCTTTGCTCTATTTCAAAATAGTCGGAGCTACGCTCCATGGCAGTAGCCCAGCTTACGTCAGCAGTACAGCCTTTGGCATCAACATTAAAGTACATTAACTGAACCGGCAGTGGCGTAGCGCGGATATAATCTTCCCATTCGCCGTTGGTAATGGTGCTGCCATAATCGGCCAGGGTAAAAGGCGTACCCGGGGCCTTGGCCCCTGCACGGACAATAAAGCCCTGGATGGCACTGGCAGGCGCCGTCACATTAACCGTTACCGGTGTCGGGGAAGCCGTGTTGACACTATCGGTATAGAAATCATCAAATACCCCATCTGCATTCCAGTCGATCCACATGCCCCACTGTGCAGCCGTTACCGGTCCCTGACTGTTTACGGTAATAGTCCATGGTACCGGTACACCAATAGGTATCTGGGTACTCATCACAAGGCCATCCTCATCATTGCTTGCGGTATCATTATCATCGGCATCTGCCGCTGCAGAAGGTGCATAGCTGCAACTGTAGTCATAATCCACACGGTCACCGAGCCATACACTGCCCGCGGCATCCGGGGCACCATTGCCATCCAGGTCAGGGTTGACAGAAGCCCTTACCGCAGGGTAGGCCACAGGGGCATCCCCAAAGTCCGCACCCATTAAAGTAATGGCATAGTCTTCCACTTCACCATTGGCACGATTGCCCTCTGATGACGGATTACTGTTCCAGCCACCGCTGGTATCCGTGGTCAGGCGGACCCGCAGGTAAGAAGGGCCGGCAGAGACCACACAACCGGTATTAAAGCCGCTGAACTGCAGCACCGGTGAAAGGGCAGTATCACTGCTGGGTACAGTCATGATATTGGAACGTTCGCCTGCATCATCAAAGTCACCATCGCGGTTAAAATCCGTCCAGGCCACCAGGTAGGCGCTGCTGCCCGTGGTGTTCAATACACTGCTCACAGAGAGCCCGAGGGATGTGCTGGCGGTATTTACCCTGGGCAGGAAGCTGATGCCTGCCTCATCGTTGGCCACCTGGTTGAGGTCATCGCCATTGGCCATGGCACTGCTCACCGGCGCACCTTCGGCATCAATGGAAGTACCGATCTTCAAGGTATTTACAATATTGTGACTGGCAGGAGCTACCGCATCATAAGATAATGGGGCATCCCCGAAGTCATCGCCCAGACAGGATGCCGGAACAACTATTGTTACCAAAGCAGTATCACTGCAATTGGTGGTATTGTTGATCACCGTTGCGGTATAAGTACCACTGGCCTGCGGGGCCAGTACAGGGTTCTGTACAAAAGGATTGCTCAACCCTGTGGCCGGTGACCAGCTGATGGTATTACCGGAAGCAGGACTTACTGTAAGTGGCAGCGTATCCTGTGTCTGCGGACAGATGGTGATGGCACCGCCTGTTGCGCTTACGTTATTGGGGAACACGGAAACAACCACTTCTTTAAAATCACTGCAACCACTGTTCAGATCGGTCTGGGTTACTTTATAAGTAGTAGTGGCCGTCGGGACAATAGTCGTGCTCGGACTGGTAGGCGAGGCCACCCCTGTTACAGGGCTCCATTGGTAAATAGTATTCTGTGCTACGGGTGTTACACTTAAAGTAGCCGTACCACCCACACAGACACTGCTGTTACCGGCAACGGTAAAGGCTGGCAGTGTCTTCACTATAATCTGTACATCATCCGTGATGGTACAACCATTGCCTGTGGCACTTAACCGGTACACGGTAGTGACCGTTGGTGTGGCTATAGGCTGGGCACAGTTGGTACAGGAAAGGGTACCGACAGGGGAACCGGAAACAGTGCTCCAGGCATAGGTCACCCCTGCCTGTGACGGGCTGCCGAGTTGTACGGAACTACCCGGGCAAATGGTCGCATCCGGTTTGGCAGTAGCCGTTACGGAAGGGGTAATGGCCACGGTATCGGAAAGGATACAGCCATTGGTCAATACTAAAGTTGCTGTGTAAACCGTGTAAGCCTGCGGATTGGCCAGCGGGCTCGGACAGGTAAGGCAACTCAGGCCTGTGGCCGGGCTCCAGTCATAACTGGCCACACCGGCTATGGAGGCACTGTTGCCACCACCGCCACCTACACCGATATTGACCGGCGTGGCCGGGCATACCGTCCTGCCGTTGAACACTACGGAAGGTGTCGGGTGTACAGAAACGGTGATCTGGTCTGTTACCGGTGTACTGCAACCCGGATAACTCACTGTCAGGGTATAAGTCTCATTGGCAGTTCCGGCAGTAACCATAGGATTGGCACAGGTAGTACAACTCAAACCTGTGGCTGGCGACCAGAGGTAACTGGCACCGGGTATAGCATCTTTGCCGATCTGTGCTGTGGTACCGGGACAAAGAGGGCCAACGGCTGCCCCGGTATATTCACCAGGCGTTACCGAGTTGCTCAGGGTCACGGTATCTGTTTTGGTACAGCCACTCAAAGGATCGGTTACTGTAACAGTAAAGGTCTGTGAAACGCTTGCAAAAAGTACCTGCGGCATAGCGCTGGTATCCGTTGTGCCATTGGTATAGGCAGCCCCTGCAGGGGACCAGGAATAGGTATAGCTTCCGCCGGGCACCGAGCCCAGGGTAACGGTTGCGCCGTTACATACAGAACGGTTTTCACCGGCATCATAATCGATCTCGTTTACGGTCACAATGACCTCATCGGTAACGATACAGCCGGTCATATCATCTGTTTTGACCACGGTATAGTTGGAGATACCTTCATTAAGGGTAGCCAACGGATTGCTCAACCCGGGGTTGGTCAGGCCGGTAATAGGGGTCCACTCATAAGAGTAGCCACCACCACCCAGCTCACCGATACCGGTAGGGGTACCGGGACAGATAAAACGGTCCGGTGTATTGATCGTTGGCAGAATCCAACTCGGATCATTGATCGGCAGGGAATCTACGGGGCAGACCATACCGGTAATGATATTGGTGATGACCACATCGACGGTTGCCGGGTTAGTGGCATTGATCGTTACGACAGGTGCATTAGGGTTATCCATCAGGGCTGCCGGGGTCCAGCTGTAGTTCCACTGTGTAGGGTTGATGCCCTTGACATAGAGCTGGAATTCCTGTCCGCCGAAAGCTTTCGGGCATCCTTTATCTCCCACCAATTTGATCTGTGTAGGAGGACAACCAATACCACACGGCAATAAAGTAATAGGTAATGAAGGGCAGCTCACTGAGTTCAGGGTAGTTACCCTTTGCATTTGAGTCGGAACGGTACCCGGGTTATAGAGGTTGGCCGAAGCACCGCCTGCAGCAGTGCTCTGCACTACACCAGGACCGGAGAGGGTCTGCCAGGCATAAGTGGCATTGCCGCAGTTAGGCTCGTTGAGCTGTTCAGAAAATAAGTAGCAGACAGTAGTATCACTTTCATAATCCACCTGCGGGTTGATGACGCTTACCTGTATATTATCAGTAAAGGTACAGCCATTCTTTACAGCAGTTACGGTATAGGTCAGCGGACAGCTTACCATGGCAATGCCGGCATTGAAAGTAGGCGTGGCTATATTAGGATTGCTCAAGTAATTGGCCGGGGCCCAGGAATAAGTAGCAGCAGCATCTGCAGCACCGATACCCAGCACTACAGTAGAGCTTTTACAGATTGTTTTATCAGTACCAGCCATAGCAGGGCCGTTGGTAGGTGTGGCCACAAAAGATATTACCACATCATCAGTCGTAGTACAGGTAGTATTATCCTTTCGGGTTACGGTAACCGTAACCCGGTAAGTGGTTGCAGCTGTCGGGCTGGCGATAGGCTGTGCACAGCTGGTGCAACTAAGACTACCTGCAGTACCGGAAAGGATGGTCCAGTTGTACACCACAGATCCTCCGGCAATACCGGTAGTGCCGATCTGTACGCCGCCACTGCCCTGGCACAGGGATCTGTCAAGACCCGCATTGGCCACTACAGGGGTAACCGTTACCTGGTCCACATCGGTGCAACCATTGTTATCGGTTACCTTCAACGTATAGGTAGTCGCTGAAGTAATATTAGTAGGTGTAAAGGTCGCTATACTGGCCGCAGGAGTAGTCAGGTTAGAACCTGCATACCACTGGTAAGTGCTGATGGTTGCCGAACCTGCTGGTGTTGCCGAACCGTTAAGGGTAACCGTATTAGGGCTGCCGCAAAGGAACCATTGTGGCCCGTCAGCATTGGCGATCGGTGCAACATTGGAGGTTACCGATACCATGGTCACAGCTGAAGTGCTGACCAGCTTTTTATCGCAGAAGCCATCATTTACAAGCACCTTACGGCGGTAATACTTAGTGGTATTACCGGAAAGCGGTGTAAGGTCCTTAAATACTTCACCGGGCATATCCGTCCAGGGGCCTGCAGTAGAATCATCTGCCATCTGCCATTGGTAAAAGATAGGGGAAGTAAACGTAGCCGGGTTATAGATACTGACCAGGTTACCCGTAATGATTGAAGGGATACCCAAAGCACAGGCCGTCTGGGTCATCGGGCTGAGTGTCTGTGGTGTTACCGCTACATCTGCCGGGGCGAAGCCTTCAGAGAACTTGGCTATGAAACCATCTGTAGTGCCTGTAAGCGTACCATCCGCAGCACCGCCGGTAGCAAAACCGGAGGAAGAAATATATCCAGCCATATAGAGAATTCCATTACCCGCATAGGCCAATGGATCTCCGTCATTACTGGTCCCATTATTCCCATCGTCGTTAGCACCTCCAAAATAAGAGCCCCAGATACGCGCTGTACCTGCCGCATTTATTTTTGCGATAAAACAATCATTGGTCCCGCCACCGTAAGTTGGTTGATAACTGCAGTTAGTCGCTATACCACTAGTGCTTGCTGTAAAACCTCCAATGTAAATGTCATTGTTCTCATCAATACATACAGAGCGAACCTGATCATCATTGCTTCCACCATAGTAAGTCGCCCATATTCTGGCACCGTTCCTCGAAAATTTTGAGATCCAGGCATCATAAGTACCACCTGCATTGGTTGTCTGGTAAGCACCGGTTGTAGCCATCCCCGGACTTGATGAAATGCCACCTACAATCAGGTTACTGTCTGCGCCTATCCTAATTTCAAAAGCAGCATCATAACCACTGCCACCATAATAAGTACACCAAGCAAGTGTGCTTCCTGTACTGTTTAGCCTGCCAATTATGGCATCGATCGTACCACCACCAAACGTTGGCTGTATTGCATTTGGCATAGGAATGCCAGTTATACTGGCGCTATTGGCTGCAAAATAAATGTTGCCTGCATTATCACTGACAAGCCCCAAGGTATTTTCAGTGCCAACATCCGGGCCACCAATATAAGTACCCCATATACCGTCACCGGTAGTGGCATTTAGCTTTACTATAAAAGCGTCCGACCCACCGCCTCCAAAGGTCTGATCAAAACCAGTACCAAAGGCAATGTTAGTGCTAGCGGCACCTGCATAACCACCAACGACTATATTACCATCGTTAAGAACATTAATAGTGTATGGTACATCAGCCGCTGTAGAGCCTAAATAAGTACCCCATGCATAGGCACCTGCCGGCGTAAATTTGATAATATAACCATCTGAGCTACCTGAAAGTGTGGTCTGATGGACGCCAGCGCTTGTCTGTAAATTGGTACTGGCGGTCCACATCGATAAGTAAATATTATTGCTGGGGTCTACTATAAGTGTTGATACCAGGCAATTGCCATTTCCATGAATATAAGTGGCCCATGTTTTCACACCGGCAGCTGTATATTTGGCCAGATAGCCGTTGCCCGTGGGGGCAAGATAAGTTGGCTGATAGGAACCAACCGTAGCAAGACCAGTAGCTGTAGTAGTACCGGCAACAATTACGTTACCAAGGTTATCCACTTTTACCCCGCATAACTCATCATAAGTAGCAGTTTCCGCACCACCAAGATAAGTAGCCCAAATCAGTGTTGGCGTCGGGTCAATAATCAATGTCTTGCTCTTGTCGTAATCAGGTACATTGAAAGCATATAAACCGGAAGCTTCTGACTTATATTGTACGACAAGATTTTGTCCGGTTTGCTCGATAAAGCTGGCGGGTATCTTTTCTTTCAGCGTTCCAAAGGCCAGCTTCATTTCAATTTGTCCATCTTTCAAGGCAATTTCATCAGCTCCTTTATAGTGCATTTTAATTTGCGAAGCATCAGCGCCGGGGTGTACAATAAAGTTGTACTCTACCGGTTTGTCTCTGCCTTTTTTAGCCAGGAACTCCAGGTCAATACCGGGGTAAATATCTTTATAAGTTACCTTGCCGTAGCTATGGATATCGCGAATTTCTGAAGCGCCGTCCATAACAATATCCGTACCTGAAAGTGCGTTTGCTACTACCAGTTCAGGATTAGGGTTAGCACCTTCCAGCTCAATATCCACACGATGGAACTGAACTTTTGTTGATGCCTGTTCGGTTGGCATGGCCAGTTCATCGAATGGATTCCGGTTCTCTTTTCCGGGCTTTTTTTCTGCCAGCCAGGTATCGTAGCTAAAGCTGTTGGCTCTTAGCTGTACATTGAGGCCCGGCATGTTGAGCAGGTATTTTACAGTACGGTTTACCTTGCCGTTCTGGTCGTAGACCTGGCCTTTGTTTTGGGTAAATCCATTTTTGGTCTCCTGATGCCATTGCCATGCTTTAGCTTTGAGTTCAGCATCCTTTTGAGGAATGCTTTGCCCTCTTGCTGAATAGGCAACACATAGTAAGCATCCGAGCAAAAGAGAGTAAATCTGTCGGTTCATTTGAAAGTGTTGGTTTTGAATTGATAAAAGAAAAAAGATTGGATCAGATTATAAATAGATGTTGTAGAATTTATAAAATATTTATAAATTATCAGTATTTTGGGTAAAAGTCTGCATTTATTTTGGTATTATTTAACATAGTCTGTTAAATAATTGTTTTATGGTTAAATTTTAAATTTGACTTTCGATTAATTAAACTTTGGGGCGGGAATTTAATTGTGGTTAAAGATAATGCTGCCGTATGGAACACACAACTGCGATCTTGTAGAAATATTTCTACAAAATAATGGTAGGAAATCTGGTAAAATAAATTAAGAGAAAAGAGAAAAACTGTAAATAAATATGGGAAATGATAGCGGGATTGCGAAGATACTAAGCCCATACATTTGCAAAAAAAAGCTGTCTCTTACGTTATAAAAACATAAGAGGCAGCTTCACTTAGTAACTGGTATAAAGGAACTATTTCTTTACCAGTTTTTTGACAAACTTACCTTCTTTACCTTCAACCGTTACCATATAAATTCCGGCACTAAGGTTATCCAGATTGAACGTATATTTTCCTTCACCTGAAGATTGAGCTTTGGCCACTTCGGCACCATGCACATTCCTTAAGCTCACAACCGGTTCTTTAATATTTCTGATCATTATGGTTGCCCTATCAGTAGCAGGATTCGGGATCACATCTATCTCACTTACAGTAAGGCTTCCTTTGGCACGTACTGTCTGACAATAGTTGTAATTCCTGGATTTGGATACCTTATTGGCTGCATCGTAATCGCAATGCTGTACATTGAGGCATACATTGTATAAACCAGGTTGCTCATAAACGTGAGCAGGGTTAGGCAGGTTGGAAGTATTGCCATCGCCAAAATCCCATTGATATTCACAAATCACTTTATCTCCTTTGATGACATCCTGGAATTTTACTGCTTGTTGTGTGCTGTTCAGATAGTCAAATTTGAATCCTACAGGATCGGCTGGATCTACCGGGCCAGTATGAGGATCACACACATCTATCTTTCTGCAAATACGCTTACAGCAGGTTTCTTTTCCTGACTTACGAATCACTGTGAGGCAGACTTCATACACACCGCCGGTAGCATAAGCATGTGTAGGGTTCTGCAGGTTGGACGTGCCACCATCACCAAATTCCCAGAACCAGGCTACAGATGTACCCGGACCCGATGACATATCGATGAAGGTACGTGGATTACATTGCCCTTGCATGTCAAAGTTAGGTTGGAAATTATCACAAGGTTCGCATGGTTCAACCATGATCTGGATGCCCGATTGAGCAGTGCAGTCACCACTGGTGATCATTAAGGTATAGTTACCATCCATAGACGGATCAGCATTAGGAATGATTACTGTTCCCGAACCAATATAGTTCATGGAAGGATCGTACCAGTCATAAGAGACACCGGGACAACCGACTGGTGCATCAAGAGTAATGGTACCACCGCAAGGTATAACCATGCCTACACCATAAGGCACTTCGAAAATATTGATCCTGTCCACATTCAGCTCGTATTGGCCGGAATTAATAGAGCCACCTGCGCGGAAAGGATAAATCCAGATCTGGTTATAATTGGCACTAGGAGTATACCAGTAAGTTAATTGCACCCAGCTCATGTTAACCGTATGAGCATTACTGATCAATTCGGAAGAACCAGGTACAGCAATGGTTGTACTTGTAGGTCCGTTACCCGTAAGTCCATTAGAAGCATAAATCATAAGGTTGCCGGGATTAATGGGGGACTGCCCTGTATTTTGCACCCAAAGACAAATGCGGTATTGGTGACCAGCCTGGAACTGGTAGCAGGAATAAATACCTTCGCCCCTCCCACTGTAGGACCACATCCATATACCGTTGGGGGCACCACCACCTGGATATGGAGCCCCAATGGTGGGGGAGCCATGAGATACATACCAGCTGTTTACAGTGGAAGGCCCTATAGCAGGCGCGCTATTATTCATATCACCACCTCCTCCGTTGGAAGTTAATTCGCCGTTGGAAAGGCAGAGTGGCGCTTGTGCACAACCAGGTTGGGCTTGCGCATGAAATAAAGTACCAGACAACAATAGCGTAGCTACGGCCAGGGTACATTTTGAAAATAAGGATTGAAGTCTCATAGAATAATGAATGGTTTGGTGAAAAAAATCCTCTTTTTACTTTCATGATAAAGAAAATTTCGAGAGGCCTTTCTGATACATTTCCGGAAAATGTAACCCAAGGTAAAAGAACCAGCCTCTGTTATGCAAGCACAAATGAGCAAGTGTATATAGAAATTGTGTAAGTGTATAGATTGTTAAATAAATGCAACTGTTTTCAAAAAGTATTTGTAACTTGAGGGTACCAAACCCGAATTATAGTGGATACTACATATTTTAAGGTTAAAATATGTTTTTTGCTTCTGCTTTTCTGTGTTCATCTGAATCAGCCTTTTACGGCCGAAGCTCAGTTGCCCGGTATGCGTAAGTATACCTTAATCGACGGTTATACCGCTACAAATGGTTACGTCATTCAACAGGATCAAAAAGGCTTTTTGTGGCTGGGAACTGAAAATGGTGCGTTACGGTTTGATGGGAAAAAGTTTCAGGTTCTTCGCGATCAATTAATGCCGGCAGATCAGGAAATATTATCTTGTAATCCCTATGGCAAGGACCAGGTGCTGCTGGCTCCCTTACTCAATAATATTACCTATTATAAGAGCGGTGAAATTATCTCAGGCCGCAAGGACCCGGGCTTGAATCTTATCCGCAATACAGGAAAGAATAATCTCTTCCTGGATATATTCACCGGAAATATCTGGTTGAGTGATGCATCCAGGATAACGACGCTTTATTGTTTCTCGGCTGATGGAATAAGGAAAATTGATGTACCGGATACTAGTTCGTTCATAGTAGCTGTAAGGAATAACCGGGTCATTTGCTTCAACAATGAAGACCGTATACTCAAGCAATATGATCTCAGGGAAAGGCGTTACAAGCCAATCTATGATAGCCGGATGAACCCCGTTTCCTGTAAAGGAGCAATAGAAGCCAAAGAAGACGGCAGATATATTTTTGCTTATAATAAATCCGGAGAGAAAATAGATATTTATACTTTCAGGAATGACAGCATACTATATCTTATAAAAACAGTTCCCAGATTAGCTCCTTCAAAAAACTCGGCAATCTTTACAGACAAAGCGCTTAATCTCTGGTTCAAATTCCTGGATGGCGGTATGGCTTACGTAGATAAAGGGTACAGCCAACCTCATGCCCGTCCTTTTTATTTCATGGACAAAACAGTGATCAATTACCTGTTTGTAGACCGGGGAGAAAATATATGGATGTCGGGGCAGAACAATAGTTTGTATTTTTTATCCAGCAAACATTTTCAGAATGCACTCCGGGTGCATGCTGTGTTGCCAGGTTCTGGTATTCCTAAATGTATTAATGGTGATAGTTCCGGAAATATTGCCATTGGCTATATTAATGAGAAAAAATTTTCCATCAGGAAAGACGGGCAGATAAAGCATTACCAGCTGAATCAAAATTTTTACGAAGGTGTACGTTGCATTTGCCCATTGGATAATAACCGGTTCCTGATTATGGATAAAGATCTGGCTCTGGTCGATGGTCGTAAGAATAGTATCCGTTATTTCAACAGCCCTTCTACTTATAAAGATATGTCCCTTTATATAGATGGGGGCTTGTTGGTAGCCTCTCAGAGTAATGCCTTTTACCTAAAATCGGGAGAGATAACATCAGGTGCGTTTAGCAGTGTTCAACAAATTATTTTTGAAGGCAGGACCTCTTCTATTGCATCGTTGCCGGATAGTACGGTGCTTGTAGGCACACCAGATGGTTTATTTATTAAGAGAAACCTAAGGTCCCGGACTATCAGGATCAATCATCCGGAGTTGAGTCATATCAATATAACAGACATTGTAGATGATGGTCAAAATGGTGCTTTGATCAGTACGAACGCACAAGGTATATATTACTTCAATTCCCTGAACGGAACAGCCAGAGCTATCAAGGTATTTCCCGGAGCTGGTGCAGCGTTGGTACGTAAGATATTTAAACAAAATAATAACCTGTATTGGTTAGCAACAGAAAGAGGTGCCTGTGAGGTACAATTCGATAAAGAATTTAAAGTAAAACATACCCGGAATTATACTTTTTACGATGGGCTTCCATCCAACAATATTACAGGTGTATATGTATTCAGGGATACAGCCTTTATCACCACCGCAGAGGGAACAGGTATTATTCCCCTGCAGGATACTACCTTTCTGCAGATGAATGCTCCGCTGGTTTACCTCAATGCAGTTCGCTTGCGGGATACATTGCTGCACCAACCTGGAAAAGCCTTGGAACTCTCTTACCAGCAACATGATTTTACGATATCGCTAAGCGCCATTTCCTATGAAAGTTTCGGTAATACAAAGTATTACTATAAAATGGAAGGCCTAAGCGATGAATGGACGGAAACCGACAATCCTGAAATACATTTTACCGGCCTGGCACCGGGAACATACTTGTTCCGGGCCTATGCCAGCAATGCAAAAGGTACCAGAAGTAAAACACCCGTAATCCTTAGTATCCATATTCTTCCGGTATTCTGGCAAACATTCTTCTTTAAGGCTATAGTATGTTTACTGGTGGCCCTGCTTTTGTACTTCTTAATCAGACGAAGGGCCACCCGGATGGCATTGAGCAAGTATGAGAAGGCCAGACAGGAAAGAAGGCTGGCCGAACTGGAACTAGAAGCAATCAAGGCACAGATCAATCCTCATTTCATTTACAACTGCCTTAACTCCATTCAATATTTTAATTACGAAAAGCAGCATGATCAGGCACGTCAATACCTCGATCTTTTCGCAAGGCTCATACGTTTTACCATGCAATACTCGCGTCAGGCCTTTATTACGATAGCCGAGGAAACAAATTACCTGAGTAATTATCTGCAACTGGAAAAGATGAGATTTCATGAGCGTCTCCATTACCAGATAGTTGTAGCAGATAATATTGACCAGCAGACAATGATACCGGCTATGCTAATACAACCTTATGTTGAAAATGCGATGAAGCATGGGATTGCTGCCAGGAGAGAAGGTGGCACTGTGATCATTCGTTTCGAACAGCCGGAAGAAAATCAGCTAGAGATAAGTGTGGAAGATGATGGGATGGGCTTTACTCCTGAGCATAATGGTAACATAGGCTCTCTTGGATTTCGCCTTTCCGGTAGCCGTGCCGAAACTTATAATCAATTATTTGGCATGAAAATTAAAATCAACTTATACAATAAGAAGAATTTTGATCCCGACAAGAGTGGCATCATTGTACAACTAAAAATACCTGTTATTGCTTATGAACACACACTTTTATAATGGCTTTATCATTGATGATGATGACCATAGCAAGCAAATTATTCATCATCTTTTAGGGGAATCTTTTCCTGAGATCAATATTATCGGTCAGGCAGGTACCGTAGCAGACGCTATTAACCTGTTGTCTGAAACAGTACCTGATATTATTTTTCTGGATGCGGAATTGCCGGATGGCAGTGGCTTTGACATCCTGAGGCAATATCCTTCTTTAAGTGCGCAGGTCATACTGATCTCTGGTTTTGATCATTACGCTATCAAAGCGATAAAGGCTTCTGTGATTGATTATGTATTGAAGCCGGTAAATGAAAAAGAATTCGGAGAAGCAGTACAAAAAGCCCTGGCAAGATGTAAGGATAAAGGTAATCGGATGAATGATTTCTCGGAACTCCTGAATCGGTTTCACAATCAAATGATCGTCAGAAAACTTAAAGTACCAACGCTCTATGGATTTATCCTTGCCGATATTGATGATATTATCCGTTGTGAAGCTACCGATAATTACACTGTCTTATTTTTTAATAAAGAAGCACCTAAGACCGTTTCCCGTACGCTGGCAACTTATGAGGAAGAATTAAAAGACTATGGGTTTATCCGAATCCATCATAAGCACCTGATCAATATCAGGCAGGTAGCAGAATATAACAAAGGAAAGAGTGGTGGAGGGTATGTAGTCATGAAAGATAAAGTCATGCTTGAAGTTTCCGTAAGAAAGAAAGATCAATTGCTGCACGCTTTCCATAGCCGGAAACATACCTTTTAAAAAGTATGTTTCCGGTAGTATAGATCATTGATACAACTATGGATTGTTTCTTTCCTCGATTTGTTTTCTTTAAACTTTTATCTCATGACATTGAACAATAAGTGCTCAAACCTTATCAGGAAACCGTTGGGGGCTGTACGAAGCATATTGCTGTACAATGATCTTTTATAGCCTACATCCACCCTTGTCTGGCTATTGAAAATAAGCTGGACAGATGCCGTCAGATCCATAAAGGATTTGCCATTTTCTGGAAGATATTGGCCTAACACTTCTGCCATTACATTCAGGTTTACCTGATCATAATCGGTGTAGTTTTTGGGTAACAACAACCGGCCTGTAGATAGAGAATAGTTTATTGCTTTGTTGGCCTGGACAGATGGATATTCATTGCCACCTGCATTACCCAATGCACGTTCGTAACTAACAGTGGCTGATATGGCTTGCTTATGCAATAATTGGGTAGCAATCATTCCAAATTCATAGCCGGAGTTATGTCCGTTTGTTTCAATTTCTTCCTGGTGTATGTCGCTATTATTAATAGCCGTGCGTGCAAAGGCCGCCAGGCGAAAATGACGATATACTTTATCCCGGCTAAAGAAACGATACTTGGCATATAAGGCCCCACCTTCGGCTGATAGCCCTGCATTGCGGTTACTCAAAAAGCCTTCTGCATGAAGCATCAGGTTTTTATTTACACCCCACATAACTTCGGGAATCAGGTGGTAATTGATATCCTTGCTTACCTTTTCCTGCATGACCCAATTATTCAACCGGAGACCTAAGGACCTGGCTGGCATATTGCTGGCCGGTTCTGTATAAACAAATAATTCCTGACCATCGGCTTTGCTGAAAGCCATAGATATGAACCCTGCCAGCAATAATAACCTTATGAAATTTTTCATTGATCCCATATTAAAGTAGTGTAACGTGATAGACGCCGCTACCAGGCTTAGCCGTAATATTCTTAGCGTACTTTTTATGTTCGCTGGCCGGCAGGTAATTTTTATCTACAACAGCAAAGGTCTTTACTCCCTGGATAGTTTGTTTTGAACTATTGAGAAAACGGTAGGTACTTCCCTGAAGCGAAATTTTGGCATCCGGTCCTATTTCTGTTTTCTCAAAATTGGCTGTTACTTTTAGCGCAGCTACTGAGAAACCTGCATCCTCCACAGCCTTTTTTATAGCTGCAAGAGATACGGTCTCTCCTGGTTTAAAAGTGATCAGATAGCTTGAATTTTTAATGTCCACTTTCACATCCTGGATAGTAGCAACTTTTACTAATGACTTATAGATAGCCTTACTGCACATGCTACAAGTGAGCCCACTAGCAGTAAGGTTTGCAGATTTGATCTGAGCGAAGGAAGATATAGATAGCATCATAGCTACTACAAAAAGGAACTTTTTCATTTTAAATTATTTTAGTTGTGTTAAGTGTTGGATTATTTTTTTACAATGTTGATTACTTCACCGCATTCCAGCATTTCGTCACCATAATAAGGGTTTCTGATCTCTGTCTTATCACTCAGCCAGGATGCGCCTTTACCATCAAATGCCATAGGGCAGTGTGCCTGATAGACGGGCTGATCATTTCCAAAAGCTATAACCAGTTCATATATTTGGTTAGAAAGAGGGGAGAATGAAGTCCTTTGAGATTTAATGTCTTGCGTATTGGCTATACTGGTTGCCAGTTCCTGAATTTTTACAACATGAGCTTCATAAGCCTGTTTCTGATCTGTTGGAAGATCTGTAGTACCAAAGGAACTTATGAATTGGCTAACGCTTTTTGCCTGGGTAGCGGCTTCAGCAGTTTTGTTATTTACTAATGCAGTTTGCATCAGCAAATAAGCATTGTATATATGTTGCATCTGCGTCTTCAGTTTTGAATCTGCAATTGCAAAAGATGGCTTTACAATTTTTGCATCTACTAATTCTTCAGATGGTGCGTTATTGTTGGTCTCCACATTTGAAGTGTTTTCCTGTTTGTTAGTAGGATTACTACAAGATGCGAAAGAGAGTACTGCGATAGCAGATAGCGCAATGAATATGAGTTTCATTTTTATAAACTTTAATATTGTGATTAATTAGCGCCGGAAAAAAACGCCATAAAAAAAGCAATAATGAAAATGAATTGCAGCTTAAGCCACATACATTTTCACTATTGCATCAGCAATAAAAAAGTATCAGACACGAAGATTCCCTATACGTATATATAAGGGGCAATCGGGGGGAATCAGTGGTGGCGCATGTGTTTGAGCCATTCTATTTGCATAAGCAACCGGAATTTTGGCAGTCGCAAAAACAGAGGGCTTAACAGGGAGGATATACTCGCTAAACTGGGCCTTAATAATTATATCTTTTACTAAGGCGTGGTCGGTTGCATTCTTAATAATCTTATGTTCGTCTTTACAGCAGCCATTTCCGGATGACTTTTTATCCATGCCACAACTGGAGCAATGGTGGTCGTCATCTTTTTCTATCAGGCTAACCTCTATCATTTTGCCCATACAGTAGTGTAAATGCACAGGAATACCTATGCTAAGGCATAGGTAACATACTGCAATGATTACTGTTATAAAGCGTTTCATGAGGCTGTAAAATTACAGGTTTTTCTAATTCAAAATTAGTTATCTTAAAATATACCTTGTAAGCTAGTGTCAATCACTATTTCAGGCTTTCTGCATTACACGTATCCATATTGGTATTCGTGCAAAAGGTTAATATAATTATAGCTTTTTGAAAAGAAAACGCACTTTTATACTAATGTATCTCCTGGATGGCAAAGCCTGCTTTTGTTATAATTCCGGTAATCACATCGCTGGTTAACTCTTCAGTCTCAACAGTAAGTACCTTATCTGCATTTTGAATATCAACATTCCAGTTTGTTATTCCTTCAGTTGCATTTAAATGAGGCGTTACAGAATTAATGCAGCCGGAACAGTTAATATTGGTTTTGAATTTCAATGTTTTCATTACAATTTATTTTTGGCGAATTTCCTGATTAAAGAAACGTCATTGTTATAGAATTACGAGATTTATTTGCAAAATTTAGATTTAGAGCTTAGCGTACTTCAGACGAAGACTATTACTGACTACTGACACAGAACTCAATGCCATAGCTGCACCTGCGATCATTGGGTTAAGCAAAAATCCATTCACCGGATAAAGTAAACCTGCAGCAATGGGAATCCCAATAAGATTATAAATGAATGCCCAGAACAGATTTTGACGGATTACCCTTACTGTTTTGCGTGAAAGTGCAATGGCTTTAGGAATACTCATCAGGTCAGAAGAGATAAGTGTCATTTTAGCTACATCCATTGCAATATCGGTTCCCTTACCCATGGCTATACTAATATCAGCCTGTGCCAAAGCCTGGCTATCATTGATACCATCGCCCACCATAGCTACTACATGGCCCTGCTGTTGTAATAATTTAATAAAGTCAGCTTTATCTGTGGGCATTGTTTCTGCCTTATATTCTTTGATGCCCACTTTATCAGCAACGGCTTTTGCTGTTTGAGCATTATCTCCCGTAAGCATGTATGCAGTGATACCCAGTTCCAAGAGGCGTTGTATGGCCCGGGCAGAATTTTCTTTTATCTTATCGGCGATAGCTATAGTGGCTAGTGCTTGTTTATCATCAGCAAACCAGATTACTGTATTTGCCTCTGTCAGCCAGTTATCAGCTTGTTGTTGCAAAACTGCCGGGATGTGAATGCTTTGTGACGATATAAATTTGCTGCTACCAATGTAATAAGTCGTTCCATTGTATATACCGGATACGCCTTTCCCTGTAATACTTTCAAAATGCACGATAGTAACTTTAGATGTGTCCTCTGCATTTAAATACCGGCTCACTGCTTCTGCAAGGGGATGTTCAGACTGTTCTTCCATGCTAAATAATATAGGAGACAACTGTTTTTGGTTAGCTCCTTCTGCCCAGGCGATCCCATTAACTTCGGGCTTACCTTCCGTAATCGTTCCGGTCTTGTCCAGGATAATGCTATCTACTTTGTAGGCTCTTTCGAGGCTTTCAGCATCTTTAATTAAGATACCATTTTCTGCACCTCTGCCCACACCAACCATGATGGCTGTAGGCGTGGCCAAACCAAGTGCACAAGGACAAGCTATTACTAAAACAGTAACCAGTGCCAGTAACCCTTGTGTAAAACCATTTTCGCCTCCTAACATCCACCAGGCGGCCAGGCTTAATAATGCAATGCCTATAACAACCGGTACAAATATTCCGGCAATTTTATCTACCAGTTTTTGCACTGGGGCTTTACTGCCCTGTGCGTCTTGTACTGCACGAATGATATGTGCCAGTACAGTATCACCCCCTACCTTTTCGGCTTTAAATTGAAAACTGCTTTTTTGATTAATGGTACCGGAAAACACACGGATTCCTTGTTGCTTCAACACAGCAACAGACTCGCCGGTTATCATACTTTCATCCACATAAGAACTACCTTCAGAAACGATACCATCTACAGCTATTTTTTCACCGGGCTTCACCAGCAGTATATCGCCAACCTTTACCTGCGCAATGGGAATTTCCATTTGATGTCCGCCATGATGGACAACAGTTACTGTTTGGGGTTGTAGCCCCATTAGTTTTTTGATAGCAGAAGAGGTATTACCTTTTGCTCGTTCCTCCAGCATTTTACCTAATAAGATGAAAGCGATCACAACAGCTGCAGCTTCAAAATATACATGTGCATGTAACCCTTTGCTATGCCAGAACTGGGGATATAAAGTATTGAAAACACTGAACAGGTAAGCAATACCGGTGCTCATGGCTACTAAGGTATCCATGTTGGCAGAGCGATGCTTAGCTTGCTTCCAGGCGTTAATGAAAAATTGTTTGCCAAACACCAGGACAACTGGAGTAGCCAACGCCCACATGATATAATTGGCATAAGGAATGTTCATGAAAAACATGCCGATAGTTACCAAAGGGAGGGAAAATGCGATAGAAAGCAAGGTTCGATTGCGCAGGCTTTTTGCATGCTGTTGCTGTAATGCCTGCAAACTATCAGCAGCTTCTTCGCTTTCATCAATGATCAGATCATAGCCTATGGATTGTATTGCTTTCTTAAAATCTTCTGTATGAGCAATACCGGGGATGTATTCTACATTGGCCGTGCTGTTAGCAAAATTTACACCAGCTTTTAAGACACCAGGCTGTGCCTTTAACATGCTTTCAACGCTTGCTGCACAGGATGCGCAGCTCATGCCTGTTATCGGAAAATTTTTCCTGATCGTATCTACACCATAGCCTAAATCCCGGATGGCTTCAACTGCATTAGGAATTGTTTCATCAGGATGATCTGTTTCAATTAATGCACGATGGTTATTTAATTCTACTTTATGTGATTTAATCCCTTTTACTTTCTCAAGTCCTTTATCTACTATAAGTGCGCAATGCTCGCTTTCAACATCAATAAGCGGCAGCGAAAATGTATCAGTCATAAAAAAATAATTTACAACGCAAAGCTACCTGCATTGTAAACGCTGGCTGTTACAGTATTCTGGAAATACTTTACAAAATTCAGCCATTCTCTAATCTGCCCTGAATACACAAAAGGTAAAAGACTGTGTTGTTTGAAAAGGAGTTATATGAGTAAACCTATTGCCTTTTTCCATTAGAAACCGGGGTTTAAACTGTAGTTGTAAGGCAGGGACATTGTAGCGCTGCACTGGCAAATTGCTGCATTTTTCGGGTCCGTCCAATGAAAACGTACCTATAATTAATTTACTGCCAGGTGTTAATGCGTTTTGCGCAGTTTGGATGTATTGTTCTCTCTCACTTTCTCCGGTAAGAAAATGAAATACTGCGCGGTCATGCCACAAATCATATTTTTCTTCTGGTATAAATGTGCAAATATCTGCGACGATCCATTTTACATTATCGCCCGGTTTTCCTAAACGTACCCGTGCGTTATCCAACGCTTTTTCAGAAATATCCAGTACAGTAATATTGGTGTACCCTGCTGCAATTAAAGCATCAACCAGATGGCTATCTCCACCCCCAATATCTATAATGGCAGCATCCTTATCCAGGTTTTGTTCCGTGATCAATTGCATGGATATAGCCGGATAATCTTCAAACCAACTTTTCTGGTTGTCTTGTTTATTTGTAAAGATATTTTCCCAATGTTCTTTCATAAATTTTATTCTTTTCCTACTTTGTCTAAAGTGTTCCGCGACTTATCACTTCCTTTTTTAAATGCACCTGTAGTAATGCCTACTACTTTTTTAAACTGACTGCTTAGTGCAGCAACACTACTGTAACCCATTTGCCAGGCAATTTCACTAAGCGTCAATTGTCCGTAGGCAAGCAGCTCTTTTACCTTTTCAATTTTTTGGTGAATAATATATTGTTCAATAGTTGTTCCTTCTTCATCAGAAAACGTTTTGCTTAAGAAAGAATAATCATAGTTTAAACGTTGCGCAAGGTACTCACTATGTTTAATTTTTATCTCATCATTTTGATAGTGAATCAATTCTATGATTGCGATTTTAATCTGTTCTATTATTTGTGTTTTGCGATCATCAATAAGTTCAAATCCGACATTTTCCAGGTGGTCCTTTGCATTACTTAATTGATCAGGAGATAACTCCGATTCTTTTAATTCGATCTCACCCAGGTTAACATGCGTAACATGAAGACCTGTTTTCTCTAATTCGGCTTTCACAACCATTTTGCAACGATCGCAAACCATATTTTTTATGTGCAATATCAGGCCCATTTTGAAAATTTAATTTATACACTATTGTAATGTAGCACATCATTATCTAAAAAAATTGCAGAAACAACAAAGCCTGCAGACATAGGTACTTGCAGGTAGAATAACCTGAATAATCAAATTAAAAACTGCTGGTGAAGTATGTGTGTGGATACTGTTCGCACTATCGGAGGGGCGTGGACCAGCGGAACAGAGTAAGGGAAATCAATCAACTTAATACCTTGATCAATACCGTAAAAAGTTTGTGGCACAATAGCTTCAAGTATAAGCTGTTTTTGGAACACAAGCTGCTTTGCGAATGACTTAGCCTCATCAACAGTTACCTTGTGATGCTCGGTCTTACAACAACCTTTCTTCTTTTGAGTGCCTTTGCAGCAGCACTTGCTTTTTTTCTTATTGCCATTGAAGGCATAATATTGGAGCATCTTGCCACAAAAATGATATGAAATGCTTGCACCGCAAATATTGGCGGTGAATAACAGGATCAGTAATATGGAAGTAGCTTTTCTCAATGTTTTTAAGCATCCAAAAGTAAATTTTTATATTAAGAACCCCAAAAGGAATGGCTTAAAGCACTTCCCTTTGCTATAAAGGTACATTCACATTGCTCCTCTTTTCGATTGTTATTCAACCATCTAAAATATTATGTTATTCATACCTTTTAACCCTTAACCCCTGCATTAATACCCCGTGTTATGTACAGGGTATTTTCACCTGTTTTTAAAATAATTTATTTACATCAAATTTTCCCTTCTTGCATAAAGTAAATGAGGGTCTTTCTTATAAGATACAAATATTGTGAGTCAGTAAGTTGACTTTCTATACTTGCTTAATTTTTTCAATGCTGCTTTATTATCGTTTAAAACAATAATGATGTATTGCTTCATCTCCCATACCGCTTGCGACATATAGTTTACTGTCTTACAAATAGTTCTCTTCAATTTTTAATAAACCATTGCATAAGCCGGCCATATTACAAGCAGTTATATGATACTGTAAATTGAGAGGTTATTAGATCCCGTTTTTAAAATATAGTTTTGATAGAGAACAAAGCGGAAACAAAGTATAACAATGGTTTGTCGGCTACTTGCTTTTTCGACAGCTTTTCTTTAGCCAAACATCACACTTATCAAAATAAAAAATTATGGAAATGCCAATTAAAGTTGCCGTGCTTATTTATAACGGTGTAGAACCTATAGATATGAACGGGCCTATAGATGTCTTTCTCAAAGCCAACGCCTATAATAATAAAAGATACCAGGTTTATACTGTGGCTGCAACTATGGATACCATCAGCAGTGAAGGCAAGGTGGTAACTATAACTCCGCAATACGACATCACCAATTGTCCCGACCCCGACCTGATTGTTATACCGGGTATTATAGATCTTGAAGTCGATCCTTCTATGATAACCTGGATCAAACGAATGGGAGAAGGCGGGAAGAAAATTTTATCGGTTTGCATCGGTCTGTACACTTTAGCTAAAACAGGATTATTGTCCGGCAGGCAGGCTACTACTCATTATCAGGCTATCGATTCAGTGCATCAGCAATACCCCGATATTCATCTTGTGAAAAATGTACGTGTTGTGATGGATGGAAATATCATGTCAACAGGAGGAATCACTTCTGGAATTGATGGCGCGCTTTATGTAGTGGAAGAATATGATGGCGCTGTTATTGCCCAGCAAACTGCAGATGTTATGATATATAACAGAGCTGCCTCTTTACCTCCTTATACTATCTTACCTCCTTATTACAATAGCTGATATTCAGATAAGCCAAACTTACCAAACAACCAAACATACCAAACCTAAAATCAAAATTTATGGCATCAAACGCAAACCGGAAGCCCGGTACAGGCACATGGACCTACCGGAGCCTGCTTAACAATCCTGACCTGTCTGTTGATTTCAACTCACTCGAATTCGGACGGGGAAATCTTAAAATTGAAATTGCTGAATCGGGAGCTTTAACAGGCAAAATTTACGATACTGGTTGGGAGCTGGAACTGAAAGGTTCGTTCCAATACGGAAGCCCTGCAACACTATGGTTTCAAGGCACCGGCATTGTAAGTGGCTCGCTCTGGATTTACGATTATTTGTGTTACCTGGTCCCTCAAATACCTGATGGTGTCAACCAGGTTCCTGCTATGACCGGAAGTGTAACCCGTGCTATCCCTCATCCGGATGGGCAGGGCGGCACCAGTCCTGCTGGAGTAGTTGCTTCCTTTTATGCTGTATTGCAATCTGAAACGAAGTAACAAACAACAATAACCATAATCTAAATCCATAGCTTATGAATACTTCCGGAACTACACCTTCCTGTTGCTGCAACAATAATGCACAGGAACCTAAGACTGAAGGCACATTGGTGAAGATCAAAAAGACTTCAAGGTCGCTACCTTCTATCTTAACAAGTGTATTGATCGCATTTTTTCCGAAATGCCCCATGTGCTGGGCTGTCTACATGAGTACGCTCGGAAGCTTTGGCTTGGTTCAGCTTCCTTATATGCCCTGGCTTCTTCCTGTTCTGTTGCTCTTTTTTGCTATACACTTATTCATGTTATACAGGAAAATTCCTCAAAAAGGTTACCTGCCTTTTTTGATGAGCCTGGGCGGAGCAATTGTGATCCTTACTTGCAGAAGTTTTTTACCGCAGGAAAAATGGCTGTTAATAACCGGTATGATACTGATTATCTCCGGCTCTTTACTGAACAGCTTTTCCGGTAAAATCCGCATTCATTCAACCTATTTAAAAAACAATCTAAACAACCAATCTTATGACAAAAGTTAAAGTACGCCGTTCTCTTCTGGAACTTCAGAATGAATATGAAAAAGGCAATAAAAAACCGCTGGAAGACCTGATGCGTGCCTGGAAAGGAATCAAGGAACTTCCTTATACTGATCTTAAATCCTTCTTTAAACTGGGAGGTTATCATGGAGAACCTTTCAGAGGCGCAGGGTGGGGCAGCAATGCCTACTGGGGCGGTTATTGTAATCACGGGAATGTATTATTCCCAACCTGGCATCGTGTCTATCTTTTAAAGCTGGAAGAAGCATTGCAAAGCATCAAGGGTTGCAAAGATGTGATGTTACCTTTCTGGGATGAAACGGATGAATATTCAAGAACTAAAGGTATTCCCTGGCCGTTGACCAAAGAGTTCTTCGAGCTTGATGGTGTGCAGATCCCTAATCCATTGCGCTCATTCGTTTTCCCGGTAAATATCACGGATCATATCAGCGGTGATGATCCTAATTATTCCAAGCCCAAAAATTATGAGACCGTACGTTATCCTTTATCAGGTATCGTAGGAAATGAAAAAGAAATTGCTGCTACCAATGCGCATAATGCCCAGTATCCTGATTATACTCAGAATGTCGGCATTCTGAATGACAATATTCTGAACTGGTTGAATTCGCACATTGTAGTAGAAGGAGAAGTGATTGAAACCCATGTAGCCAAGAAGTTCAGGGATTGTCTGGAGGCCCCCAACTATACTGTGTTTTCCAATACTACCTCAGCTTCAGAATGGAATGCGGAACGCCAGACAGTTGATCCTGTTACCGGACAACCTATACCGGGTTCTTATAAAGTAGTTGTTCCATTGGAATCGCCACATAACAGTATTCACCTGGCAGTAGGTGGTTGTGATATTCCAAATTACAACCGGTCTCCGATTGAAGGTGCTAATGGTGATATGGGTGAGAATGATACGGCGGGATTAGATCCTATTTTCTACTTTCATCATTGCAATGTAGACCGCATGTTCTGGCTGTGGCAAAAGAAACATGATGCTATAGATCGTCTTGAAATTATCCCGGAATATCCTGGAACCAATACAGTAGATAACCAGGGACCTACTCCCGGTTTTGCTCCCAATTCATGGTTGACTTTAGAAAGCCCGTTAGCACCTTTCAAACATGGCAAAGATAATGATGGTGCTACTTACACCTCTTTGGACTGTATCAATATAGAAAAACAAATGGGCTATACTTATGGCCCTGGCTCGATGGATGAGTCGGATAAAAAGATGTTGAAACAAGCGAAGAAGAATTATGCTTCTAAAGTTATTAAAGTAACAGGGATCAATAAGGCTCCGATCAGAGGGTCTTTCATGATATCTGCTTATATCACAGTTGGTGGTGAGAAGCTACACCTCGGTACAGAGGCTGTTCTTAGCCGATGGAACTCCCAGTATTGTGCCAATTGCCAAACCCACCTGGAGGTAAAAGCCTTTTTTGAATTGCCCTTGTTAGAAGGCAAACTATTACAAACCTTAAGCGATTCTGCTTATAAAAATGTAGAAGTAGAGATCAAAGGCCGCGACGGATTACTGACCAGTTCCAGCAATAAAATGTTGCGTGCTGATGGCAAACCTCCGGTTAGCTTTCACATGGAGATCGTATAAGTTGTTCCAATAATTTATGTGCCAACGATAAAGGAGCCGCCTTATGGTGGCTTCTTTATCGTTTAGTAAATAGATTTATTTAATTATAGATATGCTTTAAAATTCTATTCAAACAAAAAAACGACCTTTAATACAATTTTTCATCTGTCTCTGCATTATAATAGTATGAAAATCTTTTATTATTGTTTCTTCCTGGTGCTGGCCTGTTTTTATGGTAATTCTTTGCAGGGGCAAGACCTGTCAGGTGTATGGGTAGGCAATTACAGCAAGCATATCATGATGACAACGCCAGAGAAGCTGGTTGTCGAACTCTACCTCCACGATGATAGCCTGATATCGGGCGCAAGCCATCTTTATTATCGTAACAATAACTATGAGCATTATACGCTTGTAGGAAGTTATAACAGAAAGGATTCCATAGCCCATTTCAGAGAAGACAGCACATTAGGTGTTAAACTAGGCTTTGGAGGCAGTAATTGCCTTGGAAATTATACTACCAAACTGGAAGTAACAGATACATCCATGTTACTTCTTGGTAAATGGAGCGATAATTCAACTTCTGTTCTCCATTGTCCTACAGTTAAGGTGCGATTGGAAAGACCTTTGCCTCACAAAAAATTGCCGGTAACAGATGAAGTTAAAAATAAAGAAAAGGAACCGGTGATAGACAAGATTATAGTTAAAGATAAGGTGGAAGATAAGAACCTGGAACGTACATCTGAAATACAAAGCCTGATTGAAATATCTGTTGCTGAAAAGGATTCTATTAAGATAGAGCTATATGATAATAAGGAAATCGATGGCGATGTTATTTCTCTTTATTTGAATGAAGACGCGCTGATACATAAACAAATATTGAGTGCTACGCCTTTGGTATTGTACGTATCGTTGAACAATGGAGCAGGGGTTGATAAAATTAAAATGGCTGCAGAAAGTATGGGTTCCGATCCGCCTTGCACAGCTATGATGCTGATTACGACACATGCCGGGAAAAAGTATCAGGTTAACCTTTCCAGTAATTATAATAAGAATGGTATCGTTGAGTTCTTCTTGAAGAGATGATCTTAAAACGCAATATTAATTGATTGGTGCTATTGGTATGTCTATATCTTCAAGTAATATTTCCAGGCGGTCCAGCGATCTTGCCAGGGATTCTTTAGTCTTCTTTTTCTTCAATGAAAAAAGGAATTGTTCCAAAGGATTTTTCCGGATGTAATAATCTATAGTGAGCCGTATTTTTCCATCACCAATTTTTTCAAGTAGAAAATAACTGGCATGCTTTTTGTCTTCGTCCGTCTCACTAAAAGTAATTCTATCGGGATGAAAGGTATAACTACTGGAGTACGTAACAGTTTTACCACTGTCTAATACTCGCCTGCATTTTGTGCCTACCCTCGGCAGAAAATGAGTAACTTCTTCCACCTTTTGTACGCCTTCCTGCCAACGGTGCCGGTAATTAAAATCTCCGGTAACGTGGAATAGCTTGATGATATGCGTATCATATTCTTTGGATACAGACAACACTTTTACCTTATGCTCAATCTCCAGATGAAGCTGTGGTGCAGGAGGTAATTCTTTCTTCAGATTGCTTAGTTGCGTGTAGTGAAAGGATATCTCACCTCCTTCTATTTCCTTGACGCTACTGTTCCATCGCATCCATTGTGTAAAGGGAACCAACTGCTTCTCGGCTGTAAGGTTTTGGGTAAGTAACCAGTATTCGTGTTGTTCAATGTCATTTTTCAAAAGCTGATGGGCCACAATAATATCTTTTCCTATCAGCTTGCTGAAGTTTTTGACATTATATTCTGTAAACTCACCATAATGTGTAATAACCTTAAGACTAAGATTGATCGCCGACATGCAGGCTTTGCATTGGCAAAAACGATTAGCATCATAAATAGCCAGATAGCTGTGGAACTCCCGGAACATATCTTCCACCTGGCCATACAGCTCCTTAAGATCAGGTACATCGCCGTACCGGTAAAAGAGAATAGCATCACCCTCGATCTCCGATACCTCAAGGCCAATCTTGTTAGCATTGATCAGTAGTTCCAGTAATTCCTGGATGATGATACGGCTGTGATCGATCTCCGTTTCATGAACAAAACGGGTGAAGCCACTGATATCCGGAATAAAAACAAGGCCTTTGGTTTGCATCTTATTACAAAGATATCTAATTATCGAAATTTGATTCGATAATGTATTTAAAACGTCATTGCCTTGCGTTCATATTTCTGCAAGCTCTGATTGAATGCACTATGCCATCATTTTAATATCCTCTTCTTGTATGCAGGAAGAGGCACAATGATTGCAAATTGCTGCGCAGTTCAGGCATATTTCTATGCAGTCTTTATATTGATGATATCCATTCATTGTTAAGGTGTTTTTTAACAAGAACAGATTAACTTTTTAAAGGGTCAGAAATAATAGATCAGCGTTCATCATGTTCGATCCATGTTATTTCAGAGGTTATATTTTCCACTATCTCATTACCTGGTTGACGAAGATCAACACCTTTAGCTGACGTTCATCAATGTTTTCTGATGTGAAAAGTATTCTCTTTGTATCAAGGTGACAAAATAATTTAACTAACCCAAAAAGTGTCAAATTCAACAATTGCTCTCTATAATTTAAACAATTTGCGTATAAATAAACGTGTAATGGTTTGATAATTATGATAAAAACAACTGTTTTTTGCCAAAAAATTAACAAATTATAAAAATAAGTTACCTTTACAACTTGTAATAAGAAGTGCAATACAGAGAAAAATAACTGCCAAACAAGCCATTAACTTAAATATCAATTCTTTTTAAATAAGCACCAAATACTTCCCAATCCGCTATTTTGATTTTAACCAGGAAATGTTGCTTCATGATATCTGAATTGAGATACAATTTATAGCATATGAAAAAAACATTTACTACTCGTTTGCTTTACAAAAATATATTGGCCTGTCTGCTACTTGTTATCATGAGTATGCGTCTTAATGCTCAAAGTATAACAAGCTATACATTTGCTCAATCAACCACTACTTTCACTGCTTTAACAACCCCAACTACAGTAAGCTGGGTTGGAAATACCGATGATGCTGTTTCTGACCTCATTCCAATCGGGTTTGACTTCTGGTATATGGGCACCCGTTATACAACCATAGGTGCAAGTACAAATGGTTGGCTATCCTTTGGTACAACGCTATCTGATTATTCCTATACCAACGGTTTATCTACAGGCGGTACCCCACGCCCGGTTATCGCCCCTTTGTGGGATGATCTTGATATTACTTCGAATACAAACGTTACTTATAAGACAACGGGTACAGCAGGAAGCAGGATATTTACCCTACAGTATCTGAATGTGAAATGGTATTATCTGGCATTAGGAAGCGTAATATCTTTCCAGGTAAAACTTTATGAAGGCACTGGTAAGATTGAATTTATTTACAAGCCTGAAGCCACTTCTGCAAGTAATCCTAGTGCCTCTATTGGCATTACAGCTACAGCAACAGGATCAGGTAATTTTCTTTCAGTAAATAATGCAGGAACCAGTGTAAGTTCTACAAATGAGGCAAACGTAACTACACGGCCTTCATCAGGAAAAAGATATGCCTTTACTCCACCAGTACCAACAGCTCCAGGTAGCTTAACATTTTCCGGTGTAAGTGGTACTGCTATGACATTGCACTGGACTGATCTGTCTTCTAATGAAGCTGGGTTTGCTATTTATCGTTCAACAGATGGGGTCAATTATTCTTTTGTAAGCCAGGCTGCTGCCGGCGCTACTTCTTCGCTGGAATCCGGGTTAACAGTAAATACTACTTACCATTGGAAAGTATATGCCGTTTCCGCAGGAGCGTTAAGCACTGTACTGAGTGGCAGCGAGGTTACTACTTGCCCGGGGCCAAACATTTCTAATATTCCTGTTACAAATCTGATCCTGAATTATAAATTTAACGGAAATGCCAATGATGCCAGTGGCAATAATAATGGAATGCTTCAAAGCGCACCGTCACTAACTGCAGATCGTTTTGACAACGTTGCGTCTGCCTATAGCTTTAATGGCAGCAGCCAATATGTTTCGACAAGTAACTCCTATTTCGATCCGAATAGTTACAGTATGTCGGTATGGTTTAAGACTACAACTGCCTCCGGAGGATTGCTAATGGGATTCGGAAGTAGCCAGACAGGGTTAAGTTTAAATTATGACCGCAACCTTTATATGAACAATGCGGGCCAGATTTACTTTGGAAGTAACCCTACCGGAGGTAATGCCACAGCAATCAATTCCGCTTTATCTTATAATGACAATAACTGGCATCTTGCTACTGCTACCATATCAGCGACTGCTGGTATGATTTTGTATATAGATGGTGTGCAGGCTGCCACCAATGCTGCTATTACCAGTTCCCAGAATTTTACCGGATATTGGAGAGTCGGTTTTGATAATGTACAATGGTGGCCTTCCGCTCCGACCAGTAATTATTTTAACGGAACACTGGATGATGCCCTCGTTTATCATAGTGCACTTACACCTGCAGAAGTAGCTACACTATACAATGCCCCCGATGGCGCAGGAAGTAATGCACCTATATGTGCCGGTACCTCGCTTAACCTTACAGCTACAACCGTTGCCAGTAGCACTTATGCATGGACAGGGCCTAATGGTTTTACTTCTTCTGCACAAAACCCCAGCTTTGCCTATTCTGCTGCTTATGCAGGCGTTTATGAAGTAGAGGTAACTGCTGCAAGCTGTCCCACCACACCTTCTATTGCTTATGTCAAGGTTGCATCTACAACTATAGTGGGCCAATGGACCGGTAATGTAAGTTCAGATTGGGCCAATGCTGATAACTGGTGTGATGGCCTCGTTCCTTCTACTTCTACAGATGTTACTATTGTTGCTGGTGCAAGCAATATGCCTGCAATAACCAGCAGCGTACATTGCAGAAACCTAACCATAGGTACGGGAGCAACAGTAACACTTAACAGTTCTGGTACTTTAAATATTTCGGGAACACTTACAAACAGCGGAACATTTACCAATAACGGAACAGTAAATTTCAATGGCACCTCAGGTCAGCAAACTTTCTCGGGGGTAGCTTCATTCTATAACTTAACACTTAACAATACTGCCGGGCTTCTTTTACCAGCTACTATAACAGTCAATAATAATCTTACCATCTCTGCTGGTACATTGAGTGCTAATAATTTTAATATTACGGTTAAAGGTAACTGGACAAATAATTCCGGAACTGCCGCCTTTACTGCAGGTACCGGTACCGTAACCTTCAATGGTACCATTGCTAAGACAATCGGAGGAAGCTTTGCAACTACATTTAATAATCTTACTGTTGCAGATTCAGGAAATGTTGTTACGCTGAATGCAAATGCCAGTATTACAGGTAACTTGATGGTATCTGGTGGTACGTTAGACCTGGCTGGCTTTACAGCCAATCGTGCCACTTCTGGTGGTACGCTTACTGTAGCCAATAATGCAACTTTAAAAATCGGTGGAACCAATACTTATCCAACCAACTATACTACTAATACTTTGGTAGTAGCAAGTACCGTAGAATATTCTGGTACCAATCAAACCATAGCTAATCAAACCTATGGAAACCTGAAACTCAGCAGCTCGAGTGGGTCAGTTGTAAAAACATTTCCAGGAACTGCATTAACTGTCGTTGGTAATCTGAGCAGCGTATTGGGAAGCGGTACGGCTCTTTCTCTTACTGCTGCTGCAAATATTACAGTCAACGGAAATGTATCCATTGGTGCTTCTACCACCTTTAACGGAGGCAGCTATTCGCATAACATTGGTGGCAATTGGGCAAATAGCGGAACATTTACCGGCAACACCAGCACGGTAACTTTTAGCGGAGCAGGAACTACCATAAGTGGATCAGGTACTCAAAGTTTTAATAACCTTACTGTTGCTGCCTCATCAGTTAGTTTTTCTACTGGAAGCGTTGCCTTAACGGGCAATCTGTCTACTACAGGCGCCGGTTCATTCAGCCAGGCTTCGGGTGGCAATTTAATAATGTCAGGCACTACAAAAACGATCAGTGGTTCAGGCATATCTCTTGACAACCTTACTGTAAGTGGCTCTGTAAGCACCTCTACACTTTTAGTGCTTACCGGTAATTTATCCGTTAGCGGAAGCTTTACCAGTACCGGAACTGTTACTATGAGCGGAACTTCAAAAACTATATCAGGCGCAGGTACTATAATTTTTGCTACACTTTTTGCTACAGGATCTATTACCGCTGATGCTAACTTTTCAGTATCATCCGGTCTTGTAGTTAATGGTAGTTTGTCAGCATCTGCGGGTACTGCAACTTTTACAGGGACCTCTACTTTAAGCGGTACTCCCAATCTCTTTAGTATTAACATTGACGGAACATCATTGCAGTTGTCAGCTAACTCGATTTTAGGAATTGCCAATGCAATGACTATTACCGCTGGTAACTTAAATGTAACCTCAACTATTCCCAATACTGTAAACTTTAATGGTACTGGCGCGCAGAATATTAATGCTATTACTTACTGCAATCTTGTTTTATCAAACGGTAATACAAAAACAGCGGCTGGGGCGATTACAACAACTAATGATCTCACTATTGGAACTGGCACAACGTTAGATCCGTCTTTCAATACTTTATCTATATATGGAGACTGGATCAATAACGGAACTTTTGTTCCAGCCACAAGCACAGTCCAATTTTTAGGACCAGCTGTTGCATACTTAACAGGTGCTACCACTTTTAATATTCTTACCAGTAATACCAGTAATGCAACAACTCAATTATTCCTAAATAGTAATATTTCAGTTGCGACTTTAAATGTGACCAATGGTATTATTGTAACAGGGTCCAATACAATTACAATTACTGGCACAAGAACAGGTCCCGGCTTTATTTATGGAAATATTCAACGCACACATGCCTTTACCACTGGCGTACCTTATGCCTTTGAAGGACCTGAAAATACGATTACTTTTTCATCTGTATCGTCTGTAAATAGTGTAACAGTTTCTGTTGTACAGGGCGGCATCGGTGATTTTCCTTTTAGTGGCTCTATTAGCAGAGTATACAATGTTACTGTTCCTTCGGGCATCTATACTGCCACGCTTCGCCTTCATTATGAAGGTGATGAACTGAACGGGAATAGTGAATCATCAATGGGCTTATGGCGATATGATGGTTCAGCATGGGGTAGCATTGGCAAAACAGCTAATAGCACTACATCCAATTATGTTGAGCAAAGCGGCTTAACAAATATTACCAATCGCTGGACCTGCTCAGATGATGGAAATGTAGTACAATGGAACGGAAGCGTGAGCGCAGACTGGAATACAGCAGCTAACTGGACTGTAATCCAGGGTTCGGCATCTGCCCCTCCATCTGCCACAGATATTGTAAACTTGGGAACCATAACCTTTATTAATCAGCCGACAATCAGTAATACAGTAAACGTTAAGAATATAAATTTCGGAAGTGCACAGGCCGTAACATTATCTATGGCAAGTGGCGGCTCGCTTACTTCAGGCGATATAAATGGAACCTGGAGCAGTAATGTTATACATACCATAAATGCCAATAATCAATCCATAACAATAAATGGCGATCTCAACCTTAGCGATGGTACTAACGGGCATGCAATTGACCTGAACATAGGAACAGGAACTGTTACTGTTGCGGGTTCTCTTTCAGAAGCAGGACAAGCGGACATCTCTTTTAGTGGAAATGGTGTATTAAACATTGCAGAGGATTTCCATTATGAAAGTGGTGTATTCACAGCTGGGAATGGTACTGTGATTTATAATGGTTTAGCAGATCAACATATCGCGCATATTGACTACAATCACCTTACACTTAACAAGGGAGGAGGAATAGTAATCGTAGATTCTATAGTAAATATTGCCGGAGATCTTTTAATTTCTTCAGGGGAGCTTGACAATTCTTCTATTATTAATATTGCTGGAAATGTAACCATTGCTTCAGGTGCAACGCTTCAGAGCAGCTATATGTTGCATGTAGGTGGCAACTGGGTCAATAATGGAAATTATGTCGCAACAGGAGCACATGTCATTTTTAACGGGACCGGAACACAAACAATTTCGGCAACTACTTTTAATAATCTCGTAATAAATAAACCAGTAGGTAGTACTGCCGAACTTACCGGTAATGTTGCGCTGAACGGGGACCTGACCATTACATCCGGCGCATTTGATATTAAATCATTTATTTGCGACAGAAATGTACCGGGAGGTGCAATAACCCTTGCCGATTCAGGTACATTTATCATTGGAGGAAATAATCCACCTATGAATTTTACAAGTGGTTCAATAGCAAATTCAAGCACTGTTATTTTAGATGGAACAGTGCCACAGACAATAGTTGGTGGTATTGATTATGGGAATATTATTTTAAGAAATACCGGCGCCAAAACATTATCTACATCACTCACACTGAATGGTAATTTAACTATTGAAAGTGGAGCAACTCTTAATGCGGATTCCAACACGATTACTTTGCGTGGAAACTGGACCAATTCCGGAACCTTTATACCATCCACAGGTACTGTTGTTTGTGCCGGTTCTGCCAAAAACCTTACAGGTAACACTACTTTTAATCACGTAACTGTAACCGGAAGCTATACACTTTTGGGTGACATGACATTTAACGGGTTACTGAATATCACCAGCACCGGATCGTTCAGTGCCGGAGGAACCGTCCTTACTACAATGAATGGTGACTTAATAAACAGTGGGGTCTTGTATACATTAGGTACAACTACTTTCACCGGAAACGTAGTACAAACCTTAAGCTTAATAAACGCTATAACTACAGTTGCTTTAAGAGTAAATTTTAATGGTTCTGTTTCACCTGTATTGAACTCAACTTCAGTACCTCAATTTGGCTACCTTACTATTAATAATACTGGAGGTGTGCATCCGAGCGTAGGTTGGACAATATTATACTCGCTCACAGTAGGGAGTGGTGCTACCTTTGGTGGTGGTTCTTCTACCCATAATATATTGGGTGCTGTAACCAACAATGGCACCATAAGCAGCAGCGGAACTTTAAATTTTATTCCTTCATCGGCTGTTCCTGTAAATCTTGGTAGTAACTTTTCAAGTACAGGTACCGTTAATTTTGGTGGTGCCGGAGCAATGACCCTTTCCGGTACGCCTGTCTCTTTCCATGATGTGATTATCTCCAACACAAACGTTGCAGGAATTACTCCTTCGTCAGATTGGACGCTTACAAATAACTTGTTGGTAAACAGTGGTGCAACACTGAACGCCGGCAACCACTCCTTGTTAGTAGGTGGTAACATAACCAGCAGTGGTACTATTAATAGCGGAACATCAACCTTTACCCTAAATGGTAGCGGTACACAAAATATTTCTACCGCATCTGCCTTTAATAATCTTACTATTAATAAAGCTTCAGGGTTAACCACACTGTCTTCAAATGTTACTGTAAATGGTATATTGAATTTTATTGCCGGCAAAATGCAGACTGGCAGTAATCGTCTTATTCAGCCATCATCAGGAATTGTTACTGGTGCTGCGCAAAATACTGGTTGGGTAGATGGTAAATTACAGAAGAATATAATAACCGGAGCTACCAGCAAAACATTTGAAATAGGTGATACAACAAACTACACTCCGGTATCTGTTGCATTCTCAAACGTTACCACAGCAGGCGATCTTACTGCATTTACCACAACTGGCGATCATCCGAATATCGGAAGTTCTACTATTAATACTACTGAAACGGTGAATAGGTTCTGGACCTTACAGAATAGTGGAATCGGTTTTACAAATTATAACGCAACATTCAACTATGTGCCTGCTGATCTGGATCTGGGTGTAAATACAAGTACTTTGATTGTAGGAAAGTATAATGGTAGTTCATGGGCATACCCAATCGTAGGAGCCTTGACCAGCACCAGCTTACAAGCCACAGGGCTCACTTCGTTTGAAGATTTTCAGGTGGGCAGGATGCTTATATTTTCCAAAACCTGGGATGGTGGTGCAGGAACACATAACTGGGGAGATGCAGCCAACTGGAACGCAGATGGTGTGCCAGCAGCTACTGACGACGTTGATCTGACCGGCTCCGACACCATTAATATTAATGTAGCTGCAACAACAAAGAACTTACTGTTGGATAATGCGAGTCTTGTATTGACTACTAATGCCGGAAATTCTCTGTCGGTGTCTGGAAATATGACGCTTACAAACGGCACATTCAACACTGCTGCTGCCTTTCCTAGTGTATCAGGGACTGTTAATGTAGCGGGCGGTACTGTTGGCTTCATCGGCAGTATTCCGCAAACAATTCCCACTTATAATTACAACAATCTTATCAGTGGATCTACAGGTAGCCGTACACTTGCAAATAGTGGCATCATCGGTATTACTGGTACATTTACTGCCGGTACAAATACTTATGTAACTACTGGCAGCACTGTTGATCTTAATAGTGGCGGAGCACAATCTATTCCTGCTCTCCATTATAATAACCTTACATTGAGTAATGCAGGGGTAAAAACCCTTGATGCAGGTACAACTGGGATTGCAGGAACTTTATCTATTACAGGAACAGCTATTGCGAAAGCTACTACCAATTTTGCAACTGTAAGCTATAATGGTTCAGCAAACCAAACAATCACTCCAATGACTTATTATGGTCTGGATATTTCGAGCACAGGAGGAACAGTAAGTGGTTCTGATATCACGCTCACTAACTTTTCCATGAATTCGGGAACTGTTGATTTAAATGCTACAACTTTAGCGATACCTGGTACAACAACCTGTAACGCCGGAATAATCAATAATGGAATAGTAACAGCTACCGGTGAGAAAACTATATTCGCAGGTACCACATTCGGAGCTATTGTACAGGCAATTTCAGATTCACTATATCTCAATGGCAGCAGATTTAATAACAACGCAACTCTTACTAAAATTGGTGCCACTAATATCGTATGCTCCGGCGGTAATGTGTTTAATGATACTACTACTATTTCTAATGATAGCATTGGCAATTTTACACTTGGAAATATAGCTCCCGATACTTTTAATGAAGAGGTAGTATTTAATAATACAGAAACAGCCACATTATACATTGCCAACAATTCTGCAGGAAACTTTTTTAATGGCAAAGTGACTTTTAATAATGTGGGCACAACAGGTGCACTGCGGAATAGCTTCGATGCCATTGCTACAGCTATTTACAATGGAAATATTATAGTGAACAATACTGCAACAGGAGGGATCTATTTTGGAAACATTGGAGGCCTTACTACATTGGCAGCTTCTAAAACTATAACTATTGGGACAACCGGATTTACTAAAGGGATTTTGTTATTGCGCAATTTTACACAGTTAGGTAGCACAGCCCAGGCATTAACTTTAACAGGCACTGGCCTTTTGCAGATAGGCCCTGCTTCTACTTTAAATGGAAATGTAACCTTCAATGCACCTCAATTAAAGCTGAATGGATGTACATTTGGTGGTACTGCCTTCATAACAAAGAATGGTGCCACAGATAACATCAGTACCGGAGGTAATATTTATAACGGAATCACAACCATTCAAAATAGTGGTTCAGCATCGCTGGATTTGGGTGATACCAGTCCTGAACAATTTAACGCAGACGTGACTATCAATAATACCGGAACCTCCCGGATCCAGTTAGGTATAAGTTCAGCAGGTAATATTTTCAATGGTAATGTAACAATCAACAACGGAGGTAATACTATAGGCCTCAATACAGTCATTGCCCGTAGTGCAGGATCGACTGTAACCATCAATGGAAACCTGATACTGAATAATACAAATGCGAATGTCGGTTCAGGTATTATCGTTGCCAATACCGGACAGGTTACTGTAAACGGAAATATTATAGTTTCATCAACAAGTGGAAGAGGCATTTTATTTGCAGATGCAGATGGAACAGTTGCCTTAGCAAATGGCTTTACCATTTCGGATGCAGGCGCGGGCAGCTTTACTACCGGAATCTTATCCTTAAAAGCATTTACACAAACCGGTAATACTGCTCAGAATATTGCCCTTACAGGAACTGCAAATTTGTCAATAGGTTTAGCCTCTCAATTTAATGGCGCTGTTAACTTTTCGGCACCTCAGCTTTTCTCAAATGGTGGACAATATAATAATACAGCTACATTGACAAAAAACGGTGCTACAGATAATACAAGTACCGGAGGTAATGTATTCAGTGCAGCAACAACTATCACAAATAGTGGTACAGGATTGTTCCGTCTTGCAAGTACAACAGCCGATGATTTTAATAGTGATGCCACATTTATCCAAACCGGCAGTGGACTATTACAGCCATCCTATGGATCCAATTGTACTATCGCTGGTAATCTCTCAACTGCAGGAACAGCTACTGCAATTACTTTTGGAGGAACTGTAACACTTAATGGTACAGATGCGCAATCTATAGCCGGCTCGCTTTCACCTACGTTCAATAACCTTACCATATCCAATGTAGGAAACACTGTTACACCTGCTGTTAATTCCATCGTTAAGGGCAACTTGTCCGTAACCAGCGGAACATTTGATCTTGGAACCTTTACTGCAAATCGTCTCACAACAGGTGGCACATTAACAGTGTCTGACGGTGCAAAATTGAAAATTGGCGGTACAAATACAATACCATCGAATTATACTGCGCATTCAATTGGCGCAACAAGCACTATAGAATATGGCGGAACAAACCAAACCATAGATGTCTTGAACAGTGCACAGGATTACGGCCATCTGACCGTTTCAGGTTCCGGTACAGAAATGAATGATAGTATTACCGTAAGAAATAATCTTTCAATAACCGCGGGGTCATTGGACATTAATGAGTATACTTTAAAAATCGGTGGCAGCATCAGTAATAGCGGAACATTTACCGCAAGCAACGGTACTATTGAATTGAATGGTACAGTTGCGCAAACAATACCTGCTTCAACATTTGTTGGGAATCGGGTAGGGCATCTTACCATTGATAATACAGCAGGTGCAACCCTGGGCGGTACGCTTGATCTTTCGGGTGTATTATTAGTATCAAATGGTCAGTTAAGTACTGGAGGTCATCTTACCTTATTATCAACCGATACTCAAACCGCATTGATTGATGGTAGTGGAGCTGGTGAAGTATTGGGTAATGTTACTATGCAACGTTATCTGCCTTCTGGTTTCGGTTATAAATATTTCAGTAGCCCATTCCAGGCTGCAACTGTAAATGAGTTTTCGGATGATATAGATCTTGGTGCCTCCTTTCCTACATTTTATCGCTATGACGAGAACCTGGCTTCTTCCGGGTGGGTGAAATATCTGGACACTACAGCATTACTTATACCCATGCACGGATATACTGCCAACCTGGGAGCAGATTCTACTGCACGAACAGTAGATATAACCGGAGTGGTAAATAACAACGCCATGTCTGCTCTTATACTTTATAATCATAATCAACCATACACACTGGGCTTTAACCTTGTAGGTAACCCATATCCTTCACCTATTGACTGGAGCATTCTTGAAGGATGGGACCGTACCAATATTGATGATGCTGTGTATTATTTTAATGCCGGTACTGCCGATCAATATACAGGAACATATAGCTCCTACATTAATGGTATTTCCAGCGATGAACATGCAGGCTATGTTATACCTGCAATGCAGGGGTTCTTTGTACACGTTACCAACGGAACTTATCCCGTAACAGGATCACTTTCTATTAATAATAACGCAAGGATAAATGACCTGCAACCTTATTTCCACAAACCGGAACCTACAACTGCACCTTTACTGCGATTGAATGCGGGATTTGCAGATGAGAGACCTGTTTCCGATCCGGTGGTTGTATATTTTGATAGTAAAGCCCAGAGTACTTTTGATAAAGAAATGGATGCACTCAAGATCATGAATTCAGATCCATTGGTACCTAACTTATACGTGAATGCTCCCGGTGACTTATACGTGAATGCTCCCGGTGCTACCACACAGTCTATTTGTGCCTGGCCTTATTTAAAAGATACTACCGATGTAATACCATTGGGTTTAAAAACCAAACAATCCGGATGGATTACCTTCAGTTCACCTGTTATGGAGCGGATGCCTTTTGGCTGGCATATATACCTGTATGATGCAAAGACCCGCAGCAGGCATATCCTTGATGAAAAAATGAAGTATCGCCTACACCTTGATGCCGGGGATTATGAGAACAGGTTTTTCCTCATGTTCAATGAAACTCAGTTCCCTGATGTTGAAGGTATATTCAACGCCTATGCTAAAGATGGTAAGCTTCAACTATTAATTGAAGGGATTGGAAATGAAAAGTGCGATGTCTCCATTACAAACATGCTGGGACAGGTAATATTGCGGAAGCACTTTGACAGCAAAGGCCGTTATGAAATAGATTCACCATTCAGCAGCGGAGTATATGTTGTAAGTTTTTACGTAAATAGCCATGTGTTTTCTCAAAAAATATATATTGGAAATTGACAATGTATTGGGTGATATGAAGCATCCTTTGGCTAAATATTCAATACCGCTTTTAAGGGCCCGACTAACGAATAGCTAATTTGTAGAAGATAAATAAAAAGGACAAATGAAATAAATCATTTGTCCTTTAACGTGCGGAAGAGGAGATTCGAACTCCCACGCCCAGTTATAGGCGCTACCACCTCAAGGTAGTGCGTCTACCAGTTTCGCCACCTCCGCTTTTGAGTCCGCAAAGGTGCATTATTTTCTTTTATTTCACAATAATTTTTGAATTGTTTTAAGAATATCAGTTGAAAAGTACTTTTTGTAGCTGGTATTGGGGTTACAGGTAATAATTCCCCTGCATCTGCGTTAATGGAATGATTGCTAACAATTTCAAAATAATTACCTATTTTTGCACCTCTTATGCGGAAATTTTCGTTTCTTTTTATTGCATTGATCGTTCTGGTGATGGGTTCCTGTAAAAGTACCCATGAAAAAGTACTTACCAGTAAAGATGTAAATTTCAAACTTGCCAAGGCTAACGAGTATTACGACCAAAAGAAATACTACAAAGCCAATGAAGTATTTGAAAGTTTAATGCCGGCTTTTAGAGGAACTAAAAATTACGAGGAGCTTTATTATCGTTATTGTTATTCCTTTTATTATCAGGAAGATTACCTAAGTGCATCTTATCAGTTCAAGAACTTTGTAGAGAATTTCCCTAAAAGTCCAAGGGCTGATGAATGCGAGTTTATGTATGCTACCTGTTTGTATAAACTGTCTCCCAAGTTTTCATTGGATCAGAGTAATACTTACAAAGCAATGGAAGCATTGCAGACTTACATCAATACACATCCGGGATCAAAGAACCTTACAGAGGCCAATAATTATATAGACATTTGCAGGGCTAAAATTGAGAAAAAAGATGCTAATGCCGCTAAGCTTTACTTTGATATCAGCGAGTACAAAGCAGCTTCTGTAGCTTACAAAGCATTGATACAAGCTTACCCTGAATCTAAGTCGCTCGATTATTACCAGTTAATGATTATTAAGTCTTTTTACGAGTATGCAAAATCAAGCATTCCTGATAAGCAGGAAGAACGCTTTGCAGAAGCTATTAATGCTTACAATCAGTTATTAGAATATACGCCTAACTCTACTAATCTTACAGAGGCAAAAGAATATTTTACTTCAGCACAAAACAGAATAAAAAACATACGCAATGAGCACAAATAAAAAACTGGTTTCTTCATTGAACCCATTGATCGAAACACGTGACGTAGCTGCTATCAGAGAAAAAACCGGCAATATTTATGAAAGTATTGTTGTCGCTTCTAAACGTGCTAATCAAATCAATATCACGCTGAAAGAAGAATTGCATCGTAAGCTGGATGATTTTGCTAATCATACCGATACGCTTGAAGAAGTGCACGAAAATAAAGAGCAGATCGAAATTTCCCGTTTCTATGAGCGTATGGCCAATCCGGCGCTTCAGTCTTTGGGTGAATTTATGACTGATAAAATTTACTATCGCAAAAAAGAGCAGGAATAAATCCTCCTTCTTCATTTGAAAATCGGCAACCGGAATTATAGTCAGATCAATATCAGTAAGTGATATCAGATTGAGCAAAGTCCATTTTGCGAATTCAAAATATATGTCTTTACAAGGCAAAAAAATAATATTAGCCATTACTGGTAGCATTGCGGCGTATAAAACGCCGCAATTAGTGCGTTTATTGGTCAAGGCTGGCGCAGAAGTCCAGGTAATCCTTACCGAATCTGCCAAAGATTTTGTAAGTCTGCTTGCTTTATCTACGGTTTCCAAAAGAGAAGTTTTTTCATCGGTAAGTAATGGTGCTCATTGGAATAACCATGTGCACCTTGGGCGTTGGGCCGATGTATTATTAATTGCCCCTGCCAGTGCAAATTCATTGGCCAAAATGGCACTTGGCCTGTGTGATAATATGGTAATGGCCGTTTATCTTTCCGCTATTTGCCCGGTTATGGTTGCACCTGCCATGGATGAGGATATGTGGCTGCATCCCGCTACCACAAAGAATATTGATACATTACGATCCTTTGGACATCAAATTATTCCTGTTGCACATGGCGAACTTGCCAGTGGTATTACCGGAGCAGGCCGCATGGCCGAACCTGAAGAAATACAGCAACATTTGGAAGATTTTTTTACAGAGAGAGAAACGTCAATTCAGGAGCATCAATCTCATTCCGGTTTAAAGGCATTAGTAACTGCCGGCCCCACATACGAAGCATTGGATCCTGTACGTTTTATAGGTAATTTTTCGACGGGTAAAATGGGTATTGCGGTTGCCGAAGCTTTGGCCGCAAAAGGAATAACGGTAGATCTTATTTTAGGGCCAAGTAAAGAATTGGTAAACAATCCTTTGATTAAAGTGACGAAAGTTATGAGCGCACAGGAAATGTTTGATGCCTGTGTTCCTCTTTTTCCTAAAATGGATATGGCTGTAATGTCTGCAGCTGTGGCCGATTATAGGCCGTTGAATAAGGCAGAAGAGAAGATAAAAAAAACTAGGGAAGATACCATGCAACTGACACTGGTAAAAAACCCGGATATACTGGCGCATTTAGGTAGTATAAAAAAACAGAATCAGATACTGGTAGGATTTGCCCTGGAAACGACCAATGAATTGGAACATGCGCGTCAAAAATTACAAAAGAAGAACGCAGACATGATTGTGTTGAATTCTCTTAAGGAAGAAGGCGCAGGATTTGGCCATGATACCAATAAGGTGAATATTTTATATAAAGACGGCCAGGTTACGGCTTTACCCTTACAATCCAAAACAGGAATTGCCAAAAGTATTGTAGATTGCATTTTGTCATTAAAGAAAACCAATGCGTAAATTAATTTGCTTTCTTATTATTGTTTTAGTTGCAGGCAACGGGTTTGCCCAGGATCTTAATTGCAAAGTCGACATTAATTCCGACAGGATACAAAACGTAGATCCTAAAGTATTCCAACAATTAAAGCGCTCTCTTACCGAGTTTTTAAATAACCGGAAATGGACAACGGATAATTTTAAAGTAAATGAAAAAATAGATTGCAGCTTTCTACTCAATCTTACAGAGAAATCATCCGGTGACAATACCTACAAAGCAACACTGAATATACAATCCTCCCGTCCTGTTTTCAATTCGGGGTATAATACTCCCTTAGTCAACTTTGTGGACAGAGACATTTATTTTCGTTTTGATGAGAGCCAGACTTTGCAATATGATGATAACAGAGTGAGTGGGAGCGATGCAGCTTCTTCAAACCTTACAGCCATTTTTGCCTACTATGTTTATATTATAATCGGTTTTGATTACGATTCCTTTTCGCCCAAAGGTGGTGATGAATTTTTCAAGAAAGCGCTGAACATTGTAAATAATGCACCGGAAGAAGGTAAATCCATCAAAGGCTGGAAAGCTGCCGAGAATAACCGGAACCGTTATTGGCTGATCGATCAGATCCTCAATCCAAGATTTGAAGCTTTCCGTCCGTTCTACTACAACTATCATCGTAAGGGACTGGATATGATGAGTTCAAAGCCCGATGAAGCCAGAAAAGTAATTTTGGATGGAATACCGGTTTTGACCAAGATCAATAATGAGAACCCGACTTCAATTTTATTTCAGTTCTTTTTCAATGCAAAGTCAAACGAATTTGTAAATACATTGATGCAGACACCAACTGCAGATCGCAAAGATTATATTGATCAGTTGAGTAAAATGGATGTTCCCAACACTTCCCGTTACAGAGCTATTAAATAGGCCTGCACTCTGATATACCGGCATTGTTATAAATTGATTCCTCTTGAAATTGTTTCGTGCATTTATTCTTATCGTTAGTTTCACTTGTTGTTTGTCTGCATGCAAGCAAGGACAGGAGGCGCCACCTATACCCGAAGAAAAAATGGGGAAGATATTGGTGGATATTCATCTTGCTGAAACGTACAGCCAGGGACTGGGAGATAGTGCGAAGAATAAATTTGAAAAGAATACTGACAGCCTTACCGGGTTTTATACTTCTATATTGAAGCATCACGACTTGAGTTTTAAGGAATTTAATGAAGCGTTGGAATGGTATAAAGAGCGTCCGGTTATATTAGATTCGCTATACAGCAAAGTGCTTACACAGTTAGTTGAACTTAAAGCACAGAAGGGTATTAAGGACATGGAAGAAACAGAAACAAAGAAAGATAGTGTCACAATTCCTAAACCATTAGATACTTTGAAACCGCGAACAGATAGCGTAAAGTTTAAAAATGTTGTAGCAGATACAGTGAAGAAAAATAGAAAAGATACTTTGTTGCGTAACCGAGTACAAGCAAAACCAACTACTAATCCAACAAAATGAGTTATAGAATATTTATTTTACCATTGCTATGTGCTGTAACTTTTTGTTCTTGCAGGCCATCAACGCCTGTACCCAAACCAAGAGGTTACTACAGGATAGAATTGCCGCAACATGCTTATCGCAATTTTGACAGTACAGGTTTTCCTTTCCGTTTTGAATATCCGGTATATGGCAAAATATCGCAGGACGCAAACCTGAATAAGGAAGAAGGGTCACCGTATTGGCTGAATGTGGAATTCCCGGATATGGGTGCTACAATTTATCTTAGCTATAAGCCGGTTACAGCACAAGAACCTTTGCCAAAGTTGATAGAGCAATCTTATAAATTGTCGTACGCGCACGATATCAGAGCAGATTATATCAAGAGCCCGCAATTTAAAACCAAAAACGGGCTAACAGGAGTATTTTATTCTGTAGGAGGAAATGCAGCTTCTGCTTATCAGTTCTTTGTGACGGACAATGAAAAGCATTTTATAAGAGGCGCTTTATATTTCAACACTACACCAAATGCGGATTCTTTAAAGCCTGCAAACGATTTTCTGAGGAAGGATATTGAATATTTAGTAGAGACAATTCAGTTTAAATAATAAATAGAATTACTTACATTTGCAGCCCATTCAGCGGGTTTCGTAGTTCAATGGATAGAATAGAAGTTTCCTAAACTTTAGATCCCAGTTCGATCCTGGGCGAGACCACCAAAAGCATCCTTTATAGGATGCTTTTTTGTTTTGCCCAAGGATCTTGAAATATGAAATATTTTAGTTTTGTTAGACTGGTAATCCTTAAATTTGCATCCTCATATTAAAGATTCATTATGAAAAAAATTATCACAGCAGCTGCTATTTTTGCTTTATCAGCCTGTACTCCCATTTATGCACAGGATGCTGATCGTCCATCGGCAAAGCCCGGCCAGGCTTATGGTGCCGAGATTGATACAAAAGGTGCGGTAGATATATCCCAACTGCCTTCCATGTTGGAAAGCAAAGAAAAAGTGCAGACCAAAATCACAGCTAAGGTATTGGATGTTTGTCCTAAAAAAGGCTGCTGGATGAATCTTTACATCAATGATAGCACAACAGCTTTTGTAAAGATGAAAGATTATGGTTTTTTCGTACCTATGGATATGATTGGTAAAACAGTGGTACTGGAAGGTGAAGCTTTTGTGAAAATGACTTCAGTAAACGAATTGCGCCATTATGCTGAAGATGCCCAAAAGCCTCAATCAGAAATTGACGCTATTACAGAACCACAGAAAAGTATTCGTTTTACTGCAACCGGAATTAAAGTGCCGGAGTAATAATAGTTGGAAAATGACTATTTAGTATTGTCGCGGCAACCCAAACCTGATTTTTTATACATAGAGAAAATAGTGAAGGGCCGGCAAAATATTGCCGGCCCTTCACTATGTATTTTTTGCCAACTGCATGCTGCCAATTGCCAACTAAACTTAATCCCAAGCCAACGCCGCCGAGCCCAGAATGGCTGCATCTCTTTCAGGCAATTCTGAAGGTAGGATGTCAATTTTATTTTTGAAAACATTAAGAAGGTTTTCTTCCATGTATCTTTTAGTAGGCTTTAAAATAAAATCGCCGGCTTTTGCCAATCCACCAAACATGATGATCGCTTCAGGACTGGTAATGGCAACGGCATCGGCCAGGCATTGTCCCAATATTTTACCTGTAAAATCAAATATTTCAATAGCGAGCGGATCGCCGGCCAAAGCAGCTTTATGAATACTGCTTGATGTAATTTCTTCCCCACGGTTGTGTTTCGCACGAAGCCAATCCTTATTTTCAATTCGGCCTGAATCCTGGTTTGATTCCAGCATTTCATAAGCGGTATGTACAATTCCGGTAGCCGACGAATAGCGCTCCAGGCAACCATAACGTCCGCAATTACACAGCCTGCCGCCACGTACTGCTATTACGTGGCCCAGTTCGCCTGCAAAGCCATCATTGCCGTATATCAACTGTCCATTGGCTACAAAACCACTGCCCACACCGGTTCCCAAGGTTACCATAATGAAATTTTTCATGCCTTTGGCCGCACCGTAGATCATTTCACCTATCGCAGAAGCATTGGCGTCATTGGTAATGGTTGTAGGAAGATCAAAGGCATCTTCCAGCAGCTTACGCAAAGGGATAACTTGTTTCCAGGGCAGATTTGGTGCAGGTTGTATTTCGCCGGTGTAATAACTTGAATTAGGCGCACCTGCGCCTATTCCCTT
>JBAZWL010000005.1:30191-150156 GCA_041660405.1 Taibaiella sp. | reverse complement strand
CTTTATATGGTCCTTCCCAAAATGATCAATATGCGGCTCCATCTGTGTTTTAATGGCAGCCACAAAATCAACCGGCGTTTCATAATCTGCAGTGCGTAAATGCTCCTGCACCAGTATGTCGCCATGACGGTTAACCATACCACAAGTCGTATTGGTGCCACCGATATCTATTCCTATTGAAAAACTTTTGGTTTGCATGCGGGTATTTTAAAAAAAGGCTTTAAGTTTAAGGCCTGATAAATTTTTTCTTAAATGGGATACAATAATACAAAGAATAATAATTACGGATTTGCTCTTTTCCTCATCGGGTGTCTCTTCTTTATTTTCGGATTCATTACCTGGAGTAATAGTCAGTTGATTCCTTATCTTAAAATTGCTTGTGAGCTTACTGATACGCAAAGTTACCTGGTTGCTACAGCATTCTTTGCAGCGTATTTTGTAATGGCAATACCTTCTTCTTTTGTTCTGAAAAAAACAGGATTCAAAAGGGGGATGTCTTTAGGCTTGCTGGTGATGGCGGTGGGAGCTTTGCTCTTTATTCCTGCTGCGGATGCCAGAAATTATCCTTTGTTCCTTACAGGCCTGTTTATTATCGGCACGGGGCTTGCTTTGTTGCAAACTGCCTCTAATCCTTATGTAACGGTACTTGGCCCCATTGAAAGTGCAGCAAGCCGTATCAGTATCATGGGCATTTGTAATAAAGTAGCGGGTATTATTGCGGTATTCGTATTGGGTAAAATAACGCTAAACAATGTTGATGCATTAAAAGCAAAACTGCTTACGCTAAGCCCTGCTGAAAAAGCTGTCGAACTGGATGCGCTTGCAGATAAAGTAGTCGGCCCATATACTATTATTGCTATTTCGCTTACCATTCTTGCTGTCGTTCTTTACTTTATAAACCTTCCTGAAATTAAGGAGGAAGAAGATGATGTAATAGAAGGGGAAGCTATATTTCCAAAAGTAGTACAAGGGAAAAGTGTATGGGATTATCCGCATATGATTATGGGTGCTGTTGCTATCTTTTTCTATGTTGGTGTTGAGGTAATCAGTTACGATACTTTTGCCGGTTTTGGTGAAGCGCTAGGCTATAAACTGGAAACAGCCAAACACTTTGCATCTTATACAGGCTATGGATTACTTGTAGGTTATGTGTTCAGTATTTTTGCTATTCCTAAAGTCATTAATCAACGTAAAGCTTTATTAGTAGCCACGCTGTTGAGCATGGTTATGGTAATTGTTTCTATGTTTACTTCAGGTAACATAGCTGTTATTTGCTTTGCAATTCTAGGTTTTACCAATTCGGTAATGTGGCCGGCAATATGGCCATTGGCGTTAACCGGGGTAGGGCGTTTTACTAAAATAGGCGGAGCATTATTGGTAATGGGTATAGTAGGGGGAGCTGTATTGCCACCATTATATGGTAAAGTGGCAGAGCTTATGCATTCCAGGCAATTGGCTTATGTTATTATGATCCCTTGTTACCTTTATATTCTGTACTATGCAGTAAAAGGCTATAAAGCAGGGCAGCATAAAAGATAATAACCCAGTAAACAGACTGAACATTCCCAATGAAATGTTTGGAATAACCAGTCAAACCAACTGGAATAACCCAATGAAACGTTTGGAATAACCAGTCAAACCAACTGGAATAACCCAATGAAACGTTTGCAATAACCAGTCAAACTAACTGGAATAACCCAATGAAATGTTTGAAATAACCAGTCAAACTAACTGGAATAACCCAATGAAATGTTTGGAATAACCAGTCAAACCAACTGGAATAACCCAATGAAACGTTTGGAATAACCAGTTAAACTAACTGGATATTCCCAATGAAATGTTTGGATATCACAACTATTTATAATTGTAAAAATAAGGGCTGAAAATTTCAGCCCTTATTTTTAAGCATTTTCCAAGTCGGCCAATATTAGTTTTTTCATCTTCATTACTTTTTCTATTACCCTGTCTTTTCTTTCAGGGTCAGCTAACAGCTGGCCAATTTTGGCAGGAATTACCTGCCAGGAGACGCCGTATTTATCTTTAAGCCAGCCACACACGCTTTCGCTGCCGCCATTTGCTGTAAGGCTGTTCCAGTAGTGATCAATTTCTTCCTGCGTATCGCAATTGATCATAAGCGATACAGACTCGTTGAACTGAAATTGCGTGTTGCCATTGAGGGCCATAAACTCGTTCCCGTTCAATTCAAATACGGTTACCATTTCATTGTCCTGCTTGATTTTTGAATCTTTAAAAATACTGCAATAATATTCTGCGGCTTCTTTGGCCTGGCCTTCAAACCAAAGGCATACACTTAGAGGATTTGACATGTTGTTTTTTTTTGAGCTTGAACAATACATTGATTCGTTATGCAAGATTACGCATTGCAAATAAGTTATCACGGGGCTGTTAGCGACAGATTCAGGGGAGATTGCGACTTTTACAGAAACAATGATAATGTATTTTTGTTCTGACAAAAAAAATCCCCGACACGGTTTACGTGTTGGGGATTTTTATCTTTATTTGGATTGGATTAAGCAGGAACCTTGCTCAACACTTCTGCCATAGTTTTACCAATATTTGCAGGGCTATCTACTACGTGGATACCACATTCGCCCATGATCTTCATTTTTGCAGCAGCAGTATCATCAGCACCACCAACAATAGCACCTGCGTGACCCATACGGCGACCTGGAGGTGCTGTCTGACCTGCGATGAAACCTACAACCGGTTTGCGCATATTGTCTTTCAGCCACATAGCAGCTTCAGCTTCCATATTACCACCAATTTCACCAATCATAATGATACCATCAGTTTCCGGATCGTTCATCAACATTTCAACAGCTTCTTTGGTAGTTGTTCCGATAATCGGATCGCCACCAATACCAATGGCAGTAGAAATTCCAAGACCAGCTTTTACAGATTGATCAGCAGCTTCGTAAGTCAATGTACCTGATTTAGATACAATTCCGATACGGCCTGGTTTGAATACAAAACCTGGCATGATACCAACTTTCGCTTCACCGGCAGTAATTACACCAGGGCAGTTTGGCCCGATCAGGCGGCATTCGCGGCCTTTGATGTATTCACGTGCTTTAACCATATCCTGTACCGGAATACCTTCCGTAATACAAATGATCACTTTAATACCTGCATCAGAAGCTTCCATAATAGCATCGGCAGCAAAAGCCGGCGGTACAAAAATGATAGAAGTATCAGCACCTGCCTTATCTACAGCTTCTTTCACTGTATTGAACACAGGGCGCTCCAGGTGAGTAGAGCCACCTTTGCCTGGTGTAACACCACCTACCACATTGGTGCCGTATTCAATCATCTGGCTTGCGTGGAAAGTACCTTCAGTACCGGTAAAACCTTGTACAATTACTTTGGAATTTTTATTGACTAATACAGCCATTGCTTAAAATTTGAGATTTACAATGTTGATTTCCGGCTACTAATAAATATGGCAGCCGATAAATTGCCGCAAATGTACGATAAGATGCGTTAAATGCAAATAAGGAATAGTTGCGATTTGTCAATTCTTATTAGTTTATTGCCTTTTGCAGATCGTCTCAAATCTTCGTACCTTTGCGCGCTTAAAAGGGATGCAGGACTTTAGCCGTCCTGCACTTTTTACCAATATTACTTTCATATACAGCACTGTTTTTAAAGATGATTAATGTATCTAATTTATCGCTTCGCTATGGCAAGCGTATATTGTTTGAAGATGTAAATCTAAAGTTTACCGAGGGGAATTGTTATGGTGTAATTGGCGCTAACGGGGCCGGTAAATCTACTTTTATCAAGATATTGTCTGGCGATATAGAGCCGACTACAGGGAAGGTGGAAATACCTAAAGGACAGCGTATGAGTGTGCTTAAGCAGGAGCACCATAAATATGATGATGTCCAGGTATTGCAGACTGTTGTTATGGGTAACGAAGTACTGTATAATATTATGCAGGAAAAAGATGCCATTTATGCCAAAGAAGATTTTACAGAAGAAGATGGTATGCGCGCCGGTGAGCTGGAAGGTATTTTTGCCGAAATGGAAGGCTGGAATGCCGAAAGTGATGCCGCTACTTTATTAAACAGCCTTGGGGTAAAGGAAGATAAACACTTCATGAATGTAAAAGATCTGGATGGTAACGAAAAAGTCCGTGTGCTGTTGGCACAAGCACTTTTTGGTAATCCGGATATTCTGCTGTTGGATGAACCTACGAATGACCTTGACTTACAGACTATCGCATGGTTGGAAAACTTCCTGGCCGATTACGATAAAGTAGTTTTGGTTGTATCGCATGATCGTCACTTCCTGGATACGGTTTGTACACACGTTGCGGATATTGACTTTGGTAAGATCAATATCTTTACCGGTAACTATACCTTCTGGTACGAATCCAGCCAATTATTGCTGAAACAACGTTCAGATCAGAATAAAAAGAAAGAAGACAAAATTGCTGAACTGAAGGACTTTATTGCCCGTTTCTCGGCAAATGCTTCTAAATCAAAACAAGCAACGAGCAGGAAGAAAGCATTGGATAAAATTAATCTGGATGACATGCAACCTTCCAATCGTAAATATCCTGCTATCTTGTTCAACAACCAGATACGTGATGCAGGCGATCAGATATTGGAAGTGAAAGGACTAAGCAAAACACAGAATGGACAGCTATTATTTAAGGATATCAACTTTGATCTGAAACGCGGCCAGAAGGTTACGGTTATTTCAGAAAACAGTTTGGCTACTACTGCTTTTTACAAGATCATTAACGGTGAGGATAAAGACTTTGAAGGAGAATATAAATGGGGCGTAACCACAATTTCAGCTTATTTGCCTGCTGATAATACGGAGTATTTTGAAGGTAAGAATCTGAACCTTGTTGATTGGCTTCGTCAGTATTCCGAAGAGAAAGACGAAACATTTATCCGTGGATTTTTAGGACGTATGTTGTTTAGCGGAGAAGAAACCCAAAAGCAATGTACTGTATTGAGTGGAGGAGAAAAAGTACGTTGTATGTTAAGCCGTATGATGATGTATAAAGGTAATGTGCTGACGATGGATGAGCCTACCAACCACCTTGATCTGGAATCAATTACTGCATTGAATAATGGCATGAAGGATTTCAGAGGTACTATCATTTTCACTTCACGAGATCATGAATTGACACAAACAGTTTGCGACCGTATCCTGGAAATAACACCAGGTGGTCTTATCGACAGGGAAATGCCTTTTGATGAATACATTGTTGATGAAAGGGTAAAACAATTGCGTGCTGAAATGTACGGTGTGAACGTTCTGTAAGATTATATTTGATTGCTTATAAAAAATGCGAAATTCTGTAACTGAATTTCGCATTTTACTTTTTGAAATCTTCGACAATTTCAGGCACACAGCCTTTGGAAAGTAAATTAAGCTTTTTTCAATAATCGCTCGTCAAACCGGACTTTACCGTGTACCAATATCCTTACTTTTTTGAAATCAGGATGCTCCGGATTGAGCAAGAAATTAGATTCATCGGGAACCAGCACCGATGGCACTTTCAGTACCAGGGCTTTCCCTTCAGTTATAAATTGATTGCCGAATATTTTGAGGGCATCAGGAGCTGGGCTTTCGCGCCAATTGGATGGTAAAGTATTTTCTTTTAATTCGTCAATGCCTTCATCAGGAATTTCTAAAGCCAATTGACAATAATCACCTACAATCCGTCCTCCGAAGTGCACTAAAGATTCTAGCATAGCCAATGAAGCACTGCCTGCTGTATAAACCATATGTGTGCCTAATCCGTTCCACCTTCCACCATACAGTGCTGCGCCGGTACCTGATAAATCGTTGATGAACCTGCAACTGCTGATCCTGAATACTACCATAATATTGTGATAATGAAGAATAATCAGGCAAATATGCCGTGCTCAATGCGCCCAAGCTCTTTCATCAGGAGATCAATGCCGAGGGATGTATCCAAAAACTCTTTGGGTTTTTTACTGCCTAATGGAATCAATGTGGCATTCATCCATTCTTTAAAATATTCCAGAGAACCAAAAACCTCACTGCCTTTACTATAAAGACGAGCCAGCTCAATTACTCTTTCTGATTGTTCCTGGGGTAATTTGTCTTTATTTTCGTAGCGGCGTAAAGTGCGATCAGAAGTATGGGTAATACTGGCCATTTCCATAGTGGTAATGCCGGTTTTATTCATGAGGTTGTTCATGGCTTCTTTGGGAACACCTTCTCTTATCAGGTCGATAAAATCATTATCGCTGGTTACGCTTTTAAATTGTGCATTACGCTGCATGCCCATCATAGCCACAGTATTCATGGGTAAGGATTGATAGGCTTCACCTGCTTCTTCAACTACTGCGCTTTTTTCATCGTGGGTAGCATATTTTTTATTTTCCTTTTTCATACAAAAGTAATTTGTCCCAAAGTTACGGACATTTTTCCGGGTTTTGCTATTTTCAACTTAATTATTTTTATGCATCTATTTCTATAACTTTGCCGCGCTTAACTTTTAATTTCTTGGTAGGTCTGTAAAAAGCTGACATTGCCAGAGGTTAATTTCTAATAGTTTATGGAACGTATTTATTTTGACAATGCAGCGACTACAGCCCTTGATCCTGTAGTATTGGAGGCAATGATGCCTTATCTTACAGAAAAATTCGGCAATCCTTCTTCCATTTATTCTTATGGGAGGGAAACAAAGCTGGCTATTGAGACGGCAAGAAAATCAGTTGCAAAGTTGCTTAATGCACATCCGGGAGAAATATTTTTTACTTCTGGTGGTACAGAGAGCAGCAATACAGCCATATCGGCGGCCATAAGGGATCTTGGTTGCAAGCATATTATCAGTTCTCCTATTGAGCACCATGCTACATTACATTCTGTAGAATTCTGGTCCAGGCAAAGTGGTATAAAATTAAGTTTTGTAAAATTGGATAGCAAAGGCCATGTAGATATGGCAAGTCTGAAGGATTTACTGGCAGGATCAAAAGAACGTAGCCTGGTTTCTTTAATGCATGCCAATAATGAAATAGGTAATTTGCTGGATATTCAAAAAGTAGGTGAACTCTGCAAAGAATACGATGCTATATTCCATTGTGATACGGTACAGACTGTAGGGCATTATCCAATAAGTCTTAGAGATACGCCGGTACATTTTATTACAGGAGCGGGTCACAAGTTTCATGGCCCTAAAGGTGTTGGTATTCTGTATGTAAATGAAAATGTAAGCATCAAACCCATGATCAATGGGGGAGGGCAGGAACGCAATATGCGCGCCGGTACCGAAAACCTATATGGCATTATTGGTTTTGCCAAAGCCTTGGAAATAGCCATGGAACGCTATGAGCAAGATAGTGCTTATGTTTCTGACCTGAAAAAATACATGAAGCAGCAATTGACTACACATATACAAGGCGTCAGTTTCAATGGCGATTGCGATGGAAATTGTTTGTATACTGTTTTGAATGTGGCTTTCCCTAAAACAGAAAAATCAGAAATGATTCTCTTCAACCTGGATATAGCAGGCATATGTGTATCAGGTGGCAGTGCCTGTAGCAGTGGTGCCAATGCCGGTAGTCACGTGATCAATTCTATCAATAATAATCCTAATCAGGTACCGGTACGCTTTTCTTTCAGCCGGCACAATACTAAAGCAGAAGTAGACATTGTTGTGGCTAAAGTAAAAGAGTCGATTTAAGAATTGATATATTATATAAAAGCAGGCTGAACATTCAGCCCGCTTTTGTTATGCCTTATTTTTCTTTCTTCAGAAGGCTATTTCAGGAAACTATAACCAACATGAACCTGGAAATGACTGGTTCGCCATGTGTCAGAAACATTGGTATTGTTACGGTCTGAAATTCCGAAAACATATCGTAAACCGGCATTAAGGTTAAAAGGAAGTTCTAGTTCAGCACCTACTAATCCTGAAATATAACCGTTCTTAAATACGTTCTTGGTTTCTTTTACAAATCCGTCCACATCATCAATAGATACTACACCTGTGTATTGTGGTCCGGCATGAATCCATAATAACTTAGGAACTACATTGAACCCAACAGTAAGTGGAATTGAAAGCTCATTCATTTTAAAAGTACCTTCTTTTATGGCTTTGCCATTGTCTGTAACATAAGTACCAAAGGCATTTACAAAGTTATCTCCTGTGGTAATTTTACTTTGAGAAAACAAAAGCTCGGCTTGTACTTTTATCTTGGTTAGTTTAACTCCGGCATAGGCGCCTCCCATGAAATAGCCGCTGAATTTTCCATCAATGTTTTCTCCTTGTGTCTTGTCAAAGTTGGCACCTACTTTGATTCCCAGGAGTAGATTTTGCGCATCAGATTGTACGGAAACTAGCAGGCACAGCAATGCGCATACGATTGTCAATTTTAGTGATTTCATAAAAAGGCTAATTGGTTGTGGTTATTCGTGAAAATTACATCTCTTCCGGCAAATAAGTTTAATTTTATTACACTTTAAGATTTGCATAACTTATTGGCACGCAAAGAACATGATATTATTTTTGATAACAACAGGCTAACCGAAATAATGTTTGATCCATTGAAAATTAAGGCAATATAGTAGAATGAACAGTTCTGATCTAATTTGATTTGTCAGCGTATATGTCATTATATAAAGTGCCAACGGTGGCAATCTTCTATAAACCTGTAAATGCCAAGGGTGGCAAATCAAGAATAAAAGAGTTAGGATATAGTCCTAACTCTTTTCGTTAATTTATATAAGGGGAGTATGAGTTACTATATATATAGAATAAAAAATAGTATTTATGGAAGTCTTTGTAAAGAACGGTGACATCTCAATTAGTATAGTAAACGGTAAGGTAAAAACAGACCAGCTTTTAGATAAAAGCGATGTAAAGCGGGTGGTTGATTTTTTAGAATCTCAGATTTCAATTTTGAGAGTTTATCATGATGGCCTCTCTATGGGTATCAGGAAAATATACAGCGATATAGATTCAGATGGTGTTTATAAATTCCATAGGACAGGTTTCGGTTCAGATCATGCGGACATACTTTAGTTTCCATCATCATTTGGTACCGGATCAAGATTGTGAAAGTGATAATTGCCTGCACCAATTGTAATTACGGAATAGTGTTTTTCTATTCCACCTTCACAGTTAAAATTTTCAAACGCACTATAAATAACTTGTTTTACAATGTTGGTTATTTCATTTATTGGCAGTTCTGAGTCTAGGCGATACATTGCCCGTGGCAAAAAATAGTCTTTCCTTATTTGATGATTTCTTATTACGCTTTCAAAATTGGCATTACTCATTTCGTGGTGTAAACTGTAATAAATATCATTTGTGTAGTCAGGTTTCGGATAGATCTGATCAATGTCTTTCAATTCAATACGAATTATGTAATGATGGCGTATCATGGAGATTTATTATTAGGTTAGAGCAATTGTTTCTTTATCATGTTCGACACCATTTTGATCTAAGAAGTCAAACAGTTGCATTAAGAATCCTGCAGGTGCAAAAACTTCCGAGAAAGTGACTTCATTGTATTCTGAACCAATCGCAGTGAGAATCTCCTCTTCTGTGATTTGATTAAGTTTTGCTCTCAAACCGCACAAAATATATCCAGTACCCCAGATTGAATTAGGATCATTGTATTTGGCCGATATAGTAGCCACAATAATATTTTCAAGCGTATAGTATGGGTTACCCTTGTGATGTTGTATCGTAAATCCTAACGCAGATAAATGTTTTTCTTCTGTAAGTATTGGCCGGATATCTTTATATTCCCCGGTTATTTCCTCATCCCTATCATACATGTAAAGTATGGGAACTTCGAGGTCAAAACTGGTTTGCGTGTCAGTTATTTTTGCAACGGTGTTTCCAAATCGTCCGTTATAATTCACATAGTCTCCTATGTCGTAATTTCTTTCCTGTGTCATCTAAGTGTGGTGTGTGTTTTATAGTATAGAGATATTTTCATTTGAGACGAGGTAAACAGTTATACCGAGTTTATCCAAAGCGACTTTGATCTTACTGAACATTGGTTCATGATTTTTTGGTAAGCCAAGTGCAAATTTGATATTTTGATTTTCGGGCAGAGACATTAACTGAAGTGTCTTCATCAATGCCACACTTCCATGGGTCCATATTTGCGTTTTCGAAAAATATTGTCCAAATTTATTTGACTTTTCATCCGCACTCGTTTCACCTTTCACCTCGATGTAAACAATTTGACCGTGGCTGTCCTTTACTACAAGGTCAACACCTTTCTGCTTGGTGGTCAGTTTGCTTAAGATTTGACATCTATGATCAATGAAATATTTTTCCAATAGATCTGTGATATGATTTTCTGTTAGCATTATTTTGATTTTTCAATTTTGTGTTCAAAATTCCGGTAGTGTCCTAATAAAACATTATCGTTTACGAATCCTTCACCCCAATAGATAATACTCGTTCCGTCCGACCATTTCAACTCCAATATCTGATTGTTGGAATCATCCTTGTAATCAATTGATAGTTTTAAGGCATTTGCTTCTTTATGTTCATACCATGTGGATTCATATGTTCCAACAAAGCCTTCAGAGATTGTTATTATATTGGCTGATTCTGTGATAATCTTTCCCAAGTGAATATTTGAGAATTCACCCAAAAGGTTACCATTGAACGTTTTTCTAAAATAAAAACTGCCTATTACATTGCTGCTCATTTCAATTGTTTTAAGTTGTTATCTATGTCTTCCGTAAGTGTTATTAGTCCTGCTGTTGTGGTAATGACCGCCCTTATGAGAACTGCCACTCCCACCTTTATAATATCCTCCATGGCTCGTTGTATGATGTCCACCTCCATAGTAAGGATGACTGCGACCACTTGATCTGTGGCTGCTGTAAGCTCTTCTTCTTCCTGCAAAAGCATCAGCATTGGTAAAAAATAGGATTGTGAGAAGCACAAGTGTGGTAATTCTTAGTTTCATCGGTATACGATTTGTTGAATATGTCACAACGTACATAACAAACCGATCCAATACAATCCCCATTTTACAGGGGGTACTTTTGTGGGGATTGCTATGTTCATTTGGAATTTTTACTTTGTGCACAAATAAATTGATATCAACGTTTTCGTAATCGTACTATTGAGTCGTTACCAACGAAACTTTACCTTCCTGTAAATTAAAGTCTAAATGCGTCATGTTTTGGCGTAGTCGTTTCCTTTTTTTGCAAATGAATTGTATTCCTTTGGTATCATAAAAAATTTGCCTCATTCGGTAATCATCACACTTAATTAGAATATACTATGCCAAAGGAATTTCAACAAGTAGGTAAAAATATTGACCTTAAAGGACTTATAATTCATCAGGTTTTAAAAGATGCTGGTGATCGGAAAGCAACAGTAAAAGTTGCTAAGAAGCAAATTGCAGTTAGTGATAAAGAAAGAGTGTTTATCAGTAAGATCAATAAAGCTTATTTTAAGAAATCAAGTCCTAACTATGGAATTTTTGGGAATGAGAACCCCAAATTTAAAAACTCTCTGAAAGAATATCTTGCAAAGGAAGACTTCATAAAATTTTCTGTTGAAGCATTAAATCACTATAAAATCAATATTGAAAGTGCAGTATCTGCTACCGGAGGCTTCTTGATTTTTGCTCATTATTTCAACTCTGATAGTAAATGCGACTATCTACTTGTGTTAACCATCAATAATAAGGATGGATATTCGCTTAGTGAGAAGGACTTAACAATCGAGGATATAAAGAATTTAGATTTGAGCAAAATAGATGTTGCTTGTATGATCAATTTAACGAAATGGAATGATATTGAGGAAGAGATTGATAGCACGAGTGCCACGTACCTGTCGTTTGTGAAAGGCAATAAGGACGTAAGTTACTACTTCATGGCTTTTATTGATTGTGCAGATAAAACTACTGGTTCAGAAGCCACACAGAGACTAACCACTGCCATTAAATCCTTCTGTGATGAGCGTGGTTATGATAAAGAAACGAGAATCCAAACTCAAAATGAGATTTTCAAATATTGCACAGATTGTATAGATCAGAAAAAGGAAATACAACTCGGAGTTATCTCTACTATGATGGATCGGGAAAACCCACATGACTTTGAAGAATTCGCTTCTGATGAAAGATTCAGTGTTAGTGCCATAATAAGTGGAGATAAAGCAAAACTCAAAACTATAAAGTACGTTGCTTACAAAGACAAAAAAATGACAATCGAATTTGATAATAGCCTTTACGGTAAAGATGTCATTTATAATAAGACGAAGAAAGAACTAACGTTTAAAAATTTACCCCAACAATTAATAGATCAAATGCCATAGTCAATATGCTTTCTAATATTGTTAATCTTATAAGTAGTTCAGAATGCGAAACGCATGATGGCAGTATATTTTGTAGAAATTATAAGATTGCTGACGAAGAATGCTTGACATACCTGTACGATAACAGTATATTGAATGACTTACCATCTTCCACAACTTTAGGGGAGATTGTTGATCTTGAGTTGTCATTAGTGCGCCTGAATAGTGTTGGATATTATGAAAATTGTGAAGCATTCGTAGCAAAGAATCCATATGAATCACCAACTTCTTCGTTTTATATTGATGAGTTAAAAAGTTACAGTGATGGTAGCAACAATTTCATTATCCAGTATGATGCGGTTATCCATTTTATTGACTCATTCAAGAGCAAAAAAATATCTTCGTTCGTATTTTCCGATACTGATGGCGATCACTGCATTGTCGTTAGTGAACAAAAATCATTATTAATTCCAATAAGTTACTCCGCAAATATTGTAAAGGAAATAACTCCAACCGCATTAAACGAGTTTTCAATAATTTTCAATGAAGAAAAGAGTGAAAAACACTTGATCTTTATAAATGAAATGTTGACTGCGTTAGACCAAGTGAAGGAAAACCGATTTGAATGGCTTTTGTCTAATTTTGATAAATTTCTTGAAAAATATAAGAATGCATATCAATTTTATCTCAGCAAATTTTCATATAATAAACTGAAGATCGAACTTGATTCAAAAGCATTGGAGTTTACTCAAAAAGTACAGTCCGTCATTAATGAATCTCAAACAAAATTAATTGCAATACCTGCGGCCTTTACACTATCCATAGCTACATTCGATTTTAAGGAAATCAATGACGTTAAGAATTTCGCAACGATACCGGGCTTGCTAATATTTGCTATTTTGATTCAACTTTTCATAAACAATCAGAAGAGTACTTTAAAGTTTATCAGAGAGAATATCGCCTCCTACAAAGATATATTTCGATCCGCTAATGAAAAGGTTGATAATATTCATCAATTAAGTATCGAGCAGGTATCAACTAAGTTTGCTCTAATGGAAAAGGAACTAAGGATTCAAAAAGGAAGATTAAAAATTACAGAAGCAATACTTTGGACTCTTCCCGTGATCTTATTGATAACTTGGTGTTTATTGTTGTGTTACAATTTTTTCTCGTCAGGTTTGCAAGCAGCAACGTTGTTGCGATTGTTGGTAACAATTATAACAATGTTATAACCTTGGTCGAATAGTCTATGTCCTAACAATACATTTGATAAAAAATACAAACCATGAAGAAGCATTACATGTTGCTGCTTTTAATCCTCCTTGGATTTAGTAGCTGTTATAACGGATTTTATACTGGTGAAACCTTGGAAGATTTTCAAATCTATAGTTCGCCTAACAGTAGTGAGCCGACAGTAACTATTCCTGCAGGGTCAAGGATATTGTATAAAAAAGAAGGGAAGGGCAAATATGTTGCATGTGAATCTTACAGTGGTTACACAAGAAGAATTAAATTCAGAAAATACAGAAAGGAAAGCTTTTCAGAAGATCAGCTATTACCGTACACCAAAATTTATAAGGCATCAGATGATAATTATGAGCCATCAAAATCTTATAAGAGTGTCGAACCGACCTATAACGGTGGTCGTGTTAGAGTAAAGGGTTACTACCGGAAGAACGGAACTTATGTGAGGCCGCATACACGTAGTGCGCCACATAGCGGTGGTAGGAGAAGGTAAAAAAACTAAGAAAAACAGCACCTCATTGGTGCTGTTTTTCTTTATGGGCATTCTGAAATTTAAGCGTCTATTGTTTTTAGAGGATTTTAGCTAACCGTTCTGATTGATAAATACCGAAATAAATACTACCAGTCATCAGTGGCGGTATTAGCAGCTTCTTTTAATGATTCATCAATCATTGAGGTTACCAAAAGCAACTTTCCAATCATGGCATTACAATATTTGGTATTGTTATTTAATGCTAATGCCTGAGCAATTTCTTCAAAGGTCTGTGATTGATAACTACTTTTTATAACCGGGTCAATCTGAGTTTTCAAAATCGGTAGAACGGATTTGTAAGCGGCTTCGATGGCAAAGCCGTAAATCTGATATTTGAACTTGTTATCTTTAATATTGATATTAATAGTGAACTCAACACGACCGCTTATAGGAGTCATCATCACTGTCTGTTTCAAATAAAAGGAATAATTACCTTTACCTGTGATTAGGCCCTCCTCTTTATCTGATACCTGTATCACACTTTTAGAGTCTCTAAAATAATCAGCGAACCATTTTCTGAGTGCTGCATGAATTTGCTCTTTGTTCTTACCCTTTACTTCAATTACTTTTTCAAAAAAAACAGTACCGTTTTTCATCGGTAGTATTCCTCCATCAGCACCTACCAATGTCATCTTTCTTACGCCCTCTGGCAAGGTTACTTCATCATTCTGAACTGCATCATACAAATCGACAAAATAGCTTTCACCATTATCTTCAATTAACAAGTAAACGTTTTCGACATCAGAGCTCCAAACATACCTTTTAATTGCTTCAACCCTGTATGATTTATCTGTTGACGATTTAGATAAATATCCTTTATTTTTTCGATCGGATGGTGAATCAAAGATGAACTTAAATGTTTCATCAGATGGCTTGCCCAATTGGATGGAATCACCTTTCTTAATGTTCCACCTATTATTGTAGGTGAACTTATTCATCTGAGATACTTGTTGACAGTATGAAGAGAATGCCAATCCGGTAATAATGGTGCTCAGTAAAATTCTTTGGTGCATAGGTCAATTTATTTCATATATAAATATGCTGCGAATGTAGCAAATTATAATAATTAACTTCGTAAAAAAACATAGAGTGGACAACAGGAAATATTATAAAACTATTGTGCTATGTAAGACATATATACATGACCATTACAAATACAAAGACATATTTCAGATTTATCCTGTGGTTGAACCTCGTGCTAATGCTGAAACTTATATTACGCAGGTCCCGATGTACTTAGAGTATTGGATAGACGAAATCACTACTAAAAAAAGTGCCCCTCCCATTTTCAACGGTAGTAAACCAACTTTTGACGAATCTCAGAATAATTATTTAAAAGATTTGCTCCGACAGCTTACGGTTTATACTGGGATTCATTTCTATGTAGAAGATTATAAATTGACGTGGTGTACCCCTATGGATCCTGATTCGGTATCATTACAAATCGCTGACGAAAGCGTGTACGCAATCAACGGATATTTTGCAATGTATCCGCCAATCATGGACTTTACGGTGATTGATTCAAAAGTCTATGAAATATTACCCGGTGATGGTTATCAACAACTAAGTGGAAAAGATTCGATAACAGAATTATTCGACAAATATTATAGCTTGGATAAAGGAAAAATACCTTCTGTCATCAATTCGATGGCACTTGTATCTCAGGCTAAATCCCTTTCAAGTCGAATGAAAAGCGTTTCCTTTATTCTATTGGTATCAGCTATTGAAACTCTTATTGATTTGGAAAGAGTATTGTCCGGGCAAGAGGTTGAACGATGTTCAAAATGTAAGACCCCGAAATATAAACCTACAAAGAACTTCATAGAGTTTGTTAAGACATATTCAAAAGAAAGCGGAAAGGAAATCAAAGTTTTTTTAAGTAATGTGTACGATATCCGTTCAAAAATTAGCCATGCAGGAAACTTACTATTAGGAGATGCAGTATTAGATTGGGATAATTTTAAAACTGAACAGGAACATGAAATACTTTTGATGACACTTGAAATGTATGTTTGCAAGAGCATTCGTGCATGGCTGTTATCACAATAAAAAGACTACCCGGTGGGTAGTCTTTAGTTCTGAGTTAGTTGATAAATTCTATTAAGTCTTAATTATCAGTAGAAACCGGCATCTAATAGTTGCCTGCTCTATAATTAAGTTTTGCTTTGATGCCATAAATTTATTTCACCTTTCAGATAATAGCCGTCTTTTTCATTTTTAGTGAATAGAAACATAACATTTTCGTTGTTTCGGGTGATGGTAACGTAATAATTATTGTTTTCACCCTTTTCAATTTTATAGGTTCCGGTGTAACGCCCATCTTCACGAACATATCCATCTTGCACATCACGAATAACATAAATGAACATCTTACCGTCAAAGGCCACGATGTGCGAAGCACGGTTGCTTAATCCTACCCAATTACAATCTATAAGAATACCGTCAATCCTTTTAATTTCAGGATCATCAACATCTTCTGAAACGGTTGTATTGGCATTGCTGCCGCCACAACTTATAATAGTGCTGCTTATCATTAAAGCAGCTATGGCTAACTTAATTTTCCTCATAGTTTAGTTTGTTTATTGGTTTATGTTTAAAACGAGTTCACCTAAGCTGTCGATTTTATCAACTAGGTTATAATGGTAGATACCGATATATGTTTTGCACTCATTACATACTAAGGCATTCAAATCTTCATTAGTCTCATCAAGGGTTAAAGTTTCCATCTTAACCACCAGTGTATTTTTACAGTGCGGACATTTCATCTTTATAGTATTATCGGTGAGAGATGTGATTCAAAATATATTATATTTTTACATGTAAATATTCAATCCGAGAAATACTGATTTGATTGATCGTGATATTTTTTTCCATATACAATATCCACCATTCGGGCATTGTGAGCGATTTTCAAAAGATTGTGTTGCTCCGCACTTGGTACATTGATACTTACTTGGCATAGATAATTGAGTTTTAGTGCCTACTCTGATCAGTTTTCGGCTTACCTGTATTATTGCAATATTAATAAAAATTTCACGATCCATAAACGGATCCGGTTATTTATTTTACCCATAGAGGCTGTATCATTATCCCGATGATGTCTGATTCACAGAAAGAATTATTAAAGGCTTTGGGGAAGCGTATTAAGGATATAAGGACTGAAAAAGATCTAACCTTAAAGGAGTTAGCACATAAGATTGATAAAGAACCTCAGTCAATTCACCGATTGGAAACAGGTGGTGTAAACCCTTCTTACTTATATTTACTTGATATATGTCGAGGATTAGATATTGATGTAGCAGAACTTCTCCATAAAGTAAAAGGGTAGACAAAACCTGACTTTTACTTGTTTCCTATATACCTATTCAGTTTACATTTACTAATAGCAATGTCTTCTATCTGATTAGGATATACTTTTCCGCATGAAAGGATCTGAAAATTTCATTTTCAATCTTAATATATACTGTATGAAAATTATTAAAACATTCGAGCAGTATCAAGAAGATTGGAAAAGAGCGGCAGTATATAAACCTAAGACTGCGGTTGAAGAAGAAAAAGATAAAGAAAGAGTAGATCAACAAAAAGAAAATGAAGATGAGAAAAAGGATCAAGAGAAAATATGAACAGCTACTTCATGGTAAGAATTGAATTAAACAATCTCGACAAAAAAAATACAAAGCTAGAGTACCGGGCGTTATATGACGCAATGAACAAACAAGGGTTCACTGAATCGTTTTTTGACAATGATAACAGGGAACTCTTACTACCAAAAGGTATGTACGCTATTATGAAATTCGACTTCACAGAAAATGATATCGTTCTTAAAGTCGAGAAGGCTATTGAAATTGCGCTTACAAAATATTATGGTGCTAAATGGGAGAATAAATTCACCGCTGTTATAAGTGGGCCAAGTTCCATTTTAAGTAGAAACTTAGAATCAGTAGATTAGTATCTTCAGTAAAAACGTAATCTCCCCGGCCAAAAAGATTAATTTTGTACCATGGCAAAAAAGAAAAAATCTCCCGGTTCTAAAAAAACGATTGAGATTGTTGAAGAACTAAAAAAGAAAAAAATCATCAAGGAAGATTTTGAATCTAACCTAGAAAAATTGCTTGTTCCAAAGCCTAAAAAACAAGACAGCTAAGTAATTCCTTAAAAATATTGGGGTTGTAACGATGGTTAAATCTAAACACCGCTTCTTTGACGTAAAGGTGAAGGTACTTTTTACTAACCTTGATATAGGAACCATGAATGGTGCGTTTTAGGCAAGACCACAAGTTTTCTACAGCATTAGTGGATGCACCATCATTGGTGAACTGTTTTTTACTATGGTTACACATCTTTCTCCTGAAGAACCTCTCAAGCCCTTGGTATCCTCGATATTCATCGGTTAGTAATACGGTGCCCCTTTCAATATGATCAAGTAAAATGGGATGCAAAACTCTTCTTGTAACATTATGAGCAACCACGGCAATTGCCCTGCCTGATCCGCTCTCAATCATACCAATTACAGGTACTTTGTCTTTATAAGATCGTCCTTGTGACTGTTTAACTTTTTTGTCATAATGCCTATTTTTATTTTTTCCACCAACAAAGGTTTCATCAATTTGTACCTCTCCGGACATCTTCGATTGATCGTTATAAATAAATTCTCTTGTCTTTTTAAGCATCCGTAAAGCTGTCTTTGGACTAACTCCAATAGCACGAGACAACTCATGAGCACTCAAGCCATTCTTACTTACTGTGAACATAAAAATGCCATAGAACCACATTGTTAATGGTATTTTAGTTCTTGCAAAAGCTGTACCCAATAAAGGATACACCTGATTATAGCATTTTCGGCATTGATAAGCCTTACGGTTCTTTACCCTAACATATCCTAACTCACTTTTGCATTTGGGGCAACGTTGCATCCTACCATATGTCATTTGAAATATCTTCTCTAAGCAAACATCATCATTTGGATACTCTTTAATAAACTCAGCATAGGTATACTCATTACGGGTAGGTTTACTCATAAAGAAATAGCAGACTTTAAAAGGTGAGAAAATGAATAGCTAGAGCATGAAAGTGTATTCCCACGATAGTAGGTTACATCATTTTGATCAATCTATTATGATATTAGGAAATACTTATGAGCGTGTGATGAATTATCGACACCTATGTGTCCAGTTTTGCTGAGATTACTTGTATACTGACGAACCGATGAGGCAACACGTTCAGCATTCTCTGGCGGTTCAAACCTTTGAATAAAAGTTGCGATATCTTTTGCTAAGATTGGCCTACCACCAATTCGCAATGCGTAGATAATTTTGTCTTTCCATGTACCCTGCTGAGGGTAATCAAAACCTGTTTGAATGGGATTTAAATTATTAACTACAGTCTTAAAGGGAAGCTTAGGGTTACTGTTGGTAATCGTGTTCTGTTGAATTTCTTTAGACTGTTGTAGAGAGTCAATATTAGCTCTACCATTTACTACTGGTACAATGATAGGCTTAGTATGACTATTACCGATGGTGTTGTCTGAAGTGTCTTTTAGGGTTGGAGGGAGATGGTCTGTATCCTTTTCTGTAAGCTCACCTCCATATACAAGGATGAGATCAGATACTTTTAAAAGTTTGCTTGAAAGGTCTTGAAATTCTTGATGGAGGGAGAGTAAGAATGTAGACAAATAGCGAGAGTTTAGTGAACTGCGAAGATACAGATTTTGAATGTTTACTCCAAAAAAATCGAAAGAAATATTTTTTTGTTTGGATTCAATGATGTATTGATAAATTTTGTCACTACTTGAAGTTTTTTCAAGATTACGTAAATTATAAGCTCCGCATTTTATATATACTGAATGAAATACTTGAAAACTTTTGAAAACTTCAACACTCCTAATCAAGATGAATCTTTGAATGCGAATGAAGATTCAATCGTTGATGATGAAAGCGTCCACCAGTTAAAATCAAAAGAAGAACAGGATGAAGAAGAGCGGGAAGCTATAGAACGTATTAGTAACGGGTTCGTCTCAGTCGTAATACCCATGAATGACGACATCTTGCTACATTGTTCAAAAACTTAAATGCATTAAGCGTTGTACTTTTCGATATTACTGCTATGAAGGCTTTAAACGAAAATGTATTGTAAATAGTTATCATTTTCAAGTGTTGAATACCTCATGAAATAATAATCTTATAGATATTCGACAAGGGAAAGCCTAACAAAAAATGAGTGAATATTTTTAATTCGTTTTTTAAGGGAGGGTAGGAAATTCTATATATAGAATAAAACTCTTTATGCGATCACATGAATTAGCTAAACAACTTTTAGAATTGGAAGATATGAGTATAGCAATTCTTAAAGAAGGAGAGCATAATGACTATGCGGATATAACACGATTAAAAATAAATGAATTTTCTGAAATGGCAGTAGAGATATGTAAGATACCAGAAAGTAATATCAAGTATATTACACTACATAATGACTAATTCTACTTTTCTGAAATATCTTGTATTTTTTTCTGTTCTTCAATTTCTTTTTGTTTAGCAGTTTCAAAATCGCTCCATATTTTTTTGTACTCCCTTTTCAATTCAGAGTTTTTTTTCAAGTCGTTTTCGAGAATACCGTTAACATTTGGGATATTATCTTTCCACGTTACTTTTGAGTGCGTAACCTGACCAACCGAAGATTTTTTTGCAATTTTTTTAATCTTTGATTCAAAATCATCCTTCAAATTTTTAGATATCTCCATTTGGATAGTTTAATTTTTACAAACTTACCAAACTATTTCTAATCCATTATCATTGAAACGGCAGCAGTGATTAATCCATCTAAGCTGTTCACGAAAGTGAAGTTACGTCTGTCTATATAGCAAATTCGTTGATGAAGCCTTGAATATATTTCTTGTTTGATGCTGTAGTTTAATGTAGTTAACCAATCGAAAGTTTGAATTTTGTGTTGTCATATAAGTCAGGTTGCCACCCTTGGCAATGTCATATTCCCCTTATATGATTTGTAATTAGATCTTCTATACAAATGGCTCAACTACTATAATGCCAAAATTAAACAAGCTCAATCACCGTAATTTCAGGCAGTATACCCAAACGACCGGGATATCCAAGGAAGCCATATCCTACATTGACATTGAGATATTGTTTGCCTTCCTGGTAAAGACCTGCCCATTGCTTGTAAACGTATTGCACGGGACTCCATTTCATCCAGGATAAACGAAGGCCAAACTGCATGCCATGGGTGTGGCCACTCAAGGTAAGATCTATATCGTTGTATTGCGGCCTGACCTGTGCATCCCAATGTGTCGGATCATGGCTCATTAATATTTTTACAGGAACATCTTCTTCTTTAAACCCTGCATAAGCTTTTGCAAGGTCTCCATGTTTGGGAAAACGTGCCAGATTACTCCAGTTTTCTACGCCTAACAATGCTATTTTCTGTCCTTCTTTTTCAAACACCACATGCTCATTCATCATCAGCTTCCAACCCATTTCAGCATGGTGTTTTTTTAAGATTTCTAAATTGTCCACCTTGGCTTGAGTTGAAGGCCAGTCTACATAATCGCCATAGTCATGATTACCAAGTGTAGAATAAACACCCATTGGTGCATGTAGCTTACTGAAAATATGTTTATAAGGTTCAATTTCGGAAGCTTTATTATTTACAAGGTCGCCGGTGAATAGAATAAGATCTGCATTTTCTTTCATGATCATTTCTACACCATGAGCAACGGCTTGCTGGTTATCAAAACTGCCGGAATGTATATCCGAGATCTGTACAATTTTAAGCCCTTTAAATGCAGGAGGTAGTTTATCCAATGGTATTTTATATCGTTTAATTACGTAGCGATATCTGTTCTTAGGCCCATATAAAAAACCGCTGAAAAGCAGGCCGCCCGCAAGTATAGCCATACGGGCAATAAAGGTAGAACGGGAAATGCCATTTGGTATTTCTACAGGCTCTTTAGGTGTTTGTGGAAAGAAGCCACTCAGTTGCCTGATAGCCCAGGTGATTACTCTTCTCAGATCATCAAGCAGCATAAAAGCAGCGACAAGCACTTTAGCGGCAATGAAGCCTAAAACAAAAGATAAAACCAATATGCGCAAGGAAGGATTCCAGTCGTTGATGGCCCAGCTGCGGAAGTTGAAAAGACTTACCCAAACAAAAACGGTCAGTAAAATATAGATGCCAAATACACAGCCGCGGAAAATGATGTTGTAATTGCGCATAGCCACGTGCAAAGCAACAATAGAATAATATTCTAGGACAGCGAAAATGGCCAGAGCAATGACAATTCCTGTTTGACTACGCATTAAATAAAGATTGGCAGATTGAAAAAGGAATCAAAAATAAGGAGAATAGTTTTGGAAAAATATTTGGTTAATTAACCCCAATTATCTTACCTTTGCATTCCTTTCAGAGACGGAGGATGTAGCTCAGTTGGTTAGAGCGTTGGTTTGTGGTTCCAAAGGTCGAGGGTTCGATCCCCTTCATCCTCCCCAAAGCGGAAAAGCAGTGTAGTAACACTTTTCCGCTTTTTCTTTTCTTTAATAGTTGGTAGTATCATTTTCAAATCGTTAGCAATGATACAATTACCCAACGGATGCTCTTGTAGTGAGCCAAAAATTTCACCAGCAAACTGGAACACAAGTAAAGCTTCAACGGCGAAAGATTGGAGCATTCAATATCGTTTTTATGATCTTCAATTTAAGAGCAAGTACCCTAACGGGAAATATGTGCCAATAAAGAAAGGACTGCACGTTCCACGAACATTCCGAGATAAAATGTATGCATTTGCGTACATTTTATCGTAAGGGCAACTCCGAAAATCTAAAATGGCAAAACCGTTCAGGCATAATTGTCCTTCACAGTTTTAAAGTAAGGGGCGACTATGTAAAGAACCTTCAATGCGAAAAGAGGGCTTTAGATTTGGCAAACCATTTTGCAAGGGAAGTTCTGGTTTTCAGTTAGCCGTTGTTTTTTACCTAAGGTTATTTGTGCTCGGAAGTGATGTTTGTCGGGCTTGGCGCCGTTCAGGACTTCATTAGGTGTAAAACCATAAAGTTGCCCGTTAGGAATCCTGTTGTAGTTTTTTACTGCATTTTCCAACGTATTAATCAACTCATCGGTGTCGGCAACCGGTTTCGTATATAGAAAGCGGTATTTGAGTATCTTATTGGCCGCCTCAACCATGCTGTTGCTTTGTATGATGTCTAACTGGGCAACCAACTTTTTCCAAAGCATACCCAGTTTGTGAAGCCACTCTTCAAGCTTTCCCTTATTCTCCATTCCATCATCCGTTACCAAAGTTCCTTCCTGGTTCATCAGGCTAAACCTGTGCAATACGCCTTCCAGTGTTTGCTTGGCCATCTCACTGCTATATTCTGTAGCCACCTTACAGGCAAGGATGGCCCTGCTGAAATTATCACGGATCACGTAGATATAATGTCTTACTCCATTTGTAGTCCTGAATAGTGTTATATCCTGATGTAATACCTTCAAGGCTTCATCTGCTACAAAAGGATTGTATTTTTTGGGTTTCTTTATTTGTCTGCGAGTAATGTTCAGCAGCCTGCAATATTTGTAGAATGTGCTTTGGCAGCAATTGATCTTTTTCTCTCTCAGCAGTTGGTAATAAATTCCATTCAAAGGCCAGTTTTCATATTCTTTGTTGGCGCATTCTGTCCGGATTATCTCCTGTTCGGATATGGAAAGTTGTTGGGGGTTTTGTTTGCGGCAAAGGCCTTGCAAAGAATTCAGGCAATGCCTCTGCCCGCTCCATGCCTTCCATTGCTTGGTAGAGAAGGGGAGGTATCGCCATATCAAATTATCAGATGCGTTTTCGTTGCAATAGCGTAAGAGCCTTTCTATACTTTTTCGAACTGTCGGTAACTGATTGGATTTGAACGGCGATAGCGCAACTAACTCCTTGTAAATTGCTACCAGGTAAAATAATGATCTTACCTGCACCTTCAATTTTGCATTTTCTTTTTTTAATCTCTGCAGTAGATAGTCATCAGGTAAGGTGTCCGAAATAGGGTAGGGAGTCCAGAAAGACTGGATATTTTTGTTTTTCCATCTCTGCTTTGTAGAGCGTGGGATAATCTTTGTAATTTCGGGTGTCATCTTACCATCGGCAAACTGGAGTTTTAGTCCGGAATGGTAACTACGGTATTGAGCGGGCATGAAAACGCAGGCGTATTATTATTGGGCGGCGAATTTAGGTCATCTGTTCAATATTTGCCTTTCTGATACAAAGAATTGAAGCGTTAAGATTCGTATACAATTTATAACTTTCGTAGAAAGTCAATAAAAATCAGAAAAGGTTCTATTTTTGGGTGAGCCTAAACAATTGTTGGCGTTGTAACAATAACGCTATTGGCTTATTTTGGTTACAATATCGAATTCGTTACTTTCTGTTATCAGGGCAGATCAAGACAAACAATCTTACAGATGTCAACAGCACTTCGGGTCATCGACAAAATCCAGGAACAGAGTATCAAGATCGCCCCATTTAAGAAGGATATCCGTAAAACCCAGCCACACAAGCATAATAGCTATTTCGAGATTATTTACCTAAGCGGCGGCGAAGGCTTCCATGCGATAGATCTGATTAAATATCCGGTAAGTCCACCAGTTGTCTACACGGTCCGAAAAGAACAGGTACATCATTGGGAGCTGGAAAATGAGCCCGAAGGCTTTGTCCTGATTCTAAAGAAAGATTTCGTCGATCAGAGCCTGGATGGACAGCTTAAAGTGTTGTTGGGCGAAATTAGTGCCTTTCCTTGTGTGCAGCTTATGGATAGTAAGATAATCGGCCAGCTCTTTCAAATGCTGGCCGATGAATACAGGCCCGGGCAAAATAACAATATAGCTGTCATCGAAGGCCTGTTGAAAGCGCTGCTGAGTAAAATCCTGGATACAGGTAAACCGATGCTTTTGGCAAGCGGGAAGAAAGAAGGCCTTTTTCACGATCTGCAACAACTGCTGACCCAAGACAAGCAGCTCCGTAACAGTGTTTCCTACTATGCATCGGCCCTGAACACCAGCCCTCAGAACCTGAATGCTGCCTGTCGTAAATCCGGTGGGCAATCCGCCGCGCAGGTACTGGCGGGGTTTATCATCAGTGAGGCCAAACGCCTGTTAATCTATACAGAAATGACGGTTTCTGAAATTACCCTGCAAATGGATTTCAAGGACGACTCCCATTTTGTCAAGTTCTTCAAGCGACACACCGGGCAAACGCCAAACACATTCCGTCAGGCCGTTTAGAATATACCATTCTATTTTCAAATATACCATACTTCTGTCTGTTGATTGTAGGAAATTTGCTGTTGACTTTGTCAAACACAAAGCCTAAAACACCAACAGCAGATTTGCCATGTTCCAGAAGCTCCTTCAAACCTCCCGCTCACAGACTACGTTGCTTATACGCTTGATGGTCGGCCTGGTCTTTCTTTCCGAAGGTATCCAGAAGTTTTTGTTTGCAGATAAACTTGGCAGTGGAAGGTTTGCCAAGATCGGACTTCCCAGTCCGGAGTTTTTAGGGCCATTTGTGGGTACGTTTGAAATCGTTTGCGGCGTGCTGGTGCTCCTGGGCCTTCTCACCAGATTTGCTTCAATACCCCTGCTTATAATCATGTTGGTCGCCATTGCGGTCACTAAGTCAGAATTGCTGGCCAATGACGGGTTCTGGGAGATGATGCACGGCAGCCGCACAGATTGGGCGATGCTGCTGGGCAGTATTTTCCTGATTATCGAGGGTGGCGGGAGATGGTCTCTGGACAGCAAAATGGTTGACAAATGATCGAAATATTAGTTCCCTCTGCTGTAGCATTTTTTGTTTCCATCCTTACCTTTTTCTCCGGGTTCGGGCTGGGTACCATTCTTACGCCCGTATTTATCATATTCTTTCCGGTGGATTTAGCCATCGCGCTAACCGGCATTGTCCATTTCTTTAATAATATCTTTAAGCTTATTCTAGTAGGCAGGAAAGCAGACAAGCAGGTGGTATTACAATTTGGCATTCCGGCAATCATAGCCGCTTTTACAGGCGCTTATTTACTACTTCAGGTTACAGATGCGGCCCCGCTTTTCAGCTATACTGCCTGGCATAAAACTTTTGAAGTGTATCCGGTCAAACTGACCATTGCTATTTTGCTTATCCTATTCGGGGCAATGGAGTTGATACCCTATTTCAACCGTCTGCAATTTGGTAAGGATAAGCTATATCTTGGTGGGCTGCTCAGCGGTTTTTTTGGCGGTTTGTCGGGTAATCAGGGAGCTTTGCGCAGTGCCTTTTTAGTAAAGGCCGGGCTTTCCAAGGAGGTCTTCGTGGCCACAACTGCGGTCGTATCCACTTTAGTAGATTTCACCCGTCTTTCGGTTTATGCAACCCGGTTTTCAAGCACGGGATTAAAAGAGAATAGCTTCCTGATACTGTGCGCGACGCTTTCAGCCATTACAGGGGCGTACCTGGGAAATAAATTATTGAAAAAAGTGACCTTGAAATTTGTTCAGACGCTGGTCGCTGTCATGCTGATCCTGTTTTCACTGGCCTTGGGCACGGGTCTGATATAACACAAAAAAGATGATGAAACCTGACATACAGAATAGGAAACCGAACTACTTAGCAACAGCGGGCATTGTGCTCCAAGGCTTATTGCTATTGATCACGCTCAGGACAAGCGCACAGCAACGGCCCGTTACCTTGCCTGCGCTGCTGCAATTGGCGGAAGATAATTATCCGTTGCTCAAATCTAAAAGGCTGGATGTACAAGCGGCGCAGAAGGACATTGATGCCAGCAGGTCCTCATTTATTCCTTCACTGGATGCAGCCTACCAGTTAAACTATGCCACTTATAACAATATCACGGGGATGTCTTACCCGGGGCAGCTTCTTCCGATTAGCGGGCCTCCCTCGGCCGATAATCAATATGATGGCGTGTTTGGCAGTGCTGCGAGCCTTCTGTTAAACTGGCAACCGGTTACATTTGGCCAACGGCAGTCCCAGGTTGACTTTGCAAAGGCCGGGTTACAATATGCAAGCGCCGATGCTGCAAATGAAATATTCCAGCACAAGATTAAAGTGGTGAATACATACCTGGAACTACTAGTGCTGGATGACCTGACCAAGGTATATGAAAACAATCTTGAAAGACTGGCCTCCAATCTTCTAAATGTGCAATCGCTGATCGTAAGCGGGATCAGGCCCGGCGTGGATTCACCGCTACTCAAAGCCGAAATATCCAGGGCAAAAGTGGAACTGCTTAACCATAAGAATAAACAAACACAGGCACGCATCACATTATCAGAGTTATTAGTAACAGATACCTTAGGAAGCCTTTCAGATACATTGTTTTTCAGGAAATTACCCATTATCGTTTCCACCTCAGATGTAACACACCATCCACTGATACAGTTATACGAAGCAGGTAATGAAATCAACATTGCCAGGAAAGATATGATTGCAAAAGCAACAAGGCCCAGTTTAGGAATTTGGGGAACTACCTATGCAAGGGGTTCAGGCATTTCCTATAATGGCACTGTGGAATCTACGGATGGGCTGGGCTTTCAAAGGTTTAATTATGGGGTTGGCTTTCAGTTGAGCATTCCCCTTCTTCAGTTTGCACGCATAAGGCCCCGGTTAATACAGCAGGATTTTGTAATAAGCTCCGGGCAGCAAAGGCTGGATGCTGCCGCCCTGCAATTGAAGAAACAAAGACAGCTTGCCGATACGACACTTACCAATGCCTTTGCTATCGCGGCGGAAAGCCCGTTGTACCTGGAGTCAGCACAGTTTTCCTACAAGGCCGTCCGCTCCCGTTATGAGTCGGGATTGGCCAATTTACCTGACCTGTTTCAAGCCCAGTATGCTTTAGTAAAAGCGGAAGTAGATTATAGATTGGCCCATACAGGCGTATGGAAAGCGCTTCTTTATAAAGCAGCGGTGGAAGGTGATTTGAACATATTTATCAGTCAGGTTAAATAAGGCAGCGCATGATACGATTAATAAAACTGGCCCTTCGAAATCCGATAGCGATCATCGTTGCATTTATAGGCATCATATTTTTTTCATGGCTTACGATCAGGTCGATGAAAATTGATATTTTTCCTAAAATGGGAGTGCCCACTATTTATGTAGCCCAACCTTACGGCGGCCTGTCACCTGAACAGGTTGAAGGGTTTGTCACTTCTTACTATGAATATCACTTTCTGTATGTCACTGGGGTCAAGTTTGTAGAATCAAAATCAGTGCAGGGCGCTTCGTTGATTAAAATACAGTTCAATGAAGGCACGGATATGAGCCAGGCTATGGGCGAAGTGGTCGGATATGTAAACCGCGCCAGGGCCTTTATGCCACCGGGGACAGTCCCTCCGTTTATCACCCGTTTTGACGCCGGAAGTGTGCCGGTTGGTCAGTTGGTATTTCGATCAGAAACGCGTTCACTTGGCGAAATCCAGGATCTTGCTCTTTTCAAGGTCCGCCCCATGTTTTCTACCTTGCCGGGAGTATCGGCGCCGCCTCCGTTTGGTGGTAATCAGAAGACTGTCATCATCAGGGTCAATCCGGACAGGATAAGGAATTATAATCTTTCGCCCGATGACATTGTGCAGGCATTGGCAAAATCCAACAGCATTACCCCGGCAGGAAATATCAGGGTCGGCGACCAGACACTGATTACCTCACAAAACGCGGTTGTCGAAAACATCAAGGAGCTGGAAAATATACCACTCAAATTAGGTTCCGGACCATCTATTTATGTCCGCGATATTGCCAATGTGGAGCTTGGCGCCGATGTGACAACAGGCTATGCCCTGATCAATGGCAAACGCTCGGTATATATCCCTGTAACAAAACGGGCAGACGCATCCACATGGGACGTCGTGCAGCGTGTTAAAGCCGCACTGCCGGATATGCGTGCAGCGGTTCCGGATGATATCCAGGTAAGCTATGAATTTGATCAGTCAGGTTATGTGATCAATTCAATAAAGACATTGATCACCGAGGGGGTATTGGGCGCACTGCTGACCGGTCTTATGGTCTTGTTATTTCTGGGGGATGCCCGTGGGGCTTTCATTGTCATTATTACCATCCCGCTCTCCCTTTTGTCAGCATTAATTTGTTTGAACCTGTTTGGGCAAACCATCAATACCATGACGCTGGGAGGGCTGGCGCTGGCTATCGGAATCCTGGTGGATGAAACAACGGTTACCATCGAGAACATTCACCACCACCAAGAACTGGGAAAGCCGAAAGGGAAGGCCATACTGGATGCATGCCGGGAAATTGCTTTGCCCAAACTGCTGATCTTGCTATGTATCCTGGCTGTTTTTGTGCCCGCCTTTTTCATGACAGGTGTTCCGGGGGCAATGTTTTTACCGCTGTCCTTGGCCGTGGGCCTTGCAATGGTCGCTTCTTTTCTGTTGTCCCAAACATTGGTTCCTGTGTTTGCCAATTGGATGATGAAGGAAAGGGAAAGCGCTAAAACGGAACATCCAAACCGGTTTGAAAGATTCAGAAAATCCTACACATCAAAGCTTAGTTCCTGGATAAGATACCGCGCTTTTGTTGTTCCTGTATTTGTGCTTACCTCCATACTACTGGTGGTCATTTGTTTTCTGACTATCGGAACAGAGGTTTTTCCTAAATCTGATATGGGACAAGCCCAGGTGAGGCTAAGGCTGCCAACGGGAACACGTGTGGAGCGAACAGAAGAAGCAACACAGAAACTGCTTGCCCTGGCCAATAAAGTAACCAATAACCAGGTCGAGATCAGTTCGGCATTTGTAGGCACACAGCCATCCAGTTATCCGGTAAATTTAATTCACCTATGGACGAGCGGGCCACATGAATCGGTGATCAAGATCAACCTGAAAGAAGGATCTGGGATCGGCATTGAGTCTTTCAAAGAAGAATTAAGGAAATCTGTGGCAGAACATATCAAAGGTGCCTCTATTTCGTTCGAACCGGGCAATCTCGCAGAACAGGTCATCAACCTGGGCTCTAACAACCCCATTGAAATTGCAGTTATGGGTAAGAACCTGCCGCAGTCAGGCAAGATTGCTAAGGATCTCGAAGCCAGGTTAAAGAACATAAATTTTCTCAGGGACGTACAGATTGCAACGCCATTGGATTACCCGGGGGTAAAAATAAATATCGACAGGCTGAAAGCCGGTCAGCTTGGATTAACTGTGGATCAGATCAGCAAGTCAACAGTTGCAGCAACCTCTTCCAGCCGTTTTACGCAGCCTAATTATTGGCTTGATAAAACGACAGGTACCGCCTACCAGGTGCAGGTGGAATATCCCGAGTTTACCATGAACAGCCGTGAAAAATTGGAAATGGTACCCGTGGCAGGCAGTGTCGAAAGCCCTGTATACTTACGCGACGTGGCTACTATTCAAAAAACGACATCTCCGGGTGAATATGACCGCATCAATCAGCAGCGCTTTATTACCATTACCGCAAATATCCATGACCGGGATTTAGGTTCAGCCATTAAAGAGGTGAACAAAACAATCTCTTCACTAGGTGAATTGCCCACTGGTGTAAAGATTACAATCAGGGGACAGGCCGAGCTTCTAAGCCAGACCATGAATGAGCTGCAAGCCGGGCTTTTGATCGCCATCGTTGTTATTTTCCTGATGCTGACTGTCAATTTTCAATCTTTTAAAGTATCGTTGACGATCCTGGCCATTGTACCGGCCGTTGTAGCCGGCAGTGCATTGTTGTTATGGGTGACGGGACAAACACTGAACATACAATCCTATATGGGTACTATCATGGCTGTCGGGGTTGCAGTAGCCAACGCAATCCTTTACGTCACCAACGCTGAATTTAACCGCAAGGCAGATTTTCAGTCAGCCTTTTCTGTATTAGCTGCCGGCAACCGGGTGAGACCCATATTGATGACGAGCCTGGCTATGATTGCAGGTATGATCCCTATGTCGCTGGGGCTTGGAGAGGGAGGCGAACAAACCGCACCATTGGGTATTGCCGTAATTGGCGGTTTATTATTTTCAACGATAAGCACGTTGTTGTTCTTGCCAATGATATATGCCTGGGTAAATGGTAACAAACCCTATAAAACTCCTTCACTCGATCCGGAGACAGACAGTGAAAACACTTACTAAGGAAAACAAAGAAATTCACAACAGCAAAAGCTGCTACTATATGAGAACGATCCCCGGTATCCTGATTTGCATCCTGGCAACACTATTGGTTACAGGTTGCAGGAATGAATCAAAAAAAGCACAGACGGAAAAACCAAAACAAGATTCCACACTTGTTTTTATCCTGAAAAAGGAAAGCTTTGATAAGGAAGTATCCTTTCCGGGAGAGCTGATTCCGTTGGAAAGAGCAGAAATTACGGCCAAAATCGCTGGCTATGTCAGAAGCATAAAAGCAGATATCGGCGACCGGGTACAGAAAGGCCAGGTGCTGGTGATGCTGGAGGCACCAGAAATGATCAGCAACTATACCCAGACCAATGCTGATCTGCAATCTGCACGTTCGAGGTACCTTGGAAGTCTGGATGCATACAAAAGAATCCTTCATGCAGCCCGTGTGGAAGGCACGGTAGCTTTGGGGGAAATGGAGAAATATAAAACGCAGATGCTAAGCGATAGTGCAGCGTATCAGTCCGTAAAATCAAGATTGAACTCTGTGGGTCAGCTAAATGACTACCTGACGATTAGGGCGCCATATTCAGGAATCATTACCCAGAGAAATATTGATCCGGGAACCCTTGTTGGAACGGGCAGTACAAAGCCAATGCTCATTATTGAAAATAATAGTTCCCTTCGTTTAAGACTGCCCGTCCCGGAGGCATACACAGCGGCTACTCCCGAAAATGCCTTAGTAAGTTTTACAGTTGACGCCTATCCGGGCAAGCTGTTTGAAGCAAAGCTATCCAGGAAATCAGGTGCGCTTAATCTGACCAACCGGACAGAGACCTGGGAGTTCATTTACAACAATAAAAACCATGAATTAAAATCCGGCATGTTTGCCAATGCCAGTATAAAGTTTGCAAGACCTGCCCCCACCTTTTTTGTGCCCGCTACCGCTGTCGCCACCAATCTTGAAAAAAGGTTTGTGATTCGGGTTAAAGATGGGAAAGCGGACTGGGTCGACGTCCGTAACGGTATCAATGTAAATGACCGCCAGGAAATATTCGGTAACTTAAACGAAGGAGATACTTTGCTGGTGAGGGCAACGGATGAAATAAAGGCGGGGACAGTTATTGAGCGGAAATCTCTGAATAAGTAGGTCCTGCTACGTGAATAGCATGATCAAAACGCACTGGTAACATGAACTATTACACAATCCCACCTCCTGTTGAGCTCGCGGGGTACATCCAGTTTTTTTGGGTACTGGAGGGTTCTGCCACGACCCAAAGGCCGTTCCACCACCGGGTATTGGCCGAGAGCTCACCCGAATGGATATTCTATTGCAAAGGGCAGTTTGAACTGTACGGGATGGGAACCGAGCGGCAGAAAACCCCTTTGTCATGTTTATCCGGGCAAATGCAGCACTTCAAAAAACTGTATACTTTAAACGATTTTTGCCTGTTTGGTGTCTATCTTTTTCCCTATTCAATTCCTGGTATTTTCGGCTTACCAGCCTATGAGCTTAGCGATCAAACTGTTGATACACAAACGCTGCTTGGCAGTGAAGGACAATTGCTGGAACAGAAAATATACGCTGCACCCAATCATAGCGAGCGTGCAATGCTCATTTCTGAATTTGTTCTGCAACGACTGGCAAAGAGCAGGGAAACACAGAACCCTGTTTTTGCTTCGATAAGGCAAATACTCCTTTCCTCCACTGCATTGTCTATCCCAATGCTGGCAGATAATTGTTTTTTGTCCCGCAGACAATTTGAAAGAAAATTTATTCACTATGCCGGGTACAGTCCAAAGCAATTCCAGAGAATTGCCCGCTTCAACTCGGTTATCAAAGGATTTGAGAAGCAGCCTGGGTCGATGACTGAAATGGCACATCACTGCGGTTATTACGATCAATCTCATTTCATCCATGACTTCCGTTTATTTTCAGGTTATAGCCCCAAAGCTTTTTTTACGAATCAAAACGAGGCGGAAGATTACAGGGCGTTTGAAGAATTCAATCCCTGATCCGGGGCTGCAGAAAGATGTCGCGATTTTACAATTTTATCTGGTGCATGGCATATAGCTTTGTCAAAAAATTCTTATGAACTTACAGGACAAAATCTCATTCAAAAAATATGTTCCATTCGTTTTATTGGGATGCTTAATTATTGGATTTTCCTTTTTGATGCCAGAAAAAGTATTTGCACAATCAGCAAGTGATGGCCCTTCCCCTACTGTCACCGGCATTACAGCAGGGCGTGCCAAGTCCTTAGCAGGTGGCGCAATAGCACTCGTTAGTGTAATTATGGGAGCGCTGGCTAAAGCGCGGTCAAAATCAGCTAACCGTTCCGGCGCGGGAAATAATGGAAACAAGCGAACACAAGCGATCATTTCCTTGTCACTTGCAGGGATAGCTATTATCCTTAGTATGATACATCTTAGCACTTCTGCCGGCGCTGTTTTTGGTTCGGGCAGCGGGAAAGCCGGGGCGATTGTTACGCTTGTACTGGCCCTAATCGGCGCGGCTTTAAGCGGACTGGTACTCCGTCCGAAAAGAGCCTAAAAGGAAACTTCAATCGGCGTGAAAGCTCACTGCTGAGGTAGCTAGTGGTTGTATCTGAGATAGTTGCTAAGATTGATAACCTAACCAAACCAACTGGAATTCTGCTGACATTTTGCACCACCTTAGCAAAAAACAAATCCCTTACATCTGTTTTCTATACACCCTCATCGCAAGGATATAACCCATGAGCATAATGGCGACGCACCAGGCAAGGGCGACCCCTATTTCGTTGCCTACGGGCTGGTCTGAAAGCAGTGCGCGTATAGCCTCCACTATCGGGGTGACCGGCTGATTTTCAGCGAAGGCGCGAACAGGCCCGGGCATAGATGCGGTAGGTACAAACGCTGAGCTGATTAACGGCAGGAAGTGGATCGGATAGGCAATCACGCCTGCTCCATCTACTGATTTTGCGGCCAACCCGGCAATCGCTGCGATCCACGTTAAGGACAGTGTAAACAGCGCCAGTATTCCAGCCACGGCAAGCCAGGACAATACTCCTGCAGGTGAACGGAAGCCCATAATGAGCGCAACGAGGACGATCACGACAAGTGAAATCGCATTGGAAACCAGCGAGGTCAACACATGTCCCCACAGCGCAGCCGAACGCGCAATCGGCATAGAGTTGAAACGTTCAAATATGCCCCGTTGCTTATCTAAGAACAGGCGGTAAGACACATAGCCTACACTATTGGCTACGGCAATAAGCAATATACCAGGCAATAGGTAATTCACATAATTGTCGGTGCCGGTTTCGATTGCACCGCCTAAGACATAGACAAACAACAGCATCATCGCAATGGGCATGATGGTAACTGTGATGATAGTGTCCAGGCTGCGGAAAACATGGCGAAGGGAACGTCCGAGCATAACACCCATATCCCTTAGAAAATAGTTCTTTATGATTATCGTTTTCATTTTAGTTTTTTTCTTTTTTGCCAATGATTGCAAGAAATATCTCTTCCAGCGTCGGCTGTTTTTCAATGTATTCAACCTTTGCGGGTGGGAACAACTTTTTCAGCTCTGCTAGCGTGCCACTAACGATAATTGTACCCTGATCAAGAATGGCGATCCTGTCTGCAAGCTGCTCAGCTTCCTCCAGGTACTGGGTGGTCAATAGTACCGTTATACCACTGCCTGCAAGCGCTTTGATGATCTTCCAGACTTCAAGACGTGCTTCGGGGTCAAGCCCCGTAGTCGGCTCATCAAGGAAAATGAGCTGCGCGTTTCCCACGAGGCTCATGGCGATGTCGAGCCTGCGGCGCATGCCGCCCGAATAAGTAGAAGCCCTGCGATCGGCGGCATCTGCCAGGCCGAAGCGTTTCAGCAAATCCTCGGCCACTTGGTGCGGATGGCTAAGGTGCCGCAGCCTGGCAATCATAACGAGGTTTTCCCGTCCGGTCAAAATCTCGTCCACAGCTGCAAACTGCCCGGTCAGGCTGATCGAAGCCCGCACGCTGTCAGGTTTTGAAGCAACGTCGAATCCATTGACGATAGCATTTCCGCTGTCTTGCCTAAGTAGCGTACTAAGTATTTTGACAATGGTCGTCTTGCCTGCACCGTTGGAGCCAAGCAGGGCGAAAATACTACCTGTTTTTACCTGAAAATCTACTCCTTTCAGCACTGGTACATTTTTATAAGATTTTGTCAACCCTTGCACCGAGATGGCGATTTCATTTTGTAACATATTCATGAGTGCTTAGTTTGTTAATAATGTGATACCACTCAGGTCTGCTTTCCCGCTTTTCAGGAATTCGTAGGTCATCCGATCTGCCTGGCAGTCTACAAACTTGATCCGTTTCAAACTGTTGTTTTTAAAGAAAGTATTGAGCAGGGTTGCATTCTGGAAAGTCACCCTTTTAAAGGAACAGTTTTCAAAAGAGCAATCCTCCACGGTACCTTCAAAAACAATATCGGCAATGTATGTATCTGTAAAAGAAGTGCGGTTCCACACAGCATTTACAAATATATCTTTCTCGAAGCCTCCGGATTTAGCCACCACTCCGGTAAAATCGGCTCCGGTGAAATCACAGCCGGTGAGATAGCTTCCTAAAAATTCCGTTTCGTTTAGTGAACAGTCCTTAAATATATTATTGGCTAAGTTTGAACCTTGAATATGGCTGCGGCTGAAGTCGGAACCGGAAAAATCGCAGCTATCAACATTATTGTTTTTTAGCAGAAGTCCCGACAACTCTGAACCGATAAACTTGCAGCGCTGCATGTTGGAAGAACTGAACTTTTCATGCAGGTTTTTCAAACCGGAAAAGTCAGCATCTACCCAATTCCCACGTGACATATCCCAACTCAGTTTTTTCTGCTGCTTTTCAGATGGCAATGGCGAAGCATTCGAAGTCAATTCAGCTGGCTGCTTATCCAGAGGCTCTGCGGGTGAGGTTTCAATGGCCACCGACTGGAAGTTTTCTGAAAAATAGTTAAGGTCAACATCCAGGATTTCCGCGAGCCTGTTAAAAGTAATGATGTCCGGAACTGACTCTCCGCGTTCCCATTTGCCTACCGCTTGTGGGCTGATAAATAATTGTTCAGCAAGCTGTGCCTGGGAAATATTCATTTTTTTTCGTGCTATGGCAATTTTGTTGCCAATCATTGTAGTATCCATATTTAATGTCTTTTTGTTTTATTTTGTCGACACTGCAAAGGTAATCCCATGTATTTCCCGAATCAGAAAACGACGGTTACTTGTAGTTGTAATTGCGCTACTTTCAGTTGTTATCTGACAACTGCCAGTAGTAAATGCCGGAATTTTGCGTTTGTGCCTTTTTTTGTGAACGGAAATCACACCACTAATAGGCTGCAATCAATAACATGTGAAAATATTTTGCACGCTATTTGAGCTTGCCCTTGAATTAAAAAGAAAGGATACAGTGCTTCCACTGCATCCTTTCTTTTTTCTTTTAGCGCGGTACCTTGTTGATTTTACTGGTGTTTCCGGCTATATCAACTACTGGTACACTACTTCATGAAACGGTTCGATTTCTGTTCCATAGGGTTAATAAATGTGAACATGGGCTGTATTGCTTTATTCACCGACCCATCGTTGTACTGATTGCAAAGTATCCGCTGGCCTGGTGTTAAAACAAATCTTGGAGAGTGGCGCATGGGAATGAATTAAATTGATCACCTTTTCAAACAGAACCGTATGCTCCGGCAGAGTACGCACCCCTGCGCCGATCATTATGCAATCGAACTTATGTGCGTCTAATAGGTCCATTATAGTGGCTTCTGCAGTTTCTCCCAGGTCAATGAAACAATTATAGATGTTATAGCCTGCTGCAATTAATTGCTCGTTCGCAAGAACAGCTTCTTGCCGGATCATTTCGGCATTAATTTCAGATGGCAAATTACTGAAATCTATAAATTGGGGATTAATCCCAATCAACAATACTTCTTTTTTAAGCATTTTGGTATGTTTTAAATATTGATTTATTGTTGCTAAATCCTTTCCAAAGCAAATTCATCTGCCTTTCCATACACCAACGGGTATTTTTCAAAAACCACATTGCTTTCATCCAGGCCGTAGTTGATGTCTTCCCGGACACCTAATAGCTTCAGGTTATAATAGGATTTGATCAAAAGGTTTGTCCAGTAAGGCAGCGTATTATCGTAGGACAGGAACGAGTTGGTAACAATGAAGCGATAATCCCCGATATCCTTGGTATCATACTTTTTCTCCTCTGCCTTTTCGTAAGTCAATTCCCCGCTTTGGATCAGTTCGGAGGCAATCTTTCTGAAAAATAGGTCGACTTTGGGCTCCATCCTGAACCCTATGTGCAGGATTACATGGTAAATATCATTGGCAGATAAGGTATGGGCCTCATACTTTAATGTATAGGGTTCATCCGTGACATGTACGTGCACAAACCAATACACGTCAGCCCTTTTGGCCGGACTTTGAAAAATGGAGTCCAGTGCCCTGCGCTCAATTTTTACTGGTTTGTTTGCGGTTGTAAGATAAATCAGGTTGGTAGCATAGCTCCTGATCGCATAGTTTGTCGATAAATCCCTTAGCTTTTGTTGTACCAGGGGTGTTAATTCGGCAAAAGCAACGAGCTTCTCCTGCCTGGTCCTTCCTTGCTGCCAGGTGATCATCGTGACCGAAAGTATTGCGCCGACAACCAACATGATCCAACCACCTTCATGCAGCTTTTGAAGGTTCGCTATTAAAAAGGAACATTCCACTGCCAGGAATATACAGGTGATCAAAGCAATTACCGGGAAGGACACCCGTTTGATCTTCAAATAAAGTGCAATAAGGAAAGTCGTGATCAGCATGGTCAGCGTGACGGACAGGCCAAAAGCAGCCTCCATGTTTTTAGACTCCCTGAAATATAATACCATCACGATACAGGCGCCCATCAAAAACCAGTTAAAGAAAGGTATGTACATCTGCCCTTTGATAGTCCCTGGGAATATCACCCTGTTCCTCGGCCAGAGCCCTAACCGGATCGCTTCATTGACCAATGTAAAACATCCGGAGATCAACGCCTGGCTCGCAATAACTGTCGCCAGTGACGCCAGTATCACAGACGGAATGTAAATGGTCTGCGGAATAATATTGTAGAATGGGCTTAGTTCATTGGCCTTACCTGCTTGTATGAGCCAGGCGGTTTGCCCGGCATAGGAAAGGATCAGGCAGACTTTGATGTAGATCCAGCTTACCCGGATGTTGTTTCTGCCCACATGCCCCATATCGCTATACAAAGCCTCTGCCCCAGTCGTACACAGGAAGATGCCGCCTAACAGCCAAAAGCCGGATGGGAAATGGACCAGCAACTCGTAAGCATAGACCGGGTTTATTGCCTTTAACACTGAAGGGTTTATACTTAATGCCATCATACCAATGATACCAATAAACGAAAACCAGACCAGCATAACAGGCCCGAAAAACTTACCGATTTTTTGAGTGCCGAGCTGTTGAATGATAAACAGAAAAACAATGATTGCAATGACGATTGGAACTGTATTCAGATTTGGATCAAATTTTTGTAACCCTTCGATCGCCGAGGACACAGAAATGGGCGGCGTAATAATACCGTCCGCAATCAGGAAAGCGCCGCCAAGTATGGCAGGGATGAGCAGCCATTTGCCAAAATACCTTCGGATCAAAGTGTACAGGGAAAATATTCCGCCCTCGCCATTATTATCAGCTTGCAAGGTGATCAGGATGTATTTCAGGGTTGTCTGCAAAGTCAATGTCCAGATAATACAGCTAAGTATCCCCAATGCTTTCATTTCCGATACCACCTCTCCTGGATGGAACAAGGCATTCAAGGTATAAAGTGGTGAGGTGCCGATATCACCGAATACAATCCCGGTTGCGATGAGTATACCGGCCGGTTTAATCTGCCTGTGAAAGAGGCTGGTGTCTGCTGTGTGTTCCAAGTTTAAATTCAGATAAGGTTGACAATCCCCAAAGTAAGGTATAAATCCATTTTCTTGGATCAGCTGCACCATCTATTTTCTTAATCATTGGCTTTTCAGGATAATCCGGTTTGGTGTGGAATACTTAATCAATTCCTACAACTAATATCGCATTAAAAACTATCTTTATTTATTGAGGGGCATATTACCGGTTTAATTTTGCTCGGCGGTTTAATAGCGGATGTTCGATGTTGACCCGTCTGGAATAGGGTAGGGTGTCCAGAAGGGCTGGATACTTTAGTTTTCCATCTTTGCTTGGTAGAACGCGGGATAATCTTTGTAATCTCAGGTGCGACCTTACCATTGGCAAACTGGAGTTTAGTCCGGAATGGTAACTACGCTATTGAGCGGGCATGAAAATGCAGGCAAATTATTATTGGGCTGCGAATTTGGGCCATCTGCTCTAAATATGTTCTTTCTGATATGAAAGTGCGAAGCACTTAAGAATGTGTGCGCAAAAGCGTACATCTTCGCTCGTAATATCCGTAGAATGTGCAATGCACTGGATAAAAAGGGGGAGGTCTTTTGTAATTTAAAGGATAAATATCGGAGATAAAATAAAGGAAGCCTTTCACAGCATGAAAGGCTTCCTTTATTAAACGAAAAGTTGTAAGTAGTTTTCTGAAACAATTTACAGATCTGTAACGGGTTTATATTTCGGCACAAGGCTTTTCATCACCAGCCATGCTATTAGATAAGCCACAGCGCAAATAGCAAACACTATGGTATACCCAGGCTCTTTACTACCCCAATGTTCCTGACTGTAATCGAATAGAACACCGCTGCCTTTATTGATGAGGAAAGAACCTATACCACCGGCCATGCCACCAATACCCCACCGTGGCAGTAGCTTTTTTAGGAAACATATCACTAACCGTAGTAAAGATATTCGCGCTCCAGGCCTGATGTGCAGAGCCACCAATAGCAATCATAACAATGGCCCACCAGTAATTGAATTTACCCAGATATTGTGCCGACAAGACCAATAATGGAAGCAGTGCGATAATGAACATAGCCTTCATGCGGCCATCGTAAGGTTTCATTCCTTTATTAATAAAATAAGTTGGAAACCAACCACCGCCTACTGAACCAATAATGGTTATGGTATATAGTACGGCAATAGGTATCGCAATCTGCATATCTACCATACCATACTGTGCTTTAAGATATGCCGGCGACCAGAATAAGAAGAACCACCACACGCCATCGGTCATAAATTTACCAAAAGCAAAAGCCCAGGTTTGTTTATACTTCAAACATTGCCAATAAGAGAATTTCGTACCATCAATTTGCTTTTCTTCCACCACAGGGTCAAGCGTAACGATCTCTGTTGGTGTAATCTTTTCTTCCTTGGCAACAGCCTGCAAGTCATCTATGTCATCCTGGTGTATATAGGCATATTCAGCCTCACTTAGTTTGCGATTACGCGCTGGTATTTCATATACGATCAACCATGCTATAAGCCATATAAATCCTACAGCGCCTATTATGATGAAAGCCCACTGCCAACCAAGCGTTACTGCAATCCATGGTACTACAATAGGTGCAAGAATGGCTCCTATATTAGCTCCGGAGTTAAAGATACCTGTTGCCAGTGCCCTTTCTTTTTTAGGAAAATATTCTGCTGTGGCTTTAATAGCAGCAGGAAAGTTTCCTGATTCTCCAACGGCAAGTACTGTGCGGGCAAGAGAGAAGCCCAGTACTTTACCCGGAATAAGATGAGCTAATGCATGCACAATAGCGCCTACAGACCACAATATAATGGACCAGGCATAACCTTTTTTAGTACCCAGCCAATCTACCACACGTCCTGCAAATAACATAGAGAAAGCATAAGATAAGGAGAACATACCTACAATAGTGCCATAATCGCTGTCCGACCAGTCGAACTCCTTAGCCAGCCTTGGCTGTAGCAGACTTAATACCTGCCGGTCGAGATAGTTGATAGTAGTTGCAAAGAAGAGCAGCGCACATATTGTCCATCTGTATTTCCCAATATTCTTACTTACGCTCATGATGTTTATTTTATCGATTGTACAATAGCTAAAACTTCCTGTGTGGCTTTTTGAATGGCGGCATAATCCTTATGTTCCATTAATGATTTACTTACCAGTTTGCTACCCATACCTACCGCACATACACCTGCATCAAACCATGATTGTATATTCTCCCTAGTTGTATCTACACCTCCTGTTGGCATAAAAAACAGGTTCGGGAAAATATCCCTTATTACACTCACATAACCAGGTCCGATAAGGTTTCCGGGAAATAATTTGATAAAGGTTACGCCTAACTGTTCCGCTGCTATAATCTCTGATGTAGTCATACAGCCAGGTACACACAATAAACCTTTATCCTGAACATGTTTTACCACATCAGGAATAAGGCCAGGGCAAATGATATAATCAGCACCTGCATCAATAAATGCCTGTGCATCAACAACGTTTTTTATTGTGCCAATTCCTAATTCCATGCCAGGCAATTCCTCATTGCGTAATGTAATGAGTGCTTTGAAGTTCTCCAATGCTGCAGCACCCCGGTTAGTATATTCAACAGATCTTACACCAGCATGATACAAGGCTTTCAAGATGTCAATACTTATTTGTCGGTCCGCATTAAAATATAGGGGAAGCATTTTTTGCTTCAAAATAATATCGAACGATTGTTGCTTCTTACTCATTATGTTAAATGTTTTTGTACATCCTCAACGGTTTGTTTACTGGCATCTCCAATCTCGCTTAACTTACCAAAAGCCGCTGCTGAAGCGAAATCTATAATATCTTGCACTTTATGTTGGTGTTGAAGGCCATAGATTAATCCGGCCATAAAGCAATCTCCGCTACCAGCCTTATCCGCTATATGTTGTAATTCAAATTGTCTTGAGCTATAAAGGGTATTATCCCGATATAAAGCAGCATAGTACTTAATGCCCGATGATGGTTCATCAAAGCGAAAGGTGTAAGCAATGGTTTTGCATTTAGGAAATTTTTGCTGTATTTCTGCTGAAGTCTTTATAGCATGATCGAGATAAGTACCCTTCTGATTAACTACCTCAACATTTTTGTCCAGGCTGATGCCAAGCAAAGTATTAGCTGCCCATATATTGCCCATGATAACATCACAATATTGAACCAGCTCCGGCATTACTTCCACGGGATCTTTTCCATACTTCCATAATTTGGCGCGATAGTTTAGATCGACAGATATGGTAATTCCCTTTGCTTGTGCTGCTTCCAGTGCTTCTTTGCATACAGCTGCTATGTTGATATTAAGTGCAGGACTAATGGCTGTAAAGTGAAACCAGCTTACATCTTCAAACACTTCATCCCAATTAATGTCCCCTGGTTTAAGCTCGTAAAATGAGGAGTAAAAGCGGTCATAGATCACACCTGAATGTTTGAGATCTACACCTTGCTGCATGTAGTAAAGACCGACACGATTGCCTTGCCAGGCTATGCCCGATGTATCTATATTTTTTTGCTGAAGATAAGTCTCAATGTCACGACCCACATAATTGTCGGGTATAGCTGTGAGGTATTTTACCGGCATATTCCAGTTAGCAAGAGCCGTTGCCACATTGGCTTCCGCGCCTCCTATATAAACCTGTAATTGATTTCTTTCAATCCAGTTGTCAGGTGGTGATACACGCATCAAAATTTCTCCAAAGCAGCATATTTTTTTCATTGCTTAAGATTATTTCATATCAATTACGGCTACAGCATCCATATCACTATACACTTGGTTTTCACCAGCCATACCCCATATAAAACCATAATTTGAAGTGCCACTTCCGCAGTGGATGCTCCATGGCGGCGACACTACTGCTTCATGGTCTTTCATCACAATGTGACGTGTTTCTTCCGGCTCTCCCATATAATGAAACACACGCTGGTCTTCAGGCACATCAAAATAAAAATATACTTCAGTACGACGGGTATGGGTATGCGGCGGAATACTATTCCATACGCTACCTTTTTCCAGCACAGTAAGGCCCATTACCAATTGGCAACTACGAATGCCATCCAGATGTATGTATTTATATACCGTTCTTTTATTCGCAGTTTCCTGGCTGCCCAATGCTACTGGCGATGCTTCTTCTTTATGCATGAGACGGTTCTCGCTAGTTGCATGTGCAGGGCTAGAGAGCAAGAAAAATAATGCCGGGCTATTTACATCATTACTTTTGAAAGCTACTTCTTTTGTGCCTTTGCTTAAATATAAACAACTTTGTTTAGCCAGTTCAAATGTCTGTCCATCTGCTATTACAGTACCGTTTCCACCAACATTAATAATACCTATTTCTCTTCTTTCCAGGAAATATTCAGCCCTTAATTCAGGATGGTTTACCAGTTCAACAGCTTTGTATACGGGCTTTACACCCCCTGTTATCAACCTGTCGTAATGAGAATAAATGTAAGTGATCTCGTCTTCTTTCATTAGCTTCTTCATCAGGAATGCTTCACGCAATTCCTTTGTATTCATTTTGCTGACTTCCTTCGGACTATGTTCAAACCTTATTTCCATTCTGTCTTAGTATTGAGATATGAGTATTGTGTATAGAGATTTTATCTTCCCATCCAGCCGCCATCAACTGTAAGAATAGTGCCTTGTACATAACTTCCTGCATCTGATGCCAGGAACACTACAGGCCCTTTGAAATCTTCAGCTTCGCCCCAGCGTCCAGCAGGAATACGGTCCAGTATAGATTTGCTTCGGTCAGGATCATTACGTAATGCTTCAGTATTATCTGTTGCAATGTATCCCGGCGCTATACCATTCACATTTATATTCTTTGAAGCCCATTCATTGGCCAATGCTTTTACAAGACTAGCCAATGCTCCTTTGCTGGCCGCGTAGCCCGGCACATTAATCCCACCTTGAAAGCTCAATAGGGAACAGGTGAAAATAATTTTCCCGCCTCCGTTAGCTATCATGTGCTTGCCAAATTCACGTGCCAGAATAAAAGGTGTATCCAGGTTTAAAGCCAATACATTGTCCCAATATTCATCAGGGTGTTCTGCTGCGGGTTTACGCATTATTGTTCCTGCATTATTTACTAAGATATCTATGCGATCGTTTTCAGTGAGCACCTTTTTAATAAACGCATAAACATCTGCACGTTCGGTAAGATTAGCCTGATAGGCTTTAAATTTTCTACCAAGCGTGGTTACTTCTTTTTCTATATCACTGCCTTGTAATGCCACTGTGCCAGATACCACAATGATATCAGCGCCTGCTTCCGCAAGCCCGATAGCCATACCCATACCTATTCCTTTATTGCCTCCGGTTATCAGTGCTACCTTTCCTGTTAAATCAAATAATTGGTTCATGCTATAGTAGTGTACTTATGGTACGCTATGATTTCGTTTATTTTTTTTCTACAAACATGTGCTACTAAGAGATATATGCAATTTGATAAACTACCAGCCAAAGTATTCTTTGGCATTGTTATAGCAAATATCCTGTATCACCTTACCGATCCATTCAATGTCATCTGGTAATTCTCCGTTCTCTATTTCTGTGCCAAACAAGTTACACAATAATCGTCTGAAATATTCATGTCTTGGAAAAGAGAGAAATGAACGACTGTCGGTAAGCATACCTACGAATTTACTGAGTAACCCCATATTGGATAAGGCATTCAGCTGCCTGGTCATACCGTCTTTCTGATCCATGAACCACCATCCGGAACCGAATTGAATTTTCCCCGGGGCAGAACCGTCATTAAAATTTCCAATCATGGTTGCCATCAATTCGTTATCGGATGGGTTGAGATTATAGATGATCGTTTTAGCAAGCTTGTTTTCTTTATCCAACCGGTCAAAAAAGGATGACAAAGCTTTAGCTTGCGAGAAATCACCAATCGAATCCCAGCCGGTATCAGGGCCAAGTTGTGACAACATACGACTATTGTTATTACGCAGTGCACCAAGATGAAATTGTTGTACCCAGCCTTTTTCTGCATCCCAGATAGCAAAATGGTATAGCATGGCCGATTTGAATTTTCTAATCTCGGTTAACTCCAAATCCTTCCCTGATCTGATTTTAGCAAAGATGTTTATAATCTCGTCATCAGTATAACTATCTGCATAAATCTCTTCAAGACCATGATCACTTAAAGTGCAATCATGAGCGGCGAAATAATCATGACGTTTCTTTAATGCATCAAGGTATTCCCCGAAATTGTTTACCGTATTGCCATTTATAGCGTTGAGCTTTTCAACATAAACATTGAACTTGTCTTTGTTGTCCACATTCATGGCAGCATCCGGACGCCATGCCGGATACATGCTCAACGTTGTATTTTCTTTCTTGAAAGATTGATGGAATCTTAAATCATCCAATGGATCATCGGTAGTACACACTACTTTCACATTCATCTTTTCCAGCAGACCTCTTACTGAATGTTCAGGTCTGCTGATCTGTGTTGAAGCATTATCGTAAATACTTTTTGCTGTACTGTCATTCAGGATTTCATGTATATTGAAATAACGTTGCAGTTCCAGGTGTGTCCAGTGATACAGTGGGTTACGTAATGTATAGGGAACAGTTTTGGCCCAGGCTTCAAATTTCTCAAAATCACTTTTATTGCCAGTCACATAACTTTCATCTACACCATTGGTACGCATAGCACGCCATTTGTAATGATCACCATAAAGCCAGGCCTGGGTTATATTTTCGAACTGATGGTTATTGGCAATTTGCTCGGGAGAAAGATGACAGTGGTAATCGATGATGGGCATTTGTTTAGCATAATCATGGTACAATTTCACTGCGGTAGGGGTCTCCAACAGAAAATTTTCGTCGAGGAACTTTTTCATTGTATAATTTTCATCGAACAGTTGAAGAATGCACTATTCGTGATATCTTTTATTAGTTATAGTAGACCTTAAATGAAGAAGACAAAAGGTAACGCCTCAGGATAAATATGTAAACATGCAAGAATACTTTAACCTTTGATCGAGGCGCCCTTTAGTCAACACGGCATCTTTATATTTCGCTCTTTCACGAAACTGAATATTATAATAAAGTTTTAAACACGACAACTGCATAGTGTAAGTGAATACTTACTTTATACTTATTGCAATGCTACTCTAGTTTTTAGGGATAACCAAGTAATAAGGAGTATATATTTACGCAATCGTTTTCGGGAACGTTTCCGCTCTTTCCGGGAATCCTTTATTTTGAAATTAAAGACTTACACCTCTCTTCCAGGGTATAAAATCATCCTGGTTTAATTGAACTGCTTTAGGTATTACTTCACCACTTGCAGCTTTTATACAATACTCCAATATTTCTTCGCCCATCTCTTCAATAGTCTTTTCACCTTCAATTACCGGACCAGTATTGATGTCAATAATATCACCCATACGCTGATTAAGTATATTATTGGTAGATACTTTGATAACAGGACACACAGGATTTCCCGTTGGCGTACCTAGGCCAGTAGTAAATAAGATTAAAGTAGCGCCTGAAGCAGCTTTACCTGTCGTTGCTTCCACATCATTCCCTGGTGTGCATACCAAGCTCAACCCTGGTTTAGTAGCAGGTTCGGTATAGTCAAGAACGTCGACTACGGGCGAGGTACCACCTTTTTTGGCTGCACCGGCAGACTTAATAGCATCTGTAATCAAACCATCTTTGATATTACCAGGGGAAGGATTGTTTTCAAAACCGGAACCGGCTTTATGCGCGGCATCATTGTATGCGCGCATCAGGTGAATGAATTTTCTTGCTGCATCTTCATCAATAGTTCTGTCAATTAAACCTTGTTCTGCTCCACATAATTCAGGAAATTCAGCTAAAAGTATTTTACCGCCCAATGCTACTAACAAATCGGAAGTATAGCCAACTGCAGGATTTGCCGAAATGCCACTGAAGCCATCGCTACCACCACATTTTACACCGATAGTCAGCTTATCCAACGGAGCAGGTTGGCGCTCAGTTTTATTGATCTCAATCAGGCCCGAAAGTGTTTTACGAATGGCTTCACTGATCAGTTGTTCTTCGCTTTGTGATTGTTGTTGCTCGAAAATATACAGCGGCTTATCAAAGTTCGGGTTATGATCAAGCAGGTCACGCTTAAAATCATTTACCTGAAGGTTTTGACAGCCCAGACTTAGCACGGTAACTCCGGCTACATTAGGGTGATCAGCATAGGCGGCCAGTAATTTACTCAATACAGCAGCATCCTGACGAATGCCACCACAGCCTCCCTGGTGATTTAGAAATTTAATACCGTCTACGTTTTTGAACAAACGGTTCTTCTTTAATTCTTCGCTTGCAGAAGAAGGGGTAAAATCAATGTTCGCAATATCCTCTCCGTTTTTATAAGCTTCTACCAGTTGATGTGTGTAAGCTTTATACTTGTCGGTGACAGCATAGCCAAGTTCATTATGCAAGGCTTCCCGGATCACGTCCAGGTTGCGGTTTTCACAAAATACAGTTGGCACAAACAGCCAATAGTTTGCCGTACCAACGCGGCCATCACTACGATGATAACCATTAAATGTTCTTCCGACAAATTTACTTACATCTGGAGCATGCCATTCGTAATGATACGGCCTGAATTCAAATGGATCTGCAGCGTGTTTAAGATTGTCGGTTGTCATTAAAGTGCCAGCTCCAAGATCATATTGTGCTTTGCCAACCAATACGCCGTACATAATCACATGATCACCTTGTTTGAGGTCATGCTCAAAGAATTTATGTTTGGCATTTATGTCTTCTATTACGGTGTACCTCTTTCCATCCAATGTTACTGTTTCTCCACTTTTCAGATCTTGTAAAGCAACAATTACGTTATCATTTGGATGCACCTTAAGTATTTTCTTCTTTTCCATCTGTCATCATCATTTTGTTTGGCACAGGAGATTTCTCTGTATAACCGGTAATTATATTGAAACGGTGTTAGCGTTTAATTTTGTCTGTGTTCTTAGTTTCCTGATGTTATCCATCACTGCTTCCTCAAAGCCGGAAAGCAGTGTCAGGTCTATATTCCATAAGTTCTTATCCGAAAGTATATTGTTAATAGCCTCTTCGCAGGACGTTGCCTGCCAGTGGGCGTGAAGCGTTGCTGCATATTGATCATCAATAGGGATTTGTTTTCCATAACTATTTCGTGTAAATGATGCTGTACCGGTTTTGTCCGAACGCATGAAATACACGTACGAGGCAAAACCCAAAGCCATATTTTTAGGCACTTTATTTGGAAAACGTTGATACCATTCCAGAAGGGTAGGGATATTCCGCATGATCATTTTAGAGGTGTAATTAGTTGATATGCTTTCCCATCTGTGTTCTATATAAGGATTGCGGAAACGATCCAGTACTGACCTGGAAAAACGAACGGCCTCGTCTTCTTTTATATCTTCACCAATAAGCGTTTGAGTAATTTCTGTTACCATCAGGTCATTGATATACCTTTCAAAGAAAGCATTTTCCATGGCTTCTTTTACGTTTTCAAATCCGCTGAGCAATGCTAATCCGCAACTGAAAGTATGTGCACCATTGAGCAATTTTAGTTTAAGGTTTCTGAACTTCTCAATGCTTTTAATTACTACGATTCCATCATCTACTGTTGCAAAGGACAATATACTTTTTGTCCTTTCGGATTTTGTCTCTATAGCCCACAGGCTATACACTTCTGACATGATCATTAAATCGTCCTCATAGCCAAGATATTCTGAGGTGCTTCGTTTGTCATGAGGCCTTAGTCCACCCGGTACGATGCGGTCCACAAGTGTATTGCAAAAATCGTTTGCTTGTTCCAGCCAGGTTATAAATTCTTCTTCGAGAAGGTTAATGCGAGCAAGTTCCAGACAGATCGCTTTAAGTTTTGTGCCATTGTCAGCAATAAGCTCTGTTGGTAGTATCACCATGCCTGCTTCTGCAGCACCTTTGAAAATCTGGTATCTGCGGTAAAGAAATGCCAGTAGCTTACCGGGGAATGATTCGGGAGTATACGCACTTTTTATTTGTTCATCATCTTTTAATACAATACCCACTTCGGTAGTATTTGATATAACCGTTTTTATCTCCGGATCACCTGCCAGATTCAATACCTCATCCCATTGCTCCTTTGCACTCAATACACGACTAATAGAAGAGTTTACTATATACTGATTTACCTTCTGACCATGTTCAATGCCTTTTATGCAAATGGTATAAAGGTTATCCTGCTCCTCAAAATCGGAAGTTTTATTTTGTGAGGTTGATTTTACTACAACAATACTGCCATTAAAGATGCCTTGTTTATTAGCTTTGTCAATAAAGTAATCGGGTAAACCTCTGAGTAAAACACCTGTACCAAATTGTAACACTCTTACAGGCAACGAAAGGTGGGATGGATGAGGGAGCTCTACGTTATCCTTAGGAACAATATCTGCTAATATATGTGCTGCTAATTTCATGAAAATTTAAAATTTAAACAAAGGGGACGATACCCCTCTGTTTCCCCTTGCTCTGAAAAGAATTGAGGCATATTAGTGTATGAGAAAACTTCTTTGTTCTTGTTTATTATAAACTTATTTGCTCAATATCCATTTGGTAAGATCATCCATGGCTTTGAAATTTTCCATTTCCGCAGGTAATTTTCGACCATCAACATATTCATTATATATCCACGGATCACCCACTGCAAATACTTTTCCCTTACCGACTTCTGCTGTTACCATAAGTATATCACCTTTATCTGTATAGATACTTCCAGCCTTAGTTTTATCCTCGATCTTAATTGTGCTGATCTCTTTCAGGTAAACTTTTTTAGCTGTTTTGAAAACAGGATTAGCTTCTTTAATGTATAACGCTCCTTGCTCAAACTGACGTCCTTCTACATGATTCCGACTATCATTGTTAAATGTAAAGCCAAGTTTTTTTGTAAGAATATTGATTTTATTAAGATCGCAATTGCCACTGTCGTTAAGCAAGAGTACCAAGGTTCCACCCGCTTTCACCCATTCGTAAATGGCAGAGGCATCTTGTTCATTCATGAATTTTGCATCCGGATTTTCTTTGGGAAGATCAGGGTCAACAATGATATAAACATCTTGGCTTTTCAAGATTGAGGCATTAGGAGCTGAATAGGCAGTGCTTATAGAGGCTCCGTAGCGTTGAAATGTTTTACCCCAGAATTGATATCCCCCATTAGAACGTTCATCCCATTTGTAATGCGAGCTGCGTACATTACCTAGTATGTCCTTATCATGCTCATTATTGTAGTAAGAATCCAGAAGCACTTTCTTGCCTTTTCCTAGAACCAGATCAGGTAACATTTCTATTTCATTAGCAGCCTGAATAAACGCGCCTACACCTTTTGCATCATCCCGTACCACTTTTTCGCTGATGTAATATTCAAAGCTTCCGTCTCTATAAGGCTTACCACCCAGGCCACTCACTGAAACCGTTCCATCATAGTGTGTCAGGCCATCAGATCCTTTAGTCAGAAATTTAGCAAGGATGCCCTTATAACCTTTCTGAGCTACAGGTAGTACATTCGGCTTTAAGTAACCGAGCCTGGAGCCTTTGGCCAGTGTGTATACGAATTGTGCTGCTGCCGAAGCTTCAAAGTAGTTTCCTGTTTTACCAGGATAAGGCTTATTCATCACGTCCCACCATAATCCGCTTATAGGATCCTGCGCTTTTGTAATGGCAGTGGCATAGCGATTCAGTATAGCGACCAGTTCTTTTTTCTTAGGATGGCCTTCAGGAAAATATTCAAGCACATCTACCAATGCTGCGCCGTACCAACCCATAGCCCTGGCCCATACATTTGGTGCAATACCTGTAGTTTTATTTGCCCAAGGCATTGCTTTACTTTCATCCCACGCATGATGCATTAAACCTGTCTCTGCATTCCTGGTATGTTTTTCAATCCATATAAACTGATTGGCAATGTCATCAAAACTTTTATCTCCTTCTTTAAAAGTTTGGGCCCATTCTGCATAGAATGGTTGTGCCATATACAAGCCATCAAGCCACACCTGGCTTGGATATATCTTCTTATGCCAGAAGCTTCCTTCCTTCGTGCGTGGATGATTTTTTAATTGTTCGCGTAATGTGTTTGCAGCTTTGAAATATTTTTCTTTGCCGGTAACTTTGTATAATGCCAGCAGTATTCTGCCACAAGCTACATTGTCAATATTGTAAGACTCTTTTTCGTAAGTATCAATAATGCCATCTTCCTGAACAAAACGATCCATACTTTTCTGCATGTAATCAAAATAGCGGGCATCACCAGTGCGGTACCATAAACCTTCAATACCCAACAGCACTACAGCCTGATCATAAGTCCACTTACGGGGATGTGGCATACGTCCTGTGCTGTCTTTCCACAAGGTTTTCATAGCCATTTCTGAAACTTGTTCTGCATGTGAATTGCTTTGGGCATGTAATACAAGGTTTCCCAATGATAGGATACTTAGTGATAATGTCTTTATGAGTTTACTATACATCGTTCTTTGTTAATAATGATGAGTGGCGGGATGCTTGGAAATATTCGATAAACTATTTTACAGCATCTTTTCCATTGATCATCACACGTTTCGTTTTGTCACCAGATACTTCAAATAATTTCCTGTTTTCTATATTAGTTACAGCAATATTATCCAATGCAAGGTCAGTGCCATTATTGATAACAATAACGGGTTGTTTTTTCTTAATTTCTATAGATACATTTTTAAGGTTGATATTACTTCCCTCAATAATCTCAACACCCTGGTCTGCCTGAAAAATTGAATTTTCTACTGAAATATTTTTGATATTCATTTCAGGAAGGCCTCTTACAAAAATGGCTTTGTCGGCACCATTACAAACTACGTTGCTAATGTGGAAATCGCGGAACTGTGGTGTTTCTTCCGTTACAGGGTAAGTTACTGCTTTGATATCTTCTTCTTTTTCACCGTTAAGCAAGACCGGATCCTTTGCCATATAATACATATCGAATAATATTGCAGCTCCGGCTATATCTTTCATCACAATATTTTTGGCATAAACGCTTTCTACCACACCACCACGGCCTCGTGTGGTTTTAAAACGCAGGCCTATATCTGTACCAATAAAACTACAATCATACACAAACAAGTTACGAGCTCCTCCACTCATCTCACTACCAACTACAAAGCCACCATGTGCATGATACACTGTACTGTTGCGCACAATTACATTCTCCGTAGGAACACCACGTTTACGTCCAGCTGCATCACGTCCTGATTTGATACAAATGCCATCGTCACCAACATCAAATGTGCTGCCTTCTACCAATACATTTTTACAACTTTCAATGTCTATACCATCACCATTCTGTGCATACCACGGATTTTTTGCATAGACATTTCGAACAGTAAGGTCTTCACATAAAATAGTATGAAGGTTCCAGGCTGCGGAGTTCTGAAAGGTTACTCCTTCTAATAGTACTTTTTTACAACCAGTAAGGACAACCATATTCGGTCTGAAAAAGTCTTTATACTGCTCATAATCTTTCAAACTTTTTCCTTCTATAAATCGTCCCGGTTTATCAACATTATTACCTCTTACATAAGATGCTGACGGGAACCACATTTTTCCATCTGCACGTACAGAACCACCAGATGCTACCAATTTTTTCCATTGGCTTTCCGTCAGTTTGTCTTTCTTTACAGCCCGCCACACATCACCATTTCCGTCGATAATACCTTTGCCGGTAATAGCTATATTTGTTTCGTTGGTGGCTGAAACCGGCGATTGATTTCTTACAGAAGGCTCTCCTTCCCATTCGCCGGCAACAAGATTGTATTTAGATTTATCGGCGGTAAATTGTAATAGTGCATTGTCGGCCAAATGCAGGTTTACATTGCTTTTCAATGTAATAGGCGCTGTAAGCCAAAGACCATCAGGAATTAATACAATACCACCGCCTTTTGCATTGCAGGCATCTATGGTTTTCTGAATTGCATCCGTATTCAATGTAAATCCATCTGCCTTAGCTCCATATTGAGTAATCTTGAACGTATCTTTCTTAAAAGATGTAGCCTGAACAATGGGCAGATTATTCCATGAATATTTTTGCGCAAATGCAATATTTCCACCCAGGCTGTTTAATAAAATAACAGAGAATGCTATGACCGATCTTGTCTTCATAAAATGAGGAATAATATCCCTAATATGTTTCAGTGAGGGAATACTCACCTGTTCCTTAATGCAAGTCTAAACTACTTTTAAGGCTTTATAAAGTAATTGCGTAGAAATATTTACGCAATCGTTATCGGGAACGATGTCAATATTTATATACAATTATCTGTTTAATAACACTTATTTAATTTGGTTTTCGCTAATTGTTTTTACAAGGCTATGTGTATATACTTCTATATTATCGTATGCAGTGCTAAGGGTCTTCGCATTGGCATTGGCAACCAAAGGATCTAATCCTTTGGTTCTTTCCCAATCATCCGGCATTCCGTCTGCATCAGAATCTTTAGCAGGTGGTGTGCTATTCAGTGCCGGCCAGCCGCCTACATCTCCCTGCGTATCTATTATCCCATTTACACTTCCGTTAGAACCGGGAGCAGTATAAGTTCCATTTCTCACGTGACTAATAATCCTAGTATCCACAGCATCTCTTTTAAAAGAAGCGCCAGCAAAATCAAGCACACGATCGTAGGCTATTACGGCGCTATGTGTGGTAATATTATTATTAACAGGCAAAGGGTTTTCTAGTTTCATTGCCAGTTTTTCAATTTCAGGAATGGTACCATAACTATTGTGGTATTGAGCATATACGCCATAGGTCCAGTTATCATCGGTTGTGTGTTGGCTTCCTGCTACAACATTTCCACTTATATAAAACTTGCCCCAGATATTATATACTTCTGTGCCTGTAATTTTATTTTTATCAATAGCTACTATGCGTTCACTACGGGAAGATGGCGTGGCGGGCCCTGGCTTGTAATAACAGTTTACAATATTTACATTCATAGCTTCGCCACCATAGCAGCTATTGCCATTCCAGTTGTAAATTACATTATTCCGCAGGTCAACAAGATCAGTAAGTGCAAATGCTTTACCAGCTTCTTCGCCCAGCCTTGGATTACGGCTGTCATTATTGGCCAGCAGATTATGATGGAATGAGGCATTTTTACCTCCCCATACACCACCATACCCATGTGCACCTTTATCATGCACAGAGTTTCGTAAACTTTCTGAAATAATGCACCATTGCAGTGTGAAATTTTCATTGGCGTAAAAAGACACGCACTCATCTGTACTCCAGCTCATAGAGCAATGATCAACAATAATATTTTTATGAAACCTTCCACCCAATGCATCACCTTCCTGTTCGTTGGCATCTCCCATCCTGAACCGCACGTAGCGTATAATGACATTGTCTGCACTTACAGTAACGGGGTAGTTTCTTAAACAGATACCATCACCAGGAGCTGTTTGCCCTGCAATAGTTATATCATTTACCTTTACGTCCAGCTTGCTTTGTAGGGCTATAGTCCCTGATATGTCAAACACAATTATTCTGGGGCCTGTGGTGTTAATTGCTTCTCTTAGGCTTCCCGGTCCGGCATCATTCAGGTTAGTTACTTTTATTACTTTACCACCACGCCCTCCGCTTACTATTCTCCCAAAGCCTTCAGCTCCCGGAAAGGCATAAGCATCTTCAGTCACAGGCCCTGTAGTTGTCGTATCCTTTATGTCAGGGTTTCCTGCATCTTTATTAAAACCACTTTCTTTTTTGCATGAAGCACTGATAAATATAAAAGCTGATATGGATAATAAAAAGTTGACTATATGTTTCATGAGTTATTTTATTTGTAAAAAAATAAATGGGGCAAGTAGTATTGCCCCATTTTATTGATGAATACCATTTATTGCCAGCGAGGGTCTCCTATTAATCCGCCAGTGCTGCCGGCTGTTTGCAAAGGAGAACCTGCCGGTACAACGAATGAAGTTGTTGCAGGTGTCCATCCAAGATCAATCATCTGATTTCCGGTCTGCGTGGTAAGGGCAGCGGTAGATGCAGGTATAGACAAAGCTGTTGCTGTACCATTGGTCAATTTGAAGTAGTTATTATATGAAAAGTTGACAGCAGTCCCTGAACCGGTTGCACGAATAAGATCAGTGCTAAGTGTTCCTGAACGTGGAGCATTTCCCAAAATACTGTTTGTAATAGTCAAGAGAACTGGATTGGTATTTGCATCAAAAAGCCTTTTTGCATTGGCACCAAAATTATTAACAGTGATCTTATCAAAAGTAGCTATAGGTATAGGAGTGCCCGCGGGAAGGGCAGTACTCATTTCAAGTATATTCTGACCGGCATTAAAGAAAGTTGAATTGGTTACAGATAAACTTTTGAACTGAAGTTTGGTTAGCTGAAACTCCGTATAAAAGTTGGTTAATAAATTGTCTTTTATAATGCAGTTGTTAACTATTATACTGTCAATCTTATGGCTGCCGGCAGCAGTACCTCTATTAGCCCGTATAAAGCAGTTGCTATAATTATGAACGATGCAATTTTCTACAATTACTTTCGTGAAAGTGGCATCTTCTGCATCAGACGCTAAGCCCGTAAGGTTAAGGAAGTAAAGGCCTGTTGCTACAGATGCATCAAAGTCAATACCTTTTAAACTGACGCCGGCCCCTGTTCCTTTCAAAGTGATTTCTTTAAAGAATATTTTGGTATCATTAGGATTGTTTGAGACCGAAGCCAGAGACACCATTTTATTTTTTATAACAAGATTGTTTAAGGTATTGGTAGATTCATAAATTCCTGGTTCAAGGCCAATAAGAATATTAGGAGAACAAGTATCTAAAACAGTTACCAGGTTAGCTTCTGGGGTTAAGATAAATGCATAGATAGGAACTTCTTTAGTAGTAAAATCTACAAAACCTTTCTCTTTTGTACCTGAAAATATTTGTGCTTTATAATTGGTTACCGGAGTAAGATTATCAATAAATTTAAACGCTGAATCAATATCGGTTTGTATAAGGTCAATATTTTGCGGAGCTCCGCCTACAGGCGTAAGTGTTATTTTAGTAACATCTGCTGTAGGTTGCCACCTTAAAATTACTGAGTTATGTTTGAGGTCAACGTCGCTGATGGGAAGAAATATTTGTTCACCAAGTATTTGAAACCCTTTACTGGCAAGCCATTTTGAATCTAATGACGGATCAGCACCATTTGTTTTTATTCGAGCATAATACACTGTTTTAATAGTGAGCTGGGTATCATAGAGCACAATTCCTGCAGTATCTGTAACGAAGGTAAATTCTGGTTCGCCGGTAAAAAGTGAATCCTTCGATACAATTACGGTATAGCTGGTCTTAGCTGTATCTGCATTTATTGCTTCCTTCCAGGTTATGCTTACGGATGTCTCTCCATTGCGCGTTGTGATATCACCTGATGGCATGAATTGCCTTGCCGGATCAAGGACCTGCTCTTTCTTTTTGCAGGATTGCAAGCCTATTATGGATAACAGGATAATAATTACTGGAAGGTAAAAAAAGCCTTTTCTCATTGTAAAAATATTTTTTTTGTAATGCTGATTATCATAAACAGAGAGGGTAGGTAATGGACTGTGTTTTCATTACCTGCTCTCTGGTTCCTAAACCGGATCTTAATATCCGTAATCTTGTTTCAGATTATAATTCTCAGCCAATATATCGGTATGCATTGGAAATAATTCCCTGGCATTTTGAATAAAGAATGTTGCAAATCCACTGGAGGTTCCTGTTATACTTTCTTCACTGATAGACTCTCTCCAGTTTTTGGTTGTATAGCCGGAAGGCGCTGTAGCATTATCATTAGGTGTAAACAATGCCGCAGAGGCTTTGATCCCGGTTGCAAAATCGATGCTTTCCATAATTTCTGAAGAAGATAAAGCAGGATCGTAACTGTTTGCTTTGGTATGAATGTACACCGGCACATTTACGTATCGGCCTTGTCCTTCCATCAATTCTCTTAGTTTGGTTCTGGTGGCGGTAAAAGTGCTTGCCATAAGGTTCCATCGGATCAGATCGTACTTACGTATTCCTTCTCCTCCAAACTCCAGTAAACGCTCTTGAACAATGGCGTTGAAGAAGCCTTGCTTATCCGTAGGCGCTGTTCCTATTCTTTCTTCAAAACCGGTAAAAGCTCTACTCCTTACTTCCATGTATGCTGCTATTGCTTCGGCCGTAGGAAGTCCTTTTAATTCATTTTCTGCTTCAGCAAACATGAGCAATACATCAGAAAACCTCATGATAATCCAATTGATAGCAAGGTTTTGAGAGGTACCCGTAATAGACGTCCAGGAGCGACGATACTTACCTTCTGTCATATTATTGAGCGTATTCATGATCTTGTTATTGTTTGCATCAATTTCGAAGCTGCCTATAGTTACATCACGACGGCAATCACCTATAGAATCAAACTCGTAGAAGTAAGTTGGAATGGCATTGATACCGCCGCCACCTGCACCGTATTTTGAAGAAGAGTTGTGACGAACACCATTGTAATAACCCAATTTACTATCAGTACTTGCATTACCACCAAAGGCACCTACCTCAAATATAATTTCATGCGCATCGTCGCTTCTTCCACCAGAATGTATAGAGCGGAACAGATTTTCTTAAACAGGATTCAGATCATGTTCTCCACGGTTCTGTATAATATCGTAGCACTCATCACGTGCAATTTGATAAAAGGTAAGATAATCTGCAGGCCGTGCCATAGTTTGACCATATTGGCTTTCTGCCCTGCGCAAAGAATAACCACCACGTGCAAGAGCAATACGGGCACGAAGACCTTTCACAAAACCTTTGGTAACTCTGAAGCCGGAAGGTGCTGCAGTACGCCAGGGTACTATTTCAGAAGCTGTTGCCAGGTCAGCGATCAACTGATCATAAATTTCATCTCTATCCGTTTTGGGCAAGTATAAATCTGTCAGATCAGCAGCAGGAACTTTATGAAAAGGAACATCTCCCCAGTTACGGATCAGTTCATAATAGAATTGAGCTCTTAAAGTCAGGGCTTCTCCATACAACCGTCGCATGTTTTGTTTCTCCGCTTCTGTACCATTGTTATAGAGGTCGCTAAGTGGAATGTACTTGATACAAATATTGGCACGTTCAATCCCTTTATATAATTGACGGAATGGATTTAGCAACTCCGAATTTCCAGGGCTTACACCATACATGCTGATGCCCCTTCTGTCCAAAGGACTATAACTTCCTGAAGTTTTGAAGTCATCAGCTGTTTGCGGATAAAGGCAGCTGATACGGTTTCCATACCCGTTATCTCCGATAAGCATTGCATAGACGCCGGTAACTGCAGATTCAGTATAAGATATACTGGTGAAGACCGCATCCTGTGAAGTAGTTGACGGATTCTCTGTGTTCAGAAATTTTTTACAGGAGGGCAAAACGGTGATTGCCGGAAGTAAAGCTGTCAGTAATATTTTTATCTGATGTTTCATGTATATATTTTTGCTCCGGCTCGTTTCCTGATTTGCCGGGAAATGTTTCTGTTCTGATTTTAAAATGTAATGTTCAGGCCTGCAAGGAAGAATCTGCTGCGCGGATAAGCGGCAAAGTCTACACCTGGTGTTAAAGGAGTATTGCGCCTTGTATTGGCTTCAGGATCAAAACCGCTGTAATTTGTGAAAGTGTACAGATTATTCACAGTACCATAAATTCTGAATTTAGAAATGATACGTGTTTTCTTCAACCACTTGTCAGGGAAAGTATAGCCCAGTGTAATATTACTGATACGCAGGAAAGAACCATCTTCTATAGCAAAGGATTGGGGCGTGTATTGACCTCTTGATGGAGTCCAGTATTCTGTATTCGCATTCATAGCAGCCAGTTGTGCAGGATCAGTAACCAATAGACCATTGTCATCATACCATTTCCATCTATTCTCCATAATGTCGAGCACATTATTATCACGATAATTGTACTGGCCGGTATATTCTATTTTATTGGCATTGTATACTTTGTTGCCGATAGAGAAATAAACAAAAATGCTCAAATCAAAATTCTTGTATGAAAACTGATTGTTCCATCCTCCGGTAAATTTGGGGAGCGCATTTCCAATTACAGTCATATCCGTCTCATTGATCAGATCAGAAGTATCAGCAGTGTTTAATTTTTTAAATTTCATATCCCCCGGTTGAGGATCTCTGTTACCTAACGCAGTGCGGTTATTTGGCACACCATCTTTCAAAGTATAATTACCTGTAGACTCATCATAAGTGAAATCATTAAGTGTATAGTATCCGTCGTTTACATAGCCATAGAATTGCCCTAGTGGCTGGCCTACCTGTACCAGAAAATCCATAGTGGAAGAGGTTATCCAGCCTGAGGAATATTTAATAGATGTACGTGGAGTGCCATCCGGATTAGTACCCAGGTCTGTTACTTTATTCCTGTTGGCTGCGATATTGAAGTTACTGTTCCATAGGAAATTCTTATTACTTATTGGAGTTGTATTTAGCTGTAGCTCCCAACCTTTATTCTGCGTAGAACCTAAATTCTGAATTTGAGTTGTGTACCCTGAAGTGGAAGGTACCAATGCATCAAGCAACAAATCTTTTGTAGTGTTTACATAGTAATCAAGTGTAACGCTTACACGATTATTGAAGAGTGATACATCAAGACCAAGATTGCGGGATATTGTGGTCTCCCATTTTAAGTTAGGGTTAGACAATGAAACCGGTCCCAGGCCCGGAGTAATAGCTTCTGCAAAAGCATATCCGGCAGTGTTGGTTCCAAACATAGTCCTATAAAGATCTCCGGCGATTCTGTTATTGCCCACAGTACCTATACTGGCCCTTACTTTTATATCCATGTTCTTCTTTTTATCTACACTTTCTTCCCAGAATTTTTCATTGGACAAGCGCCATGCCAAAGCTAATGACGGGAAATTTCCCCATCTGTTTTCTTCTGCGAAAAGGCTTGACCCATCCCTTCTGTAAGTGAACGTGGCTAAATATTTATCATCATAGCTATAGTTTACTCTTCCGAAAAAGGACAGCAATCTGTTATCCGGATTTTTGCCCGTTGTAGGCGCATCCTGTACCATGCCCGCTGGTGGATTCGCCCTTTGAATACCGTTGAAAGCTTCATCGGCTGTAATACCTACCGGTAGCCATTTAGTAGTTGAATTGGAAAAGCTCATGCTTGTTGAGTAAATTTCTTGTCCTAATAAAGCGTCAATAGAGTGTTTCTTTATTTTAGTATTATAGGATAATGTATTGGAGTTGGTAATGGCAAGACCTTCAGAACGACTTAATATAGCTACCGGCATGTCTGCATTTTGGCGGGCTACCGGCGTAATTTCACCGGAGAATTGATTGGTTTTCAGGAAGGATGGGGTTACTCCTATTACTGTTCTGAATTGAAGGTTCTTAAGGATGTTAATATTAGCATATCCATTCAGCAGAATATCTCGACGATAAGCATACCTAATCTCCTGTTGTGCCAACAGCAATGGAGATGTTAAGTTGGTAAGATTTGCAAAATCGGGATCAAACACATCTATACTTTCTGTTTCAGAAAGAAATGGTTTATATCTCACAGCGTTTCTTAATCTGCTGCTACTTTGTGTACCTGTATTGGTTGTTCCCGCACCTTCGATACGTTGATCACCATAACGTGCGTTGAAACCAACCTTAACACGATTAGAAATTTTATGATCAAATTTAAATGAAGCCATTGTTCTTTTAAAGCCCGAGTTGATCATTACACCTTGTTCATTGGTATTACTAAGTGTAAGGCTGAAGGAAGTTCCTTTGGCGCCACCCATCACATTTATGTTTTGCGTAAAGGTTTTTGCGCTTCTTCCAAATATTTCATCCTGCCAATCCACTTCTGCTATATTGTTATAGATGTCCAGGTCTTCGTAGCGACCGTAGCGATCTCTGAAAGTATTCCTGGTGGCTTCATCCGTGCCATAATTATATATTTGATACTGATATTTTACATATTCTGACGGGTTGAGCACTTTAATCTTATTGGTCGTTTTTCTTACACCATAAAACATATCAAAAGAAACCCTTGTTGGCATATCTTTACCACCTTTGGTAGTAATAACTATTACGCCATTTGCGCCACGAGCACCATATATAGCTGTTGATGCGGCATCTTTAAGTACATCTACAGATTCTATTTCCTGTGGAGTAAGCACCTGCAAAGCGTTTTCCATCTGTACACCATCTACAATATAAATCGGTGCATTATCTTGTGTAATAGATCCACCACCTCTTACTCTTACGGTAACGTCTGCACCAGGTTGTCCTTCGGATGAGGTAATGTTTACACCGGCAAGTCTCCCGGTTAGTGCTTCTGCAGATGAATTCAAAGGAATGTCTTTTAATTCCTTTGCCGATATGGAAGATACAGAACCAGTAAGGTCTTTACGCTTTACAGTACCATAACCCACAACCACAACTTCATCCAATCCTCTGTTATCTGAAGCCAGTTTAATATTATAATTTGTTTGTTCTCCTATTTTGATTTCCTGCTCAATAAAGCCGATATAATTTATTGTTATGGTATTCTTATCTTCAGGGACGGTTATCTCAAATTTTCCATCCATGTCGGTAAGTGTGCCACCCATTCCGTCTTTAACCTTTATAGAGACTCCAATAAGAGCTTCACCATCATCAGCACTTTTTACAATACCGGTTATGGTACGCGATTGAGCCCAAACCATTGTTGTACATAACATCAGTACAATAATCAAGCGTAAACCTCTTTTCATACTCAGAAAAATTTATTAATAATTATCAATTAGTAAGTATTTACTTACCGGCGCTTCTATCACAAGTCTACTGCTCTTTTTATTCATAGTTGAATAAACGTTAACATTTATTTACGCAATCGTTGTCGGGAACGTTTGCAGGACAAAGCAGGACAGAAAATCTTTGTTGTTTTCTTTGATAGATGCGATGCTTTTGTTCATTTTCGGGCTAATTTTTAGGTATAAAATTTAAAGGAAAAGCTTGCCAGTAAAGAGCTACGCATGTTTTATAAATATCGGTCAGTAGATTTCTGAAATAAGGAATGCAATCGTTACCGGGAACGATTGCAGGATAAGACAGGACAGTTAGGAATGCTTTAAAATCTCTTCTAGCGGGTTAGAAAAGCTTTAATTATCTGCGAAGATTTTATTTAGAAAAGCTAAAATATATTGCATCATAGGGTCGAACCAGGGATGAAATAGCCAAAACGGATGCGGTGCATCATTAAAAGTATGCACCTCTGAATAAATGTGTAAAGAATCAAGTCTTTGAATCATGTCGTTTCGGCCGGCATGCATTCTGGCCACACTGCTATTCAAAAACAAAGTAGGTGGCGTGCTGGAAGAAACATGATTTAATGGAGCTACTTTTTCCCAAAGCAACGGATCTTCTGCAGCACTTTTACCCAGCCAAAGGGTTGCCGCTGAAGGTTTTCCGGGTTTGTCGTTACCTTCGCCCGATTCAGGATGAATAAAGGCTAATGTTCCATCCACATCGATAATGGCATCCACATTACTTGAATAGGCAGGATTGCAAATTTTATCCTCAAATTCAGGATTACTGTTGGTTGTACCTATTAATGCAGCAAGCTGACCTCCTGCCGAGCAACCTAAAACAATAACTTTATTCGTGTCAATTTGATATGCTTTTGCGTTTGCCTTGATCCATCTTACTGCAGCTTTCAGATCAAATATAGCTGCAGGATAAAGGGCTTCAGTTGATAATCTATATTCTGCTGTAATACTCACAAAGCCTTTAGCTGCCAGGTGTTGCGCCATTGGAATCTGTTGGCTTCTATCGCCCGAACGCCATCCGCCTCCATGTATCAGTAATATAGCAGGTCTTTTCTTTTTTGTTTTTGTAGCCGGGTAAAATACATCAGCCTTTAATGCTCTATCATCTATACTGCAATAAGTAACACCCATTAAAGCCGTCACATTTTCAGGAAGCTTGGGCTCTACGATTTTTATTTGCGGATAATTCTTTAAAGCTTTGACATAAGCGCTGTACACAGTAAAAGAAGTATCTCTTGCATAATTAGGTTGTGCGTAAACTATATTAGCGACTACACAGGGTAGCAGAAGCAACAACAGATATTTCATAACAATTTCAAGCTTTAAACTATTTGGATTTTACCGCCTGACGAGCAAGCAATTTCCAATCTTTTTTTTGTTTCTGCCAGATGAGCAATATGCTGAGATCGACTGTTCCAGGCTTACCGTTATCGTTAGTAGTAGCGTGAAATTTATGACGCACTACAGCTACATCATTTACGATATTGATGCTCTGCTCTGAAATATCAATTGTAACGAAGTCAGATTTCCCACTCACTATTTTTTGAACAAATTCGGCCTTATCATCTACATGACCTCCCGAATGGCCATAACTTAATTGAGGAAGTGTTATAGTTGAAAGTACTGCGCTATCCGCATCTACCATGGCTTTTCGTAAATGTTCAGTTGCTTCAGCTAACGCTTTTTCATCTTTCGTTTGTGCTATAGCGACAGTATTAAATATTAAGATTGCCAATGCGGGCAATAATGTTTTTCTGAACATATTGTTTAAGTGTTAACTCTTCTTTGCAAAGTAGAACAAGTTCATTATTCTTGTTGGATAAAGTACGCAATCGTTTGCGGAAAAATATAGGAGTTAATCTGATGAAAGCTTCAGGCATTTAACGAATTTGCTCATGAGTTAAAACGATTTACTATGCGAATGAGAAATAGATTACCTCTTATCCCGATTTTACTTTGTTTAATATTCATGTCTTTTAAGAAGGAAAAACAAATAACAGTATGGATGATCGGAGATAGCACGATGTCCGTTAAAAAGGAAAATACTTACCCTGAAACCGGATGGGGCATGCCTTTTGCTGATTTATTTAATGATAAAGTAGTTGTAGAAAATAAAGCTATGAATGGCAGGAGCACTTTGTCTTTTATTAGAGAAAAGCGTTGGCAGGATGTATATGACGGATTAAAAGAGGGTGATTACCTGATCATAGAATTTGGTCATAATGATGAAAAAGTTGATAAGCCTGGTGTAGGCACAACTCCTGATGAATACAAGGCTAACCTTGCAAGGTTTGTTACAGAAGCCCGATCAAAAAAAGCAATTCCAATATTAATGACTTCGATTGCACGAAGGAATTTCAAAGATGGAAGGCTGATAGATACACATAAAAACTACCCGGATGTTGTACGTAACCTTGCTGATAGTCTTAGAGTGCCCCTGATTGACATGCAACAAAAAACGGAAAAGCTATTGACCCGGTATGGTGAAGAAAAATCAATTGCTCTATTTAACTATGTAGACTCGGGACATGTGAATTATCCGAAAGGTAAAAAAGATAATACGCATCTAAGTCCGGTAGGAGCAAAGGCTGTGGCAGATTGTGCTGTAGAAGGAATGAAAGAACTTAAACTCCCGCTGGCAAAATATCTTAAGCATTAGCAATAGCTGACTAAAGAAAATGCCAATACAATTGTATTGGCATTTTCTTATTCCTGAAGCCTGATTATTTAATATTGTTAGCCTTTTTCCATTTGTCATATTCTTTCGGCAATTTGGCTCCCCATACTCCATACCAGGCATATCCGGTACGGCGTTCATTGTCTATTTCTGCCAAAGTCTTTTTGGGTATACCGTCACGTCCTACAAACATAGGTTCCATTTTATCCAAGTCATAAAATCTGGTCCAGATCACTGATGAGGTATCCGGAACTAAAATCACATCTTTACCTTTTGGTTGTTTGGGATCATCAATGCGTTCTATTTTGAAGCCTGAAATTTTTGCAGCATCAAACCATTGTACAGCGCTGGTAATTGCTTTGATCACTTCAGATGATGGATTCTTTTGGCGCATCAGGAATTTAACGATATTTGAAGATTCGCTACTACTTAAGGAAGGTAATTCAAATGCCCTGGCTTTGGCCGGAACAAGCGTTTTCTCATCATACTGAGCTGCCCATACGGTCAGCTTGCCTTTAAGGGTAACTTGCGTTTCAAGGATACATTTCAATCCTTTATCCACGGCCTTTTGCGCTTTTTTTGCATACTCTTGGCCAAGCACAGCATAGTCTCCCGTTAGCTCTGCAACATCCTGAAGAATGTTCAGCACATTGATCATGGCATCATCATTATAAGTAACCTGCGCCCTGTATATTTTTTTATTAGGGTAATATTGCGGCCAGCCACCGTTATCATATTGTGCTTCCAACAAATAACCGATACCACGCTCTACTGCGTTAAGATAAGCTTCATTTTTTGTAGTAGCATATGCATGTATCAGGTAAATAATTTCCCTGCTTGTGGCTTTGTTATCAATAGTTGCATCGTCATTTTCTGACCCTTGAATTATTTCTTTTCTTGCTTGTTCTGTTAAAGGAGTAGTGTAATCTACTTTTTGCTCATGAATAGCTTTAGGCCAGCCACCGTAGCTACGTTGATATACCAGCATACGTTCAGCAACAGAATCCATCGAAGCGGTTTGTGCTGCAATATTTGAAAATATAAAACAAGAAATTGTTGCAGCTACGATACTTTTCCTGATTATTGAATCCTTGGATATTTTGAACATTAAATTTTGAATTTGAAAGATTAATTTTTAATGGTTACTATGACTGGATTTTACGTACAAAGTAAAACCTGGTAATCATTGCCCTTTATTTCTTTTCAGTTAAAAATCCGGATTCTGTAAGCCATGCTTCACATAGATCCGGCCAGTATCTTGTAGAACCAGGATTGCTCCTCAAGGCAATGGCATGACCACCCTGCGGAAATATATGAAGAGACGAATGAACATTATTCCTTAAGAGGGCTTCATAGAAGAGTAAGCTATTTTGTGGATTCACAGATTTATCATTGAAAGCATGAACAATAAAAGCGGGTGGGGTAGTAGCATTTACATGAAGTTGAGGTGAGTATTCTTCTATAGCTTTCTGATCCGGATCTGTTCCTAATAAATTTTTGCGGCTACCTTTATGGGCATAAGTTCCCATATCAATAACGGGAGAAACCAATATCATGAAGTTTGGCAAGAACGAAAAATGGTCTAACGAATCGTTTATACTGCTCAAGTCTTTTTGAGTTGTACCAGCCATAGCAGCAAGATGCCCGCCTGCTGAAGTACCCATAATCCCAATCCGGCCAATATCAATTTGCCAGGCTGTTGCATTGGCTCTGATGTATTTTAAGGCACGTTCAGCATCCATAAGAGGGGCATTGGCTTTATCTTTCAGATCAGGTGATGTAGGTAGTCTATAATTCAGTACGAAAGCAGAAATGCCTAAAGTATTAAACCATTTTGCCAGTTGTGTGCCACTTATTATGTAGGCCAGGCGCTCATATCCACCTCCGGGACATATTAATACTGCAGTATGTTTATTCTCTTGAAGAGATGGGAAAAAGGCATACATGCCAGGTGTTCCGACCCTATGAATTCTTTCATTATTGATGCTGTCTGTAAGTGGTATGCCCTTTGAGTCAGGCATTCTACCTACTGGCCAAAGTTTGATAAACTCCTGCGCTTCAACTTGCATATGATAGCTTAGTGCAAAGACCATTAGCATAAGCATTCTTTTCATCTTCATAAAAATTAAGTCATAATTACTTAAGCGGTTCTATTCTGAACCAATCAAAATCGGTATATCCTGAATCATTGATCTTACTGTCCCGAGTACAAAAGATGCCTAATTTAGCACCGATCCATTGGCCTTCTGTAGCCTGAAAAGTTCCTGTTTCTATGAATTTTTTTCCATCATAACTATAACTGAAAACACAAGTTCCAACAGTTTTCATTGATACTCTGAACTGCACCTCATTGCCATTCAACTTAACGATCTCTTTTTCATCTTCGCTTTTACCTTTATCTGCTTTGTTACAGACACTATACATGACGTAGATGCCGTCCTTCTTACTTTTAAGGAAAATACGGGCATAATTTCTGCCCATAACTACAAGTCCGGTTTGCTCATTTTCAATTTTAGTATTTGGTATAAATTTCAATTTAGTGGTAGCTGTAAATTCGTCTGCCGGCGTCTTTTGCATTAGAATGTTTGGCACATCCCAAAGGTTGCGGGCAGTATCGGGAGATTGCCATGAATAAAGCCTGAGCACTCCTTGATTAGTTGTTGCAGACCAAACGCCGGATGGATTAGCCTGCCATTGCCATTGCAAGCCCAAACTGTGTTCATTAAATTCATCCGAATCAGGTGGGGTTGTCAAAGGATATGGCTTATCTGTTTTAGGCTTTTTGTATATTAGTACTGGTTGCCCTGTGCCATCTTTATCTTTGTCTTCGCCTATTACCGGCCAATCATTTACCCATGTCATAGGTTGTAAATGCACGACACGACCATAAACACCTTTATCCTGAAAATGAAGAAACCAATCTTCTCCCGATTTGGTATCCACCCATGCACCCTGATGTGGGCCATTGATAGCTGTTTTTCCTTGATCCATGATCACTCTCCGCTCATAAGGGCCATAGACATTTTTAGAACGTAGAACCAATTGCCAACCTGTTGAAACACCGCCGGCTGGTGCGAAAATGTAGTAATAACCGTTGCGTTTATAGAACTTTGGCCCTTCAATAGTAGGATCAAGTTCATGACCATCATAAACTAATACACCTTCATTAAGTGTTTTAGTGCCTTCAGTATTCATCTCCCTTACAGTAACTACACTTTTGATTCCCGCACGACTACCAGCCCATCCATGTGCCAGATAGGCTTTGCCATCATCATCCCATAGAGGGCAGGGATCAATGAGGCCTTTGCCCGCTTCTACCAGTACGGGATCAGTCCAGGGACCAGAGGTATTTTTAGCTTTAGTAAGATAAATACCAAAGTCAGGATCCGGATAATAAATGTAAAATTCACCTTTGTGAAACCGGATAGCCGGGGCCCAGACTCCATTACCATGCTGTGTTTTAGCAAAATGATCAAACGGCGGCTGGCGTTTTAATGCATGACCAATAAGTGTCCAATTCACTAGGTCTTTAGAATGAAGAATAGGTAAGCCGGGAACGGCATCAAAACTGGAAGAGATCATGTAAAAATCATCGTCTACCCGTATGGCATCAGGGTCCGAATAATCTGCATTGATCACAGGATTTTTATAGCTGCCATTACCAAGGTCAGAGACCCATACTTTAGATAATGTTGTATTATGCTGAGCATTTAATTGTAGCACTGTGCTCAATAGCATTATGGTAAATATTTCTCGCATCATGAATGTTTAATTATTCTTGGGTTTTCCTGATAATTCTTCCATATCACTTAACTCTTCCTCGAGGGCTTCCAGGCTAAGGATTATTTCCAGCAATGAAAGGAACAGGGATAAGATAAAAGCAACAATACTTGCAATGAAAATCAGGTCTGCGGCAACATTCCACTCCCTGATAATACAGAACATACAAATGGCACAAAGCAGGAAACTCAATAACCCGAATATCTGCAATGCCCTTATGAGCTTCATTCTCCGGCGCAGGTTCTTTATCTGTGCAATAATATGTTTTTCCTGCCCTTCATTTTTATACTTATCGTGCAGTGATCTGATCAATGAAGCCAATGCCAGAAACCTGTTGGTATGTGCCAACATCATCAATGATATTGCTGGGAAAAATAACCCGGGAGTGGTTATAGGTAATAGCATGATAGAATTTTTTTGAAAAATATCACTTAAGCGTTTGCTAAGGCCCTATCCAGATGCACATATCCTCCATCCACATGAATGATTTGTCCTGTGGTATGGCTTGATCGCTCACTTAAAAGAAACGCAGTCATATTTGCAATTTCTTCTGTAGTAGTCATCCGATGTTCCAGTGGAATTTTATTTGTGATCTCTGCTAATTTCTCTTGTGCATTTTTTAAAGTTTTAATCCATGATTCATATTGTGGTGTCATACATTCGGCTACTACAATGGCATTTACACGAATCCTATACTTCAATAATTCTACGGCCCATTCACGTGTAAGTGCATTCCTGCCTCCGTTTGCTGCTGCATATCCGGAAGTATTACCCTGTCCGGTTTCCGCAGTTTTTGAAGTAATATTTACAATGCTTCCTCTCGATTTTATTAATTCAGGTAATACATGATGAGCTATCAGATAATAATGTACCAGGTTCTTATGCAAACTGGCAACAAAGGTTTCATAACTCCCATGCTCCAGCCCTACACCGTCGTTTACACCTGCATTGTTGACCAGGCCGTCTATCCGGCCAAATTTAGCTTTAATTGTTTCTATTACTATTTTACATTGATCAGGATTTGCCAGTTCAGCTGTGAATTGATAGGAGGCCTGGCCTTTTTCTTTCAACTCTTTTACCAATATAGTATTATCCTGTTCGTTTCTGCCTATAATTATTGGTACAGCTTGCTCTGCTGCAAGAACACGTGCAATGCCTGCTCCAATACCTTTTGCACCACCTGTTACTATAATGATCTTATCTTTTAAACCAAGATTCATAATTTTGAAATAGTAATTATAAATTGTAAAACGATACCGCATTGCCAGACCAGAATGATTCTTGTTCCCCTGCAGAAAATGAAGAAAAATATTCTTCTGCCAGGCCTGATACTTCTTCATATTGTGCTGCCAAAAGACATACAGGCCAGTCGCTTCCAAACATTATTCTATTTATGCCAAAAGCATTTACCACCGTATCTAAATAAGGTTTGATCTGTTCCGGTTTCCACTTTTTCCAATCTGCTTCTGTTACCATTCCAGATATTTTACAATACACATTTTTACAAGTGGCAAGCAGTTTGATGTCTTCTTCCCAATCTGTTGAACTACCACGTTTGATATCAGGTTTTCCAATGTGATCCAAAATAAATTTCTGTTCCGGAAAACGAAGCGCAAGCTCTCTTGCAAATATTAATTGATCCGGATGAACCAGGATATCATAAGTGAAATTATACTTTAACAAGGCCTCAATACCCGTGCTGAAGGCTGGACGCAACATCAATGCACGGTCTGTTTCACTTTGCAAAATATGTCGGAAGCCTTTCAATTTCGGAAAGGAGCGGTAATGATCTAATTGTTCTATAACCTCAGGCTGTTGCAAATCTATCCAACCAATTACACCTCTTATCCATTCATGTTTATCGGCACAATTAAGCAGGAAATTATTTTCTTCTTCAGATTGATCTGATTGAATTGCAACACAACCATTTATTCCCTGAGCTTTTAAAACAGGCTCAAGATCTTCCGGCATAAAGTCTTTCTGGATCACTTTCATTTTTCCGGTGATCCATCCATCTTTTACTTTGTTGTACTTCCAGAAATGCTGGTGTGCATCAATTTTTTGCATAAGCTACAACATTTTGCCTCGCAATTCCGAGGCCATCAATCCCCAGTTCACAGATGTCGCCCGGTTTAAGGTAAATAGTGGGTGAAAATCCTAAACCCACGCCAGCCGGTGTTCCTGTTGAAATTACATCTCCGGGTAATAAGGTCATGAACTGACTAACGTAAGAAATGAGGTAGGGGATGCGAAAGATAAAATTTGAAGTATTACCATCCTGCATCGTCTTGCCATTTACTTTTAACCATAGCCGCAGATTATCAATATCTTTTATCTCGTCTTTGGTAACGAGATAAGGACCTAATGGTGCAAAAGTGTCGCAACCTTTACCTTTATCCCAGGTGCCATTACGTTCCAATTGAAATTCTCTTTCACTAAGATCATTGTGTAATGCATAGCCAGCAACATAATCCATAGCTTCGGCTTCATCTACATAACTTGCTTTTTTACCGATTACAACAGCCAACTCGACTTCCCAATCTGTTTTTACAGAGTTTTTAGGAATAGTAATATTGTCATTGGGGCCAGTTAGTGCGGTAGCGGATTTAAAAAATAAAATAGGCTCTGTAGGAATGGTTGCGTTAGTTTCCCTGGCATGATCAGCATAATTAAGGCCAATACAAACAATTTTTGAAGGCCGTGCTATTGGGCTTCCTAACCTGCTATCAGTGGGTATTACAGACAATTTTTCTTTATTGTCGTTCAGGAATTTTTGTAATCTGTTTAAACCATCATTTTCAAAAAAGGCTTCATTATAATCTTCTCCGAAAGCAGAAGTATCATATCGTATCCCTTCAATTTCTATCCCTGTTTTTTCTTTATTCAAATCTCCAAAGCGTATAAGTTTCATCGTTGCTTTCTATTTAATTGTTTAATTTAATGAACCCACCATCAATAGGGTAATCACAGCCTGTTATAAAGGACGCTTCATCTGAACATAAATATAAAATTAGATTTGCGATCTCTTCAGGCCTGGCCATACGGCCTATGGGTTGTGTTTTTGAGAGTTTTTCAAACATCTCTGCTTCTTGTCCGGGATATGTTTTGGCAAGAAAATTATCAACAAAAGGAGTATGAACCCTCGCTGGCGAAATACAATTGCAACGGATGCCATTAGCCAGATAATCTTTTGCAACGGATAAGGTCATACCTAATACCGCTCCTTTACTCATAGAGTAGGCAAAACGATCAGGAAGTCCTACATTATTGGCTATAGAAGCCATATTCAGTATCACGCCACCTTTATCCTTCAACAATGGAATAGCCTCGTGAAGACAATTATAAGTACCTTTCACATTGACCTGGTATATGCGATCAAAATCTTCTTCACTCGTATTATCTGCTTTGCCAATATGTGATATACCTGCACAGTTTACCAGGATGTCCATAGCCTTTGTTTGGGCAAGACTGCTTTTTACCTGTACCTGATCTGTAACATTACAAACCAGTGGAAAGCTTTGTCCACCGTCCTGGTTTATTTCTTTGACTGTATTTGCAATTGCATCTTCATTCAGGTCAAGAGCATATACAACAGCGCCTTGTCTGGCCAATACTTTAGCAGTAGCTTTTCCGATCCCACTTCCGGCACCGGTTATCACTGCTGTTTTTTGATTGAGGTTAAACATTGTTGTGTTTAATTTACTTTTTATTTAATGACTGGATATTATAACACTTTCCCTGCTTTTATGTTTTCTGTGTGATAAAGCAAAAAGCAGTACAACAGCAAAACAAACACCGGGTATCAGATAAGCTATTTGAATATTACCTTTTGTGAGATCAGAAACCCGTCCCATTAGCAATGGAATGATTGCACCGCCAACTATTGACATCACGAGTAATGACGATCCACGTTTACGTTTTGTACCCAAGCCATGAATACCAAGAGAAAATATAGTAGGGAACATAATGGACATGAAAAATTCAACCCCCATCAGGCTATATATCCCGGACCTTCCTGAAATAATAACAGAGGTGATAATCAGTATGATACTAAGTGTAGAATATGTAAGCAGTAGTTTCCATGGAGCAATATATTTCATCAGAAATGTACCGATAAATCTTCCGATCATAAATGCAAGTAATGCTGCAGCCAGTAGTCGTGATGCTTCTTTTTCCGGAACAACATCTGTATAAAAACAATACCGTATAAAAAAACTGGCAATGCCAACCTGCGCACCTACATAAAAGAACTGAGCTAGTATACTGAACATCAGGTTTTTTTCTTTAAAAATGGAGCCTTTTATTTCCAGCTCATTATCTTTTTCTTCTTGTATATCCGGCAAAGGCGTTCTCCATATCAGGAGCGCTACCAGTAGGACTACCAGCCCGATAATCAGATACGGTAGCTTTACAGAACTTGCTTCTGCATCCAGGTAAGCCGATAATTGTTGAGGATTCATAGAGGATAAAGCACTGTTATCCAAGGTAGTTCCAGAAAGAATAAATTCTCCACCGATCAATGGGGCTAATGTCTGTGCCAGCCCGTTAAAAGACTGCGCGAGGTTAAGCCTTTGTGTAGATGTTTTTATATCACCCAATTCGTTGACATAAGGGTTGGCAGCTGTTTCTAAAAAAGTAAGCCCACTCGCAATTACAAAAAGGGCGAAAAGAAAAAGCCCAAACTGACGAGTGTCTGCTGCAGGATTAAACAGGAATGCACCGCAGGCAAACAGGATGAGCCCGATAATGATTCCACCTTTGTAACCAAACTTATTCATGAAATAAGCTGCAGGTAAAGCCATCAAAAAGTAAGCAATAAAGAAAGAGGAGTCTATTAACGCAGATTCTGTATCGTTGAGTTGGCATGCTTTTTTAAGGTGCGGAATCAGGATCGGATTCAGGTTATGAGCAAAGCCCCATAAGAAGAACAAGGAAATGATCAGGATAAGGGGAACGATATATCTCTTTTGTTGTACCATAGTTTATTGCATCCAGCCTATGCAGAAATAAATGTTAGTTTTCGATTTTCAATACAGAGGCGTCTATTGAACCATCCGTTTTCAATAGATTACTTCCTTTTTTTAAACCACTATTTTGAAGAGAAATATTTTTACTGGCACTACCGGTTATATAGAGTAATTGGGTTGTTTCTTTAGGGTACTTAACTCCATTAAGCATTATGTTTGCCCCATTGTCAATATTAACTACCGGATTTTTCTCACAGTTTAAGGTTACATTTTCTATTACAATATCTTTGGCATCGGTAAGCTCTACACCTTTATCAGTATGTAATTTGCTGTTTTTTATTGTAATATTCTGTACCGGCATCTCCGGAAGGCCACGGATGAAAATGCCTTTATTTGCGCCGTTGCAAACAATATTTTCGAATACCATATTCCTGAACACGGGCGTGCCATCGTTGACTATAGGGCGGGTGTCCCTTTCTCCATCCGTAGCAAATTTTACGAAGTAATACAGGTCAAAGAATATAGCTTCCTGTACAATATCCTTCATGAAAATATTACGAACATAAATGTTTTCAACCACGCCGCCTCTGCCCCTTGTAGATTTAAACCGAAGCCCTTTATCTGTTCCCATAAAGGTGCAGTGCTCAACAAAAATGTTCTTTGCGCCACCGCTCATTTCACTGCCGATTACAAAACCGCCATGACCCTTATAAACGATATTGTTACGTACAATTCCGTTTTGTGTAGGTTTCCCCCTTTTTCGACCTTCCTCATCCTTCCCCGATTTTATACAGATAGCATCATCACCTACATCAAGCGTACAGCCTTCCACCAGGAAATTGCTGCAGGATTCAATATCCATGCCATCTCCGTTATGTGCATAAGCAGGGTTCTTCGTAGTTACATTTCTTATAGTAAGATTATTGCAGAGCAAGGGATGCAGGCACCATGCCGGTGAATTTTGGAATACAATGCCTTCTAACAAAACTTTATTGCAGTCAGACAAAGCAACAAGGTTAGGCCGAAGAAAATCTTTCATGTCAGAAAAGTCTTCAGGCTTTTTGCCACCTGCCAGGAGCATATTTTTCTTTTGAGTAGAAGCATCTTTAAATTGCTGTGAGGGATACCAGGTATGTTGATCTTCACTTAATACACCGCCTGATTTTATTTTACTCTTCCATTGTCCTTCTGTAAGTTGATCTTTATGCACCGCACGCCATACATCTCCATTGCCATCAATAACGCCGTTGCCGGTAATAGCAATATTTTCCAGCCCTTTTCCCCATATTGGTGATTGATTACGTGCGGCACTTTTACCTTCATAACTTCCCTCAACTATAGGATATTGGCTTTTATCCCGAGTGAACAATAATATTGCAGCTCTTCTAAGATGCAGGTTCACATTGCTTTTCATTTCTACTGGTCCGGTAAGCCATAAACCTTCAGGCACCAATACTACACCACCGCCCTTATTACTACAGTCTTTTATAGCTTCATTTATACTTTTTGTATTTAAGGAAATACCATCATTGATTGCACCAAATTCTACAATACTGAATGTATCTTTCCTGAAAACGGGTTGTTCTATTTTAGGTAGATTATCCCAGGAATACACTTCGTTTTTTTGCGCATGCGATAGTGCAGGCAAAAGAAGAGAAAGGGTAAGAAGTTGTTTGCTGATATTCATGTATGTTTTATTGCGCTGGTTTCCAGTTCCCGAAAATATTTTTAAGCGTATATTCTTTAGCTTCTTTATCTGTAAGTTGATGGCTCCACATAACCCTGTCTTTGCTGTTAGCTCCTTGGCCGGAGCATTGGTATTCTGCATAGTAAGCCGTTTTTTCATTTTCAACATTACGCCAGTTGTCCCAACCCTCCGGGCGTATGTGCGGCTCCATTGAGGTGTTGAGATATACAGTTCGTGCGTAAGGCCTCCAGGGTCTCCCGAGGTAAACTTTCTTAGCTTCACTGCTTGCTATCAATTTGCAATCCAGAAATACGTAGCCAAATTTTTGTTTTTGAGTGGTGGACGCAGCGGTGATGTATGAGTCCGATAAACTGCGGATGGTACATTTACGAAATATTACTGTTGCTGGCCCGAAGATGAAGTCAGTGGTGCCTTCTATGAAACAGTTGATATAGTACTGACGGCTGCTGTCATTGGCGGTTAGCAACGTATCCTGGTTGCCAAGCAGATTGCAGTCTTTTATAATCACGCGATCACCTTCAACATGCAGTGCAACAGCTTGTCCCACGCGACCAGCAGTATTTCGTATAGTCAGGTTTTGTATCGTAACATCATTTCCCTGTACCAGCAAGGTATAAGAGTTAAAAGTGCTGAACTTGTCTCTTCCTGTAGCAGAATCTAATCCGCCAGGGAGGGGCTTTCCGGAGAAATCGTCATGTGTAATAATGGTATGGTCTCTGCTTTCGCCATCGATGGTAATATTGGTAAGCCAATGTGGTAATACTAATTTCTCATGGTAAGTGCCGTTTTTAATATGCAACTTCAAAGCAACAGGGGAGTAAGCACGGAACGCATTTATAGCTTCGCCGATAGTTTTGTAATCTCCTGACCCATCTTGAGCTACAGTAAGTTCTGATGGATACTGTTGTGCGTTTGCACGTATAAACAAGAGCGCAAAGGCTAGTAGTAAAGAGATATATTTTTTCATTACAAAGACCGGTTTGGATTCTTTATTTGGGCTATAGGAAAATCAGGTAAGTAATTACTTTCCTTTTTATGCACTGTAATGATACGGGTTTTGTAATTTTTAACCTGTGCCCAAAGACTTTATATTTACGCAAACGTTCCCATGAAGAAGACCGTTTATGGTCTAAATATCAAGCCAATTTCTTAGCAATGGCTTTTAAAATTGCCTTAAAACCATTAACTTGTGACCATGAAGTTTGAAACCGTTACTATTAAGGATATTGCGAAGGCATTAGGTTTTTCCACCTCAACAGTATCAAGAGCTTTGAGAGATAGTCATGAGATCAGCGAAGAGACAAAAAAGTTAGTATTGGCTTATGCCGAAGAAGTGAATTACCGCCCTAACCCGGTAGCACAAAACCTGAAAGACCGACGCAGCAAATCCATAGGTGTAGTAGTGAGTGAGATTGCGAATAGCTTTTTTTCGCAGATCATTAATGGAATTGAATCTGTTGCTTACGAGCATGGTTACCATGTTATTATAACCCAAACACATGAATCCCTCGAACGCGAAATAAATGCGATGAACTATCTCGCATCACGCTCGGTAGATGGTATTCTTATTTCTTTATCCAGTGAAACAGAAAGTATTGGCCATCTCACCAAGCTGCATCAGATGGGAATGCCCTTCGTGTTTTTTGACAGGGTTACAGATAAAATTGATACGTACAATATTACCTCTGATAATTATAGAGGTGCTTATGATGCCACTGTACATCTTATTCAGAATGGATTTAAGAAAATTGCTTTCCTGGGAAGTGCGGCACATCTTTCCATTATCAAAGAAAGGCTTGCTGGCTATGAAGCAGCATTAAAAGAGCATGATATAAAATTGAATACATCGCATCTAAAGTATTGTGATCATGGTGGATTGCTTTACCAGGAAGTAGAAGAGCAAATGGATAAACTGCTGAAGCTGAAAATTAAACCCGATGCAGTTCTTGCCTGTTCTGATAAAATTACGACCAATGTATTCCGCTATTGCAAAACCAACAAGATAAAAATACCGGCACAATTAGGCCTTATTGGCTTCTCCAACCTGGATCTTACTGAATATCTGGAGCCTTCTCTTTCCATAATAAGACAGCAGGCTTTTGAAATGGGAGAAAACGCTGCTTCATTAATGATTCATTTACTGGAGAGTAAACGTCCTATTTATCAATACGATTCACGGGTACTACAACCTCAATTATTTATCCGGAATTCATCCATCAAGTAAGCATCTTTCTTTCATTTTTGAAGAATCAAATTCTTTATCCTGAAATGTATAAGCATGCAAACGTTGTCGGGAACGATTGCGTAACTTTTGCTTCATATTTAGAATTTAATTTCTCATCTTGCAATTGAAAGTAAGTAAGCAATCACCACTTGATTTTTATCAGCAGTTGATCACAGTAACTTACTATACTTTACAAAAACATAACTGTAGTTGGCTTGACTACAACATTTTTAAATGATCTGTTATTTTCTTAACAACATTTATAAGCCAGGTGCCTGATCACAGTCTCGTCGCCTGATATAAATGACCAAACAGAAACATATGGGTCGGGATATTTTTGATATCCTTAAAAAATGATATTGATCTATACGAATTTATTTTCGTCAGATTAATTGAATAATTATTAAACCAAGCCAATGCATTTTGTTTCTAAATTTTTAGTCTTTTTATTTGTTTGTAGCTTCCTGCAACAGGTATCTTATGCGCAAACAATAAACCGTAAAGAATTAGTTCAGCGTCATAATATACATGTTATTCGCCCTGATTCTCTTTCGTCTCTTACCATTGGCAATGGTGCATTTGCTTTTACTGTTGATGTTACAGGTCTTCAGTCTTTTCCCGAATATTACAAAACCGGTGTGCCCCTTGGTACACAATCCGAATGGGGCTGGCATAGTTTCCCAAACACGGGAAATTATAAACTTAGCGAGGCATATAAAGAGTATGATCTTAATGGAAGAAAAGTGTCTTATTGTGTACAGGTAAAAAGTCCGCAACATACTAAAGAAGCTGTAGAGTACTTCAGAGTAAATGATCACAGGCTTCAGCTGGGTAACATTGGTCTTGATATTATTAAAAATGATGGAAAGCTTGCAGGTATAGAGGATATTAAAAATATAGACCAGCAAATCGATTTATGGACAGGTATTATCACCAGCAATTTTACTGTTGAAAATATTTCGGTAAAAGTAATAACCTGTGCTGCCCAGGAAACAGATGCAATTGCCTGTAACATTGAATCTCCGTTATTAAAAGAGGGCCGTATTAAAATCAGGATCAGGTTTCCTTATCCTAATGGCCAATTTAAAGATGAAGGTACTTTTTATGAAAATGAATCGAAGCATTCTACTACTATAGAACAATCTACCAATAAGTCTGCAAGCATCAGGCACAAGCTGGATACCACTGAATATTATACTTCCTGCGTATGGAGTGCCAATGCAGAAATTAAAGAAACTACTCCACATTATTTTAATATCACGCCTCATAAAGGAATTACTTCTTTTGAATTTAGCACGGAGTTTAGTGAAAAAAAGAGAAAGGCACCGTCTTTGTCTTTCAATGAAATCCGAAATAGCAGTACATCTGGCTGGGGAAAATATTGGAACTCTGGTGCAGTAGTAGATTTTACAGGAAGTACCGATCCTCGTGCATTTGAATTGGAGCGCAGAACAATTCTATCCCAATACCTAACAAAGGTTCAATGTGCCGGAAATTATCCTCCACAGGAAACAGGCCTTACTTATAATAGCTGGTATGGTAAACCTCATATAGAAATGTACTGGTGGCACGCAGCACACTTTGCATTATGGGGTCGTACAGAGTTGCTGGAGAAAAGTATGAACTGGTATTTCACTTCCGCTGCAGGTGCTAAAGCTATTGCTGAAAGGCAAGGCTATGATGGTATTCGTTGGCAAAAAATGACCAATAATAAAGGAGAGGAATCGCCTTCTTCAGTAGGTGCATTCCTGGTTTGGCAACAACCACACTTCATATATCTTGCTGAACTTATTTACAGGAATAAAAAAGATAAAGCTACACTTGAGAAATATAAAGACCTGCTTTTTGCTACTGCAGATTTCATGGCTTCGTTTCCTACTTACGATTCTGTAAAAAAATATTATAACCTGGGCAAAGGTCTAATACCGGCGCAGGAATGTTTCGAAGCAGTAGAAACATATAATCCGACTTACGAACTCGCTTACTGGAGCTGGGCTTTGGCTACAGCACAGCAATGGCGTGAACGACTGGGTATGCCCAGAGATAAAAACTGGGATAAAATATTGAAAAATCTTGCACTCCTTCCTGAAAAAAATGGTGTTTACCTCGCTACGGAAAGTACACCCGATTGTTATGAACCGGGCAATCGTCGCCTAAATGATCATCCCGCGGTACTGGCGGCGCTAAGTACTATTCCTCCTGCACATGGTCTTGATACAGCTACCATGCACCGCACCTTTGACCTTGTTGAAAAAGTATGGAACTGGGATCAGACATGGGGTTGGGACTTTCCATTGGTAGCTATGACTGCTACGCGTCTTATGCAGCCAGGAAAGGCCGTTGATGCTTTATTTAAAAATATTAAAACCAACACTTATTTACCCAACGGGCACAATTACCAGGACGATCGGCTTACTATTTATCTGCCGGGTAATGGTGGAATATTATCTGCTGTTGCATTGATGTGTACCGGACCGGAAGGAAGTAATGCAGCATTGCCTGGCTTCCCTAAAGATGGTACCTGGAAAGTGCGTTGGGAAGGACTAAACCAAATGCCTTAACTATATCCGATCAATTTAAACAAAAGGAAAAAATGAATCAACAAAATCTACTCACTTCTAAAAATTATTATGATGAAACACAATGTTGATCGCTGCATGAGCAACACGGAATTCTGCGGAACAGGTTTCTACAGAGTGGAGCGCAATGATGGGAAACAGGAATTAAAACCTGCTGCTGTTGCCGGCTTTAAACAATTGCTGGTTACCCTTTTATTTACTTTCTGCTCGGTAGTGGCAATGGCCCAGGGCAGAACCATAACTGGTGATATTAGTGACGAGGCAACAAAAGAACATCTTGCAGGTGTAGCTGTTACGGTAAAAGGAACGACGCAAGGAACTATCTCTGATGCAGATGGTAATTTTTCACTGGAAGTAAAACAGGATGCACCAGTGGTGCTTACTGTGAGTTATATGGGCTTTGAATCTGCTGATATAAATGTAGGTACGCAGTCAAGTGTTAGCATAAAGATGAAGCCCGCTACAGGTGCCAATGCACTAAGCGACGTTGTAGTGGTGGGTTACGGTACACAAAAAGAACGTAACGTAACCGGAGCCATTTCAAAGCTAAATGCAGATAATTTTGACGAACGTCCTGTGAACAGGCTTGAGCAAGCTTTGGTAGGGCAAATTGCAGGGGTGCAGGTAAAACAAACCAGTGGAGCGCCGGGTAGACCTTTCTCGATTCAAATACGTGGTGCAGGATCATTAAGCGCCGGTAATGAACCATTATATGTAATAGATGGTTTCCCGTTGGAAAGAGCAAAGCCTAATGGTTCCGGCAACTTCAGTGACGGATCTCCTTTGGATAATATCAACCCCAATGATATTGAAACAATAGAAGTGCTTAAGGATGCTGCTGCGGCCGCCATTTATGGTTCCAGGGCTGCTAATGGTGTAGTCATCATTACTACTAAAAGAGGTAAATCTGGTAAACCGCAAATTAGTGTGAACTCTTATTTCGGTTTTAGCCAGGCTCAGAAGAAACTGGATATGCTTACAGCAGAAGAATGGATTGCCCGTGCAAAAGGATTTATTGATACAGCATGGGTAAACTCAGCTGCTGGCCGCACTGCTGGTCAGACTACGGCTGAACGCCTTGCCATTTTGGGCAAGGTAGATCCTAAACTGATGTACGATGAGCGTTGGGATATGCCCGGCCATCCAGGATTGGATTATATTGACTGGCAAGATGTTGCTTTTCGTAATGGTACTTTTCAGAACTATCAATTGTCTGCAAGTGGCGCAAGCGATTTTGTTCGCTATTATATTTCAGGCAACTATCAGAATCAACAAGGATATGCAATTGGCATGGGTTACAAAAGCTTCTCGGCACGTGCGAATGTAGAAGCTACACTTACAAAAAAAATGCACCTTGGTCTGAATCTTGCACCTACTTATTCTATTAAAGATGATCCGGGTGTTGAGGGAAAAGATAATACATTGCATAAACTGATTACCACATCTCCTGTAATGGAAAGCGCTCCTAATGCACAAGGTGAACTGTATCAGACAGCTTATGCTTGGGGAGGAAGCGGAACCGACCCAATGCCTCGTCTGCAGGATCGTGTTGGACGAGATAAATTGTTCCGCAATCTTGTATCGCTCTATTATGATGTTGAAATTATAGACGGCCTAAAATTTAAGACCTCTGTTAACTTCGATAACGTCGATCGTACTGCGCAGACATATATACCTTCTGGTACATTAGCCAGTATTTCAGGTTCATACGGTACCAACAGGCGTCAAACATTGGTAAATGAAAATACATTAAGTTATGTCAAAACACTTGGTGGTAAACACAATATTTCTGCTTTGCTGGGGCATGCCTACAATACTTCAACAGCTAATACTTCCACGCTTACTTCTGCAGGAAACTATACCAATTTTTATACCCAGACTGTTCCGGCCAATTCTACTGGTAGTTCTACCGGTTCCAAAACAGTACTGATTTCTTACTTCGGTAGATTGCAATACGATTTCATGGAGAAATACCTGATCTCTGTAAGTATGCGTCGTGATGGTTCTTCTGTATTTGGTGTCAACAATAAATGGGGAAATTTCCCTGCAGTATCAGTAGGGTGGCGCGTTTCAGATGAGAACTTCTTTAAGAACAATATCGGTTTTATCAATGATTTTAAATTACGGTCAAGTATAGGTACTGCTGGAAACAATGGAATAGGAGCTTATTCTGCACAATCTGTACTCGGTAGTAATAACTACTCTTTCAACGGAACCTCTTATCAAGGCAGAGCCATTCTGAACATTCCTAATCCGGACATTAGGTGGGAAAAAAGTGTAAGCAATAACTATGGTGTTGACTTTTCCATTTTCGATCGCCGGATTTCTGGCTCATTTGATTATTATACCAAACGCAGCAGTGACCTGTTGTTAACTATACCAGTTTTGCAAACTACAGGTTTTGGTAGCCAGTTGAAAAATATCGGTGAGGTGTTTAACAAAGGATGGGAAGTGGAATTGCGTACCCGCAACCTTACCGGTAAGTTTGAATGGACTACTTCAGTTAATTTAAGCCACAACACTAATAAGATTACCAGTCTCGACGGCCAGGATCAGATCGAGATTACCAACAGTTTTACTGGTGATGGCTATGCCGTAATGAAAGTAGGCGAAGCTATGAACAGTATATATGTAGTGCAGCAGGATGGGGTGCTTACTCAGGGAGATATAGAAGCAGGTTACCCAACTGTAAGTGGCCAGAAAGCCGGAGATGCTAAATATATAGATGCTAATAATGATGGAAAAATCACTTCTGGGGATCGCGTAATCGTTGGTCAGCCTAATCCTAAATACTTCTGGGGTATCACGAATTCTTTCCGTTATAAAAATTTCGATTTGAATATTCTCCTTCAAGGCCAGAATGGTGGTAAGATCTATTCTCTTTTAGGTCGCGCGATCAACCGTGTAGGTATGAGCGCTGCTGAAAATGTTCTGGATGTAGACGTTTCAGAAAGGGGACGTTATCAGGCAAGTTATGCAGCGCCGGTTAGTACTGATTGGTTGTATTCCTCTGATTATATCAGTATCAGGAGCATTACATTGGGCTATAATATGCCAGCCTCATTGAAGAATAAATATATCAAAGGAGGACGAGTGTATGTAACTGCAGAAAATTGGTTTAACTGGAACAAATACTCCGGTGGCTTCAATCCGGAGGCAACTAACGCCAATCTCAGCAATATTGACAATTTCCCATTGCCTGGGGATTATGGCGGATTGCCATTAGCTAGATCTATCGTATTCGGCATCAACTTAAACTTCTAAAGCTCACAAATCATTTTATATGAAAAAGATATTGCTCATCCTTACAGGGGGATTATTATTATTCAGTTCCTGTTCAAAAGATCTTAACCAGACACCTATATCCGACGTAGGTACTGATAACTTCTTTGCGAGTGAAGCTGACTTTCAGTTGGCCATAGATGGAGTGTACAGTGCAGCGTTACGTGGAAACACTTTGGGTAATAGCTATGGATACCCTGATCGTTTGATGAATTTGTCAGAAACCCGTTCAGACAATTTATATGCTATTACAGATGGTGCCCGTACATGGGAAGGTATTAATGGATTTCATACCTCAATTGCGAACAATTCTTATGTATCAGAGGCGTGGGCCAATAATTATGATGCTATTACCAAAGCCAACGAAGTATTGGAAAAGCTTGTAACAAATGGCAATGTATTCACAACCGATTCCATGAAGGTAGGAATTGAAGCACAGGCTAAGTTTCTACGCGCGTTTTGCTATTTCGACCTGATCCGATGGTTTGGTAAAGTGCCGATTATCGATAAAAGAATAACAGTTGAAGAAGCGAAAAGCATTGGACGGAGCCCTGTAGCTGATGTGTATAATTTTGTTATCGGCGATCTTCAATACGCTATTGAGCATTTACAACCTGTTTATGGATCTGCAGCGATCGGAAGGGCTACAACGTGGGCCGCCAAAGGTTTACTCGCTCAGGTGTATATGGCCCGCTCTGCACCAACTTATGGTATTGAAGGTCCGGGACTTGGGTTAAGCGAATGGAATAAGGCGTATGAATTGCTTGACGAAATTGCTACTCAGGGCACATCGATTAAAGGTGAAGCATTAGGTTATGTTCCTAATTATGCTGATATCTTTAAGAACGAGAACAACCAGGAGGTTATTTTTGATGTAGAGTATATTACCGGTAATACAAGTGCTGGTGCTTCTTTTGTTTGGGTACTTACCTCTGATGAATACTTTCAGTCTATAGGTTTGTCTGCTCAGGGTTCTAATTACCGTCGCCCGGTAGCCAACAGCTTCAGAGCACTTTTTGATGCAAGTGATAAAAGATTGAAAGCAAGCATTATCGACAGCTTTAAGTATAAGGATATTACTTACACCTATCCGATGTATATTAAGTACGTGGATAAGAGTAAATATGGTACTGGCAGAACGAACTGGGGCACTAATTTTATCGTAATGCGCTATACGGACATTATGATGTTGCGCGCTGAATGCACACTACGCGGTGGCGGTGGTTCCATGGCCGATGTAAATGCAACGGTTCAGGCGGTACGTGAAAGAGCTGGTGATTCAACTCTGGTAACCAATGTTACTTTGGATGATCTCTTTGCAGAAAGAAGGAAAGAATTTTGTGCTGAAGGTACGCGCTGGTTCGATCTTCAAAGGAGCGGAAAGCTTACAGAATATATGAATGCTTTCAGAGCTGCTGATGATGCTTTGAATAACCGTATTCTGCTAGTGAATAATAACTCTGTGATCTATCCTGTGCCGCAGGGCCAAATGAATATAGCTCCCGGCCTTTATACGCAAAACCCAGGTTACGATTAATTCAATAAGTTACCCCTGATCCGGTTTCTTTTCATACATGCTATGCCGGTGAAGGATATTGCGGGTGTTTATTTTACTCATCCGCAATTTTTTCTTTTTCACATGTTGCCATTGGTTTCTGATGGTAATGTTATAGTCTGTGACATTTTTTTATTGTAAATCATTCACTGGCCTAACCGGGCTTCAAAACTATTGTGTCATGTTGAAAAATAAATACATCGTAAAAGCTTCATTGGCATTGTCTGTTCTCGGGCTGTTGGGCACCGAAAGAGCATTTGCCCAAACCTTTGCTTTTCCCGGAGCCGAAGGGTTTGGAAGATATGCTATAGGTGGTCGAAATGGCAATGTGTATATTGTTACTAATTTAAATAACTCTGGACCAGGATCTTTAAGGGACGCTGTAAGTCAGCCTAATAGGATTGTGGTTTTCGAAGTGGGTGGTGTCATTAAAATTACTACTCGCATTGTAGTGAGTCCTAATGTTACTATTGCAGGCCAAACAGCACCTGGTGGCGGCATTACGGTATATGGAAATGGTTTTTCTTTTTCCGGTGCCAGTAATACAATTTGCAGATATATAAGAGTACGCATGGGTAAAAACGGAGACAGCGGTAAGGATGCTATAGGTATTGCCAATGGTAACAATATAATCTTCGATCACATTTCTGTTTCCTGGGGGCGGGATGAAACTTTCTCCATTAGTGGAGAGAATCCTGCTAATATTACAATACAGAATTCAATTATTGGCCAGGGATTATGGAGCCATTCCTGCGGCGGTTTAATCCAGACTGATAGCGGGGTTTCTCTTTTCCGTAACTTATATATCGATAATCAAACCCGCAATCCTAAAGTAAAGGGAAAGAATGAATTTGTAAACAATATTGTGTACAACTGGGGTGGTGGCGGAGGTTACATATTAGGTGATTCAGGTGGTGAGTCTTTTGCCAATATTTTTAATAACCTTTTTATAAAAGGGCCTTCCACAACTATTGCTCCTTTTACCAGAGGAAACCTTAATTTTAAGGCTTACGTTGCAGATAATTATTATGACACTACATTGGACGGTACACTGAATGGATACGTACTTGCTCAAAATGATTATGGCGTAGGAGAAGACTCTATTGATATGCAGGCTGTTCCTTTTACTTATCCTTTGCAGCCTTCTTCTTCTTCAGTTGTGCCAGTGTCTGGTTTATTAAGTAGTTTGGTGAATACTGTTGGCGGCTCTTATCCGATGCGTGATCCTGCAGATACACTCATGATCGGTGAATTGAATAGCCTCGGCCTGAATGGTATTACCATCAATACTTTTACTGATGAAACGGCACAATTACCTAATGGTACCGGGATCGTATTTAATGCCTCTCCTGAAGAAGACATGGATCGCGATGGTATTCCGGATGAGTGGGAATTGAGTCATAGCCTTAATCCTGCTGACTCTTCTGATGGAAACGATATTACAGCCGGAGGTTATTCTAATCTTGAGCTTTACATCAATGATGTTCCCAATCTTACGCCTTCGCCATTTGTTTATCATCCTACTAACCTTGCAGATACTGTTATTGCTTATAATCATATTGACTTAACGTGGGTAGATAATACTTCAAATGAAACTGCTTTCCTGCTGGAAAGGTCAACAGATAATATTACTTTCCTGCCAATAGCTACATTGTCTGCTAATACGGTTACTTATTCAGATACGGGCGTAGCAGCAAACAGCAATTTTTATTATCGTATTAAGACAGCAACGGCAACAGATACTTCGGCATATTCTCCTGTTACATCAGCAATTACACCACCTGTTCCGGGATATCCCACTGTTCCGGTAGCACCGGTGCCTACTCACCAAGCTAATTATGTATCAGCAGCTACTGTTAATCTTAAATGGGATGGCAGTGACTCTACATTAATGTATCATGTATATTTTGGTACTCATCCTGATTCCATGATGTTGGCAATTGATACTGCGGGAGAAGGTTTCGCCTTGCAACCCCTGGCCTACAACACCAATTATTACTGGCGCGTTGATGCTACAGGAAGTATTGGTACTACAATCGGTAATGTATGGACTTTTCATACTAAAAATTATTTTGCACCAGGTATAATAGGTGAGTGGAAGCTGGATGAAAGTACAGGCACTACTGTACTAGACAATAGTATTTATGGTAATGACGGAGAGATCAGTAATAATAATAGTTATGTCAGAAGCGCCGGTATTATGAACAATGGATTGAATTTTAATCCTTCTGCTACTGAAACACAGTCTGCTATTATAATACCTAATGATGAAGTTTTATTGAATAATGATAATTCGTTTTCAGTGAGTATGTGGATCAAGGGTCCTTCCACAACACCTAACTGTTATCTTATTCATAAGGGATCATTTGCTGCGAGTACAGCTACTGGCGCTACGGGTAAATGGTGGGGAATTGAAAGGAACGGTACTAACTTCCGTTGGGCTGTTGATAACAATATTATTAAAACTACACTTACAGCGAATAATGGCGGCACCGCTTTTTTCAACGATACATGGGTACATGTTGTTGTGGTAAGAAGTATGACAGATCAACGCCTCCGCCTGTTTGTAAACGGTGTCTTAAATAAAGCGGTTACTGATAATACTGTTGGTGATATTGGTGAAGAAAGCCCTTTATTGCTGGGTAATTCCAATGATTTGAACATAGCTTATAAGGCAATGATTGATGAAGTACGTTTATACAACTATGCTTTAACTGAGGCAGACGCGTTGGCATTGTATAATACGCAGGTACCTTTACCGGTAGCCTTTAAAGATGTATATGCTTTTCGGCAACAGGAAAATACAGCTGTTTCCTGGGAGGTTGGTATAGAGCTACATACAAAAGATTACTTAGTGCAGCGCTCTGAAAATGGAAGTACATTCCACGATGTAGGATCAGTTAAAGCAACGCAGAAAAGCTTTTATGAATTTAATGATATCAGTGCACCTTCAGGAGCTTTATACTATCGTATTAAAGCATTGGATGTAGATGGTAAATTAAATTACAGTAAGATGGTTCGTGTAAATGCAGAACCAGTTACAAGTCATGTTAGTGTTGTGCCTAATCCGGTACGTTCAGGAAATTTCCGTATAGATATTCAAGGTATTGAACCGGGAATTGTCGATATGAAACTGTATGATCTTCTCGGTAGGTTGGTTGTAAAAGAGTCTTTCAAGAATGAATTACATCATGATTCCCACATAGTCACTTTACCTCAAGAACTACAACATGGTGTTTACCAGCTGGTGCTTCATGCCGGGGTAGAAAAACAGGTAATCAAATTGGTTATTGAATAACAAGGATAAATTATTTTTAAACTTATTCGCTCTGGTTATATCATTGATTTTGAAACATCATCTTAAGCTATAAATATGAACTTAAAAATATGCAGTACTATACTGCTGCTGGTACTATCTTTTATTGCATATACACAGCCCATAATGGAGACAGGTGGACAAAAAATGCCTGATGCATGGATTGATAAAGCTACGCATCATAAAATCATCAGATTGGCAAAACGGGAAGGGATCAATTTGAGCTTCTATTTTCATAATAATCCTTTTGTAGGTGATAAAATGGTTTTCTATGGAAGCAATGAACGCCAGAAAGAAAATTATCCGGGAGAGTTACAGAAGAAAGCGCAGGAAATATATAACATGAATGTGAAAGAAAAACAGCTATACACTGTTGATCTTAAAACCAAAGCAGTGGAGCAGCTTACACACCAGTCTTCGCCAATGAAAGGTGAAATTGTGAATGCAGCTACTAAGAAAGTATTCTACCAGATCAAAGACAGCGTTTTTGCTACTGATATCAATACGAAAAAGACTGAACTGATTTTTGTTTTTCCACAGGATTTCAAAGCGGATATAACCACGGTAAATGCTGATGGCACTTTACTTGCAGGCGCTTATTCAACTGATGCCGAAAAGGAAATCTCAAGAAAATATCCGGAGAAGAGTGATTATTTCAGCAGGATATTCGAAGCGAAATTACCACGTACGCTTTTTACCGTTAATGTAAAGACCAGGGAGCTGAATAAGATATTTACAGATAGTGCCTGGCTTAACCATATTCAATTTTCACCAGTTGATCCACATCTGCTGATGTTTTGCCATGAGGGGCATTGGCATAAAGTAGACAGGATATGGACTATTGATGTAGCGAAGAAAGATCAACCTAAACTGATCCATAAACGTACCATGGATATGGAAATTGCAGGGCATGAATGGTTTAGTCCTGATGGAAAGTACATCTGGTATGATCTTCAACTACCACGAGGTCAAAAGTTTTATGTAGGTGGGACAGAACTGAATTCCGGCCAGGAAAAGAAGTATGAATTACAGCGTAATGAATGGTCTGTGCATTACACTTCTGCCTGGGATCAGAAAACCTTTGCAGGTGATGGTGGCCATGAAGGTTCTGTAGCAAAGGCTCTTGACGGGAAATGGATATATTTGTTCAGGCCCGATAATGATAGTTTCATATCAGAAAAGCTGGTAAACATGAAACATCATAACTATAGGTTGGAGCCAAATGTACATTACAGTCCTGACGGGAAATGGATCATTTTCAGAGCTAACTTTGAAGGATTTGAGGATATATATGCAGTTGAAATTAAACCTGCGGATTTAACTAAATGAAAAGAATAATTGCTTCCATACTATTGCTCGTTAGTTTGCAACCATTATATAGTCAATGGCCTGCAGTAAATAAAGATATGCGCCCCTGGACCAGATGGTGGTGGATGGGCAATGCTGTGGATAGCAACAATATTAAAAGAGAGATTAGATTGTTCCATGAAGCTGGTATTGGAGGTGTAGAAATAGTTCCTATTTATGGAGCCAAGGGTGCAGAGTCTTCCTTTATTAACTATCTGTCGCCAGCCTGGATAAAGATGCTGGACTTAACGGTAGATGCTGCAAAGGAAAAGGATATGGGAGTTTATGTTTCTGTTGGTTCAGGTTGGCCTATTGGTGGCCCGCAGGTTACAGAAACTAACGCTGCCGCAAAATTGATTGTACAACAATATACTGTTTCTTCTGATGCTTCATTTACTGATAAGGTCATATTGAAGGATGAACAGCAAAGGAAGATGAAAGGAAATAGTTTATCTGCTTTGATTGCTTATGGTCCCAAAGGAGAAGTGATAGATATAACAGATGAAGTCAACGAAGAAGGAAACCTAAAGTGGAAGCCATCTTCAGGAACCTGGAAATTATACGCAGCATTTGTAGGCAAAACTCGTCAAAAGGTTAAGCGCGCCGCGCCGGGAGGCGAAGGTTATACATTAGATCATTTTTCAGCTACGGCTTTAAAGGATTATTTACACAAGTATGATAGTGCTTATGGAAAGAATAGCAGGGGCATAGTAGCATTTTATAATGACAGCTATGAAGTATTCAATGCAGATTGGAGCCCTGATTTTTTTGATGTATTCAAAAAACGAAGAGGTTATGATCTCCGGTATTACCTGAACCTGTTAGTCTCCGATACGATCTCTGATAAAGCTGCAAGGATAAAATCTGATTACAGGGAAACCATGTCCGACATGATGTTGCATAATTTTTCATTGCCCTTTAATGCATGGGCGAATGGAAAAGGTGCATTGTCTCTTAACCAGGCTCATGGCTCACCGGGAAATCTTTTGGATATGTATGCTGCTGTTGATATTGCGGAGACAGAAACATTCGGCTCCAGTCATTTTGATGTAAAAGGTTTGAGAAGAGATAGCAGTGATATCAGGAATGTTGACCCGGATCCCAATATGATGAAATTTGCCTCTTCCGCTGCACATGCAATGGGTCATAACCTGGTTTCATCCGAGACCTTTACCTGGCTTACAGAACATTTTAAAACTTCATGGTCGCAGTGTAAACCTGAAGTAGAGCAAGTGTTTCTGGCCGGTATTAATCATGTTGTTTTTCATGGCACTACTTATTCTCCCGAACAGGTTGTCTGGCCCGGTTGGTTGTTTTATGCTTCAGTAGAATTTACGCCTTCCAATAGTTTATGGCCGCAGGTAAACGTTTTGAACGAGTATATAACCCGCTGTCAGAGTATCTTACAAAGCGGAAAGCCGGATAACGAAATATTAGTATACTGGCCTGTTTATGATGCATGGCATAAAGCAAAAGGTATGGATATACCTTTCAGAGTGCATGATGTGGATGAATGGTTGTATGGTACTTCGTTTTATAGTGATATACAACAAATGCAGGAATCAGGCTATGCTATTGACTTTGTATCTGACCTGATGTTGAGCAGGGCATTCTATAAAGATGGAACTATTGGCATTACAGAACAAGGTGGACGAAATAAAATTTTATTTGTACCTAAATGTAGTAAGATGCCGGCTGCTACCTTAAAGCACATTAAGGATCTCGCAGAACAAGGAGCAACTATTTTAATGGAAGCGTTGCCTGAAGATGTTCCTGGTTATTCAGAGCTGGATGAACATAGGGCTAATCTGAAATCGCTTATCAGAGATCTTCTGCCTGAAAACAGTGCCAGGCCTGCAGTTAAGACTATTGGTAAAGGCAGGATTATATTCTCCGGAGATATCAATAAAGGCCTTGAACTAGCTGGGCTTCAACCCGAATCGTTGGTACAAACCGGCTTGAAATTTATTAGACGCACTGTTCAAGATGGTAAATATTATTACCTGGTCAACCATACTGCCCATGATATAGACACTATAATCAGACTTAACGTACATGATAGATCTGTATTAATACTGGACCCGCAATCAGGTACAACAGGGTATGCGGGAATTAAAAATAGTGATGAGCAAAGTGTAAGTATAAGAGTGCAAATAAAATCCGGTGCTTCTTTGTTCCTGAAAACGTCAGATAAACAAGTTAAAGGCCAAGGTTGGAGATACTATGAGCCTTCGGGAAAACAAACTGTTTTAAATGCTTCATGGAAATTGCATTTCACGCATGGTGGGCCTGTATTGCCTAAAGAGCAACAGTTGAACCAGATACAGCTTTGGAGTTCTTTAAAAGATAAAACATTTAAAAATTTTTCAGGAACCGGCGTGTACAGTAAGACTTTCAGTATACCTGGTAAGAAAGCTGATGAATATATGTTGCAATTGAGCGGTCTACGGGAAAGTGCTCATGTATGGATCAACGATCAGGATGCTGGATATATCTGGAGTAACCCGACAGAACTTTGTGTAGGTAGATTTCTGAAGTCAGGAAAGAACACTATACGAATAGAAGTGGTCAATCTTATGGCAAACCGGATTCGCTATATGGATCAGCAAAAGATTGAATGGCGTAAGTATCATGAAATAAACTTTGTGAATATCAACTATAAAAATTTTGATGCCGCAAATTGGAACGTGACGGCATCAGGTATTGAAGGGCCGGTTATACTTAAAGAAATGAAAGAAGTATTTTAAAAAGACAATGATGAACAGGAGAACATTCGTACAGCAATCATTTATCTTATCTGCAGGGTTACTACTGCCGGAGTGGATGCATGCCTTTACGGATCGTTCCGGCAAAAGCCCATTGGGCAAACTTATACCTGTTGGGCGTGCCTTGGAAACAGAAGGCTATTATGTATGGTGCTCTTCGCCTATTGATGGTCCGGATGGTAAGGTGCATTTGTTTTATTCACGTTGGAAAGGGGAGAAGAAAATGAGTGGCTGGATAAAAGGATCAGAGATAGCACACGCCGTAGCTGATAGTCCAGAGTCCCCATTTATTTTTAAAGAGGTCATATTGGCCCCAAGACCCGGATACTTTGATGCTACTACTTGTCACAATCCCTTAACCAGGTTTGTTGATAATAAATACTGCCTTTTTTATATGGGCAATAGCAATGGTAAAACAAACACAAAGAGAATTGGCCTTGCCTTTGCTGATAGTCTCGATGGACCCTGGCAAAGACCAGACAAGCCTCTGCTTGAAGCCGGGCCTGAAGGTGCCTGGGATGACCATTGCACTACTAATCCTGCTTTTATAAAATGGAAGGGAAAGTATTGGCTATATTACAAATCATGGAATACCGAAGAGCAACAAAATGCTACAGGGCCCATAAAAGGGAACCGGAAATATGGCATTGCTATAGCAGACAAACTTGAAGGACCTTATGTAAAATATGAACATAATCCGGTTATTGATTTTTCAGGAAAAGGAAATAACCGTCAGTTTGAAGATGCTTTTATCTGGCAGGAAAAAAATAAACTGAAGATAATAGCCCGCGATATGGGCGTCTTTGATCATGAGAGCGGATTATTAATGCAATCTCTAGATGGTTATAAATGGTCAGAGCCTAAAATTGCCTATCACCCACTTAGCCAATACATAGATATGCCACCTGCACCTGCTCATCTAAAAAAATATGGAAGATTGGAGCGACCCATGCTACTGATTCGTAATGGCAAGCCTGCTTATCTTTTTGGAGCGGCACAAGGAGGCAAATTTGAAACGTCGTCCACTTTTATTTTTAAGATCGAATAATGTTTACCACTACTAAATATTGAACCAAACCGCACTGAATACGAACCAAACATGTTGATCTGTCGATTCTTTTTTCTGATCCTGATAAGTTACCTCATCTTTCCGATGCAGCAGATGTATGCACAGCAAGGTAATTGGCATGGTGTGCAACGCAAACTCCATTACAGGCCACTGGGAAAAGATCTTGTAAAGATTGAAGGCAGGCATAGATTCAACAGGGCACTATATGGAAGCAACACCGGCTTCAGGGTAGAGGCTGGCGACCTGCCTGAATTTGCTTTATACATGCCAGCTATGGGGGGCAATTTTAAATTTGAATTGATATCCGGCAATCAGCACAAATGGATTATTGACGTTAAACAGATAGAAGCCATCTACCGCCCCGGAAGTATGATCTATACGCTACAAGATCCGATGATCGGTAAGGGGAAAATAATACTGACTGTATTGGCTTTGATGGAGGGCGAAGGAATGCTTATCAAAACAGAAGCAGTAGGAATATCAAAAGGAATACAATTAGGACTTACGTTTGGCGGTGCCTCAGGTAAAAAATTCAGTCGCGATGGTGATATAGGAGCTGATCCTGAATCCTCCTTCGATTTAAAGCCGGAAAACTGCTCTGGTAATATTTACACAATTGATAAGAATGCTTTCTCTTTGAAATTCAACATTAAGAAAGATGTAAAGGAGCTTAAAGGTGTATTTCCAGATCAGACTATTTTAAACGTTGCACAGTTTGAAGAACAGGGAGCTCCATATCTAAAAGGCAGTCTAAATCTCAACGCTACACAAACCGATTATTTCCTGATAGCCAATGCCGCTACTAATAATGTAAATGAATACAGTGCACTAAGCGATCTGTTTAAAAAGACTGAACTACAAAGAAGTAAACTGGCGGACAGGGTCATAGTACATACCCCGGATAGTTTTATTAATACATTAGGCGGTGCTCTGGCTATTGCAGCTGATGCTATTTACGAATCACCTACTTTTCTGCATGGTGCCGTAGCCTGGCGCATGCGACTCAATGCCTGGCGCGGTGCTTATGCGGCTGATCCATTGGGATGGCATGATAGGGCGCGATCTCATTTCAGCAGTTATGCAAAGTCGCAGGTTACAGAACCACTTTCGGGCCCCGTAGTAGCTGATACGGCCTTAGGTATGGCACGGCAGTTGGAACAGATGGGCACATCGCTTTTTAGTAGTGGTTATATCTGTCGTAACCCCAATGGAGACATAAGACCACATCATTATGACATGAACCTGGTATTTATAGATCAGTTGCTCAACCATTTTAACTGGACAGGAGATACTGCTTATGTAAGGGAAATGTGGCCTTTGATTAAAAGGCATCTTGCATGGGAGAAAAGAAATTTTGATGCTGATAACGACGGGTTATACGATGCCTATGCATGCATATGGGCAAGTGACGCGCTGCAGTACAATGGTGGAGCAGTAACGCATTCTTCTGCCTATAATTATCGGGCAAACAAATCGGCGGCTACGCTTGCAAAAATACTACATGAAGATTCATCCCCCTATGAGGATGAAGCGGAAAAGATCCATAACGCGATACGGCTTGCTTTATGGCTTCCACACCTCGGCAGTTATGCAGAATACAGGGATAACACAGCTTCCCGAAATGTGCATACTGCCGCAGGTTTGTGGACTATTTATCATGCTTTGGATGCAGGTGTGCCGGATCCTTTTGAAACTTACCAAACGTTACAATATGTGGATAAAGATATACCACATATTCCTGTAAAAGCTGATGGGCTTAAGGATACAGGATTATATGTATTGGCAACAAGTAATTGGCAACCTTATACCTGGTCTATTAATAATGTTGCCCTGGCTGAAAATTTACATACTGCATTAGCTTACTGGCAGGGTGGTGACAAAGAACAAGCTTTTACTCTTTGGAAGAGCGCTCTGACAGAGAGTATGTTTATCGGTACAAGTCCTGGTAATTTCGAGCAATTATCCTTCTATGATGCTATCCGTGGTGAGCTATATCGTGACTTTGCGGACCCTATTGGTATGGCTTCCCGTACATTGGTTGAAGGACTTTTTGGTATACAGCCAAATGCATTAACGGACACTTTAAATATACAGCCGGGCTTGCCTGCAAGCTGGAATAATGCTACACTGCAGGTTCCGGATATTAGTTTTGATTTTAGCAGAAAGGGACTGATAGATGAATATATTATAAAGCCATCGTTTGGCCGGAATATGAACTTATTACTTACTGTTCCTGCATTATATAGTGAGGTGAAAAATGTGTACATCAATGGGAAGCAGGTTCCATATACTTTTGAGCCGTCAATAGGCTTACCCAGGTTGCTTATTGCTTCCGATAAGCAACAGCAGTATAAGATAGTGATCCATTGGAAAAATAGATCAATAGCAACATTGAAGTATGATCATGAAATAAACAACCTACAACAATTAAATGTAAGGTCAGAAGACGCTGAGATATTAGAGTTAAAAGATCCTCAAAGGATGCTTAGAAATGCAAAAATATCGGCTCATGCCTTGCAGGGAGCTATTTCAAAGGATAATCATTATGGAACTTTTTTTGTAAAAATAAAACAAGGGAATACTATATGGTGGGAACCGGTGAACCTAAACATTAAACAGCAGGACAAAAACATATCTAATTCCTTTATTGCAAAGAAATCGGAACCTGTTGATTTAAGCTCTTACTTTAATGATAAAGTAAATCGAATTTTTCAGCAAAAATACCTTTCACCTCGTTCTCCTTATCCAACATTGCAATTGCCTGTTCAAGGTATTGGAAACTGGTGCTATCCTAAAGTACAACCCGGGATAAATGATGAAGGTTTGCGCGCATTAGCAGGGAAAACTAATAGTATTCACCTGAACAATGGTGTTATACTGCAAACGCCCTCCGCTCTGGAAAAAGATAATATCATATTTACTTCCTTATGGGATAATTACCCTGATTCACTGATTATTCCCGTTTCAGGAAAAGGTAAATATATTTCTGCAATGCTTTGTGGTAGTACAAATCCCATGCAAAGCCAGATGGAGAATGGACAATTAATCGTAACCTATACCGATGGTTCCAAAACGATTTTATCCTTAAGAAATCCGGAAAACTGGTGGCCCATAGAGCAGGATTATTATGAAGATGGATATGCTTTTCATTTAAAAGAAAAACCTCCTGTCCGTATTCATTTAAAAAGTGGTAAAATATGTAATGGCTTTGCACCGGATGGTACTTATAGTACCTTGAAAGGATTTAGTAACCGGATGATTGAAGGTGGTGCTGCTACTGTACTTGACCTTAAAATAGATCCTTCCAAAGAACTAAAGTCTGTTACTATAAAAACTACTGCAGGCGAAGTAGTAATAGGATTGATGGCTATTACAATAATTAAAGAAATTGAAGATGATAAAAGATCGGAAAATAATTAGGTCTAGGATTATATGTAAATACTTGTTGTCTATTCTGATAACGTGTAACGCTCTTTTTGCTTTTACGCTTACAGCCGAAGCAAATATAAAATTGCCAGCTCTTATAAGTGATAATATGGTATTGCAACAGCAATCAGAAATTACATTATGGGGTTGGGCAGATAAAGGTGAACACGTAAGTATTAAACCTTCCTGGCTGAAAAAGGAAGTAAAAACTATAACAGGTGTTGATGGTAAATGGCGGATAAAAGTAAAGACAACAAAAGCGGGTGGCCCATATGTTATAAGCTTTTCAGGTAATAATCACATAGAAATAAAGAATGTGCTTTTAGGTGAAGTATGGTTGGCTTCGGGGCAATCCAACATGGAATTTTATATGGATAAGGGAGAAGGTTGGCGTACAGGGGTGATCAATTATCAAGAGGAGATAGCTAAAGCAAATAACTCTGATGTTCGGATGATAGATATACCCAATACTGTAGCAGATACTCTCTGTGATAATTTCGATGGTCGATGGGAGACATGCACTCCTTCAACCGCCGGCAGCTTCTCTGCCGTGGCTTATTATTTTGCCATGAAGGTGCAGCAGGAAACGGGTTTCCCTGTTGGTATTATTAATGCTACGTGGGGCGGCACTCCTGCCGAATCATGGACAAGAAAAGAGGTGTTGGAAAAAGAATTTAGGCCAATTCTGGATCGGTATCAAAAGGCATGTGACGATTATCCTGAAGCTTTTAGAAAGTTTCAGGTAAAACTGGATCAGTGGAAAGCTGATACCAGCAGTAAGAAAAAAGGTGCCCCTAAGGAACCTATTGGCCCTAAGCATAATAAATCTCCATATAAATTATACAATGGCATGATTGCACCTTTGCTTTCTTATAAACTTAAGGGCGTAATATGGTACCAGGGAGAATCTAATGCTACTTACGCATGGCAATACAGGCGCTTATTCCCTGCTATGATTAATGATTGGAGACAGCAATTTAATCATAAAGATCTCCCATTTTATTTTGTCCAAATTGCTCCGCATAATGGCCAGAATCCTGTTATCAGGGAGGCGCAATTATATACTTTTAAAACTGTCTCCAATACGGGGATAGTAGTTACTACTGATGTAGGGGACGCAAGAGATATTCATCCCAGAAACAAGAAAACAGTAGGAGAGCGCCTTGCACGTTGGGCTTTGCATAATCAGTATGGAAATAAAAATTTAGAAACCTCCGGGCCACTTTATAAATCTATGCACATTGAAGGAAACAGGATTATACTACATTTCGACCACGAAGAGGGTTTGTCCTTTCAAAACGGAGACGCCAAAGAATTTATGATTGCATCGAAGGATGAAAGATTTGTTCAGGCAAAAGCAATAATTAAGGGCAGTACCATCGAAGTATGGAGCGATGAAATTACGGAACCTGTTGCTGTTCGTTTTGCCTGGAAAAATGTTCCGGAATCAAATTTGTTTAATCAATCAGGTCTACCTGCATCTCCATTCCGAACAGACAACTGGCCTGTGGAGACACAGGATAAAAATTAAGTTCGAATCTTTTACGATATAATTGTTATGATAAAAAAACAGATCACATTTTGGGCAACAGCAATGTTACTCCTATCAACGGGCATTACCTCATTTGCACAGAAAACAAAGGCAGGAAAAATAATATCTAAGAAGCAAACGTTGGCAGCAATGCAGCTGACAAATAAATACTTCATGAACAAATGGCCTGATCCGGGTATGGATATTCATGTTGAGGTCCGTAAGAAAACATGGCCAAGTAACATCTGGACAAGAGCTGTATATTATGAAGGGTCGATGGCATTATATAATGTTGATAAGAAGCAGTCCTATATTGATTATGCAGTGCGGTGGGGCGATGCACATAAATGGGGATTACGTAAGGGCATTGAAACCCGTAATGCAGACAACCAGTGTGCGGGGCAAACCTATATTGACCTCTATTTAATGAATAAAGACTCCGTAAGGCTCCATGACATCAAAGCTTCCATAGATCTGATGGTAGCTTCGGAAAAAAGCGATGATTGGGATTGGATAGATGCTATACAAATGGCTATGCCCATTTTCGCCAAACTGGGTGTGCATTACAACGATAAAAAATACTTCGATAAAATGTGGGATCTGTACAGCTATGCCAAATACAAACATGGCGGCAATGGCTTGCTGAATCCACAGGATAAGCTATGGTGGCGTGATAAGGATTTCGTTCCTCCTTATAAAGAACCCAATGGTGAGGATTGTTATTGGAGCCGTGGTAATGGTTGGGTTGTGGCTGCATTGGTACGTGTGCTGGAAGTACTTCCAAAATCTGATGTGCATTACCAGGAATATTTGCAAGACTATAAAAATATGCTTGCTGCTTTATTGAAAGTGCAACGTACAGATGGTTTCTGGAATGCAAGTCTTCATGACCCCAATAATTATGGTGGTAAGGAAGCCACAGGTACTTCATTGTTTGTTTATGGTATGGCTTGGGGTATCAATCATAATGTAATTGATAAAAAAACTTATTTACCTGCAGTACAAAAAGCATGGCATGCCTTAATTACAGAGTCTGTACATAAAGATGGTTTCCTTGGTTATGTACAAGGTACCGGTAAAGAACCTAAAGATGGTCAACCCGTTACTTATACCAGCCAGCCTGACTTTGAGGATTATGGCCTGGGATGTTTTCTGCTGGCAGGATCTGAAGTTTACAAGTTGAAATAAATCAAATTGGGCTGGTAATTTTTCAGCTTTCTAAAAATAAAATTCCAGAATGAAAAGCTTAACAGGACTTATTATTTGTATACTTTTTTATTTGCCGGCAGTAGCACAATTACCGGCATTCAAAGGCGCTGAGGGCTTTGGTGCGACGGCAACTGGTGGGCGAGGGAAGGAAGTTTATCATGTTACAAATCTAAAGGATAATGGGGCCGGCTCTTTCAGAGATGCTGTAAGTAAGGCTGGCAGAACTGTAGTATTTGATATTGGTGGCGTTATTAAGTTGGACAGTAGGGTGAATGTAATGAGTGATATTACCATTGCCGGGCAAACGGCTCCTGGTCCTGGAATTACTTTGTATGGTGAATCAGTTGCGTTTAACAAGATCAAAAATGTAATCGTTCGTTATATCCGGATGCATGGCAGTATCAATATGAAGCGTGGTAGTTGTGTACTGATTGCTGATAGCTCTGACAACATTATTTTTGACCATATCTCTGTAACCTGGGGTCGGTGGGACGATCTGCATATAAAAGGCAGTACCAATATCACTTTGCAATATTGCCTTGTTGGAGAATCACTGGACCCGCAGCGCTTTGGGGCTTTATTGGAAAGGCCGGAGTATCTTAGTATTCATCATTGTTTATGGATCAGCAATCAAAGCCGTAATCCTAAAGCGAAAGCCAAAATTGAATATATTAATAACGTGATTTACAATTGGGGTAATAGCGGTTTTGTAGGAGGACATTCTTCCGCAGATCATTACCAGGATATCGTCAATAATTATTTTATCAGTGGCCCCTCGTCTTCTGAAAGTTTTTTAAGCATGTTTACTGAAACAGATCATGTATATCATTCCGGAAATTATGTTGACCTGAACAAGGATGGATCGTTGAATGGAAAGTTGGTTACAGATGCTGATTTTAGTACGGATAAAGTAAAAGCTTCGTTAGTCACAAAGAAACAGAATATTTCAATTATACCAGTTACAGTTGAATCTGCTGCTAAGGCGTATGAAAGCATTATTGCCAGTGCCGGGTGTTCTATAGAAAGAGACCCTGTTGATGAGCGATTGATCAAACAACTTTTCGGTTTGGGTAAAGAGGGTGAAATCATCTGGACAGAAACTCAAGTTGGTGGTCAACCTAAGATTGAACCTAAACCAACTACTCTTTCTGATTCTGATCAGGATGGTATTCCGGATGCCTGGGAACAAAGCCATGGTTTAGACGAACATAAAGCTTCTGATGCCATACAAATTCGAAAAAATGGATACACTTCATTGGAAGATTATTTTGAAAATTTGTTAAAGAAGTAATTTCTAAAGTTTTTTCTCTCTTAAAGAACTGGCAGGATAATTAACCCTGCCGGTTCTTCTTGTTTAAATATCACTTCATTAAGAAAATTAAAAAAATATTGCTGTCCTGTCCCATTATCAGGACAGCGGTCTGGTTACGAGTTTTTATTTTCGTAACATCAGAAAGAGTAGGTGTGTGAGTCCTTAATTATTTTAACCAAATTATGCAGGCAATTCTTGGCGTTCTTTTTCACTTCATCGGAGGTTTTGCTTCCGGAAGTTTTTATATCCCTTACAAGAAAGTTAAAGGATGGTCCTGGGAAACATACTGGATAATCGGTGGTATTTTCTCATGGTTGATTGTTCCGCCACTTGCTGCTTACCTTACTATTCCTGCTTTTTCAGAAATCATTCAAAATACAGATTCCAGCATCATCGGGATGACCTTTTTGTTTGGTGTACTCTGGGGCATTGGTGGCCTTACCTACGGCCTAGGTGTACGTTATCTTGGTGTCTCACTTGGTAGCAGTATTATATTAGGACTATGCATGGTTTTTGGGGCGCTTATCCCTTCTCTTTACTATAATATTTTCCCGAAAGAAGGTAAAGATACCTTCAGTATGTTGGCGGGCTCGCAATGGGGACTTGTTGTACTGGCCGGTCTTTTGGTTTGTATCATTGGTATTATTCTTTGCGGTAAAGCGGGGATGATGAAGGAACGGGAACTTAAAACAGACAGTATTGATCCTCATGGTACCGTAACCAAAACAGAATATAAATTCGGCCTCGGCCTTTTCGTATCCATAGTATCCGGTGTGTTGAGTGCCTGTTTCAATTTCGGAATCGAAGCCGGAAAATCTATGGCAGATACGGCCAATCAAATATGGAAAAGTACTCATCCCGGTCAAGGCGAATTCCTGTTCCAGAATAATGTGACTTATATCGTGATCTTATGGGGCGGGCTTACTACCAATTTTATCTGGTGCATGATACTCAATAGCCGTAACAAGACTTTTGGAGATTATACCAACAAGAAAACGCCATTGGTATCCAATTACCTTTTCTCTGCTCTGGCAGGCACTACCTGGTTCCTTCAGTTCTTCTTTTATGGTATGGGAGAAAGCAAGATGGGCAATGGTGCCAGTTCCTGGATATTGCATATGGCATTTATTATTCTCATTGCCAATGTCTGGGGTATTGTATTGAAAGAGTGGAAAGGTGTACATACTAAAACAAGGGCGACCATTTTCGCAGGAATAATTACTATTATCATTGCTGTACTGATTGTGGGCTATGGTAATTCTATAAAATAATTTAAGCAATAAAAAACATAACAACAAGATGTCTCTGGAAAACGCAACAAAGATCTATAAACATGTAAGTTACCTGTGGGATGATGCGAAAGCTTTGTCCATGGAGGGTGATGAAGTCTCTCTATTAATATACCGCTCTAACCTGTTGGGAGCAGATCTCCGCTTGACTAATTATGGTGGTGGTAATACTTCGTGCAAGGCTATGGCCAAAGATCCACTTACAGGCGAAGAAACAGAAGTGATGTGGGTAAAAGGTTCCGGCGGCGATTTAGGTACGTTGAAGAGAAGTGGATTGGCAGCCTTATATGTTGATCGTTTGCGTAGCCTGAAAAACGTTTACAGAGGTATCGAGTTTGAAGATGAAATGGTGGAATTATTTAACCATTGCATCTTTGATCTTTCCTCCAAAGCACCTTCAATTGATACACCTCTGCATGGTTTTCTCCCATACAAACATATTGATCATCTTCATCCCGATGCAGCTATAGCTATTGCTGCAGCTAAAGATGGTAAGAAAATTACAGAAGAATTATTTGGTGGTACCATTGGTTGGGTAGATTGGCAGCGCCCTGGTTTTGATCTTGGATTGAAACTTCGTCAGTGCATTGATGATAACCCGAACCTGCGTGGTATTATGCTGGGATCCCATGGCTTATTTACCTGGGGAAATACAGCTTACGAAAGTTATATCAATACACTTGAAGTCATTGAGATTTGTGCTCAATACCTGGAAGATAACTATGGTAAGAAAGGACCTGTTTTCGGTGGTCAAAAAATACAAGCTGTGAGTAAAGAAGAACGCCTGAATAGAGCAGCAGCATTGGCTCCTGTATTAAGAGGCTTCTGCTCTTCAGAGTCTTCTATGATCGGTCACTTCACAGATGATGATCGTGTGCTGGAATTCATTAATTCCAACGATATGGAACGCCTGGCACCTATGGGCACCAGTTGTCCCGACCATTTTTTAAGAACTAAAATCAGTCCGTTGGTATTAAATATTACTACGGAAGAAGATCTTAATAATGTTGCCGCTTTAAAAGAGAAGTTGCAACCACAATTTGAAGCATACCGAAACATGTATGCAGAATATTATAACAACTGTAAACATTCTGACAGCCCAGCAATGCGCGATGCTAATCCCGTGGTAATACTGTATCCGGGGGTTGGCATGTTCACGTTTGCCAAGAACAAGCAAACGGCACGTGTTGCAGCTGAATTCTATACTAACGCGATCAATGTAATGAAGGGTGCCGAGACTGTGTCGGCTTACACTTCTTTACCGCGTCAGGAAGCATTCAATATTGAATACTGGCTGTTAGAAGAAGCCAAACTCCAGCGCATGCCTAAGCCAAAAGCTATTTCAAGCCGTATCGCTTTGGTGACAGGCAGCGCTGGTGGTATTGGCAAAGCCATCGCCAAAAAATTTGCTGATGAGGGCGCTTGTGTTATCCTGAATGATAATGATGAAAGCCGCCTGGAAACTGCCACTTCAGAATTTCAAAAGTTATATGGCAAAGATGTATTTGCACATGCGGTATTGGATGTGACCAATGTCAACACGATCAATCAAACATTGAAAGTAGCCGCTCTTGAATTTGGTGGTATTGACATCGTGGTGAACTGTGCAGGTCTTTCAATCTCTAAACCAATTGAAGAACACACAGAAAAGGATTGGGACCTGTTGTACGACGTATTGGTAAAAGGCCAGTTCCTGGTAACGCAGGCTGCAGTTGAGGTAATGCGTAAACAGGAATTGGGTGGCGATATAATTAATATTGTAAGTAAAAACGCATTAGTTTCAGGACCTAACAATGCCGGTTATGGTTCAGCCAAAGCAGCACAATTACACCTAAGCCGTCTGAACGCAGCAGAACTGGGTAAAGATGGTATCCGTGTGAATGTTGTGAACCCCGATGCTGTTATTGCTGACAGCAAAATATGGGAAGGTGCCTGGGCCGAAGGACGTGCTAAAGCTTATGGTATTACCGTAGCGGAATTGCCTTCTTTCTATGCAAAGCGTACTTTACTAAATCAGATTATTCTTCCTGAAGATATTGCGAACGGCTGTTATGCTCTTGTAGGTGGTTTATTGAATAAATCTACGGGCAATGTAATTAACGTAGATGGTGGTGTAGCTATGGCTTTTGTGAGATAGTTGTTGAAATGCCAATTTTCATGGCTTCGTAGAGACGTTGCATGCAACGTCTCTACGGGGTTTGATTATGAAGTATTAATGGTCTTAATTATAAACGGCTAATATGCAAAGAGTTGCTTCTAGTATGAAATTGCTTCCTGGAAATGAGGAAGAATACGAAAGAAGACATCGTGAAATATGGCCGGATTTAGTAGCTTTATTGAAGGAAAAGGGTATTCATAAGTATTCTATTTTCCTGGATAAAAACACAAACCAATTATTTGCATTTCTGGAATCGGAGAATGAAGCTGCAAGGTATTCATTGGCAGGAGAGGAGATCATGAAGAAGTGGTGGTTTTACATGAAAGATATTATGGAAACCAATGAAGATAATTCACCAATAACCACTCCATTGCAAGAAGTTTTCTTTCTTCCTTAAAACAAAAAGTAATGATTAAAAATAAGATTGCTGAACATAACGAGTCTTTATTGAAGGATCATCAGCGCAGGATAAATTTTATAGGTTCAGAGATTGGAAATGTTGAGGATATTCTTCAAAAACTGACAGCCTTCCAGGTAGCGATTCCAAGCTGGGCTTTAGGTACGGGAGGTACACGCTTCGGACGTTTCTCCGGTGGTGGTGAGCCTCGTAATCTGGAAGAAAAAATTGAGGACATTGGTTTACTGCAGGCATTGAATCAGTCAAGCGGTGCTATATCATTACATATTCCATGGGATATTCCTGAAAATGCTAACAACATAAAAGCGTTGGCTGCACAGCATGGTCTTCGTTTTGATGCCATGAACTCCAATACTTTTCAGGATCAGCCCGGCCAACAGCATAGCTATAAATTTGGCTCTTTACAACATGTAAATAAAACCGTACGTCAGCAAGCTATTGAACACAATATTGAAGTGATCCGCTATGGTAAAGAACTTGGTTCTGATGCATTGACGGTATGGCTTGCAGATGGTTCGTGCTTCCCGGGTCAGTTGAATTTCAGGCAGGCGTTTCAAAATACTCTTGAATCTTTGCATGAGATCTACGCAGCTTTGCCGGATAATTGGAAAGTATTTGTGGAGTATAAAGCTTTTGAGCCTAACTTCTATTCTACTACCGTAGGTGACTGGGGGCAATCATTATTGTATACTTCCAAACTCGGCTCCAAGGCTTATACCCTTGTTGACCTTGGCCATCACCTGCCTAATGCCAATATTGAGCAGATCGTAGCTTTATTGTTGATGGAAGGAAAACTGGGTGGCTTTCACTTTAACGATTCCAAGTATGGCGACGATGACCTTACTGTAGGTAGCATGAAACCCTATCAACTATTCCTTATTTTTAATGAACTTGTGGAAGGCATGGATGCCCGTAGTATGAATCACGCTACAGATTTAGGTTGGATGATTGATGCATCTCATAATGTAAAGGATCCGCTTGAAGATCTGTTGCAATCTGTAGAAGCGATTATGATCACCTATGCACAGGCATTATTGGTAGACCGTAAGAAACTGAAAGAAGCACAGGCAAACAATGATGTAGTAACAGCGCAGGAAGTATTGCAGGAAGCTTTTCGCACAGATGTACGGGCATTAGTGGCAGAAGCCAGACTTCGTGCAGGAGCTGCTTTAAACCCATTGGCACTGTATAGAGGAGAACAAATAAGAGCTAATCTGATCAAACAACGTGGCGCAAAAACAGTTGCTACAGGACTGTAAGACTTATGAGTGCAATACCGGTAATCGCAATATTTGATGTGGGTAAAACCAACAAGAAGTTATTTCTCTTTGATGAGCAATATCAGCTTGTGTTTGAAAAAACGGCCCGTTTTACAGAAACAAAAGATGAAGATGGCGATCCTTGCGAAAACCTGGAAAACCTTCGTCTGTCTGTATTTGATTCCCTTCGCGAAGTTTTCTCCATGAAGGAATTCAAAATTAAAGCGATTAACTTTTCTACCTATGGAGCCAGCCTGGTTTATATAGATAAAGACGGTAAACCGCTTACACCATTATATAACTACTTGAAGTCATACCCTGCAGATTTGCAGGAACAGTTTTATGCTTTATATGGTGGCGAAATCACGCTGGCGCATGAAACTGCATCGCCTGTATTGGGCAGCCTGAACTCAGGACTACAACTTTATCGCTTCAAACAAAGGCAACCTGCTAATTATCGCAAACTCAAGTATGCGTTGCATTTGCCACAATACATGAGTTACCTGATTACAGGTGTTGCCTGTACAGATATTACCAGCATTGGTTGCCATACACAGCTATGGGATTTTAACAGGCAGAATTATCATCGTTGGGTAAAAAAAGAGCGGCTTGCCGGTAAGCTGGCACCTTTAAAAAATACGGATGAAGTGATGCCCGCGGCCTTTCCGGGAAACGGTTATTCTGTTGGTATTGGTCTGCATGATAGCTCTGCTGCTTTAATTCCTTACCTGGTTAATTTTTACGAACCCTTTGTGTTGTTATCTACAGGTACATGGTGCATCAGCTTTAACCCGTTTAACCATGAGCCGCTTACTACGAATGAATTGGAGCAGGACTGCCTTTGTTATCTTTCCTATAAAGGCGACCCGGTAAAGGCTTCTAGATATTTTGCAGGTTATGAACATGAGCAGCAGGTAAAGCGGATTGCTAATCATTTTAAGCAGAATCCGATAAGGTACCGCAATATCAAATTTGATCAACGTATCTTACCCAAACTACAAAAAAGGCTTCCAGAGAAGAAATCAAGAAGGAATAAGCTTAACGATTCCGGTTTTGCTAAAAGGGATTTGAACACCTTTGAAAATGATGTTGTTGCTTATCATCAATTGATGTTAGACATTGTAGCGCAACAGTTTCGTGCTACCAGCCTGGTATTGCGGGGAGCTCCGGTTAAAAGAATATTTGTTGATGGTGGCTTTGGTCGTAATGCTATCTATATGAATTTGTTGGCTGCAGCATTTCCGCAAATGGAAGTCTTCGCAGCATCTATGGCTCAGGCCAGCGCTTTAGGTGCAGCTTTGGCTATACATAAATCCTGGAATACACAGGCTATCCCTAATGATATTATCGAATTAAAATACTACAGTGTAGGGCAGGAGCTGGTTCTGTGATTTTTTTTGTAGAGGAAGGTTTTGTACTTGTAAGGTGAGGTTAGAAATTTTAAGATGAAAGTAGGTCTCTTTATCCCTTGTTATATCGATCAGTTTTATCCACAGGTAGCCATAGCTACATTACAGCTATTGGAAAAATTGGGTTGTGAAGTGCATTATCCTATTCGTCAAACCTGCTGTGGTCAGCCTATGGCCAATTCCGGCTTTGAACATCTTACCGGTGGTTGCAATATTTTATTTATTGAAAACTTCAGTGACTTCGACTATATCGTATCTCCATCAGGTAGTTGTGTATTGCATATCAAAGATCATTTACATGAGAATGATCATGAACAAGCTGCAGTAAAGATCCGTTCAACTATTTATGAGCTTACTGAATTTCTTACGGATGTTTTAAAAGTAGAAAAATTGGAAGCTCGTTTTCCCTATAAAGTAGGCATGCATCAAAGCTGCCATGGCCAACGTGGATTGCATATCTCTCAAATGAGTGAATTGGTAGCACCATCTTTCAGTAAACCAGGGCAGTTATTAAATATGGTTGAAGGGCTTCAATTGATCCCGCTTGATCGAACAGATGAATGTTGTGGATTTGGTGGTACATTCTGTGTTTTTGAAGAAGCGGTCAGTGCCAAGATGGGAAGGGATAGAGTAGCCGATCATGAAATTCATGGAGCGGAATTTATAACCGGTGCCGATATGAGTTGTCTGATGCATATGGAAGGTATCCTTCGGAAAAAGAATAGTAAGGTTAAAGTTATTCATATTGCAGAGATATTGAATGGTGGTGTGCAGATCATGGTAGAAGATAAAAGAGTTTAACTTAACGAAGTATTGGAGCTATGGATACTGGAAATCAAAATCACGCAGCCTTATCAACCGCCTTTAACAAGGACGAAGAACGTGTTAACTGGCATGATGAAACATTATGGTTTGTAAGGCAAAAGCGTGACCGGATGGCCTTCTCAGTACCCGACTGGGAACTACTTCGCGAAACTGCATCCAACATAAAAGCGCATACCTTATCTCAACTTCATTTTTATCTGGAACAGTTTGAACAACAAGCATTGCAAAATGGAGTAATCGTTCACTGGGCGAAAGATGCAGCCGAACACAATGAAATTGTACATGGCATTCTTACCAAACATAACGTATCCCGCATTGTAAAAAGCAAGTCTATGCTTACCGAGGAATGCCATCTCAATCCATATCTGCAAGGGAAAGGCATAGAAGTAATAGATACTGATCTTGGTGAACGTATTGTTCAGTTAGCGAATGAATCCCCAAGCCACATTGTATTGCCCAGTATTCACAAAAAGAAAGAAGAAATAGGCGAGCTGTTCCATGAGCATCTTGGTACGCCTGCTGGTAATGCAGATCCTGTATTCCTTACTCATGCTGCGCGTATCGATCTGCGTGATAAATTTATTACCCGTAAGGCAGCTATCACCGGTGTTAATTTTGCTATAGCGGAAACCGGTGAATTCGTAGTGTGTACCAATGAAGGCAACGCTGATATGGGCGCTCATCTTGCAGATGTTCATATAGCTTGTATGGGCATTGAAAAACTGATACCTAAGCGGGAGCATCTGGGTGTGTTTCTTAGATTGCTTACACGCAGTGCTACCGGGCAACCTATAACTAGCTACAGCAGCCATTTTCGCAAGCCTCGCCCTGGAACTGAAATGCATATTGTGCTGGTAGATAATGGCAGGACAGTACAGTTGGGAAGGCCTGATTTCAGAAATTCTTTGAAGTGTATCCGTTGTGGAGCTTGTATGAATACCTGTCCGGTTTATAGAAGGAGTGGGGGGCATAGTTATCATACCGCAGTAGCAGGGCCCATTGGATCTATTTTGGCACCTAACCTGGATATGAAAAAATATGCAGATCTACCTTTTGCATCAACGCTTTGCGGTTCTTGTAGCAATGTATGCCCTGTAAAAATAGATATACATGAACAACTGTATAAATGGCGGCAGGTAATTGTGAAGGAAGGCTATGTGGGTGCAGGCAAAAAGCTTGCCATGAAAGGTATGGCTTATACATTGTCTGATCCAAAAAAATATAATGCTGCAGGTAAGGTGGCGAGATGGGTATTGAAGAATACTCCTTTTATGGTAAACAATAAACTGAACGCCTGGTACCTGCAAAGGGAAATGCCCGAAGTGCCGGAATCCAGCTTCAAAGAATGGTTTAAAAAGAATCGCTAAGCGGATCATTTTCCGTAAACAAATTACTTTATGAGCAGCCGAGAATCTATATTATCTGCAACGGAGACTAATCAGCCAGACCTGATCCCTTTAAATGTTCCACCGCAATTTGCCTTATGGTTTGATGATCCTTTGTCCAAATTTAAAGAGGTGCTTACAGCTATAGGCGGGCAAGTCTTTGAAATAACTTCCCTATCTGAAACGCATGCTTTGATACAACGTTTTTTTCCTGATGCCGGGAGAATAATATCAGATATAGAAGAACTACAAACCTTTACGGAGACAACAACGATGGTTACAGATCCGCATACCCTGGAAGATGTAGATATAGCTATATTGAAAGGGAAATTTGGCGTAGCAGAAAACGGTGCGGTCTGGATCACAGAAAAGGAAATAGCACAAAGAGCTTTACCTTTTATCTGTCAACGACTCATTCTTATATTATCCCCTAAGGATATTGTGCCGTTGATGCACGATGCTTATCATCTTATTGCAACCGACAATTATAATTACGGAACATTTATAGCAGGTCCCTCCAAAACTGCCGATATAGAACAATCCCTGGTGCTGGGTGCTCATGGTCCGGTAAGCATGGGTGTAATCCTTGTTGGATAAGCCTTTTATCTCTCAATTTACTTTCTATTTGCAATCCATAAGGTGTTTTATTACCTTTAAGGCGCTACTGTGCAATATGTTATCATATAATCCTGCACGAGGCATAAGAATGCTGAATATATGAAAGATCAGAGATTAATCCGGTTAATTAAAGTTGACGACTATTCTGTTACTGCCAAATACCTGCAGATCGCTCACTCTATTACCCGTAACGTATCCAATGGCAGAATTGCAAAGGGAGACCTGTTACCTTCAATCAATGAGTTGAGCTATGAACTGGATATAGCCAGAGATACTGTAGAAAGGGCATACAAATATTTACGCGAGATGGGTGTTATAGATTCTGTACCACGCAAAGGATATTTTATTAAGAGCACCAATTTCAAGCAAAACTTAAAAATATTTCTGCTATTCAATAAATTGAGTGAACATAAAAAGATCATTTATGATTCCTTTGTGGCTACGTTGGGTACTGATGCCGCAATCGATTTCTATATTTATAACAATGATTTTTCTCTTTTCAAAAAACTAATAGCGGAGAAGGATAATGACTATACACATTATGTTATCCTGCCTCATTTTCTAGAAGGAGGTGACAATGCACATGAGGTAATCAATGCGTTGCCCAAGGAGAAATTGATTCTGCTGGATAAACGCATGCCGGAAGTTACAGGTGAATATGGTGGCGTGTACGAAAATTTTGAGGAGGATATTTACACAGCCTTGAAGCAAGCTTTAAAGGAGATCAGAAAATATCAAAGGTTAAAGATTATTTTTCCGGAAAACAGTTATTACCCGGCAGAGATACAGAAAGGCGCAGAGCGGTTCTGTAAAGACTATGGTTTTCAATATCAATCTGTGAAGAATGTTGAGCAGGAAGATATTCAGAAGGGTGAAGTATATATAAGCGTAATGGAAGATGACCTGGTAACTTTAATAGAAAAAATACTGAAGCTTAAATTAAAAGTGGGCAAGGAGGTTGGTGTAATATCTTATAATGAGACCCGTATTAAAAAACTGATCTTAGATGGCATCACTACAGTTTCTACAGACTTTCATCAATTGGGTGCAAAGGCCGCAGAAATGATACTTTCCAATACAAAAGAACATATCGAAATACCATTCAGCATTACCTTAAGGCGATCGTTATAATTAAATCATTAATTACGATACGAAGACAAAACAAAATCCTTCAATTATTTGTTTGGAAGAATAACAGAACAATCATGGCGACATTTTCAGAGATAATTAATAGTGATAAACCTGTATTGGTTGACTTTTTTGCAACCTGGTGCGGGCCTTGTAAAATGATGACTCCTATATTGGAAACCTTGAAAAAGAAAATAGGAGACACCGCAACTATTATAAAAATAGATGTGGATAAAAACCAGGCAGCCGCTGCAGCATTTGCAGTGCAGGGCGTGCCCACTATGATCTTATTTAAGAAGGGCAAAGTATTATGGCGTCAATCGGGTGTAGTACAGGCAGGCCAACTGGAGCAGGTTATCAGGCAATACAGTTAGTACCTTTTCACGCAATCTCTTCCATTAAATCACGGATAACTACAGATGCTGCCGTAGCGCCAAAGGTAGCAGGCATATATGATACCGTACCATACGCCGACTTTTTAAAGTTAGAACCATCGGTCATCATCAGTGATTCTTTATCATTTTCTTCCGGGGAAAAAACAACTTTGATCCCTTTATAAATTCCTTCTTTTTTAAGCTGTTTGCGTATTTGCTGTGCAAAAGGGCAATTATAACTTTTGGAAATATCGCTGACGCGAAGCTGGGTTGGGTCTACCTTCCCGCCTGCACCCATAGAACTGATAACACGCAAACCTTTGGCATAGCAAGCTTTTATAAAAGTAAGTTTAGGACTCACACTGTCTATTGCATCTATCACATAATCGAATGATACAGATAAAACTTCTTCAACAGCTTCGGGACGAATAAATTCCTTAATTACATGTAGTTTCAATTCGGGGTTGATCGCAATCAGGCGCTCCGCCATAAGTGCTGCTTTGCTTTGTCCATGGGTGGTAGATAAAGCCGGCAACTGACGGTTTCTGTTACTGGGTTCCACCACATCACCATCTACAATCGTCATTTCACCTACGCCACTGCGGCAGATAAATTCGGCTGCAAAAGAACCTACGCCACCCATACCCACTACCAATACATGTGCATCCATGAGTCTTTGTAACTTCTCTTTACCTATAAGCAATTCTGTGCGCGATAACCAGGCTGTGTCTTTCATTATATACCAAATACTTTTTTGAAATTCTGTTGAAGCTGCAAAATAATTACTTCTTCTTCAGTTTTCCGAATATGTGCAGCAGCCTGATATACTTCAGCTATGTTTACTCCTGCGTCATCTGTTTCCAGGAAAAAACGATCAGGCGGAATTTGTGAAAATGCTTCATGAACGGTATTATTATCTTTAAGTAGTGTAGCACCGAACGAAAGGTAATGACCCTGCTGGACGATCTCCATAGCCAAAGCAGGCTTTTTGTTGAAGCCATGAAAGATAATCGGAACCTGTACTTTTTGAAGCATGGACAATACTTCGCTATATGCCCGCACGCAGTGAATGATCAGCGGTTTGTTCAACTTCTGCGCAAGCTCAATCTGACTTTGAAAGGCGAGTAACTGTAAGTTCCAATCTGTGGCACATATCTTGTCCAGACCGCATTCACCTATAGCCAATACATGAGCATTGTTGGAATATCGATGCAATGCTTCTAACTGACTTTTTAAATCTTTCAAATACCAGGGATGTAAGCCCATACTGCAATTCACATCAGGATTTGTATTATCAAATTGATCATGAATATTGATCAGTTCAAAAATATGTTCATTGTTAGATGATACATTATGATGCGTATGAATATTGATATATCGCAGTGGTTTTAGCATAATTAATTAGTACGGAACATCTTATCTGATAAGTATTTCATGATGCAAATGTAAAAGTAAGATTGCCATTTCAACACGTTGTAAAAATGCTTAAAGTATTACTTTGGCATTTCCTTAACCTTTGGAAGGAAATGCCTAATTTCAGCTAAAGTCAGTAACCAAACCCATAATGAGATCTGTTGTTTTGCTAATTGCAGCCGTACTTTTAATCAGTACAGGCTCCTGTAAAAAAGAAAGTACAAAGACCCCACAGCCCCCATCCACAGATACTTCTGGAGTAACAGTTGATCCTTATAAAGATTATACTACCTATACTATTCAGCAAGGGAAGAATTATTGCGATAGCAATAATTTTACCATAATTGATGGTGCAGAGCTGCTTGATTTTTTAGTGGTATTTGACAGTTCATGCATATACACTAACATCGATCCCAATAATCAACTGGATATAAACAAACTTATAGGCTTCTCTGATTGTAATACGCACCATCAAGTAAACAGCGCAAGATTTGGCTGGAACTGGATGGAGGGTAAATTACATCTTTATGCTTATTGCTACTATAACAGTGTGCGGAGTTTTAAGATATTGGCTACAATTCCTCTAGGCGTTGCCCAACATTTGAAAATGTATCTCGCAGATAATAACTATATTTTCCAGGTAAACGGAAAGAATGATACTATGTCCAGGTTCTGTTCTTCCAATACCATAGCGGGTTACAAGCTTTTGCCTTATTTTGGGGGTGATGAACCTGCACCTCATACTGTACAAATCAGGATAAAATATCAATAGGATTGTTGCAATTATGGATACACAAATAAAGTCGCTCCAGGTAGAGCGACTTTATTATTTTGGTTCAACATAGGTTTGGTTGTTTGTGTCATGCGACTGACTTATTTATTCTTTTTCTGCACATATCCTTCTACCTGTTTTACAATCAGATCGTAACAGCTTGTAGCAATACAATAGCTTACAAATGCTTTAACGAAATCAACCTGGCGGCCAGCGAGATGCAGCAGTAAAAGGTAAATACAGCTAAATGCCGTTCCGGTAATTAAAGTTGAGTAAGTAAGGCTTAGCGGTAATTCTGAAAGATTTCTTCTGGCAAAATGCCCGCCGAGTATTACTAAGAAAATGACGGTAACATCGCAATAAGGATTGTTCATGTTACATTGATCCATCCATCCGATTATTTGTGTTATTGTTTCCATGTTTTAAAATGTTTGGTTATTTGTTTTTGAAATACAATTGTTTTAAGCGTATAATTTCCATGCGAGGTGTTTTTGTTTTGGAGAAGATTTTTGTTGTTTTTGCATAGAACAAAGGTATCCGGGGCAAACGCCTTAACACGGCGTAGGGGCTTGGTTATAGCAAAATCCATCAAAGAAATATTAATGATATAGATAAGTAAAAGAGTTTCTTCTTATTCCTAAAAAAGTACATTTCAATCTTTGATGACGCTAAAGTGTGATTTAATTTTAAAGTGTTTGGAATATACCTGAATAATTTAAGGGCAATTAATTCGTTATTTTGTTGTTCATTTTATTCATTTGGTCTTACATGCGTCTATTTTTTCGTTCCATTCTTGTTTTCATATTGTTACCGTTTTTATGCTCTTCCTTTATTTATGGAAAAGAAATTTCCGTGCGTATTAAAGTTATTGGCAGTAAAAATGAATTAGTTTCTTTCTCTTCTGTTACGATAACCAACAGAGAGGATAGCACTAAACGATTATCAACAATTACGGATGAGACTGCAGTTGCTCAATTTGATCTGGAAGCGCCTAACCAATATTTTGTAACCATTACAGCTTTAAACTACAAGCCATTAGCCAAAGGCATTACGGTAACTGATAGTAATTATGAATTCGTACTAAGCCTTGAGCCATCCATATCTACATTAAATGAAGTAGTGATCCAGGCAGCAAAACCTTTAATGAGACAAGAAGATGATAAAACCATTATTGATCCTGAAAGCCTCGCTGCAGCCAGCACCAGCGGCTATGAAGTACTTGAAAAAACACCTGGAATATTTGTAGATCAGGATGGCAATATTTACCTGAATAGTACTACACCTGCTACAGTATATATTAATGGCAGGGAGATGAAAATGAGCAAAAGTGATATTGCTACTATGCTTAAAAGTCTTCCGCCAAATTCTATTGACAGGATCGAGATTATGCGTACACCATCTGCGAAGTACGATGCATCGGGTAGTGGGGGCGTGGTAAATGTAGTATTGAAAAAGGGTGTGAAGATAGGTTTCACCGGAAGTTTGAGCAGCGGCTTTCAACAAGGTAAATACGGCAATCAATTTGGGGGAATTAACCTGTCTAACAATAGTGGGCCGACCTCAACTTATATTAATCTGAATTACACCCGTCGTAATAGTTATGATGTATTGAATACTGACCGCTTTGTTAGCGACACTACATTGTTAAGCCAGCAGGCATATAGCACTTATCCGGGTAATGTTTATTTTATGGGTTATGGTATTAACCATGAGCTGGCTGATAAATGGAATCTAAGTTATGATGGAAGGATAAGTTATAATAATTCGTTTAATGAAACAGGGAATAACAATGCTTTTAAAACTATTGCTAATGACTCTACCCTCGGCTCAAGTCTTGCAAAACTAAAAAGCGATAACGGATCTTTTTTCCTGAATCAGGATATCGCATCCACTTATAAAATAGATACCCTGGGTTCGGAATGGACAAATGCTTTTTCCTATAACTATTCATCCAATTCCACAGACCAGCTGTTCAACACTCAATCTGCTTTTCCTTATGATGGCGATGGTACTGTAAATGGTAAGCGCAATTTCATATCAGGGCAAACAGATCTTGTTTATAAGTTTCCTTATAAAATAACTTTTGAAACCGGACTGAAATCAACTTTCATGTCTTTTAAGAACAATGCTGACTATTTTCTCACTATGAATGGTATTCGTCAACAAGATGAAAGCCGCACCAGTCAATATACTTACAAGGAGAATATTAACAGTGCTTATGTTCAGGGCTCTAAAGGTTTAGGCAGCTTCCTGCTCAAAGCGGGCGTGCGCATGGAAAATACCAATATGAATGGCAGGCAATTTATTCCGGGCGATACTTCCTTTACCATTCATCGCACTGATTTCTTTCCTTACGTTTATTTCAGCCGAAAGGTGATGACCATTGCCAAGTATGAATTGCGTGCTTATCTTGTATATCGCAGAACAATTCTCCGGCCGAGCTATGAAGACCTGAATCCTTTTCCTAAATATGTAGATCAGTATTTGTCTGATGTAGGAAATCCAACGTTACGTCCGCAGTTTTCCAATAATTATGAGGCTAATGTGAGTATAGATGAACGCCCGTTAATAGCTATTGGTTATAACGACACGCGTGACATGTTTACCAAAGTATTTTACCAGGGTGGCACTGGCAATGCACTGTCTTATCGTACTATTGATAACATTGGCAGGAATAAGGAATTTTACGTACGGGGTTTTGCTGCTATTCCTCCGGGTGGTGTTTATTTCTTTGTGATTGGCGGACAATACAACCACAATATTTACGATGGTTTTTATGAAGGCTCACCTTTGTCGTTCAAGGCCGATAGCTGGTTGTTCTTTACTTATCATCAGTTAAAGCTGGATAAGAACTCGCAGATTACTTTGAATGGCTTTATGCGGCTCAAAGGCGCTTTGCAGTTTTATGAACTAAGTTCCTTTGGCGCGTTGAATGTAAATATCAACAGGAAATTTTTCAAACAGAAGCTCACCGTTACTTTAAGCCTCAACGACATTTTCTTTACCAATAATAATAAGTTCACCATTAACCAGGCTTCTGTAAATGCTTCAGGTTATCGTGAGCAGGATACTAGGAGGTTTGGTTTGAATCTTCGTTACAATTTTGGTTTCCATAAAAGAGAAGAGGAAAAGGATATGTTCAATATGCAACAGTAGGGACACATTGCATGTGTCCTGTCTTTGCGGATGCACGCAATGCATCATCCCTCATCATACAAAAGGATGCATGTAATACATCCCTACATCATACAAAAGGACACATGCAATGTGTCCCTACATCAAATAAAAAGAGACGCATTTGCGTCTCTTTTCTAAATATCATTCTTGCCTTTTATAAACCTTCGCATTTTCCATACACCGAATATGGCTTCTTTCACAATGCCTTTCGACATTTTAGAAACGCCTTCTTTACGATCTACAAAAGTAATGGGTACTTCCTTTATTTTAAAGCCCAGCTTCCAGGCCCTGTATTTCATTTCAATCTGGAAGGCATAGCCAATAAACTTAACTTTGTCCAAAGGTATTTTCTCCAGCACCTTTCTTTTATAGCAAACAAAACCTGCAGTACAATCTTTAACCGGCATCCAGGTAATTAACCGTACATATACCGAAGCTCCGTAGGAAATAAAGATACGGTCAAACGGCCAGTTCTTGATCTTTCCTCCGGAGGTGTAACGTGAGCCGACAGATACATCAGCATTATTCCGGCAGGCATCATAAAGCCTGATCAGATCATCAGGGTTATGAGAGAAATCGGCATCCATTTCAAAGATGTATTCGTATCCTTTTTGCAAAGCCCATTTAAACCCAAAAATGTATGCGGTACCCAATCCTTGTTTGCCACTGCGTTCTGCAATATGCAATTGTTCAGGAAACTCTTTTTGTAACGTTTTAACTATAGCCGCGGTGCCGTCCGGTGAACCATCATCAACAACCAGGATATGAAAATTGCCATCCAGTGAGCACACCTTCCGGACAATATGTTCAATATTTTCCTTTTCGTTGTATGTAGGTATTATAACTAACTTATCCAAGTGGTCGGGTTGTGTACGGGTTTACTGATTTGCCCTGTTAATGTTCTTTATTTTTTCTTGAGCAGCATGTTGTTCAATATTTCAGAAATCATCTGCTTGGTATGCAGTGCAAAATCTGCCTGCATCATCCAATCGTAATACTGTGGCTCTTTCCGGAATACTTCTTCCACAGGAATTCCTTTATATTTTCCGAAGTTAAATACCGGAATGCCGTTTTTCAATATCATTCTACGGGCATAATCTACAAAATCATCTCCACCTGTAAATTCATGCAAAGAAGCCACATCATTATTAAGATCGTCGTATTTGTCCAGCTGGGCTTCCAGTACATCTATTGTAGCCAGTACGTCTGCTTCTGCACTATGCGCATTGATCAGTTCCTTCTTGCAATAAAAAGCATAAGCTGCGCTCAAAGTACGGGCTTCTTTTTTGAAAAAGACCTGTTGTACATCTATAAACTTCCTGGTTTTAAAATCGACAGGTATTCCAACCCTTAAAAATTCTTCAGCAAGTGCCGGAATATCAAATTTATTAGAATTATAACCTCCAAGATCGCAATTATGCAGGAATTGTTTCAATTCATGAGCCACTAATTTGAACGTTGGAGCATCTTTTACATCCTCATCAAATATACCATGTATCGCACTGGTTTCCGCTGGAATCGGAATTTCAGGGTTTATTCTTTTGGTCCAGGACACACGTGTTCCGTCCGGCATAAGCTTTACCACAGCAATTTCCACTATCCTGTCCTTGGCAGCATCTACACCTGTAGTTTCTAAATCAAAAAATGCTATGGGACGTTGTAATTGTAGTTGGGCCATGGAGTATCAGTAAAAAATCGGGTAAAAATAATTCAAAAAGCTGAATAGCCAATATCTGTAACGGACAGATTTTTTTAAATAGAAAATTATGCAACACTATTTAAATTCAATTTCTTCATTAATTCCTAACTTTCCACATCAAATGAACAGCATTATTATGATTAAGAAATTTGAAGTATCGAAAGAAGAAGGCATCCATCAGAAACTGGAGCAAATGGCTGGGAAATGGGAAGGTGTAGCGCGTACCTGGTTTGAACCGGATGTAGTAGCAGATGAATCTCCGATACAAGGAAATATAAAGCCGATACTGGACGGGCGCTTTCTGCTTCATGAATATAAAGGAAGTTTTACAGGCAAGCCGTTGGAAGGTGTAATGATTATTGGCTATGATCTGAATACGGGAAATTTTCAAAGTGCCTGGGTCGACAGCTTTCACATGGGGACCGGCATTATGTTTTCTAAGCAGGAAAAAGAAGAGGGCGATTTCTCCGTATACGGTACTTACGAAGTGTTCCAGGAAGAAAAGCAAGAGTGGGGCTGGCGTACGGATATTAAACTGGAAGATGAAAATACATTGATCATTACTGCATACAACATCACACCCGACGGCGAAGAAACGAAGGCAAACGAGATAACATATAAGCGGAAAAATGATTAGGCTATTGCCAAAAATGATAATGCAGAAAAAAATATTTTACAGCATTTTGAAAATTTGAAATTGTTGCTATACCTTTGCACATGGCTGCAAAATCTAAGTTCTACGGAGAAGGACTCACTTTTGATGACGTACTTCTGGCCCCTGCTTATTCTGAAGTACTTCCACGCGAAGTAAACATTTCCACCCAACTAACTAAAGACATTAAACTGAATCTTCCGTTGTTATCCGCTGCTATGGATACCGTTACGGAAATGGAACTTGCTATTGCCCTTGCCCGCGAAGGCGGCATTGGTATGCTGCATAAAAATATGACCATCCAGCAACAGGCGGAACAGGTACGACGTGTTAAACGCTCAGAAAGTGGCCTTATCCTGGACCCGATTACCCTTTCACCCGATTCTACTGTAGGAGAAGCCTTAAAGCTGATGAAGGATAACAAGATCGGCGGTATTCCAATAGTAGAAGCCGGTCATAAACTTGTAGGGATTCTTACCAATCGTGATCTTCGTTTTGAAAAAAATGTAAAACGTAAGGTTTCCGAAGTAATGACTTCGGAAAAGCTGGTCATAGCGCCACATGGTACTAACCTGCAAAAGGCAGAGAAAATACTGCAACAACATAAAATAGAAAAACTTCCTGTAGTAGATAAAGCCGGAAAGTTGATCGGCTTGATCACCTTCCGTGATATTCTGCAATTCAAAAGCCA
>JBAZWL010000005.1:0-30180 GCA_041660405.1 Taibaiella sp. | reverse complement strand
TACGGTCGTTTACTGGCCGGTGCAGCTGTAGGTATTACTTCAGATGTGTTGGACCGTGTAGATGCACTGATGAATGCCGGTGTTGATGTCATTACAATGGACAGTGCCCATGGCCATTCCAAAGGAGTAATTGATTGTGTGAAGCTGGTTAAGAAAAACTTCCCTAAACTCCAGGTAATTGCCGGTAATGTGGCCACTGCTGCAGGTGCCAAAGCATTGGCTACAGCTGGTGCCGATGCTGTAAAAGTTGGGGTAGGACCAGGTTCTATCTGTACTACACGTGTAGTAACGGGTGCAGGTGCACCACAGCTTACCGCTATCATGGAAGCATCACAAGCCTTAAAGAAAATGGGTATTCCGGTTATTGCCGATGGTGGTATCCGCTATACCGGCGATATGGTTAAAGCACTTGTAGCCGGAGCTAACACCGTTATGGCAGGCTCTATTTTTGCAGGAACAGAAGAAAGCCCTGGCGATACGATCATTTATGAAGGACGTAAATTTAAATCTTACCGCGGTATGGGATCTATCGATGCCATGCAGGAAGGTTCAAAAGACCGTTACTTCCAGGATGCAGAAGATGATATTAAGAAACTGGTACCCGAAGGCATTGTAGGCCGTGTACCCTATAAAGGAACATTGAAAGAAGTGGTACAACAATTTGTAGGCGGACTTAGAGCCGGTATGGGTTATTGCGGAGCAAGAGATATTAAAGCCTTACAGGATGATGCTCAATTTATCCGTATTACAGCTGCAAGTATGGCGGAGAGCCATCCGCATGATATTGTGATTACTAAGGAAGCGCCGAATTATAGTAGGTAGTTTCGAAATTAGAAATTAATAAAATGGCTGGTATTCTTATTGAATGCCGGCCATTTCTTTTTTGCATTTTTACCGCCGTTGTTGGTGTTTTCACCAACAACGGCGGAATCGAGGTTAGGTGGTGTTCTCCTGTAAGGTGGTAGCTGTAATATAAGTGTTTTATTCGCTATCGTAATACAAACGCTATCGTAATACAAAATGTTCACAAACTAATTTTTGCTACTTTTATCTAGTAAGTAGAAACATTTATACAATGAAAGAAGTATCCTACAATCTTTTTTGCGTGAGCATTGGTAAGTATGAGAATATAAGGCAATTGTCAAAAGAAGAATTTGATCGACACAAAGAACAAATTTACGCACTAGAAAAGCTCGAACTAGAGGATAGACTTTTCACATTGATCACCATGAATTACAATGACCTTAAGGCAAAAATTGCTTTTTATTGTTCATATAAGGACAGCAATAAATCATTTGACTTTAAAGAAACATATCTTGATCTAAACAGAGTGATTCTTAATCTTCTTTCATCTATCCGAACATATTTAGATCATAATGAAACAAGGTTGAAAAAAAAGTACGGCGAAACATCCGAAGAATTTCAGCTATTCAAAAGGCTTACATCTAATGCTTTTGATACAAGCTTTGCATATCGCTTTCTTACAAAACTGAGAAATTTCGCGCAACATTGCGGTTTACCCTCGGGATCAATCCAACAAGTTTCTAGTCGAGACGGAGAAACTATTCGTTTAATATTACACAGGGATAATCTTCTTAATGTATACGATGGCTGGGGCTCACAAGTAAAAAAGGACTTAATTCAACAGTCTGAAGATTTCGACATGTTACCTTTGATAGAACAAAAAATTTCGGAGCTACGCGCGATTAACTACGAACTAACTGAACGCGAATATCAGAAATTAGCTCAAGACGCCTTTGAACTTTTAGACCTTATGGTTGAAGTGCAAAAGAAAGCGAAAGGTGCACCCACTTTGGCAGAACTGATTACTGATTCAACAGACAAGGATTCAATGCAAATAGTTGAGCGACACTTTCCTTATGCTGCAATTTCCCGGTCAACTGGGGTGCACATTACAATTCTTCAACCACATAAAAATGATGATTAAAATAGTTTCCGCCGTTGTTGGTGTTTTCACCAACAACAAAGCTTGCAACATGTAACCCCCAACTTATAAACTCAATACGATTTCAATAAGCAGTCAGAAAGCCAAACGTATCAATTCCAGTCTCATAAAACATAGCTGATGAATACTTATAGTTAGATGGGTTTGCTACTATACCCGCTTTCACAGGATTTTCATGAACATAAGTAAGCTTTTGAATAACTATGGCTTCATTCCATAAGTCCATCGACAATGGATTTCTTTCCCAGAATTGAAATTTTCTGTCTTTCGCTTCAACACTAAAGTGTGGTAATACTTGCGGATGACTTGTGATGAGATCAAACTTAATAGCCTGAGCCGTGAACTTAAGAAAGTCTCGCTGAACTTGTTCCCTGGTAAACGGATGATGAATGCACCAGATGATATGAATATGGTTATCCATAATTACAAATCCGTGAATAGTTACGCGCAACTCTTTGACTAAAAATCGAAGGCTATTAATGATAATGTTCTTGTATTTTTCCGGTTTTAGCAGTTTTTTCCATTCCAATATTGTTGCTGTGAAAAATTGTAATTCATACTTTCTAAAAACGGACATACATTTTTTTGAAGCCAAGGTAGGAAATGTGCTGTGAATATTGATGTGTTTGAGGAAATGGTTGGCTTAGTGTGTTGTTGGTGAAAACACCAACAACGGCGGTAAAATAATTCCTAATCATTGGGTAAATAAATCCTAATCATTGGGTAAATAATTCCAGATTATTGGGTAAATAAATCCTAGTCATTGAGTATATAATTCCTAATCATTGGGTATATAATTCTTAATCATTGGGTAAATAATTCCAAATTATTGGGTAAATAATTCCAAATCATTGGGTAAATAAATCCAGATTATTGGGTAAATAAATCCTAATCATTGAGTATATAATTCCAGTTTATCCACCTGGTCAGGCATCTCGCTACGACCTTTTTATGTAAAACCTTCCAGAGCCTTAAAGCTATTCACCACATGCCTACAGGCTTTTGTTATAACGGAAATTCAGCAATCTTCTACAACAACGTTACTACCCCCGTATTAATATTGTAATACGCACCTACAATCTTAATCGCACCCTTATCTGCCATTTCTTTCAAGATAGGGCTCCTTTCCTTAATTGTTTTTATAGCATGGATTACATTGTTTTTTAAAACGTACATCACGTACTCCTTGTTTTTTGATGATTTTTCGCCCGGAAAGTCTTGTGAGGCAATGATCGCTGGCCTTATGTTTGCCAACATTGACGTTATATTGCCCAGTTTCACAGTGTCGATAGCCGACGTGATGGCGCCACAGGATTCATGTCCTAAAACAAGAATGAGTTTAGCCCCCATGACCTTGCACCCGTATTCCATACTTCCCAATAAATCCGTGTTTACAAAATTGCCTGCTACCCGCCCTACAAAAAGGTCGCCAATACCCCTGTCAAACACATCCTCCACCGGTATTCTGCTGTCGATGCAGGAAAGGATTACCGCTTTAGGGAATTGCCCGGCAGCGGCGTTTCGTACCATCGCCGAATGATCCCTTGCGGTAACATTACTATTTACAAACCGTTCATTGCCTTCTTTCAGAGCTTTGATCACATCATCAGGAGTCAACGCGGCTTGTTCCGCTGCTGTTAAAACCCGTTCTCTTCGGGGTAGGGGAATAGGAGTAGTTTGCGCAGCGTCATTTGCCGCAGTGTTTCTGTCTTCAGGACTGCTTTTGCAGGAAAAAAATATTGACGTTAATGCAAGGGCTGATAAGTAGGTTGAGAAAATCCTCTTTTTCATAATTAATGGAGTTTGGGTTTGAAAATATATCCGATAAAGATTGAAATTTATTTTCATGTATACAACCCCCATTTTCGTCCCCTTGCTATGCTAAGATGAAAAGTTCGTATTTCAAAATAAGGCAATCCCTAAAATCCGCAATTAGACTACAAAAGTCCTCAGTTAGGCTACATCCGGGTAGCACCACCTCCTGATCTTTGCGCTATCAAATAATTGAAAAGATCAAATAAAATGGAAAACGAAATGAATAGTAAAGTTTGGTTCATCACCGGCGCTTCGCGCGGCTTTGGACGTGTATGGGCAGAAGCCGCTCTGGAACGTGGCGATAGCGTTGCAGCAACGGCTCGTAACATTGATAGTTTGGCTGGACTCAAAGAAAAATATGCCGGAAATGTATTAACTCTTGAATTGGATGTGACCAAACCTGGTCAGGCGAAAATAGCCATAGACCAGGCATACGCCTATTTCGGAAGGTTGGACATTGTGCTGAACAATGCCGGTTATTCATTGGTAGGCACTATTGAGGAGTCGAGTGTAGAAGACGTTAAGGCGATGTATGAAACCAACGTTTTCGGCGCACTTGCTGTTATTCAAGCCGCGTTACCATTGCTCCGGAAGCAAGGCGGGGGACATATCCTCGGCACTTCCAGCAACCTTGGCCATGTGACCTTACCGGTAATTGGCTACTACTGCTCGACAAAATGGGCATTTGAAGCTATTCATGAAAGCCTGGCTACAGAGGTTAAAGACTTTGGGATCAAAGTAACCATTATCGAGCCGGGCGCTTATGCTACGGAATTCGGCAGCCAGGACTCTCTGAAATTCGCAGCTGGTATGGAAATATACTCGGATTTTAAAACACAATTTTTTGAAAGATTAAAAGATATGGAAAGAGGCGATCCGAATGCCACGCCACAAGCGCTCTTCCAGGTTGTAGATGCAGAAAACCCGCCGTTACGGTTCCATTTGGGTAGTCAAAATCTGCCATGGGTACGTGCTGCTTATGAAGAACGTTTGGCGCTTTGGGAAGACTGGGATGCCGTTTCAAGTTCAGCTCAGGGTGTAACTAAATAAGAACGGATCATAACCGGTAATGATTTTGCCGGTTATGATTATATTTGTTTTGAAATGAAAAAAGACGAGAAAAGTCCGCATAAATTTGAGACATTGTCCGATGCGCTCCGGGCCTTTGGTCTGCCTCAACCTAAGCATCCATTGATCAGTATGATCAACGGGGCACCTTCCTGGTCGGAAATAAACCTGCCGTTTGAACCTCATGTATTGGGATTTTATAAAATTTCTTATAAGCCAAAACTTGCTGGTAAATTAAAATATGGTCAGGGCTATTATGATTTCGATGAAGGCGGTTTGCTGTTCGCTTCGCCCGGTCAGGTTATGGGTGGTGTGGAAAACGAGGAAACAGTATGTTCTGAATATACCTTACTTATCCATCCCGATTTCTTTTTAGGTTATCCCTTAGCTAAAAAGATTAGTCAATATGGGTTCTTTTCTTACACAGCTAACGAATTGTTGCACCTATCCGAAAATGAGAAAGCCACCATCATTTCTATTTTCAGAATCATGGAAGAGGAGCTGAATAGCCGGATAGATGACTTTAGCCAGGATGTAATAATATCTCAGATTGAGTTGTTGCTCAATTATGCCAATCGCTTCTACAAGCGCCAATTCATTACCCGTAAGATCGTCAATCACGATCTTCTACAAAGACTGGAAGACTTGCTGGCCAGCTATTTCAATAATGAAGATTCTTTAAACAACGGTATCCCGACCGTTCAGTATCTTGCTGAAAACCTGCACTTGTCACCCAGTTATTTAAGCGATATGCTTCGCGCGCTAACAGGTCAAAATGCGCAGCAACACATTCATGATAAACTGATTGAAAAGGCAAAAGAAAAACTTTCGACTACTACATTATCAGTGAGTGAAGTAGCTTACGCACTTGGTTTCGAACATCCACAGTCTTTCAGTAAGCTATTTAAATCCAAAACCAAACTGTCTCCACTTGAATTCAGGAAGTCTTTTAATTGAAAGATAACCCGGAACTACACCGAGCGAAGTCTTCTAAAACGCATTTTCCAGTTTCCCGGAATTACATTTCTTATATCGCCTTCCCGCCGTTGCTGGTGTTTTCAACAACAAAGCTAGCGATGCGCTTGTCCTGAGTGAGTATGCCAACTTTGGTTATAGTAACACAAGTCGCAATTCCCCCTTTAAATTGTCGCCTTTGCACATTTGCATGTATGTGGCGTTACTGTACCTTTGAATACACTAAATCAGAAAAAGGCTGACAGAAACTTTTTCCAGGCTTTAACTAAAAAGGAAATGGTAACAACAATAAAAATAGAACAATATGAGAAAAATAATTTCATTTATGCACATATCGCTTGACGGTTTTGTAGCAGGACCGAACGGAGAAATGGACTGGATTACAGTTGATGAAGAAATTTTTGATTATGTCGGTAAGCGAATAAGCGACGGCGACACTGCATTATATGGACGAGTAACTTATCAGATGATGGAAAATTACTGGCCTACCGCAGGAGATAAACCGACAGCGAGCAAGCACGACATTGAACATTCAAAGTGGTATAAAAAAGTGCATAAAGTTGTTCTATCAAAAACAATGAAAGACGAGGGCCTGGCTAACACAACAATTATTAGCGACAACCTTTCGGACAGCATAAATAAAATAAAACAACAGGCAGGCAGCGATATCTTGCTTTTTGGTAGCCCGACAGCAACACATTCACTTATTCAACTGAATTTAATTGACGGCTACTGGCTATTTGTGAATCCAATTATTCTTGGGCAAGGCATTCCATTGTTTGTAGACATCAAAGACAAAATAAAACTAAACCTCTTGACTACCCGACCATTTACTTCCGGGGTAACTGAATTGAATTACATAGTGGACAAACAATAACAACGAACCGCTAGCAGGCAGTCTTATTGGATTTTCCCGCTGTTGTTGGTGAAACCAACAACAGCGGGCTGGACATTAAAAGAAGTATTTTGTATTCAAGTTATAGCATTCAATAGCTAGATCTGAGCGATTTTTCATTTTGGTTTTTGTATTGGATAATCCATTGCATCAACTCATTACCCATTTGCCTGTCATGCCTTGAGGCAGCAGTTAATCTCCAACCACTATCTGTGAAATGACTATTGATTAAAATAGTATTTTCATCAATTACAAATATCAGTGCCTCCCTTCTATCATCCCGAAGACCTAAAGGACGACTTACAATTTGAACTACATCATTTGTTTCCGGATGATGATAAATAAGCAGGCCTTTTTGCTGCAAAAAAGAGGTCAGCAAATCATGATTCAATTGTTTGTTTAAACCTGTTGGTAAATCAATGAACTTTAAGGATTGAAGGTATTTAGAGATTGCTACTATCCCAACCAGTATAAACGGAAAGAAGGGAATAGAAACCCGGCTTGCCAACTTTGCATCTTGATCTGTTATAGTAGTAATCACAAGACATGCAACCAGTAAAAAAAGAATACTATAAACAACTAATGGTGTTCTTAATTTGCCATTCCATCGATATCGTTTATTGGCTTTGATATAATCCAAATCACGAACAATTGCATTTTCCCATTTGCTTTGTCCATTTCCGATTTTCTGTTGCATTTCAATTTCCTTTAGCAGTTTGCTTTATAGCTGCCAAAGATACATTCTATTGTGTTGTTCGTGAAAAGACCAACAACGGCGGCTAAACTACAACGTGGTCGACTTTCATAACACCACGGTATATGACGACAACGCACATTTGAAAATTTACCTCTGGTTAATCATGATTAAATACAAAGAAAGGAAAGTGCGTTTCCTTTTTCTCCTGGAGCCAATCCAACATATCCAGTACATTACCTATAGCTCATAAAAATACTGATAATATCAAATCAGGTATTTCTACGCATGATATTACAAACTAATTTGCCATCTTTGGGATTCGTGCGTAAAACTATGTTTATCAGCTCCCTCACACGGATAATTGTATTCCATAACGGGCTTAAAAAGCTTCACACAAGAGCCGATAAAATGAACTAATCTTTTACAACCCTTTAAATCAGATTCAATGGCATTTAAAAGTTTACCGAATCAGCGCTACTATCTTATTGCTAAACATAGTGGAAAGGCTCTCGGTTTTAAGAATAACGCGCTAGGCTGTCAAATGACGCAGATGACAGTAGATCCGGATAATGAAAATCAGAAATTTACATTTGCTGACGGAGGATATTTTTACTGGATTATGCCAAGTAAAAATGATCGGTACCTGGCAGTAAACAATGCTTCATCTGCCAATGAGGCCGAGCTGATCCAATGGCATTGGGAACCTGGTAAAGCAAATCATCAATTTCATCTCGATCCTGCGGGGGATGGATATTATCGCATCAGAGCGCTGCATAGTAATAAATTTGTAGACGTAATTTATGCTAAGAAGGATGATGAGGCCAAGGTGGTTCAAATACATTTAACAGGAACCGATAACCAGCTATTCAAACCGGTACCGGTTATTGGTGATCCCCTAGGAGATAGTCCTATTTTCTATACCCAAGCCGATGAAGCACTTCGGACTGCTCTGTTGGGATTAATTGGTGCAATACCCAAAGCTGGAGGCATAAGTGCTGTTATTGGCTTTTTCTGGAGCTCAAAAAACACATTGGCTGATCTGTGGGATCAAATGAAGAGCTATATAGATGTCCGCATTTATGAATTGCTTGAACAAAAGCAAATAGAAGAATTAAGGGATGATCTGACTGGTATATTGTCGAACGCAAACAATTTCGATAAGTTATCTTCCGGTAAAGTTGAGAAAGGGACAAAACTACTCACCACTTTATCATATGCAGAGGCAAGGAGACCCCACTTTTTTAATAAAAAAGCATCGGTACTTCCTTACCTGGTTGGACTAGGTACCATCATGATCTCACTGCATTATAAACTTGTAAAGGATCACAAAGAAGTATTCGGGTACGAACCAACAGAAAATGATGCAGCAGTACATTTAAAAGATTTGTTGGATTGCATTGATAAGTTTACGAAGGAAGCGACAAAACACAGGAACACACTGATGAAATCGCGAATGGCACTTATCAAAGACCTCCAGGAATCCGTTGAAATGTATAATCCTTTTTGTACAGCTAAAGATGCTTTGGATAACTGGTCAATGACTTTTTACCCTTCTGTAGAGTCTGATAAAGGAGCCTATATGCCCACTGGCGAGAATGCAGTGAAACAGCGTAGAAATCAGGTAAAGGAACAATACGAGTCTGAGCTGGACGAAATAATGGATCAGGCAAAGGTGTGGAAATATTTTGATCCTGCTAAAACTGAAAAATATGTGGCAAAAAAGATAAAAAGATCTGTCGGAGCCTTTGGTGGCATTGGCAATACTATCCCATTTTCTGGTGTGGGAGATTCAGCCATTAAGAATATTACTGTATGGTATGATAATGACATCTTAACCGGTCTTAAAATAGTTTATGATAATAAACAGGAAGTAATGGTTGGTAAAACCTCTTCAACATCTACCAAATTAGAACTTGAAAAGGATGAGTATATCAACAGCGTATATGGTTATATGTACAAACATGTTCAGGGAATCTGGTTTAATACACAAAAAGGACGTGTAATTGGTGCAGGTAAACGAACACGCACGCCCTTTTCTGCAGATCTGGCTGATGGCCTTAATGCCAGGCTTATTAATATCTCCGGTTCACATAATAATCAACTGTTGGAAAAGCTGACTTTTCATTGGGAGTATTCCTACTAAGGTTATTACAGGTAAAATTTATAGTGCCCCGCAAGTTAATGAGAGGGTTATGTTTCAAAGAATCACAAAAAAAAGCACCGTCAGGTGCTTTTTTTTGTAAAGGTCTTACTGAAAACATCAACCGGCGGGAGATCTCTTACAAAGAATTCTCTTCATATTCCTAACCCAACAGCTTCCACAAACCCCAGGCAGTAATAGCTCCACCAAGTGTATTCAACATATTGACCATATTGTTGCTCATCATATGCTTCCGTTCCAGCAACGCACCAAGTACAGAATCGATCAAATTGCCCAATGTGCCTGCTACCACAATAATCATCATATCTGCAAGATCGAAACGGGTGAAAGCACAATAAATGCATGCAATAATTAAAGACCCTGCCATGCCCAACAAGGTACCTTCTATGCTGATAACACCATCGAGGCCTTTTGCCTCTCTTTTAAAACTCAGGATATTAAAGGCATTACGACCATAAACCATGCCCAGTTCAGAGGCCATAGTGTCGGCGGTAGCAGCCGAAATAGCCGATACCATCATCAATGCAATGATGCTATGGTGCTGTGGTAATGCTATAGAGATGATACCCAATAATGCTGCTATGCCGCCATTGGCAAATACCTGTCCGGCCTTACGCCTTTCGGGATGTTGTGGTTTGGCTTCAAGTTTTGCCTTCAATTCTTTTTTGTGAGCCGTTGTCAGTGTTGACATCATAAAAAACGCCGCAAGGGCTGTCAGTCCGCCCAATCCTGCACCTATATAGATTCCCACTCCTACCCAAAAAGCACAAACTCCGGCAATAGGTGTCAGTTTTTTGCTGAATACGCTAAGGAATGCACCGACTGCCAAAATCAAGGCTATAATTAAATAGGAAAGAAAAGCAGGCATAATATTATAGTGGTGTAGTTGTTTTGTCCGGATGCAAATATCAATATTATCAGCGTTTAATGAACGACCGCCGTTGGTGAAAACATCAACAACGGCAGAAAACCCCTATAAAGGAAACCGTAACGCAAAGTTTATGTTATACCACTTTGATAATCAATACTATTTTAATAATTTTGTATTCTATTAACATCTTACATTAAATTAAAAGTATAACTATTATCACGTGAAAGACAAATACACCCTAAAATTCTGTGAAACAGAGCAAAAAATGTCGGATGCATTTAAGCTAAGGTATCTTGCTTATAAAAATGCGGGAGCCATTAATGAAAATGCAGCAGCGGAATTTAAAGACAAATATGACCTCCAGGCAAATGCGAAGACTTGTTTAATATATGAAGAAAATGTTCCTGTGGCATCCTCAAGGGCATGTGTTTACAGCAAAGAACATGATTTTTTGCAAATACCTGCTTTTGAAGTATACAAGGAGGAAATTGAAAAAGAGATAGGGCTGGATAAGATGATTGTTGAGTCCAACAGATTTGTAATACATCCGGATAAAGTGAATTCCAAGTATTTATTTAAGGTTCCGTTCAGGTTCATTATACTCAATGTATTGAAATTCAGCAGCGATTATATCATAACAGCCGTTCGCCCCAAACATGTGCCTCTATACCGGCGTTTTCTTGGCCTGGAACCCATTTCAACTCCCCAGAAATACCCCGGCATTAATGTGGAAATGATCATGATGGCAGGAGTATGCAATGATCTTCTTCCAATAGTTATGCGTAAAGAAGAGATTTTCAGGTTTACAGAAGAGGAAATCGATAATTATCTGGCTACCACCAGTCCCGAACTATTGGCTACGAGTTATTAAAAGAATAGGTAGTTTTTCGCCGTTGGTGTTTTTGCCAACGGCGAAAAGTTTTAATCTTCAAGTACAAACACCACTTCAGTAATCTCTTTTTGCCGGGCATGAGCATAACTCTGCTCTTCATTTATTTTTTTGAACCCACATTTTGTCATTATTTTAATGGAAGCTACATTATCAGATGCTGCCCGTCCGTAAAGGGGCCTATCGGGAAATATCGACAGGAATTGTTGAAGTGCACTGGTTACTATGCCCTTGTTCCAGAACTCCTTTCCAACCCCATAGGAGATTTGCGGCTCGCCCATGAGCTGCCAGATCAGGACGCTGCCCACCACTTTATTATCCACGACAATAGTTCTTATTTTTATAGTCTCGTCGGCCAATAGTCTCTTCCATTTTGCCAGGTAAGCATCTTTGTTCTGCCAGTTTTCGTTGACAAACGCCGCCATATAGCCTGCTTCCTCGTCACTTTGAAAAGTGAAAAGCGCATCAAGGTCGTTTACTTCGGTTTCCCTCAAGGTTATGGATAGATTTTCAGTACTGTTTTCTCCCATGATATTTTATTTATTAGTGATGCAAAATCTTGTTCAGCAAGATAATACAGTTTCAGTTCCTGTTTTCAATTTTCCCGATCCGTATGACACACGGTCAGTTCCACAGCATACATGACAGGTTCCGGATCGTACAAGGCCTGTTCCGTGTCGCACATGACCCGTTACGGGTGTTACATGACCTGTTCCGTTGCATACATGATAGATTCCATATCGTACAAGACCCGTTACAAGTGTTACCAGGAGGGGTAACGTGTTGTGCATGACCCCGGCCACAACGTACATGAAGGGGTACAAGTCGCACAAGGCTCCATCCGGATGGTACATGAAGAGGGTACAAGCCTTACAAGAGCCCGTCCACATGGTGCAAGATGGGGGAACAAGTCCTGCAATACTCGGTCCGCAACGTACAAGGTGGTAAACAAGTCTTACAAGACACCGTACGGATGGTACATGCTGCTGCACAGGTATTACCAGAAAGGTGCCGCGAGGTACAAGCTGTAGGTACAGGTACTACATGACAGGTTCCAAGAGGTACCAGATTCCGGCCAAAAGGTAAATGCTTACTATTTACACAGTTCTCTTGTAGTGCTGCATGAAAAAAATAGGTTTCACTATAAGGAAAACAACAATGCCGGAACGAACATTCCGGCATCATTGTTTTATTAGTAAATACAAAATAGAGATCCTTTACTTTTTACCTTTTACCAGTTTATACATATACTGCTGGCCATCTTTGCCGGTAATTTTCATAAGATAAATACCATCGGCCCAGTTATGTACAGGTACGGTATGCGTATAGTTGTACACGGCTGTATATATGGATGCGCCCGTAATCGTACTGATCTGAAGCGTGTATTCACCGGGAATACCCGCTTGTATGTTCACCACTTCTGTAGCCGGGTTGGGGTATATGGTAAATGCAGCCTCGGTACCTGAAATGTTAGACATTCCTGTGGCTTTATTCAGCACACTTTCACTTCCCATTTCCCTGCAAGTAAGTATAGTACCTGTTTCAGATACAACAGGTCTGATCTCCTCAGTCCCGAATTTGAAATTATTGATATTGAATTTCAGTGCAGGGTATTCTAAGAGAACACTATCCCTTTCCGGAAGCAATGTGTAAGGGTTACATTCCGCTTTTTCCGTAATGCTTTCAAACTGTGTTAACGAAGCATTGAACGCATTAGAGAGCGAGAAGGGACTACGGTGAGCGCCGGCCACTACAGCATCATTAGCAGCAAGATGTTTGTTCAGAAGCCCTATTTCAGGAAGCGTTGCTTTTGGAAATACCTTGTCAAAAGGTTTGAAAAAATCATTGCCATTTACAGGATCAGCAGGGGCATAAGTAACATAGCCATTGTTACTGATCGTTTCCAGGTTGAATTTGCTCAGAATATTCCCGTTCTTAGCTATCATAATTGTATAAGGATGCATGAAGTTTTCACGCCCATCGAGGCCCAGACGATATCCCATCACTACCAGTTCATCTGAATTGTTCCTGCTTTCAAACATGCTGAAGGCCGGTAGGTCCTTGGCACCGCTTGATGCATAGATATTGGTATATCCCAGGCCTCCACTGGCGGGCTTCATTGGTGTAATGGTGAAAGTATGTTTTGGATATGAATATCCTAACAGGTAAATCACATCATCCTTACCATACAATACCCTTACATGTTTGCGCTGACCTTCGTAATAATAATTGGCATAAGCAAATACATCGGTATGCTGAATGGAGCTTCCACCACCATCATACTGCATTAAAGCATAGTAAGGGCGCATTTCCACTGTAGGAGGGCTGGGCGTAAAGGGCTCAGGTGATACATGCCCGGTAACCATCAGGCCGTATCCCGGTATTTCCTGTAGTTCATTGGTAAAGTCATCTTTGGTAGGTTCATTATCGCTGGCATTGCCCCAGCTATGAAACACTTTAAGGAATTTAGTCTTCGGCAGGTAATCAACAGGATCATTTTCCGCAGGTATCCTGAACCGCCATACAAAGTTTCGTTTCCGTACTTTCTCATCTTCCACAGCAGGTTTCTCACTTACAAAACCGGTAATAACAAAGTCACCGTTTTGAGTATCATCCTTGTCCTTTTTTACCTGTATAATGTCCATACCATATATGCTTGGTCTGGCAAACATGGTACAAAACTTTTCGGGATTACCACCTATAGTACAAGGAATGCTGTCGGCAGAAAAGCTATACTCCCGCAGTGCATTTCCGTCTTTATCTACTTTGAGTACCCATAGTTTGTCCCGTCTTTTTTCAAGCTCAGTGTTGGAACGGTAGCCGGTAAGTACATAGCCATTATCCCTGCTGTCGTAAGTAATGGCAAAGCAGCGAACGCTTCTTTCCCATGTTCCGTAAGCCTTGCTCCATATGATACTACCATTTGAAGTCACGGCAGTAAGCCTTACTACCATGCTGCCATCGCCGTCATTTACGTTATTGGCCATCAGGTAACCGTTAGAGCGGGCACCTATAATGTTTGATGCGTAGTACGGCGTTACAATCATGTTGGAGTTGTTATTGCTGACTCGGGTAAATGGTCCGGTAATTTCATAAGCGCGCGTGAATGAGGGAAGTTGAGCATAGGATACGTGGGAGCCAAGCGCGATAGAGAGCAGGAGTGCCATTGCAGAAAGCAGGATGACGGTCATTTTGATGTTTGGTTTGGTTGTTCTTCTCATAATTCTGATTTACAATTTTAAATGAATTAGTTAAAGTGAACGTTAAAATTATTGATTCTAAAATGTATTAACCGAATTGATAATGAATAATTAATTATATACGTACATAAGAGACTAATATAATCCCGCAGATCCGGGAATATATTAGGAAAAAGCTCATAGTAATTACCTTAGCTTCATTTAGAATAATTTACGTAAATACCAGTATGATTATATTAAGGTGAATTGTCTTATAATAGATCAGAGAATAGCACCGGTCTTTGCTTTAGCTATCGCCTTTTTAAAGAAGACAAGCTTTGATTCGATATGTAAATCGCTAATATTTTACGGCAAATGTCACATCATTACTAAATGCATGTAAAAATCTCTCATACCTGCATAAAGTTTTATTGAAGGAAGCTTTTTTGCTGCACCGGCAGCTATTAATATCAAACGAGCGATAACCTCTGGCATACGGAGGATATCGCTCGTTTGAAACTCATCTTAATAATCACCTAATCACTTTCCCAACATCAATTCACTGATATATTTTACCGGAGCATTTCCATAACTCAGGAACTTTTCATTGAATACACGAAGGTTAAAATTCTTGCCTTCTTTCTTTTTGATCTCTTCCCTTAAGTCGTAAATAGCTTTATATCCCGAAAAATAACTGGTAAGTTGTACACTGGTTACACTTACTCTTTTCCATTTACCTTCTGCCTCTGCTTGTTGCTGGAAGGCTTCTTTAGTCAGTAAATGCAATGCTTCTTCTTTAGTCATATTTCCGGAATGCACGCTGTAATCCAGTATCGTGTTGCACACAGTGCGCAGATGCCATTTGTACCACATCAGCCACATTTCGGGTTCGTTATTGCCATAGCCGTTTTCCAGCATCATTTGTTCCGTGTACACAGCCCAACCTTCTATCATAGCACCATTACCTAATATGGATTTGATAATGCTCGGTGAGCGGTTGGCATAGACCAGCTGGGTATAGTGTCCGGGAATAGCCTCATGTATGTTTAAGATCTGCAGAATATAATGATTGTACTCTCTCAGGTAACTTTCAGATTTTGCTGCCGGCCAACCTGCCAGGCTACCTACATTATAATACGTGTTGCCTCCCTGATCATAAGGGCCGGGAGCACTGATAGAAGCGCCTGCAACACCTGCCATATATGCGGGCTCTTTGCGTATGACCAATGGTTTGGTAGAATCAATATACAAGAGGTTCTTTTCTTTGATAAAAGCAACCAGGGTAGGTATCTGCTTTTCAATAGCAAGCTGGAACTCTTCTGGTTTTACATGTTTAGTAGAAAGGGTATCGATCATTTTCCCAACCAGTTCCAGTGTATCCGTTGGCATCGCTTTACTGCCAAAATATTTAGGCCATAATTGTGCACTTATTTTAGCCATTTCACCATGCAGGTAAGCTTTGCGTTCTATGGCCGCGTGGTAGGTCTGCTCTGCGGTAAGTGTTGATTGAATATCATACTTAAACTTGTCTTCATAAAATTCTTTTCCCAGTCTGAAACTGCGGGGTGTGTATCCTTTCATATTTTTAAGGAAAGTAACATAACCTTTCACTGCATCAGCGGCCTTTTTAGCAGATGCGATCATCAGGTCTTTCTGCTCTTTAGGGAAATCGCTTTTGGCAACGGAATCCATAAAATCTTTTTCCAGCACATAAAGTCCACCGGTATTCTGATCAATGGCCAGAGCTTTCAATTCATCAACCGGATTTTTTAATTGTTCTGCTGCGGCTTTATAGTATGCCGGAATCTGCTCGATACGTTTATAACAGTCCTGTAATCTTTGCGAAAGGGGAGCATAATTTTCAGACAACATAAAAGCGATCTTCCCGGTGACATTATAGTCAGCAGGACTCCATTCGTATTTCTTTAGTTTAGTCAGCTCCCATTTCGATGATTCCAGGAAATTCCTGATCATCTTAAGATCCGTAAGATTGGATGCTGTGAGTTTTGCAGGTTCGTATGCCTGTAAAGAATCGAGTTGCGCTTCAATGAATGACAGGCTTTTGTACCTGGAGCTTTCTCCCGGAATGGTCAATAAGGAATCATATTTGTGATAACCCACTTCGGTTGCCCATTCAGGGTATTCTTTCCATAAGGCTTCCACAAATTGTGCGGAATACTGTTTGAAGCTTGTATTCAGTGCATCATCAGCAACAGCATCCGACTGGGCATGCTGTTGCTCAGTGCCTCCATTGTTACAGGAGTAAAGGCCAATTGCCAGGGCAACTACCGGTATAAATTTTCTGATCATACAGTTGAATTATCGTTTTAAAAGAAAAAATAAAAAGGAACAATGCACTGAAACCTAATTTGCAAAATTGCGGATATAACTATTTACCTGTTGTGCCTTTTCCCATTGCAGGAAATGTCCACATTGGGAAATGATATGTACCTCGGCATGGGTAAATTGTTTTGCAGCAGTTTCAGCAACGCTTTTGGTAGATATCGGGTGTATAAATTTGTTTGGAATAAGGTTATCCCTTTCACCAAAAAGGATCAATACCGGGATGTTGATCTTACCTAAATTTTCATAAACAGATTCGTCAAGCATGGCATTAATGCAGCTATCAATCATATAACGGTAATGCTTTTTATCCTGCAGTTTCATCAGATCCACAAGTTGCTGTGTAAATGCAGGCGCATTGTCGGGCATGATGTAAAAACTATTCTGGATAGCTTTGCGGAGGCTGCTCTCCTCGTTGCTTACCATATCAACAAAATACATGGTATTCCGGTAAAGGCTCTTTTCCCAATCATTAAAAGTTTCAAAACCAGCCGGGGCGCAAAGTATCAGACCCTTTATAGTGTCCTGATATCTTAGCGAAAATATAAGACTGATCTGACCTCCCATAGAATGCCCAGCCAGGTAAACGTTCTTTAGTTTTTTTACCTGGATAAAATCATGGATCGCTTCAGCAAAAAAATGCATGCTGTAAGGATACTCGCCTGTAGATGATAAGCCATTGCCCGGTAAGTCGATGGCGACACAGCGATAGTATTGTTTCAGGTATTCTATATTTTTACTCCAACCCAATAAAGAGTGTCCCAGGCCATGTACAAATAATAGGGTAGTTGTTCCTTTTCCTTCGTCTATATAAGCAATATCAACTGCGTCATGTAAAATTTTCTGTCGTTGTACAGGGTAAGGATAACTTATTGTTGTAGTCATGGATCTTTTATTAGTAAAAGCAAATCATTTGCCAGGGCAAATGATTTAAAGATGCAAAAGTAACAAAGACAGGAGGAAAAGATTATTTCTTTTCCGGTATTATATCCGTATCTGCCAGAAGCGTGTTGAAAACTTTTTTAGGGTAAAAAACAAAGTACCAAAGTATAAACCAAAGAGACAACAATAGGATAGTTGTACTGATAATAACCGGCATCTCCGTATGGCGCGTAATAAAACCTTCAAAGAATGCAGCAACAACAAGGATGGGAATTAAACTAACCAGTATCTTGATACCATCTTTAGCAGCCCGCTTTAAGGATTCTATTCTTGAAAATGTTTTAGGAAAAAGAATAGCATTACCCATGACCATTCCGGCACCGCCTGCAAGTATAATAGCGGAAATTTCTAAAGTACCATGAATGAAGACAACAAGGACTGACTTTATTCCGAGATTATGTGCAAAGAACATTTGCTCAAAAGCGCCCAGCATCAAACCGTTTTTAAATAGAAGATAAAGCGTGCCAACAGAACAGGAAATACCCATCGTAAAACAAAGCAGCGTCACCTTTATATTATTCCAGGCAATCTCCAGGAACATCACAAATTCATTTTCCGTTTTATATACACCAAATGGATCTCCTTTGGCGATATTATCTTCCGTCATATTTACATAAGCATCGCCCAGTATGCTTCTGACGAAGCGTGGCTGTTGCCATGCTGAGAAAGCACCGATAGCCATAAAGGCAATAAAAAACAATAAGGCAAAGCGTAAAACTTTACGATTGTTGTAAAGAATTAAGGGTAGTTCGATCTTGAAGAATGTTACAACGCGATTGCTTTTATCCTTTTTGTTTTTATAAATAGAAAGATAAATACCAGCAGCAATACCATTAATATATTTTACGATCTTACTAAATGGATAATGTGTTTTAGCATAACCGAGATCATCTACCAAATTGGCAAAACGTTTGGCCATCTCATCAGGATCTTCAGTAGGCTCCTGGTAACTATCCCATCTTTCTTTATTCTGTTTTATAAATTGTCCTTCGCGCATTTGTTGTTTTCAATATCTTTTTAAAACTTTACCTCATAATACTTTCCTTTAACCCAATAATCGAGGAAAGTGGCATAGTATTTACTACCTGGATTACCGGATTGCCCACCGGGATAAACTACGTAAGCTTTGACCTGGTTTTTGTTCATGTGAACGATCATGCGCCAGCTGGGTCCGTGGTTGCCTTTCATGGCGTTGATGGTATTGCCCCAGCCCCCGGTTTGTAATTGATCGTAGCTGAATGGTTTTATTTTGGCCAGATGGGTTACTGATGTGTTTTTTACTTTGTACCATTCGGTACCACCATTCTTTTCTAATATTTTGATACTATCCGTAGCTTGTTTATAGCTTAGCTGTACCATTTCTTTAAGTCCTTCTTTTTGCGATGTTGTAATATCATCGTAATATTTAGAAGTAGAATCGTTTACTAATAATTGCATTGTCCTTTCGGCAGAAGGGTAGAGCTTATCGGGGATATTTCTGAATTCATCCTGCCAGATATTCTGATATAAAAATGACCACCATAATTGAAACACTGTAGCCGACTTTTCATTGTAAGATAAGTCACCATTCCATGAGGATGGGAGCGCTTCTGGAAAAGTTTTAGAAAGTAATGTATCAGTATGTTGTGCTAAATAACTCCAATTGTTAGTCTGAATTTGTTGCATTTCCATATCAGTAGACGGCTTGTCCCGGCTGCCAAGAAGATAATTGATCTCCCAACTTCTGAACTCCGAAAACTCTCCATTATACCAATACGGATAAGTATTATCAGTAACACTTTGATTGGCACTGGCAACATATGCCTGTGGCGGATTGTATACGTGTGGATTTTCACGCATAGGTATAGTGTCGCCCCATAAAGTAGCGGAGATATCACCACGCATTACATACTTGCCCTGGTCTTTCCATTTGTTGATGTAACGCCCTTGTCCCCACATGGCAATGTTTCCTTTCCGGTCTGCAAAAACAAAGTTTTGTGCAGGGCATTCAAAATGTTGAATCGCCCGTACAAACTCATCGTAATTACGGGCATGATTATATAGATACACCGACCATAATTCGTTAGTTCCTCTATGTGCCATCCAGGTCATGGCCAAGGTTTTGCCACTTCCCGATGGTTCCGGAAAATGCTCATCATACATAAGCGGACCGTGAATGGTAAAACGGATGGTATCTATGAAAGGCTCTTTCTGCCCCTTGATATAAATAGCCTCATGCCGTTCATTGAACGGAACTTCTTTGCCATCGAAATAATAAAGTCTGGGGTCTTTTGTTGTAATCTCATAGAAATCTTTTACATCCCGGTAATTGTTGGTAAAGCCCCAGCTAATGCTATCATTAAAACCAATAATGATGCCCGGAGCGCCCGGAATAGACACGCCATAGCAATTCAAGCCCGGTGTTGTCATTTGCAACTCATACCATATCGAGGGAAGGTTAAGGCCAAGATGTGGATCATTGCACAATATGGCAGCACTATCAGTAGTAAGCGCACCACCAACAGCCCAATTGTTGGAACCTATGCCAGTTGATTCTTTGAAATGACTTGCAGTTTTTTTTAGTGTATCTTTTTTACTTCTTGTAGTATCAAAGTGTGCAAAAAGATCGCCGGCTGGAACGGGTGGAACAGCTAATGATGCCGGCTCAAATGTAGTACCAATAGGAATTACCGGCTGGCTACCTTCAATTTTTTCCGGGAAAAGATCATCCAATTCTATTGCCGGTAAAGCATCCCGCAGATAGGTCATGGCTATATCATCTACACTTCCGGTAAGGTCATCAGCCATGTATTTTAATAGCAACGCACATTTCAGATTAGTCCATGGCTCTGGCGAAAAACCCATTAGTTTATATTCCAGTGGGTAATCCTTGTATTCTAAATTGCTGATAAAAAGATTTACCCCTTTGGTGTATTGGTCAAGAACTTTTTTTGTGGTGGCATTGGCCTCCATTGCCTTCAATGAATTTTCGGCAGCCCACACCATACCTTTTCGTCTTTGTTTACGATCAAATTCAAATGCTTTTTCTCCTGCTACTTCACTTATTCTACCGGCAGCTGCGCGGGTCTGCATATCCATTTGCCAAAGGCGATAATAGGCATGAAGATAACCTTGGGCCAGATATGCATCTTCATCGGTTTTTGCAGTTATATGCGGAACCAATCTATTATCGAATGTAATTTTTATCTCCTTGGTCCACTTTTGATCCGGGAAATGAAATTGACCGGATACATCTTTCACGGGTTCTGCATTACCCCAGAAGCCATTTACAGGATCCAATAGCTTGCCCAATACAGGCAGGCCTCCAATAGGGTTATTCAGGAGTAGTATCCAGCAAATACTAATTCCTAAGGCAAGAATGAAAGTGACTATGCGCATACAATGGTAAAGTTAAAAATAAAGACAATACCTGCAACTCATCAGGAATGATCGTTAATAAATTGACAAGATAATAGTGACAAGATACAGGATGCGGAATGCTGTACTCTTTTCGCCTTACATTTGTAATTCATCTCTTATTATGCGCCAAACCATTTCTACACTACTTTTTTTACTCTGTGGTACAAGCCCGCTATTCGGGCAAAAGAAAGTATCCCTAAGTGGCTATATTAAAGATGCTGCTTCCGGCGAAACCCTTATTGGTGCCAATATTTATATACAGGAGGCACAAGTGGGTATAGTGACCAATGCTTATGGCTTTTATTCTATAAGCATTCCAGCAGGTGCATACACGATCAGAGTAACTTATCTGGGTTATAACACACAACAACAAACCGTGAATCTTATAGAAAACAGAACCCTGAACATTGACCTTATTCATGAAGGCAGGGAGATAGAAGAAGTTGTGATCAACGATGTACGCAAAGATGAAAATGTTCAAGGGACACAAATGGGTACTATCAGCCTGAGTACGGAAAAGATCAAAAAACTTCCGGTAATGTTTGGTGAATCCGATATCTTAAAAGCCATACAATTATTGCCTGGCGTGCAATCGGCAGGGGAGGGCAATTCTGGTTTTTATGTTCGTGGCGGTGGTCCTGATCAAAACCTTGTATTGCTGGATGATGCGGTTGTTTATAACACTGGCCATTTGTTTGGCTTCTTCTCTATATTTAATTCTGATGCTATTAAAAATGTAACCCTGATCAAAGGAGGCATGCCTGCAAACTACGGTGGCCGGCTTTCTTCTGTATTGGATGTGTCTATGAAAGATGGCAATATGAAGGAATATCATGCCGAAGGTGGTTTAGGGCTTATTGCTTCAAGGCTTACGCTGGAAGGGCCTATTGTAAAAGATAAAGGTTCCTTTATGTTGTCAGGCCGCAGGACATATATTGACATCGTTGCGCAACCTTTTCTGAAGGGAGAAACCAAAGGTTCGGGCTACTATTTTTATGATTTAAACCTAAAGGCCAACTATATTTTAGGTGCTAAAGACAGGGTTTACCTTAGTGGTTATTTTGGCCGTGATGTGCTTACATTTAATAGTAGCGAGGGAACATTTAAAGTTCACATTCCCTGGGGAAATACAACAGGAACCGCTCGTTGGAATCATCAGTTCAATGACAAGCTATTTGTGAATACCACATTGGTTTATAACGATTATCATTTTGAATTCAAAGGTTCTCAAAATGATTTTGATGTTGGATTCAATTCGGGGATTCGTGATCTTAACGGAAAGGTTGATTTTGATTACTACACCTTGTTTAATCATCACATTAAATTCGGGCTGAATTATACTTACCATACATTTACACCAAGCCAGGTTTCCGGTAAAAGTGGTGAGGTAGAATTTGCACCGAATAACGCTTTGAAGAAATATGCCCATGAAACAGGATTGTATATTTTGGATGAATTCGATCTCGCTCCCTGGTTAAGAGTAAATGCCGGGCTGCGTTATTCCTGGTTTGGACAAGTAGGGCCATATAAGCAGTACGATATTGACGATGATGGCAACAGACTGGACAGTACCAATTTTGCTTCCGGTAAATTGGTGAAGGGCTATAGTGGTTGGGAGCCAAGATTAAATCTTCGCTTTGCTTTGAACCCATCAACATCGATTAAAACAAGCGTAAGTAAAAGTTATCAATATATACACCTGGTGTCCAACAACGGTACTACATTGCCTACCGATATTTGGGTACCGAGTACATTTCTTGTAAAGCCTCAGATGTCCTGGCAACATTCCGTTGGTATGTTTAAGAATTTCTTTGATAATGCCCTGGAAACCTCTGTGGAGGTGTATTATAAGGATATGCAGAACCAAATTGAGTATCGTTCGGGCTATACGCCTACTTCCTTGCGCGATCCCGAACTGGATTTTGTATTCGGGCAGGGCAAAGCTTATGGTGCTGAATTTTTCATCAATAAAACAAAAGGGAAATTTACCGGGTGGATCGGTTATACGCTCTCCTATACCTGGCGTACCTTTAAAGACCTTAACGATGGTGAACGATTCCCGGCCAAGTATGATCGCAGGCATGACGTATCGGTAGTTGCCAGTTATGAATTTAATAAAAAGCTTACCGTGTCCGGAGTATTTGTATTCGGAACAGGAAATGCTATAACCTTACCTACAGGATATTACTTTATAGAGCAAAACCTGATCCAGGATTATAGTAAAATCAATCAATACCGTATTTTCCCATACCACCGCGCAGATCTGTCCCTGATTTATACACCAAGAGGGGAGACCAAAAAGCGATGGAAGGGAAGCTGGGCATTATCAATTTACAATGTGTACAACCGCTATAATCCTTATATCATTTATGTAGATACAGAAGGTACACTTGCATCAGGCGCGAGCGTTAAGGTAAAACAAGTTTCTATCTTTCCAATCTTACCAAGTATCACTTATAATTTTAAGTTCTGATTTTCCTAAGTACTCCAGGCATTTATTTTTCCAGCATCGTTGCCTGCCTATAAACAATAATGGCAGTTGGCTGTTGTAGGTTAGATGGAAAGCTTTTACAACATTCCTGTAGAAATTGATGGCAAGCCACAGGAGTTTAATTTTGAATACCTGGAAGAATCAAATGTAGGCCGTGAATGTACCATAACATCGGAAGGGAAAATTTTAGTTGTAGATGCAGATTTTACAGTTATCAAAACCACGATGCCCGGCAACTGGGTAGACCCTGCAATTACTACATTAAAAAATCTTTTGAATACAGATCAGGGATTACCTTAACCTTTTAAATTGCCGCCATGGAAAACAAATATAAAATCGGGGATTCTTTTATTATAGGGGATGAAAGATATACGGTGTTCGCTACAAAGGATGAAAATAAAGGCATGCTATTTCCTAAAGCATGGACTATTTGATTGTTACGGATGATAACAAAGAACGCAGGTTTGTACCGGAAAAAGAACTGGATAAGATATAATTATTATGAACCGGTCTGTACTTATCAATGAAGCCCTAGACTAATTCCGGGGCTTTTATGTAACAGGTATTATAAGGGATAAAGTTTTACAAATTATTTTCTTGTAGATGGTATACTATCTCTATTCATGATATTTATTTTGTAGTCAACGTAATAACGCGTTGGCTTTTATAAAGTTGATGAACAGCTTTTTTATACATAATTCTTTAACAGAGGTATAAGAAGGAATCCTGTGTTTTATCCTGTTTTTGGCCTTAACTTTAACGGGATTTTTATAATCTCTTAAATGCACGCATATCATGAATAACGAAATGAACGACTTTGTTATGAGTGGCCTGGAAGGCCTTTACTGTATTAAACATCGGAAAAATCCTGAGGTTTTTATTAATGACGAAGGATTTATTACCACTTCTACTTGCTGTGACGACTTTCATGAGGCTTTATACAATGCCCAGGATGACCTTCGGCGTCAGTATGCCCTTTCAAAAGTGGCGGGCGAAACACCTGTCTGATCATATCCCAGTTTTGTATCAAAGGCTACTTCTAACGGAGTAGCCTTTTTTATTTGAAAAAAACTAAAAAATAAACTCACCTTTTTACTAAATGCATTTGATTCCGATGTATATTTGTTCCGGGTTATTAAATACAGTACTATGATTTTCTCTACAGAATTGATAAAAGGAACACTAAAGACAATTGTACTCAAGCTTTTGTCGGACAATAAAAAGATGTATGGTTATGAGATCACACAAAGAGTGAAGGAGCTTACAAGAGATAGGATACAAATTTCGGAAGGAGCACTGTATCCTACTTTGCATGCTTTGGAACTGGAAGGATTACTTACTACAGAAACGGAATATATCGGTAAAAGAGTAAGGAAATATTATAGCCTTAGCCCAAGTGGAAAGTCAAAGACCAAAGAAAAACTAAGTGAATTGACAGAATTCATGGAAACTATGAAATTCCTGCTTGATCTGAAACTTAAAACAGCTTAAATGTATTGTATCACCGAACAGCAAATAGAATATATCCTCAATGACATTAGACGTAATGGCATTGAAATGGAGGATCTGCAGTTAAACCTCCTGGATCATATTTGCTGCATGGCCGAGTATAATCTCAAAGAGTGGGACGACTTTGAGCACTTCTATAAAACAACAATAAAGCAGTTCTACAAAAAAGAACTGAAAGAAATAGAAGAGGAAACGATCCAATTACTAACCTTTAAAAACTATTTTATGTTGAAGAAAATAATGATCGCCAGCGGAGCATTTTCTGTAATATTATTCCTGGTAGGATCTCTTTTTAAAATAATGCATTGGCCGGGAGCCGGTATGCTGCTTGTGCTTGCTATTGTCTTGATCAGTTTTTTATTCCTGCCGTTGGTCTTCATACTCAAAGCAAAGGAAGTAAATACAGGCCTTGAAAAGCTTACGGTTGCACTAGGTACATTACTTGCTATTTTGTTTTGTATGGATATTCTGTTTACGGTTCAGCATTGGCCTGGAGCTAATGTACTTTGGTTTAGTACTATAGCACTTTCGATATTTATCTTTATTCCATTGTATTTTTTTACCGGCATAAGAAAGCCTGAAACCCGTACCAATACTATATTGACATCCATCATGCTGGTTGGTTTTACCGGGTTATTATTTACCGCTATGAATCTTCGCCCTTCTTCACATCAGTATGAAAACCAGGTGAATAATTATCTTCAGAATGAGGAGATTTTAAGAACCCTGGAGAGGTCACCCAGATTTACTGTTGCAGATAATACAGCTGAAGCCGTTATGTTTAAGATTAGTGCCGCAATGAAACGTGTAATACTGGAACATTCCACCGGCAAATCTATACTTCCTGCTAATAGTGATGCTGACAAGCTAAATTTCAGACAGGATAAATTAGTCTACATGGATGGCGATTTCAGGCCGGGAGGAGTTGGAATAAAGTTGTTTCAAGAATTACAGAGGGCTGCTACTGATTATAACAATGCCAGGAAAAATGACGGAGAAGCTTTACCGGCTGCACTTTCCATATTACGGGATGCTCCTGATCAGATCCGGAATTATGACAACATTTATATGCTGAATAGCCTTACGCAATTACAGATATACCTTACTACCTCCTCATTCATTAACACCCAACAAACGGTGGCGAAACAATAATAAACAGGCGGAAAATTTTCCGCCTGTTTATTATATACTAATTGAAGAGAACATTTTCAGCTGTTTTAAGTTATAACTTAGAGTGTTATAAAACGAAGCTTTATGTACGAAGAAAGCGTGATCACGCCGGTAAAACAAAAGGATACTATTTTTTATATTGTGCCTAGGGTATTGGAAGACCGGTTCGTGGATCTTGATTGCGATACAGCAGAATATGAATATGCTAGATTAGACATAATGTTAGAGATCATTAATGGCTATAAGGCAATGCCACCGCATATTACAGAATATAAAACTGAGCATTATCAATTTGTAAAAGAAGGGAATGGTAAAGGCATTTTAGCTAAAGCGATTCCTGTTCATACTTTGGAGTAAGTTGATATTGGCTTCTTCCCAGAGTGGATAGGAGTTGTGCTTCTTCCATATCTCGTTATATGTTCTTGCAAACTTTCCAAAAGCATTAAGCTTTTGGAAAGTTTTATATAATAAATGTAACCGATCAGCGCCAGCTTTTGTATTTATTGATCAAAGCATTGGTCGAGCTATCATGTGCGGTAACTATGTTTTCATTTTCCAGTTCCGGAAGAATATGATTGGCCAATTGTTTGCCAAGTTCTACACCCCATTGGTCAAAGCTGAATATATTCCAGATGATACCCTGAACAAAGATCTTATGCTCGTAACAGGCAATGAGCGAGCCCAGGCTAAACGGCGTTATTTTTTTCAATAAAAAGCTATTGGTAGGCCTGTTTCCTTCAAAAAGTTTATGCGGTTCTAATCGTTTTATATCCTGTTCATTCAAGCCTGATGCTACCAGTTCTTTTTTTACTTCTTCTTCGCCTTTACCCTTCATCAATGCTTCTGTTTGTGCAAAGAAGTTAGATAATAAGATCTCATGATGTTTCCCGCTTGGATTGTGAGAGATGGCTGGTGCAATAAAATCGCATGGAATTAACCTTGTGCCCTGATGAATAAGTTGATAAAATGCATGTTGGCCGTTGGTTCCCGGCTCGCCCCATATTACAGGTCCTGTAGTATAACTCACCTGTTCGCCATTTCTGCTTACAGATTTACCATTGCTTTCCATAGCCCCTTGCTGAAAGTAAGCAGGGAAGCGACGCATGTATTGATCGTAAGGTAGAATGGCATAGGTTTCTGCGCCAAAGAAATTATGATACCATATACCCAATAATGCCTGAATTACCGGAATATTTTCTCTGAAAGGCGTTTGTGTAAAATGCTGATCTGTTTCGTAAGCGCCTGCCAGTAATTGTTCAAAATTATCATAGCCAATACCCAGACAAATTGAAAGTCCTATAGCACTCCACAAAGAGTAGCGTCCCCCGACCCAATCCCAGAATACAAACATGTTTTCCGGATTGATGCCAAATTCTTCTACACCTTTTTCATTGGTAGAGAGTGCTGCAAAATGAAATGCAATATCTTTTTCAGTTGCACCACTATTCAAAAACCAATCCCTTGCTGTGTTGGCATTGGTCATGGTTTCCTGTGTGGTAAAGGTTTTGGAGGCTATAAGGAAAAGGGTAGTCTCCAGGTTAAGTTCTTTTAAGATCTCAGTTATTTGCGTTCCATCTATATTGGACACAAAGTGAAGGTGCAGATGATTTTTATACGCCTTCAATGCTTCTGTTACCATCACGGGCCCAAGATCTGAACCACCTATGCCAATATTTACAACATCTGTAATATTTTTTCCGGTGTATCCTTTATGTATACCGTTTATAACAGCTGTACTAAAGTTCTTCATTTGCTGCCGTACTTTCTGTACTTCCGGCATGATATCTACACCATCCAATATCACCGGCTGGTCACTCTTGTTGCGCAGGGCAAAATGTAATACCGCTCTGTTCTCCGTTACATTGATCTTTTCGGCTGCAAACATGGCAGCTATTCCTTCCTTCACACCACATTTTTCTGCAAGTTCCAGTAGTAAACTTAGGGTAGTTTCATTAATCCTGTTCTTGGAGAAATCAAAAAAAATGTCATTCAACTGCAGGCAAAATTTTTCGGCCCTTTGCGGATCAGCGACAAACATTTCTGCCATTTTCTGATCGCGAATAATATTAAAGTGCTGTTGTAAATGACTATAAGTATCTGTTTGAGTAAAATTTATAGTAGAGAGCATATATGATTTGTGAAAGCTACAAACCCGAAAAAAACAAGGGATTCTGAAAAAAGTTGTAAGTTAATGCTTGGCGCATGAAGTAATTGTTGCGCTAATGTTTTTTTTTAGAAAAAAAAGTTAAAATATGCTACCAAAAATAAAATTTCTTATTACATTTGATCATCGGATGAAATTTTGAACCAATCTTCATCCTTTTTGAACCATCAAACATAACCAAATGAGCACCAGACATCAGAATGTCCTGGAAAAGGATGAGATTGTCCAATTCAAAACACTAGACCGGTTTGCGTCTGTATTCGGTACTGAACCTCGTCGACTCACAGAAGGCAAATTTGTTTACATTCTGATCAGCATTAAACAAGGCAAGGGGCATTGCTTTGTAGATAATGAATACGTGCCGCTTCAAGCAGGAACATTCCTGTTTATAAATCCTTTCTGCTATTTACATCTTGAGAATACGGTATACTTACAAGGTGTTACTATCCTTTTCACAGAGGAATTCCTTTGCCGGACACACCTTCAGGAGCAATTGCTTTATAAGGCTAATTATAGTACCAACAGGCGTCCTTTCTTTCAACTAGCCAATAACGAAATCGAGAATAATTACCTGCAAACCCAGGTGTCCATGTTTGGCTGGGAATATCGGCTGGGCCGGGATCCCTTGCTAAAGTTTGATTTGTTGCACAATATTTTGCTTGGTATCATTATTTACATGCATAAACTGCAATTAGAGCGGGAAAATATGCAAATGGATATAGTAGAGCCATTTGCTAAAAACCAGGTGGTGCAATTTATTCAATTGTTGAATAAGCACTTTAAGGAGCAAAGTGCGCTTCAGTTTTATGCTGATCAAATGAATCTTACACAAGATCAATTGAGCCAGGTTTGTAAAAAAAGTATCGGATGGACTCCTAAGGCTATCATGCAGGAGAAATTATTAAGAGAAGCAAAACGGCTTTTACTTTTTGATGCGATGTCCGTTAAAGAGATCAGTTATGAATTAGGATTTACAGAGCCTACTAATTTCGTTAAGTTTTTCCAGCAGCATACAGGCGTGTCTCCTAAAAGTTTCAGGGTGGAGAATTGTATTAAAGGATTGAATACCCAGGATAGTGTCGCATAGTGTCCTTTTAACTACACTGGCTATATCTGCATTCTGGAAATCCATGGGACCGGGCAAGAGAGTTTATTGTATTTACTCCTTGATACCCTGAATGATAATCAATGAAAATATCTCAAAGAGATGGCCTTGGTCATCTCTTTTTTATTTTGTCCAATATTTAACATCAAATTTCAATAAAATTTGGTTTTTCTTCAGAAACATTTAGCTTTCCTGACTCCAATTATCAGCAAAACGTTTAGATATATTTAACAATGATAAACTTTCCTGTTTTCCACCTTTTTTCATGACAATTTGATTAGTACACCCTTGTTTTCCGTCGCATCTTTGCATCATCAAACAACGATACAATATCAATAAATAATAACCAAACAATTTTAAATCAAAACATTAAATATTAAAACAAAAATGAAAAAGATCGTTTTCGCTGCTGCTATCATCGCTTTAGGTTCTGTTGCTGCTACTGCACAAACTACTAACTCTTCTTCTGCAAATGCTACCCTTAATGTAGTTGTGGCCAATGTAAAATCTATCACCGTTTCCGCAGGTTCAACTGTTAATA
>JBAZWL010000004.1:0-217808 GCA_041660405.1 Taibaiella sp. | reverse complement strand
ATCGCCAAGTGAAACCAGCATATCAGCCAGCAGGTTATCATTATTGTTTGCCTGGTAATGAATGGCCTGATTCAGAAAGTCAATGGCTTTATCATTCCGTTTGGCCTGCATGTATCCTATTCCCCCAAGATAATAAGCCATGGATTCATTGGGAAAAATACGCAATGCCCTTTCACTATAGGCAATTACAGAATCATGCTCGGAACGGGTAGTGTGCAGATACATAATCTGCTGCCAGGAAGAGAACACGGAAGAGTCTATTGCTATGACTCTTTTGTATTGTGTTAAAGCCTCATCAAGCTGGCCGTCTGCAATCAAAATGTCTCCATAAAGATTAATAGCAGCAACTTGCGGAGGTTGTTGCATAGCCAGTTTCCGGGTAAGGTCAATTGCCATTCTTTTGGAACTGGAATCAGCGCTGCGATATTGTATAAATGGAAGTAACAGGCCAATGCGGTCTTCAGTACTCACTTTATTGTTGAGTACTGCCTTTTCAAGATAATGCTCCACCTCGCTTATATTTTTGCTTTTCAGGTGATATTGCACCAAAGCAAACTGCACAGAAGGTTCATCAGGAAATAGTTTTTCTACTTGTTTATAAGCCTCTTCAGCTTTTTTAGCCTGATTATTATTTTCATAGACCTCTGCCAATAACAAAGCATACCGCGGATCCTGCGGATAATAGCCCATAAGCTTACGGGCCTCTCCCGCTGCACTTTCCACATCGTTCATACTAAGATACAGCTGTTGCCGTTGCAATATCAGGGTTTCATCATCTTCACCAAGATATTGTGAAAGTTTATTCATGACGGCTAATGCTTCATGATACTTTTTTGCCTTCTGCAATAACATGGCTTCTCGTATCAGAAACTCTTCGGGAGTACGTTCGGTTTTCGCCATCTTATCATATACCGCAGCAGCTTCAATATACTGACCATTATAAGCCAGGATATCGGCATATTGTTTCTGCATCCATTTATTGGCAGAGTCATATCGCAAGGCTGTTTTGCTTTCGGACAAAGCCTTTGGTATATTATTACGATCCATCCATATTCGCGATAGCTCATAATGTGCAGTAGCATTGCCTGGTTTTAAAGAGGCATATAAATTGTAATTACGAAATGCTTCCTCTTTATTGTCGAGTATTTTTGCTTTAACGGCATCCATAAAAATGTTTTCCAGTTGTTCCGGGGCTACTACCGTATCCAATGTCAACCTGGAGACTATAGGTTCTTTAATTTTTAATGGACCTGCAACTTTTTTACCAGAACTGCATGCTGAAAAAATAAGGATAAAAAGTCCTGAAATAAAAAACCTGACGGGGTGTAAAAGCCTGCCAGGTTCTATAAATAAAGTAAAGGGTTTCAAGTGTTTGTCTGTCATATAACCACGGAAAAGTCACCAAGGCTCAGTTCGTTTGCCTTGTCACTGTAAATTACACTTTTTCCCAACATAGAGTTTGTTATGTGTGCATTTTTAACAGTAGCTTGCTCTTGGATAATACTATTGCTGATCAACGAATTTTCAACAACCACACCGCTTTCCAGAGAAACGTGTGGCCCCACTACTGAATTTCTAATCACAACATTTGGCCCAATGAAACATGGGGCAATAATGGTCGCATTTTCGAGCTTTGCAGAAGCGGATACAAGTTCTTCATGGCCATTCTTAATCTCGAGGATACGCTGATTGGTATAAACAGTAGCATCTTTGTTACCGCAATCCAGCCATTCTTCTACCTGATCGCTATAGAAACCCAAACCTTTGTTCTTCATATTTTCCATAGCGGTAGTCAGCTGATATTCGCCTTTCTCTGTTACATTATTATCCAAAAGATATTGCAATTCTGCACGCAGATTTTCTCCATCTTTGAAATAATAAACTCCTATAATAGCCAGATCAGAAACGAAAACCGGAGGCTTTTCCACAAACTCTGTAATCCTGCCATCTTCAGCAAGTTTCACAACGCCAAATGCAGATGGATCATCAACTTTTTGTGTCCAGATAATGGCATCCCTGGAAGTATTAATTTTAAAATCGGCTTTAAATAGTGTATCTGCAAATGCTATAAATACATTCCCTTTCAGACTGTCGGCCGCACAAAGAATAGCATGCGCTGTACCTAAAGCTTGTTCCTGATAACATATTTTACCTTTGGCACCCAGGCTTGATGCAACAGACAATAACATCTCTTCTACGGCTTTGCCAAAGTGCGGCGCAATGATAAATGCTATTTCCTCAACTTTTTCATTGGCCGTAGCTAATATATCCTCAACCAGACGTTGCACTACGGGCTTTCCTGCAATAGGTATCAATGGCTTCGCTGTAGTTAAAGTGTGCGGGCGCATACGCTTGCCCATGCCTGCCATTGGTATAATAATATTCATAACTGTTCTCTTTATTTTTTTTGCTGTTGGATAATAATTCAAAAATTATGTTGCCTGAATCAGATACAACATCTTTTAAACGAAAAAGATGTATCTTTTTCAAAACCGGCGCAAAGTTATTTCATTTTCATCTATTCAATGTCTAAATATCTGTTTACGATCCGGTTTAATCAATTAAAAAAACTAAAATTGCACTATAATTTTAACAAAAAATGAATATAGAGATAATAGCCGGTAGTCCACGTATACCCAGCCTGAACGAACGTGTAGCAAAATATGTACACGGACATTTGCAAACCTTGAGTGATCATAATATTGGTTTGATTGCGGTAAATCAAAATGTGCTCCCTTTTATTCAAAAGGTATGGAGCCGGCCTGAAGATGCACCTGAAGAACACAGAGCACTGGCCGACCGTATGTTTGCTGCCGATGCGTTCATTATTTCCTCGCCTGAATATAATGGCGGCTACTCACCGGCGCTAAAAAACCTGTTTGATCATTTTCCTAAACAGAAGAAAAAAGCATTTGGTATTATCACATCATCCGACGGTGTAATGGGCGGCATCAGAGCATCTCAGCAATTACTGCAACTGGTTCCCGCACTCTTTGGTATTGCTTCTCCGTTTATGCTGATTGTACCACAGGCTGATAAAAAATTTGATGAGGATGGGAAACTAATTGCACCAGAGTTTCAAAAGAATGTTGAAGATTTTTGCCGTGAATTTTTATGGCTGGCCGAAAAACTAAAAGGCTAGAAATATCCTGTAGCAAAAATTATCATTTTGCTACAGGACTATATTGTGATTTTCTTATTCAGCATATTTTCCAATCCTTGTATTTTCTTTAGAGAAGGTCTGGCAGTGAAAATACCATTATTACCCTCTTTCCGAACGCCACGCAGGAACAGGTAAATGATACCTCCAAAATGTTTCTCATAATCGAAACCGGGAATACGGCTTTGTAGATATTTTTTCACCGCTACGGTATAAAGAAGATATTGCAAGTGGTAATTATTTTCATTCATGCTTTGCAGTAATGCCTCTTTGTTATAATCCTCGACCTTAAAGCCTAAGTAATTGGATTTCCAATCTAATACATAGTAACGGCCTCCATGCTCAAAGAACAAGTCTATCTTACCATTCATTATACCTTCCAGCGCTTTCCCTTCAAAAGAACGGGTATTAACAATCTTGCCTTCGCCTCCGAAAACGGACAATTGATTCGTTTGTAAAGCTGAAACAGGAAAGTCAAATTCAAGCTCGGATATGCGTTTATAATAAAGAATATCGTTCATGCTAAAAGTATCGTAACCCATAGTAATAGGCACTTTCATAACATGATCCAACATTTGCCTTAATAAAACAGCATAGGAATCCTGGGCATTGGGAAGATAGGATTTCAGCGTTCGGGCAATAATTTCATCCCATAGATCTTCCCTTGAAAAATCAATATCTTCAAACAACTGGTGCAACAAATTTCCAGTGGCAGCACCGAACCTTAATTTATTAAACACAAACTCGTCATAAGTGTGTTCAAACTCCTTTGAACGTTCTCGGGGAATATGTTCGCCATGAACAGATATTCGGGTATAACTAAGCTTACTCCAATTTTCTTCTGTCAAGCTGAAATGCCTGGCATATAAGAGCTCACGCTTAACCTCATCTTCTTCCCGGCGATAAGGTTTTAATTCGTATTGTGGCAAATCTCCAATGGAAATAAATTGTCCATCTGCAATAGGTTTAATAGCATTTACAAATGTGGTCAAGCTGGAATTTCTAAAGTAGGCAGCATTATTTTTATATACAAAACACTTATAAACGCCACGTGTAATGGCAACATAAATAAGCCTTCTATTCTCCTGTTCTTGCTGCAAGTTGTTCCATGCTTTTTCCTCCGGAGTGAGTCTTAGTGCTTCTTTCGCAATGTAGGCACCGGTTTGAGGTTCACGGTATTTCAATATTTTAAAATTACCTTCTGCATTCATATCCAGGAAAGGAGCGAAAACGATCTTATATTCCAATCCTTTACTCTTATGGATCGTAACGATCTTTACTGCATCTTCATCACTTTCCATGCGCATCTGGTATTCATCACCCTGCGTTTCCATACCATTGATACCTCTTTTAAGCCAGGAGATCAATTCTTCAGGAGATAGCTCCTTGTATTGCTGCGCCTGGTTGAGCAGCTCTATCAACTGGAATAAATTAGATACACTTCTCTCACCTTGTATCGCCTTTTGTTCCATCAATCTTTCTCTGACCTCAAACTCTTTTACAAACTTTATTAAAGCAGGATAGATACCATCTTCGATCCATATTGTTTTGTACTGCTGAAAATAATGGAGCACTTTTTCCTCGTTCAATTTCAATATTTCTTCTGTAGTGAAACCGGTAAAGCCGGAGAGCAATGCCCGGTTGATCGCAGCAAGACCAGGCTCCAGAATGGCTTCCAGTAAGTAAAGCATTTCTTTAGCTTCAACCGTACCCAGTATTTTCGCATCATTAATCGTAACTGCAGCTATTCCTCTTTGGGAGAGATATTTTTTTATTGCCTCACCATCTGCATTTTTGCGAACGAGAATACCGATATCAGAAGGCTTTATTTGCACATGCTGACCACCCTTTTCAATTTTATAGGCGGGATCAGTTAGCAAAGCTTGTATCTGATCTGCTACACCAAGTTGAATGGCATCTTTATTCTTGCATTCAAAAATGGATATCGGAATATCCTGGTTTCCTTCATAAAGCAAAGTTCCCTTACTGTTATTATCTGGGCTTTCTACCGGGAAATATTCGATGCTTTCTTCCTGCTGATTAAAGCTAAAAGTATCAAATGCTTCATCAGGTAAAAAGAACTTATTCATGGCTTGTATCAGCCCTTCAGAAGAACGATAATTTACATTCATACTGTATAGCCGATCTACATTTGACCTGGCCATGAAATAAGTAAAAATATCTGCTTTACGCCAGGCATAGATACTCTGCTTGGGATCACCGATAAGAAACAATATTGTAGGTGCTGGAAAAGCAGATCTGAATATTTCATACTGCTCACGGTCTGTATCCTGAAACTCATCTACAAATACAGCTTTATATTTTTCCTGCAATGCCGCTACCAGTGCGGGATTGTCTTGTTCTTTTAAGGCTTTGTATAAATTCTGAATGAGATCATTATAACCGAGTAAATTATTTTTAAGCAAAAAATGTTTCACTGATTTTACAATTTGCTGTATTGCAAAAAAGTAAAGTCGCGACTTAAAATTAAGTCGAACCAGGTCCGCAGCACTGCTTATAAATCCACTGCTCTCATTATATACCTGTACGAAAGGTTGTGGTAAAGCTTTAGTCAGCACATTTTCTTTCCCATTATTCAATAACGAAATGAATGCTGCTGCATCATCCAGGCAAGCAATGTATTCCTTCTTATTCCTTGCCTTAGAAGCATGACATACTTCAGCTATCTGATCTTTGTATTTATGAAATGCCTGCAGTACCCGTTCTTCGTGTTTTAAAGATTCTTCCTGAACAAGGGTTTCCCATGTTCTGTATTTTTGTATAGATATATCTTCAATGGTATAGGTAGCATCAGCATCATATTCTGAATAATGTTTTCCTTCCAGTTGTTCTTTAATAATGACTCTTATATCCTGCCTCAACTCCTCGAAACCCAACAGGAACAAGACTTCCACATCCATAGTTGAGATATGAACCCGCCAGAATTCATTAACTTCCTGCTCTACTACACTATCAAGATCAGTAAACATTTCGGCACCAAAGAGCTGGTTGGTTTCAAAGGCAAATTCGTTAAGTGTTTGCTGGCAAAAACTATGGATAGTCATTATTTCAATTTCATCCAACAGTAAAACAGCATCATTCAATCGTTCCTGTATTATGGAGTTTCCTTCCAATTGCATGGCGTTTTCAACCATAATTGAAATTGTACTATCAGGAATAACATGGCCTTGAGATGCTTTCTGCGCAAGCCTAATAAAAAGCCGTACTCGTTCATGCAGCTCCGCAACGGCAGCCTTGGTAAAGGTTACCATCAATATTTTTTCGACAGAAATATTCTTTTCCAATATTAACCGCAAAGCCAATATCGCAATGGAATAAGTCTTGCCCGTACCGGCACTGGCTTCAATAAGATTGCTGCCATTCAATTCTACTTTAAGCGCATCAAAAGGCAGGTAGTTCATCTTTACTGTCATGTGTTACTGCAAATTCATTTTCTTATGAAAGCAACAAATTTTAAGCTTTATAAAAATCAAACTGATCAAATATCCTGGTAACAGGTGCTATCACAAGATTAGCCGCTTCTATAAACTGCCGGGCAATACCTTCCTGATGAAAAAGTCCGTTGGCATATTCCTTAAGTATATATGGATCATCAAAAGGAAACAGGTTGTTGTTCATCTTCTTTTCCAGTAGCATCCGTAACCTTGTATCGTCCAGGCTATCCAGATCTTTAATATCTTTATAAAAGTATTCTGCAAAGGGAATACGATACTGTAACCCTTTCTTGTAAAATGCTATGATCCGCTCCAATCTTTTCATAGCTTCATCCTTATCTATTCCAGCTAAATTTCCATGATATACCCCCGATTCATTTTTACCATTGATCAACACTACTTCCCGAATAAAGCCACAAGCAATACCCGCCAATGTATTGAGATAGGCTTCCACCATGTACTTCACCGTATTGGACGACCAGCATAATTGCACCAGTTTTCCATTAAATATTTTATCTACAGAACCAACAAGTTGGCTACCATCAAGCGTTACAAGAAACATTTCCGCTTCCTCTTCCCCACCCTTTGTATGCTGTCGGAGCAAATCTGATACGAGTTTTATGTCTTCATACATTTTCCTGGAAACAGCCGCACCAATATTCTTTAATGGAAGTGCTCCTTTCCGTACCAACTCGTTCCTGAATCCAGGCAGCTCATCTTCTGCTGTAATGCGCAATAAACTATTTTTCAAAGACCAGCTCTCCAGGCCGCCCAATTCAAATAATTCCGTTTCATTCAATAGCACCTCTTCTTCTCCATAATAAATGCCAAGCGTCTTATTATAAAAGCTTTTTAAGGAATTTTTGTAGAAAGCAATTATATCACTGAACCTGATTTCTTCAAAGTCCATAACACTTTCGGCTTCGTCTGCTTTAAAAATATCGAGCTTCTTTCCTGTTTTCGTATCAGCATAACGATAGAGCTTTTCGTCTACACTATTGTACCTTTTACTGAAACTATGCAGTGGCTGTTGCGTTACGATCTTATATCTTACATTTGTCCCTTCTGCTGTACCGGAGGCAATGTAATCAATCAATTCATCAACCAATATAGAAGCAGGTTTGTCTGTATTATCAGAAACTGATTTACCAATATAACTGATGAACAAATAGTCTTTTGCTGATAAAATTGTTTCCAGGAATAAGTTTTTATCGTTGTCCTTTATGTTCCTGTCACCCAGTTCATGTTTCTTATGGATAAGATTAAAATTGACAATCTTTTCTTTCCTCGGGAAGCTATCATTATCCATACCCAACATAGCCACCACCTTGAAAGGTATACTGCGCATAGGTATCAGCGAGCAGAAGGTTATACCATCATTAATGAACAAAGAAGAGCGACTATCGGCTTCCAATGAGGCTACAATATTGTAACTGAATATCTCATAGGCAACAGCTTCTTCCATCAGTTCGTTCAGCTCATTATACTTCGAGAGTTTCTCAATTAATACTGCATAGTCCTCATTGGCTTCATCTTCAGGAAGGAAGACAAGATCATGCACTACATCTTCTATATATCTTACCCAATCGCCTATGGAACGTTCCCGCCTGCGCGATTTTATAGAAGACATCAATACCTCTGCGAAATGGCAGAAACGTATTATCTCCAGTGCTTCGGCACCTTCAGCTATATCCAAAGGATACAGTGTATCGTTACCGTCTGCATATTCATGTCCACCAGACATACACAAACCATACATGATCCGTTTCAGACCATAGTCCCAGCCTACCAGATAGGTTTCGTCTTCTTTTCGGCCCTCCATACCAAACCGGATACCGGCATTATGAACAATTGCCCTTAGCCTGTCTACATCTGTAATACGGAAACGCTTGCGTATGTAGGCCGAATCCAATAACTGCATAACAGATTCTGAAGTAAAATTCTGTTCATTCAGTTTTAGTATTTGTTGTAATGCACTATAAATATTATCGCCTTGTGTAAGCGATATGTCGGCTATTTTAAATCTGAATTTATAAGGAGAATTATCGAATACCGCTTTAATGTAGGGAGCATAAGTATCGATATCACTAACCATAACCACAATATCTCTTGGCGAAATTTCGACCTTATGATAATCCACCAAATGAACCAGGTAATGATATAGCGACTCCACCTCATTAGCGATAGTGTAATTGGAATGAATAGCAATGGAACCATCGTCAATATCAGCTGCAGTTATAGACACCCTATTGTCGGTACTATTATTGAAAATATCGTACTGGATTTTATGCAATAAAGAATCCGGTTGGGGTTCAATAGTGCCTATAGTATCGTAACTATTGATCAGTTCTTCATTTTTAAATAATAGTCTGAAAGTATTCTGTAATACCTTGCCCCAGCTGGTAAGCAGATTGTTTCCGATAAGTTGAGTATCTGTATGTGGTATACCCCGTTGGCGCCAGATGGCAACATCCTTTTCATTTTTATCGTCTATCCAATAAATTTCCGGAGCGGGGTTAAGCAGGTAAAAATGTACATCTATTACCTTGGCTATTTCAGAAAGAATATCCATGTGGTAACGGGTAATGATGGATAAGCCAAACAAGTAAACTGCAGGCAGTCTCTTACTTAAAACCGAAGCACTATCCTGATCTTTTAAGTGATCCAGGATATAGTCACTCACAAATGTTTTATCAGGAAGCTCAATAGATGATAAGCGTTTCGCCTTTATCCACAGAAAGGCCTGCCAGTCCAGGTTACGGGTATGCTCATCCAACCTGTTCCAATCTTTAATTAATTCCGGTCTGTATATTTGATACTGATCAAAAATGTCTGCCATTTTTTCAGCAAGCCCCATTCTCTTCAAATCTTTTTCAGGGCCTGCAACATTAAAATAAGCTGCCTGTATAGGATACCTCATCATGAAATCGCGCTGACCCATCAACTCATATAAAAACCAGATCAGGCTTTCTCTGGATAAGGTGTCTTTATATACGCCACCCAGCAATTGATAGACTTTAAAGACCAGGTCAGTTGGCTTCTTAAAATCTATGTTGGCTACTATCCCCAGCTGAAGCGCCAGCTGTTGTTTCAACCATATATTCATCCCCTCCGTTTGTGTAACGAGGTAATGTGGAGTAAAAACATTTCCAGTACTATCTTTAAGCCTTTCGCCAAGGTCAGCAACAAGACTTTCAAGAGCATTGGAAACTTTAAGTTGGAGAGACATCTAGCCTGGATATTTGGTTTGATTACAATTACCTTTTAGTTAATCTTCATTTCTATTTAGATGAGCATTCGCTCCACTACACCTGACCCTCTTTCCACAACACCCCTAGCCGCATTCATTAACGCTTCTCCACTTGTCTGAATAACCACTTCCTTTTTTGCCCTTGTGATACCGGTGTACAACAATTCCCGTGTAAGCAATTGATATTCCGAATTGCGTGGCAATACAACCATAACTTTTTCAAACTCGGATCCCTGGCTTTTATGTATTGTCATGGCAAATACCGTTTCCATTTGCTTTATAAATCCTGGTAGTACAGACTTGAGCTTTCCTTCATTACCTTCTGCAGCATCAATAAACCAGGCTTTCATGACACCTTTTTCATCTTCACGCAAAATTCCGGTATCGCCATTATAAAGACCAAGTGTATAATCGTTTTGGGTAACAATAACAGGACGATTACGGTAGAACTCACTGTCACGTCCGAGGCTTCCTTCTTTGATCAAATAAGATTCCACCATTGCATTAAGATTATACACGCCTTGCTCACCTTGTCTTACAGCACACAATATTCTTAAGCTATTCAATTGCTCCAGCGCTTCTTTAATATCTGCTGTTGCGATGCATTTTTTATAGCCTTGTATAAATTTTTCAAAAACATGCTGATCATATTGTTGATCAATCTGTACCTGCTTGTCCTTACTTTCCAGAAATTGTTGCAGAACAGAAACATCGTTTTGAATAACCGCCCGGCTTAATTTTCCAATTCCTTCATCATCCTTAAATCTATGACTATACCTTAATTCTACAAGATGCTGAAATAACAAGTGGCTTTGATCTGCAGTTTCATATTCAAGAGATAATTTCCGCTGTTCGTTTGTGATAAAAGAATTGACAAAATTCCTGCGACCGGAATTAAAAAGATTTAATGCCGGAAGGGCTTTACAAAGATCACCGAACAAGCTTCCTGCTTCTACGGATGCCAGTTGATCTTTGTCTCCCAATAAAATAATTCTCGAACCTGGCTTTAATGCATTCAACAATTTAGCAAATAAAGCCACGTCAATCATAGAAGATTCATCTACAACAACAAGATCGTAAGGCAATGGATTGGAAACATTATGCTTAAAGTATGGACTACCTTTTTGCCAACCCAGCAAACGATGTATGGTTGCAGGTTTCAACACATTAAAACGGCTCCTTAGCTGATCGTCCACATTTAATTGGGTATTCAATAAGCTTTCAGTCATACGTGCTCCGGCCTTACCTGTAGGCGCTGCCAGAGCAACTTTCAAGTCTCCGTAGAGGTTAAATAATATGGCTAGTATTTTTGCAACAGTAGTTGTTTTACCTGTACCGGGGCCTCCGGTTATAATGGTAAAATTATTAAGCACAGCATTAATTGCAGCTGCCAACTGCCAGTCTATACCTGTAGCATTTTCGTTGTGGAAAAGTTTTCCAATAAAGGATTGCTGGTTAAGTAGCTCTTCTTGTCTTTTGTTGATTATCTTACTTTCTACCTGAACCAACTTTCTGATGTTATGGATCAATTCTGTTTCGTAATGAAAATACCTGTGTAAGTACAGGCGGTCCTTATCAAGAACAAAAGGCTTATAGGATTCTTCATTATTGGCTACGAGATGGCCCGTGGTGTCAATCTTTTTTCTTGTTACCCGATAAGATTCCGGCAATTGTTCCTCGTCTATCTCATCAATAAAAATGCAGATATGCCCATCACTCATCTTTTTCGATAAAGTGTACAGGTAAGGTTTAAGGTCAGGTTCATTAAAATATTCAGCAAATTGCTGATGAACGTCATTAAGGGTTTGCATAATGGATAACAAGAAAAATCAGGAAGCAAACAATATTACTCCAATTATATGAAATTAATGCTGGCTTTCCACTGCAAAAATACGAGGAGTGCGGTCCGGGAAGTAATTTATTAGCTACAGGAAATTTATGCATTTAATATTCGCTCTTTTCAGTCCTTTTTGTACCTTGCATCCATTCAAACTATATATGAACTGATGAATAAATATTTATTCTTAGCATTATTTTCCTGTTTCATAGCTAACAATTCATGGTCCCAGGAAACCTATCTTCCCTTTGGAAGCGACGAATATCATTTGCTGGATCGAATGGAAACAAGGTCTGGCAACCTTTCCAACAAGTTTTTTTTAAATACTAAACCTGTTTCAAGGAGTAGTACAGTTGAATTTTTAACGGGGATAAAAAGCAACTTTTACAATTCCGGCTTGAGCAACATTGACTTCTACAATATTAACAGGGCTATTTCTATTAGCGGTGAATGGGTTAAGCCAAACTGGAATGGAGCTATAAATTCCAAAAATCCTGTTCTACATACTTTTTATAAGAAACAACCAGATCTCGTCAACGTAAATAAGAATGGCTTTTTCCTGGTAATAAATCCAATTTTAAGCTTTCAGGGTATTGTTGAAAAAGACAATGCACGTTCCTTTTTAATCAATTCCACACAGGGCGCTGAATTAAGAGGAAGGATAAAAGATTATGCAGGATTTTATTTTTCCATTACCAATAATTATGAGGAACCTGTATCGTATGTAAATGAGTGGATCAACAAGTATCAGGCTATACCCGGCGCCGGTAAATATAATCTGTCCGGAAATGGATATCAATATTTGAAAATAAGAGGCTATGTTGATGTGCCCTTAATTAAAAATACAATCAGCCTTTCACTGGGTTATGATCAACATTTTATTGGTGATGGCTATCGTTCTTTGTTTCTTTCTGACTTTGCCGAAGGTGCTGCTTTCGCAAGGATAAACACTAAAATCTGGAAACTTAATTATCAGAATCTGTTCTTGATGCTTAAGCCGCAATCGCAAATGGGTGAACCTTCCACCACAGGACATAAATATGCCACCGCACATTATCTAAGTATGAATGTAACACGTTGGCTTAACCTCGGACTTTTTGAAACGGTAACCTTTGCACGGGACGATCACTTTGAGTTTGGCTACGTGAATCCGATTATTTTTTACAGAGCTATTGAGCGCAGCTTTGGTAGCCCCGATAAAGTTTCCATTGGAATAAGTGGTAAAGCCATTATGCTTAAACATGTGAACCTATATACACAGATATTAGTCAATGAATTTACTTCTAAAGAATTATTTTCGGGGGATGGATATTGGGCTAATAAATGGGGTGTACAATTTGGTGCTAAATATTTCGATGCCTTTGGTTTGAGCAATCTTGACTTGCAAGGTGAGGTAAATGTTGTAAGACCATATACTTACCAACATTATAGAAGTCTTGATGATAATACAATTGCCAACAATTCCACTTATAATCAAACCCTGGCGCATCCTTTAGGAGCAGGCTTTGCAGAAGTTACCGGCTTCGTAAATTACCAGCCTATACCCAGGCTTTCTATTAATGCCAAAGCCATGTATTACATTCAGGGTGTTGATACCGGTATGAGCAATAATGGAAGCAATGTATTAAAAGACTACAATACAAGAGATAAAGATTATGGTGTGGGTTTAATAAACGGCCCGCAAGCAAATTGTGTTTTACTAGGCCTTAATGCTTCTTACGAACTTAGACCAAGACTGTATTTTGATATCGGCGGCACTTATAGAAATTATAAAGTGGAGCACAATATCCTGCCTGAACAAAATACTTTATACTTTACGGCAGGAGTAAGATTAAATCTTGCCCGAAGAGATTACACACAGTTTTAAGAATAAGGCCGCAATATGCGGCCTTATTCTTTTCCTATTCTGAAAGAAGTCATGGTAAGTGAGCCCATTACTGCCTTATCATTAAAGAAGCTAAGCTGTTCCTGCTTATCCTGTAAGGCCAGGGCATATATCATAGGGAAATAGTGATCCGGGGTTGGGATAGCCAGGTCAAAGGCTTTCCCCTGTTCTTTAAAATGTATAAGTGGCTGGTGGTTGTGTTCCACGATAAATTTCTTCATCTTATCATTAGCTTCTGTAGCCCAATCAAATGCAAAACCTGGATCATCCATCTTGTCCCATGCCACCATGCGAAGATTGTGCACCATATTACCACTTCCGATAATCAAGATTCCTTTTCTACGTAAAGCAGCCAACTGTTTGGCAAGATCATAGTGATATTGAGCAGACTGATTATAGTCAATACTCATTTGTATTACCGGCACATCAGCATCAGGATATAAATGCTTTACTACACTCCAGCATCCATGATCCAGTCCCCAATCATCATCCAGCCCTATATGAATGTCATGTACAAGTGAGGCTGTTTCCTTAGCTAAGACAGGACTGCCGGGCGCCGGGTATTCAACTGCAAAAAGTGCTTCCGGGAAACCACCAAAATCATGAATTGTTTTGGGCTTTTCCATAGCAGTAACAAAAGTGCCTCGTGTGAGCCAATGTGCAGAGATACACAATATCGCATTGGGCTTCGGCATGGATTTGCCTATGCGTTCCCATTCTTTTGAAAACTCATTTTCTTCAATGGCATTCATAGGACTTCCATGTCCGAAAAAGAACACGGGCATTTGCTCGGTACTTAACAAAGGGCTGGTAAACTGTTCCAGCGCTTTCAAGCCGGATATACTTCCTGCTAAAGGCATTGCGGAGATTGTTTTGATAAAATCCAGTCTGTTCATATATACTTGGATATCTTCAAATTTCGGAAATTATCGGCGATGTACTTGTGCTACGAAAATTATAGTTGCATCAACAAATGTAATAGGTACGAGTTGTTTGTTATTTTTGCAGACAATACTTATTCTTTCGGGTTTCGGAAGAGCAAAAAAAACATCAATGTCGCACCTGCAATTTGAAAATAAATGGGTCATGATCACTGGAGCATCTTCGGGATTGGGTTACGAAATGGCTATGCAATTGGCTATACAACATAAAGCCAACCTGATTATAGTAGCAAGAAGAGGAGATAAACTTGATGCGTTAAAACTTGAAATTGAGCAAAGATCATCCTCAAAAGTAAAAACCATTACTGCAGACCTTTCCAGCCTCGAAGACATAGACCATGTTGTAAAAATTGCACTCAAAGATGACAATCTATATGGCGCTATATTAAATGCAGGCATCACCTACTTCGGTCAGCACCTCGACCTGGAATGGAATCAGTTTGAAAAGATGCTGCAAACCAATGTAAGTGGTATGGTGCGTATGACCCAACAACTCACTGCTTATTTTGAACAGCATAATAAAGAAGGCGGGTTGATGATCGTTTCCAGCATGGCAGCAGTGTTGCCAACACCTTACCAGGCAGCATATTCCGGCACCAAAGGTTTTATGTTGAATTTCATCACAGCGTTAGCTCACGAACTGCATAACAGGAACTTTTCTTTCACGGTTTACCTTCCCGGAGGTATGGTAACGGAGATGACGGATAATGATAAATTTTCTCCATTAAAACGTTGGCTTATGCCTGTTTCACAAGCTGCGCAAATTGGCATCTCTGCTTTTAAAAGGAGAAAAAGGACTTGTGTTCCCGGGGCCACAAACAGGCTTGGAGCTTATATATCCGGCATTATACCTAAAAGCATTATTATAAAAGGCATGGCCAAAACTTATGGTAGGGCTTTGAAAAATGGCGGTGAATAATAGTCCAATGAGAGATGTGGCTCAATGTCTTCGTTTAAATAAACCGGGCCTGTTATGGTTTGGCCCTTTCATATTGAGGTGGGTAAGCAGAATCATCACCAAGTATGGTAGCAGCATGCAACGGAAAATAAGGATCGCGTAATAATTCTCTAGCCAATAATATTACATCTGCCTTGCCTTTTGCCAATATATCTTCTGCCTGTTGTGCCGTAGTAATAAGCCCTACAGTGCCGGTAAGTATACCGATATCTTTTTTAATACGCTCTGCAAAAGACACCTGGTAGCCAGGAAAAATAGGAATGCGCACACCAGACACTAATGCTCCGGTAGATACATCCATCAGATCGACTCCGTTATCTTTAAGTATAGCAGCAAGTCGAACAGATTGCTCGATATCCCAACCGTCGTCAGCCCAATCTGTGGCTGATATCCGGACGAACAGCAACATATTTTCATTCATTTCGGAGTGAACCAGTTCAATAACTTCCAGCAATAACCTGATCCTGTTTTCAAAGCTTCCTCCATATTCATCTTCCCTTGCGTTGCTCAATGGAGAAAGGAATTGATGCAATAAATAGCCATGAGCAGCATGTAGTTCGATAACATCGTATCCAGCAGCCACAGCTCTTTTCGTTGCATTTTTAAAATCCGTTTTCACTTTTTCTATTCCATCCTTATCCAAGGCAACAGGAACATCATCTGCCTCACGATAAGCAATTGCTGAAGGAGCAACAGTTTGCCAACCACCATCCTTTATGGCGATCTGATTATTTCCTTTCCAAGGCGCAGTAGTACTGGCTTTACGGCCTGCATGCGCCAACTGGATTCCAGCATAAGCATTTTGCTGATGAATAAAATCAGTGATCTGCTTTAGCTTTTCAATATGCTCATCTTTCCAGATACCCTGATCATCAGGAGAGATTCGCCCTTCGGGAGAAATTGCAGTGGCTTCAGAAATAACTAATGCTGCGCCACCAACCGCCCTGCTTCCAAGATGTACTAAATGCCAGTCGTTTGCAAATCCATCTTGCGAAGAATATTGACACATGGGCGATACAATAATCCTGTTTTTTAAGGTAAGGCCTTTTATGGATAGTGGTGACAATAGTAATGACATGAAGATTTCTTTAAAAATTTAATTGATCGTATTTTTAAGCAACAACGAAAATAACGGAAGGTTTGCCAATTAAATCCGCTTCAATCTTTTTAACCATATAGTTACAGTACAAATTGAGAAAAGTCATAGAAAGAAAGGCCTGACGATCCGCCGCAGTTATTTATTTAAACCACCTAAACGTTTGGCCAATAAAGTAGTACCCAATCCCAGAATTGCAATCAACGCAAAAGAGATACGCAAATTGGAAGCTTCCGCCACAAAACCTATAATAGGCGGCCCCAATAAGAAACCCAGGAAACCAATTGAGGAAACCATAGCCATAGCTATACCCGGAGCGATGCTCTTGGAGCGACCAGCAAGACTATACACCAATGGCACTACTGACGAAGTGCCAATACCTACCAATAAAAACCCTAAGGTTGCAAATATAATATTAGGAATAATTACAGCAAGCAGCATCCCTGTGACAATAATGATGCCACTGACCTGCAATATTTTTTTCACACCAAAGCGGGTAACAAAAGCATCTGATATAAACCTGCCGCCAGCCATGGTACACATAAAAGCAATGTAACCTAAACGTGTAAGTTCTTTGGGTGCTTTTACTACTTTCTCAAAATAAATTCCGGTCCAATCAAACATGGTGCCCTCGCAGATCATACAAGCAAAAGCAATGAGCCCCAGTGTAACAATAAAGGTATCGGGCTTTACAAATCTCTTCTTTTGTCCAGACGCCATCTCTGGCTTTGCATCACGAGGTACTACGTATTTCCGGGCACTGAAGATCAATATTATCGCCATTGCCCAAACAGCGATAAAATGATATAACGGAGAAATATTTGCAGATACCATTATAGCAGCAATAACGCCGCCAATAAACCCTGCAAGACTCCATAATCCATGAAAGGAAGCCATTATACTGCGACGATACAATCGCTCCACACCAACAGCTTGTGTATTGACAGATATATTACTTAGGTTCCCAAACATTCCGAATAGAAATAAGGCCCCGAATAACTGCCATAACTCCTGTATGGAACCCAGTAGCAATAGCCCGGATGGATATAGTAATGCCCCTATAGAAAGTGTAGTTTTGCTGCCAAATTTATTAACCAGATAACCGGACAATATCATTGCAGTGAGTTGCCCTGCAGGCAAGGCAAACAGCACACCACCAAGCGCTCCTTCACTTAAATTCAATCTACTTTGTATATCCGGAATACGGCTTGCCCAGGATGCAAATATTATGCCCTGTATAAAATAAAAAGTACTGACTGCAATTCTGTAATAACGTTGTGTCGGGAAGGGTAACGTGAGGTTCATTTCCATGCAAAAGTACAGCTACAAGGAAACTTTTGGTTTCTTTTTCCCTATTATGATATTAATAAATTTGTCATCACATTAAAGCCTTTCATTTTTCAGACCTGGTGCCTATTGAATATCGCATTCCGTAGTATTGGACGCATGCAATGCGTCCCTACGATTTTGTAATAATGAAGCTTGTTACAGTACCCTATTTTCATAAACAAAAAAAACAGCCCCAAAATCGGAGCTGTTCCATTAATATAATATTAGCAATTTATCGCTTCAACAGCGCTTTGTCCAAAACCTCATGCATTTCATTTACGTAAGTAAATTTCATGCCTTTTATAAATTCAGGATTAATATCTTCCACATCCTTTCTATTCTGTTCGCACATCAATATTTCTTTAATTCCGGCACGTTTTGCAGCCAATACTTTTTCTTTAATTCCACCTACAGGCAACACCTGGCCCCTAAGGGTAATTTCACCAGTCATAGCCAGGAAAGGTTTTACTTTACGTCCTGTAAATGCAGAAGTAAGCGCTGAAAGCATAGTCACACCAGCACTTGGGCCATCTTTAGGCACCGCGCCTTCTGGTACGTGAATATGAATGTTGGTTTCGTCGAAACGGTTATGATCTATTTTGTATTGTTCAGCATGGGCTTTCAGGTAAGACAATGCTGTTGATGCCGACTCTTTCATTACATTACCCAAATTACCGGTCAGGGTTAATCCACCTTTACCTTTACTTAAACTGGATTCTATAAAGAGAATTTCACCACCTACATAAGTCCAGGCCAGACCCACAGCCACTCCCGGAGGATTCGCTTTTTGATACAGCTCATTGGTATATCTTGGTTTACCCAAAGCTTTTTCAATCAGCTTCATATCGACAGTAGCCGACATTTTATCGTCCATAGCTACCTGCCGCGCAATAGAGCGCATGATAGCCGCCAGCTGTCTGTCCAGTTCACGCACACCAGATTCGCGGGTGTAGCTTTTGATCAGATGCTGTAATATCGTTGGTGTGTACTTGATATTGACCTTATCCAATCCATGCGCTTTCTTTTGTTTCGGGAAAAGATGACGCTTGGCAATTTCCGTTTTTTCTTCAACACTGTAACCCGAAAGCTGGATGATCTCCAACCGGTCTCTTAATGCAGGCTGAATATCATTGATGCTATTGGCTGTAGCGATAAATAATACCTTGGAAAGATCATATTCCATTTCCAGGTAATTATCATAAAAAGTATTGTTTTGTTCTGGGTCAAGAATCTCTAACAATGCGGAACTTGGGTCACCTCTGAAGTCTTTCCCAATCTTATCAATTTCATCCAGGATAAATACCGGGTTGGACGTTTTTACCTTACGCAGAGATTGAATAATTCTTCCCGGCATAGCGCCGATATAAGTCTTACGATGACCACGTAATTCGCTTTCATCATGCAGGCCACCAAGGCTCAAGCGCACATATTTACGGTTCACAGCATTGGCTATGCTTTGGCCAAGACTGGTTTTACCAATACCCGGAGGGCCTACAAAACATAAAATCGGAGATTTCAGATCACCTTTCAATTTCAGAACAGCAAGATACTCCAGGATACGTTCCTTGATTTTTTCCATGCTGTAATGATCGCCATCAAGCACTTTCAAGGCTTTCTTCAGATCATATTTATCTTCTGTATATTCTCCCCAAGGCAGGTCCAGCAATAGATCCAAGTGATTATACACTACAGAATAATCGGGCGAATTGGGGTGCATTCTTTCCAGTTTGCCAATACCTTTTTTGAAGGCATCTTTTGCAGTCTGGTTCCATTTCTTAGTTTCTGCTCTTTTTTGCAGGTCTTTTACTTCACGCTCATTGCCTTCACCACCAAGTTCTTCGTTAATGCTTTTCAGTTGTTGTTGCAGGAAATATTCGCGTTGTTGCTTGTCTATTTCACCACGGGTTTTGGTTGTGATCTCGTTTTTGAGCTCGGCCATTTGCAGATCGCCTTGCAAAAGTTCAATTAAACGGTGGGTACGTATTTTCACATCATTTTCTTCCAGCAGAGCCTGCTTTTCCGGAAGTTTAGTTTCCAGGTTGGAAGCTATAAAATGAACCAGGAAAGAATAGTTTTCAATATTACGGAGCATCATTCCTGTTTCTACCGGAATATTTGGAGAAAGGGAAATAATGCGTTCGGCCATATCTTTTACCGAAGCAATCATGGCCTCAAATTCCTTATCTTCTTTGGGAAACTGATCGTCCAGGTATTTAACTGTGGCTTTCAAGTAAGGATCTTCCTGGGTATATTTTTCAATCTCAAAACGCATACGGCCCATAATAAATATGGTTGTGTTGCCATCCGGCATTTTGATCTGTTTCACAATTTTTGCAATGGTACCGGTCGAATGTATATCTCCTGTTTCGGGGTCTTCATTATTCTGATCCTTTTGTGCCAAAACGCCAATCAAACCGCCATTTTTTGTGGCATCTGCTATAGCTTTTACCGATTTTTCCCTGGAAACAGTAATCGGCAACACCACATTCGGGAACAAAACTGTATTACGTAAGGCAATAACCGGTATCTCTTTTGGCAGATCTTTTTTCTCCTGTTCTTCCATTTCTACTTCTCCCAATGGCACGATAGGCATAAATTCCATATCGTTATCGGCACTATTATTGAAAATAATCTCTCTAAAATTCATGAGTTGTTTTAAGACATTTTGTCAACCGGCAACATTTCCATCATCGGTTTATTATGTATTTATACTGTTCAATTAACATGCCAAAGGCTTAATTCGGAAATATTTGCAGTCTATAATAATATATAACCATTTATCGACATTGCTTTTTTCCTATTTTTTTGATAATGACAGTTACCCTACTTTTGATTATTCCTATTTTAAAACGCCTTGCTACCGTTATGTATAAGAAAACGTTTACTTTAACTATAATCTTGTCCCTTTTTGCTGGTTTTTATTGCCGGGCCCAAATGCTTAAAAGACCTACCCAAAAAGTTTACACAAGTACTGATTTCGATATTTTTCTGTTGAGTACAAGTGTACTCGAAAAAACAGGAATGGATAGTAAACTTACGCCGGTTCGTTTCACGGCAATTCCTTTTTTAGGATTGAATGTAAATTACGATTTCAGCAGTCGTGTTGGTTTATATACAGGTTTGAATATTAAGAATATAGGATTTATTGAAAAGTCAAAAAATCCTGACTCGACGGTAAAAAGAAGAGTTTATACGATTGGTATTCCTCTGGGTTTAAAAATTGGAAAAATTAAATATGGCAATTATGTTATTCTGGGTGTAGGCGCTGATTTTCCTTTTAATTATAGAGAAAAAGGATTTACTGATAGAGGAAACAAGACTAAATTTAATGAGTGGTTTAGCGGCAGAACCGCACGTATTATGCCTTATGCTTTTGTAGGCATGCACCTTAATCCAGCCCTTACTTTCAAACTTCAATATTACCCTTCCAATTTTCTCAACAAAGATTACAAAACGCTAAATGCTTTGGGGGCAGAGGTAAAACCTTACACTGCTTACAACGTACCTACTATTTTGCTTACTGCAGGAATTGATATCCCTTTTTCTCCCAGGGAATAATTTTTATTCGACAGACCTGTTCAAAAAGTCGATAAACGGTTTCATTACTTTAAAAGAATGTACCACATCTTTGACGGCATTCTTACCGATAAAGTCTGCGTCTTTTACCGGACGCCCAACTGTAAAGCTTTTCAGCCGCAGAAAATCTATTGCGGGATTTTCTACATCATAACCTTGTGGCGCTTTTTTAAGCCTTTCACCATCGATAGCCGGATAAAGGTTTTTAAAATCTTTCTGATCAATGATCTTCTTAAATGTCTTCAGATCATAATCAATTTCCTGACGAATATTTTTCAATATATCAGCGGGTGGCATCCAGCAACCACCACCAGCAAATGAGGCCCCAGGCTCAAGATGAACATAATAACCTGCAGACGGAGATTTCTTACCTCCTTTATTGAAAAAAGCTCCGAAGTTTGACTTATAAGGCGCTTTATTTTCAGAGAAACGGATATCACGATTGACCCTGAAAATACATTGCTTAGCTAAAAGATCACTAAATGCGGGATCAAAACCAGCAATACCTTCAATTATCTTTGTTACAAATTGTTCAAAATCTGATTTGGCTGCTTCGTACTGCTTACGGTTAGCATCCATCCATTCCTTGCTGTTATTGAGTTTCAGCTGTTTTAAAAATTGAATAGTATCCTGTTGTAACATAAAATTCACGAGTGTTTAATAATCGTGTTGCTACTCAAAAGTAATAATTTTGTTTCTTTACAAAAGACAGCATCTAACCATTTATATTTTTAGCTTAATCCACCATTAAAATCGATCACTTGAAAAAATTATTTTACCATAGTTATTCGCCCGTAGCTTTTAATATTGCAGCTTTAATTTTAAGGGTCATTTTTGGCTTGCTGATGCTTCCACATGGCTGGGATAAACTTTCTCATTTTGCCGAAAAGAAATATAAATTCATGAACTTCCTCGGCCTTGGATCATCGCTATCTCTAGGCCTTGCTACTTTTGCTGAATTTTTCTGTTCTATTTTATTAATACTCGGATTATTTACCCGATTGGCTACGATTCCTTTATTGGTAACCATTTTCGTAATTTTGAACCTTCATCACTGGCAATTTTATGGTCCGAATGAGTTGGAACCTGCATTTCTGGCAGCCTTCCTGGCAATATTATTGTTTGGCCCCGGCAAATTCAGTCTTGACGCACAGATCAGTAAGAAATAATTATTACAACCTGAATTTAAATTTTTGATTACAATGATTATATATAACGTGACCATAAAAGTAGAAGCAAGCATTGCAGATAAATGGTTAAAGTGGATGAAAGAAGAACATGCCCCGGATATGATGAACACAGGCCTTTTCAGCGATTATCGCCTATGTAGACTAATGGAGCAAGATGAAGCAGATGGCGTAACTTTTGTGGTGCAATTTCATAGTGATAGCATCGAAAATTATCAAAGCTATCTTAATGAACATGCAGCACGTATGCGTCAAAAAAGTATTGATAAGTTTGGAAACAAGTTTGCTGCTTTTCGCACGGTAATGGAGATGATAAATTAGTTTGAAATTGGAAATTAGAAATTGGAAATTTTATATTCCGGTCTCAATTTCAAATTTCGAATTTCAAATTTCAATCAATGAAATCTTATAAACACATATTTTTTGACCTTGATCACACCCTTTGGGATTTTGAAAGTAATTCTGGAGTAACGCTTCAAAAACTACATACAGAATTCAAGCTGGAAACCCTGGGTGTTCCTGATTTTGAACAGTTCAGAGTTGCTTATGAACTGCACAATGAGAAGTTTTGGGAAAGGTTCAGAAAAGGTTTTATTAAAAGAGATGAACTGCGTTGGAAGCGTATGTGGCATACGCTGCTCGACTTTAAAATAGCCAATAACGAACTGGCACATAAAATGAGCGAGATATACCTGGAGCTACTACCACAGCAAGGTAAACTAATGCCTTATACCATTGAAATATTGGATTATTGTATAAGTAAAAACTACCAGCTTCATTTGATTACCAATGGCTTTGAAGTGACGCAATGGCAAAAGATGCGCACATCAGGTATTGATCATTATTTTCAAAAAGTGATTACCTCAGAAAGTAGTAATAGCATGAAACCGATGCCTGCTATTTTTGAATATGCTATAAATGCCACCGGTGCAATGCTAGCCGAAAGTATTATGATAGGAGATGCTATGGAAGCTGATATACTTGGCGCACAAGGTTATGGTATGGATCAGGTATATTTTAATCCGTATAAAAAACCACATAACGAAAACCCCACTTACGAAATTAGTTGCCTAAGTGAGCTGAAACAGTTGCTGTAAAAAATAATTTTCACTCTCTGTTCTTTCAATCAATTAGAAAAGCGTAAGGAAAGCCAGGCTATTTATCAGACTCCTGAAAAACTGAATGCAGGTATCTACTTAGTAGAAGGGAAAAGATTAAGGATTAAGTTTTAAAATGATCTAATAAAGTAAAGGCCACAAAATATTTTGTGGCCTTTACTTTATTAGGCAGATACGTACTGTACCGCTTCCTCAAAAACGCTATTGATCTTTTCGAACAAATCTCCTTCCTGGAGAAAATGCTCAATATTTTCGGCGAAGGATATCTTGTCTTTATTATCAAGGTATTGTTGTATGCTTTTCTCAATATCATCTACTTCGGGAAGAGGGGCAACGTATCCCGTCACTCCTTCCTTTACCATCACACCCAATTCTCCTACATTGGTCGCCACTACCGGCTTGCGGAATCCATATGCCATACTGAGTATACCGCTTTGCGTCGCTGAACGGTAAGGCAATACCAGGCAATCAGAAACGACAAAATAACGATCTACTTCCTCGTTAGGAACATACCTGTTTTCGAGATGTACCAAGGCTTCCAGGTCAAGGCGTTTAATCAGGTCCAGGTAAGGTTGGTCGTCCTCGTAAAACTCTCCCACCACAAGCAACTTCAGGTTTTTGTTATGTGTGATGAGGCGGGCAAAGGCTTCCAGCAAAAGATCCAGGCCTTTATATTTTCTTACCAATCCGAAAAAGAGCAATACTGTATCTTCTTCTTTAAAGCCAAATTCCTGCTTCGGCGATGCCGCTGGCAGCGAGGCGTCGGCTTTATAAAAATCGTAAATAGGTAATGCGGAGCGGAAAACCTTTTTATCAAACATACTGCCCAGATGCTTCTCTACAGACCGGGAAAGCGCCAGAAAACAGCTGGCATACTTCAGCCCATATCTGGTCAGCATTACATCTATCTTATTCGCTTCATGGGAGATCACATTTTCGGTGATGAACATGATCTTTTTCTTAAGTTTCTGATTCAAATGCGAAGTAACACCTCTGTGACAGGGACCAAAAAAAGGATGCCACCAATCTATTGCAATTAAGTCCGGATCCTGCCGGTTGATATAACGTGCCACTTTTATCCAGTTGAAAGGATTAAGGCTATGTAGCATTCTTTTATTAGGGAAAGAGAGTTTTTTGTCGTTGCTGGTATCGTATTGTGTTTTACCGGGAAACAGGAATCCCGGATAAAGAAAAGTAAAGTTGATCAGCTCAACGTCGTACTCCTGCGCCAGTTTATTGCATAAATGAGCCAGAAAAATGGATTGCCCGTTTCGATAGGGAATTCCTGGCCCTATTATCATTATTTTTGCTTTCTTTGCCATCTATTTCTTTGAGAAATTGCAAAACTATGAATAATCTAAAAGATGCACCTATTTTAATTACAGGTGGTTGTGGCATGGTAGGCTCTCATCTCGCAGATTATTATGCGGGAAAAGGTTTGCGCGCTGTCGCAACTTATTATACTCATCCGACCATTCGCCTTGAAGAAGTATTGGACAAGGCTAACTATATTCCTTGTGATGTAAGAGACCAAAATAAAATTGCCGGTATCATAACGCAATACAAGCCGGAAATCATATATCACCTGGCTGCACAAAGCTATCCTACAGTATCGTGGGAAAAGCCAGGAGAAACGATGGATATCAATGCAAACGGTACGATTAATGTTTTTGAAGCAGTAAAAGCATTGAAAAAAACAGATTCTACCTACGATCCCGTAATCCTTATTGCTTGCTCCAGCGCAGAATACGGCGCCAGCCTGAAACCGGAGAACGTACCGGTAACGGAAGACACAGCCCTGTTGCCGTTGCATCCTTACGGAGTCAGCAAAGTTGCCCAGGACCTGCTGGGATTCCAGTATTTTGCCAATGATAATATTCGCAGTATCCGCGTAAGAATATTCAATACAACAGGCCCCCGCAAGACGAATGATGTGGCTTCGGATTTTACCAAAAGAGCAGTGCTATTTGAACAAGGAAAGATCAGTACGCTGACCACGGGAACACTGACCACAGAGCGGGCAATCACTGATGTGAGGGACCTGGTAGAAGCCCTGGTATTGCTGGCAGCAAAAGGCGAAGCAGGCGAAGTGTACAATGTGTGTGGTAGTACTAGCTACCTGATGGCCGATGTGCTGTCGCTAATAGAAACAATTATTGGCCGGCCGCTCCCCCACAAGGTAGATCCTGCTCTGATCCGGAGTACTGACGAACCCGTGATCTACGGTTCCTCCGATAGGTTGATCAAGGCTACGGGCTGGCAACAACGTATCCCTTTAAAAACCACACTGGAGGATATGATTGCTTATTGGCGGGACATTTTATAATCCTTTTTGGAGGCTGCTGGGCATTCTGCGTTATGTAATCACCCGTTTACCGAATATTTGCCTCCCTTTATCGAAACAATATTCTGATTATTCTGCAGTCCTTATACTTTTGTATTATATTAATTTAGAGAGAAAATGGAAAACGCAGAGACAAAACCTTACAGACGTATTCGTCCTGAACACAACCATAAATGGGGAGGACTGATTTTAATTATTATTGGAGTACTCTTCTTGTTAAATAAAATTCCGGCAACCGCACATTGGTTCCCTCATTGGTTTCTTAGCTGGCCGGTATTGCTTATAGGCCTTGGTATATTTACGGGTGTTAAAAGTAGATTTCAAAGTCCGGCCTGGGTTATTCTTTGTCTTATCGGAGGTTATTTTTTATTGTACCAAAATAACTGGGTGTCATTCAATCTAAGGCCTTATGCTTTTCCAGTTGGAATCATTCTAGTAGGTATTGTGTTTATTTTCAAAAGAAACAGACGTTGTAATCATCAACACCATGGAAGATTTAAACATTGGCAACCCGGCAATCCTGCAAGTAAATTCACAGAACCAATAGATGCGTCAGAAGATATTGTAAATGTCAGTTCTACTTTTGGAAGTGTGGAACGTAATATATTTTCCAAAGATTTTAAAGGAGGTACCATCTCCAGTGTATTTGGCGGAGCGCAAGTAAATTTTGCCCAGGCCGATTTTCAAGGAACTGCAGTAGTGGATGTTTCCATTATGTTTGGCGGAGCAGATATTATTATCCCTTCCAACTGGAATCTTAAAAATGAGATCTCTGTTATTTTTGGTGGCATAGAAGACAGACGTACAGTGGCTTCCAATGTTCATGAATCTGGGAAAACCCTTATTTTAAGAGGTAATATTATGTTTGGCGGAGTAGAAATTAAGAGTTATTAGATGAGTGGGTAGTTAGCAATTGGCAGTAGGCAATTAGCACTATGGTTATTGATGAGCATTGAATATTGAGTCTTTGAGATCACGCTTTTTAAGGTGTATTGGTAATTGCCTACTAAAATTGCCTACTAAAATTTTCAATAAAATTTATCTCATAACAATTGGCTGCATTTTCCCATACTTTAAACTTAAAGCTAAGTGCAGCAATCTTGTTGCTGACTATAAGTACAGGCCAGTTTTATTGGCTTTGTTCTTTTAAAGATTTCCCTATTGATATAGCACTGGCAGATGCATTGGGAACTAATATGCTGCTCTATGGTATTTTCCTTTTTCTCGAATATGGATTTAGTCAGTACGTACCGCCTATAGCACGTTACGGTATTATTGGTGCTCAAAGTTTTGGCTTTGCGGCAGCTTGGCTTTTCTTAAGTCAATGGACTTTAAAAAATTCATTTGACAATAAAGATTATGCGCTATTCTGGAATGAAACTTTTTATATAAGAGGCTTGATCGGCTGGATATTGATTTGCGATTATAATCTGATCAATTATTTTGTAAAACATTTATCCCGGGAGGATTCCCTTAATGAGCAGGAACAGCATAGCCTTCAATTGCGGAAAGAAGCAGAACTGTTTAAATTACGTCAGCAATTACATCCGCACTTTTTGTTTAATAGCCTTAATTCCATAAATGCACTGATTGGCAAAGAGCCCAAACATGCGCGTATTATGGTTCAGCAATTATCTGAATTTTTGAGACATACTCTGAAAAAAGAGGATAATGATCTGATCACCATAAAAGAAGAGCTTGAGGATCTACGGATTTACCTAAGTATTGAACAGGTGAGATTTGGTCACAGGCTTACCATTGAAGAAAATATTCATGCTGATTGTATGGATGCCAAGATACCTCCGTTTTTGCTGCAACCGCTTGTGGAAAACGCTATCAAATACGGATTATACGGTACTATCGGACCTGTTACCATTTATATAAAAGGCATGTTGACCAATGATCAGTTCATTTTCAGTATTGTGAACCCTTATGATCCTGATGCGGTAACCACTAAAGGAACCGGGTTTGGATTAGAATCAGTAAACAGAAGGTTGTATCTTTTATTTGCCCGAAACGATCTTTTAAAAGTGAGCCATGATGAACTGGATAAAGGAGAAAATCCGGATTCACTTCATCATTATTTTACTGCCACCATCAATATACCGGTTACAAAGCCAAGCCATGCTGAGCCGGATGTAGCAAAACATTAATGCCCTTACAAACATAAGCGTTTATGAAAACAATATTAATTGACGACGAACCATTAGCCAGATCTTTATTGGCCGAATTGTTGGAAGACGAAAAAGATATCGAGATCGTAGCCAGTTGTAATGATGGCTTTGAAGGATTAAAAGCGATCCAGGAGTTTCAGCCTGACCTTATTTTCCTCGACATTCAAATGCCTAAAATTACTGGTTTTGAATTGTTGGAATTATTGGAGAATCCGCCCAAAGTCATATTCACCACGGCTTACGATGAATATGCTCTGAAAGCATTTGAAGTCAATGCGCTGGATTATTTATTGAAACCCATCAGTATCGAACGGCTTCAAAAGGCACTGGAAAAAGTACGTAGCCAGATTGCACAACCGGCAGAACCTGCAACGGATGTACGCAACCTGCAATTACCAGAACAATCGCAGCGTATAGTCGTAAAAGATGGCGGCCATATTAAGATCATCCCCTTACCTGAAGTGCTTTATATCGAGGCTGCTGATGATTACGTAAAAGTAACTACAGCTGACAAATATTTCCTGAAACATCAGCGTATGGCCCATTTCGAGGCGCAATTACCTGGTCACCAGTTTGTACGCGTACACCGTTCCTACATCGTAAATGTACAACATATACATAAAGTGGAATTGTACGAAAAGGAAAATTATTGTGTGATTCTGCGTAACAATGCAAAGATTCCTGTAAGCCGTAGCGGCTATACAAAGCTGAAAGCAGTGCTGGGAATTTAATTTAGTTGGCAATTGGCAATATTAATAGTGAGGTCAATCAATAGTAAAACAATGCATTTCAACTGTGGGTGTCATGCCAGGCTTGACCCACTGTTGTCCGGGGAAAATTTTGGGATAAAATGGGACAAAAATGGAAAGGAGAGCTTGTGACTCTCCCTTAGTGTTGATATATTTGAGTTACGACACTTAAACAATCAACATGGGTAAAAGTACATTTTTTACCGGACAGCCGGTAATGAACCAGCTATTAAGTTTAATAGATGGGAACATGGTAAGATCATTAGCCCGTTTGGGACAGCATGATCATTACTATAAGCATTTCGATACCTTTTCTCATTTGGTTACCATGCTTTATTGCGCCCTTAACAAGTGCACAAGTAGCCGGGAAGTGGTTAGCGGCATGAAAGCCTGCCATCAGAAACTTAAACATCTTGGCATCAGCAAAGCTCCCGGCAGGAGTACTTTATGCGATGCCAACAAAAAGCGTTCATTTGAAGTATTTGCTTGTATCTATGAAAAGCTATACCGGCGCCACCGACAGCTTTTACCGGACAGCCGGTTAAAGTTAGATCCTAAGCTCTTTATAGTTGATTCTTCTACTATTACTTTGTTTCAGCAAATACTAAAGGGCACCGGCCAGCCAAAGATGAATGGCAAAAGAAAGGGTGGTATTAAGGTACATACTCTCATTAATGCGGCCGATGATGTCCCGGTAAGGATCACTTTTACTTCGGCCAACGCCAATGATCAGCCTTTTCTTAAAGAGATCCACCTGGAAGAGGGTTCGTTCATCGTATTTGACAAAGGTTATGTGGATTACTCCGAATACGAAAGGTTAGCAAGGATGGCGTATTTTTCGTAACCCGTCAGAAAAAGGATGCCAGGTATACTATAACCCGTTCAGTATCTTTAAGTGAAACAAGTAAGTCTCTTGGCGTGCTTGCAGATGTGGAAGTTGTTCAAGGCACACGTACACAGGCCGAGAAGATCAAATTGCAGGTAAGACTAGTTACTTTTTGTGATCCGGAAAGCGGAAGAATGTTTGAGTTTCTGACCAATAACTTCTCGCTACCTCCTGAATCTATTGCAGGCCTGTATAAAAAGCGTTGGCTGATCGAGATACTATTCAAGCGGGTTAAACAAAACTTTCCCCTCACATATTTCCTGGGTGACAATGAGAATGCTATAAAAATTCAGATTTGGTGTGCCTTTATTGCAGATCTGCTCATTAAACTTGTCCAGGTTCAGCTAAAAAGAAAATGGGCTTTCTCAAACTTGAGTTCCATAATCAGGCTGCACCTCATGAGCTATATCAACCTGTTCAATTTTCTTAATAACCCGGAAAAGTTGACCATAGAACAACCGAATATAAATCCGCAACTTAAAATATGGGGCTTGGATATTGGTTTTAAGACTTAAACCCCTTTAATTATATCATAATCCACACTTTCTGTCTGATATTATTTTTCCCCGGACAACAGTGGGCTTGACCCGGCATCTTTATAGGCTAGATATTGCACCATCCGGGCTGACAAATAATGTCAGTCATTTTTACAATAATAATTTACGGGTATACGGAAACCATTCGTTGTCCTCAAGATCCACCACCATCATTCCGGCATTCAACTCCTGAACCCGGTTCCAGATCAATGATGCAGCCTTTTGTGTATTCTCATTATCCAGGTGACTGAATGGTTCATCAAGCAATAACCATTTGAAAGGCTGTAGCAGGCTACGTATTATAGCTACACGTTGTCTTTCGCCATAAGAAAGGGTTTCAGCCTTTTGGTTCCATTTGCCATCCAATCCCAGAAAGCTAAGCCATTCTTTAACCTGCTCTGTTGTAACTGTATTGGTCAATGCTTGTTTTATGCCAATATTCTCTTCTATAGTAAGATCACCAAATAATCGCAGATCCTGAAAGACAATACTCAAATCCTTACTGCGCAGACCTGCCCATTGATCATCTTTATGTTCAGTGACATCTTTATTATCCCACATGGCTTTACCGGTATAGTCGTTTCGTAACCCATAAAGAATATGCATAAACGTAGATTTTCCTTTGCCTGAAGGTGCACGGAAAAAGATCTTTTCTCCTGCCTGTATATCCTGCACTTGTCCCCAAACATCGGAATGTTGTTGCCCCATGCGGCTCTTCAGCGGTTCGGGTACTATATTTCTAAGTTGCAATTGCATATTTACCTTATTGAAAATGTATTAAAAACCGGCTTCCACTTTGCACGTGATCTATTAATTATTTCCTTTACCACCAAGCATAGGCACAAAGCTGAAGTTATCCAATATTTCTTCTGTATAGCCTTCTGCTGTTTTTACAATTCGTCTCATTTGTTGTACCGAGCCTTCCTCATCAGCATCTACAGGTATAATCATAATGCCGCCAATCTTCATTTGCTCTATCAATTTGGGAGGCACAAAAGGTGCAGCAGCCGTAATGATTACCTTATCAAAAGGTGCAAACGAAGGTAACCCCTGGAAGCCGTCTCCATAGAAACGCTTCAGTTGCGAATATTTTTTAAGATAGAAGAAGTTATTATTATGTTCAAACAATTGCTTTTGACGTTCAATAGTAAACACCCTTGCATCCAGTTCTGCAAGTACACAAGCCTGATAACCGCTTCCAGTACCTATTTCCAGTATTTTATCCATTTTCCTTACTTCCAGAAACTGCGTCTGATAAGCTACCGTGTAAGGTTGTGAAATGGTTTGCCCTGCTAAGATCGGGAATGAACGATCTTCGTAAGCTATACGTTCAAAAGCAGGATCTAAAAAAAAATGGCGTGGTATCCGGTTCATGGCATCAAGCACAGCTTCATCCTTAATACCTTTTTCACGAAGTTCTTCAATAAGTTGCTTGCGCAAACCTTTATGCATGAAGCTATCTTCCCTTTCCAATCTGTGTAACATAATGCAAAGATAATTTACTCAAATGATTTAATTTTAGCTGTGCATAACTTTAGTAAGCACCAGGCCTATGAAGCAATTTTTCATTTTTCTAATCTTTATATCCCTTTCGGCAAAGGCACAACAAACAGATCTGCCCATATCCATAAGTGTGTTCAACAATGGAACTTCTTTACCCGGAGCAGGTTATGTGGGTGTGTTCAGCAAAACCATTCATCCTGGTATTACTTTAGGTACTTATCATTTGTATCGTAAAAAAGAAAGATCAGAAATTTTTCAAACACTGAAGTTGGGATATTTTTATCATCGCCATGCGCAACATGGCATCCAGCTTTATTCTGAATTGGGTTATCGCTATCTTACCCAAAGCGGGTTTTACGGAGAAGGATTATTAGGTATTGGCTACTTGCATGCTATCGCAGATGTACAGCAATTTAAATGGGAAGATGGGAAGTACGTAAAGAAAGCAAATTTTGGAAGGCCGCAATTTATGGCAACAGCATCTTTAGCAGCGGGCTATGATCTAAAGACGAAAAGCAAATTGCCTTTGCGATTGTTCCTTCAATATCAATTTTGGCTGCAAACACCTTTTGTAAACAAGTATGTACCGCTGCTCCCTAATGCTGCCTTGCATATTGGTGCTATCTATCAATTACCTATACATCGTTCAATTGTTGTAAAATGATAAAAAATTTCCTGTTACTTACCTTATTCAGTATTACTATTTTATCCTGCAGTAAAAAGACAATTGAAGCAACACAAATATGCAATACGCCTCCATTGCCTGCCCATCCTAAAGCGGCACAATTCCAAGGTGTAATTGATCATTATACCCAACTAGGTTTACCTGGTATTGCACTTCTAATAAAGGACTCAAATGGTACCTGGGTGGGTTCATCAGGCATGGCAGATATTGCAAAAGGAGTTATCATGCAGCCTTGCCATATCTCCAAAGTAGCCAGCATTACCAAAATATTTATGGCTACACTGGCCTTCAAACTTTCTGAAGAAGGGAAACTGAATCTTGATGCACTGGTAAATACTTACCTTGATGCAAGCGAGCTTAAAGACATTGAAAATGCGGATAAAGTAACCGTGCGACAACTACTCAATCATACAACCGGCATTTATGATGTAATTGAGGATAACAACTTCTACCTTGATGTATTGAATAATCCTCCGAAACATAGAACACAAGAGGATATCCTGAAATTTGTAAGGGGAAAAGATGCTGTATTTCCGGCAGGCGAAGGGCCAGGATATTCCAATACCAATACTTTATTACTTAGTATGATCATAGATAAAATTGGCGGAAAACCACATCAGCAATTACTTCACGAAAAGGTAATAGATCCGTTGATGCTTCAGAACACTTATTATTACTATCACGATCCTTTACCAGAGGGAAAAGTAGCACAGGGTTATTATGATCTGTACAATAATGGCAATATTGAAAATCTTTCCAGTTACAATACCGGTAGTGGTAATGGCTACACCGGTTTATATTCCAATGTTTTTGATCTGCTTACATTTATAGATGCTTTACTGGTGCAAAAAACATTGGTCAGCGATAACTCTTTACAGCAAATGCTTTCCTTTAATACCAAAGAGGAAGAAGGGAGCGATCGGTTACTGGGACAAGGCGTAGTGAAAGATTTTATTCATCGTCCTAATAATGAATATGCTTATGGTCATCGCGGGCGGGATCTGGCTTACAGTGCTGATCTTTTTTATTTCCCGATACAAAAACAGACTATGGTACTCATTGTAAATTATGGTACTGACGGAGATAGTAAACTACGTCCTGCGTTTTATGATTTTCGGAAAGCCGTTGTGGATGCGATGATGCAATGATAACGCTTTCAACTTTTGAAAAAATCTTTTGTTCTTACCGGTAAAGAAAACTTATGTCCACAGATCATCATTACGAAGATATTGCCTTTAAGGAAATGAGATCGTGGCAAGAGCAAATGCTTCGCAGGCCTGGGTTTTTCAATAAAATATCCAAAAAGTTACAGACCAGGTTCAATGCCTTTATTCCTGAAAAAGTACATAGCGCTTTAACTACTGCTATCAAACAAATGATTAAAGGTGTGTTGTATGGGGCTAAACACATCACAGCATCACCTTTGCAAGATATACCCTTGCAGGAACGGGAAGAAAAAGTAGATAAAAGAATTGAAGCTTACCGGACCACTGCGGCTGTAGAAGGCGGATTGACCGGAGCCGGAGGATTGCTTATTGGCCTTGCTGACTTTCCATTGCTTATCGCTATTAAAATCAAACTGTTGTTCGATCTCGCAGCATTGTATGGTTTCGATGTAAAAAACTATAAGGAGCGCGTGTACCTTCTGCACATATTTGAACTGGCTTTTAGTAGTGATGAACATAGAAAGAATAGTTTTATAAAAATGCAAAACTGGAAAGAGAAAAGCCAATCTATGCCTGATGATATAGAGCAATTTGACTGGCGTAATTTTCAACAGGAATATCGTGATTATATTGACCTGGCTAAGATGGCTCAACTGATACCCGTGATTGGCGCTCCTGTTGGCGCTATTGTAAACTACAGGCTTATCAGGAAACTGGGTGTTACCGCAAAGAATGCCTATCGCATGAGACTGCTTGAAGAAAAGCATAAATAAAAAACTTTCCAAAATTTAGAATTTTGGAAAGTTGAGCCGCACTAAAAGCCAACCACTTTAATCATTATCTTATTTAATACCCCTAAATCTATTATCCCTCAATTGTTCCAAAGAAGGCTATAGCACGGAATACTTTAAAGAAATCACCAAATCTTTTCCCTGCGGGAATTCGTTGCTTCACTTGTGATATAAAACTTGGTAAAAATTGGGTAACAGTACTTTGCTCTGCAGCGGTAAGCGCTTGTTGAGCATATTTCATTTTAAGATAAACCAACATAAAATCAGTATATCTTGTATTTAGTTTTGTATCGACAAACTGCGCATGTTGTAGTGCGGTCATAGTACCTCTGGAATAATCCAGCTGATGTAAATAAAAACCTGCTGAACGATAAGCCCAGTAAGCTTTCTTCCCATCATTGCCAGCGGCTTTATGCCTGATCCTGAAATAAGCATATATCAATCTCGGAAGCAGCAGGAACAACAACAATATGAATCCGGCGCTGATAGCAGAGCCTATCAGGATCATTTTCCAATTAGTGCCTTTTTCTCTTTCTTCCTTTAGGTTATCCTGTTTTTGATTTCCCTGAATGCTCTTCTTAATGTGCAATTCATCAATTGGTTCCGGATCAGGGAAGCGCTTAATAATTTCAGAACCCTGCTCAGTAACTGATGGTTTTAGCTCTTTAAAAGCCTCTGCATAACTTACTGCTGTAGCACTGTCACCTATATGCAATTCGCTTAAAGGCACATCTACGCTATCTTTTACCAATGAAGCAATACTAAGGTCCAGGTTAACCTCTACAGGTTTATCCAATTTATATTCTTTATCATGATAAACCATCCGGGACAGTTTGAACCCCGCAATCTTTTTCACAGTATCGATAGCAGAAATAAGACCATCGCCAGCCAGGTAAGCCTTGGGTGGCTGCATTGGCGGCGTACCATCAGGGGCAGGACTTTGCTGTGCTTCCTCATTACCCACCGTGGTATCGAAATCAAGCCAACCATAGCCAGGAAAATATACCTGAACCCAGGCATGGGCCTGATCGGCATAATACCAGTACCAGCCTTTATTTTTATTGCTTCGATCTACCGTCATAAAGCCCACCGTGATACGGGAAGGAATACCTAAAGACCGCAACATGAATAGTGTAGCACCAGCATAGTAAGCGCAATAACCTTTTCTATTTTCAAAAAGGAAATACTGCAGTTTGGAAGCATCAGGAATATCCGGCACACCGGGATTATCAGTATAGGAAAAAAGAGGCTCTCCATTTTCATCTTTCGAAAGGAAATAATCCCTTATGGCAATTACTTTGTCAACCGGTGTTATTTTATCTTTAGTTACTTCGCTGGCCAAAGTACGAATACGGTTGAATTTTGCATCTGCCGGCATGAAGGTATAATACTTCATCAGCCTAGCATCCACACCACTATAGCCTGTTATTTTACGTAAAATCTCAAATCGTTGTTCCTGAAATTTTGTGATCTGGGGATCATCGGCATTGTATACGAAGTATGCGCTGTTCAACTCCGAGATATAACTTTTTGCACGATAAGCAGATTTAAATTCTTTCTGAAAATCTTTCTCAATCGTAATGGGTTGCACGAAGAAAGAAGTACTTGGTGCAATGAACGTTTTGCCCGAGAGTTCCTTTTTATACACTTCAATATCTACTGTTCTCCGTAATTTTTCAGTAAGTGCGTAGCCCAATACACTGGAATCATATTTTGGAAAAAACAATGGTATCCTTGAGGGATCAGGCTCAAACAGATCATTGGCCGGGATAAGCGAATCCCGCTCAAACGTTTCTGTAAGCGTATCAAAACGGCTGTAATAAAAGGCCGTGAGATAGAGCGGATTAGGAATTTCTGAATTGGGGAAAAAGTTTTCTATATGCGCTGCAAAAAGCAGTTCATTGCTTCTGCCCAGGCTTCCACGCAGTTTCGTATATTGCTGAAGGTCGAAGGTGTTATCCTTATTTTTTTTCAGCATACTGTTTTTGCCCTCCTTGCCACCACCGCCAAATTCTGCAATGGTTTCCTTTATTTCTTTTCGGTTCAGGTAAATAATACTTCCCAACAGTAGGACGGAGAGACCAGCAAAAAGCAATAACCTACGGGTAATAAACCACCAGAATTTTTGATTTTTATCTTTATAATTACGAATAAGCTCTGCCGTAAAAATGATGTAAACAGCATAGATAATAACCGGGCCAACCAATAATCCATATTGAAGCAGTGCATCTTCGTTTTCATCTCCAAAAAACAATTCACTTCGCTTGGCAATTAACAGGATACAACTACTTAAAAATAAAGCCGCGATAAATATGGAGAAGAACCGGAGCCTTACAAAGCCCCAGCCAATAATCCAACCCACCAGAAAAGTGAGGGAGAAAACTCTGAATTGAATAGATAGAAAGAAAGTGTCAAACTCACCTACGGTTGTAGCGTCTATGCCTTTATATACTGCATAAAGCACTATAGCCAATATCAGGAAAGAAGGTAGAAAACGAAAACGGAAACCATATAATATTGCAGCACCTCCCATACCCGCAGCCACGTATAAGGTCTGTTGCCAGGTCTGGTTATTGAGAATAGTATAATACTGATTTGCATTCCACAACAGGAAATAACATACCAACAAGGTAGGTACTAACAGAAAAATAATCCTTGCCAGAAGATCATTTACCGGCGTAGCTCTCTGAATCCGCATAATAGCCAAATATAGCTTAAAGGGAAAACACTGCAAAGCCAATTCTCTGAATTTGCCTCTGACCTGGAAAACTGACTCGCTATTCCTTCTTAAAAAGGAACAAGCAAGAACCGTTTAGCCTCACCTTTGGCGTACATTTTTTATTTTTTCTAACACAAATTTATTTTTGGCACGGATTTTGATTGTTGACCATTAACCATTAAAAATCAACCCTTGTGAAATTAGAATCAATGTATAGAAACTATGGGAAAGCTGTGCACACTAAAGGCCTCCCATCCTTTACCTTATTAGGCTCGGACGCTATTGAAATGATTTCAGGCTGGACTGCGGATCAGATAAAAGAAATGTATATGGATTTTGGTATCCGGTATCTAAAGAAGGAAGTCAGAGCCTGGGACAAGGTTGAAAAATACAATATTTCAGAAATCATCAGCAAAATAATTGATGAAAGAAATGCAGGTATTTTGAAATAATCAGAACCAATAAACGATCATTAATAAACCTTACCTGACTTGTGCTAACAAATCATACACTTCCATTAAAGCCGCTGCCTGCGTTACCAACTCTTCCAGGGCTTTCAATTCATTCCAGCTAAGACATAAAATCACTGTTTTATTTACAGGCAAAGAAATGGCTCTACGATCAGGCTCAACGCCGTATCCCCCTCCATACAAAATTGCTTCGGCTACATGCACTTTCAATCTATAAAATTGATCCTGCTTTAATATAATGGCCGCTATGCCAAAGCAAATTTGCATACGCCCACATTCGGCGCAACGAATAATATAACCTTCGGCAGAAGCAGCCAATGTCTGAGTATCACACATAAAATCAAGATTAACTAACCGGTACTCTCGGTGTTGAACAAATTTATCTGTGTTACTTTAAACAGGCTTTCAAAATCAGGAAAACCTGGTTCTTCACAAAGCAAAATGACCATATTCTGACAATACCCGCTATCAAGATAATCAATTGCTAAAGCGTGCCTGTTTCAACATTTATAATATGTAGCTGTTGTACCTTTACGCCCTCAATTAAAACGTGTAACCCAATGAGTAATAAACTGCTTTCCATAAATCCATTTACAGGCAAAGAAATAGCCCAATATAAGATAGACACCCCAACAATTATAAAACATAAGCTGGAGCAATCCAGGAAGGCATTTGACAAATGGAGTAAGGTATCGCACCGACAACGTGCAGCTTACCTTAAAGCGCTGGCCGACTATTTACAAAAAAACAAAAAATCGCTTGCGGAAACAGCAACCCTTGAAATGGGTAAGCCTTATGCACAAAGTATTACAGAAATAGAAAAGAGCGCGACTACCCTCACCTATTACTCCGATAAAGGTCCCCTGTTCCTGGAACCGGAAATGGTGGAAACAGAGGCCCAGAAAAGCTACGTAACCTTTCAGCCTATTGGTACTGTGTTGGCTATTATGCCCTGGAATTTCCCTTACTGGCAAGTATTCCGCGCTATGGGGCCTATACTTATGGCTGGCAATAGCATGGTCCTCAAGCATGCCTCCAACGTTACCGGATGTGCGTTGGCGATAGAAAAAGCATTGACGGAAGCTGGTCTTCCTGAATATCTTTTTCAGTCGTTGGTTGTTCCTTCATCGGAAATGGAACATGTAATAGCCGATAAGCATATTAATGCTATAACTTTTACCGGAAGTACAGCTGCCGGCAGTAAGGTTGCAGAGATAGCCGGCAGACATTTAAAAAAACAAGTACTAGAGTTAGGAGGCAGCGATGCTTATGTAATTTTACACGATGCCGACCTTGCGCGTGCAGTTGAAGTATGTGTTACTTCCAGGCTTAATAATAGCGGTCAGAGTTGCATTTCTGCCAAAAGATTTGTAGTCGATAAAAAAGTGATAGGCACTTTCCAAACCCAAATGGCCGAGCTCATGCAACAGAAAAAATATGGTGATCCCATGAGTGGCGGTATAGCTATAGGCCCTCTGGCGCGTCATGACCTGCGTGATCAATTACACAAACAAGTCGAGGAAAGTGTGAAGATGGGTGCAAAGGTTTTGTGCGGTGGTTTTATACCGGAAGAAGAAGGCGCTTTTTATCCACCTACAGTGCTTACCCATGTAAAGAAAGGGATGCCTGCTTATGATGAGGAACTATTTGGACCTGTAGCAGCTATTATAGAAGCAAAAGATGAGGATGATGCTATAAGGATAGCTAATGATTCTGTATTCGGATTGGGCGGTGCTGTTTTCTCAAGAGATATTAAACGTGCTGAAAAGCTTGCTGAAGAAGAATTGCAGGCCGGCAGTGTTTTTGTAAATGACTTTGTACGTTCAGATGCAAGATTACCTTTTGGAGGGATTAAACAGAGTGGTTATGGCCGTGAGTTAAGCTATTATGGATTAAGAGAATTTGTGAATATTAAAACGATATTCATCAGGTAATGCTACAACAATAGTGCTGTATATTTGCTTCTTTACAATTCATACTTTCTATGCATTCATACCTCGCATTAGGCGATTCTTATACTATCGGAGAACAAGTGGTAGCGGAAGAAAATTTTCCACACCAGACCGTTTCCTTATTAAACGAAAAATACAATCTTCAGGTTGCAGAACCTAAGATCATTGCGGTAACCGGTTGGACAACAGATGAGCTGGATGTAGCAATAAAACAGGAAAACATTCAGGAGGCTTTTGGTTTCGTCACTTTATTGATTGGAGTTAATAATCAATACAGAGGCCGTGATATTGAAAATTACAAAGAAGAATTCACGGATTTATTGAACCAGGCAATTGCGTTTGCCAAGGGAAACCCCAACCATGTATTTGTATTATCTATTCCCGACTGGGGTGTAACACCATTTGCTGAAGGAAAGGACAGGAACGACATTGCGCAGAAAATTGATCAATACAATAACGCCAACAAAGCAATTACCGAAGCACATAAATGTCATTTTCTCGACATTACAGCAAGTACCCGAAAGCATGGCACGGACGAGACGTTTCTTGCACCAGACAAGTTACACTACTCTGCAAAAGAGTATAGACAATGGGCAGAATCGCTTGCACCTTTAATAGCAAGCATGCTAAAACAATAATTATAGTGCGAGATAATAAGGCTGCAGTAAAGCCTTAAATTGCTCTGTATAATTTTTATCCTCTTCATATATAACCAGTGTTTCTGTTTTAGAATGCTGGTTATTTTTTTTAGAAAACAAGCCAATAATTCTATTAGGAACCATAGAAGCTTTTGGTTTTACTTCTACAGTTAACTGAGCATATAAATCTTGCCCCTTGCCCACCCGAAGCCACTCATTCCATTCTGTTTGCGGGTACATAATGCAAAAGAAACCTTGCTCATCGAGCAGTAAGGAAACAGCATGAGCAAGTTCTTCTTTACTCAATGAAATACTGTGCCTGGCATCGTTCCTGGCCTTTTGTTGTGCTTGCAAATGATTATGAAAGAAAGGCGGATTGCAGATAATAAAATCGTACAATTTATTTTCCTGATCGTGTTCCGATTCTACTAAATAATCTTTCAGGCTATAATAATGTGCCGTTAATTTATTTGCCCAGGGAGAAGAGCTGAAATTTTGTTTTGCCTGCAAAAAAGCATCATTATTGAGTTCTACAGCATCAATGCTGCTTTCAGGATTAAGTTGAGCTAACATAAGACTTAGCAATCCAGTTCCTGTACCAATATCCAGGATTTTCAGCCCTGCTGCGGGACGATTTAATTGCAACCATTTAGAAGCCCATGCACCTTGTATACAGGCATCTGTAGATACCTTCATGGCGCAGCAGTCTTGCTCTATTTTAAATTGTTTGAATTGAAACCAGTCGTTAGGCATTTATATCCATTGCGAACGGGCAGAAGGCACCACATTCAGATCTGCAAATTGCTCTTTCAATAATTTATAGTAAGCCGCAATACCTATCATAGCAGCATTATCGGTACAATATTCAAATTTTGGAAGATAAACGTTCCATCCATTTTTAGCACCATAGACCTGCAATGCATTGCGCAATCCGCTATTAGCAGAAACTCCACCGGCAATTCCTATCTCTTTTATCTTCAAAGCCTTTGCTGCTTTTTCAAGCTTTTTCATCAGCGCTTTTACAATAGTATATTGTACCGAAGCACAAATATCATCCAGATTATTCTTTGCAAAATCAGTATCTGCTTTTACTTGTTTTTGTAAAAAATAAAGAACAGAGGTTTTAATGCCGCTAAAACTGAAATCATAATCTTTGATGTCCGGTATTGGGAAAGGGAAACGTTCGGGATTACCTTTTTGAGCATGTTTATCAACCAATGGCCCGCCGGGGTAAGGCAGGTTCAGCATTTTAGCTACTTTATCAAAAGCTTCACCAGCGGCATCATCCAGCGTTTCACCCAGTATTTCCATGTGTAAATGATTGTGGCAAAGCACAATCTGCGTATGCCCGCCCGAAACAGTGAGACATAAAAAAGGAAACTGTGGCTTGGGATCCTCTATAAAATGAGCCAGAACATGCGCCTGCATATGGTGAACGGCGATCAAAGGTATATTTAAAGCTTGTGCAAAGCCTTTGGCAAAACAAGCGCCCACTAGTAAAGAACCAATGAGGCCGGGAGCCTGGGTAAAACCGACAGCAGTAATATCTGTTTTGGATATACCGGCTTCTTTTACAGCAGCTTCAACCACAGGAACAATTTGTTGCAAATGAGCCCTTGAAGCAAGTTCAGGAACCACGCCACCATATTGTTCATGTACTTTTTGCGTAGCAATAATATTACTGATAACTTTGCCATTGTGAACTATGGAAGCAGAAGTCTCATCGCAGGAAGATTCTATAGCGAGAATGATGGAATTGGAGGTTTGCATAACTGGTCTGCAAAAATATAAGAAAATCCACACACCAATTTGTTGAATTTAAAAAAACTATTTACCTTTGCCCTCCCGAAGGAAAAAAAGGGGGTATATAATTATGCTTATTTTAGATGCTAAAGATTGCGAAAACATAGACAAGGCGCTCAAAAAATACAAAAAGAAATTTGAGAAGTCACGCACTTTAAACCAATTACGTGCTCGCCAAGCTTTCACAAAGCCTTCTGTGCAACGTCGTAAAGAAATTCTGAAAGCCGCTTACCGTCAGCAAATCATGGCTGGCAAAGTGGAAATCTAAGTTTGTCTTAAACTTTTGCCTTATAAAGCCTTACTGTTGCTCTAATACGGCGATAGTGAAGTGTTTGTAATATTTTTGGAAAACGGGATTGTAAATTCGTATATTTACAATCCCGTTTCTATTGGTATAAACTCTGAAAACGGGTGGCCGATTTTAAATATTCTTACTTTGCTGATCGCTGCTGCTATACCCGATTTTCTGCATTATGTCCGCTTTGAAAAGCGAATGTCTGAACATACTTTCATTGCTTATCAGAACGATCTCAATCAATTTTCCCTTTTCCTGCAACAACAATTTGAGTTGGATGAAGTTACACTCATCAAGCATATACATGTGCGCTCGTGGCTCGCAGAACTTAAAGAGGAAGAAAAAAGCGAACGTACACTGCAACGTAAAATATCTGCCGTAAAATCATTATTTAAATATTTATTACGCCTGGGGTTGGTTAACCAAAACCCAACCCGACAGATCAGTATTCCAAAAGCGCCAAAAAGATTACCTGTTTTTCTCGAAGAACAACAAACCGAACAAATAACAACCGCTTTGACCTATCCTGAAGGTTTTGAAGGAGATACAGAAAGGCTTATTGTGGAGCTGCTTTATCAAACCGGCATGCGTCGCGGAGAGCTTACCGGACTGAAAGAATCTGATATTGAATTTTCCAGAAAACAGATAAGAGTACTGGGTAAACGCAACAAAGAAAGAATGATTCCGGTAGCTGAAGACCTTTTGATTGATCTGCGGCAATATATGGATGAGAAAAGAAAAATTTTCAACCAACCATCACCATTTTTGTTGTGCTTGATGAGCGGCAAACCCTTGTATCCACAATATGTTTATCGTATTGTCCAGAAACACCTGAAAACGATTACAACGTTGACCAAGAAGAGCCCGCACGTATTAAGACACACTTTCGCAACACAACTTTCCAACAATGGTGCGGAGCTGAATGCGGTTAAAGAATTACTTGGACACAGCAGTCTTGCAGCTACTCAAATTTACACGCATAATAATATAGACAGACTAAAAGAAGTTTACAGAAAAGCGCACCCTAAAAGTTAATTTGTCATCATTTTTTTATACCTTCCAACTATGATATAAAAGCTACACGAGACTATTTATTTTTTAACTTAAAATGACGAATTATGAATGTACAAATTCAGACTGTTCATTTTGACGCAGATGAGAAACTGCTGGAACATGTTCAAAAGAGACTGGATAAACTTAAAACTTTCCATGATAAAATAACGGGTGTAGAAGTATATCTGAAGTTGGGAAACCTCTCGCAGAAAGTAAAGGACAAGGTCGCGGAAATCAGAGTATCCATTCCCAAGCGATCGTTGTTCGCCAAGCACGAATCCAAAGTATTTGAAGAATCTTTTGACGAAGCGTTTGACTCGCTCGTTTCACAAATAAAAAAATCGAAAGAAAAAGCAATCGCTTAATTCTTTAAAGATCATATTCAAAGCCGCACAATTTTGTGCGGCTTTTTTGTATGCTTACCTTTACCGCATGTCATCACAAAATGAGCAACACACAACCAAAGGTTTAGGCAAACTTTACATGATCCCGGTTCCCCTTGCAGAACTGGCCTTGCATACGCTTCCCGAAACAGTAAAACAACTAAGCTGTACCATTAAATACTACTTCGTTGAAAATATCCGTACGGCCAGAAGGCACCTTAAAAGTATAGATAAGTCTGTCGACATTGATGCCATTCAATTCTCTGAAATTAATAGCCAAACTGCTCCTGACCTTGCTTTATTACGCAAGTGGCTGAAGGCAGGTTATGATGTAGGCATGATGAGCGAAGCAGGTTGTCCGGGCGTTGCCGATCCGGGAAGTGCACTTGCAGCGGCTGCACAAGAGATCGGTGCCGCAGTTGTCCCATTAACAGGCCCAAGTTCAATTTTACTGGCATTAATGGCATCCGGATTTAACGGACAAGGTTTTCGCTTTGCCGGTTATTTGCCAGTGAAAGAACCCATGCGTAGCAAGGCAATCAGGGAACTGGAAGCTATTTCGACTGAAAGAAATGAAACACAGATCTTCATCGAAACACCTTATCGTAATAATCAGCTGTTCCAGGATGTAATGCGTTTATGCAAACCTTCCTCTAAACTATGTATTGCCGCTGATATTACCGATGAGAAAGAATTTATCAAAACCAGAACGGTAGCAGAGTGGAGCAAACAAGTCCCTGAATTACATAAGAAGCCGGTGATATTTTTATTGATGGCTTAGTTGCCATTCAAACCCAATAAGAGTTTTAAACCCTTATTGGGTTAATACTCTAGTTCCACATCTCCACCAACAGGAAATCCCTGGCAGGTTAGGATCAGGCCCTGGTTCATTTCTCTATCGGTCAGTACTTCATTATATGCTATCCAAACCCGACCATGGGTGCACCTTGCAGCGCAGCTTCCACATTGACCTGACTCACAGCTATAAGGTAATGCTATACCTTCTTTTTGGGCTTGGTGCAATATGGATACCGGATATTGTACGGTAAAGGAAACAGTCCTGTCCTTAAGCTTAATACTCACTTTATGAGGATCGATATCTGGTGGTAATTCAGTACGTTCGGGCACATAATGCACAAAATTCTCTTTCCGGATATTTTCTTTGGGTATGCCCTCGGTTAATAATGTGATGGAAACAGTATCCATATATTCAACCGGCCCACAAACATAACAGAGTATTTCCTCCCGCTTAGCCTTTCCATATTCCGATAGCATGGAGGTAAGCAGACTATTGTTAAGTCTGGACTTGAGAATATTATTGCTCGAACTGAAAAGGAAATCTATAACAAAACGCCCATGACTATGAGCTGCCAGGTCGATTAGTTGATTGTAAAATATTGTATCCTTTGCACTACGATTACTATAGATGAGCACTATTGAAAGATGATCGTACAGTTTTAATGCCGTTTTGATCAAAGAAAAAACCGGTGTGATACCGCTTCCAGCTGCCGTAAAAAATAATTGTTTGTAAGCACTCAAATCATCCGGTAAAATAAACAAACCGCCCACACCTGCACACAGCAACGTTTCCCCTACTTTGGAATGATCAATAAAATAACGTGAATATTCACCGTTCTCCACACGCTTAACGGTAATAGACAGTGGCTCATCACATACCGGTGATGAAGAAATAGAGTAAGAGCGTCTGTGGTCGCCGGCAGCTTTGGGAAAATTAAACGTAAGAAATTGGCCGGCTTTATAATGATAAGGATCACCCGAAACCTGCTCCAACACAAAGGTTTTAGCATCGGGCGTTTCCTTTATGATTTGCTTTATAATCAATTTCTGATATGGAGTATCTGCTGACATTGGCGCCTTAACAAAGTAAAGGCCAAACTTACGAACTTTAGATAAACCGGAATCTTCAAACTTATATCTTACAAAACTCACACTATAAGCGGGACTTTTTATTCTGCGTCTTTGTTTTATTTTTACCTGATGAAAAGACTAACCGCACTTTTATTGCTGCTGACCACAGCCACACCAATATTTGCCCAGAACAGCGATTCCACTACTTTAAGATCTATCTCGAACGAGATCATGATGAATGGCACTTGCTATGAAAATCTGCGTGTGCTCACCAAAACCATCGGCCATCGCCTAAGTGGCTCTGCAGCGGCTGATAAAGCGGTGCAATGGGGCAAGAAGGCCCTGGAAGAAGCCGGTGCAGATAAAGTATGGCTGCAACCTGTGGACGTTCCGCTTTGGATAAGAGGGACTGAATCCTTAAAAGTGCAGTTAGAGGGCAATAATTATGTTTCCATACCAATGACCTCACTTGGCAATACAGATGGAACAGGTGGTAAATTGCTGGAGAAAGAGATTCTTTGCGTAGCAAGTATTGAAGCGTTTGAAAAGTTGCCTCTTGATCAGATAAAAGGTAAGATCGTATTCTTCAATTACAAATTCCGTCAGGATATCGTTAATACTTTTGAAGGCTATGGTGACGCAGTAAAATATCGCTGGATTGCAGTAAATAAAGCGGCTGAAAAGCAGGCTGTCGGTGTAATTATCCGATCTGTAAGCACAGGTGCAGATGATGCTCCGCATACTGGTTCATCGAAATATAATGACGGCATTCCACACGTACCGGCCATTGCTATTGGTAATTTTTCTGCGGATAAATTAGCAGCAGCTTGCGCGAAAAAAAATACAAAAGCACAACTAATTTCTAATTGTGCTATGAAAGGAACCAAGCGCTCTTATAATGTGATAGGCGAGATAAAAGGTTCAGAACATCCCGAGCAAATCATTGTTGTTGGTGGCCATCTGGACTCATGGGATGTAGGCGAAGGCGCTCATGATGATGGTGCAGGATGTGTGCAATCTATAGAGGTGATTCGCACCTATAAAGCTTTAGGCATAAAACCCAAACATACTATAAGAGCTGTACTCTTTATGAATGAAGAGAATGGTGTAAAAGGAGGTATTGCTTATGCCGATTCTGCTCTGGCAAAAAAAGAGCAACATATTTTTGCCCTGGAAAGCGATGCTGGCGGCTTTGTACCCAGAGGGGTAGGTTTGGAAATGCCGGATACCTTGAAAGCGAAGGTCCGCAGTTGGGCTCCTTTATTTATTCCTTATGGTGTTTATGATTTTAACCAGGAAGAAGGCGGTGTGGATATCAGTTTACTCAAAAAACAAGGTGTTCCATTAGCAGGACTTCTACCTGATCCGCAACGTTATTTCGACCTGCATCATAGTAAAAACGATGTATTTGAAACCGTAAGTCATCGGGAACTTAAGCTTGGTGCCTGGACTATGTGCTCTATGATTTCCCTGGTAGATAAATATTTTCCCTAAAGGAAATATATTATTATCAGTCAAAAAACTTCAGCCTGTAGATCAACATCAATTGCAGGCCCAGCCAGGTTTTTACATTGGAGGATCGGTTGCCGTTATAAGTATTGCCTAACAAATAGGGAGGATCAATGGTCTGATACTTTTGATCAGCATCATAGCCAATGGGCAATATATTGCTTAATGTCACCGGATTCCCATTACTGGAATAACTTGTTTTAAGATAATTGAGCGTTACTCCAGCACCCAACATAAAACCTCTGCCCATATTCCATTCCGCGGATAAAGTAAAGCGGGTAAGCTTTGACCGAACCAGAAGCGGGGTATTCGTTTCAATAATAAGTGGCTCTTCAAAAGTATCCGGTTGCGCTGGGAAAATAGTGTCGAATTTTTGTATGTTGTAGCGTTCACTAATATTTTGCCCGGTATTGATGTTGAAATGTAATCTCCAATTATCATTAAGCTTTGCCGAACTACCTATACCATAACGCCAATGCGAATAAGTTCCGATATTATAAGACACCGTTCCATATAAAAAATCAAACCCTGCACGGAAAGTAGGATTCAAATAATATATCTCATCTGCAGAAATACCGGCAGCTATAAGCGCACTTCTTTTTATATAATTCAACGCCTCGCTTTCGCCTTTCCTATACCCTTTACTAGTATTGCGACTAAATCCATCCTGGTAGTCGTTTACGTCTTCATCTACCTCTTCATCATCGGTTTCATCGAGCAATACAGGATATTTAGTTTGATCATCTCCTGCATAAATAGCACCTGAACCACCGCTACCTGAAAAATAATATCCGGCTATTGATGAATCACCTACAATAACAATTTGCTGTCCGACTACACTGTCTGTGCCTACAGATCGCAGCACCATATCATTATAGTACGGTACGGGTTGACGAATTTCCTGTTGTTTATATGGTTTTCTCTTTTTGCCTTTTGTCCTTGATCTTTTCTTATTGGGAGACTCTGTGTAAATGATATGTGTCTTACTGATCACTTTATAGCCAATACCAACCTTCCTTCGGATTGAAGATAGAATTTGTTCTACGGTAAGTTTATCGCTTAGACGAATTTTGGTATAAGGATCAATCCTGGCAGCATTGTAGGAAAAGCTGATACCTGTCTGTCTTTGTATTTCGCGGGTAAGTGTTTGTAACGTGTAGTTCTTTTTATGCTCCAGCTGGATCTCCTTATAAAACATAGGATTTCCCTGCTGTGCCGATATCCGTAATGACGATAATAAAATAAGGATAAAGCAAAGCAAACATAGCCTGATATTATTTGCAGGCATTTCCGGAGATCTGTATCGTCTGGCCTTCAAGGGTACATTTTAAATTAAAGGTTGCAGAAATAGCATCCAGGATGTCTTTAAGAGACTGTTGTTCAAATCCTGCGCTTAGCTTACAATCGTTTAATACAGGGTTATTGATATTTACCTTTACTTTAAAATGTGCGGCCAAAGCAGCAGCGACATCTTTTAATGGTGTGTTGTTAAAATGGAAAGTTCCGGTTAACGGGGCTGGCTGTTCCAAAACCAATTTCCTGTCCTTTTTGAAATATTTTCCGGTAGCACCTTCTGTTACAATAATGGTATCATTTTTATTATAAAATGCCACTTTTCCTCTTTTCACCTTTAATATAATTAATCCGGTTTCTCTTTCAATATCAAAAGCTGTACCCAACACTTTTACATGCAGATCGCCAAGGTGAACAATGAAAGGTTGATGTTCTGAATGGACCACATCAAAGGAGCCATTTCCAACTAATGTCACTTCGCGGGAATCTTTTTTAAATTTTACGGGGTAAACCAATTCTCCATCCGGCTGTACCACAACTCTTGTACCATCTTCCAATTTTAATTCAATGGCTTTATCTGTGGCTTCTGCAATAAGGGTTGGCTCGTTCTGGTTGCTGGTATTAAATATATAAAATCCACCAACTGCCACTACGAGCATAGCCGCAACAGCTGCAGCACGTGAAAGCCAATGTTTCTTTGGTTGTACAAATTCTTCTGTATTATTGATCGTATGTTTTTCTTTGAAAGCTTCCCATTCCTTTTGCACATCAGGCCTGGTATATAATTCCTCTCCTGCTTCCAACCATGATTGATGCAGGTTATTAAAATAGGCATGATGCTCCTCCGAAGATTTTGCCCAGTCTTCGACCAGCATAGCTTCTTCAGGATCAGCCTTTCCTGCAAAATACTTTATGAATAAATTAAAGTCAACCATAATATCAGATCAAATCTCTATAAAGACATACGAGCAGCACAAAAACCCCTACTATCTTCCTGATTAATTTCAAAGCCTTGCTCATGTGGGCTTCCACTGTTTTTACCGCTATTCCAAGTTCTGCTGCAATTTCCGAATACTTTTTTTGTTCCGCCCTGCTTTTAATAAATACTTCTCTGCACTGCGGTGGCAATTCCTGTAAAACGTTTTCAATCTTCTGCTTCAAATACAATTCATCTTCAAAAGCAAATGGTTTTTGTTCCTGGCTATCGGATATTTCTGACGCAGAAATATGATGATGTTTCTGAAGCACTTCCTGCTTTTTCCGGTAATTAAGACTTTCGTTGTACACACTTCTGAAGAGATAAGCTTTGGGCGAAGATGTAATATTCAGGGTTGCCCTTTTATCCCAAAAATTAAGGAATACAGCCTGCACCACATCTTTAGCCTCATCCATATCTTTTACAATAGTGAAGGCATAACGATGCAATTGCTCGTAATGTTCTTTAAATAAATCTTCTATTTCAGCAGGTGTGGTCAACAGGACAAATATGAGATAAAAAATCAGTAAAAAGAAAAAGTCCCGCAATATTACAATTACGGGACTTACTTTTTCAAATATTATTTATCAGCTTTTGAGTCTCTTGATGCTGCACCCTACCGATTTGGTTTCTGCAGGATTTATTGCTTTACCGGCAAGCATATTTGTCATGGCATTCTTCAGGTACATCACCTTTGCCGATTTAGGGTCGGACGGGTTATCATCCATGGCACCTTTATATACCATTGTTTCTGTTTTACCATCAAATAAAAATACCTCCGGTGTGTGAGAGGCCCCAAATATATTCGCCAGCTTTGAATTTTTATCTACGTAATAATTGGGATAGCCTTGCTTCTTACCAAATTCAACCATTTTCTCCACAGCATCTACATCGTTACGTTGTGCTTCATTTGAATTGATCATCATAACGCCTACTCCTTTCTCTTTTGCAAAATCAAGTATTTCTTTAGTACGGTCAATGTTCCGGATCACAAAGGGGCAAGTATTGCAGGTAAACACCACAAGTAAGCCTTTTTTTGTTGAAGCTTGTTTCAATGTGGCGTCTTTCATGGTAAACACATCGGTAGTTTGGTATGGCACGTCAGGAAAACTTGTGCCAAGATTCATAAAGCCAGATTGTGCATACACAGAACCCATAAGCGCGAAAGCGGACAATAAGCTTAGTATTTTTTTCATATTGGTTTATTAAAGACGTTTTTAAAGATGGAAAGTTAAGTAATTATAGACATCTTTTCGCAGTAAGGGGTTGGCTTTAAATATTATTAACGTCTTATTTCTCCGCCATCCTGATCAAGATCTTTTTCCCGATTGGAAATTCTACTTGTATACATCATAATAGCCAGGTTGATTTCATACCCTATAAGGATAACCAGACCGGTAATAAACATCCAAGCCATAAACATCAATAAGGTACCGATAGAACCATAAACTTTATTGTAATTGACAAAGTGGTTGGCGATAAAAAAGAACCCATAAGAAATGACAATAAATAAGATAGTAGCGATTAATGCACCGGTAGAAAAGAACCGGAACCTTTGATGAAGCGAAGGTCCGTATTTGTACAAAATGCAAATGGTAATGTAAATAATAAACACCAGGGTAATCCAGCTGATAAGCTTTACAATAGTAGTGCTGCCAATAAGGTCTACCAGGTATTTATCCAAAAGACTGGTTTGTATAATAATGAGGGCAATAGAGATCAGGAAAACGAACATTAAACCAAAGGTTAGCCGCAAAGCTTTCCATCGCCTTGCCATATTTGTACGCTTAATATGCGCCGGCGAATCCCGGTCAAAACTACGCAAGAGACCCATCACACCATTGGAAGAAAGAAAGATAGTAAACAGGAAACCTATGGAAAGCAATTCCCTCCTTTTATTGTTCATAAAATCAACCACAATACTTTCTACAGAGGCGAACAATTTCGGATTTGGAGATAGCAAACGGATAGAATTCAGAATAGTTTCCTGCACCGTGCTCATGGGTAAATAAGGCACCAGGGAAAATAAAAAGATCAACGTAGGCGGAATGGCCATCAGGAAGTTGAACGATATAGCTGCAGCCCTTTCTGACAAACGGATATGCTTCATGCTTTTGAAAAAAACAGATCCGATATCATAAACCGAAGCACCTTTTGCTCCCGGAATAAGCAATTTATTCAGACGGGAGAAAACAGGTAACAGCGGTCGTTTTGCTTTATTTTTGGTAGCAGTCAAAGTAGGATGGTTTTATTCTCTCACCGTTCTTCCGGTATAATACAAAAATACATCTTCAAGGTTGTTACAACCTTCTGCATTGCTGATCAGTTGTTGTGGCGTATCCTGAGCTATTAATCTACCTTCGTCAATAATGGCTACATCGTGACAAATACGCTCTGCCTCTTCTAAAAGATGCGAGGTGTAAATTATGGTTTTTCCTTCGGCATTATAATGTTTCAGAAAATCAAGGATCATATTCCTGGATTGAACATCTACACCGGCCGTTGGTTCATCAAGAATCAGTATTTCCGGTTCATGCAGCAAGCCTGCAATAATATTGGCTCTGCGCTTCATTCCTCCACTGTATTGGTGTATGCGTTTATGGGAATGAATATCAAGACCGAACCGCTCCAGCATATAGCCTATTTTTTCCTTTAGCTTCTTTGATGGAATACGGTAAAGTCTGCCTACGTATTCAAGATTTTCTTGTGCCGAAAGCTGAGGATATAAAGCTATCTGTTGCGGCACTACCCCAATTTTCCTTTTTACTGCTACAATATCCTGTTTGCAATCAAGTCCTAAAATCTTTGCTGTGCCTGAATCCTGATGTACGAGGCCACAAATAATAGAAATAGTAGTCGTCTTACCTGCACCATTTGGCCCAAGCAAGCCGGCAATAACTCCCTTTTTAAAAGAAAGCGAAAGCCCCTGCAGTGCTGTATTTTCAGCACCAGGATAATGTTTACGAAGGTTTTCTATTTCTATTGAATTGGGCATTTGAGAATTGGGTAATGAGAATTGAGAATTGAGTAATTTACTTTCCGGCCCAAACTACATACTTATCTTCAAAATGAGGTTCGGGGAAAATATCTTTTACCGGCCATAGTGAGGGACGTAAAGTAGATTCACTTATTTCCTGTGCAAGGTCACCGCCTTTGAGGCAGATAAGGCCATTGGCCAATGTGGTTGATTTTCTTTTTTTAATATAAGGCCTTGCCCAATTCCATAGATCTTTCAATGGTGCTACTGCACGGCTTACAGCAAAGTCAAATTCCTGTTGCGGAATATTTTCCATCCGGGAGTGCAACACTTTTACATTTTTCAAACCAACAGTATCTGCTACACCCTGTACTACTTTCAGTTTTTTACCAATAGAATCTACCAGAAGAAAATCTACTTCAGGATAAAATATAGCGAGCGGAATACCAGGAAATCCGCCACCGGTACCGATATCTACAATTTTCATTCCGGTATTAAAAGGACATACTGCCGCAATACTCAATGAATGCAATACATGATTAGTGTATAGAGAATCGATGTCTTTTCGTGAAATAACATTGATCTGTTCGTTCCAATGTTTGTACAACTCCATCAATTGTCCAAACTGGTTGAGTTGCGTTTCATTGAAGTCATCAAAGTATTTTTTAATTATTTCCATGCCTGTCGGTTTTTCCAAAAAATGTATGGCGACAAAAATACGTTATACAACGCCCATCCCAAGTCGCCGAGGGGATAAAAAAGTAAAAGTTTTTTCTCGCCAAGTTGACGGTACCATTTAGTGGCATTTATCCAATAGATCAAAAGTCGAGCGAAGAATAATATTAATAACAGGTAGTTGGCAGTTGACAATTGGCAGTTGGCAATTATTTGCATGATTAATATAGTTCCGCAAAACCAGTACAGGCTATGGCTTAAGCCATAAAGTCCTAACAGATTTTTTATTTTTGGGGGATAATATTTGCCTGTACTTGCATGCCTTGTTTTTTGTTTCCACCAGGCTTTCCATGTTTTTTGAGGAATGGAAATAGTGTGTGCTTCTTTTTTAAGGCAGACAGATGTTTTATGTTCTTTCGCAATTTTACAGATCAACAAATCATCATCGCCTGAAGGCATGCTTTTATATATTTGTTGGAATGCAGTATCGTGTTCAAGCGCTGTCAACAAAGATTTACGGTAAGATAAATTTCGGCCTACACCCATGTATATCATACCCGCATGGGCATAGCTGGCATATTGCATACAAGTATGGGCTGTTTCCCAACGAATAAATTTGTTTAATAGACCGGAGTGTTCTTCATAAGCACCGTAACCCAGAATAATGTCCGCATCAGTATTCATCATTTCTTTCAGCCATTGATCTGAAGAAGGTTTACAATCAGCATCGGTTAACAGCAACCGATCATAATTTGCGGCTTTAATCCCTTGAGCCAAGGCGTATTTCTTGCCTGGCAAGGTTTTGGTTACGTCGGATGAAATGGAAACTATTTTAAGTTTCGGGTATTTGAGAGCAAGCTCATTTAATATTTCAGCTGAATGATCTGTTGATTGGTCATTGACAACAATGACTTCGAATAGATGTTCAGGATAATCTTGTTGCAGAATAGAAGGAAGAAACTGTGTAAGATTTCCTGCTTCATTTTTAGCACAAATGATGATTGAAACAGGAAGTACAGATTCCTTCACGCCTTCATTTTCTTTCCTGAATCTAAACAACACAGCGTAGCACAGTTGGGTAACTGTGGCGATTATAAATATTGCTATGAGCGAAGAGTAGATCAAGTCTTTGGCAAGAATTTGGCTGTTTAACTTTTTAAAAAATCCTCATAGAGTTTAAAAACCCTATGAGGATTGAACTTTTGAGTTTCAATAGATGTAATATTACTTTGACACCCTGCTATCCACCTCTTCCTTCACCTGTTCAGCAAAAGCTTCAATAGATACAACACCCTGATCACCTTTACCATGGCGGCGTACAGCCACAGTTCTATCATTCATTTCTTTTTCACCTATGATGAGCATATAAGGCACTTTTTCTAGTTCAGTATCGCGTATCAGTTTACCGATTTTTTCAAGACGTTCATCAACTTCAGCACGAATATTTTTAGCTTTCAGTTCCTTAGCTACTTCATGTGCATAAGGCTGGAATTTCTCTGAAATCGGCAATACTTTTACTTGTGTTGGTGCCAACCATAAAGGCAAATTACCACCACAGTGTTCCAGCAATACAGCAATGAAGCGCTCCATAGACCCAAACGGAGCACGGTGTATCATCACCGGACGTTTACGGCTATTATCACTATCTACATATTCCAGCTCAAAGCGTTCCGGCAAGTTGTAATCTACTTGAATGGTTCCCAGTTGCCATTTACGGCCCAGGGCATCACGCACCATGAAGTCCAGCTTAGGTCCGTAAAATGCGGCTTCGCCTTCTTCTTCAATGGTTACAAGGCCCTTCTCTGCTGCAGCTTCGCGAATAGAATTTTCTGCTATATCCCAGTTCTCATCGCTACCAATGTATTTGGTTTTGTTGTTCTTATCACGCAGGGAAACCTGTGCAGTATACTCTGTAAAACCTAAGGAATTAAAGGTGTATAAAACAAGATCAATTACTTTTTTGAACTCCTCTTTTACCTGATCCGGACGGCAGAACAAATGCGCATCATCTTGAGTAAAGCCACGCACGCGGGTAAGCCCATGTAACTCTCCGGCTTGTTCGTAACGGTATACAGTACCAAACTCTGCAAAGCGCACCGGCAGGTCTTTGTAGGACTTGGGCGATGTTTTATATATCTCGCAGTGATGTGGACAGTTCATCGGCTTCAGGAAGAACTCTTCGCCTTCATGTGGCGTTTTTATCGACTGAAAACTGTCAGCACCATACTTTTCGTAGTGACCTGAAGTTTTGTATAGGTTGATATTACCAATGTGCGGTGTAATTACCGGTAGATAACCACTTTCCAATTGTGCTGCCTGCAAAAAATCTTGCAAACGCTGACGCAGCATGGCACCTTTAGGCAACCACAATGGCAGACCAGCGCCTACTTTCTCTGAGAAAGCAAACAGTTCCAGTTCCTTACCCAACTTACGGTGATCACGCTTCTTGGCTTCTTCAATCATCACCAGATACTCATCCAATTCTTTTTGAGCCGGATAAGTAACACCATAAATACGGGTCAGCATTTTATTCTTCTCATTGCCGCGCCAGTAAGCACCGGCAATATTGGTAAGCTTTATAGCTTTTATAAAACCGGTGTTGGGAATATGTGGCCCACGGCATAGATCGGTAAAGTTGCCTTGCTGATAAAACGTAATCTTACCATCTTCCAAGCCATCAATCAATTCCAGTTTGTACTGATCGTCTTTTTTGGTAAAATATTTTATGGCATCTGCTTTAGATACTTCGCTGCGTTTGTATTGTTCTTTTTTAGAAGCCAGTTCTTTAAACTTCTTCTCAATTTTGCGCAGGTCTTCTTCTTCTATTTTACGGTCGCCAAGATCTATATCGTAGTAAAAACCAGTTTCAATAGCAGGGCCGATACCAAATTTGGTACCCGGGAAAATATCTTCAATAGCTTCTGCCATTAAGTGGGCAGAGCTGTGCCAGAACGTTGATTTACCTCCCTGATCGTCCCACGTCAATAATTTAAGGGACGCGTCGTTGTTAATAGGGCGGAAGGCATCGATCACCTCGCCATTTACCTCGGCAGCCAGCACTTTACGCGCCAGCCCTTCACTGATGGATTTTGCCACATCTAGTGCCGATACGCCGGCTTCGTAATCCCGTACAGAGCCATCGGGTAGGGTAATATGTATCATTGGGTTGTTCATTATCAATTTAAAAGAGGGGCAAAGTTAATATTTTTTGTTGCAGGCACACGTTTGATTTTTTGCAATATACATGCTGGAAGTTACCTAAACAAAAAGGGAAATGACAGCAGCCATTTCCCTTTTACCTTGTTTATCTTTTTATTATTCTTTTACAAACTTTTTCTGGGTGCTACCATTTTCTGTTTGTATATCAAGGAAATAAATACCAGGGGTAAGAGAAGCTGTATTGATCGTTTGATGGTTTGTACCTTCTTTCAAACTTGTTGTATTACTATTCAATTGACGTCCTGTAACGTCTGAAATTACAAACGTTGCAGTAATAGCTTTTACTACATCCATATTTACATGAAGTGTACTGGCTACCGGGTTCGGGAAAACATTCAAGCTGGTACTGTTAATAACATCATCAATAGAAGTAGCAGCGCTATTTAAGCTTACATTGACAAATTTATAAACGCCAGCTTCCTTTTTCCAGATTACATTATAGATCTTTAATTTAGTTTTATCCCATTTAGGGTCAGTAACAGTAAATGTGAAATTCTTTGAAAAAGTCTGATTTTCAGTTACAGAACCATTGGCAATTTGCTCACCCCAGGCAGATGCAGCTGTCATAGAAGTTCTTAATACACCATGATGGGCAACTGCCGCAGAGCCTTGTTCGTTTTGAATGTGCATAGCTCCTTCTTCAACAATATAAGCAGCAAGGTAGTATTCACCTGAAGTAGCTGACCAGAATTGAGCTTTTGCTTTAACAGTAACAGTATTCCCATTAATGCTCATATTGCTTGCAGCACTGGCTGTAGGTATGGTAGCTGCAAAAGTGGTTGCTTTATTAATACAGTCACTTTCAACACCGCTGGTGAAATTTTGAGTTGAGGAAATACCATTAACTCCAAATTCAGGAATACCATTTTCAGCTGCAAATTGACTTGTCAAAGTAGCGGCCGTGGCATTATAGAAATCAGTGTTACCATATGATGGGTTGGAACTTGCGAATAGACCAATATATAGTGCCTTATCAGTTGTTCCGGAGATGATGCTATTTGCAGCAGTCCAACCCCAGTCGCCACATGGGCCGCACCAGGTAGCTGTAATTTTGTGCACAAGGCTAATTGATTTCTTTATTGGCGTTTGAGCCATTGATGATAATGTAATAGCAGAACAACTCAAAAACAGGAAAATTTTTCTCATTTTTTAATAAAATTAAAAGGTGAATAAATGTATTAGTGTATACTTATTACGCTCAAATATAATAGTGTTTCACGACAAATCGTTATTTTCTTAATCTTTTTTCTCCGACATTTCATTAAGATTAGTATAGCAATAAGGCCAAATCCTAATTGATTTCTTTAATATCGGTTATGGTCTTTATTTTTGCAGCATGTATCTCTATTTCTTCCCCGTGATTGCAGCCGTAATTGGCTGGTTATTTAATCTTAGTTTTATTAATTATCTGTTTGGCAAAGTGATTCCATCCAGAATGCCGGCTATTGCCGGAAAAGCTGGCCGCTACGCATCTGATAAGGTTTTAAACATGGATGTGATCGCTGCTAAAATCACCGATCCGGCTAACCTGGCCGAAATGAAGCCTTTTATAGAGCAGCATATTGACACCTTCCTCAAAGTAAAGCTTAAAGAGAAGATGCCCGCCATTGCCATGTTTGTAGGCGATAAAACGCTGGATAGCATGAAAGCCAGCCTGATGGATGAAATTGACATACTGCTACCTAACCTTTTACAGAAATACGCCGGCAACCTGGGCGAAAAGATCAATATTGAATCTGTATTGGTTGCTAAAATAAATGAACTGCCGGTAGCCGAGCTGCTCAATAAAAATCTAAAAAAGGAGAAAATGCTGTTCCAGTTGTTTGGGGCGCTAAGTGGATTAGTTATTGGTTTGGTATTGGTATTGATAAGTGTTGGTATGGGATAGAGGTTTAAAATTGGGAATTGGAAAATTATAGGGGCGCATTGTTTGTGCCCTTTTGTTTGGGTATGATTGTGGGTTGGTGGAAAATTGTTGCAGGCTGATTGTTTCTGATTGATGGCTAGCGAAAAATTATTGTGTGCTGAAGGAAAATTGTTGTGAACTGATGGTTTCTGAATGTGAACTGGCGGGAAATTATAGTCGGTTGACGGGATTATATTGCCTTCTGAAGCGAAAATATTGGACACTGGCGGCACCTGATTGCATACTGACGGGGCCGAATTGCCTTCTTGCTATGGCGAATTGCAAACTGGCGGGAGCGAATTGTAAAGTGGCGGGAGCGAATTATGAGGTGGCGGGGGCGAATTGCGTACTGGCAGCACCGAATTGCAAAATGGCGGGGCCGAATTACGTTCTGACTATGCCACATTGTCAAGTGGCGGGGCCGAATTGTGAAGTGGCTCTGCCGAATTGTCGAGTGTATGTGTACTTTTTGGAGCAAAAACAGCATTTTTATAGCCTGGAAGGGCATTTTTGGTTTCTGGTGGGCTTGAAACTCAAAATTGGAAATTGGGAATGAGAAATTTCAAACCTGACTTTTGCCTTCCCCCTATTATTGTTTACTTTTGCCTGCTCAAATCAAAAAATATCCATTTATACTATGTTACAGTTGCCTAATCAAACTGCATTTTACAAAGGAAAAGTACGCGACGTATATTCTATTGGTGAAAAAATACTGGCTATGGTAGTAAGCGATCGTATCTCTGCATTCGATGTGGTATTACCCCGCCCTATTCCTTACAAAGGACAGGTTTTGAACCAGTTGGCTGCCTATTTTCTGGACGCTACCAAAGATATTGTTCCTAATTGGGTGTTGGATGGTACTTCTTTACCAAACGCAACTATTGGTTTGAAATGTGAAACATATCCTGTTGAAATGGTAATTCGTGGCAATCTTACCGGGCATGCATGGCGTACTTATAAATCAGGATTACGTACGCTTTGCGGCGTTACGCTACCAGAAGGCATGAAGGAAAATGATTATTTCCCTGAACCTATCATTACGCCTACTACCAAGGCACACGAAGGGCACGATGAGGATATAAGCCGTGAGGAAATAATAGCGCAAGGTCTGGTTTCTGAAAAAGAATATGTGCAATTGGAAAACTACACCCGTGCCTTATTCCAACGCGGTCGTGAAATGGCAAATGAACGTGGCCTGATACTGGTTGATACTAAATATGAGTTTGGTAAAATAGGCGATACGATTTACCTGATCGATGAAATTCACACACCCGATTCTTCCCGTTATTTCTATAGCGAAGGTTTTGAAGAGCGCCAGGCTAAAGGTGAAGACCAACGTCAATTGTCTAAAGAGTTTGTGCGTGAATGGTTGATGGCCGGCGGTTTCCAGGGTAAAGAAGGACAACAGATTCCTGAAATGACCGATGAGTTTGTAAACAGCGTAACAGATCGCTACATAGAATTATACGAATACATTTCCGGAAAGAAATTTGAAAAAAGAGCTATTACCGAAGCAGAATTGCAAGAGAAGATTTCGGAAATTGTCAGCAAGTACTAACCTTTTGAAAAGTTGCCAGCTTTTCAAAGTTGGCAACTTTTTATGTCTAATAGCATCCCCATTGTCATGTTGATATCTGCGCAGCAATCGAAACATCTCTTAATAGCAATGTAGAGATCCTTCGTACCTCAGGATGACAACAGGATTTATTGAAAACCATACATCATAACATAAGAGATCATCACATCATACATTAATCAAATGGCTATTCGCATTCTCATTACAGGCGGCACTTTCGACAAAGAGTACGACATGATCAATGGCAAACTTGATTTCGAAGAAACACATGTGCCAGAAATGCTGAAACTGGGTCGCTGCACGGTAGATACTGAAATCCGTACGTTGATGATGGTGGATAGCCTGGAAATGACGGATAATGATCGTGAACTGATATTGCATTCCTGCAAATCAGCTACGGAAGATCGTATTTTAATAACTCATGGTACGGACACGATGCAGATCACCGCTGAATATCTGGCTAAAGCTAAACTGGATAAGACTATCGTCATTACCGGCGCTATGATTCCTTATAAGTTTGGTAGCTCGGATGGATTCTTTAACCTGGGTGCTGCATTGGCTTTTTTACAAACATTACCTCACGGTGTTTATGTAGCTATGAATGGCCGGTATTACACCTGGGACAATGTAAGAAAGAATAAGAAGACAGGGTATTTTGAAGAGATCAAATAGTGTTATTAACCGCAAAGAACGCTAAGAAAAGCACTAAGAATAAGTTTACCATACCTTTGCGCAACCCGCGCCCTTTGCGGTGAAAAATATAAAGTGAAGATTGAAAATAGAGCAGCCATGGGAAATATAAATATTGATCAATTTGAAAAGACAGCAAAGGAACACGAAAAACAATACCGTGACTTTCTGAAACGTGCCAACAAAACCAAGACGCTGAATAAGCTGCCTGACCTGCACGACGAAGCTTTCAGCAATATAGATTGCCTGGAATGTGCCAATTGCTGCAAAAATTATTCTCCCCGATTTAAGATGCCGGATATTAAACGCATAGCCAAACGTTTAAGAATGAAGGAAATGGATTTCATCAGTAAATACTTGTTGATGGATCAGGAAGGCGACTATGTAGTTACGACTAAGCCATGCCCTTTCCTGGGAGCAGATAATTATTGCGGTATTTATGAAGACCGCCCAAGGGATTGTGCTCGCTACCCTTATACAGATGAAGATGTATTGATCAAACAACCTAATCTGACTATTAAGAACTCTGTATCCTGCCCAGCTGTATTTCATGTAATGGAGCGCTTGCTGGAGACAAAATAATTCAAGCCAATATTTGCTTTAAACAGAAAGCCTGCAACGTAGATGTTGCAGGCTTTTCGTTTCTTATTAGGTTACTTAAAGTTTTACAAATCTTGCATTCAGCACGCCATTACTACCTTGTACTTTAAGATAATAAATGCCCTTGCTTAAGCTTTCAGCAGGTATTGAAGAATGATTGATACCTGTAGCAAAATTTTGCGTTTTAGTATACAATATTCTGCCGGTTTCGTCTATTATGCTCATGCTATAAGTTCCGCTTTGAGGTATGGCAAGGTTAAAGTGAACTTCTTTATATTGAACAGGATTCGGACTTATTAGTAAAGAGAAATCTCTGCTCTTGTCCAACAGTAGCTTTTCAACATTGGAATACTTTATCACTCCTTCCTTATCCGTTATCCGTAAGCGATAGAACAATTGATTTTCTGACCGGTTAAATTTATCGTCGGTATAATTATAGGGTGCAGCTGTATTATCATTAACACCTGGAAGTGCTGTTGTTATTGACTCAAAGACCATTGCATTATAGCTCCGTTCCAGTTCATATTTAGCTATATTATTTTCCCTGGCTACTTCCCACTTAATCCCTGCAGCTGTCGGAGACAATAGCTTAGCAGAGAAACTGGTCAGGTCCAAAGGCAGTGGTGTAGTGACCACTACTAATCTTGAATTAGAACTTATATTGGCACAAATGGTACCATTATTGCTGGCTGTATTAAAAGCACTAAACGATCCGCCACCATATGTTGTATTGAGCGTTGTTGCCGCAGCATTGGTTGAGACGCCATAAATTGTATAATTACCTGTCGGGTAAGTTGTCGAATTGGAAAGATCAGGACTGCTGACTATCTGTACAATATTTCCAACACTATTGTTTACCAGGTACATATAGTTGTAACCGGCTGGTGGTGGTACACCGTTGTATAATGCAAACCCGGCCGGGCCATTAACAGCAATAGAATACGGTGCCGGAAGTATAGCAGGTGTTGAAGCACTGAATGTGGATACCAGTAATACATACGTCTTCTGGGCGCAAAGCGTTGCTGTAATAGAATTATTGAGCGCAACTGATGTGTCATTATAATTCCCTGAAGAGGTAATCATATTCTGACATGGCGCAGCTGGCAGATATTCATTATTATAAAGATTATATACCAGACCAAATGTACTACCTGCAACATTAAAGGTGTAAGAACCGGTAACTGAAGGAGTAATAGTGTAAGTAGTATATCTAACAATATTGCCATTAAAATTTACACAGGGTGAGCCGTTATGTAATACTGCTACAGAGGAAGAAGCATTTGCCGCTGTAATGGAACCTGCTATAGGTGTGGTTATTGCTGATCCGTAAACAGGATTCATAGTAAGATTAAGTGAGGCTGAACCGGGAAGAGCAGACACACTCGTAACAGGCGTGATAGTAGTTCCATCTGCTTGGCAAGATGTATTTATTGTAATAGCACCGCTATTAATATTATAAAAGATATTATCGGAGCAGGCAATCATGAAGCGGCCATCGCAGGTATTCACATTCGGAATATTTATGCTTTCGCTGCCATCATTAGGTGTGCCTGAAAGAATGGTATAAGGAAATGTTCTTCCTCCATCTTTTGAAAAAAGAATATCAATATTATTGCAGGTTACACAAGCTGCTGCCGTGTTCCAGGTAAGCGTGGTACTGCTACCGCCTGTTGCTGCTGAAGCTGTAGCATGTGAGGTAATGGCAAAAGAACCACAAGTAGAAACATTGATTGTGATATTTTGTGTATCAGTGGCACCTGCACTGGTGTGGTTATCTCTTACTGTCAATAAAAAATTCATTGTCCGTGTAGTATTGGGAAGCACCTCATAAGGAGTTGCTGTACCCGCTACGTATTCGACCAGGTTAGGAAAATAACGGGCTTGCTCTGTAGTAGGAGGATAGCTGCGGAACAATGGCCCACTGGTAGCCGTGGCTGAAGGCAAGGCATTGGTACCGGTACCGCCAAATGGATTAAGCTGTTCCCAGCAATAAGTAAGTGCATCGCCGTTCACATCAGCGGCTGGTGCGCTTAATTTGAAAGGAGTATTGCGTGGAATAGTATAAGTATAAGCAATTTTATTGAGCAGAGGCAGCGCATTGGCCAGAGGCAATAATGTTGCGCAGCTACTACCGGTACCGGTAAGCAAAAAGGCAGACATCTGCCCGAGGTTACCACCATGAAAATAAGAATCGCTGTTACTTTGATAAGCAAGGCCGGTACAGGTTCCGGCATAGGCCATAATGGTAGAACCACCGCCAGGCTCCCAGGCCGTAGTTCCGCTAACATTACCGTTGCACCCACCTGTGTTGGCACTAAAGCTATGTGTGGCAGAAAACTGATGGCCTATCTCATGGGCAACAGTCATGTCAAAAACAGGTCCGGAGGGTCCTGTGGGGAAATTAACAGGATCAAGACCAGCTGCTGACCTTGCTTTACCTGTACTGTTGCAGGTAGAAGAAAGCTGCGCCAATCCCCCACTCCATCCGGCATTATACACCACACTTAAATCATAATTTGCATTACCTATTGCTAAATCTACCGCAGTCTGGTTTTGATTCAATTGGGTGGAACTAAGACTACTTGTACCACTATAAGGGTCTATGCTGGCATCCGGAAATAAGATAGAGTTAGGAGAGTTAAGTATAAAATGCACAGCCAGATCCCTTTCATACACTGCATTTACGTTGTTGATACTGGTGGTGATAGCTGCCAATGCATTGACCTGGCTACCCGCCCATGCTGTATACTCACCGGTTGCTGCAATGCTTATGGTATAGTCCCTCATTTGATTATCTACAAATCCGAGCGGCTTTGCTCCTGTATTTTCCGGAGAGATATCTTCCAATCCTTCCGTACCACATTGAATAGAGCCTGAAATAGCTTTCAAATCATTAGTATAAAAACTTACTGCAAGTGCAGGATTTCCTTTTACAGGTGCAAGATATACCTGGCCTTTTTCTGTATTGACAAACCCGGCTACGCCCATCGGAGATACGGTAAGGCGCATACAAGGTATTCCTTCAGCGTTATAACCGGTATAGGTTTTGATGAGCGGGTTCTGAATTGCCAATTCATCCGAAAGAGTCTTATTACGTACTACTTTTACAGCCATGGTGCTTCCGTCAGGCAAGGGGAAAGCCCAATCTGTAGTTTTTGTAAGGGCATTTATTGATTTCCCGGCTTGTGTCATATCGGCTGTGTTCAAATAAGTGCGCAGGGAATTGATATTAACTGACAATGTCCGTGAGTTTGCAATTGCTTTGGCCACGGGGCCTCCTTGTTCATCAGCAGTGCTTTGCCAGAAAGTATTTTTTTGGCCCCACAGGTTCAGTGTGCCCAAAACTAATCCCATGGTTAATAGCAGACAGCTATACATTGTAAATTTTCTTTTCATATCAAGTTTTTGGTTTCAGCCACAATATAATAAATAATCACTCCGGGCATATGTTTGCCACGATTATTTAATACAGTCTAAACATTAAAAAATTGCATGCTGTAGAGATAAAACATAATAGGGAAAAGCCTTACATTTGCTTCCCTGCCCGTAAAGCCTTTTGCGGGCATTTGCAAGCAGGGAACGACTATATGAAAGACATAATTGAAATATTACCAGTACTACAGGAACCCAAAAAAATTTTCATTACCATGCACCATAAACCTGACGGTGATGCCCTTGGCTCAACTTTAGGTTTATACCATTATTTTTTACAACAAGGCCATCAGCCTACTGTAGTTTCCCCTTCGGAAGTTCCTGATTTCCTGATGTGGTTGCCGGGTATAGATACCGTGCTTAATTACGAATCGGAACCCAAACAATGTGCCAAAATATTGCAGGAAGCCGACCTTATCTTTTGCCTAGACTTCAGCAGATTGGACCGCATTAAGACTATGGAGGAGCTACTTCGTAATGCCACACAACCATTAGTATTGATCGATCATCATCTTTTGCCTGAAACCGAAGCTTTTGCATATGGCATGAGTGAGCCTTCAAAAAGTTCGACCTGTGAAATGGTTTATGACTTTATTAAACTTTCCGGTGGTGAAAAATATATCAGCAACGAAGTATCGCAATGCCTGTATACCGGCGTAATGACCGATACCGGCTCGTTCCGTTTTCCTATTACTACAGCAGCCGTACATGAGATGCTGGCCGACCTTAAACGTCGTGGACTGGAACATGCCGTAATTCACCAGCATATTTATGATAGCTGGAGTGCAGAGCGCATGCGTTTCCTGGGTTATGTTTTGTATCAGAAAATGGAGATCTATCCTAAGCAAAAAATAGGTATTATTGCGCTTTCGCAGGAAGATCAGCAAAAATTCAAAATTGCCACCGGCGATACAGAAGGTATGGTTAACTATCCATTGAGTATCGAAGACGTAAACATGTCTGTATTGCTTACGGAGAAAAAAGATGAAGTAAGGATGTCCTTCCGCAGTAAAGGAGATATAGATGTAAGCACCTTTGCCGGTACTTACTTCAATGGTGGAGGACATTTTAATGCGGCTGGCGGCCGTTCTAAAGTTTCCCTTGCCGAAACATTGACAAGATTAAAAGAGCTTTTAAACATAAATCAATAAACGACATCTCCGGTAACAGGCCGGTGATAATTAAAAACAAACACTTTAATTACCAGGATGAAATACGTATCATTAATCTTTGCAGGATGTGCACTATTGGCTACAACTGCTTGTAACTCTTCTGCACAAAGCAATAAGGGCAATCAAACAAACAGTACTACAAATCATGCAGAAGCTTCAGCAACTACTGTAACCCAAAGTGGCGATGATGATGGCTTTACCCAAAGCCCCGATGGCCTGGATTATAAGCTGATCACTAAAGGTACCGGTACACAAACGCCTAAACCAGGCGATCTTGCCGAGATGCATGTGAAGTTCAAAATAGGGGACACCGTGATGATCAATACCTACGAAATGAACAACCAAAAGCCGGTAACACAGCAATGCCAGGCCCCAGGCATGAAAGGAGACCTGATGGGAGGCCTGATGAAAATGAAAGCTGGGGATAGTATGGTGTTCCGCATGCTGATGGATACACTGGCAACCAGGGCCAATCAGCCTAAACCGGCCTGGGCAAAACCTGGAGATTATGCTGTATGGGAAATTAAAATGGTAAGCGTAAAAACCAAAGAGCAGGCCGAAGCTGAAAATGTAAAAAAAGAAGGTGCCCAGCTTGCTATAGATGATAAGATCCTGCAGGATTATTTCAAGTCTAAAAAAATCAAAAATGTAAAGAAAATGCCTTCCGGTATATACTATGTAGTACAAAAACCAGGAGCAGGCCTTAGCCCCAAGGCAGGACAAAAAGTATCGGTTAACTACACCGGACAAGACTTGAAGGGTGAAAAATTTGACTCTAACGTTGATCCTTCTTTCAACCATGTAGAGCCATTCAGTTTTGACCTGGGCAAGCATAATGTAATTAAAGGATGGGACGAAGCAGTTGCTATTATGAAGAAAGGAATGAAAGCTACTTTTTATATTCCGTCCTCATTAGCTTATGGCAGCAACGGAGCTGGTGGTAAGATCCCTGCCAATGCTATTCTTATTTTTGATATTGAACTGTTAAGTTTCAAATAGAGCAACCCGATTCCAACGCGGTGATTTACTTTACCGTCTAAACAGGTTCAACCTAATAATGCTTATTCTTAAATAAAAAATTCAATTTAATCTCATGAAATACACCACGTTAATACTTGCAGGTTGTGCCCTGCTTGCATCTATGGATAGCGCTGCACAAACCAAGAAAAAACCTATTGTTAAAAAACCTGTAGCACACACCAAAGTAACCACCACAGCTGGTTCAGCAAAATGGACTAAGGATGCTGATGGTTTAGAATCTAAAGTGATCACGCATGGTACAGGATTGGTAACACCACAAATAGGAGACATGGTAGAAATCCATGTAGTGCAGAAAATTGATGACAGTCTTATGATGGACTCTTACCAAAGAAACATGGGCAAACCTATTGCCTTCCAGTGCCAGCCTGCTTCCGTTAAAGGAGATGTAATGAATGGCATCATGAAGATGAAGGTAGGCGATAGTACCATATTCAGAATACCATTGGATACCCTTGCTGCAAGAGCAAAGCAACCAAGACCCGAGTGGGCTAAAAAAGATGCTTATATTTCCTGGGCAGTAAAGCTGATAAACATAAAAGACAAGAAAGAAGTAGAAGCGGACATGAAAAAGCAGCAGGCAGAAATGGAGAAGATGAGAGCTGAAGCCGGCGAAAAAGCGAAAGGACAAGCAGTAGCTGATGATCAACTGATACAGGATTACCTGAAAGCAAAAGGCATCGCCAATGCTAAAAAAACAGCTTCAGGACTTTACTATGTAATACACCAGGCAGGTACAGGGCCTAATGCTGCTGCCGGACAAAAAGTAACCGTAAATTATACTGGCGAGAACCTGACCGGAGAAAAATTTGATTCCAATGTAGATCCCGCTTTTAATCATGTTGAGCCATTTAAGTTTGACCTGGGCAACCATTCTGTAATTGCAGGCTGGGATGAAGGTGTAGCTTTGTTAAATAAAGGCGCAAAAGCGACCTTATATATTCCATCAGGTATGGCTTACGGCCCTAATGCACGCGGACCAAAAATCCCTGCCAATGCCATCCTGATATTTGATATTGAGTTGTTGGATTTTCAATAAGTAAAATTTTAAAGTACCATAGTTAAGGGCAGTCTATCGGACTGCCCTTTTTGTATTCCCGACCGTAGAGACGTGCAATTGCACGTCTTAAACAACAGCCAAGAAGGTATACAATTGTGCGCCTCTACCAAGTTTATGTAAAGGAAATTTGTAAAATGTAATAATAAAGGGAGGTGTAAGCTTTACATAAATCATATCAATTTTACGTAAAAATGAATGCCTAATTACATTATTAAAGTATACTTGAGCTTTATTTACTCTTTAAAAACTTTTTTCATGAACAAAATGAAAGTTCTTTTGGCAACAGTATGTTGCTTATTTGCAATCGGAAGTGTTTCAGCACAAAAAGGTGTTGACAACTTAACTGTAGTTTGGGACGGAGCCCCTGGCTATCGCCCTAATACCACTTTTACTATTAAAGCAACTAAAAATGGTGTAGTTTACTCCAACGTATTTTATGGATCAGGCATTTGGGCTCCTCCAATGGTAATAGGAAGCAATACAATAGGAGCAATTGAGGGCCGTGTAGAGGATGGCGGTACAGGCTACTCAAGCTTTAGTACCACATATCCGAACTATTATAATAATTCAATGATGATTGGACAAGAATATTCTCACTATATTGATACTTGGAATGGTAAAAATTGGTATTTATACTCCTCAAAAGTTACTGCAACTGAATGGCATTGGCGAATTGGCAATTAGTTTTACATTTATCATCTAAGGATACAAAGAAGGCTACCGTTGGGTAGCCTTCCTTATTTATTTCTTTTGACTTTTAGCTTAGTTATTATCTACAGCTCTCAACCTCACTTCATAACCTTTTCGGAAGCCGCTTCCGCCACTGCCGCCTACCTTAGGTTGAAACTCCCAAAATATACGCTCTTTATATACCAAACCTACATTATAAGCATATATTTCCTGGCTATAATTACGGTAAGCATAAGCGTTTGAATCCACATCAGGATCGTTCAGAGCATCATCTATTTGGTTTACTGTTACAGTGTGCTCATACAGGTTATTACCCGGATCAAATTCAGTATTAAAATTGGCATAGGTATATTTCCAGTTACTATTATCATACTCCTTCTTATAATCCTCATCTAAAAGAGGGATCATAGCATTACCATTCCAACTTTTACCGTTGCTTACCGGGAAGGTCATTTTAATAAACTTAAGGTTCTTTTGCTCCATTTCAATATGATCGGCAGTTGGCGTAACATAGATCACATCATTAGGAACAAACGGATCTGTATCATTCGCTCTTCTCTGTACATTAATTACGTAAGAAAGTCTGCCTGCATCATCACGGAAAGTATCGGCCGTATAATAACGAAGTTGGCCTTTAAAAGGGATCGCTGCTAAATTAAGATCGTCCCATACAATAGAATCGTAATTGTAAACAATATATTTACCTATTTCGGTAGGATAAAAATTATTCCCTTTGCTGATCTCTGAAAGATCTTCCGTTTCCTTTTTGCAGGATACCAGGCCAACTGAAATAAGTAAGAAGGGTAATATAAATTTGCGCATAACTAAGTTCTGTATTTAAATTAATGCCTCAATAGCGATAAAAGTTAAACGGACGTAAGATAAAAAATATTTCTTCATTTGAAAATATTTTTTACCAAAACGTCCGCTTTTTATAATTGTAATCTCTTAAACCAATACTTATAGTGACTAGCCACGCATACCTGAGCGTATAATGCCGCCGGCTATTACATCATCACCCTCGTAAAAAACAGCAGATTGGCCAGGCGCTATTCCTTTTACATCTTCGTAAAAATGAACATTGACTTTATCACCATCAAGGTGAAGGTGGCTTAGTGCGCCGGCATCTTTATATCTTATTTTCGTAGTAGCTTCCATGCCTTCCGGTATAGCATCATATTTAACCATATTCAGTCCGCCAACAGTCATAATATTCTGATCCAGTTCATGCGCATCGCCAAGTACTACGGTGTTGGTTTCCGGAATAATTTGCGTTACAAATATGGGGCGGCCCATGGCTATATCCAGACCTTTACGCTGGCCGATGGTATAAAATGGATAACCTTTATGTTTCCCTACAATACTGCCATCTGCCAATACAAAATTACCTCCGTTCACTCTTTCTTCTAATCCGTCTACATTACGTTTCAGGAAACCACGGTAATCATTATCAGGCACAAAACAAATCTCATAGCTTTCTGCTTTCTTCGACAGTTCAGGATAACCCATATCTAGTGCTATCTGCCGAACTTCCGTTTTCAGGTAATCGCCCAATGGATAGATACTCCTGCTCAGACAATCCTGTCCCAGTCCCCACAAAACATAACTTTGATCTTTGGTAAGATCTTTAGCTTTGGAAAGTACAAACCGTTCATTTTCTTCACGCACTTTTACATAATGCCCTGTTGCAATAAAATCGCAACCCAGCGCATCTGCACGCTTAAGCAAAGCAGACCATTTAATATGTGTATTACACAGTACACAAGGGTTAGGTGTACGTCCGGCTATATATTCTTCAATAAAATTTTCGATAACAGCTCCACCGAATTCCTCCCGGATATCCAGTACATAATGTGGGAAGCCGTGCTGTACAGCAGCCTGGCGGGCATCATTAAAAGAATCCAGGTTGCAACAACCTGTTTCTTTACGACTGCCACCAGCCGAAGCATAGTCCCATGTTTTCATGGTAACGCCAATCACTTCATACCCTTGCTGATTCAACATCAGGGCTGTTACGGTACTGTCAATACCACCGCTCATCGCTACCAAAACTTTTCCGTTGCGGCTCATGATTTTTCTTATTTGTAAAATTTTGAACGGCAAAGGTAAGTAATTGCCTGAACGCAGCAGTTATGACGTCATCTAAAATAGTTATCTTGGGATTTGTAATAAGGCAGGATGATTTTACAATCACCTTGTCATCTTGAGGAACGAAAGATCTCTACACGTTAAGCAATCCTTCGATTGCTGCGCAGATCTCTGAATGACAATGGGATTTATAATAATAGTCTAGCCAAAATCGGAAGGCTCTAGTTGGGAGAATTTCTTTTTACCCCTAAGAAAATAATCCAGGATAATACTTCTGCGGTATATTCCTTTGGTGTTACGCTCGATAGCTAAAGCCTTTACAGCATTACGTTTACGATACCATTTACCAAATGAGCAGTAAAAGTTCCAATGTGCCTTTGCAATAGCGAGTATGTTTTTGAATTGACCACCTGCCAGGAATTGCACTGCAGCCAAACCATCCATTATAAGTCTTAGGGGCAATAACCATAATAGTTTAGCTCCTCTTTCATTCTTTAAAAGAAGTACCAGGCTGTTGCGAAAATTATAGTATGTTTTTTGCGGACTACCGTAGGTAATTACACTGCCACCAACGTGAAAAACAGTGCTATCAGGCACATAACCAATGATATAACCTGCGTTTTTAATTCGCCAACACAGGTCAACTTCTTCCATATGGGCAAATAAATCAGGATCGAGACCGCCTAAATGATGGTATACATCAGCTCTGACTACAAAACAGCCTCCCGATGCCCAAAATATCTCTTTGGCATCGTTATACTGGCCTTCATCTTTTTCCAAAGTAGAAAAAATACGTCCACGGCAAAAGAGATACCCCCATTTATCCATATAACCGCCTGCGGCCCCGGCATATTCAAAATATTCGCGTTCTTTATAATAACGGATTTTTGGTTGGCAGGCAGCCATATCAGCATTGGCTTCCATCGCTTTATGTATCGGTGGAAACCAATGGTCTGTAACTTCAAAATCGGAGCTTAAGAGAATGTAATATTTAGCCTGGATTTGCTTTAATGCTTCAGCGTATCCCCAGGCAAACCCATGATTTTCCTTTAACTGAATCAATTGCACGTAAGGGAAATGATGCCTTACATAATCGGCAGTGTCGTCTGCAGAGGCATGATCCACTACAATTACATCGTAGCCATCGGTAGCCTGTTCTACTATTTTGGGTAAGAACAATTCATGCCATTTACGGCTGTTATAGCTTAAAATGACAACAGCTGTATCCTTGCGGGCAACGATCATGGCGGCTCGTGGTGCTTTATTGAGCTGGTTGATATTCAGGATTGTACAGGGAACTTTTGTTCACCGGTACATCGTCAGCAGGTTTGAAACGGTGTGTCCACAGGGTGTAACATCCCGCCCAGGCGAAAACGAAAAAGCCTAAAAATCCTAAAACGAAGAAAAATCTTGATGTAGATGTTTTGGATGTTTTGATGTCCAAATCGTCATCTATGAACCTGGTATTTTCTATTAGTTGGGTATTTTGATTTTCCATTGAAAACTGCGTTGCTAATGAGGGCACAAAAGTAATAGAATTTGACTAAAAGTCTAAATATTTTTTACCCTTTAAACAACAATTTTGTGTCCTGAAATGTCGTAAGAGATAAGCGCATAAAGGGAAAAAGAAAAAATAATAAATACTTTACCGGTTTTTCTTATCTTTGCACACTTTTTTCCTCACAATTAAATAGCACATATCCTGTAAGATATGAAATTATCCCAATTCAAGTTTGACCTTCCGATCAACCTTATTGCCCAGCATCCTTCAAAACAACGTGATGAGAGCCGCCTGATGGTCGTTCACCGTGATACCGGCAAAATTTAACATAAAGTGTTCAAAGATGTCATGAATTACTTTGACGATAAAGACGTAATGATCGTTAACAACACCAAAGTTTTTCCTGCCCGCCTTTATGGCCGTAAAGAAAAGACCGGTGCCCGTATTGAAGTGTTCCTGCTGCGCGAATTAAGTAAACAAAACCGCCTTTGGGATGTAATCGTTGATCCCGCACGTAAAATCAGGGTTGGAAATAAACTCTATTTCGGCGACAACGATGAACTGGTAGCAGAAGTAATAGACAATACTACTTCCCGTGGCCGTACCATTCGCTTTTTGTTTGATGGTAATGAACAAGAGTTCAAAACCGTACTGGATAGCATGGGCGAAACCCCGCTTCCAAAATACATTAAACGCAAGCCGGACGAAGAAGATCGCGAGCGCTATCAAACCGTTTATGCCAAGTATGAAGGAGCTGTTGCAGCGCCTACTGCAGGTTTGCACTTTAGCCGTGAGCTGATCAAGCGCATGGAAATTAAAGGTGTGAAATTTGCAGAAGTTACCTTGCATACCGGCCTTGGTACTTTCCGTCCGATTGAAGTAGAAGACCTTAGCAAACATAAAATGGATGCTGAATACTTCAATGTTGACGAATATGCCTGCGAAATTGTAAACAAGGGCATAGAAGAGAAGCGTCGTATTTGTGCGGTGGGTACTACTACCCTACGTGCTTTGGAAAGCTCTGTTACTGCCCGTGGCTTATTGAAGCCGGAATCTGGCTGGACCAATTTATTTATCCACCCTCCATTCAATTTCAGCATTGCCAATAGCCTCATCACCAATCTACACTTGCCAAAAACAAGCTTATTGATTATGGTGGCTGCTTTTGGTGGTTATGATCTTGCTATGGAAGCTTATCAAATCGCAATCAAAGAAAAATACAATTTCTTTAGTTATGGCGATGCCATGATGGTTATTTAACAGCATTGATATAATTATAAAAAAAGGTAAGGACTGAATATTCAGTCCTTACCTTTTTTTATACCGGTTGGTTAAAGAATTAAATCGAGGATGATACATTTTGATTTTGAAAATGAAATTGTAACTTTCCTAAAATCTTCTGACATTGAAAAACTACATTTCTGCTGCCATCATAGCCATTGCGGCCATCATCTGCGTTTTTATTATTGGCAAATCGTACAAGTATAAGTTTACTTCTACGGAAGCGATAAGCGTTACTGGCCTCGCTGAAAAAGATTTTACCAGTGACCAGATTGTCTGGACCGGAAATTATAGCCGGAAAATGATGGACTTAAAAAGTGCCTACACTTTACTTAAAGAAGATGAAAGCAAAATCAGAGCTTATCTTACCGCTCATGGGGTTGCCGAAAAAGAAATGGTTTTTTCTGCCGTAAATATTGAAAAAGAATTCAGTACCAAATTTGATGCTGAAGGGAAACAAGCCGGAACAGAATTTACCGGTTACAACCTGCGGCAAAGCGTGACGGTAGATTCCAGGGATATTGATAAAATAGAAAAACTATCGCGGCAGGCAACAGAATTAATAGAAAGCGGTATAGAATTTAACTCTGCACCGCCATCTTATTATTATACCAAACTATCTGAATTAAAGATTGACTTATTGGCTAAAGCCAGCGCAGACGCCAAACAGCGTGCTGAAACAATTGCCAAGAACTCGGGCAGCAGCTTAGGCAAAACAAGAAAGGCTACTATGGGCGTTTTTCAAATAACTGGACAGAATACCAATGAAGATTACAGTTATGGCGGTGCTTTTAATACTTCATCAAGAAATAAGACAGCTTCTATTACAGTAAAAACGGATTATGCTGTTGATTAAATTTAACTGACCATCAGGTTAATGAGAAATATTTCATGACCTATCTGCGCTATTGGTTTCTCGCAGCGACGCGGCGTCGCTGCGAGAAACCAATAGCGATTAATAATTATGAAAGCTTATTTTCTACATGCTGATAGTTCAAATAATTCTATTCCCATTTAAATACCCTGCTGGCTACAAAATATCCTGCTACACCCCAAAGCAATAATATACCAATATCCATTTTTACGTCCCATAAGGAAGGTTCTTCAAAAGCGATTTCCCGCAGGGCATCGTTCAGGTAAGTTAGCGGTAAAGCACGGGATACAGGTTGCATCCATTTAGGAAAAGCTTCAACTGAGAAGAAGGTTCCTGCCAAAAGAAATTGAGGCAAAGTGATCATATTGGACAGTGGCGGAATGGTAGATTCACTTTTGGCCAAACCGCTGATGATAAAGCCAAAGCTCATAAAGATCAGTAGCCCTATGGCGCAGATCACCAGCATATTGATCACGGTTATAACACCATGAATAAGCGTATATCCAAAGAAAAGATGCCCAACCAGGATGATAAATAAAGCGCCGATAAGTTGAAAGACCATGCGGGCAAAGCCTTCGGCCAGGATAATAAACTCCCTGCGGATAGGAGTAGCAAAGAAACGTTTCAACACCAAAGCCTGCCTGAGATTAAAAAAGACAAAAGCCGTACCAAATACGCTGGCCGCCAGTAAAGAGAATCCTAACTGTCCCGGAAGAATAAAATCTATGGTAGAAAACTCCCTGCTTTGCACTATCGTTTGTTGTACACTTAGCAAACTTGCAGCCCGTGCATTGGCGATCTGATCGCTTGAAAGTACTATTTTTTCTATAATAGCCTTAAGCTGTGCAGCCTTTGCCTGATCGGCGGCATTTACCTGCATAAAGACTTTATATCTCGGCTCTCCTGTATTTTTCTGAATATCTATCAGGGCGCTTAGGTTACCTTTTTGCAATTGCTCCTGCAATACGCTATCGCTGCTTCCTGCTACAACTTTTACAATACCGGCTTGTTGTAAGCCCATATATACAGGATTAAGTTTATCAGCATTGTGCCTGATTCCTATTTTTATATTATAGGAGCCACTATCTCCCAGGAAACCAAATACTAATATAAAAACCAGTGGGAAAGCGATGGTAAAGACTACAGAAGAAGGGCTTTTTGCTATAGAACGTAATGCAGCTTTTGTAACAGCGGCAAAAGCTTTAGCCTGTGAGTATGATTGGGACATAGTTTCAAAAAAGGTAGTGCAAAGGTAGTACCTGGGAGCATATGATTACAAAAAAAGACGATCGGGAATGTGTAAAAATTTTACCATACAATACTCCGGCAAAAATATAATTATGAGTATGTTTGTATACGGCACATTTTAATAGTTAGGGTACAAGAAATCCTGCATTACTTTTCATCAGTACAAAACAATAATATGAAAAACACATTTCTTTACTTGCTCTTAGCAGGCAGCACAACTTTATTTTCCTGCGGAAATCAATCACAGACCAAGCCTCCTGTAGGTGAAACGGGACAACAACCTGATACTACTATATCAGGAACTAAAGATTATTGTTTCAGACAATTAACCGGCAAAGATACTTTAAGTATACGCCTGCATGTTGAAGGAGATAAGGTGACCGGAAATATGGACAATATTCCGGACCAAAAAGATGCCCGGCATGGAAATATAACCGGCGTGATTGTTGGTGATGAAATTAAAGCTGTATGGCATTTTAGTCAAGAAGGTATGGACGATTCTATGCAAGTGGCATTCAAGCTTACAGAAGAAGCTTTACAACAGCGTCCATCAACTGTAAATCAATCCTCGGGCAGGGAAGAGCCGGATACAAAAGCTGACTATACCATCAATATTCCTAAGGTTGCTTGTGAGTGAGTGCGATTAGAATAAGTAAGGCCTTGCTATAAAGTACCAAAGGAGGCATAAAACCGGCAATCGCTTGAGAGTAACCCAAAAGAGCCGGCTTAAAGCCAGCTCTTTTGGGTTACTCTGATAAAAATATCAGCTATTGTTTTACAAATACACGCACCGCCGGGCCGTACCCTGACGCACTTAAAGCATATTGAAAGGTATACGGGGTACTCAAGCTTATTTTTCCGCTATTTGTTTTGATTTCTGCACCTAAAGATTCTGAAAATTGTGGGCTTGAAGCAATCGTTGTATCGTTAATGATTGCAAAATAAAGGGCATCAGCTATTTTAGCTCCCCCCATGTCATCGTTTTTATACATAGCTTTCGACACTTTGGTCACATTAACTACCACTGCATTTGCAGTCCGTTTATAAGTGCCGCTAATATCTACAGCATCATTATAATTTGTCACTGCAATGTACCTTACGTTATTATTAAAATAACCATTCGAATTTTTAGCGGAGTATAACATATAATATAGCCCTGGTTTAGTAAGATCAAGATTTGATGACTTGGCAACTATGTCTGAAGAAGAACCTGTAATATCATCAATCAATGTAGCACCCGGATCCGTATATGTTCCTCCAACAGCTAAGGTTACAAACTTATCACCCTTTAAATTAATTGTGGGTTTACTTACCTTGACTACCTGCGAAACATGATCAGTATCTCTCTTCCTGCATCCTGCAACGGCCAGCAAAGCAAGATATATGGATATTATTAGTATGTTTTTCATATTGTTTTTGTTTTAAGAAATCAAACAGGAAGCCTTAATAATTGTAGCGCTTCCTTATTTTTAATTGGCATCCCACCACACTTTATCCGTTACTAATTTCTGTCCGGGGAAATTTAAATTATTAGATGTTTCATCATCAGGATAAGGGAAACGTACCGGAAAATTGTTGCCGATCCTTGAGTTTATAGATACTACGAAGAAATTCGGGAACCCGGTTCTCCTCCATTCTGTCCAGGCTTCTATGCCCTGATTGCCACACATGGAGAACCATTTCTGCGTAATGATGTATTGTATTTTTTCCTGAGTAGTTCCGGCTGAAGGGTAAGTAGCCCAATGAGATGCCGGTGTTATGGAAACAGCATCACCTTCCAGATAATAAGTGCCACCGGTAAGTATGCCTGCATCTCCTTTTAAATATGTCTCCAATGCATAAGCTACGCTATACTTAACTTCTACCGGATGCCCTTCTGTTGTAGATGTGGCAACAGAGTCAGCTACCAGTGGCTCAAAAACTACTCCAATAGCACTTGTAATCGGAGCTGCATAGGCATTAAAATTGGCCGTAACTGCACTTTCAAATAACGCCTTATCATTACCTGTTCCCCAGCCTCTCACTGCAGCTTCTGCCTGTAAAAACAAGCTTTCATAATCAGACAAAAATATTACTGGCGCTACAGCCGATTGTGCAATAACATCACCAGCTCTTACATCGCCACCTACAGCAGCACTCGGGGTGGAATACGTTCCGGAACCCGTTGAATAATTACCTTGACGTAACCCTTTGAAAGTACCATTTGCATAATAAAAAGCTGCAATCCTCGGATCATTATTAGCTAAAAAGCTATCAATAGCCGTAGAGCTTGCAATTAAGTTCAATTGACGGGCAATTACTGAATTATTGATTTCGGAGTACAAAGGATTATAGTTTCCCGGTTCACTGGAATAAACAATTTTTGCGGTTTCACCGGCAGCAATAAAACCAATACCATTAGCATACAAATCAGCTATTCCCTGTTGTGCTACAGTTGGGGCTTTTGAGGACAAGCGCATATACGCTCTCAACAATAAAGTATTGCCAAATTTTTCCCATGCAGCCATATCGCCGCCATAAATCAAATCATCTTTTCCCGGATGAGGACCTGCAGCATCAATTTCGCTCATCCCTTCTTTTATCAGGCTGATAAGACCATTATAAACAATCTCCTGGCTATCATAATGAGGACTGGTAATATTTTCAGACTCTCCTTTTAAAGCTTCTGTAAATGGAATATCACCAAACTGATCCGTTAATATCTGAAAGGTATAGCCTTTCAGTATTTTAGCGATAGCAATATAATTTTTCTGCGTACCACCTTTTTTGATGATCTGATCCAGATCAGTCAATGCTCCTGAGTATAAGCCATTCCAGGACTTATTGATATCAGAACCATCGATCTGATATTGTTCAAATACACGGTATTGGGATGCACTGGGGTCTTGTGTCCAATATTGGGACCACATACTTCCCGCTATCTGAAATTTACCACCAAGTTGTTGTGCGATGGCTCCCTGTGCTGCAGGCAATAACAAATTAATAGTTACCTGTTCTGGACTGTTGGGATTTGTATTTACATCCCGGAACTTTTTACAACCGGTAAAAACCAATACTGACAGTGCAGAAAGGCCAAAAAATATTTTATATAGTGATTTCATTTTTATAGAATTTAATTATTAGAAGGCAAACTTGAGGTTGAAACCATAATTCCTTAATGATGGAGCAGCACCAAACTCAAATCCCTGGGCATTTGAAGCGCCATTGGAGCTGAGTTCAGGATCTGTATATTGGTTTTCCTTGGGCGTCCAGATAAATAGATTATTTCCAAAAACGCTGATAGTAGCGCTACCAAAAGGAGTCTCACTTAACCACTTACGAGGAAATGTGTAAGAAAGACGTGCTTCTCTCAATTTAACATAAGAGGCATCAATCAACTGGTACTCATTGGGACGTCCAGCCTGTGTAGTGTAAAAAGTATAAGGGTCGAATTTGGTATTATTAGTATGATATCCACCATCGGAACCTTTGTATACCGAATTTTCCCAAACGTATGGATCACGTTTTTCTGTTTCTTTAGACGTACCTACAAAAGCGAGAAGATCTCTTGTTCTGGAAAAAAATTGTCCACCTTCTTTCATATCAAACATCACATACAGAGAGAAGCCTTTATAGCTTAAGGAAGTGCCCCAAGACATCTGGAATTTAGGTTGGTAAGAGCCGAAATACATGTTTCCCTGAGGGTCTATTTTGGGTAACCCAGTAGCAGAGTCAACAACAATACTACCATTCGGATCTCTTAAATAACCATTAGTATAAAATGTACCGTATGGTTTACCTACTGCAGCTACTATAGTCATGCCATTAAGACCACCACCGGTGTTAATCTGGTCAGTGCCGGGATAGATTTCCTTAACCAGACTGGTATTCTTGGTAAAGGTTCCGAAAACATCCCACCTGAAACCTGTACGGGTCATAACCGGGGTAAATTTAACGGCAAGCTCTATGCCCTTATTAGTTAAAAGTCCTGCATTGATTATTTTAGAACCAAACCCTGAAGAAGGGGCAAGGCTTACCGGTATAATCTGGTTTTCTGATCGTTTGCTGTAATAAGAGAAATCAAGGGTTATGCGGTTGTCAAAAAAAGACTGCTCTGTACCAATTTCGAACTCTTTGGAAAACTCAGGAGTAATATTTGGATTCCCGATCTGTCCCCCATAGCTAAAAGCTGGGGTACCTTTAAAGGGAAACACATTGCTGCCAAAATCACCGGCAGCTACTGCCTGGTTATAAACGGTGCTATAAACATACGGGCCTGCGTCATTACCTACAGCACCATAGGACATTCTTAATTTACCGTAGTTCCAATATCTTTTCAGAGATTCATTAAACAATTCGCTAAATACAAATGAAGTATTGGCACCATAGTAGAAATAAGATTGCGGCACTGTAGATGACCAATCATTACGCGCTGTTACACCAACAAACAGCATGTTTTTATAACCCAGTAAAGCATCGCCATACAACCCAACCTTTCTTACTAAACTTAAAGAATTGGAGGATAAAATCTTACCATTTGAATTTTGCAGATTATAGTAGTCCGGTACAATTAATCCACCATCTTCATTAGTGCTGGAATAAACATTATTCAATCTTTGCTGGGTAACGTTATGACCAACCAGGACATTAAGATTGAGGTCTTTTGCGATATCCTTATTGAAGGTTACCATAAGATCATTATAGATATTACTCAGGTTGTAAACATCTTCAGAGTAACGTCCGACATTATTCTGCGGACGGGTATACAATCCACTTTCATCTGCAGGATCTGAGCTGAACAATGGTGCGCTCTGGTAGCGGCGATCGCTATACATATCTGTACCAATGCGGTTTTCAATTTTCAACCAGCTATATGGTTTATATCCTATAGTAAAACTGCCCAGGATACGGTCTACCCTGTTTGCATTTTTGAATTTCTCCAGAGTGTAATAAGGGTTCACAGCATAAGCACCGTAATATCCATAACGATGTACTCCGTTTTTATCTACATAATCCATAGCATTAAACTTATCGTCAAGATCCCTTAATTCACGGATAGGTATATCACGCGGCATTTGGTACAGATTATCCATTGTTGATGCGGCATTCTGTCCGCCGCCTACTAGATCTCCTATTGACTTGGAATAGTTAAGTGAAATGCTGGAGTAAAATTTGTTGCTCAGGTTGGCATTGCCATTAAAGGTAACGTTGTACTTGTCGTAGCTTTTGCCGGGAAATATAGATGTACTGTTCAAAGTATTAAAACCCAGACGAAAGGCTACATCTTCGTTTCCTGAATTGACAGCTACGCCATTAGTGTATATTTTTCCGACATCGAAAAAATCCTTTACATTATTGGGTAATGCCGAGTATGGCTTTACTTTTTGCTGACCGTCGATAATTTGTCCCCAGGGTCTGTTCTGATCATCGAAAGGCAATCCCCAGGAAAAATTCTCCCTTCTGTCATCAAAAATTCCATGAGTATCGCCCTGGCCATATTTATTTTGAAAATCAGGGTATTTTAAAATGCTGGAAAAGCTCAATCCAGAAGTTACTTCCACTTCTGTTTTTTTGGCACCATCGGGCCTTCTTTTACCTTTCTTAGTGGTAATCATTAAAGCTCCGTTGGATGCCGCAGAACCATAAATAACGGTTGCAGCCGGCCCCTTTAATACTGAAATTGATTCTATATCGTCAGGATTAATATCATTGCCTCTATTACCGAAATCAACCTGGTTGCTGAGATTACCTACATTACCACTGGTACCAAAATTTCCATTACTGATCGGAACCCCATCTACAACGATCAAAGCCTGGTTATTCCCCAAAATAGAGGAACCACCACGCAACACAATACGCGATGATGATCCCGGGGAATTTGATGTGGATGTAATATTAACGCCGGCTACTTTACCAGCCAGGGAATTAATCGGGCTGGTACTTCCACCTTTGCCCAATTCATCGGCACCAATGGTGGTGGATGAATATCCAAGACTTCTCTTTTCCCTTTTCACAGCGTTGGCAGTTACTAAAGTTTCTGTAAGTTGAGTGGCACTTGTGTGCAAACGGATATCAAGTACATTATCTCCGTCGCCTGCCTGTACTTCCAGGTCGCCATAGCCAATCGCTTTAATTACCAACTCTTTTTTATCATCAGGAACTTCCAGCGAAAAGTTACCATCCGCATCTGTTATTGTTCCTGCTGTGGTACCCTTAACCGAAACGCTGGCACCAGGCACGCCCTCGCCTTTTTCATCCAACACGTGGCCCTTTACCGGCCGGCTTTGTGCCATTGCAATTTGTAATCCTGACCACAGAAAGACTACAATTATTAGTAATAACCTTTTCATACAATAGTATATTTTATCCTTCAAATGTAATAGCTTCTGATAATAAATTACATTAGTAAGGATAAAATTTTGATAAAAACACTAAAATAATTATATTATTATACTATAAATAATTATAAATCAATTGAATTAACAAATTTAACAACGAAATATCGAGAATGCATAAAGTGGCGTTAATTATTGATAATTTATTATCAAAATTGTTAAATAAAAATCTGCCATCAAGTACTCTCTTCCCATAATCGTGAGCACAGGGAATCTTTCCTCAAAGGCAATATTCTTTGCATACGCCCATTACAGAATGCAAATATCAAGATCAATGTGATAAAGGGTTTAAGCTTTGATATGACACTTAGGACAGGGGCTGTTAAGTAACTTATGGCACAAAAAAAGCCGGCTAAAAAGCCGGCTTTTTGGGGGTAATTGAAATGTTAAATAATTATTGTTTTACAAACGTACGTACTGCAGTACCATATCCTGCCGCGTCCAAAGCATACCTCAAAGTATAAGGATCATTCAAATCCAGGCTTTCGCTATTGGTGGCGATTTCAGATCCGATACTTTCTGAAAATTGAACACCTCCTGTAATAGTGGTATCGTTAATGATCGCGAAATATAAAGCATCAGAGAGACTAGCCCCCCCCATGTCACTATTCTTATAAAAAGAAGGTGCAACTTTAGTAACCTCAACTTCAACACCATTTAAAGTTCGGACATAAGTCCCTGTAAGGTCAACAGCATCATTATAATCTGTAACAGCAATATATCGAACATTGTTGTTAATATATCCGTTGGAGTTTTTAGCTGAGTAAAGCATATAATAAACACCCGGAGTGGAAACATCCAGATTGGTATATTCGGCTGCAGGAATATCAGACTGCGCACCGGAAATATCATCTATCAAAGTAGCACCAGGGTCTGCATAAGCTTCGCCTACTGAAAGGGAAACAAATTTATCTCCTTTGAGGTTGATTGTCGGTTTACTTACATCAACAACTTTTGAAACGCCCTCTTCTGTATCTCTCTTTCGGCAACCGGCATAAGCCAGGAAGCTGAACGCAAAAAGAATAATTATAATTTTCTTCATAAAATTAGATTTAGAGTTATTAATTAGCATCCCACCATACCTTCTCTGTCACTTGCTTTTGGCCAGGGAATTTCTGGTTATTGGAAACCTCATCATCAGGATAAGGAATTCTCACAGGGAAAACATTACCAATACGGCTGTTTTTTGAAATTACAAAAAACTCGGGGAAGCCAGTCCTGCGCCATTCTGTCCATGCTTCAATGCCCTGGTTACCGCACATAGAGAACCATTTTTGAGTGATGATGTGACGGATCTTTTCCTGGGCAGTACCTGCAGCAGGATAGGTACCCCAATAAGAAGCTGGGGTAACAGACACCGGATCACCATCTAAATAAAGCTGATATCCTGGTTGTGGATGGATAATATCATCATCTCCACTAAGATAAGTATGAACAAGATAGTCAACATTAAATGGTACGATCTGTGGTACACCGGTTGTATCAGAAGTAGCAAGAGAATCTGCTATTATTGAAGGCAATGTTTCATCGCTAATCAACGAACTAAAGGTACTGGAATATGCGTCATAATTAGCTGCTATTGCTCTTTCAAATAACTCCTGATCATCTCCGGTTAGCCAGCCTCTTACAACACCTTCAGACTGAAGGAATAAGCTTTCATAGTCGGAAAGTAAACGCACAGGAGCTACAGCAGAAGCATCGTCATCAGCACGGCCACCTACTGCCGGTGAAGGAGTAGCATAAGCCGAAGCAGCTGGAATTATGTTATAAAACCCCTGCTCTAATGCAACAAAACCAGCAGGAGCAGGTGTGTAAAAAGCAAAAAGACGATAATCATTATTCGCATTCATGGAATCAATAGTAGTCTTGCTGGCCACAAGGTTCTGGATGCGGGTAATGGTAGCATTATTCATTTCAGAGAAAAGCGGATTAAAGTTACCTGCTTCATTAAAATAGTGCACTTCAGCACTTTCGCCTTCAGCAAGATATCCTATTCCTGTTGCATCAATAGCAGCTATCCCTTGCTGTGCTACGGTCGGAGCAACAGCAGATAACCTCATATACACTTTCAACAAAAGCGTATTAGCAAATTTTTGCCAGAGTTCCAGATCACCATGATAAATGAGATCATCATTTCCCGGAGTTGTTGAATTCGGATCCAATTCATCACGACCCTCCATTACCATAGCAATAATTCCATTGTATACATCTTCCTGACTGTCATATTTAGGACTTGAAATCCCTTCGTCTGCTTTAAGCGCTTCAGAAAACGGGATATCACCGAATTGATCTGTAAGCAGATGGTAAGTGTAGCCTTTCAGAATTTTTGCTATTGCCGCGTAATTCTTCTTAGTCCCTGCTTTCTTTATGATCTGATCCAGATCTTTCAGGCCAACGCTGTATAATTCATTCCACCCATTGCTGGCAAAAGCTGCACTAATCTGGTATTGCTCCAACTCTCTGTATTGAGAAGAGTTTGGATTTTGTGTCCAGTATTGCCCCCAGATACTACCGATAACCTGGAATTTTGAACCATATACCTGTGCTATATCAGCTTGTGCTGAAGGAAGTAATAGTTCAACAGTTACATCGGCCGCATTATTGGGATCTACGTTTACGTCTCTGAATTTTTTGCAACCGGTTCCGGCCAGAAGACCGACCGCGGCAAAAGTCAATAAGAATTTATTTATATATTTCATGTTATGTTCGATTTAGAATGTGACTTTAAGGTTTATACCGTAGCTCCTTACAGATGGAGAGGCTCCGAATTCAAAGCCTTGCACGTTACTTGCACCATTTGAGTTAAGTTCAGGATCAGAATATTTGTTTTCTTCTGGTGTCCAGAGGAAAAGGTTATTTCCGAAAATGCTCAGACTCAGATTACCAAATGGAGTTCCATTCAGATACTTTGCAGGCAAATTATAACTCAACCTTGCTTCTCTCAGCTTAACGTAGGAAGCATCAACCAATTGAAATTCACCAGGGCGGGCTGCCTGACTGGTATACCAGGTGTAAGGGTCATACTGAGTCGTATTGGTATGGTATCCGCCATCAGCACCTTCATATACAGAATTAGGCCAAACCTGCTCATCACGATTTCCGGTTTCTTCTGAAGTACCCACAAAAGCCATGATATCACGGGTGCGGGAGAAGAATTGTCCACCTTTCTTCATATCAAACAATACATACAAAGAGAATCCTTTGTAGGATAGTGTAGTGCCCCATGAAGCTTGCCATTTAGGTAAGTACGTTCCAAAAAATTGAGCGCTGGTTGTTTTCAATGGAAGACCAGTTGCAGAATCTACAATATAACGGCCATCCTCAGTTTTCTGATAACCATCAGTATAGAAAGTACCATAAGGTTTACCCACTGCGGCTACAACAGTTGTACCTACGATTGCAGTACCCACTGATATCTGGCTTGTTCCTGGATAAATTTCTTTCACTTCATTTACGTTCTTGGTAAATGTACCGAACAGCTCCCATCTGAAATTGCTGGTACGTACGGGTACAAGCCTTAAAGCAAGTTCAACACCGTTATTGGTTACCAAACCGGTATTGATGATCTGGCTGGAAAAACCAGAAGAGAAAGGCAAGGATACCGGAACAATCTGGTTTTCGGAACGCTTACGATAATAAGAGAAATCTAAACGAATCCTATCCTGAAGGAAAGACATTTCTGTACCCACCTCAAATTCGTTGGTAAATTCTGGTTTAAGGTCAGGATTGTAAACCCTGTTGTTATATGTAAATCCTGGTACACCACCCAGAGGGAAAATAGTACTACCAAAATCACCATTCAGAACAGAAGAGCCATATGTTTGAAGCCACTGATAAGCTGGAGCATCATTACCTACTCTACCATAAGACATACGGAATTTACCATAATTCCAGGCTGAATTTTTCATAGCAGCAGGGAATAGTTCTGAAAAGACGAAAGACCCATTTACACTTGGATAGAAGTAAGAGTTTTTAACGGTAGAGGACCAGTCATTGCGGCCTGTAAAGCCTAAGAACAACATATTTTTGTACCCAAAAGATGCATCCAGGTAAATGCCTAGTCTTCTGATGACCGTATTGCCATTCACAGCAAGATTTTTACCATTGGAGTTGGTCAGATCATAAAACCCGGGTACAACAATACCTCCATCCTCATTGGTACTGGCGTAAGTCACATCAGCACGTTCCTGTTGAATATTATGACCTAGCAACAAGCTACCTGTAATATCATCTGTGATATTTTTACTGGCAGTAATCATCAGGTCATTATAAATATTGGCAACATTGATCAGATTTTCAGAATAACGGCCCGGAGTGGTTTGATCCAGCCAATTCAAGGATTGATCTGTAGCTACTGAATTTAATTTAGCAGCGGTTTGGTACCTGCGATCGCTATAAGCGTCTACAGCAATACGATCTTCAATTCTTAACCAATCAAATGCTTTATAGCCAATGGTGGTATTTCCATATACACGGTCCACCTTGTTGGTGTTTGTAAAGTTTTTAGCAACCCAGTAAGGGTTTTTAGCATAAGCGCCATAGTATCCGTAACGGGTAATACCATCGGCGTCAACATACTCCATGGAATTGAATTTGTTATCCAGGTCTGATAGTTCCCTGATCGGAATATCTCTTGGAGTCTGATACAAGTTATCCAGAATAGAACCATCGCCCTGGCCAAAACCAGGCAGGTCACTTTTGATTTTAGAATAGTTAATCGTAATGCTTGCGTAGAATTTGTTAGACAAATCTGCATTTCCATTAAAATTCACACTGTATTTGTCATAGTTCTTTCCGGGAAAAATGGAAGAAGAATTCAGGGAGTTTAAGGATAAACGGAAAGCAGTTTTTTCGGTACCTCCGTTTATAGCTACACTATTGTTAAATACTTTTCCGACATCGAAGAAATTACGCACATTATTAGGCAATGCTGAGTATGGCTTTACTCTTTGCTGGCCATCAATAATCTGTCCCCATGGTCTGTTTTCATCATTATATGGTAAACCCCATGAGAAATTCTCACGACGGTCATCAAATATACCATGGGTATCTCCCTGGCCATATTTATCCTGGAAAGATGGCAGTTTAAGAACGCTGTTTACAGAAAAGCTGCTGTTCACTTCTACTTCTGTACGGCTCACACCATCTTTACGTTTACCTTTTTTAGTGGTAATCATAATAGCACCATTGGAACCTTTGGAGCCATATAGTGCAGTTGCAGCAGGGCCTTTCAGTACAGAAACAGATTCAACATCATCAGGGTTAATATCGTTACCTCTATTACCATAATCCACCTGATTGGTAAGGTTACCGATATTACCTTGTGTTCCGGTATTGGCATTGTTGATAATAACACCATCTACAACGATCAACGCCTGGTTGTTACCTGTTAATGATGATCCGCCACGTAGAACGATCCTGGAAGATGCGCCAGGAGTATTTGAAGTAGACGTAATGTTAACACCGGCAACTTTACCGGTTAAAGAGTTTAATGGGCTGATACTTCCGCCCTGCGTCAGTTCATCGGCTCCTACCTGAGTAGTGGAGTAACCCAAACTTCTTTTTTCTCTTCTTACAGCTTGTGCTGTAACAATTGTTTCGGTAAGTTGAGTATTAGTTGTGTTCAAACGGATATTAAGTGTGTTATCACCATCGCCTGCCTGCACTTCCTGGTCTCCATAGCCAATCGCTTTAATGACCAGGACATTATCATCGTCCGGCACTTCAAGTGAAAAGTTACCATCAGCATCTGTTATAGTCCCTGCCGTTGTTCCTTTAACCTGGACACTTGCTCCAGGTACGCCTTCGCCTGTTTCATCCAATACCTGACCTTTAACAGGCCGGCTTTGCGCCATGGCAATTTGCAGTCCTGACCATAGAAAGACTGCAAGCATGAGTAGTAGTTTTTTCATACATGAATATATTTTGTTTCTCAAATATAATTGTCCCAAAGGAGAAATCAAAGCCTTTAGCCTTCAGAATTTTATAAATTGTTAACATAAAGCGTTGGAAATTGTGTAAAAATTGCTTAACACACTGCTTAACAATTAATTATCAATAAGTTTGATTAGCATGATATACACTAAAAAATTATGTTAATTCATTAAGGGATAAGTGCATAAAAATAGCTTTCTGTAAACAGAAAGCTAAAATATTGGCATTTATGTAGTTATACTATTTTTCGCTATGCGTTTGATAGAGGTACAATCGGGCGTAATGCCCCTCTTTTTTAACTAATTCTTCGTGATTGCCCATTTCTGCTATTTTCCCATCCTCAAGAATGATAATCTTGTCGAAATCCCAGCCTTTGAATATGCGGTGTGTGATCACAATAGCTGTTTTATTTTGTAGGTATCGATTTAAATTTTCCTGGATATTACGTTCCGTTCTGGTATCTACAGCAGAAAGACTTTCATCTAAAATAAGTACAGCAGGATCTTTAATTAACGCCCTTGCCAATGAAATACGCTGCTTCTGACCACCGGAAAGCATAACGCCCCGCTCGCCTGTAATGGTTTCATAACCCTGTGCTAAACGTTCTATATCTTCATCTACAGAGGCCATAGTTGCAGCTTTCCTGATCTCCAGTTCATTTTTATCCTCCAGGCCTAAGCCAATATTATTGGCTACCGTATCTGAAAAAAGGAAAACATCCTGGGGTACATAACTGATCTGGCGACGGAGACTTTCAAGTTTCAATTTTGTAATAGGTACATCATCTATCAGAATCTCACCGGAACTAACATCATACATTCTTAGCAATAAATGCACCAGGGTTGATTTTCCCGATCCTGTTTTACCTATTACTGCAACTTTTTCTCCAGGAAGAATAGTTAATGAAAAGTTCTTAAGCGCTTGTATTCCGGTATGCGGGTAGGTAAATGATACATTTTTGAATTCAATTTTTCCTTCAATTGACTTTACAATAGCTTGTTTATCATTCACAATTTCCGGCTCTGATAATAAAAATTCGTTGATCCTTCTTTGAGATACAGCTGCCCGTTGAATCATATTTGCTGTCCAGCCAATGGCCGAAATCGGGAACATCAACAGGTTTATGTAAATCACAAATTCGGCAATGTTGCCCGGCGTTACATTTCCTTCAATAGCCTGCCAGCCGCCTATCAGCACGGTAATCAGCATACTTAATCCTATAAATAAGTTCATGGCAGGAAAGTATATCGATTCTGTAAGCGAAAGGTTTATGGTGCTTTTCCTATAGGCTTCTGATATTTTTGAAAAGAGTCTGATAGCACTTTGTTCCCGCACAAACGACTTGATCACCCTGATTCCGGAATAGGATTCCTGCGCTTGTGATGTTAATCCTGACAATTCGGCTTGTATGGTTTCACTCTTCCTGTTTACTATTTTATTTACATAAAAGATAGAAAAAGCCAGCAATGGTAAAGGCGCAACTACATACAAAGTAAGCGATGGACTTACAGAAAGCATCTTCCAAAAACATAGGCCGATAAGCACTACAAGGTTGATCACATACATGATAGCGGGGCCAGTGTACATTCTTACTCTTGATACATCTTCCGAAATACGGCTCATCATATCACCGGTAGCATTGCTTTTATAAAATGCAGTACTAAGCTTTTGATAATGGTCAAATACCTCGTTTTTCTGATCGTATTCAATATGTCTGGACATTACAATAATAGTCTGACGCATGAGAAACATAAATATTCCCCGCAACAAAGCATAAGCCAACAACCACAAACCAGCTATCATAACCAGGTGCATTACATGGCTACGTAATGCTTGCGCAGCAGGGCTTTCACCAAGAATATGATATTTGCCTATGTTTTCATATACATCGTCCAATGTATCTCTTACTATTTTAGGAGAAAGCACTGCAAAAATGTTGGAAATCGATACAAAAAGTATGCCTGAAAGCAATCGCCATTTATACCGGACAAAATATTTATATAATACTGAAAGATGACGCAATGATGTAAAAATTTGCAGGTAAAAGATAGATCCACAACAGGATCGGAATACTTAATAAGTTACTAAACCGACACAAAGTTAAGGTAATGAGGGTGGCTTTTTGTACCTTTGCGGCGCAGAAGATATTTATGCAGTTATTCAAAAAACATATCATTACCCTTGGAGTAGCAATCTTTGCTTTAAGTGCCTGTGGCAAAAAAGAAAAGGAGCTCACACCCAAGCAAGTCAGGGCTAAGGCGGATAGTATCGTTCAATCGAAAATGGATAAGCTGAAGCGTCAGGCAAAAGAAGATTTGGATAAACGGTTGCCCATTGAGCTTAAACCCAAAGTGGATTCTATATTGAAGGTAAGTCGTGACTCCCGGGCTGTGCCTGTATTTCCTGAAGACAATATTGGTGTGGATGATACCGATGCCACAACAACTCCTGTAGATTCTACAAAAAAATAACGTACGCTAAAAAAAACGTTATAGGCTTTTAAAACCTATAACGTTTTTACTATTTCAGGCTTTCGAAACAGCCTCTTACTTCTTTATAAAAAGAGGGTTAGTACCCTCTTCCTACTTTATTCTCCATATAGTTCATAAAGGCACGATTGGAAACTTTATTACCACCTGGAGTAGGATAATTTCCAGTAAAATACCAATCACCTTTATTATCGGGACATGCTTCGTGCAGGCCTTCAATAGATTGGTATATAATTTCTACTTCCGCATTTACTTCTTCCGGACGCAATAATTCAGCAATCTTTTTACTAATCTCCTCCGGTGTAAATGGCGCGTAAATTTCCTTTACAAAATTCTCTTCGTGCAATTTGTTATGGTCTCTTGCCGTGTTACATTTAATGTATGTTTCGGTAAGGATGTGATTCATATTCCTGTCCTTCAGCAATTCCACAGCGGCCTGAAACGCAATAAAATCGGACATTCTACTCATATCAATACCGTAACAATCCGGATAGCGAATTTGCGGAGCCGAAGAAACAACAATGATTTTTTTAGGTTGCAACCTATCCAGCATCTTAATAATACTCTGGCGCAGTGTGGTTCCTCTCACAATACTATCATCTATTACGACAAGTGTATCCTGATGAGGTTTTACTGTTCCGTAAGTAATATCATACACGTGTTGTACCATTTCATCGCGGCTGGAATCTGCTGTGATAAAGGTCCGCAGCTTCACATCTTTAATCGCGATCTTTTCAATACGCACCCTGCGGTGTATCAGTTCAGCGATCTCCGCATCGGTCATAGTATTCCTATTCTTAACGATACGATCAATCAGCAGTTCTTTCAGATAATTTTCCAGTCCTTTAATAAGGCCATAGAAGGCAATTTCTGCAGTATTGGGAATAAACGAAACAATGGTATTTTTCAAGTCATTATTCAGTGCTTCCAATACTTTTGGAGCCAGAATATTTCCCAGGTTAATACGTTCACGATAAATATCGGCATCACTACCACGGCTGAAATAAATGCGTTCGAAACTGCAGGCAGCTTTCTCAGCCGGTTCCAGTATTTGAGGTACACTTACGGTACCATCTGCTTTTACAATTACAGCGCAACCGGGCTGTAATTCTTTAATATCAGATTGCTGAACATTAAAACTGGTTTGTATTGCAGGGCGCTCTGATGCTACTACTACAATTTCATCGTCCTGGTAATAATAAGCAGGGCGTATACCATGTTTATCCCTCATTACAAAACTATCTCCGTTGCCTATAAGGCCACCACATACATAACCGCCATCAAAGCGGCCTGTAGCTTTACGAAGTACTTCTTCTATATCCGGATTTTCAGGAGATTTAGCTTCTTCTTCGCAAAGGAAATGATGCACCGTATCGATCATAGCGCCAAGGTCACTTGCCCGCATGGTTTCATCGGGATTTTCCTTTAGCATGCCAAATAACTCATCGGTATTTACCAGGTTGAAGTTACCGGCCATGGTAAGATTTCGCGCCGGATTAATATCCGATTTCACAAAAGGATGGCAGAATTTCACACTGTTTTTACCTTGAGTACCATAGCGGAGATGCCCCAGCATGGCTTCACCCATAAAACGAAGGTATCCTTTCATTAACCCGGGATATTCCCTGAGATTGGGATACATACGTTCCAGTTCCGTTACTTCATCCTGAACGGATGCAAATATTTCCTTAATAGCTCCGGGACCAGCGATACGCAAACGGTGCATAAACTGATACCCAGGTTCCACATTAAGCTTAAGCGTAGCAATACCGGCACCATCCTGGCCCCGGTTGTGTTGCTTCTCCATCAGGAGATAAAGCTTGTTTAATGCGTAAAAGGAAGTACCATATTTGCGGTGGTAGTAAGAAATTGGTTTTAGCAGGCGAATGTAGGCTAACCCGCATTCGTGTTTTAAAGCGTCTGACATGAGGACGCAAAGTTAAGCTGAAATTTATAAACTAGGAAAATGTGAAAAGATAATAAGCGTATAAAGAAAACGTTCCGGAAAATCTGCCCGGAACGCCCTCTAAAAAAAATATCTATCTGCCAGGAAGCGGCGGATGAGGTGGTAATGGTGGGTGCGGCGGCAGCGGCGGATGCGGAGGTAATGGTGGATGCTTTCTCGGAACCGGAGGCCTCGGTGCTGCATGACGATATGGTCTCGAATATCCCCTTTTGTAATGAGGATGGCGGCCTCGTTTGTAATATTTGCGATGAACCTTACCTTGTTTTTTATAAACATGATGTGGGTGTGGCGGACGATGAGGCCGTTCCTGGGCATAAGAACCCGTAAAGGTGAGCAGGAACAGGAATAAGACCATTCCGGCAATAATAAAATACTTTCTCATATTTTATATGGGGTTAATTGTGAAAAATCAATGCGGCCCTTAAAAAACATATCCTGATGAAGATAATACAAGTTTGTAATAAAAATGTTCTGATTAATCAATCAGAACATTTAAATAGTTAAGATACAATGCCAAAATCTTTTGTTTATAAACACGTAGAGACGTTGCATGCAACGTCTCTACAATGTATTGCTTGTGCAGGAGACGCACAATTGCGCGTCTCATACTAATACGTTATTATCCATTAAGGATGTGGAGGCAATGGCGGGTGCGGCGGTAATGGAATATGGATAGAAACACCACCTCTTACATATGGTCTTGGAGCTGGGGCATAATATGCCTGATGACGACGGTGATAGCGATAAGGTCTGCTGTAGTGGCGATATGGCCTGTTATAAGCATAATAATCATGATGCCTTCTGTCATATCTGTTCGCATGCCTTACACCTTGATAATAGCCATGTTTATAAGCTCTCTTTTGCTCTTTATAATGATGTTTATTATGACCATAGCCACGTCCCTGGGCACTTGCATCATAACTCATAAACAATCCGAAAAACGCGATAATAGCAATCCAGAAAATGTGCTTTTTCATAAAAAAAATTTTAGTCCGTTAAAAGTTAGTAACAATCATCCCTGCGCCAGGATTAGTATTTAATAAATGACCGCATTTGCAATCATTAAATCAAGATTCCCAATTAAGACCTTGTGCCGTAACAAAAGTTTAGCCGGGAATAAATCTACGGCCACAAAAAAATGTTAACTTAAATGGTAACTTTGAAGCTCCATTTGTTATACGTTACAACAATGTTTCATTTCAAACCGTTGCCGCTTACAGGGGCTTTTATTATTACACTTCCATCTTTTGAAGATAATAGAGGAAACTTTACAAAGGCTTTCCAGCATAACTTTTATCAAAATGCGGGCATCAATTTTTTGCTTAGGGAAAGTTATTTTTCCAACTCCAAAAAAGATGTGATCCGAGGCATGCATTTTCAAACTCCGCCTCATCATCATGCTAAAATTGTTTACTGTCCTTACGGTAGTATTCTTGATGTTATTATCGATTTAAGAAAAGAAAGCACTACGTATGGCCAGTATATTGCTACAGAATTATCTGCAGACAATCACCTGGCTTATTATATTCCCGAGGGCTTTGCCCATGGCTTTAAGGCCTTAACCGAAAATGCGATGACTTATTACCTGGTTTCATCCGAATATAATAAGGATCATGATACCGGTATCCGGTACGATAGCTTTGGTTTTGATTGGCAGTGCAATGCCCCTGTCATTTCCGAACGTGATCTTTCTTTTCCTGCATTTCGGGATTTTAATTCTCCTTTCTGAAAAATCATTTACAAAGGCATAACATTTCCAATGCAGCTATTACTGCTTAATTCCTTGAAATTTACATTGTAAAAAACGAAAAATCAATATGGCAAAAACAGCATTAATCACCGGAAGTACCAGTGGAATAGGGTTGGCAACAGCAAAAGCATTCGCAGCAAAAGGATACAACATTGTATTTAACGGATTAGAAGAAAACGGTGCTGCCATAGCCGCTGATGTTGCAAAGGAGTTCAATGTAGGTTACATTTTTTCACCGGCAAATATGCTGCATCCGGAAGAGATCCGAAACCTTGCCAAAGAAGCACTGGATAAATTTGGCAGCGTTGAAGTACTGATCAATAATGCGGGCATTCAATTTGTTTCCCCAATAGAAGATTTTCCTGAAGAAAAATGGGACGCTATTATTGCTATAAACTTAACAGCGGCTTTCCATCTTACTAAAGCTATTCTTCCCTCTATGAAGGCCAAAAAATTTGGCAGAGTTGTAAATGTTTCCTCTGCTCATGGGTTAATAGCTTCTCCTTTCAAAAGTGCTTATGTAGCGGCAAAGCATGGCATTATAGGCTTCACAAAAGTATTGGCGCTGGAAGGCGGTGCATTTGGCATTACTGCAAATGCTATTTGTCCCGGCTATGTACACACGCCTATTGTAGATAAACAAATTCCGGATCAGATGAAGGCACATAACATGACTCGTGAAGAAGTGATCAATGAAGTGTTTCTTGCAGAGCATGCCATTAAAGAATTTATTAGTGTGGATACGATTGCACAAACAATCCTTTATCTTGCAGACAGTGATGCAGCTGCCACTATTACCGGCATTGCCATGCCTTTGGATGCAGGCTGGACGGCACATTAATAGCTTCCCATTTTTTTCTTACCCATAATTCTTTTTAAGTGACGGACCATACTATCAAGACCAACAATATTGACCTTCATTATATTGAGCACAACCCGAAAGGCAGCCCTACACTGGTTCTCATACATGGGCTTACGGCTAATGCGCACGCTTTTGACGGCCTTATTGCTCATGGCCTGACCAAACATTTCCATCTTATTTCGCCTGACTTGCGCGGCAGGGGATTAAGCAGCAAGCCTGCTTTCAGATATACATTGGAAGATCACGCACAAGATATTCTTGGTTTACTCGACCATCTGAATATCGAAAAAGCTTTGCTGGGCGGACATTCTTATGGTGGGCTACTTAGTGTGTACATCGCAGCAAACTATCCTGACCGGGTTGAAAAATTAATCATTCTTGATGCCGCTGCCGAGATGAATCCCAATGCTCCTGCCATGCTGGGCCCTACCTTAAGCAGGCTGGATAAGACTTTTCCGTCTTACGAAAGTTATCTCGCAGAAATGAAAGCCTCACCTCAGAATACTTTCTGGGATAAAAATATGGAGACTTATTACAGGGCTGATGCGCATACAAGAGAAGATGGCACCGTGAATCCTTATCCCAATTTGGCTAATATAGTGGAAGTAGCTATGGGCGTAGCTCAACAACCCTGGATACAAACATTTGAAGAGGTAAAACAACCTGCTTTACTAGTAAATGGGCTTGATGATTATACTATGGATGCACCACTGCTACCCGATTTCAAAGCCAAAGAAACAGTAGCATTGATGCAGGACTGTAAGTATGTAGCTGTTGATGGCAATCACCATACTATGCTGTATGGCGACAATGCTTCGCATGTGGTACAAGCAATAGAAAATTTCCTGAAGTAGATAAAAAGTACTTGAAAATATCCGCCGTTTTAATTTTCGTATTATTGTCGAAAATTAAAACGGCGGATATTTTTTTAGTCCCGGATACGGCATGAATAATAAAGCAAAATACCTTTCTCTTCCTCAGCTACAACAACAGTTGCCGGTGTTTTTTCAGCCCTGGTGGCTGGATATTGTGAGCAAACATTGGGATGTAGCTTTAGTCGATGACGATGGTGTGATAATTGGTGTATGGCCTTTTTCAACAGACAAAAAACTAGGTTTGAAACTTGTACGCAATCCTCAACTCACGCCCTATCTAGGCCCTTTGTTCTTTTATCCGGAACAACTTACAGCAGAACAAAAAATAAGCTTCGAACAAAAAACTTTTCAGCAACTCTGGCAGCAAATTCCGCATTGGGATAGCTTTGATCTTGAAGCAAATTTATCTTTTACAAACGATGAATTATTTAGCCAAAAGGGATTCGATGTTACTAACCACATCACTTACGAAATTGAATTGCAACACCCTGAAGAAAAACTTTTTTCAGCGTTCCATACCAATCACCGCAACCTGATTAAGCAAGCAGCGCTACAGAATACAATAGTAGAAGGGGAAGCATATTTGTGCAGATTATTGGAGTTACATAAAGAAACATTCATTCGTAAGGAAAAGCCATACCCCTTTAGTGCGCAGATGATTGAGAGCCTGATAAAAGAAAGTTTGAAGCGTGAGGCCGGAAATCTATATGCCACCAGAGATGAGGAAGACAATATAACAGCATGCGTTTTTACGGTATGGGATAGAGATAAAATGTATCTGCTGTTAAGTACAGTTGATCTTGAACGCGCACACCAGGGAGCAGTGAGGTTATTAATATGGCATGCGATCAAATCCGCCAGGAATAAGGGTTTAAAGGTTTTTGATTTTGAAGGCAGTATGGACCCCGGCATTGAAGCGTTCTTCAGAAGATTTGGAGGAGAAAGAAAAACTTATCTTTGTGCTTCGAAGAATAAGTCTCTTTTATGGAAAATAAAAAAGACCTTCTTAGGTTGATAAACGATTAAACATGACCAAGAAAAAACTGAATTCTTTGGGTGGATTAGTATTCTCTACCAATCCGGATATGATGAAAGAAGAAGAGCCGGAAACACAATATACACCTGCACCTAAGGAGCAAAAGCTAAGGGTAAGGATTGAGAAGAAACAACGTGCCGGCAAAACCGTTACCGTCATCGATGGCTTTTCAGGAAGCGATGACGATTTTACAGATCTTGGTAAAAAACTGAAGACCAAGTGCGGAGCCGGGGGAAGTGCGAAGGATGGTGAAATATTGATCCAGGGCGATTATAAAGACAAAGTGATTACCTGGCTTAAGGAATGGGGCTATACACAAACCAAGGGATAATAATTACGGCCTCCTCACAGTCAGTTCTACTCTTCTGTTGACAAACCTGTTTTCTTCACTATCATTAGGCACCAAAGGGCTTGCATCAGCCCAACCCTGAGTTTGAATTTTATGATCGGGTACGCCATAGCTTCGTAACAACTCAGCAATCATTCGTGCTCTGGCAAAGGACAACTCTTCATTGATTAACGGAGTACCTGAATTGTCCGTATATCCATTTACAAAATATTCAGCAAGGGGCTGGCTCAAGAATGGCTCTATCATAGTCTTGAGTTTAACCATATCGCTATCGCTGAGGTTGATATTGTTTTTAACAAAGTTAAATCGGCCCAGCAAAGTATCGTATAATGGAGGGCTGTAATTGAAGTCCAGCAAGGGAAAGCTTAAAGTATCAGGTGGTAAGATATTGGAAGAAGTATAAGTAATAGTATCATCATAATCGGCATATCCCGTCCGGAACACATGAACAGCGTAGGTACGGTTTAATGGTATGGCAGCCATGTAAGTAGCATCTCCACGGTTACTCTGGAAGCGATACAGTTTCTCCCCTGTTTGCGCATCATTCCATTCTATCTGCGCATAAGTAAGCCGTTTTTTATCCAGGCTGTCATAGGCTATTCCATATACATAGGTAAAAGGTTCAGGCCGGGCTACTTCAGGTAGTTTTACTTCATATAGATCCATAGCACCAAGCCCTCCGTCACGGTCCGAGGCCATATAAGCTTTCTTGCCATCGGGGCTAATGCACAGACTTACATCATCAAAAGCGGTATTAAAAGGATAGCCAATATTCTCCGGCCTTTGCCATTTACCATTGCTCTTTTTACTATAAAAAATATCATTACCACCAAGCCCAGGATGCCCGTCAGAGGTGAAATACAAGGTGCTATTATCTGCTGCTATAAAAGGTGCAGTTTCATCATAAGGAGTATTTACAGCAGGCCCAAGATTTTCCGGTATTTGCCATAAGCCATCCTGGAAACGGCTCACCCAAATATCTTTTCCCCCAAAGCCACCTTCGCGGTCACTTACAAAATACAACTCTTTGTTATCACTGGAAAGTGAAGGCATTCCTTCGTATCCGGGAGTATTAATAGTAGCACCAAAGGGAACGGCCTGCGACCATTCGTCGCCTTGTGTGTAAGAAAAATAAAGATCGCAACCTCCGGCATCCCAACCATTATCACTACGCGTGCCGCAACGCATAAAGAAAAGATAATGACAATCGGCAGAGAGCATTTGAGCACCATCCTGCAATGGAGAATTGGGAGGGCTGCCCATATCACGGGCTATAAACCAGCCGCCGCAGGAATCTCTTCTGGCTATATAAAAATCTTCATCCACGCCATTGGTTCTGCGAGTGAATACAATGGTACTATCATCAGGAACAATAGAAGGAAAGTATTCATCATATTGGGAATTAATGCGCGGCCCCATATTTTCCGGCTGCTCTGTATGTTTGGCATTCATGGCATACTTACCATATTGAACATTTCTTTTTATCTGCTCGTATTCCTTTATCAGCGCAGCATTCATAGGACTTGGCTTTTGCCAGCCATTAAGAATTGCATCAGCTTTATCGTATTGCCCCGCACGACATAATACTTTTGCCAATGGTAAAGCAAAATTCCGGGTACAGGAAGGGCAGGATAGTGTTGCCTGTTGAAAAACATCGGCGGCTTTGGTGTATTGCCTTTGATCGCAGTACAACATGCCTAAGGAAATATAGGCATCGGAAAATGCGGGCGCTACTTTGATACATTTTATCAGGCATTCCGCTGCTTCTTCCTGATCATGTTTTTGAATATATTCAAGTGCCTTCGTATATAAAGATTGCGCACGGGGCGGTGCCCAACTCTGGGCAATAAGCAACGCAGGCGCACATAACAGCACCAGAAGCAGAACAAGACTATTAAATTTTTTCAGCAAAATCATTTTGAAGCGCTGCAATAAACGGATTTTTTTTCAAAAATAGAATACCGGCAGCGTTTTGGTTAAATCAAAATGCCAGGAATCCTGCTTATCTATTTAGATATATGATAACATAATCGTACTATCAGACGCTAAGTTTTATCCGTTTTTTTAAGTTATTTTCGCAGCTATTCAAATATATAATCTATGCGTTTGCACATAACTCTGGCCATTCTGGCTTCTTCATTTTCCTTTTATACACAGGCACAGCAGCAACAAAATGTAATGACCTGTAATGATAAAACAGTGCATGCTGAACTCGTGTCCATGGACAAAACTTTGGAACAACAAGGATTTAGCCTGGTTCAGTTTAAATTGATGAGCATGCCTTCCGGCGCTTATGTTCCTGTAGAAATTGCGATGGAGCAAGGCAAGATGTACCAGATCAATTTTATAGCCAGCAAAAACTATCAGCAATACACTTTTACTATCATTGATAAAGACCGTAAAAAAATAGTAAACAAAAAAATAAAACAAAAAGACGGCATCAATAACCAGTTTACGGAAAGCTTTGCAGCGCCCTATACCGGAAATTTCATTATTGTACTTACGCAAAAAGTAAAGGGCCAAAGTGAAGCCTGTGGTGGCTTTTCCATACTTAAAGCGGTAAATGATCATTTACCGGCAAAAGCAAAAAAATAAATACTTTAAGCCGGCCGGGAATATTTGGCCGGCTTAAATATATATTATCTTAAATTGCTGTTTAAACCGGCAAAATTCAAAGCAAGCGTTTACCCATTTTTTGGACCAGAACAAACAACATACTTCAATAGTCGGCAGTTCGATCCGGATATTCATTATCAGATTTTTCAGTACCCTGGCCAGCCTGATAACGATGATTTATTTTTCTCATCAGCTGGAGCCGAAATACTATGGTATTTATCAAAATTTCTGGGTACAGCTCAGCATCGCGTCTTCTATAGGTGGCCTGGGGTTAGGTCTGCTCATCTTCACTTATCCACCCGAAACATTACGGCATCTGATCCAAAAACTTAAACCAAAGTTTTACCTGGGCTACGCTGTTCTCCTTATTGTTATTGGCATTGGTTTTACACTGTTACGACACCATAGCATTTCCGATGTAGTGCAAAAAGGATATTTAAGTTTTCTGTTTTTTCTATTTTATACGCTTTCCCTGCTGTTGGAAGCTTTTGTCATTATTATAAAGAAATATAAGCTGCTTACCATTACTAGTTTATTGTACGCCTTCGCATTTGTGGGTAGCGCCTTCTTTACTTACTACAACGGGTTTCAACTGGAAACTTTTATTGCATGCCTGTTGCCTTTTTTGATATTGAGAACCTTGATCCTGTTCTTCCCTTTTTATTCTTTTATGAAAGAAAAAGCATCGGGAAAATTTATGAGGGCCGGCCGGGGAAGTGTGCTGTCTTTATGGATACATCTTGGTTTTTACGACGTGGCAACCATGCTCATTATCTGGATTGATAAATTTATTATTTCCCTTGTCACCAATGAAGAAACCGCTGCTGTATATTTCAACGGTACGTTCAGTATACCTTTTTTACCCATAGTGCTTAGTGCAGTAAGCAGCGCTACGTTAATGCAACTTACACAGTCGGCCAGTGCTGCTGAAAAGGCAAGGCTTATGCAGCAAGTAGGGAAGGTATTGTCCTGTGCAGCTTACCCATTATTTTTCTTCTTGCTTGTATATAAAGAAGAGTTTGTGGTAACCGTTTTTTCGGAGCAATACCGCGCTTCCATTCCTATATTTTTATGCTCTATTCTTATTCTTCCGGTGCGGGCTTATAGCAATACGATCATCCTGCAAAACCTGCAGAAAGGTAAGATTATGAATATCGGCCTGATCCTTGATTTTGCTACAGCAGCTATACTTTTCTACCCGCTGTACCTATGGCTGGGACTGGCTGGCGTGGCATTGAGTTTTGTGATCAGCACCTATGTTCAATCTTTATTCTACCTTTATCATTCGGCCAAACTGCTACGGGTGTCCATGTTGAGCCTGATACCCATAAAGAACTGGTTGATTAAGGCAGCATTTTTCGGAATATTAACGGTAACGCTGCATACTTTGTTCCAAAATATGGAAGCCTTAAAAAGCCTGGCTATAGCTGCCATTATATGCGGCGCTATGGCTGCAATTATTTTAAAAAGCGAAATGAAAAGAACAAACACAACCAATACTTAACCCGTGCTGTTAGATAAAAGCGGATACACTAAAAAACATTTACACTGCATAGGTCAAATATTGCCTATGCCAACATTTTCAGAACAATAAATGATCGATAATAAAAACATAATCAGTAACGAAGAACGGGCTGTGCTGGTAGGACTGATACAAAAAGATAATAAAGAAGCCCAGATACTGGAATACCTCGACGAACTGGCATTCCTTGCAGAGACAGCCGGAGCCGAAACCATCAAAACTTTTTTCCAGAAATTGCCACACCCTGATAGCAGGACTTTTGTGGGCAAGGGTAAACTGGAAGAGATCAAACAATACGTTATCAGGCACAATGCCACACTCGTTATTTTTGATGATGAACTTACCGGTTCTCAAATCAGCAATATCCAAAAAGAACTGGGTATTAAAACCATTGACCGCTCTGATCTGATCCTCGACATTTTTGCCCGAAGAGCTAAAACAGCACAGGCCAAAATACAAGTGGAACTGGCGCAATATCAATATATCCTTCCCCGGCTAAGGGGTATGTGGAGCCACCTGGAACGTCAGGGGGGCGGTATAGGCTCACGTGGTCCGGGTGAAACAGAAATTGAAACAGATCGTCGTATTGTAAAAGATAAAATCTCCCTGCTGCGTAAACGTTTGCTGGAAATAGACAAACAATCGTCTACCCAACGTAAAGAGCGCGGTACCTTTATCCGTGTAGCATTGGTTGGTTATACCAATGTAGGTAAAAGTACACTGATGCAGGTTTTGAGCAAATCAGATGTATTTGCGGAGAATAAACTTTTTGCAACGCTGGAAACTACAACCCGTAAAGTTGTATTTGAACGCACGCCTTTCCTGCTCAGCGATACTGTTGGATTTATACGTAAACTTCCTCACCATTTGGTAGAAAGTTTTAAATCTACCCTTGATGAAGTACGCGAAGCAGATATATTGTTGCATGTAATTGATGTATCGCATCCGCAATATGAAGACCAGATTGGCGTGGTAAATAGTACATTGCAAGATATCGGAGCGTTTGATAAGCCAATCCTGATGATCTTCAATAAAATGGACCAGTATGCAGAACGCACTTTTGATGAATGGCTGGAAGAAGATGTAAAAAAAGACCTGCTGAAACAACTGCACCGCCGCTGGGATAATGAGACGCATGGCAATGCCATTTTTGTTTCTGCCACAGAAAAATCGAATATTGATATTTTGCGCGAAACAATCCTGGAAAAAGTGAAACAATTGTATGAAGAACGCTATCCGTACCTTAACAATTTCTACTAAAAAACATTAAATATTCACACGACCTTAAGGGAGGCTGCCTGTAATCAGGCAGCTTTTTTTATTTCTTTTTCAATAATTTCATAAATTATCAGAAATGAGTTAAATCATGTAGTATTTAATCTCCTCGACTCTATATTTGCTTAGATTATACTTATATTTTGGTTTTCTATGCAATGAAAAAATTTACTCCCTACTACCTGATTCCTATCTGCCTGTTATTATCATGTTTTAACATAGCCCAGGCACAGCTCTCTTCCTATTCGGGAAGTAACAACCTGAATGGTGTAACAGGACAATCCACTGCCTTTGCCATAGTTAATGATGTACTGCATTATGCCGCTAATAGTAGCTGTGCAAGCATGCACATATTTAACCGTTGGAAACAAATGATCTATTCGGCATATAAAGATAACCACCCCTGGGATAGAATGCATAAGGGACGAACGGCAGATGCGGGCACCTACTATCATACCATTGAAGGAGTGTGTTCCGCTACCGGGCAACAAATGCAGACTAAAGGAGAATCTACACTGATCCGGTAGCCTTGTGGCCTTGATAATTATTACAACAGATACAGATACTTTCCGCTAGCGCTAGTATTTCATAGTAAAGAATGTACCTGCTCCAAAACAGCACCTTTTTCTCAGTTAAACAAATTTTCTAACATTAAAAACTCATTTAAGAATGAAGAAAAACTCAACAAGAAATTGGTTGAAGGCGTTTGCATTATCAGCGTTCACCCTTTTTGCCGGCACAGCAAGCTTTGCCCAGGCGCCCTCCAATGACGAATGTACCGGAGCTATAATGCTGCCGGTAAACACTACAGGTGTTTGCTCTCAAACGGCCGGCACTACTATTGCAGCTACAACCTCTGCACAGTCGATGCCCTGTGCTACCAATTCTAATCCAGATGTATGGTACACCTTTACGGCACTCAACACCCAGCAAACCATTACCCTGTCATCATTCTCTTCGAGTGCTTTTGCAGATGTAGGTGTATATAGCGGCTTTTGCCCTTCAGGTCTGACTTTATTGTCCTGCACACCCACGGCCGGTACAGTTACAGCAACTGGCCTTACTGTAGGCACCACCTATTACTTACGGGTAAGAACGCCGGCACAAAACTTCAATGTATGTGTAGGAGCGCCAGTGCCACCTCTTGCCAATGATGAATGTGCAGGGGCCATATCTGTACCGGTTAATAGTGATACTACCTGTACGCAACAGGTGGCAGCTACCATGGTGGGCTCTTCTCCATCGACCAATGCTATGACCTGTTTCCCTACAGGTGCATGGTCTGATGTATGGTTCAGCTTCACAGCCGGTAGTACTGTTCATCGTATCTCCGTACCTCCGTTTACTTCTTCAAATTCTACCATGGTCGTATATGGAGGTAGTTGTTCCGGTTTAACACAAGTATATTGCGGTACAACCAATGCATTGGTGAACGGTCTCACTGCCGGAACTACTTATTATGTAAGGATAAATAGTTCACTTTCCAACAGTACTTTCAATATTTGTATTACTACGCCAATCCTTCTTGCCAATGATGAATGTGCAGGTGCAATACCGGTACCGGTAAATAGCGATACTGCCTGTACACAAACAGTTGCAGGCACTTCTGCTGATGCTACTCCTTCAACAAATGCAATGACCTGCTTTCCTGTGGGATTTTATGGAGATGTATGGTATTCCTTCGTAGCCGGAGCTGCCAATCATAAGATCAGCACAATAAACACAGCCGCAGCATTGGCAGTGTATAGCGGAAGTTGCGGCACGCTTACCGAGGTGCATTGTGGCACTGCAGGCGATACTTTAAGCAACCTGATAGCCGGGAATACCTATTATGCAAGATTAATAATACCTACATCAACTAGTTTTGATATTTGTATTACCACAGTTCCGCCACCAGCGCCGAACAACGATGAATGTGCCGGAGCAATAATGGCACCGGTTAATGCAGGCACCACCTGCGCACAAACGGTTGCAAGCAGCACTATAGGCAAAACCGAATCATCGGTGTCCATGTCTTGTTCCAGCACCCCCAACACCCCGGATGTATGGTACACTTTCACAGCAACCAATACACAGCATACGATTACGCTTTCTGATTTCACTAATTCAATCCAAACTGCCGACATCGCAGTATATAGCGGTAGTTGCGGGGCTTTAACACAGTTGTCCTGTACCTCTGCTACTACAACCAGTACCGTATCCGGGCTTACTGTAGGTACCACTTATTACTTACTTGTTAGGATTACCTACCAGGATTTCACGGTATGTATCACTACGCCGGTAAACCTTCCGGTATCATTAAGCGAGCTGAAAGGACATATCAGCAATGGTAAAGCCATACTGAATTGGAATACCTACAGCGAGCATGCTAACAAAGGCTTTGATATAATGCGTTCGGAAGATGGTAAAACGTTCAGATCTGTTGGTTGGATACCTTCACAGGCGGCAAATGGCAACAGTGAGGCATTGCTTGTTTATACCTTTACAGATGCCCAGGCCGTTACCGGTAAAACTTTTTACCAGTTGAAACAAGTGGATCTAGATGGCAAAACAGCTTTATCGAATATCATTAGTCTTGCACCGGGACAAAACGATGAGCAAACAGTAATGCGCGCTTATCCAAATCCGGCTAAAAACATGCTGTATGTAGATATTACCGGAACAGTTGCCGGTGGCAATATCATGATAACAGACATGATGGGTAAAACATTGATCAATCATGCTGCAACCTCCAATACAGAAACCATTGATCTTGGAGCATTACCGGCAGGTATTTATTTTGTAAAATATACCAATAGTACCACTTCGGCTATCCAGAAGATCGTTAAGAAGTAAAAGCGTTCGTTCTACCAATTGAAAACGAGAAAGGGACTGTCTGAAATTTCAGGCAGTCCCTTTAATTTAAAGGCGCGCCTACATACTTACTAAGGCTTGCCTACATATTTACTAAAGCACGCCTATATATCTATTAAAGCTTGCCTATGTATTACTAAAGCGCGCCTATGTATTTACCAAGGCACGCCTATGTATTTACTAAGGCGCACCTACATACTCACTAAGGCTTGCCTATGTATTACTAAAGCACGCCTATATATTTGTTAAGGCACGCCTATGTGTTTACTAAGGCGTGCCTATGTATTTATTAAGGCGTGCCTTAGTTATTTATAAATTAATCTTGAATAAAGAACAATAAATACTGGTAAAAAAAATACCTGCTTTAAAAGCAGGTATTAAATAGCCTTTTTAATGAAATGGGCTAAATCTATTCTTTAGCTGGGCCGTCTTTAGGTGGTTCTTCTTTAGGCGGTGGCGTTTCTTTGGGATCGTTGGCAAATCTTTTATTCCATTCATCCACTTCCCGCAGGGCAAGGTCGAGCGATGAGCTATTGTTGCGATCATTTTGCAGGTTATTAATATATCTGTCGCTCAATGTCATAGCATCCATACTGTTGGCCAGTTGTGTGTCTGTAATACCTTCTATTAAAGTCAACAACGATTGGCGTAAGGTTTCCAGATCGCTGTCATAATCCAGTCTTATTTCCAGGTCTGTCGGGTTGTCCTTTTTGGAGAGGCTGTCGGGATGGGCAAGCGCAATTTTGGATATTAGCCTTACCATACCTTCCCGGCCTTCGGCCATGCTTCTGCCTTGTTTTTCTTTTTCCGACAGGTCCACAATGAAGGGCTTCAGGTCGTTCTTAATCTCCGTCAGCCTGTTGTTAATCTGAATACAAAAGTCAGGCGTGGCCTGGTAATTGATGTAGATTCCCATAATAGTTTGATTTTTAGTTTATGAAAACAAGGTACCACTGTTCTCTTTAATATTATATCCCATAAATATGGGTAGTCCCACTAGCGATTTATCGAATACATCTGCTAATAATCAAGGCCAGCGCAGCAAACGGCCAATACATCGCCAATCCGGCAATTTTAAAAAATGAACATAATCAAAAGGAGTGGCACGATTATTGTATGCAAATAATTCATTATTCACATACAAAGGCGGGTCATTTTCAAAGTGAGCCGGTCAACGAATTTTAATATTATTTCTGCCATTTTTCTGAATTCATAAATACAATTTTCGCATAATGAAAAAAGCACTCGGTTTCACATTCTTTTTTATCCTCTCTTGCCTTGCATCGTCATCAATACAAGCTCAGCTACCTACATGCAATGGCAATAATGGTTTAATTTATTTCCTGGTACAACAAGGACCTATGCCAGCGGGTATTTACAACTGGGACCCCACTCAACCATTTTCTGCAACTAACCCTGTATTGAATACTATACCCTTACCTAATCCATACAGCTCTTTCCTGACTGTGGGTGATAACCTGAGTGGCAGCGGGCCCTCCCCTACATTTTACACTTCCGTTAACGGTATATATTATTATTACAACGGCAGTACCTGGGTAAATACCGGACATTCTTCAGGCCCGGATAATGTAGGGGCCGGGGCAGGTGGCGGTTATATTTACAGTTACGATGCCGGCGCCAGCGGAAAGGTGTACAAATATGATGGTACAGGTGACGCTACATTATTGATGACAGTGCCTAATTATGGCTTCTGGGGCGCTAACGATCTTGCTGCAGATTGTGAAGGAAATTTTTATACGCTTAACTACGTCGATTTTATGGGATATACGGCCCCATCTGATTCTATAGGATGGCTCAGAAAATATAGCCCTACCGGTACTTTGTTACAGGAATGGAGTACAACCGGGGCGTACTTTACAGGTACTGCATCATTCAACCTTGCCGTTCTTAACGGAGAGGTTTACTTCTCTATCGTCGGCACCATGTATAAGGGCATAATTGGCCCTACAACAGTTACCTTTAGCCCATTGCCTGGTGGTATATGGGGTACGATCCCCTTGTCACCCCACATCTCCGATTTTGCCTCTTGTCCGCTAAGTGTAGGTGCGCCTGTTGCGCCACAAAACGATACCTTGTATAACTGTATTGCCGGTGCGCCACTAACAGTTACCGCCAGTGGGAATACTCCTTACTCCTGCACTGTAATAAACGGTACGGCTACAATAACAGGTAATGGCCCTACATTTGATGTAAGCAATACCTTGCCCGCTACTGTGGTATTGAAATCGAGAAGTGGCTGTAGTACTATTTCCGATACCTTCCTTATCATCCCTGCACCTACAGTTTATGCCGGGCCAGACTATACCATTTATGGTTGTCCTCTTGCTACAGATACACTACATACTACATTGACCAATGCTACCTCATGGGTGAACTATAACTTTAACTGGACACCTGTCACAACTATAATTTCAGGAGCCAACACCCCTGCGCCTGTAATAACACCAACGACCAATACTAATTATACCGTAACAGTTACCACAGATGCTGCACAAGGCAACTGCACTTTTTCTGATGATGTATCGGTTACTGTGAGCGATGAATCAGTAACAGCGGGCTTCTCATTTGATATAAAACCAGGTTGCAATGAAGATATCGTAACCTTCACCAATACCTCAGCAAACCATACGATAAACCTGTGGGACTTTGGTGATGGCGCAGGCAGTACAGACGTTAATCCTGTACATCAATACATTGCCAAAGGCATGCGTAAAGTAATGCTGACCGTTAGCAATTCATATTGTACAGACAGCATGATACAATGGGCAGATATTGGCCAGGGCAATACCTGGATGCGTGTACCCAATGCCTTCTCTCCAAATAATGATGGGCTAAACGACAAGTTTGGGCCGGTGCTCAATGACAGGCCTCAACAATATATCATGCGGATATTTAACCGTTGGGGAGAAGAGGTCTATGTGAGTTACGAGGAAGCACAACCCTGGGATGGCACGCATAACGGGCAATTGGTAGATGCAGGCACTTATTATTATACCATTGAAGGTGAATGCTCTGTTGGCGGCCAGAAATTCCGGGAGAAGGGAGAAGTAATTTTGATCCGGTAGAACACAGTCGACCTGTTTTCGGTGAAAAGCCATTCAGCCAATAACTGAATGGCTTTTTATAATGGCTATCGCAAATGCAATTCCTTCAAATAACCATCGGGATAATTGACTGCTTCAAGATACAAACCATGACCGACTACGCTGAAATCGGCCAGGGTGCAGTCTTGCGCTACAATATTCTTCCTGAAATCATCTACTGTAATTCTCCCTCGTGCAACTTGCAATTGTGTACCCACAAGACCGCGCACCATACCACGCAAAAAGCGATTGGCTTCTACTACGTAATGTAATTCCTCCCCTACTTCTTCCCAATAGGATTGAAAAATAGTGCAGAGAAAGGTATGCGATTGTGTATTGCGTTTAGAGAAGGTTTCGAAATTTTTGTAATCGAATAATGCCTTTGCCGTTTCCTGCAGTACTTCCCTGTTTATAGCAAAAGGGTAATATAGTGCCTTGTTGTTCAGGAATGGATTTTTCCTGGAGTAGATACGATAACGGTAACGGCGGCTGGTAGCATCAAAGCGGGCATTGGCATCCTCTTTGGTACTCGTGTATATGTGCTGTACTGAAATGGTAAAAGGCAAGATTGCATTAAGCTTATAATGAAATTGCGGATGCAACTCATTCTCTTCATCAAAATGATAAAAATTAGCGAGTGCATGAACACCTTCATCTGTACGGCTGGCACCAAAGGTTTCTACCGGCCGGCGCAATAAAGTAGAAAGCGATTTATTCAAAACACCTTGTACTGTAAGCGTATCGCCCTGTATCTGCGAGCCATGAAAGGCTGTGCCATCGTAACTTACCTCAAGAAAATAGCGCATGAGCAAAGAATTAAGCTGCCATTGATTTAGCAGCGGCCTCACGCTTTAATTTTCTTTCTACAATAAATGGAGCGAATGGCAATAAACTTGCCAGGAATACTATTGCAGCCCTGCCAAAACTCCACTTATATTTTGCCCAACACATCAATAGCATTACGGCATATAATACGAATAGCACGCCATGAGCCCAGCCAGTATATTTCACAGCTTCCGGCATATCAGCAAAATATTTGAGCGGCATAGCGATACCCAACAATAATAAGTATGAAATACCTTCCAGCGTTGCTACAAAGCAAAATCGGTTTAATAATCTGTTATCCATAAATCACAAAAAATTGCCGCAAAGGTAAACCCAAATCTATGCCGATGTTGATTTTTATTTTAACTTTATCTTTAAACCCGGTATATATGAAACTTATTTACACGCTTTTGCTTACCATTTTCACCTTTTCTGCACTTACATCGTCCGCACAGTGGACACAAAAAGACTTTAAAAAGCTTAAACATATTGCCGGGAATTGGGAAGCCAGAACAGCTTCAGGCTTTATGCAGGAAAAATGGCTCCGAAAAGATGATACTACATTTACAGGTCAATCTTATAGTATTAATCGTGGTGTTTCGATATTAGAAGAGCACCTTCAACTTGTATTTACCAATAAAGAAATTCATTATGTAGTTACTATCAGGCACCAGAATAAAGGCCTGCCGGTGATTTTTAAACTGGTATCGGTAAAAGATGACACCTACACTTTTGAAAATAAAGAACACGATTTCCCCCAACAGATCATCTACCATTTTGAAAACAACAAGCATATGGATGCAACGATAAGTGGCACTACCGAGCAAGGCAAGAAATCAATGGAATTCCACTTCGAAAGAAAACTGCGTTTGTAATTTTGCTTAAAAAATTTACTGCCACCTTAGGAAACAATCGGATTAAAATAACACCTCACTGCCATCCAGAGATCTGCACAGCAATCGAAGGATCTCTTAATGTGTAGAGATCCTTCGTACCTCAGGATGACAATGTGGTCGTGAATACTGTTCTGTTTTTTTTTACAATAACATTGTCCAGTATGTATGGTTCCAGTTTGTGGATAGTCTCAGTAGAAATAAAAAAATACGGTTGGCTTTCACCAACCGTATTTTTTATCTCTAAACCAAGTTTATAACAATATTCCTCTTAGGAATAATAATGCAAAACTGAAATAAATCAATAGCCCCGTAACATCTACAAGGGTAGCTACAAAAGGCGCCGAAGAAGTCGCAGGATCTGCGCCCAGCCTCTTAAGCAGGATAGGCAACATGGAGCCACTAAACGATCCCCAAAGCACTACAAAGATCAACGATACACTTATGGTAGCAGCAATCATAAACCAATATTCTCCATAAATATTAGGTGCTATAAGGTGCCATACAAATATGCGTAAAAAGCCTACCACTCCAAGGCACAACCCCAGCAAAAATCCGGAGATGATCTCCCGGCGCATGACACGCCACCAATCTTTTATTGTAACCTCGCCCAAAGCCATAGCCTGGATAATAAGTGTAGAAGCCTGCGAGCCACTATTGCCACCGCAGGAAATGATGAGTGGTATAAACAATGCCAGCACTGTAGCTTTATGGATCTGATCCTCAAAGAAGCCCATAGCCGTGGCTGTCAGCATTTCGCCAACCATTAATATAGCCAGCCAGCCTACCCTTTTTTTCACCAGGTTGAAGATAGATGTATCCAGGTATGGTTCATCCAGCGCTTCTGTACCCCCAATCTTTTGAATATCTTCAGTATACTCTTCCTTGGCCAGCCAAAGAATATCATCTACAGTAACAATGCCTAAAAGAATATTATCCTGATCTACAACCGGCAATGCCACACGGTTATTCATACGGAATACTTCAATGGCTTCTTCCTGCGGATCATAAGCATTAAGGGCAATAAGGCGATCATCGGTAAGGTCGCTTACCATAGCTTCGGGTGAAGCCAGGAGCACTTTACGGATACGAAGATCGTCCAGCAATACACCCTTATCATCAATCACATAAATCACATCAATGGTTTCAGAATTGATCCCATAACGACGGATATGTTCTAATACCTTGGCTACATTCCAGTTCTTTTTTACCGCGATATAATCCGGGGTCATCAATCTGCCCACACTATCTTCCTTGTAACCCAGCAATGCCAATGCTTCCTTTCTATCTTCGGCAGATAAAAGGATAATCAGTTTTTTTACCACATCGCCATGCAGTTCACTAAAAAAAGAAGTACGGTCATCGGGAGGCAATTCATTGATCAGTTCAGTGATTCTGGTACCCGATAATTTTTTGATGATACGCTCCTGCACCGGAAAATCCAATATACGAAACACATGTACCGATCGGCTAAGCGGTAGCATATCTATAAACCTGGCGCCATGCTCCGGTAACTCATCTACCAGATCTTTTACTTCTGATATATTGAGGTCCTCCAGCAAGTTAAGAAGTGCCTGATCGTCATTGCGTTCGATCAGCAATTCTGTTTCTTCGATAAGTGTTTCCAAATTTTCCATAATAGAGGAGCAGTCTGTATTTGCTGTTGAAGATTAAATTTTGCGCAAAAGTCGGGTATTTTTTTCTGGATTTACCATTAAGTCAAAGGGAATTTTGGGCCGGATTAAAAAAAGTTCTGTAAGGTTCTAAGAAAAGAAAACCGGTTTACGTCTTTTTAATCAGAGCGCTCTACAATTCACTTACTTAAACTTACTTTATATGTTATCCCGTAATAAAATTTTCCTGGTTATACCGATGTTGATATTTGCAATATCCTGCTCTAAAAAATCGACACAAGTACCCGATCCCATTTGTGAACAACCAGTAGATTCCTGTAGTTACTGGCAGGATGCTGCGGGGCTTGTTTCCATTTCCGGGCCAGCAACAGCTTCAGTTGGCCAGCAGGTGCAGTTCATAGTAGTTGTTACCGGTCGTAATGGTTGTGCTACTTCTGCACTGGTTAATGGGGCTCCATTTGGAAATAATATTGCCCTTACCGGCAATGTTCATTATGTCGGATGCATGTGTACACAAGCACTTGTGGATCTAAGCAGCACTTACAGTTTTACGCCTGCGCAACCCGGTATATATCTGCTTCAAGGGGAAACTTATGAAGGCGCTCCGGTTACCCATACGCTAACCGTACAATAATTTATTGCAGCCAGGCGCTAAGCTGCGCCTGGCTATTAGCATAGTACTTATAAAAAAACACATCGGCCTCTTTAAACAAAATATCATGAAATCAATAATATCAATTCTATTTATAGCTTTTAACTTACTGCTTACAACGGTTAACATACAGGCACAAACTGCCCTTCCATATTTTTCCGGTTTTGATAATGCAACACAAAAAAACGGTTGGCAAATTTTCCGGAAAGGCGCTACGGGAACCTATAACTTTACGTACTCGACAACTGATCCTTATTCCGGCACAGAATCCATTTATCATGATTATCCTGTAGGTGGTACTACGATAACAGACGATTGGTTTGTTTCCCCCGGATTCAATCTGCCTTCTGGTGGCAAACTGGATTCTATAAGACATCATTTTTCCGGCTTCGGCACTCCTGCAACAGAGGATACACTGGCCATCTATGTACTTACCGGCAATGCAGATCCGGCCCTGGCAACCTCTAAAGTATTGCTGCATGATTTCAGAGGTGCCAAATATGTCAACAACAGCACCTGGAACCAGACAACGAACTTAACCATACCATCTTCAACAACGCCGGTTTATATTGCTATACGTTACAAGACCATAGTCAATTGGCTTACTGTAAAATTTGACAACATCCGCATCCGTTCAAATACCACAACCGCTATACATGAACCTGGCCTGAAAACCAATACAGTAAACATTTTCCCCAATCCGGCAAAAGAGGTATTGAACATCCGTTCCAATGAGCCTGTTAAAGAGATATGTATAGCTGATATTAACGGAAGAATAGTGTACAAAGAAGCTTTCAGCGAAAAAGTTGACTTGAGTGGATTTGGTACTGGCATATATTTGTTGACCTGCATTACAGGCTCCGGCGAAAAGGTCAGTCAGCACTTTGTAAAAAACTAAGTAGCAAAAAACATTTGACATGAACAGATTTATAACAATACTCGCAGTGCTGCTTACACAGGTTTCCATTACTGTATCAGCGCAAGTTTTGGATAATACCTTCGGCACAAACGGACTGGTAGTAACAACACCCCAGATAGGCGAGGCAATAGCCCTGGCCAGGCAGACAGACAGCAAAATAGTTACTGCAGGCAGAGTAATAGGCGATGCGACCCATCAATTTGAGATCATCCGGTATAATGGTGATGGCAGCCTGGATAATGGATTCGGAATAGGTGGTATCGTCATTACACAGGTTAGCTTTTTAAGCACAGCAACAGCTATCGTTATTCAACCGGATGGAAAGATTGTAGCGGCAGGCACTTACCACACCGGCGACTTTGCAAATATTTACCATATGGTAGTAGCCCGGTATCATGCTGACGGCGGCATAGACAGCACTTTTGGAACAGATGGGCTGGTTATGCCCGAGCTTGGGTTTTCCGAAGAAATAAATGATATGGTATTGCAACCCGACGGAAAAATTATAGTGGCTGGAGCCATTGCCAACGACCTGTCGGGAGCAGAATCATTTATGCTGGCGAGATTCAATAGTAACGGCACCCTTGACTCCGGTTTTGGTACATTGGGTGTTACCACTACGTCTGTTAATACCTCTTCTGAAATTGTTGACATTGAACTGTTACCCAATGGAAAAATTATAGTGGCAGGAAGACAAAGCCCGTACGATGATCCGCCAGTACCCGATTACGTCAATTTCGCCATTGCCCGATATACGATGCAAGGTATTCTGGATAACACATTCGGCACTAACGGCATAGTAGTTACCGATGTAGTAGCTGGAGCACCCGATGTATTACAGTCTATGATAGTGCAGCCAGACGGGAAAATTGTTGCTGCCGGCTCAAGCGGAGTTAATCAATGTCTGGTGCGTTATCAAAATGACGGAAGCCTGGATAACACTTTCGGCACATTGGGAAAAGTGATCAGACCTGGCCCACCTGCAGTGCTGCATCTGGCACTTCGCAATAACGGAAAGCTTATTACTGCAGGTATAATGATAGACATGGTAGGTAGTGCAGACTTCATGCTGAACGGCTATTTGCCAAGTGGAGCAATAGATACCAACTTTGGCTTAAATGGCACTGTATTGACCAATTTCCCAACCATAATACCCGAAGGTGCAAATGATCTTTCCAACTGTATCCTGATAGCACCGGACGGTAAAATTATAGTTGCAGGCTCTTCAGACATGCATGTAGCTTTGGCAAGATATACCGCTGACGACGAAACTTCAGTAAACAGTCCGCTACTTTCTGAACTCGAAATTGAAATCGCACCGAATCCTTTTCAAAATACTATAACCCTGAATTGGAAAGGCTCAGGCAAAATAATGAACGGCGAATTGTGTCTTGTGAATATGCTCGGACAAAGAGTACTTTCAAGAGTCGTTACACTTAAAAAAGGAAACAATAAAATAGGAATACCCAACCTTGCCGCAGGAAACTATATCTTGCTTATTACTGCCGATAACGGGAAAAATCTATTTAGAAAAATTACTAAGAAATAAATCCCCTAAAATGGAGGCATTTAAGAATAAATATCATTACTCACTTTTCCTGGCATTCACACTTTTGATGTTCAGTTGTGCATCCAAAAAAGTTTGCCCTGAAGACGTGAACACAATGGAAGGGAAAATAGTCTCCTTATCAGGAGTACAGAATATTCGTGCCGGAGAGCAGGCTGCTATTACAGTAGGTGTGCGCAATGAATCTTCTCTATGTGTAAAAGAAGCTTTGGCTTCCTTTCAAAACGTGGGTCTTGACACCCTTTTGGTGAGCGCCGAACTATCATACATTGACAGCCAAAATATGAATGATTGTGATTGCAAAAGAGATTCTATTGTCTACACTTTACTTTACTTCACACCATTAAACGGAGGAACTTATCATTTCGTCACTAAAGGAGACAGTTCAGTAACCAACGCGCATCAGAGTGACCGTTTAGACTTTGTTATAACGGCTGATTAATAATTAAAACAATAACTATAGCTTCAATTAAATTTACCGGAACATAGAAAAAGATAAACTCCATACGCTGATACAAGGCTGCATGAGGGGCGAAGCCCCGATGCAACGGGAGTTTTATTATTTTTATTTTCCGGTATTAATGCGCTTAGCTGTGCGATATGCTCCTTCCAGGGAAGATGCAGAGCAATGGGTACATGATGCTTTTCTCAAAATATTTGGCAGCCTGGATAAATATGAAAACCTGGGATCGTTTGAAGGATGGATAAAAAAAATAACCGTTCGTGTCTGCCTGGATAATTTAAGAAAAAACAGTGCCCAGAAAAATGAAATTGAAATGAATACTGTTTATACAGATTACGACCTTGCAGATCAGGCCGGATACATCAACAACGAGGTCGTATCCAAGATGAGTGCTGAAGGGTTACTCGCGCTGTTAAACACGCTACCAGAGAAACAAAAAACAGTTTTTAACTTGCACGTTTTTGAAGATTATAGTCATAAAGAAATTGCTGCATTGTTGCATATCACTGAAAATAATTCTTACTGGTTATTGCACCAAGCACGTAAAAATCTGAAGGAAAACATTTCCGTTTCAAATAAAAAGAAGGAGTTGTGTCATGAATAGGAATGAATTTGAAAACTGGATGAAAGACAAAGCTGAGGAACAGCAATTTTTGCCGTCCGAAGACTTATGGCTTAAGCTACAAGCGGATTTGCAGAAACCTGCAGCCGGCCAGAAGAAGGCTTTCTTTCTACCCTGGATGAAAATCGCAGCGTCAGTCCTGGTCATACTTTCATTGGGTGCGGCAACAACTTATTTTATCAAAGATAACAACCAACAAGACAACGTAATTGTAGTAAATAAAAAACAAAACAATTTACCGCAACAAGCAAATGATAGCAAACAAAACATTACCCCGGTAGCTAATATACCTGCACCAAAAAACATCGCCAGGTTTCAGCCTGCTGCAAGTAATACAGGTAAGATCTTTATCTCTACCGATAATTATCTAAAGCCACAACAAAATAATAATCCGCTCTTTAAAAACAAGGAAGAAACACCTGCCTCTGAAATTGCACAAACGAATAAACCGGAACAGAAAAATCAGGCCGAAATTTTGACTGGGCAAGAGAACAAAAATTACACAAATAATAACAGGAATAAGCAACCTTTCCCTGATGCAAGCAATAATTTATATGTAAAAAACGACAAGGAACAACAGGCTATAAATCTTGGTATGGCTGCAAATGTTGGCAAATCGTCCATCAGTGATGTAGTAGGTTACCAGGTAGGCGTGGTAGGCCGTGGTAATATTTCCAAACGGATATTTGTAGAAGCCGGCATATCATTAGCATCCAATACTGTAAGCTATTCCAACCAACATTCTTTCCCCGGGGTAGAGATGGGAAGCGATGGTCTCGCAAACTATTCAAACAATACGACTACAAACGTTCAGGCAAATTATTCACGCAATGTAATATCTGTAGGTGTAACGCCCTCTGTGGGGATTAAGGTTACTAAAAAATTGTCCCTTTCTACCGGTGGTGCTTTGTATAGAAACCTCAATCCATCGTTGGAATTGACTAATGAAAACGATATTGAAAATGCGGCTTTATCGAAAGATATCATCAGCACATCACAAAAAGTAAGTAATTGGGACATAGGTGTAACCTGCAATGCAGATTATAAGGTTACCAAAAACTTATCCTTTAATATTAACTACAGGAAAGGGATTACAGATTATTTGCAAAAGAACAATAAGTACGAGAAAAACTCCGGAGTGCAGCTAGGCTTGAAATTCCTGTTTGGCAAATAGCCAGTTGATTCATATTTCTTAGTCAAAATACATCCGCTTTCACATATTTCGTTCATTTCCTGCTCATTTTGTAACTTGCCCCGTTTTACAGAAATAGCAACAATGGATAAACTTAATATTCTTCAGAAAAAGATACAGGAAGCACATCTTGGTGGTGGGCAAAAACGAATAGACAGCCAGCATAGCAAAGGCAAACTTACTGCACGGGAAAGAGTTCAACTCCTTATGGATGAAGGCTCTTTTGAGGAAATAGGAATGTTGGTGACCCACCGCAGCCGCGACTTTGGTATGGAGAAAGAACAATATCCAGGCGATGGTGTCGTAACAGGTTATGGTACTGTAAATGGAAGACTCGTATATGTTTTCTCACAGGACTTCACCGTATTTGGCGGCAGTCTTTCTGAAACCCACGCAGAAAAGATCTGTAAGATCATGGATCTTGCCATGCAAAATGGCGCACCGGTAATAGGACTTAACGATAGTGGTGGTGCCCGTATCCAGGAAGGCGTGGTTTCCCTGGGTGGTTATGCAGATATTTTCCATCGTAATGTACAGGCTAGTGGCGTCATTCCGCAATTAAGTGCCATTATGGGACCATGTGCGGGCGGTGCCGTTTATTCTCCTGCTATTACCGATTTCATTCTAATGGTCGAGCATACTTCTTATATGTTTGTAACCGGGCCGAATGTAGTAAAAACAGTAACACACGAAACCGTTACCAGTGAAGAATTAGGCGGTGCACATACACATGCATCCAAGTCGGGTGTTACCCATTTTGCCTGCGAAAACGAAGTAGCCTGTATTGAACATCTCAAACAATTGCTAAGCTATATGCCTCAAAATTGTGAGGATGATGCCCCGGTTTATCCTTACGAAACCGGCAATGAAATTCGCACAAAGCTGAATGAAATTATACCTGAAAACCCTAACCAGCCTTACGATATCAAAGAAGTAATTGAAGAGCTTGCTGATACCGATAGTTTCCTGGAAGTACATAAAGATTATGCTGAAAATATTGTTGTAGGATTTGCACGCCTTGCCGGTCGCAGCATCGGCATTGTGGCTAATCAGCCCGCGAGTATGGCCGGTGTGCTCAATATTAATTCTTCCAAAAAAGGTGCTCGTTTTGTACGCTTTTGCGATGCGTTCAACATTCCGTTATTGGTATTGGTAGATGTACCGGGATTCCTGCCAGGTACCGACCAGGAATGGAACGGTATTATTACCAATGGAGCGAAGTTGTTGTTTGCATTAAGTGAAGCAACTGTACCCAAGGTTACTGTTATTACCCGCAAAGCTTATGGCGGTGCTTACGATGTAATGAACTCCAAGCACATTGGTGCAGATCTTAACTATGCCTGGCCTACAGCGGAGATCGCGGTGATGGGAGCAAAAGGTGCAGCAGAGATCATCTTTAAAAAGGAAATTGCCGAAGCTGAAGACCATGATGCCAAGTGGAAAGAGAAAGAAATGGAGTACATGGAAAAATTCGCAAATCCTTACGGTGCTGCTGCCCGTGGGTTTATTGACGAAGTAATTGTACCGGATGTAACCCGCGAAAAATTGATTAGAGGCTTTAAAATGCTGGAAAATAAATCAGCAAAAATGCCTAGAAAAAAGCACGATAATATTCCTTTGTAATAAGTGGTTAGTGGTCAGTTGTAAGTGATTAGTAAATATTGTCGAAGGATAAGTTGTGATAATTTTACCTTGTAAAAGAAATTGCCCCGCTCATAGACGGGGCAATTTCTTTATAAAAATAGCAGTTTTAATATATCGTTACATAACCCTTATCAAACTCTGCTTTATTCTTAAATAGTTTAAATTTAAAAAGCCCGGTGGTTTGAAAATTTCTTTTATCCAGGATCACGATTTTATCATTTATCCGCGGCACTTTAAGCACCTCTTTGTCATTTTGATCATAGAAGATCAATTGGTAGCTTTCCTTAGGTGCATCCTGTATTTCAATATTAATATTTCCCGTAAAAGGATTGGTAAATACATATTGCGATTTAGGATAAGAAACGGTATTTATAGCAGCTGCATTTCCGCTCTGGCTAATTAATTTTTGCAGGGAATCGCTTGGTGGCAAAGGTTTCTGGTTAGCTATGGCAGCACTGTCCACAATTACTTTGCCCAGGTTGCTTCTCCATTCCATATCTGAAGTAAAGAGAATAACAAGTCTATACCAATTTTTTCCTACCATAGGGTGCGCATCCACAAAGCTCTGTACACCTTTTTTAAGGCTGGTAACATATCCAATAGTGGTAAAGTTATAATTGCTATCGGCTGATCGCTGCACCGCAATAGACTTCAAGCCGCTCTCATAGGGATTGTTCCAGCTTAGTATGGTAAGACCTCCTTGTGTAATTGTAGATATTGCAGGCAGATCCGGCTGCGCAAAACTTACCTCGTGTATGCTGAACAATAGGACAAGAACAGCAACAATTCTTTTCAAAACATTCATGCTTCAAACTTACGTCAATAATGTGAAAATAGGAGAAGGTGCAATTGTGAAAATTTAGCTATCAGGCACAGGAATAGGTCAGGTATTGGCTTACAGCGCTATTTCCCTGCAAGCCTCCCGTATGTATGCAACAAATATTACTTCCTTTGGGAAAATAATCTTGTTGTAAAAGATCAAAAACGCCGTACATCATTTTAGCAGTATAAACAAGGTCGAGCGGGATATGATGCTTTGCATAAAAGTCATTCATAAAATCTATAAGCTCCTGATTGTATTTTGCAAAACCGCCGAAATGATAATCAGCATTAAGTTGCCAGTTATCGTTATTTGTATTCAGTTTGTGCTCAATTTCTTCCTTAAGGTATATACCGCCCTTCATTACCGGAAATCCAAGCATATAAACAGCATTATCCAACCGGCTTCTGATACCGGCAAATGTAGTTCCGGTGCCTATTGCAAGCACCACCAAGTTTGTATCAGGAGGAATGTAGGAAGCGATTTGGCCGGCACCAATCATACCGTTTGCATTGTCGCCACCTTCAGGAATGATATAAGCTTGTGGATAAAGTGTTTGAAGTTCAGACAAGAATTCTCCCCCACTCTTTTTTGCATAATCTTCCCTGCTCACATAATGCAATTGCATGCCAAGCGCTTCACATTGTTTTAAGGTTTCCGTAGAATGTTCTTTTCCATGAAAGCCTCTTACAATACCTATCGATAGCAAGCCTGAAGCATTCGCAGCGGCTGCAGTAGCAATAAGATGGTTGGAATAGGCACCGCCAAAAGTGAGCAAAGAAGTATAATTCCTTTGCAGCGCATCTTTAATATTCTCTTTTAGCTTGAACCATTTATTGCCCGAAACCAACGGATGAATCTGATCGAGCCGCAGAATGTTTAAACGTATTTGCTTTGCCCGCAGAAGTTCACCATCAACAGGATCAATGTTTATTTGCTCCTGCAGATCAATAGCCATATTCCTTCAGGTAGTTATCATTTTCTCTCCACTTGGGGCGAACCTTGATAAATAATTCGAGGTACACTTTTTTATCCAAAAACTTCTCAATGCTTTCTCTGGCCTGCGTTCCCAGCTTTTTAATCATAGAACCACCTGTTCCCAGCAGGATCATTTTCTGTGTTTCACGCGTAGCAATAATGTCTGCACGGATTTTGGTTACATGGGGTAATTCTTCAAAGGTTTGAACCAGTACGGCGGTGTGATACGGTATCTCTTGTTCATAAAGCGCATAGATCTTTTCCCTGATCATTTCAGATACAAAGAAACGCATTGGCCTGTCAGAAATATCTTCATCCGGGTAAAATGGTGGCGCTTCTGGTAAGAACTTTAGTATGGCAGGTATGATCTTTTTGGTATTGATTTTTTTCAGGGCAGAAATAACCATCGTCTTATCCGGCTTAATCCTTTCTTCAAAAGCTTTTACCAGTTCAGCCTGTTTGTCTTTATCTTCAATCAGATCTACTTTATTGACCAGTAAGATCTTTTTGGTCTTGAGTTTCAGAGAATCAATAATGGAAGTAAAAGCATCCGGATTATCCGTAGCATCCACCATAAGCAAAGCCACATCGGCATCTTCTACTGCGCTGCGCACCTGCTGCATCATTTTATTGTGCAGTTTATATTGCGGATCAATAATGCCGGGGGTGTCAGAAAAAATGATCTGATATTCAGGTTCGGTCAATATACCCAATATCCTATGCCTTGTAGTTTGCACCTTTGGCGATACAATGGCAAGACGTTCGCCCAACAAGGCATTCATCAGCGTGGATTTGCCCGCATTGGGCGGACCGAAAATATTAACAAAACCGGCTTTGTGCTTAGCTTCCATAAGGTTGCAAAGGTAACATCAAAGCTTCATTATTAATTTATTAGTAAAATAATTTTGCCAGTTCGATGAAACCCCTTACTTTTGCATCCTCATCGCGAGGTAGAGCAGCGGTAGCTCGTCGGGCTCATAACCCGAAGGTCTCAGGTTCGATCCCTGACCTCGCTACATAAGTAGCACGAAGTTCTTACAATTCTTTGATTATCAGGCATCACGCAATAGCCGACATAATAAGTTCAAGCAAAAGTTCAAGCAAAAAACTATCATTATGCCGACCAAAAAAAGCCCTGACAATTGGGAGTTAGAAATTTATCCTCTAAACCACGACATGAAAAAGTCGTGGTTTATTCAGTTGGAATATACCGATCCCCACACCGGCACAACAATCCGGAAACAATACCGTAATGGTATCAATTACTACAAGACCTTTAGTGAACGCATGCGGGAAGCTAAAGATGCTATTACGGCTCTGAATGTTAAACTATCAGGTGGATGGGACCCGATCACAGACAGTGTACAATCTCGTTCAGCACAAACAACATTTGACCAGATGCCATTTAACCAGGCTCTTGATGTTGCTATGCTCAGCAAGCAAAATAGCCTTTCCTCAAAATCATATCAGGATATTGCTGGAGTAGTGAAATTTGCTAAGGAATCCGCAATAAGGATCAAACTCAATGATATGCCTATTGGTGAGACAAAAAAGCGGCATATCAAGATGCTTTTGGACCAGATAGGTAAAGACCGGCAGCGCGCATATAACAATGAAGGAAAGGGAAAGAAATGGACAGGAAACTCTTATAATAAATATCGTGGCTTTCTGTCAATTATTTTTACAGAGCTGGAGGATCTGGAAGCCGTTGAATTTAATCCTTGCGCGAAGATTTCTGTTAAAAAGGAAATTGTAACCAATGTCCACCGGCACGCTACCGATATTGAAACAGAGAAGATCCGCAATCACCTCGCAAAAAAGAACCGGTATTTCCTTACCTACCTGATCACAGAATATATGACCGGTATAAGGCCAAAGGAGCTATTCGGCTTACGCATAAAAGACATTGATTGGCTCAACCAGACCTTTGATGTACAGGCTACAGATGAGGGGAGCAAGACAGACACTTTCAGAAAGGTACCAATCCCGAATGCATTATTGCCTCACCTGGAAATACTCAATTTATCATCAGCTCGTCAAACCGACTTCATTTTTTCTGAAGGCTTTAAGCCAGGGCATATCTATAAAAACAGGAAGTATGCTACTGTCCTTTGGAAGAAGTTTATTAAGGATGAGTTGGGTATAGATGTTACTCTCTACAGCTTTAAGGGCAAAGGTGGAGAAGCAAAGCGTAAAGCTGGCATAGATGAGGATGCTGTAAGTAGTGGTTATGGTCATGCTACAAAAAATATGTCCAGGATATACTTACATGGTGAAGCGGACCGTATCAATAAACAGATCATTGAAAATACTCCGGCTTTCTAAGCCCAAAACACCTGGTCAATCGTGGCCAGGTGTGAAACTTTCGGAAAGCATTATTTTGGGGGATTACATCTTTCTCCTTTTTTTGCAAAGATACTTTCATGGTGCGCCAACATGTGGCGCACCATTTTATTTTTTCCAAATCTCAAATATACCTACCCCTAGGTATATGAAAGCCTTTCCCTTCTTTAGACCTTTGTATAAACATTAAAAACATGAAAACAGTGAAACAACTAACAAAGAAAGAAGCCATTGCCCTGGGGAAATCCGGCGCATGGAAAACATGGTCAGATGAACAAATAGTTAAAGTGCAGCTTTTCCAGAAACGGCATTGTGTTGGACTTAGCAGGTTTAGTGCCGCCCTATCAAACGTATTGCAACGGCCCGTATTGCTGCATGAAATTGGGGCTAACCATGATGGCATTGTCAAAGAATACCTGGGTATCAATCCAGCTCCGACATTAGATGAGATAATTAACCTTATACCCCAAAGAAGGAGGTTTTTAATATGGCTGTAGTCGATGTTGAGTATCTTGTGTTTAGCAACATACTTGCCAATTATCCAACGGAATGCGTAGAACACAACCTAGCTCCAAACTCCAACCTTATTGAAGATTTAGACCTTTCAAGCATGGAAATATATTATCTGGGATTGTCGATCGAAAAAGAACTGCAGGAGATGAATTTGCCAAGCTTGACGGATAAAGATATAATGGGATGGAAAACTGTGAAAGATATTATTTACACAATTGCCAATATGCCAGGAGTTGTAAATGAAGAAAGGCCTGTATAGGCCTTTCTTTTTCTATATAGGATAATTTGCAGTAAGTACCTCCCATTTCTTTTTTATGTAACCGCCTTTGGAATTTATGCTTACGCCTTGCTCAAATAATTTAAAATGCCAGCCGTTGGCCCTGGTATATCGAGTGAGCAGATCGGAAGGGTATGAGGATAATAGGAATTTTCCTTTTACTTCAGATAACGTTTTTAGCAGTAACTCGAAATCCTCTTTAGTGTAGCCATCATAATGGCCACAATCGGAATTAAAGTAAGGCGGATCACAATAAAAGAAACTGCCGTCAGTATCCCGGCTTTTGATAACATAAAGCGCATCGGCACATTCGATGGTCGCATGCTGCAGTCTTACAGATATGTCCTCACTAAAGCTATCCCTTTTATTATTAATCTTTTTCGTAGTAGTGTCTTTTTGCTTATCGTAGCCAAAGCTACCGTCCAGCATTGCGGCAAAACTTTGCGTACTTAGCACCCACACGGCCCATGCTCGCTTTATTTCGCTAAACAAGTGCGGATGTTCGTATACAACCTGAGCATCCTTATGCAGCCTCCTGGAATGCAGTGTCACCCTGACCATCTGGTTTAGGTCAACAAAGTGATTTTGGGCAACTCGGTAAAAATTAACCAGCTCGCTATTCGTATCATTCAGCACCTCAACTTTCGAAGGCTCTTTTCCAAAGAATATGGCTGCACCTCCGCAAAACGGTTCCGCATATAGGATGTGCTCCGGGATCAATGGAATTATCTCATTCATTAACTTCTGCTTACCACCATAGTAAGAAATTGGCGTTTTCATTTTTCTTTTATTGTTTTTATTTATTGATTTACTTTTGCAGTCTCTGAAATTAAATAGGTGCGCAAACACCACAAGCGAAGGCATTGCCCTCGGCTTGGTGTTTGCGCACCTTTATTATTAAGAGGGTTCAGAGCCTCTTAATGAAGTCGGGGGTATTTTTCCCCCTATTTATTTTCGTACTTTTTGTAAGCCTTCTCTAAGCTGATATTGTACGGCTCCCTTTTCCATCTAATGGCCATTTGTCTGTAGGCGGCGCCATTGTAAATTGTCGCCACCTGGTGCCAATCCTTGCGCTGTAAAGCAGCAAATAATTTATTGTCAGTCCGGATGAAGCGAACCAGCGCCGACACCTGCTCAAATTCACCTTTTTTAAAGTCTTCCCACATCTGGCCAACAGTAGCATATCCAAGACGCTTATAATGGAAACCCATAATTTGAGGCAATCCGATTGAGGTACTTTTCATGGCTGCATCAGGATCCTTTCCAAAGGCGTCATTGAATGCTGGCCATTCTTTGGACTGGACATCTACCTTGTTAAGTGACCACTGGCCAGAAGGTACAAACGGCGCTTGCTTTTTAAACCAAGCCGGCTCAAATTGTATCAAGAGCTTGCCGGTCTTTTCATCAAATCCTTTACCACCGGATTCAACCTCTATGAAGGCTTTAAGTACGGCATATTCCAGGCCACCTTCATTGGATAAATTCTTAATCTGTTCGTTTGTGATCTTATTCATAATTAAAATTTAATCAGTGAGTAATTGAGTCCTACACCAACCATCGGCAACCATCGACCACCTGCATAACCATATCCAACGTATGGCCCGATCCCGAAACGCTTCGGACGTTCTTTTGAAATTTGTATTCCCTGCAGACCTGACATTTTTGAATGTGGATTTATCGAATATGCATCGATATAAGTTTCTTTGCGGCCAAGCCCCAGGAAGCCCCGGCGTTTCGTGTATCCTGATATAATCAGGCTATCAAAAGAAGTGTATTCCAAATAGGAGTTATTGCCCAACATCCCGTTAATATCAATCCATCGATCTTTGTAGGCAAAGCGATATTGCGCGGCACTATCAACATAAACTGTATCTACCTTCAGGTTCACACGGTTACTACTAGTCATGCCAATAACAGTTAATTGCTCCAGCTGCTTACCTTGTATTTTCAAAGCGGAAAGAACACTATCCATCAATGGACCGTAAACAATTTTAATCTCCTGGTAGCTGGCCACGGCCATTTGCTTTTCAGCATGTTCCCGGCCAAACTTATCTTTCCAGTACGAAATTGAATCATCCCGTATTTGGGTTATCCGCTCTATATTGGTTAGTACCGGCGTATTGGTAAATAGCGACTTAACAGCCCCGGCTGCTAAAACAAAAAGCAGTGCCAGGCTAAGGTAAAGGGGTATCTTGATCTTGTTTTCCATTATCTATGTCTTTTAAAGGATGATTATTTTCCAGCTTCCCTTTAAGGAATTTCAAAACCGGCTTAATAAAAAGCTTTGATAAATAGCCGTTGGGCGATATCTGGTAGATATTCTCAAATATGCTATAGATCTCAATGAACGTTATAAAGCCTATGCTGCCATTAACAAGTACAGAGTAATCAACCGTTTTTGTTGGGTACATCAGACCGAGCATGTTTGCAATAAACCACATACCCATAATTGCACCGGCGTACATACCGAGCTTAGATACTGTTTTACGAAACCCGGAAGATGATGTGGCTAAACCTAAGCCCCAACTTTTCAATAACCCGGTTATAAAATCAACAACCATTGCACCGAATAGAAAAAACAAAAGCATTGGCTTAGGTATAGCCGTCACTTCGAACCACCCGTAAGCAAGCCCAGTAAGGAAAGTAAATTTGTGTTGAAATATTGATGCAATTGATTTCATTGCCCTGGCTTGTTTGGGTGTTAATGATTAAGTGCGTAAAGTAATTATTGTAGCTGTTTATGATAAAGCAACCAGCACAGCTCCAGTCATAGCGTCGGCAACCTGGGCGTAGCCACGCGCCGCCGGATGAACATCGTTATTAGCTCCAACAAACGTTATATCGGTTATCCTCGCTGCTGGCTGTACATCCGTTGTAGGGTAACCATAAAACCTATCCATTCCATACCCGCTCTGGCTTATAATTACATTAGGATAGCTCACATTGTCAAACTTAGCTATAAGGGCTGCACGTAGATCGTGTATGCTTATACGCTGTAATGCATTTTTACGGGTTGTGGCCATCAGATCAGATGAGCGTGATTTAGGTAAGCATAATACTATTTTACATGCTGCATTGTCCGCCAGAAATGCGGCTACCAACAAATCGGCATTGGTTACAATAGCAGCTATAGCTCCTGCACTTAGGCCTCCTGCATTAATATCGTTTATGCCTAAATCTATAGATACACAATCAATATAAGTGGTAGAACCTAAGCCTAAAACATTTTGCCTGTAGTATGAAATATCCAAAGCTCCGGTACCTTCACCATTTACGCCCACATTTTTCAATACGCTATAGTTGGTCAAGGTATCCATACTGGTAACATTGATAGTCGTAGGGAACCCTGCCGGAGCAAACCCTTTAGTTAACGTAGTAGGGAACGATACAGGAACAGTAAAAGGCTCAATAGGATACCCTATAACGTAACCAGTACCGTCAGGATTTACTACCCATCGTTGTATTAGCAGCACATCATTATCTGCCGTATTGTGATAATATTTTATACCACGTAGGTTAGTTAAATCATATCCAGAAGTCGGGAAACCAGTAAAATTAAACCTGTAATTTGTATTACCGAGAGCATACCCAGCAAAAGTACGACCTGTACGCGCTTCATTTTTATAAGGTGCTGCCTGGTGTGTGCCCAAAAATAACGGAACGTTACCGCCTATCAATGCTAGGTTTTCCTGTAATACCCTTGTTACCTCTCCGGTATCATCTGTTGTAGAATCGCCTATACATAGTATTCTTTTAACGCTTCCTGGATTAGCTGCGGCCACTACTACAAGGCTGGTAGTAACTTGCTGAACTACCTGATTGAAGCTATTTAACACTTTAAACGTAAGGCTATAAGAACCAATATCCCCTACCAATGGCGTAAACCTGAAACTACGCCTATCCATCAAGCCCTTCGTACAAACCACATCAAACAATATAGGAGGAAGGCCCGATCCGTAATCCGGTAAAAGTGTAAGAGCATCATAGTAAAGATTAAATTCTTTACCTACAACAGCATATATTTTTGAAGGCAATACTATTCTGGGATCTTCCGACACAAATTCAGCCAACTGAGCATCAGTATAAGCTATCGATTCCGCTAAATAATCGTCAAGCCTTTCCTTTAAAACTCTCTCTTTATAATATTCCAACCTAAAGCTACCGGATGAGAAAGTAGGGAGGCTGGATGATCCCCAAGCCAAAGCCCACACATTTCCGGATGTAGGGGCACGAAGGAATGAAGTCCTGAAAGGTGTTGTAACTGAATTTGCATTAAAGTATCGTATAGCCATTGCAGGTGTGCCTGCTGTATCATGTACAAATATGTAAATGTAGTTGCCAGCGGTAACCTGTATCGGTGTATCCAACAGTATCTCTGTAAGCTGTGCAGCATTCGTAGGAAACTCCCCTGTACCATATACTTTTTGATACAGCAAAGTCATCAAAGCCGTATTATTCGTATAAGCAGCAGAGGTGTAAATCCTGAATGATGCTTGTGATGTAGCATTTCCCAAAAATGGCACTGCCACCTTCGTAACAGTTCCAGATTGAGCTATTTGGGCATACACACCTGTGCCTCTGTTTGGGTCATTATAGGTATGCGTTCCCATTACCTCAGAATCCCCTCTAGGGTTTTCAAATATTACATCTTCTACTACAGCATCATAATCATCCAAAGCCTCTTCCAAATCAGGAGCACTAACATACCCAGCTACCTGACCAGTTACAAGGTCAGTAACTGTTTGTATAGCATCAGGTATAAAATACATTTTCATTGCCGCCTGATATATACCTGTACCGAATGACCATGAACCAGCAAATAACCCAGGATAGGAAGAAGTATTTGCTTTTATTACTCTGTCACGTGCAGGGCTGGTCGTATCTACACTAAAGTATCTCATTCGTGGGTTATGCCCTGCTTTCCACCCAATAACCGCCCCGATCCTAACACCCACGACTACCTCAATATCTACACTAATAACAGTCTTTACTGATAAGTTTTGGTTCAACTCTCCAGCAGCATATACTTTTGCAAAAAGCTGGGTGCCTAATACGTTTGTGGCCGATTGTCTATATATTCTTACCTCGCACTCTGTATCAGCACTACCGAAAAAAGGAACTTCTATTTTATTTATTACCCCTGCCTGTGTCATTAGGGTGTTAACTCCCCATCCCCAAACAGTTGCATTATCATAAGTACCATTTCCGTTTTGCTCTGCTACGCCTCTAGGGTGCTCGTAACGAGTTACAGGAACCAAAGGGTTATGCCGGTCAAGTTCGACCTTTGTTGCGTAAGTGGACAAATCAAGTGGTACCTCTTTTAACGTCCAGTAACCAGTAGGTTCTGTCCTGTAAACCTGCCATGCCTTTTTTGCAGTTGGCGGCACTTGTGCTGATGTCAATTCAATGGGAGTTGCAACGTCGCTTAAAAAATTTGTATAAACACCGGCACCACCTACAAGATTGTAGGTATTATAATCCGCATCGGCTGGATCAGAGGTAAATATTGCATTTCCTATGCCGGACGCAACGGTATTCATTTGCGAAGTTGTAAATTCCTTCGAGGCTTCTAAAGTTTCATCGCCGATTTGTATTGAAAAATCAACAAGGCTGTCCATTTTATCAGCAACAACCGGAGGAGGTATGCTTTTTGGATTTGTCTTTAATCTGATATCTGTATTGATATCGGCTTTTATTTCTTCTGCGGTTGCCATGGTTAGCTAAATTGATCTGTAAATTGTTCTGTGAAAATACCTTCGTCATCAATGATTGCCTGCGTAGTATATAGATAGCCTTTAATGGTGTTGAATAATTTAACTTGGGTTATACTTATGCTTAATGGTAAGCCTGCTTTTAACTCCACTATCTCAGGAATGCGAACTTCAAAAATCAACCGGCCAATAGCTGAGTTCTGCATGTCTGCCTGCGCATAGTCTCCAATTGTCATTGAAGTAACCGCAACGGAGCAGCTGAAGGGCGGCGCATAAGCAAGGGTGCTATATTCAGGGTTCTCAAGGATTGCTCTACACATACCCATTATACGGTGTAACGCTATAGCTGCAAGTGCGTCACCATCACCATCATCAGTTCCAGGTGACTGAGTATAGCAGTCAATAAAAAATTGGTAACTACCATCTACTTGAGTTACATCCTTATTACTGTATGCTCCGTTGGCTAAGGCAACATTGATAACCGGCATATCCGTATTGTCAATAGATATCCTTCTTTCTACATATACCTTGGATGGCATCCATTCTGGATTGCCATGAATGGATGCCTGGCTAATGAACTCATCTGCAAGGATCTCCGCTATCCTGTTGCGGACAAGCTCAAATCCTTGCGGCGGTATAAGCTCTTTAATTAAAGGCATTGGAGTTTATTTAAAGTCAGAAAGAATGCAAACTATAAGGCCAAGTGTTTCATCAGGAAACCACTCCTTAATCATGTATGTGCTAGGCTGGCCAGTACTATCAGTCCAGGTTACTTTGTGTTTGTCAAGATTTACCCGGCCTGATATACCCCTAATTGGATAGTCAATATTTTTAAAAGCGAACTCTGAAAAAGAAACGCTGGCATTACGCGAATTAACCGGAGCGCCATTATCATCAATCGACAAATGATGTTTATTTGTTCTGCAGATAATGGTTGTAGTTTCACCTGTTGGAGCTGTGAACGAAACTGATGACCCGAATTCACTACTGTTAGTAGTGATGCTCAGGACATCAGCTTTTATTTGATCCATTAGGCCCATTACTTTTTGGTTGTAAATTTCTTAACTCCCGGCTTGGTTGCATCGGCAGTTTCGCCCATGGGCCGAGTTTCGTCAAGGCCCAACTCTTCCTCGTTGGTAGCATGGTCACCAACCGCATCATCTTTTAAGGGTGGCTGAACTTCATTCCCTTCGGTGCTAACTTCTTCCTTTCCCGTATACTCTTCTAAAAAATCCTGTTCAACGAGCTTGTCAGCAACACCCTCATCCCATGCATCGCTGGTTACAATATCACCGGCTTTAAAAATTCTACCCGAATTGGCGCCTACCGAAAGGGCAATTACCTTATACATTTTGATTCCTGACATAACTTTACGTTTTTAAAAAAGGCTTGCCGCGTCAACAGCAAGCCTTTTGATTAGAGATTTATTTCAACTAAGCCAACACCTGGCGTGTATATATCTGGTCAACTGCGACAGGAATAGGAACACCGGCAGATTTAACATCATATTCATGAGTTGACAGTTTTCTGTCCACGTAGTCCCCAAATATGAACGCTCCTTTTTTCGGAACACGGTTATCCGTGTCAATCAATTGCGGCACAGCCGCAAAACCCATTACGAACTTTGGGGCTTCCGGAATAATAATGATCTTTTTTGTATCGATATAACTGACTGTTGTGTCGGTAGCATCGTCGTAATATTCAGGATACGTCCAAAGGTTTACTTTGTAGCTTTTGGCAGTAATAGTGCCGTGAAAGGCGCCCCCGACACTATCCCTTTGTGGGGCACGCAATTGATCGAAATTGATATTAGACAATGGTCCGCGAGCCAATACAATTGCATTTGCGAAGAAAGCATCCGCTGCGGATTCACCCATGATCATATTGTAAGTTCCACCTTGAGCACGACCTTTGGTACGGATGAAATTAATGCCTGCACCTATTTGTGCATAAGGGTCATTCGTGCCTGTTGCCCATGTGGTTGCACTACCATCAACCAAGCTTGCTGCTTTACGCTTGTAGTCAATTGATGTACCATCACTGAGTGTGATAATACCCGTTAACAATACCTGAGCGCACATCAACTCATAAGCCCTTTCGATTTTGTCCACCAAAATTTGCATCTTTTCTGCAACCTGTGCAACAATCTCCCCAAACGAAGTGCCGTCTATCGAATCGGAACCCCACAGACGATCGTAAATATCTAACTCTGTCAGGTCGAAATACTCACGGAAATATGGTGGCTCAATGATCTTTTCGGTTGAACGTTCGAAACGGTTACGATTACCCTCAGATCCACGGACAACGTCAACGGCGATTTTCTCACCGCCCCGCATAACTTCAATGCGCAGGTACTTTGTCAGGTATTCTTTAGCAGGAAAGAACGAACGAAGGAAAGATGTAGTTTTAGGCATCTCCATGTACGTTGCCACCAACGCTGAAGTAAACCTGGCAGTAGCCTGTGAAGCTGGTATTGAAGCCATTTTAAGCTGTATTAAGTTTTAAATAAAAGTTATAACTGACTGTTGTAATTATTGATTGTCATAAGGACCACTCATGTCAGTAGACGGGCGGAGCTTGATATGGGTATTACGTTCAATTGCAGAACGTATAGAAACGTCATCTGTAATTACAGTTGACAAGGTCTCTGCACCTGCCAGTATGATTTTCTCTTCCGCAACCTCGCCGCCATCACAAATGGTCATTGTTATGGTCACTCCATTGGCGACGGTATAGTCATCCATTGCAACGCCCACAGGTTGCTGACTTCCGTCGGTTGCAGTAGATACATAGGGCAAAACCTTTTGCCCTATGGTAATCCGGCCCATTAAGCGACCAGCAAGGATATTTACAGTTGACCCTGTCGAGTTCGTGTACGTAACTTTCTGGGACGTGTGATTGGCCAGAAATATTTTTGTTATGTCACGATTTACAATTAGCATTCCAGACATGATGTCTATAATTTTAATGTTGTGAATATTTTGAAAACTAAACCGTAGTTTTTACTCCAGCTTGAGCTTTCCATTCTTTATCGAAATCTGCGGTTGCCTTAGCATCAGCTTTTGCTTTTTCTGTGGTACCTTTTTCAGCTTCTTCGGTTGTAACATCCGGCGCATTTTCAGCCTGCATATTGCCAATTGTAGCCTGAGCAATAGCCTTGCGACTAAAGCCCGCCATTTCTTTTGCCGTAATTGCCTTCCCTGCTGAAATGCCTGCTTTTACAGCAACAGGATCAACATCCGCAAACTCCATGTAAGACTCGACTCTGTCCCTTTCGGCTGCTACACCTTCGTCGTATATGGCTTTACACACATCAGGGTGCTGGGCCTTAATTTCTTGTAACGTCATTTTTTTATTTGGATTTTTAATGATTGTTGTTGTAGGTTCCTCACGTTCCGTTTCTGGCATCTTAGGAATGCTCAATGCAGCGATGCCCATTACAAGGCTTTCTATTTCTGCCTTTTTTTCTGGAGTGATAGAGTTGATTTTGTTAACCAACCCTAGCTTTTTTGCTTGCTTCGCATCCAGCGTAACATCCATTCTGCTTTCTAACGAGAATAAGTCATCAAGTGAAACTCCTGTAACTTTTTGCCATAATTCTGCTGTGAATTTACCCTCCATTATTGCTCGGAGATCTTTATTGATTTTTGTAATCTCACTTCTACGGGATTCTGTAAAATATTCAGGATCGTTTTCAATCCAGGATGGAAATGCAGCACGATGAAAAAGGAAGGTGGAAACATCAAGACATTCTGTTTCATCAGAACAACAGCATAAAAATGCAGCGGCAGAAGCAGCAATGCCATCAACTTGCATCTGCTTATTTTTAGTGTGCTCCATATACTTTGCAATCAGTCCATAAGCATAGTAAACCTCACCTCCAGGACTATTAACCCTGCACCTGATATCACTATCTTTTGCCTCTTCTAATCGCGTAATAATGTCCGCAACTGTCCAAGAGTATATGCCACTGTATATGAGTATTTCTTTCTTCACGATGTAATATTACAAGCGCGAAAAAAAAGTTTCAAAAAACTGCCCACGGTGTGGGCAAAAAAGATATATTTGATTCAAAGCGTACTTGCTTATGATGGATATAAGAGTTCGGAATATTCCCGACAGCAGAGGCAAACGAATCAAAGCTATTGCTCGTGTAAAATACGGGCTGGATTCGGTTCCAGAGTTTATCAAAGTTATATTAGCGGAATTTGAAAGCCGATATAAAGATGAAGAGATGAGGCACATTATGGCATTATATGAAACGATAAAAGAAGAAGATTAACCCTCTCCTTTTTATTCATCTTTTTCTTCTGTCTTTTCTACAGGAGCTGTTATTTCGCTCTTTTCAATTCCTGCCTTATCTGTCACTTTCAACTCTTTACCAAATTGCTGAATGTTGCTGTAGCTTCCACCGTTACCTAACTTTTCCGTTACAGCCTCCACAGTAGACAGCGGTATGTGTGCCCCTTCAGTTCCCAATAGTAACCTCGCGGCCTGAACTTCTTTGAGTGGGTCTATGTGTGGTACATTAGTTCCTACCCATCGAGAAAATCCATAAGCCTCTACAGCCATCCTGTTTCTTTTTTGCATGGCTGTCAAATATTCCGGAGCCTGGACTTTATTCGTAAGTACCTGGACATACAACCAGAAATCATAAATCTTTTTATAGAACTGTGGTGCAAAATCATCTCGGTCCACTTCCAGTCCATGACCGAAATCCTGAATGCCTGCCCGGGAAGATGAATAGTTAGATTTATAATCAGAAAGAGCAACATCAACAGGCATGTCAATCAACGCAGAGACGATACCAATATTTACAGTAAAGAAATCTTTGAAATAAAGTTCCTTTTTGCTTTCAAATGCTGAAAGCTTCGCACCCAAAGGCATATTAACTGCCTGTTTATTTGTTGTTGCAGCAACAGTTTTAGCCAGCTCCTTCCCATCAACCGTAACAGGGCCTGCTTGTCCTGCCATCCTACGCGCTAACTCCTGTAGCTGAGGATTTGAACCATCAGAGTAGGCTTCATGTTCAATTGAATAGACAATCTTTGCACCTTCTTCAGCACTTCCCAAAGTCGCCTCTTTGTACCGGTCCATTTTTGCTGCAGTTTCCAGTACTGCCGCAAGCAATGGCAATGACCTGTTATTATCTAACCTGAATTCCAATGGACTATTAACCATAAAGGCCATCTCCCGGCCAGTTTTTTCACCATAAGCAGGTATTCGCTCAGTAGAAAAAATACCGTTGCGAACATGGTAGGCTACATGTCTACCGGTAACATCCATTTCAATACCATTACGGACAACATTACCATTTGTCGTCTGAAATTGCCCGTTTACCATGGAAAGCGCCCCTGGATTATCAACATGTGCACCGTCAACCAACTGTACAGTAACAGTAGTTCCGTTTAACCTCATGATGACAAGTACATCACCACCAATGATAGCATTCATGTACGCTGTTTTGGCAAGCTTATGTAAAGACTTCATGTTGGCATGATCTGCCATCGTCGAGGCGCAGTATGTTTCAAATCTTGACTCTACCTGGTCGTTAAAATCTTCGACTTCGTCATCAGACATTACAATACCTTCCGTCAAAAGTGTGTCAACTTGAGGTTCAGACTGTAACTTCAAGCCTTTGCCTATGACCCAACGGCGCTTTTTAGATAATAAGAGCTGGCATATGTCACTCTCTAAAAATGCCTGCCAGGATCGTGCACGTAGTGCCTGGTAATCGATATAATAATCCCGGATTGGACCGATATCACCCTCATTTTTTTCCCCATTGAAGGAGTAAGCAAAAAAAGTATTGTAATATCCAGACCCTCCATTGTCAAAGCGCGCCTCCTTAATGGGGGCATCAGACATGCCTTGCATTACCAATTGTTGCTTAACTGACTGGGCGGGTGCGGAGATACGGGCGCTTTCCGCAATACCAAACATCGCTTTTATATTTTCTTTTATTCTCATCTTGTAAAGTTTCTTCCATCACGGAGGCTAAATACTCGACCTGTGATATTGTTATTTAATTTCGCGATCAGCATATCCTTAAGAGCCAGAAGAGTCTTGTAAGATCCTATAAACGCTTCAGTGTCACGATACTTTGTGCGTATCTTTGTTTGTCCATCATCCAGTGAATATTCTTCAATAAGATTTACTCCGGTATTCGCAACTGTGCCAAGCTCAGGGTTTGCAGCGACCATAAGCATGCTATTCTCCATCTGCGTGAGAATTAATTCAAGCCTGTTTATCCTATCCTCTGTCAGCGTAAAACACTCTATGTATTGAGGTATGCTTTCGTAAATCATCTTATGAGGTTTTTATATTTTCAATTTTTGCAGGGGAGATGTCTCCTGTCGATGTTTGTGCTGGTGCAGCCGTAGGCGCTGCGGTTCCTGTTCCTGATGTAAGGCTTAATATGTGTACATGAGAATTGAAGGCTGTAATTAAAGCATTGAGTTTATTGTTTGTTTCATTATAAGCCTCCGCCAGTTTGCTATACCTTACAGCGTTATCTGTATCCCCATCCAGTTCAATAGTTCCATCTTTCTTAAACCAGGAATAACACTTCTCATTGCCACTATCATCAAGTGCAAAAATTCTTATCTCACCAGGTTCTGCAATTTGGTTTGGGTTGATGTAACCAATTATAACCTCCTCGCCTTTTACCTGAGTTTCGGAATATATGGCAACCATTCCTTTTATCGGGCTGGCATCAATTCCAGGCAGAGAAATGTCATCCGTTTCCTGGACATTTTGTTTACCGGTAAGCAGAACCTTTACCTTCCGTTCACCATTTTTTATTTCGGCCTTATCTACTATTCCTACAGTGTTCATTAGTCAAAAATATTTACTGGCATGTCTTTGGTGAATACCTCCGGCAGGCAACATACCAACTTCGCTGTGCCATCGTTTATATTACTTGAGTTCTCATCTCCTGAAAACTCCACACTCTTAATAAACCATTCTGTTTTTTTATACAGAAACACAACAGGATTGGTAACTGTAACGATATTATTAGGCAATATAAGTTTCCCGCCCAGGTTCCAGCTATCCAGTTCAATGGTCAGTTCGATTGCTTTTAGTTCCTCAGAAAGCCCATTCCTAGAAACAAATTTTGTGTCAATACTTTCCCCGCTGGTCTGACGACTTACTTTAGGTCTATATACTTTGCAATATGGATTATCAACAGAGGATTGTCCGGCATTCCCCTTTCCCCTTTTTGTAGCCTGCTTTTGATAAGTAATAGTGTTATGCATTTGCTGACCATCAGTATTGAGATCCATCTTCACAAACTTTTCGCGTGAATCAAAATTCCATATAGGGGTTTGTTTCGGCTTAGCTTCGGTCAGTAGAAGGTTTCCATATTGGTCATGTGTCAATACAACATATTTCTGCCTTGCCAACTCGTCAATGTATGCTTTAACAGTCTGATCATCACCAGCTGTGCTTCGTGTGAACCTGCCATTCACTTTTTCCAATACAGAAGGATCAATTATTAATGTCAGGTCAAAGGGCTTAATAAGACGCTCGCAAATCTGCTTTAATGATAGCGAATCTGTCTGAAGGGGATAGGCCTCCATCGGGATTTCACAATCTTCCAGAACACCTGTTTTACTATATCCGGAAACAGTTACCAGAGATTTTTCCGAACCATCTGAAAAGCCACCAGAAAGCATTGTCCCGGTGATCAGTGTTTGCCCATTGTGTTCAATCGTCGCAGGCAGATACTGAAGTGGTTTGAATATCCTTTTATGTTCTTCATTATTCGGATCAAAAAACAGGGAAAATGCGAATGTGCTGGCCACGCTGTCATAATTCAGCGTAACCGATACCTGGTTATACAGGTCTATCTTCCGTGTCCCTATTTTTAAAATCATATGAAATAAACTATTCTCCTGCCTTTTTGCAGCATCAGTAATTCTCTATTACTGATGTTATTATTTTTAATCATCTTATCAAATATGCTGTCATCTGCTGTATATCCATAAAGTTTGTGCGCAACCAGAATCAGGTTGGTATCTTCTGCCAGATAGACGGTGCGTTGTTGCTTTCCGTCCGCTGCTATGTCCAAAAGGGTATTTATGGTTAGTGATGTCAAATAGGACAACTCTCCAACTGCATCAGCGTCAGGAATAAAACTGTCAGGGCTTCCCCCGTTTTCGCTTTGTAACCTGTCAAGGTTTTCAATGTATTCGTTATATGACAAAACAAGTTGATCGATCACATTTAATACATCAATTGCATTATCATAGCTGGTTCCGATACCAGTAACAGCAGAAAGCATCATGCCTGAAATGGTTATCCCGGCATTGTTTTCATATATTTTTTTGGAAGATCTTGAAAACAGGTTGACAACAGTTCCACTGAGTAAAGTGAACTGGGAAACAAACATGTTAAGCCTGGTAATCACATCATCCGAAAATTGATACGGCATGGTAGTAAACTCCCTTACCGCCTGCATGGTTGAGATCGTATCGAAAAGCGGGTTATTAAGGGCTGCATTAGCTTTGTTCATTGCGTTCAAATACTGGTCCTTCCATTTGCTATCTGTTATTTTTTGCACCACAGAAGCGAAGGAATTGCCAATATTACCCGACATGGTAAGTGTATCCACAGCATTAATGCTTGGTATCTGTGTTGCAAAGGACCGGTCAAACGCTATATCAGTGTTGATCTTTACTTCATATATTTTCTCCAATGGAGAGATATTGCTTTGGGTTGCAGCTACCAACGGGATGGTTTCAATAACCAGTCCGGACACAGAGCTTACATTATATTCCTCGTTCCCTATGGTAAGAGCTGTAGGCTGCACCAAAAGGTTTCCGTAAAGAGGGTGAGACACTTTCCACGGCCTGCTATCTGCAGAAGATTCTAAAAACTCTTCTGCCAGGTCAAGATGATTCTCACCCTGGAAGAAAAGTTGTAGCTGGTACCTGGTTCCGCGTGGTGTTCCACGGTAAACAAGTGTACCCGGCAGGCCTTTAAATTCAAAAGTTGCAAGATTATATTCAATGCTTTTGCTGGCACTGATCCAATTGGGCGAAAAGGATTTGCCATCCCCGCAGGTAATGGTCAATTCTGTTTTTATCTTATCAATCCAGCTCATCGTAACCTGTTAATTTGTGCCCTGGCTGCCTCATTATAAAAGCCTGCCATTTTTTTTAAACTTTCTTTGGATGCCCGTTCCATAAAAGATGTTTTTTTGATTCGAACATCACGCCCTTTTTTTACAGAAAATACAGGTACCGACTTGACCATCATATTGCCTCCTTTGCGTTTCAGGGATCTGACTTCAAAAATTATATCCCTATCCTTACCACTACCCCTGATAAGGCCACCTTTACCTGCATGAACCGCCGACTTTACAAATGCCTGCTTACTGTTCCTGTTGTTTTTAGGTCCGGCTTCTCCTGGATCTACTACGTGGCCCTTTATATCTGCAATGCGCATTTTGGCCTTCACCTTCTTTTTAGGGCTATTACTCGTCCTTGCACGGCTTAGTGCAACAATTGACCGCTTAAGACTTCCACCTTCTTCTTGTTGCTCCAGATCATCTACGGATTTATCATTTCCACCTTTTGAAACAAATCCAATTTGAGATTGCATGTCGGAAACATTAAAGCCCGTAGCCTTTTTTACAGTTGAGTTCGCTTTAAAAAAATTAGGCGCACGTTGAACGAAAGTTTTGGATGCGGTATGTGGCATCTGCTTTGTTTTAAGGTGAAAAGCTGTGCTGTTTAATGCTGTCCGAACAGCAACAGGGAGCCCAGACCTATGCAATCGCTCCAGTCTTGCCGTGTTTCTTACGACCTCCCTGCTATTTATATCGAACGCTGGCATTATACAAGTTCCAGGATAACAGAAAAACTTAAATATTGACTTAGCCCTGAAAATGCCGCTGACGGGAATTGCCGAATATCTATTGTCGTTAATTGCATGTCATTCATAGTCTGAAGGTTGGATTTATAGAAACCCCACACCTTTCGCGGCGCTGCATTATTAAAATTCTTTTGAGTTATGACTATCGGATGGGTTATTTTAATAACGTTCGGTGTCCCGGACGTAACAGACAATGCCCCTATGAACTCCCAAAAAAAAGTCTTCCCTATAATTTTATACCTATTCGTTAGGACAGAAAAGAGTTCTGCGGTGCCAGTGTCTGTGGTAACCGTTGGAGTAATACCATCTATCCACGCTCCGCTGGCGACATTTGCCATGCCTGCAGCTACTACAGTTTGCAACGCTTGATAAAGTTGATACCCATTGGTGCCGTTATCCGGGAGATTGTTCGCTGTGAGCCCTGACTGGTCGAACATCCTTTCCAAAAACTGATGAACATCGTTATAGACCTGTTCATCTACAGAGGTACCATTTCCAGTGCCTGTGTCATTTATAATTTTACCGTACGGATAACCGGGAACCCCGATAGCTACATTCGTTTTATCTGCTAGTCTTATCATCTTATATGTAGTTTACAAATAGAAAAGCCACCGTCTGGGCCGGCTTTAGTTTCAAAATCATTTGCCTGAACTCATCTTTCCTGTTTTCCGGAACATCTGCAAACGTCTCTATGACAGGACCTGATATAAAAAAAGTACTCCGGTAATTGGCCCCGATAATAAAGCTCTCATCCTTTTCTTCTTCAATATAGTTTGCCACTTTGTTTGTGTAGAAGGCAATACTTCCGTGCCTTGTTGTACTCTTGTGGTATGTCCCTATAGAGTGCACAGACCCTTCCGGATCACCTGGGTTCAAAATATTTTGCGGTGTTTTGGTTACGCCAGAAAAATTATTCTCATAAACGTATACATCAAAGCCTGCTGCTTGTAGCTGTTCTTCTAAATATGTCCAATGTTGTCGAGGTGCTACAGTTCCCGGGTAATTCAGTTTTCGAGTGATGGCAAGCTTCCTGTCAGGCAGCGAAACACCTGTCCCACTAATAATACCCAGCCTTCGCTCCCAATCAGTAGCATCATCTGCCGTAAAGTTTGGATTATCTGGCAGCATACTATCCCATACGGACTCAGCATCTTTAAAACACTGATCATATGTTTGGGAAATGGCAGAAAGCAATGCACTCCTGACCCCTACAGGACTGGCACGAAAAGCCAGACCATCAGGAAACAGGTCGTTCAATTGCTTTTTTATGGCTTCAAATGGGCTATACATATGTTACTGCTACCAGATATGGGATGTTCCCGTTATCAAAAACCTTTGTTGATTCTACCACCTGCGGCCCCATCCCGATCTGAACTTTCATTTCTACAGAAGTGAAAAGAGAACCGGGTATTGTGCTTAGTATGATATTGATAATATTGTTATTGCTTAACACATCATTCCTGTTCGCTATGATATCAGCACCGCCAATGAATGGCCGGATGTTAGAAATCGCCTCTGACAACCCTTGTAAAATTGTAGCTTCTTTCGCGGGAGTCAGGCCTTGATAACCTGTGATTTGGATTGATATCTTATTAACTACGACCGGCATGGTATTGACTTTGAACACACCAACAGGACGCCTGCCTCTTCCTGTTATCGGATCAGCCTCAACAGCGGCCTCAACATCGGCAAGAATAGTACTCGTGGGCGTTCCCATGCCATCTGTGCTATCTGCTACAGTGGCCTCCACATATACATTTACCTCGTTTGGTTGATTGGATGCAGCGTATGGGTATATTTGCTTAACCCCTGAAGCATCCTTCCCCCATAGCCGATAATCTGCAGGTGACCCTCCTTGTGGCTCCAGCTGAAAGCTTTCTATGGCAGTCTTTCGATAAGCCTCAATAGATTCCCCATCGTTAGGTATCACGTTTTCAGTATCTACAATGGCAGCACTGTCAACATTTAATATAGGGGCGGTTGCGGTCAGTGTATCCCCTAAGCCTAAGCGACTTCCAACTCCGGACTCCAAAGCTCTAACGGTTAATACATCAGGACTGGATACAAGCGTAAATTGTGTATCAACAATGAATATTTTGCCAGGATTCTTACTCGTGTCGTCGCTCAAAAACTGAGTTTGTGCTGGGATAATACCTCCCACTGTACCAGTAACAGAAATGTTATATCGCCCTTGTGTTGCTGGGTAGGGATTCCTACCCAGCTTTATGCGCCCAAACCTTTCAAGTGTGCCACCGGCAGATTCCGGATCTGCTGTATCAACAAAGATGTTTTTCTGAACATTACCCAACGCATAGTAAAGCATCTTAAATACACCAGCCAAGACTACAGCCAGCGCCTTTAGAAATGTTTTTTTCCATGATGGGATATTTGTACCAAGCTCTGCCTGAATATTGGTAAGTATTGTATCCTTTAATTCCTGTATAGTGGGTATGTTTGTCATTATGCAAACTCGTCAGTAAATTGTTCTGTAAATATTCCGCCTTCTGGTAAAAGATAAATGCCAATTGTGGCGTTTGGATTCCATTTAAAATTCCACTCCTCCTGGTCAATGATTATTTTAATGTCTAACCGGTCAGGAGAAACAATAAACGTATTTACTGTAATCTGTACGCCTGGAACATTTCGCTTTAAAAACTCCAGATCTGATTTAATCGCAGCTTCTATTTTAATCCGACCGGCGCTATTTAATGCCACCTCACGCATTGTCTGCTCTGTGATGGAGTTAAATTTCTCATCTTGGTTAGGAAGCAGGGCATTACCCCACCAGTCTTCCGTACCACCAAACAAGGCTAAAAAAGGAAGAGATTCATAACTCAAAGCCATAACAAGATCATCCCCTTTCTTTTGGAGATCACCATATCCTGCCAGTTCTGTTACAAATACATCCATTATCTGTTGTTAGGTTTAGCGAAGGTTTTGGTTAATATCGGCAGGTTCATTGGGTTTTTCGTTATATCTGCTCCTCCTGCAGTTTGGTCCTTTACTGTGATCTCTACCGGCGCTTTTTTAAGTTCTATGCTTTTCATTAGTTGACTTTGCCCGGCTTGCTGTGTAGAAAGCATACTTGGCAAGGCAACGCCTGAATTTTCTGGAGCAACTCTATCATCTTTCCATGTTACATGCCACCCAGGGCCAGCCTTAACCTTTGCCATCTCTGAGGCATACTCTTTGGCTGTTTCTTTAAAGGCTGTTATCCTGGCATTTTTTTCCGCCGCTATTTGCGCTAAATTTTTATTGTATTGTTGATCGCTCAGGTATCCCATTTTATTTTGGGCCCAGTACCATGCACCTACAACCGCATTTACCATATCCCAGAAGGCTATATTTATAGCCTGAAATCCCATTTTCAATTCCAGCCAGGTTGCTTTGAATACCGCTTTTATCCAGGACATTGTAGCATCCCATTGCTTACCCCATCCTTCGGTTTCACTCGCTACCCAAACAATGGCAGCTATTAACAGAGCTATTCCCGTAATGATTGCGCCAATAGGGTTTAAGCTCATTGTAATGTTCAAAGCTTTCTGAATGACAGTCCATGCTGCTGTAACCTTTTGAATGAACATAACTGTACGTATAAGGCCTGATATCAACAATAGCATACTACCAAAACCAGCTACAGAAGCAATTATTATATTAGCCAATCCTTCATGCTTTCCCATCCAATCGGAAATCCCTGTTATGATAGGTACGATAAAATCTAAAAACTTTGCTACCACTGGCAACAATTGTGTGCCTATAGTAATAGCAAGATTCTGGAAGTTATTTTTCGCCATCTCCAGCTTTGCAGCTGTCGTTGCATTCTTTTTAGCTGCTTCGTCCGACAATGATGTTCCCTTTTCAAAAGCAGCGGCTGAGACTCCTTGCAATTGGGTCAGCCTGTCTGTGGCTGACCCCAAAGCCCCAAGTACCTTGATGGTTTCCTGTGACCCTATACCTAATTCACTCAGCTTTTCTGCCAACTTAACGGCAGACATACCATTGAGTGATGCGGCAAATTTTTTGGCAAATTCTGTTGGGTCTGTCTCGAATAGGTTTTTTGCAGCTTTCGTGCCCATCCCCATTTGCTTTGCAAACCCTTTTATATCTTTTGCAGCAACCAAGTAAAAGTTAGATAGGCCTCCGGCAGCAATTTGAGAATCAATACCTACCTCTTCAAAAAACGTTCCCAAAGCTGCAGCATCAGTAAATATTGGCTTAATAGCATCCGGAAGCGCACCAAGTCTTAATACAAAATCATTTATATTCGAACTTGTTCCTGCTCCGACTGCGCCAAGCTCATTGATTGCCGACCCGGCCTTTGTAATAACGTCTGCAATAGGGACCTTCCTGGTATCTTCAAAGAGTGCTTTTATTTTTCCAACACTTGAAATTGCCTCTTCGGTCCCCCCGGAATAATCCTTGCCTAACGCAATAACAAACTTGTCAGATGCCGCTGTAAATGCCAGGAGTTCATTTGATGCAACACCCAGCTGCCCCCCGATTTCACCAATCGTTTGTAGGTCTGCTATACTCGTTCTCGTTGTTGTTGATAACTTACGAAGGTCTTTGCCGTATTGATCGAGGGCGTCACCAGAAAGCCCCGTGGTCTTTGCGATATCAGACATGCGATCCTCAAACTTTATCGCTTCATTTGTTGCCAGGGCAAGAGTCCCAAGAATAGCAGCACCGCCAATAGCAGTAGCATCTGCAGCTTTTTTCATCCCCTTTTCTCCTATGGCTGTATAAAGCCGTTGTAGTCTTCCGGCTGCAACATCAGCAGATTTGGCGATAACTTGGTTGGCGCGAGCAATACCCTTCTGAATCCGGGACATTTTGTCAACGGCAGTATATATAGTAGGTATTACCAAGGCACCAATTCCCATTTTTACTTTTTCTCCTCTATTTTTTTTATACAGTAAATAACATCTTCATACCAGAACAATAGCCCATTCTCATCTTGATCATCCAAAAAAAGCCTACCAATTATGGAAGGCTCCCAATGATGCTCTCGCACAACTGTTTTTATTACGTTCTTTAAGCTTTCGTCTTCCTTTTCGGGATCAAGTGAACCCGTTATAGAAAAAAAACAGCCACGGCATTAACTATCGCCATATCCTCAGTGTCCATTTTTTCTATAATGGCCGTTGCCTGACCTGTTAAAGCACCAGCAATGGCACAGATACGACCTATACCATCACCTTGTTTAACCGACGCCGTGCGATCCTTTAGCTCGTTGGTACGTAAACGTGGCTTAAATGTCAATGATGACAATACGGGTTTACTATCTTCGTTCAAAATTGGGAAACGGAGAGCTTGAGTAATGGTCATTTTTTCGGGGTCAATAGTTGCATCACCATACGATATAGCATCAATAAGCGTTTCAATAGCATCTGCAATGTGTTCTTTTTCCCGCTTTGAATCGCTTACACGTTTACCATCAAGCCATGCATTTATTTCCTTTTTGGCAATATCGAATGATACTACCTGACCTGGCTTAAGCTGTACTTCTTCTTGTTCTTCCGGCGTTAATTTTTCCATTATATTTTTGTTTTAAGGGATTTTTTTTAGTTCTCCACCGCCGCCGATTTTAATTTCAATCGTTGCGGCACTCGTGTTGAATTGCAGGTCGCCTACAGGAGAGCCTTTGCCACCCCATACAGTACCATTAACATGGGTAAAAGTCCAGTCGGCATCTTGTGGATCTGCCTGTAATGCAGCAAGTTTTTCGCCTTCCATGCGATTGTTCATGTCATGGCTGATAGTAGCTTCAATAAACCAGTTTACGGCGTTCATTATTTTAATCCAATTACCGGAACCGTCGCGATTGTTTGCATCATCGCTCACGCGCAACCCGCCAGGATCAAAGGTTGAGTCCTCAGCAGATTTAGGGTAGAATGTCCCCGATCCTAATGTTGGGTGATTATATGTGATCTCTCTCAGATCTCCGCCGACAGCAGCCATGTTATATTAATTTTGTATTCTTGAAATGATATTAAATCGCTCCGAAATTAAATCCGGCCTGAGCTTCCGTTGAGGCAATACGCAAATAGCCAGTGCGTTTATAAGGGAAAAATGTATTTAAGCGATCCGGATTCTGTGTGTCCAGGTTAACCAAAAGTCCCCCTGAAGAAAATCCAGCATCTGTTGTTAATGCTCTTTTTGTTAAATCAGCGAATAACGACGAGGTAAGCACCTGCTTCCATGTCTTGGGTTTAACAACCCCATCTACGGTCACGATGTCATTATCTGCTGCAATAACGTGATCAACTACGTGAATTTGTTCCAGGACATAATATGAAAAGCGGACATTCCAGTCAATATTTAGATTTCGGCAATAACGGAATTGTGGAGGGTTCTCTCCATCAGGATGGTATGTCGTAACGAAGTCACACACCTGGTAGACGCCGGCCACCAGGTTAACCGTAGACGAACCTTTTTTTACAAAGGCATCACGGTTATTATAATCTGCCATTAATCCTATGCTTACCGGCGTAGGCATATCCGGATAATTTCTGCCGGACACATCAAGATGAGGCGTATTCTGTGAAACTGTGGCAAAAAGCAAGGCCATATTTGCTGCTGCTTCCATGGGAAGGCCAGCAGAAAGCGGGGCAGGAGCAATAGCCAACGTAACATTTAATTTTCTTGTGTCTGTAACCGTCGTTGGGTTATCCAACAAGCTACCTGTAATAGCAATAAACGGCTTCATTATAATACCAGCGTAACGCCCGGTAGGATTATTAGGGTCAGGTATGCCGTTATATTGTTCCAATGCATCCATTACAGATGTAACAGTGCCGTAGCTGTTAATAACAATGGTATTCCATACGGCGCCAAAAGAAGTTAAAGCCGCAGAAACGGAAGGCGTTCCGGAACCGGCCACAGTTTGTGCCACAGCGTAAGTCACACCCAACGAGGCCCCGTTATTGCTTACGGTAAAGTTCACATCCTGTGATGTGAGCCCTGTCCATTTTGTAGTAGCCGTAACTACACCGACGGCTGGCGAAGCAGTTGCAGGAGCGCCCAAAACATTGTTTAACGCGTCGGCAATTTTCCCTGCAATCACTGTAGGGGTGTCACCAGATACGACACTGAAGTCATAGGATGATCCATCAAGATTCGAACGGCCATTGACCACCAAAGTATGTACACCCGTAGCTGTAGCGGTACCGGTCACAGTTATTGTCTGAACCCTGGCCGCCGACCCGCCAGCTGCTGCCTGGGGATAAACAAACACAGGAATACCACCAACACCATCACCAAAAACCGGCAGCAAAATGCGGGCAATATTATAAATTGGGCTTCCAAAACCATACTTTGTACCGGCTTCAGACGCCGAAAGTATCTGATATGGGTCTGTGCTTAAGCCCGCTTGTTGAGCGGTGTTGGCTTCTGCCAGTATAGCTATGCGTTGAGGTAAATTGGACGTTGTATTCTGAAAATTACCTTTGGTAATCTTATATCCAACGATTTTCGACGTGCGTTCTGAACCGACAGCGGGAGTATTCATGTGTAACTTTCTTTGAGCCCGAAAGTAAATTCATTGGCTACCCGGTCAAAAAAACTGCCCACGATGTGGGCAATTAAATTACGTATTCGGGTAAAGTACATCCATGAGTTGCCTCCAGGTCATCTTTGGTAATTTTAATGCTTTCGCAAATTGGTCAATTACAATATCGCGGAGGGCAAGATTATAGACCCGGCAATCCCACATGTGATTTTGATGGGCACTTGTTTTCTTTTCCCACCGGCTTGCAGTAGTGCCGTTAGACATTTTGACCATTACCCTCTGTTCGGCTTCATAGTGAGCAAAATAATTATTGAACCCGTAGAGACCAGCTGATGGCTCTGGGTAGTTCATGAAATTTTGGGGTTGAGGATCTCCACTGCGTCCATCCCATCGAAGTTGCATGAACGAACTGAGATCATCTTTTAGTAATCCTACCTGCAGAATATAAAGGTTCGGCCTTTCCTGAGCTGGTTTGAAAGACTTTTTATCGGCATCCAGGGATATCGGCTTACCACTTTCTTTATCTCCTTTAAGACCAACTACCGGTCGTGTCGTGCGATCCAGGAAAGGATAGGCATAATCTTTGGAGAAGTGCCCGCAATCTAAACCGCTTTGAAATATTGGTACCGCCCGCGGTGCATCAGCATCGGTCATGTACTCGGCAGACAATATTTTTTCCAGTTCCGGCCAAACACTATTAGGCTTATTAACATCGTAAGTCCAGTGGACACGGTCCACCTTTACTTTTGCATTACCTTCCAACGGAATGAATGTTCCAATGCTGCCGTGCAATACAGAGTAATTCGCCCCTGAATCAGCCCAAGCAAGTATTTCGAAATCAAGTCTCGCATCATCTGGCTTACCATTCATATCCACGGAGCACGTCAGTAACCTGATAGGTCCATTGCCATCCGCTATGCTGAGCATTTCCGGAACTGTTCCTGGTTGGTAACTCCTGGTGTTAGTTTGAATAGAGTTTGCTTTAGGCGATTCGCTTGCAGGAACATATGTTTCGCCGAGGCATGTATTTACAAATGTTTGGTATTTGGTTTCGTTTCTGGGTTGCCCTTTGGGGTGGGCTTCGATCCACAAATTGACATAATATTCCCAATTGTACATCCCTGGCGGTGCGTAAAGGCTGGAGATGTGATAACTAAAAAACCCTGGCTTCGATGGTGTAGAGGTAGGCATCCAGTATCCGGAATTAAGCATTTCGGTTTTATTCGCATCTGTGAAGGTTTCACCGCATTCCTGACATTTATATCCTACAGACCCTTGCACCAAATGACCGTTTTCATCTGTTTCCCAAATTATGCCGCCGACTTGCTCATTGTCTTTTATGACAGACCATCTAATCTCAATCATTGAGGCGCAGCACTGGCAGGGGACCATGTATTTCCTCTGGTCTCCCATTTCATATGCGGGCTCAATATTACTTGTTTCCTTTACCTCAGGGGTGCTGATATAAAAAATCTTATGCTTATTCGCGTAAGCTGCAAAACGCTGATCGAGTAGGGCCTTGGTATCGCCGGATTCCTTCGAAGCGCTCTTTACACTTTCAAAATCATCAAAAAAACCATACATAAGATCGACCTGGCGTATTGCTTTATGGTTACCTGCGCTTGCTACGGTTACATATCCGCCCGGGAATTCTTTTTTTGAATTGGTATCTCCAGATTTATTTGCCCTATTACGCTGAACATTTGGTTTAATAAGCGGTCTCAATCCTGAATTATCTATCATCAGGTCCAGCTTTTCCATGGCCTTCTCAATCAAATCAGGTGCACCTACGGTTAAAAATGTATTACCAGGTTGGTTTGCTATAAGCCAACCAATACCCGGAATAAGAATTCCAGCGGAAAATCCAAGCTGCGCACCCTTCATAACTGCCACCCAACGGGCAGGGTGGTCGGGGGCAAGACAGTCAATAATTTCACGGGTGTATGGGGTGAGTGCATAGCGGAACGGACCAGGAAAGGCGCCATCAGGAACAACAACATTTTGTTCTACCCAATCGGACGGCTTGATGTCAGACAGTTGAACCAGCCCGTCTTCAAACATATTTTCAAATTGAGAAAAGTATAATACCCGTTCGTCCATCATGACCTTTCTCCTCTTGACTTGGTTTCCGCGAATTCGTTTATAACCGCCGCTATAGATTTTATAGTCATTGTAGTAGCTTTTACCATAGCCTCATTGATAATTTTGGTAAACTCGCCCTTTACTGTAGCCATTTCTTCACCGGTCATGGCTTTTTTCTGCGCAAAAACACGAATAAAATTATCTCCCGCATTCTTGAATTCGGTCACCATTGACTGGTTGTGCTGCTTTATAATGGGTTGCATGAGCTCAGAAGGCACCATCGCCCCCTTCATTTTATCTTTCTTGAGTTGAAGGAATTCAATCTCTTCCTTTCGCTTTACAGTGTCCAGATATTTTAATAACCTGACAGATGTTTCGTATCCCGGGATGCCTGCCTTGTCCTGGCCGTCTGCTGCCGCTTTTTCAACAAGCTCTCGCAACCTCGCCGTATGTGTGTCATCGGCTATATTCACCCCGGCAAAATCCGGATCATTGTCAGTCGCTCCTATTTTTGCCAGCTCGGCAACGAGTTGCTTTTCAGTCTGCTTACCCTTCCGCTTTTCAATCAGTAATTTATTGGTTGGATCAGTAGAGTCAATCATTTGTGTCACAACGTCCGCCACAATACTTCCCCGCTTTATGTACGTCGATATATGCCTGGCTTCCAATCCTATTAAACTTGCAAATTCTTTATAATTATATTTTGCCATAACGCCATTTTTTGGCCTGTTTTTCATTTGTGGCTGCTTTTGTGGCAAGCCATCCCCACATTTTTGCCACAAAAAGTTCAAATACCCTCATCGATCTTTCCCTTCGCGGCTTCCCATATATTGCACCAAGGTGAGGTAGTCTCCGGAGTACCTTGACAATCAGAGGCTAACAGTGACTTACGTATGTAACGTAGGCATTGCGCTCTTATTAATTCCTTTGAACTCATCATCCCAATCGGACCAACAGCCCTGTATAGACGGCAGCCCATGACCGAATACCAATAGCCTATGCCTCTTAGTGTACAATCTCCATTGATAGAAGTAGCATAGCCATACCATTGCTCGTCCCTCCCCTCCTGTACATACCCTTGTTGGTATCCATGCAAAGCGCCTTACTGCTTTGCGTTCACCCTCTTTGGGTGCTGGATGTTGTGTGTAGGATCTTAGTATCATGAATCTTTGTTATTATGCTAAGGGTACCAATTCATCAAAAGGTGATGATCCCCGATTATTCAATAGGTTTACTATCCTTCCCACTGAACCTTCTACCTGGAGCGTCTTGCCATTTGTTAGCTCCACTATTGTAGTGGTATCATCAAATGGCTTAACCTCATGAATACGATCTACATTGATGTATCGGTCAGCTGTAGTTGGTTGATCGGGTAATTCCGGCAGTTGCACCATTAATTTTATGAATGGCATTTGCTAATGTTTTTAAGCGTTATAGGCAAGTGTGAGTTATTTCTAAGATAAATGATTCCGGATAAAATCCTTTAACTTGAATAACGTTGGAATAGAGAAGAGCCAACCTTCAGCCCTTCCTGCTCTAATAGTCCCGTCACCAACCCCAGTCTTTTCCTCAATGCGGACATAAGCCCCTCTATGTGTATTAATGAAGTTGTCCAGCTTTTCTATATCTTCTGGTAATAGCCTTAGCATTGTCTTTACTGATATCTTTTTACCTGAAGCGTCTGTTAATATGTTTGCTTTCATTTCCTTTTATTTGGTCATAGTTCTTTATCATACTACGCATGAAGGCTCTTATCCTTTACAATTGACTCACATATTACTTTAGCGTGGTTTTCAGCAGCTCCTTTATAGTCGAAACAGGGCTTGGTAGATAACAGCAGCGAATGCAGATCACCGTTTTTCGTCAAGTAAACACTAACCTTCCACTGCCCACTCGGACCATCCTGTTCTGCTGAAATAAGAATGTTTTCAGGATAGTTATTTCTTATTGTATACGCTGTTATTAATCTCATTATATTTTAAGTTTTAAATTATTGTTTGCTTTCAATTCCTTGACCTTTTCGGAATATGTTTCGATAATCTCTATAAGGGAATATCTATCCCACTTGGACACCATCTTTGCCCTCATTTCGATGAACTCCACCTTTTCTAAACCAAGCTTACGGATAAGAGCATTCCGATAATTAGCCTGATTTCCGGACAAATGCATGTTACATCTGATGCACTGGCCATGAACGTTGTCTTCGTCAAATCGAACTGCTGCATGGTGTCCTGCTGACATATAATGACCTGCTTGCAATTGCTCCAGAGGCTTAGGCAGACCGCAGGAAATACAAAAGAAAACCCGCTGTGCAGCATCCTGGTCCCGCAACCTGATATACTCATTAAAAACCTCTGTTGCTTTCTTTATCAGAAACGCGGGAGTCCTCTTTTGATATTTCTGAATAGTATTAGCGTGCATAGTAATTTTGAAAATTAAAAAGGGAGATCGTCGGGGGGGTTCTGATCGGTGGATGTAGTACCATCGAAGATTTGCCTTTGCTTGGCCAGTACATCGCCAAGAGGAATGAATGATGAAAAAGAATCAGGATCTTCAAACCTGGAATACTTACCATTAAATTTACCCTTTACCAGACCAGTATCACCCAATCTCCATTTTTCAATCTGAAAAAGAACATCATCTTCCTGGAAAGGAATATCACCGGGCTTCAACGTTTCAACTCCGTGGTACGATGGCCTCCAGATGAATATTACGCCATCAGCATCTTGCTCAATAGAACCCGATTCCCTAAGGTCAGATAACTTATACATTCGCTTTGCACCTCGCTCCAACCGGCTGAGTTGAGATAGTGCAACAATGCAAATATTTAGCTCCATGCCCAAAGCCTTAAGTGTTCTGGATATATAACCAACCTCAGCCTCCCTGGTTCCAAATGATTTTTCACTACCACCCCGTATGAGCTGTAGATAGTCAATAAATACTATCTTAACGCCCCTCTTTGCTACCATTGTCCTGACGATGCTACATAGCTCCATAATTGATAAACCACCCTGATCATGCAGGTAGATGTTGGCATTGGCAAGCTTCTCGTTTATCACCTTATGGAGAAGTATCCATTTCTCAGGACTAAGTTTTCCCTGCCTTATGGTCTTCACCTCTTCATCAATCAACGAACTAAAAACCTTCCAGATAATTTGCCTATTTTTCATTTCCAGATTGAAAACAGCAACAGGATCTTCATTTATCCCGATCTCCATAGCAGCCTGTAGAGCAAGGGTGCTTTTCCCTTCACCGGTACCACCAGCCATGACTATAAAATCAGGTGCCGACAATCCAAGTGTCACCCTATCTATGCTACGCAAACCTGTCCGATACCCAAGGAAAGGATTATCTGACTTACCGGCCTCCTCCATCTCCTTCATAGTCTCAAAAACAACATCGGCAAACCGGCTGGTTTTCTGACTGCTAAAAGACTCCTGAATGTTATTAAGTTGAAGCTGGGCCTTTGACAACAAGTCCAGAGCATCAGTAGATGGATCATAGCTATCAGCAAACAATTGCCCAGCTGTACGGATTATACTTCGTTTGATACTATGCTCCTTTACAATCATACACCAAGCTAGGAGGTGTGCACTACTTAGCACGTCCATAGTAAGTTGTGTAAGCTTGTAAGGCCCACCAATCAACTCCAACTCAGAAGTTTTATTAAGTTCGTCTGTGACCGTAAGAAGATCAATAGATCCTCCTTTGACATGAAGCTTTACAATCGAATTGTAAATGATACCGTGATTCTCAAGGTAAAAATCATCGACAGACAATACCGGCAACACTATATCCACACTCTTTGGTTCAAGCAACAGAACACCCAGTATTGCCTCTTCAGCCTCTTTATCCTGCGGTGGTATTTTTCCATACCCGGCCCCGTAACCATGTTCGTTTGGCTTGTAAATTTTATTTCCTCTCATATTAACACTTTGGGTATTGGTCCTGTAATGGTTCCCGGAGTTGATGAATCGTTTTTGGTGAATTCCTTCTGATTTCTTTGCCACTTGGCTAACCGTAAGTTCAAATCCCAGGTATCTTCCATCTCCCATTTCATTTGCGTTCCTGATTTGTTGGGCTCACGCCAGTAATCATAGAATTGCCTAATCATTTCAGGAGTATAGGAGTTAATAAAGGTTGCCAGGTCTTTCCCGAACATCTGCTCCCGGAGCAACCGATCCTGTTTCTTTTCAGCTAAAGTTTTTCGAGGTCTTTCGAGAGAGGGCGGTTCACCGCCACCTACCTTACTACTGTTCTTCTTTACTTTACTCTTCTTTACTCTACTCTCCTCTACTCTGTGAGATTGTATGTGTGGTTTGTTGTATTCTCCGACGAGAATGTTATATTCTTCGGTAAGAATGTTTATTTCTTCCGGAATAATGATCAAATTTCTACCGGCACGCTTGCACATGTCTACGTATCTTGTTTGGATAGATAGTGATGTAATTGTATTCCCATTAGTGAGCAATCCTTTATCAAAAAGGCCCACAGCACCACAGTAATTAATTATTTCTTTCACTAATGATTCCTTCAAACCCCAATAATCGGCTACGTCAAAAACAGTACTATCGTCCCATGCAATGAAACAGCCTTTTACCCGGTAGATTTCGCATAAAATGTAATCGTAAACAGCAACCCCGGCAGGTCCCATATCCTTCTTTAATCGCTTAATTTTTATATCCTGGTACCTATCGGTATCAGTGTTGTAGTAGTCAAACCCAGTCTTATTGCTTGCCATGTAAGTGCCTATTGTGCTTCAAAAAGTATCTGCTGAGGATTCCTCGGCTTAATTATCTGATCAATTTCCTTTTTTAATATCTTTCGCGCTTTCTTTGCTTTATCCAGCAGGATGATCTGTCGGGTCTGCTCAAACTTTTCCTCCAGATCGATATACTGACGAACAAGTTTTAATATTTCTATATCGGTCATGACTATCGTTTTAAGAACAGAACAATATTCTCCTCCCTCACACCTCTGTTGTATATGGATTGCAACATTTTGATATAACCGTTTTTATCAGCGCATGGTATCAGGAGAAAAGGCGACAGCTCAACCTTCTGAACCATACGCTCATGATCATATTCTTCCTTTGAGTGAAGGATGAATAAAAAAGCTTCAATAAAACGCGAGGATCCAGCCAGATGGAAGTGCTTTTTGAAGAAATCAATTTTGGACAGTATATTGTCTGCATTACTAATGTTTCCGATATCAAGTATCCCGGCTATTACATCTTTTGATCCACGCTTACCAGTACTGCTGCAGATAGCCATAAGCATGCTGGCATTATAATCACGGTACCGATCGCACAAGTTTTTAAACTTCAAATATTCATGCACCCCTTTATTTGCATAAAAATTCAAATAATCGGCCAATTGCCAGTTCTTTTTAGCGCTATTCATGTCAGCGATATCATCCTGGCTTACTGATCCATCAACAGTAAAGTAGATGGGCAGTTTAAGGAACTTTGCTGCCTCCAGTCGGTGCTGACCGTCAATAATTTCCATTTCACGATTTACGAGAATCGGATTTAAATGCAGGAGGTTCTTTTTAGTGATCCGCTTTACGAGCTGTACTACATGGGCTCTATCGACAGGCCTGTTTGTAGCCAGGTGTTTAAACTGGTCATAATTGATAGTGTAATCACAACCTTCAACATCCTTGTGTGGCACCTCAGCAGGCACTGGGGCTGATACAAAAATCTCCCGAACCTCAACGACTGGTTGCAAATTGAGCTTACCAAGCAGAGCCTCAGCTTTTTTTTGTTCTTTGGTAGGGTGATCACCTTCCTCCGGTTCCGGCTTGTTGATTACCGGCTTGTTTGGATCAAGGCCTGGCCGCCTCTGATTGCGCAAATGAGCCTCAAGGCTACCATTAAAAATTTCGTCTTTCATATTTATTAAAAATTTATAAGGTCAGATAATTTTAATAGGATTAGAAGACATTGTATCAAGGTTCATATAACACCCATGGTATTTTATATGCAGCTCACGAAACATCTTCCATAGGATACCTAAACCGAAGTTTGCAAGGTTAGTGTTCACAAAAAGGTCTTGCTTATGCAACGCCTCGGCCAGAGAGCAGCTTGGCCCCTGATCATCATTTTTGTTATCACGGAATATATCAGGATGCAACTTATCCACCGTTGAAAGCGATCGCACACAATCGTACTTCTCACTTTTAGGCTGCGGTACCGGCATAACGGTACCAATTACCATTTGGCCCCGGTCCATCGTATTGCCGAAGTCCATCCAATAATAAGGCTGATGGTAAGGCTCTATCGTTGGCTGCGATATATAATGACCCGGCACCTTTTTTCGTGGCTTTAATCCATCAGCAACCTTTTTAAGCGCCGCTTTGATCTCTTTACGAGCCTTACCTGTATCGACACAGCTTATCGTGATGTTAGCTGAGCTAATCGAAGATGTACTGTTATATAATACCGGCAGAGCCTCCCATTCAGTTCCAAAAAACCGGTTTATCCTCCCTATAAGGACCATGCACTTATATTCCTCTATGTCAGAAGGGCTGAATAATTGCCGCCCCATGTTGGCGCTGGTTACTTTATCTGGATCAATTGCCCGGATGAATAAACCAGGATGGCCCAATGCGGTAAGAGCGGAATGCATCCTTGCGAGTGAGCTCAAAACCTGCGAACCAGTGCCACCACACCCTATTACATTGACCGTTACAGGGTGTGGTGGATCAATAATGTATTGTGCGGTATAATGTACTTTAAGCTTTTCCATTATTTGGCGAATTTGTTTATAAGGTCAGAAAACGTTTTAATGGAAGGATGCTGTACCAGCTCCTGCTTAGATGGGAACTTGGCTTTACTCTTTATTAAGGAGGTCCACAGTTCAGGCAGTTTTGTCTTGCAGCAGCCAGCTGTGTCTCCTCCGTTTTGTTCAGCCAGGTAAAAGGCTCGCTCGAACCTGTCTGCCTCACCTTCAAAGGTTGGGGACTTTTGCTTTCCTGTGTGTGCAGTTCCCAGGCACACACGACCATCAGTGTAGATATTGAAGAATGGCGCTCTATAAAGCTTTGTTTTCAGGTCCGGACGTGTATCACTCTCCAGGGCAAAAAGGTATAGGCTGGAATTTAGCACGACATATAATGTCGCAGGTATATGAGCGGCAGATTCGCCTTTTATACCCAGCCCCGCTGCGAAGTTTAGCCCCTTTAGCATTGCTGGCCTGTACCAAATTACACAAGTGTGACCAATGGAATTGGATGCATGCAGGATATGCTCAGGGATGATCCTACCGAAAGACATATTTACTGAGGTATTTTTAACGTATGACCGGGCTATTTCCTTAAATACATCTTCCGGCATAGGAGTAGCAGCACCAAGAACCTGCTTGCCTGAAATGGTCTTAATATCTCGCTGCTCCAGGTATATACCACTACCATTGCCATTGCCTGAATAAACAATAATGGCTCTACGTGGCATTAATTTTCGATTTGTGATAGTTTTGTCCATATTATACTGAAAGCCTTATTTCGCTGGCTTCAATTCGGTTTAGCAAAGAGAGTGCGGGTATAGTAATTGTGATATGTTTCTTAAAGAAGTAATCCTTGTATCTGTTGGTTATTAGTTTAACCCCAAAATTCATGAAGCCAGAAAGCTTGACCGGCAAATTGCCTTTACAAAGCGGCTTTAGTTTTTGGCCAGGTAGGGTTACGCTGAATTGCTTAGGAACATACCAGTCCTCCTTTTTCATTTTAGCACTAACCCTTATGTCTAAAAGGTCCTCTCTATCTACACTCCAAACAAACTTATAATACCTATCCGCTCCTATTGGATTCCCTGGTGCATGGTTAGGTGTAAAGCTATATGGGTGGATACTACCTTTACCTGTAGCTAAGTCAATACCGCTATCAATCCACCATTTCAAACTTTGCTTTCGCTGACTGGTGGCCACATACTGATTATAAAGAGCCGTTACACTTTCAACAGTTACTATTTTCCGGCGCTTTTTAAGTAAGGCCAGATATCTGGCTGCAGCTGAACCTGTTTTATACTTATCATATTGCCCCTCTTCAAAATGAGTACTTCTATTGCCATTGAGCAAATGCTCAAGCTCCCAGGAGTAATCACCATCTTCATCCCATAGCGGAACCTTATTTGATTTTGAAATAAGAGCAACCAGGTCAACGATAATATTATGTAACGGTAGATCGCGCTTCACTAAGTCCGGAAGAAATTCAAGTGGCAAATACGCCTCTGTATGCTGCATATCATTACCGTTGAAATACTTCATGACCACGAATCGATACCTTGTAACTTTTCCATCCTGGTATGTATCCACAAGCCACTCATTACCATCAGCCAACGGGCCAAGTTTACGAAGCAACCATATCAATACTTCAATAGGTTCCGTTGAGGTCGTTAAAACCGGCTCCTTTAGATTTTTGTACTTAGGCTGTGCCTTTACTATTTCATACAGATCACTAATTGCCTGAAGCTGTTTTTCTTCGGTATTAACAGTTTTCAAAAGGTCGGGATTATAATAACCAAATTGATTTCCAAACTTTAGTGTCAGTTCAAAATAAGTTATTGGCCTAAGCAAGCCCTCTAAAACATGAAGTCCATTCCCTCGCTTGGCATCAGGACGTTTACGGGCCGCTGTGAGTCCATCTTGTCCCGTTCGCTTGCTTCCCGGAGCAATATCTTTCCCTTTTCGTTGTGCAGGTTTCCTGGAAGCTTTTGAGTCTCGAACTTGCATTTTAATTTCCTCCTTTGTTTTACGTATTCAAGAATGTTCATAACTAACCGAGCTTACCCGCCTTTGTAGTGAAAGTATAGGCAGCATTGTCACCTACCACCTTAGGCCCTTCAATGATAGCGTTCGTAATCTCCGGATGAGTACCGGCATAGAATTTTGCTACCTCTTCTACTGAAAATTCCGGATTAGGGTCAGTAAGGGATACCGGCTTATTGTCCTTTGTAAATTGAAATACCCGGGTTAGTTTTTTGACTTCGAGTGCCATTGATTGATATTTAAAAATTAAAAAAGTGTTTGTTCAACTGGTTCTTTAGGCTCCTGCGGTGTGCTTTCTTCGTTTGAAGCTTCTCCAGCATCAGGTTCTAAATCATCAGCTATGGCTAATGGAATTGATCCTTCAGGCTCTGAAATAGATTCTTCACCGTTAGGCTCATCATCTACTACTTCCTCTTTCTGTTGATCATCATCTGCAGGTGGGATAGATTTCTTTTCGGGCTTTTCTGCCTTACCTGACTTCTCCTTTTTGCCGCCTTTAGGTTTTTCCGGAGCAGTTGATTTTGCTTTGTCTTTTGTAGTAGCTTTGGATTCAGTGAGCTTTTCAACATCCTTAACCTGTTCTTTAAAGCTTTCAGCATTTGACACCAGCCCTGAGGCTTGAGTAAGAGGTAACCGTATTTGCTCCATAAGCCCCTCATCCAGCTCCTGTGCTGTACCAGTAACATCAAGCATAGGGAGCGTACTTGATACTGCTGGGAGGATACCTACTGTTATCTTCCCGTTTTTACTTTTAAGGCGAATTGTTACATCCACCTCACCAGTAATGGCAATTAATTCCTGAAAAAAGTTCATGTGAAAAATTTTATGATAAAAGAAGTGGCATAATTAAACCCTGGTAGGTTTCATCAGATTTTGCCGATAATATGATTGGTTTGGAAGGCTGATCAATGGCCAGGGATATATAGTCAAAATGGACCTGTTTCAGGACGTTGATCATATTCTTTACGTTAACACCTATGCACTCACATGTTCCGGAAAAATCAGCAGCCAATTCGGTGCTACTACTCCGGCCACAATTCGCATCATTGGATTCAACCTTAACTACACCGATCATGGACTTCAAGAGGAACTGAATAGCTGAGGCACTCCCGGCAGTAATGGAGACCTTTTCAAGAGCGGCAATAATATCCTGCCTGTTAAATTCAACGTTAGGCTTTGATTTCTTCGGGATAACGTTCCGGAAGGGAGGGAATTTTTCTAAGCACCTTTGAGCAATAATCGTAATACCCTCATCCTGAAATTTTACATGGTTTTCATTCCAACTCATGCCAATGTTTTCAAGGCCAGATAAAACTTTTACTACCTTGGGGCTCAGGACCAGGATAGCATCATCACATTCCTCAAGTTTAAACCCTTTTGTAAACATGCAAAGAGCATCAGTAGTAACGATTGTGAGCTCACTGGCTTTTATATCAAGGCACACCTTGGTCATTGCAGGACGTAACTTATCCGGGCTCAAGGTTAACAGAGAGCGATCCATCCAAAAGACAAAATCATCGTTAAGCTTCATTAAGTCAGATTCAGGAAAATCAGCCAGTGCAGGATACTCACTTACTTCCTCCAAGGCGTTAACCTCATATTTATCGCTGTTAGCGGCGATCATGGCCTGTGTACCATCACTACTGATCTGCATAGGGCATGATCCACTCAGGTTGCAAATGCTATTCAACAGCTCAAATGGTAATAAAACATCAAACTCCGTTTCATTGTCTGCATCCAGGTCCATCCGGACAATGGCAGTCACCTCCAGGTCGGAGACTATAAAATCCACTGTCTTATGCTTTGCTTTGATAAGCACATTCTGAAGCACCGGCAGGTGAGATTTTTTATCAATCACATCCTTTACCCGCTTCAATGTTTTTTTCAGTACGTCGTTACTGATGATGATGTTATTCATTTACTTGATTTTAAATGCCCTGGCCAGCACTGACCGGAGCTGTGAAAATTGTAGGGAAGAGTGGACTCGAACCACCGACCTGCTGTCGAATTATCTTACTCCCTGGAGCCTCCTCACAGATCATAGTAAGTTTTGCAACCGCTCTAACCAACTGAGCTACTTCCTTTCCCGCCTACACTTCGGACTTACTGCGCATTTCGGCTCGCGCTGATAACTGGTGCCCTCTCAGCCAGAGTCTACCTGCTACACATCTGGAATCCATAAACAGGGGATTATATCTTTATTGTTTCTTTATGTTTTTATCCCGATCTCCAAAGGTGTCGAGCAGTATCCTACCGGCTGGATATATCACCGGTTCATCTTCCAGCGTTTCCGGCTCATCTGCATAAGCACTTACAGGTTCACACCCTTCACCGGATGGATTGATCATATCCTCATCCAATACTTCTACACTTTCAATATCGGCCGCAAAAGATTCGCCCCAGATTCTTACCGGCTGCTGCAGCTGTTCCTCTGTGAGTGTGTTGGCAAAATTTTTAAGTTCCGACCAGGAGTTAATGTTTGTAGTCATAAAACGATTTTAAAGATTAAAGAATACCGGTATTGGTTCCCCTCAGCGGCTGGGTGTACATGGGGCCGATTTAATCACCAATCGGCTGGTCAATATTTCACTCCACACAGTGGACAGTAGGTGAATTTTACTTTTGGTTTGAAATAATTATTCTGTTTACCCCTCATATACTTGATGCTAATCCCTGAGGTAAGTTGTAATGAGGAAACACCGGCATCATTAAAAAACAACGCTTCATTATCAACATCTACATCTTCAGTACTCAACCCTTTACTATGTGTAGGATTTTTCTCCTTAAAAGCAGCCAGCATTTTGACTTTTAAATTTTCAATACAATCACACATTTTGAAAATTGATTTGGTTTATAAAAAGCAGTTTTAGCCTTACTACTGCCAACTAAACATATTAGCTTACACTTCCAATACATGGCTTCCAGTACTTTCCTGGCAGTCTTAGCTCGCTGTTAACCGGTAGCTTTTCCCGTACCGTCTATTCCGGCTGCCAGCTACCTTTTACTGAGGAAGGATTGCATAAACTCATAGCACGATTTAGACATTTAAAAGCTCCGTCTCTTTTGCTACCTTCATCCAGACCGGTGATCGAGGTAGGACTTGAACCTACACGGCAACTCTAATACCTACACGTCTGTAGTGCCTTTGTTGCCTTCTGCCTTAAGTTGCGTCTACCAGTTCCGCCACTCGACCAGTTGTTAGCCTTTTCCAGCCAACCACGAGATTATAGACTCTTCGAGCGTCTCCGCGATCCCATTGTTGGACTCCCACCGTGTTGAATATTTCGCGTCTTCATTTCGGGACGATGTAATCAGGACCGGAATCGAACCGGCATGGCACATTAACAAGCTGGAGCATATTGAACGTTTTTTTTAACGAACACACCATTTTTCAGATGCAAGCCCAAAAGGTTATTTAGCAGTGCTTATCTCTGCATGCGCAGCGTTTACCAGTCCCGCCACCTGATCGGCTGCCTCTCACCCCTGAGAGGCACACAAAATATATCTGATTCTATTCCACTCTCACGTCTTTACCTTATATCCCGGCAAGATCCCGGACTGGCTTTCCTTAATGCATGGTACCTCCTGTTATAAAGTCTGGGTGTAGGGATATATAATGTTCACAGTCTTCACAACTCGCTTGCCATAGGCTAGTATTCAACAAATCCTCTTTTCCATTAATTACGGAGGTCCTGATTGTTGTCGCAGCAACAGAGCATACCGGCGTATGCATTTCGCAAGTTTTGTGTGTACGAAGAAAAATTTCTGTTTTTATAGCCAGTTGCTTTTGCATCTGACGCATAGCAAAATTTTCACTCTGCTTTTTCATTGGACTTGCCTGCTTCCTTGCCAAAGGCTTTTTAGCATGCGCCTGGTGCACTATGCACATTCCGTTTGATTCGGGATGCCTGTCACATGTTGGAAATTCGCACATAAGTATTTGTTTTAAAACACCGGCTGTAGAAACAGCCAGTTAAACCCAATCGTCATGAAAAAACTCTTTAATATTATCTTTTGGGCGGCTTATAATAATTCATCAGTGAGTACCAGGCACATTTCTTCAGCTTTCAACTTTCCATCAGCGAAGGTTATTTCCGTAAGAGAAACGCCTTCCAGCATGCTGTATCTATACTCATCGTTGGTTTGCTCGATGAACACATCCAAGTCTTCGGGTAAGTCCTTAATCAGTTCTCTAAGTTGCTTTACGGTCATAGCGTTTTCGGGGTTTATTGTTATGGTGATCAAGTTTCATTAACCATAAGCACCATATCGTTATGAGCGCCCAGGTAATGCAGTAAAATGATGTTTCAGACATACTTGCTTTTATTTGAATTCGAAATAATCATTCGCATCTACTATAGTTGCTGTAAAAGGGAATCCATCAGGAGGCACCTTTTGTATTTGATCCATCAAAATTTTTGATCCGGTAAAAACAACATGATTATTTCCGTTAAGCCTGATTTGCATATCCAGCCTGTTACCTTTTCCTTCATAATTTGACTTCTCAATTCTAAAGGATTGAACCTCAATGAGAATGTTTAGTATTTTCTTAATTTTAATTTTCTCCCCTATAAACCTTTTTACTTCCGGCTTTACTTCAATATCAAAGTCACTAAACTGTTTCATTAAGTATTTTCTTTAATAGGTGTTTGCAATTTGCGTGTTTGGCCCATCCATTATAGGATGCTATGGTTGCTTGATTGGCTCCTTTTGCTGCCTTTCGTGCAAAATTTTTCTTTATTGTTTTCCTTAGCCTGGTGTGAGTATGGTAGAATACATATCCAAGAAAGTCAATACCCCTTTGTTGCACCGGAAATACCTGGTAGTTGCTTTTCACTTCCAGCTTCAGGTTGACCAACAGATATTCCGTGATCTCCGTAAGCAGGTAATGAAGAGAGGCCTTATCCGGGGCAAGGAGTACGATATCATCAGCATACCTGAAGTAATATTTTACCCCTTTCACTTCTTTAATCCAATGGTCAAAATAGCAGAGGTAGAAGTTTGCAAGATATTGGCTCATGTAATTTCCGATTGGCAAACCGGGTGCACTATCAATTATCTCATCCAGTAGCCACAATAAACCCTGGTCCTTAAACTTCCGTCGTAATAGTTGCTTTAAAATATCATGATCAACACTTGGATAAAACTTCTTTATATCCAGCTTCAGGCAATATTTGGTACCCTCAGTATCCTTAAGGTATTTTTTAAGCTTTCGTACTGCACCATGAATACCTTTCCCTTTAATGCAACTATAGGTGTCAGCTGTAAATACAGAAACAAATACCTGCTCTATTATATTCAATGCTGCATACTGAGCGATCCTGTCAGGGAAATAAGGCAAACGATATACATCTCTTTCTTTAGGCTCAAAAACTTTAAACGTTACATATTTTGAAGTTTTGTAAGTCCTTCCCACCAGCATCTTTTGTAGAAGAAGTATGTTTTGTTCACTGACTTTGTTGTGTGAAATAACTCCAGGCTGTTTCTGTTTTCCCTTCTGTGCATTTTTATCTGCCAACTGAAGGTTTTCAGTACTACATATTTGGCTATAGATATTATCCAATCTTTTCATGCCTTTGTTTATTAGGTCACGTTCTATCCGTAACGGATGTACCGGCGCCCTTTTAAAAGAGTAATTTTTTGCCATGTGGGCAAGGCCTGCGCTACGTAATTACATAGATGAGCCCTGACATTCGAATTCGTGTTATCGTAGTTGTAGTCGTTGAAAGAAAAACCACCACCGGAACCCGGAAGACCTACAGCACAGGTAGCGCACAGCCCTAATGTTTTACTTAATGATCAGGTGTACCTTTTTGTACAAGTCAAGGAATTGCTCTGCAGCATACTCTGCCTGTTCCCTCGTCTCGAAAACAAGGCGAGCCCCGACAGTCGAAAACGCGTCAGCGCAGCCGCAGAAAGAAAAACCACCACCGGAACCCGGAACGTAATCTTCTTCAATCTCAAACCATAGGAAGTACTTCCTTTGATCATGGTTTCCATAATCAGGAACCCAGGTACCATTAATAGCCTTAACTATTTTGGTCAGCTTGAATATGTTTATCAGAAATTCACCATCTTCTTTTGACAGCATACTGACATCAGGTAAGCAGGTAGGATCTTCATTGTTGACCTTACACGCATCCTCGAATGATTTAATATTTTTGAATTCCATTTTAAATATTACTGGTTTGAAAAGGTGATGAATTATAGATTGTGCAGCTCCTTGTATTCCTCGATAAAGGTTTTCCCGGCATGGGTTGCTATATCGGAGGTATTATAAGAAAGGCGAGCCCCGACACGCGAACCCGTGTAAGCGCAGCGGTAGCCGACGAAAGAAAAACCACCACCGGAACGATCAAACCAAGGATAATAATAGTAACCATCATGCTCGGTGCCTTCATTTAGCACCTCACGAATCGTCGTTACCTTATGGAAGGCATTCATACCTACCTCATAACTGGTTGTTGGCTCCGGAAAAGGGAGTGACTGCACAGGATCGACACCTTTATGTTTGCAGATGTCTTCCCAGGAGTTGAATTGTTTGAAATTCATAATGGATATTTTGAAGAGTTGAAAAGAAATTATTTGGTGTGGTACAGCTTGTAGATGTCGATAAACTGTTTCCCGGCATAGATGGCATGCTGCTTTGAATGAAAGCAAAGGCGAGCCCCGACAGTCGAATACGTGTAATCGTAGCTGTAGCCGCGGAAAGAAAAACCACCACCGGAAATGTCGAAATAGGGATAATAATGATTACCAGTAAATTCGGCTTCCTGGTTAAATAGATCTGCAATGGTCATGATCTTATGCAGGGCATTAACGGCCTTTTCGTGGTCACTTTGTTCATTGGGGTAGGGCAAAGAATAAACTGGATCAATTCCTTTGATAGAGCATAGATCCTCCCAGGACTTTACGCGGTCCATAATGGGTCTTTTAAATACATCTGGCATAAGGATTGCCAAGGTGTTTTTTGTTTCCTGATTTGCGGAATCGAAAGCTTTTTGGGCATTCTCGGCAGTTATCACTACTGTACTCATAGATGTTATTGTTTATAATGAATGATGAAATGTTACTCGCAGTTATTTTGAGGCTTGTACTTGAACCATTCTACCCAACCCCTCGGAGTTATGAAACCCCACTTTCGCACCTTTTTAAAAGTGATCACAAACGACCATACCGGCTGATGTATTTCCAATTTATGTATGTAGCTGGCTGGTCGGTATAATAAGCTGCCTTTGCCATATACCTTACTTCCCGTTGGCGTGTGCTCAACATATCCACCCTTAAACAGGAACGTTATAAAGGCCCAGGGATGATCATGCAAACAACTCGGATCGCTCAAAAGGATATTGTGAATTTTTACAGAAAACCACCTGCAGGTAAACAGTGTGTACCGGATCATATAGGCAGCATCGTCTTCGCGCTTAATGATCTTTTTCTTTATCAGTCTCATAAGGAGAGGTGTAAAAGATTAATAATTATTTTTTCGTCGCTATGATGCTGTTACAGACATTCTTTACGTCCTGGGAAAATGTTGGTGAACCGAGCATCCATTTCAAATAATCAACCTCCAGTTTAGCCTTGGTTTGCCTGAACTTTCCCTTAAGGAAAACAATGTCTCCATCCTGGTCAAGTCCAAACCATCCAGATAGATCAAGCATAGGCCTATCGTAGTTACAATACAGGTGCAGCTCATCCATTGTATTTGGCAAGTCCTCATGAGCCTCGGTTTGCTTAAGGAAGATATCAATGGTTGCATTTACATCGGCTACTGCACTGTGGGCGTTTTCCATTTCAATACCCATATAAAACTCATAGGCGGCTGCCAGTGTCCTGGAGTTTTTCCTTTTAAAGATCACGGATACATCAATCATCCTAACCTCGTTGTATCGCCACTCAATACCGGCAATAAGGAATTCCTTGTATAGGATAGGAATATCAAAATAGTTGCTGTTATAACCGGCCAGGTCACACCCGTTGATAAATTGAAACACATCAACGGCCACATCTTTGAACTTTGGGCAACTAACAACATCCTCGTTGGTAATGCCGTGGATAGCCGAGGCGTCAGCAGGTATTTCAATCACGGGGTTTACCAACCATCTCATACTATCGCGTTTACCATCAGGAAGTAATTTGACAATAGCTATTTCTACAATACGGGCATCGGTACCTTTTCCGGTGGTCTCAAGGTCGAGGAAGGCTATAGGCCTCTCTAAAGCAATTCTGTTCATATTTATTCAGTTGGTACCAGGTGTTTACCGGCCACTTTTTTTGTTTTCAATAATTGAGCATTCTTATTTTTTGCAGCTTCCACAAATGCTTTATGTCCCTGGACTTCTGGAGATAAGGAATATCTTAGGTCTTTTAAATCCTCAATATTCTTACAGTCCTTAAGCGCCGCAACCGCTTTGGTTACTTGGTCCATCAGGCCATTTTCAGAAGGCTTTTCATCTGAATGCTTGTTATCGGCATCATCGATCTTACCAGTAGGAATGAGGAACATGTTTAGCAGGGCATACTTCAGTGCGTAAGTAGTGGCCATCCCGGCGCCTTTGTCCCCCGAGTCCAAGCCCTGGCCATAACCTTTAACTATCAAGCTTTCGCCACATTCATGTAAAAGCATGTACTCGGTGTTAACCTCAGTCAAAACAGATTCAATACTATTTTCTGCATTGTTGCGTCCTGTGATGTGAACAGTGGCATTGATTCCTACCGGCAGGATACAAAGGCCATGGTTAAGCATTACCTCCCGCACACTCGTCTTCACATCCTTATCCGATACAGCGTTATACCTGTTTGTGCCAAAGCCAACCGAAAGATTTTTTTCTATTGTCTTTACTTCTTTCATTACGGCCATCACGGCCATTGCGAGATTTTTCATGTGTATTTGTTGGGTTTGTAGGCTTAGTACGTATATCATGAAGCCTGAGTATTTCTAAAAGCATGTATGCGAACAGTGATAAAGCAACTATGCAGCAGGCGACAACTGTATAAACGATTTCCATCACGCCACCTCCATTGCTGATTCAACAATACGTGGAGCTTCAATTTTAAGTTTTTTTGCGAGGCCCATTAGAGTAGTAACACCGTAGGCTTCCAGGATGTGATAGAGTGCTGAAAAATCTATCTTAGCAAGGAAAGGCAGCTGGATAACTTTGTAATCAGGAATTACGTTTTTGCAGAGAAGGGTACAATCACCGTCTTCTTCTGTAAGGGTCAATATTCTGTCACCCTTTTGGAACTCACTGTAGAAGCGCTTAGTTGTTACAGGTTTCCAGTCACAGTCAATAAGCAGAAGAATTAAGTCGGATATTCTTTGATTTTCGTACATTTGCGTTATAGATTTATTGTTAGTAAATATTAGCTCCTGTTACCGCAGGGGCTTTTTTTATTTTGTCAAAAGGAATATAGCAAGTCCAATAAAAGAGAGTGCGTAAAAAACTGTTAGTATTCGGTCAATTCGGTTTTTTCTTTTCATGATTTTTTTTTTCAGTGGTTTTTAACTTCCCCCAACTTTTTGTATTCAGCATATTGAGGTGGCGTGATATGTTATCTTTGTTCTGATCCGCCCGATGAGTTTCGGCTTTAATTTGCTCCAACTCAATCAGGGCCGAATCAGCGGCATCACGCAACGCCAACAATTGTATTTCTAATTTTGAAATGGCTTCCATACTAATCTTTCGAAATATATTCCTCTACTTGTGCATCAGGGCCTTCCAAGTATGCAACGAATAATTGCAACGTGCTTAGGCGTACAATACCAGGGTTAATCAATCTACCAATGGTGCCGTATGAAACATTGAGGGACTCCTTAAGTCTTTTCTTACCGGCAGTTCGACTTACCTTCTTTTTGACTTTGTCCCTAAATGACTTTTTAACTTCAACTATCTCCAATGGTGATGCCATATTTAGTTTTATTATATAATCAGTAAAAAGACTGATTTTCTAAAATACCTATCCGCAGGTATAGGTCGTTATTTGTTTTGCGTGTAATTTTGCGTGTAATATTGAATAAGGTTTTACGTTCGTTCGTAACTACAATGCAAATATAGTATTGAATGTTCCAAAAAAGAACACATGTGTTCTAAAAACGAACATTTGTTAACTGTAATGTATGCTGGAAGCGTCAAAGAAATTATATTATAATATAATAATATGCCCCAATTTCATGTTTTTAAAAGCCCGTTGGAAAAAAAATCCATCAAGGATTTAATTATATTGATACAAAAAGACAACCCAGGCATTACGCAAGAGACAATTGCTGAGGCAATCGGATACAACAGAACTGCGCTTTCGAAAAAAGACGTAGGAGGGGAACAACAAATAAAGGCATTGCTTATTTATCGATTTGATTTAAACAAAACATCCTCTAACCAAAAGGTAGAAGATGTTGAAAGATCTGATTTTAAGCCAGAAGATATTATGGCATTACTGTGGGATATTAAGAATGAACAAAAGATAATTTCCGCTAATTTAAAGACCATATCCAATCCTCTTGAAAAAGCTCCAACCAAGCATCAGGAGAAATCAACGGAGGCTGAGAAGGTAGAAAAAGTCGCACATAGGTCCGCGGAAATCTCAACTCCAGGTTATGGGAAAAAGAATGATCCTTTGCCGAAAAAGGAAGGGAAGAAATGAGAGCTGATACTCTTGGGCATGTAAATCGGGTACTATCTTTCTTTCGCATGTGACTTGATGTTAGAATACAAAATTCTATAATGATAACGCCAAAACGTGGCGGACTATAGTCAAAAATTATGAAGACACAAAACGCAGTTACTTTAATAGTAATAATTCTTATTTTATTTGGCTGCCAGACTGGAGAACCACAGTCACAATCTTTGGCGCCCCAAACGAATACTATTGAGAAGAAAGTTGATCCCGTGCTGAACCTTACTCTTGATCAGATTTGCAATATCAACAAAGAAATTGGCCAGATGGAATCAACAACACGCGATTTAGCAGAAACCCTTTATAGGGATGATGTCGTACCGCGTGAAAGATATTTAACGGAAATACGTAAATCTGAAGGGAAAAAAATTATGAGAAAACATAATTTGAATGATACGCTTTATCTATACGTAATTGCCTTCTCGTTTAAAGACTGTAAGTGAATATTATAATCATAAAAAAGTTCAAGCAGAAGTTCAAGCAAACGAAGTAAATATAAGCTCGGCTATATATGAAGTTATATGATTATCAAATGATTTGTAACCTGTGTTTCTTATAGCGAGATCCCTGACCTCGCTACACCGATGGACGCCCAAACATTGTTAATCAATCGTTTGGGTGTTTTTTTTGTTAGGTACCTCATCATCTCCCCATATATTTTAAAGGATTAATTTCCTTTACTTTGACAAAAAGTACAACATGCGCCTGATACTTACCCTCTTCTTAATCACAATCGGATTCCTTGCAGCTTCTCAAAACAACTCACCACAGATAAATACTTCCGGAAAAAATTCAAACGATTTTTTGCCAGCCGGTTGGAAACTAATTGACAGTGCCCAAGGTGATCTCAATAAAGATTCTTTGCCCGATAGAGTCTTAATTATTGAAAACACGGATCCAAGAAATTTTATACAAAATGAAGGCATGGGTGGCGACACGCTAAATGCAAATCCAAGAATCTTGCTCGTGTTATTTAAGGATAAAAACACACCTAGCTACAGACTTGTCGCTCAAAATAATGCTTTCATCCCACCGTCTAATGATACTGTAAGCCCATGCCTTGCAGATCCTTTGGCTGAAACAGAAGGCATAACAATTAAGAATGGAGTGCTGGGATTGCATTTCCAATATTGGCTAAGCTGCGGTTCCTGGTTCACGAGCAACCATGATTACCTGTTCCGATACCAGAATAAGCGATTTGAGTTGATCGGCTTTAATAGTATGGAGTTTCATAGATCCAGTGGTGAAATGAGTGAATACAGCATCAATTTCTCCACTAAAAAATTGAGCCACACTGAAGGTGGTAATATGTTTGAAGAAACAACTGCGAAACCGAAAACTACCTGGAAAAAGTTCACGATGCCTAAACTGCTGTCACTCGAAAATATGGATGAAGACTCGTTTACTGAGATGCTTACAATAATGGACCAGAAATAATTACTTCACCTTCTGGATAATTTTCTCAAACAACCGTTCCAAAATACTTTTATCCCCTGTAATAATTTCAGCTTCAGCCTCCAGTACTGGATTTGTCGGGATTGCTTTGCCAGAGTTGGTTACCAGTCCCTGTTTCAGTTTCATTTCAATAGCGTAATTATTGTCCATAGCTACTGATGATCTTTTGGTCAGCTGTGCTTCCAGCATACCATATTCTTCATAAGGATATGCCTGTAATTTCAACAGTACTTTCTGGCCTGTTTTTATTTTACCATAACGATCCATCCCAGTTGTGCCACGAACAACAAAATCCTGTGTAGGCGGAATAATCATCATGATACCTTCGCCTGCGGTTACAAATTGATTTTCTTTCCAGATCGTAAAGAAAGACACCTTGCCGGCAGTCGGACTCTTTAATACATAATTTTGCTCCCATTGCGCAAATGCGCCCTGGAAGCTCCGGATAGCAGCTTTCATCTTTTGCAACAAATCATTTGCTTCGCTTTGTTTTTGCAATGTTGTTAAAGCTATATTTTTGGCATACTCACTTTCCTGGAGCTTGTTTTGCAGGGAAACCGTTCTGTTATTTCCAGAATTCATTTGCTGATCGAGCATTCTCTTTTGAGATTCTTCGTACTCTACTCTGGAAATCACTTTTGCATTCAACAAAGAAGAATCGGCAGCAAATTGCCGCTGCTGAATGTCTAGTTGTTTTTGCTGAAGATGTTGCTTATTATTTTGTTCTGTCTGTAATTGGCTGCTATAATTTACCTGTTTCGAAAGGCTTCCTATAGTAGCATCATAAGTATTATGCTGTAAGAAAAATTTAAGGTTTTGAACCGCCTGGAATAGCTCAACATAATTGGATTGTAAATCGCCCAGTTGCAACTTGGATGGGAAGGCAACTGTCTGAATAAAATTTTTGATACCTAAGGTGGTATCCATTGTGCCAGCTAGTACGGCAACCTGCATTACATCTTCATAGCGGGCAGCGTTTGAAAAAACACAAAGCACTTCATTAGCTTTAATGGCTTGTTCGTTCTTTACAAAAATCTTTTGAATAGGTAAGCTATTCCTGGCTACCAGCTTGACAGGCGGGTTGCCTGATGAAATCGTAACCTTAGCCAATATCATATCCGGATATTTGAAAAAATAAGCCCCTGTTAAAATAACAGCGCATAACAATGCTATAATTGTTGTACCCCTTCGTATAATCCAATGGGGCATTTTTCCAATAATCTCGGCTACTTCTTCGCTTCTGGTATCTTCCAGGCCAATAAATTCTTCCCTTTGCTTATTGAAGGCAATTTGATTTTCTGAAAGATCATTTTGTATAAATTTCTGCTCAGGCATGGCTATAAATTAACTTCCCAGTTCCAATTGATTTCTTACTAACTCATAATATTTTCCTTTGCTTTTGCTCAGCTCGTCATGTGTTCCAATTTCCACTATAACCCCTTTTTCAAGTACTACTATCTGGTCAGCGTTCTTAACCGTACTCAACCTATGTGCTATAACTACAACTGTTTTGCCAATAAAAAAACGATCCAGATTTTCCATGATCACCTTTTCATTATTGGCATCCAGGGCACTGGTGGCTTCATCAAAAAATAAGTATTGAGGATTTTTATAAACAGCCCGGGCTATTAATATCCGTTGTTTTTGACCTGCACTCACACCATTCCCCGCATTACCAATTTTGGTACGATACCTTAACGGAAGCTGTTCTATAAACTCCCGAATATTAGCAACATCTACTGCATGTAATAATTTTTCTCCATCAGGATGCTCATCACTAACAGAGATGTTACCTGCAATGCTATCTGAAAACACAAAGCCATCCTGCATTACACTACCACATTGGTTCCGCCACCACATAGGTGAATACTCTTGCAGATCATTGTTATTAATCATTACTTTCCCCGCGGTTGGCTCGTAAAACTGAAGCAAAAGTTTAAGCAATGTAGTTTTCCCGCTCCCACTAGAACCCACTATAGCAGTCACTTTCCCTTCGGGAATCAGAAGGTTGATATCTTTTAAAACAAATGGAGATTGAGTACTCCCATATTGAAAGGATACGTTGTCCAGTTTTATATTACCTGACTTTTGCTTGTCCAGATTTCCAGGAACAACCTGCGATGCATTTTCTTCATTCTCCTTATTGTGAATTTCACCGAGCCTGTCCAGGCTTATTTTAGCATCTTGTGCAGCTTGTACAAATCCTAGCAATTGATCCAACGGGCTATTCATTTGTCCGATAATATAACTTACAGAAAGCATCATACCCAACGTCATATTACCGCTCATGACTTCCCTTGCGGTGATATAAGAAATAAGGATGTTTTTTAACTGCGTAAAAAATATAGAGCCTACTTGCTGGTATTGCCCCAAAGCCAAACCCTTCACACTGATCTTATATAATTTTGCCTGCACCTTTTCCCACTCCCAACGCTTCAGTGTTTCTGCATTGTTCAGTTTAATTTCCTGCATGCCGGTAATCAATTCGTAAAGCACGTTCTGATTATCACTCATCCGCTGAAACTGCATGTAGTCAAGCGCTTTTCTCTTTTTAAGAAACAATACTATCCAGAAGACAGAACCAATGCTAAACAGAAAAAATACGACTAATATTTTCCAACTGTATATGCCAAGTACTACACTGAATACTACGAGGTTTATCAGGGAAAACAAGGTGGACAGTGTAGTGCCGGTAAGAAAGGATTGGATACGGCTATGATCGCCTATCCGCTGTTGAATATCACCGATCATTTTGGTATCAAAGAAGCGGATGGGGAGCTTCATTAACTTGATCAGAAAATCTGAAATAATACTGATGTTGATCCTGCTATTAATGTGTAGTAATATCCAGCTTCGTATGAGCTCTATAGCTGTGCTACCCACGAATAGCACCAGTTGCGAAATAAGCACCAAATGCACAAACCCCAGGTTTTGATGATTGATACCATTATCTACCAGGCTTTGTGTTAAAAACGGAGCAAATAAAGAAAGCATGCTCCCAATAAATATGCTAAGCAATAACTGCACAACATATTTTCTATAAGGCTTCAGATACTGGAACAAGAACTTAAATCCCTTGGCTTCCGGTTGGTTTGTTTCATCTTCATTATAAAAAGCTTGCGTAGGTTCGAGCATTAAAACAATGCCTTCGTTACCATTTCCTTTCCAACTTCGGAGAAAAGTTTCCTTGTGTATCTTCACTAATCCATGAGCGGGATCTGCAATTAAAATTTTGTCCCGTTTCTTACTTCGATCGTAATCCTGTGGTGGCAAAACCACGAAATGCTTTTGGTTCCAATGTAGAATGCAAGGCAGATTGGCTTCTTCATCTAATTGTTCAAAAGTGATCTTAGCAGAGAATGTTTTGAAGCCAATATTTTCTGCAGCTTCACTGATGCCAAGCAGGCTTACGCCCTCTCTCGTAATGAAAGATTGCTCTCGTAAAAATTGCAGGGAATAGCTTTTGCCATAATGCTTCGCTACCATCCGAAGACAGGTAGGGCCGCAATCCATAGCATCATGTTGTTTATAAAACGGGAATTGTTTAATCACGGTATTATTAGGGTGAACGTAATTTGCTGAATCGCAGGTTCTGAATTAAGATTTAGGCGTTGCAAGGATTTCACGCATACCATAATGCTCAATGGCCTGTTGCTTTAAAGGGTTTGTACTCCATTCTTCCCATTCACAGGTATAAGGATTATAGCCACATTTAAGAGGAGCCGAATAAATATCATCGGGATTTTCTAAATAAGCTCTGCAATCAGTACATACATGCCGGAACTCACAATCTTTACATTTAGTAATTTCATCCTTTGTAATATTCCAGTATTTCTTGAAATTAGGCTTGTTGATAGCTTCTTGTAATGTTGTATCTTTTATATTACCAAAGCTTTCTTGCATAGAAGGACAATTTTTAATATTACCATCGGCATCTATCGAGATTTTACGATTGAGGCAGGTGTTGTGGGCAAGAGATTCAGTGTATAAGGCAAGATTGGTGGAAAAATAATTGGGATGAATTATACCACATGATTTTTCGCTGATAGTATTCTGTGTAGTTTGATATATATAGGCATTTGTTTCACTTATTGGAGTTGTTTTTGTTGTGCTGCAATTATAGATTATAACTTGTCGCAGGCGTTCGTTGTCCACGAAAATTTTATTTAATTTTTTTGTAGTTATACTCTCATGGTGCGGCAGGTATACTTCAATTCCTTTTATCCTACTTCTGGAGGTTTGTTCTATAATATAGGTTAAAGTATCAATATTCAATGTATTAAAAAATCTTAACTGGACAAAAGATGTTTTTAACTGCATGAGCTGGCTAATAACATTATTCAGGAAAATATGATTATCCTTTATGTCAACAATTACATTTGTAATCATTTCGGAAGAATCCCATTCAGTACTTAAGGGAGGATATTGATCTATTTCCTCCTTTTTTACCATGAATCCTAAATCGTTCTCAAGAATAAACTGAGCATATTCCTCCAATATTTTTTGATCTCCTTTAGACATTCTGTCTAATATTTTGGAGAAAGGGTATTCCCTAAAATCATTTATATATTGATATAAACCATTAGGGATAAAGTAAAACTGATTCCTTTGTGTATCTATTATAAGACTTCTATGCATGCCAGATACAGGGATACAGCAAGAATATAGTAGAAGGTATTTATTAGGTTGCAACATTCAAAATGTTTTTGAAATAGGTTTATAAAAGGAATACACCTCGCTTTTTTGAGACCGAATATCCACAATTGCAATCCCTTGAGTGGTCTTTTTCATCATTTGAGTGGTTATTTCTTCCCTACCAATATTTTTATAAACAAACGGCAATTTTGAATCCTTCTTTATATTATTTTTTGAAAATTTCATACGACTTTTCTTTTGACCTTTTTAATAAATACAATGCGACTTCTCTTTCCAAATAGTAATTGCATGGCTTAGATACCATCCCAAACTGTCCAACTGGATTAATTTCAATGAAATAAAAATAACCGCTCTTATCTTTTACCATATCAATTGAACAATGGGTCATTTGAAGATCATTGATAAGATTTAACAACTGAGTTTCCACCAGATCAGGAAGTTTAAACGGCACCATTCTATCAGGATTTTCAAAGTCATAAGCTCGGAAATCAATTTGGGCTTCTTTCCTTCGTTGAGAAAAAATAGCCATAGCGTAAAATTTCCCATCTAAATAAAAGACGCGTATATCTATTGCCTTTGAGATCAATTGTTGAAATAAGGAAGGGAAAAATAGATCAGGAACCTTTTCATCCCAATCTTTTTCTTTTAATTGAGTAGTACCCATCACATACAACTTGCCATCATCGTTAAAGCTATGAACTTCCGCAATTGTTTTGGTAATGATCTCCTTATGTTCCCGAATGAATACTCGCAGTTTTTCCTTACTATTAGTGACGATAGTAGCGGGTATTTTTAACCCGAACTGGTTGGCTTTTTCCAACACCAACAGTTTATTTACCCTTACATGTTTATAATCGTCAATCCAACTATTCTCTGGTAGTGAGCGGAAGAAATATTCTCTTAAAGTAGAAAACTCAGATTTTAAATGCTGTTTAATTTGTTCAATATTCTTTGCATTCAACTCGTAGCCGTCCAAGGCATTTAGAAAGGAAAAACTGGTCCACCTTCTATTCCAGATCACGCTGATTGCTTTATCAGGCAGAATGGTTTTTATATCCTGATTTGTACTTTCCAAGGTTATGGAAAAAGCGCTGTTTATAAAATCCTCTCCATTTAGCCTGAAGCAAGATACATTAAGATGTTCAAGCCAACTATACACTTCATCTGTTGAGGTTTCAAATTCTTCAGAACTTAATAATAGTACCATTATTGAGCAGTAATTATTTGTTGCAGTAATTTATTTCTATACTCATCTGTTACCAGCATCATATATTTTCCCTTATTGACCTTTAACTCAGGAATAGCCTCGTGAACAAGGTGTAGGTTCAGGAAAGGAACTGCTTTTGAATAATCGAAAGCGTTAAATACCTCATCAAAGTAAAATATCTGTAGCAAAGCATCATTGAAAATTCGATTAGTATCCGGTTTAATGGTTAAATTGCCTGAATATAAAAGCCATGTAGGTTTATTGTTTACATATTTAGTTCGTGGTGTAATAACCTCCACATCTATGTTTCCTTTATTTTCCTTATTAGAAATAAAAGGCTCCCCATCCTGCAATAAAACAGAGGGAGACTGGATGTCCAACTCATACGCAGCATATTTATAACATGATGTTTCACTTACCGAATTGCCTTGCTCAGATAAAACGGTTTGGTCAATACTTAGTAATTGATCACTTCCAATACTATCTGCCAATATTGCGCCCAGGTATTTGAAACCGCTTGTTACTGACTTTTGCTTTTTTATATGCCCCCAACCTGCATAGATCAAAATTTTGTCGTTTGGATTTTGTCGTTGTACGGCTAGAATATTCTGTGCCTGTACTACTTCTCGCTGTTGCCGACAATAGAACTGATCTGAGGAATCGCATCCGTATATGTTTTCGTAATTAAATAGTCTGAATCCCTTTTTTAACGCTTGTCTTAGAAATTCTCCAAACATAGGTTCGCTAGAATAAACACCAGAAATCTGAAGAGGAAATCTTCTTTCATTAATAGCTGTGTCCAGCCATGATAATGTTTCTACACCTAATTGCCTATACCCATTTTCGTACAGTGAATCTAACAGAGAAGCAGCAAATATCCGACATTGAGGATTGGTATGGTCTTCGTTTAATAGAACAATTTTACTGAATTTGCACCTTTCAGATAGATAAGCAAGTGCATTAGTTGGCTTTAAATTAATGAATGTATCAATAGGGATTGAAGGCTGCGGTTCCTGGTATGTGCTATCCCATTTTAGCTTTTGGAGGTAATCCCCCGTAAACGAAGTATAAGTTGACAAAGCTTGATAAAAAAAAGGATCAACTTTTTGTTTTATAGAGTATGCTGCGTTAAGTACTTTAAGCGTTTGCAAATAGTTGAAATTAGAATTTTCAAATAATGTTTGAGCAAAATAAAGTGGACTTAAAGAAGCAATATTGTATGCTTTATAATGCACGGAGTCTTTGAATGTCTCCATTAACGTTGTTGCATTCGATTGGACAATAAATTCTTGTTCCTCATAGGAGGAGTAGTTATGAGATATTAAGTCCTTGTTGGAAAAAATAAGCCGTAAGATTTTATCCTTAATAGGGAAGATGTATTCACACTCATAAATAGATTTTGACCTGACCTTATATTCATAAGTCAAGCGAAAACCAGAACGTTCTTTCAAGGTATCAATATGAATGAAATTTGGTTGTATCTTGGCTTTGAGAAAAAGATAAAGCTGTTGAGTAAAAAGGTTAATATTATTGGGGGAGTTATAAGCAATGCCGATGTGGGTATTATTGCCGTTTATTTGTTTTGAGAAGAATAGAGGGTATGTTTCCTTACTTTTATATGCAAGAATTCTCTTTTGGTCCTTATCCTCGCATTTTAAATGGCGAATATTTTCAATATTCCCGTTGACATTAAAATCGTAATATTCATCCAGAGAAAAGTCCAGTGAATCATTATAGTATCGTCCATAAATAATTTTACTATCGTTGTTGTAATATCGGGTAGTATAATGTTTGGTGGAGGTACATCCAATGATGATAATGCACACACCATAGATATTTTTTTTTATTAATTTCATCAATAAAAACCTATTTAACCTTAATTGTATAAGCATAAATCATATCACATCTTGTTACCCTATTTTATAACTACGAGTCCGTCTACAAATCCGGACAGACTCGTAGCTAATACTAATTTAGATTAATCATTAGTTGGCGCATCTGCATGCCCCGTATCACTTTTATCCGTTCTGCTAGTGCAAATAGTAGCTGTTTGTACCCCTACCTCTTGTTGTACGGCATAACCACCTGTAATTTTATTCAATTCGCTTTTGCTTAATGCTTCAAATTTTGAAGACTTTAATGATTCTAATTTCATCGTAGATTTTTTAAATTTCTCTTGTCTTACCGCCATAGAGAAGGGTTAACTTTCAGCGTGCATCTCATTTTTTTTAGTCAGGTTGAAGGATGCCTATTCCTGATCCTTTTTTTATTTTTCTTTGGGTTAATTAAGGAGTAAGCCCGCAATTCGTCGCGACTGAATATCTTTAGTATTTCTCAACACTTCTTACAATTATCCTCTCAAATAGCTTGCCACATTCCGCTAAAAAGGGTTCAAAGTTTATAAGTGGTAGTAAATAGTTTATAAACGGAAAAATCATATAGTATACGTGGATTAAAAAAATGTACTGCATTTTTGCTATTATAGCATATTTCATAGGAACCCTAATATGCAGCAAACATTTTTTCGTGCATTTTTTAATAACGCACCAAACGTATATGTTATTTTATAACAACCCCAAAAATTTTTAGCAGGTTTATTTATAATGAGGAATGGCATTTTTTTGTTTTTTAGCAATAGCTATTCGTGAAGTATAATACCGCTCTAAAAAGTGATATACTACCAATTCGTACTTTCGTTGTTGTGCTACGTACATTCTATTCATGAACATGTGGATATAGCTGCTTAGCAAGTCTGAAATTTTATTAGTTTGCTCTGTTTTATTCAAGTGATTTTGTATTTCTTCAACAACAGGTTTATTCATTTCTGAACGAATATTAAAAATAGCTGCCGCTTCCTCAATCTCATGTTCCGTGTCCTTTTCCGGATTAAGATGACTGACAAAAAACTGTTGGTGTTTACGATAACGTTCATTCAATTGTTTTTGCAAAACAGGCTGCCCACCGAATTCGTTGAAAAAATTTCGCTGCAACTTTTTCGCCAATGTTCCTTTTTGTTCCAATGAAAATTCAAAATCAGAGAGTAGTAAATCTATTCCTCTCAATGCAAAAAGCATTCTATATTGTTCCCCATCTATACCATCCAATAAATTTGTAAAGCGGAGTACTGCCAGGCTATCATGATAAAATAAAGTTTCTGCATGACGGATAAGTGCAGGTGTATAGCGCTCCAGTTCCCGGTTATAAGTATCAAGCATTACTTTTTCTATCGTGCCATTATCAACCAGGAATTGCAGGACCTTCATGAACCTTTGATATAAGTGAAGTTGCTTTTCCAAAGCACTATTATAAAAACGGATTCTGAAATGCCCGCCACTTTCATCTTTATAACGGATATAGAAAAACTGCTCGAATAATTCTTGTTCCAGTCCTTCCTCAATAAAAGGCAAAACAACAGTTGTTAATATTTTTTCTGCAGATCTGGCTCCACAATAAACTTTAAAGTATAACCATTCACTGTAAGGAGAGAAAGAGCGTTGAGGTTGTCCATCAAGTTTATCAAAGAGATAATTTTCTTTTACAAATACTGGTTCCGTTACTTTTGCTTCTTCATAAACCGGAATAATCATTTCGTTGGTAAAAGGGTTTCCCTGTTCGTCGTACACCACACAGTTATCTTCAGTAAAAAGAAACTCTTCCAACGTTATATTCTTATATCGTTTAAGATAATGCAGGAAAAGCTGAATGCCTTTTTCCTGGATAAAATCAATCAAAAGCTCATTGTCTCCTTCTTTATACACTACCCTTTGTGGTATTTTTAATTGGCTGCGAAAAACTTGGAAATAATCAGAATACTGCTCTTTATCTTCTGGTAAATCTGCTATTTCTTTTTCCTCGATTTTCCATATTGCTTTTTGCAGAATCAGTTTTTTATACACGACCCTCGGAAGATGTTTTAACGTAGATAAATGACCCCAATTCCAGACATTGGGATAGGCAATGCTTTGACCTTGCAGGTCGCATAAAAACTTGTATATAGGCAGGCTATTATATCCAAAATTATGGGCGGTAGTTAACCTGGGAATTATCCGTTTGTTTAACCGTTTGCTAAACAATCTTATTTCATTATTTTGAACCGAAACATACAGATCGTCAATATTAATTTGTTTTTCCTTTCTGATACCCGAAAGCCCCACGTAAGGAATTTCATATTTACGCAAAACAGGTCTTAGTAGTATGTTACCGATCCGTGCCTGTGGAAGGTGGGCTATTTCAGCATAAATTGCGTCCGGTTTTTCTAACTCCTCCTGCTCGAGAATTTCCTTCGTAAGTTGACAAAGCTGTTCATCGCCATGAGTAAACCTACCTAAAAGATTAGCAGCAGACGGCCCCCCCAATCCGGTTAGATCAAACTGAAAATGTTCTTTACTTAATTGCCCATCCTGTTTCATGAGATTTCCCATGACATACATACTTACCGGGAACTTGAAGCTCTTTGTTTGTTCTCTGAATGTTTTAATTTCTTCTTCACTAATCTCAATAAACGCTTTGCTGCTTGCAAGCCAGTCCTTGTATTTTGACAAACTGAATTGCTGTAAATAATCCATATTACTTCCGGCATTTGCACCTGTTCCGCCCATCACAGCAAGGCCATCTACCCATTCACCGGCACCGGCACTTTGATCGCTAACGCCAGCGTATCCTATGCCAAGATCTGCATCTAATACAATAGCTAAAGGCATCATCTTTTCTTCGTACCTGGCATAAAACCTGGTCTTAAAATCTTCTAATTCCGGATTACTGTTTTGGCGGGCCAGTGCTTTCAAATCTTCTACCTGGTTTATGATCGTAGCAACCAAATCCTTATTTACATGAGCGTTTATGGTATTTAAAAACAGGTCAGCTTGAACTGTATTTTTAGGCACTTCTATACCCAATTCCAACTCTTTTAATTTTGCTTCAATCCTTTTATAGTAATCCACACCTTCTTGTGGATGGTTCAATAATTGTTGAATCTCTTTTAGTTTATTCAATATCTCATCAGCGCCCTGCAACTGTTCCAACTGACCGATCACCTGACCTAATGGCTCTGCTCCTGTTACTGCAGGCTCCAATGACGGAATCAAAAGCTGCGATAACCAAAGCTCTGTGATGTATGATAAGGCTTCTTCTTCCGGTACACTCTCTTCACGCATGAGTGTAACAACAAGTTCTTTAATAGTCGCTCCGCATTTTGCATTACTTAAAATCTCCTGCAAGTACAGCGACCAATCTACAGAGGTCAATTGATAATTACGGGTATTATTGTGGATATAATATTCTGCATACCGATAAGCATTAGCGGTGGGATACAAACTATTATTAGTAAAGAAAAGCATCTGCTCCCTGATAACCGGCATCTGTACCAACGCGTTGACGATCTCTGCCATATAATTCATATCGAGCCTAAGGCTACGTCTATGGCTATCATTTGATCCAAGTATCAAAGCAGAATCCTGATCCGAAATAGTTGCCATTGCAGAACCGGCAAAAGTGCCGTAAGGTGTACATCTTACAGAGCTGCGTAACCAATATTTCGCGAAGCTCAATTCAAGTTTCTCCTTTTCTTTACCATTCAATTGTTCTCTTTTCTGAAACTCCTGCCAAAATTCAGGAGAGGATAAGTAAAGACCTTCCTGGAAGATGGCTTTAGTATTTGAAGAGTACTTGCTAGCTCCATTGAAAGGCTGTAAAGGGCTTCGGAATAACAGGTATGAAAATGTTTTCAGCATTCAATATCTTTAAGACAATAACATAAGTTCATCCCAGGCTAAAGGTTTTCCTTGTACCTGGCTAACAAGAGCCAATCCCACACCTGCACTACCATCCAGCAAGTCCCATAGATACTGCCATTCATTATCTTTACCTTGCCACGTTCTAATTCCATGAACAGTTTTATCTTCTGCAAACTGCAACATACTTTCAATTGCCTTATACCATTTCTGTGCACATTCAAAGAGCAATGGTTCGCCAGTTTCTTCCCACATACGCATGTACATTGTTGCATTTCCCGCTGTGCCATGGCAAAGACAGGCATCAACTACTCCTGATGCTTCATTACTGATTCTTTGCGTATTATATTTCAGGATTTCAACAGCCTTATTTTTCCAAAATTCATTATTGAAATACTTGCCACATTGCCACAAGGATATTGCAATATTTATATCGCCATAACACCAGGAAACCCTGCTGGAGAAAGATTTTCCATCCAGATACGCAGGGAATAAAGAGCCTCCGGATATGTGTTCCGAATTTTCATGATTTAAGATAAAGGCCATGCTTTGAAAAATCAATTCTTCACATTTGCTTTGTTCAATTCCGGCACGATGAATTTTCATTAGAATGATCTGCAAGGCACAAGTGCCATGTGCCAGGCTAAAGGCATCAATCCCAAGCTTGGAAGCAGGATCCGTGTGATAATAAAAAAATGGAAAGCTGTACCCTTTATCAGTTTGTACTGTCAGCGTAAATAGACTTTGTACAAAAAAAGACAAATGGACTTTCACATCTTCACGCTCAACAAACTCAACCAGTAAATTGCATATACCTGCACTGCCGTGAAGAAAATCAAAATTTTCATCAGAGATAAAATAATTGCTTTGTGCTATTGCTCCTAATATAAAATCATGAGTAATAAACTCCATATCCAACTCCAGAAAACCATGTTTATTCAAATGATTCAATAGCCAGAATGGGCCAGATAATCCTGTACAAAATGTATAATTATTATTGAAGTTGGCATCTATATTATTGTAGAGTTCTTGCAAATATTTTGCAGAATTATCCTGCGATTCATCACAAAATTGTTCATAATAAAATAAGTATAACAGTACTCCCCATTTGTCTTTGAATAAGCTCAAAGAATCATTATTTCGATGATCATTGTGCAGGAAGCAGACAAGATCATTGTATATTTTAGTGCAATACTCCAATATGTAAACTTTTAAATGTGGTGAAACCTTTTTACTTTGAAGCCTCTCAAATCCCTATCCAATCGTTTTATTATTTACTATTTGCCAAAAGGCAGCTTTATAGCTATCACTTAAAGGCACCGTTACCTTATCTTCCTGTAGGATAATGAGGCTACCTTCTATCCGGGCGATCTTTGATAGTGGTATAATGAATGAACGATGTACTCTTATAAAAAGATGAACGGGTAAGCTGGTTTCCACTTCTCTTAGGCTAGTGTATACCAATGTTTTTTGCCCTCCATGATATATTGCCACATAATTCTTCACACTTTCTATATACTCTACGGTGCTTAATACCACCTTAATCACATTGTTCCTGATGCCTGTTTTTACATAGATAAAATCATTGCTTGCTTCATCTGCTTTATCTGATTCAGGAGAAGATTTAGTTCTATCCACTACCTTTTGAACAGCTTTCATAAAGCGGGGATAAGAAACAGGCTTTAACAGGTAATCAGCAACGCCGAGCTCGAAACCTTCAACCGCATAATTGGAATAGGCTGTAGTCAATATAACTTCGCATTTCCCCTGAAGGATTTTAACGATGTCTATACCCGAAAGTTCAGGCATATGAATATCCTGGAAAAGCAAATCAATTTTATGATTGTTGATCATGCTCAAAGCCTGCCTGGTATCGGTGGTAGTGCCCACCAGGTGCAAAAAATCAGTACGGCTCACATGATGTGCCAGCACATCAATAGAATGTTGTTCATCATCTACAATTAAGCAATTGATCATGCTAAATAATTATTTTCATTTCGGAGCAATTGAATATTGATCTCAACCTTAAACTCAGCAGGCTTGTCGGCAACAGAAACATTGCAGCGCTCGCCGTAAGTATTTTTGAGTCGCTTCAATGTATTGTTCAACCCTATCCCGGTTGAATGTTCTTTGGGGCCTGTCCTCTTTTTATTGTGTGTACTGAAATACAGCCTTTCCCGTTCATCTACCTCTAGTACTATTCTTGCCGGAAACTCCAGGCTGTTTGTAGTACCGTGTTTAAACACATTCTCAACCATGGTGATCAACAGTAAGGGCATAATTTTGACCCTATCCGGTATATTCCCGGTTGTAAAATCCACATTCAATTTATTATCAAACCGAAGCTGGTTCATCTCAATAATGTTTTGGATATGCTCCGCTTCATCGGCCAGATAGACCAACCCTTCTGCATCCTGGGGTTTTAGGGAATACCGCATAATGTCTGACAACTTCATCACACCATCCGATAATTCATCCGATACCGGTAATGCTTTAGCATAAAGAAAGTCGAGTGTATTGTATAGAAAATGTGGATTGATTTGTGCGCGGAGCGCTGTGTTTTCGAGTTGGATGTTTTCTTTTTCCAGTTCGATTTTTTCTTTTTCCTTGGTTAGTTTTTCTTCCTGGCTTTTTAGTAAGTCTTTTTGTTTTTGAATAGAAGATTGGAAATAGAAATAGGCAGCGGCATAAATAAAGAGATTAGTAATCCATAGAATAGTGTGTGTAAAGTGTACTTTGATATCAAGCGAAGCTGGCTCGGGGATTTTCAACATCGGGATGATATAAAATCGAACAGTATAACGAAGGAGGACGAAAGTGAATAAGCTAATAAAACAAAGACCTATTGCTTTAAAGATAGCCGGCCTTAAATTAATTATATACCATATCAAAAATAGGAAGGAATAAAAGAGAAATATTGTATGGGTGAAAAAGTAAAGAATGGAAGATAAAATATGGGTTTCTGGCTCAATAATCTTATCTGTTATATAACCATACCAAAAGTAGCAACCCCAAAAAACTATATGCCATTTATATTTCTTTATCATAGCAATATCTTGATGCCTCCCATAAAGGTTACTTCTTTTTATAATAGTTGCGAACGAATTCCACCCAATCACTATCGCCATCTGGAATTGGAACATCAGGAATTATACCAATGCCATCAAGTCTAGTTCCGCCCTTTGGAATAGCTCTTTTAAAGCTCGCAATATCAAGTACATATTTTTTAGATGGAAGGTCAATTGAGAAATCATCTAAATAATCTACTGCTCCAAACGTTCGTTCACCAAATAATGTCACTTTTTTACTTTGCTTAAAATCTAGAATCATCATTTCTGATGCACTATAACATGCATAGTTAGCAATGACTGCAACATTTTGTGGATATTTCTTTGTAGAATCTAATTTAACAATTGTCCCCCCGTCATATAAAACCCTACCTATATTACCCGATATTCTTGCTATTGAATTCTCCTTTTGTTTTATTAAAGCTGTATCAATACTTTCCATTCCCCTGTACTCATTTAATTCTAACTGTTCGGCATTCATCATAGCTTTAGAATAATATAGGTAACCGCTAATTTTCTGAATTGGGTTGGTATAAATAAAGGGAAATAATGGTGCGTAAGTTCGAACTGTACCACCTAAATTATTTCTTATATCAATTATTAAATTCTTAGTAGAACTTATGATTTGATATTGATCTTTTACAATACTATCCAGAATCTTTGTGTTTTGTTCAGTACTACCTGGAATCGTAATCAAATAATTATCTTTGTCTAGCAGGGTGGCTGTTACTGAATAATTGTATTCGGGAAGGGACTGCATAGCGCTCCCTTTATAATTAATTAATTTTCGCCACTTGCTGGAGGGAGCCGAAGTAAAAGTGGTATCATTTTTAAATTCTGAAATTAGGTAGTAGCTAAAACCACCTTTAGGTGTCATGAAATCAGTTAAGAATTTATCACCTTTTAAACATATGAAATCCGCATAAATTGTTCCGATAGGAATTGCGTCTTTACGAGATTCAACAATGTATGCCTTATATGCTACAGGATTATTTTTTACCTTTTTCAAAGCTATCACACAATTGTTATAATCATTTACCCAATAGCCTTCTCTTTTATCTTTAATATTTCTGTTTGAGAAATATGCACTGATCATCTTAATATTCTTTTGCCCTAAGATTGTATCATACTTTCTTGTATTGTAGCGAAAAATTTTTAAATGCTGATCTTCGAAATAGTTTGCTATAGCTGACAGCAATTTAAATGTATCTCTATCATTAATTTGCCGCTTGACAAAAGAATCAAATTCCTTGTTCGTCACTTTATCATGATATCCTGCATAACTTTCTTTAATTGTTTTTACAACAAATTCAACGTCATTATCTTGCGCAGAGCTTCTGGTTAATCCAAAAGCTAGAAATAAAAATAGAGTTTGGCTGATTTTCTTGAATAACCTTTCCAAAGTGAAATATTGATTTTATACAAAATGGTGATAGGGCTAGCTTTCATGTTTACTGATTCGTTCTCACGCCACCGCATCGAACAACAAAATTTGACGCGTCACCGTTATCCCCTGGTTTCAAATAATCATTTCCACCTAAAATCTTGTTTAAATCTTGATGTCGAAGGATCATAATTCTCTCCTTATTCAATTTCAATTTCTTCAACTCAACTTTCTTTTTCATAATATTCTTTTTTTAAGATTCATTAGAAATACTACAAATTTGATGCCACAAATACCCAACTCATTAAAATTTACTCAAATGGGTAGTTTGCAGGGATGAAAAGGCTGTTTGCCGATATGAATCAAGCCTTTTCCAAAGATGAGCAGAAAAAGACCTGGCCATTTATAAAAAACACTTTGTTGCGCACATTGCAATAATTCTTCGGGGAAATACCTTAGGATTGATATGTTATTCACAACTACCTTCCAATGCATCAAGCGTTTTTTGAAGCCTATCTTCTGAATTATCTGCTTCAATAAGTTTCATGAGTTTTTGATTACAATCAAGCATATAACGTCCGTTGCCCATAAGCTTTTGTTTTACACCATATAGATTACTAAAAGCCGTTCCTGCATCTCTGGATTCTTTTCTGGGCAGAAAACGTTTTGGATAAAAGGAGTTGAGCAAGATATAGGCATCTGGCTTAACACCTTCAAAATTATTAAGATAAATATTTCGGGTAGTGTCTGCTATAACAATGAGATTAATCTTTTCCCGGTATTGTTTTATAATAGGTAATAACTTAGGCAAACTTTCTTTTGCGCCGCCACACCAGGTAGTATAGGTATATACCAGGGTAGGTTTTTTAGGCAGAGTATCCAAAGTTATCTTTACCGTTTCATAAAGGTTTGGCTTTTGCTGTGCAAAGGTGTTAATTGATATCCCCAGCAGTGAAAAACTTATAATCAGATGTTTCATTTTTTTAAATTTAATAATTTTAAAAGCAAGGGTACAAAATATATACCCTTGCTTAATGTTACCAATTAATTTTCAATGGCTACCCAATTCATGTTATTTTGCTGAAAATCGAGGTGAATGTTTCCATTATTACCCGTGCTCATTAAGGCGCTCTGATCTGTAGCCGATTCATGGCTAACAAAGCCACAATTAAAACCTATACCGCACTTGCATTCATCATCAGCCCCTAAATAAGTTGTACCACATTTCATCTTATGCCTCTTGGCTATTCTTATGCCCATAGGCACAGCAGTTTCGGAGCCTACACCATCTGCCGTTAAAATATTTAAATCTAACGTAGAATGCCCTCGTTTATCTACTTTAATTTCATAAACACCTTTAGCTAAGGTTAGCGCATTGTAACCTAATTTTTGTGCCCTTTCCACATATACCACAATATCTTCCGGCTCGGCAAAAAAGATGGATTGCGTACCATCTGCATTTTTCACAAAGCGGGTTGGATAATTTTGAAGATCAACGGTACTGGCCATTGTTGTCTGTTGAGTTTTCCCTGGTTCTGACGGATTGCTTTGGGTTACAGTCTTGTCTTTGCTACAAGATGTAATGATTGCAGCCATACAAATAAATGCTCCGGCCGTAACGGCAATAATTTTATTCCTTTTCATTTTGTTTTATAAATTTAGTAATATTTTATGAAATAAATAGCCCCACCTTAAAATAAGATGCATGTAATAATTCCTTCAGGAGGCCCCCTCTTAGCTATTATTACATTACGAAAGTAATCTTGAGTGAATTACATTATTAAAATATTACTCCAATAGCCCTTTTGCAAGGACGGAAAGGCTGTTTGCTGATATTTTTAAAATTGGGGGGAAACTATCTGGCCTTTTATAAAGCATGGCATCATTTTTAGCTTTTCTAAAGTTTTAAACCTTTAGAAAAGCTTGAAGCACAGATAACATGCAATGCGTCCCTACATAAAATGTGTTACAACTTCACCTGCCTGATCACTTTTTTCAGGTTCAGTTCCAGGATATCGGCCATGTTCCTGCATTCAAGATAATGAGGATCGTGATGATGTTCGGCAAGGCCTTCGCGGAGTTCTTTTATTTTCTCCGGTGGTGAAACATGATCCCGCCGTAATGCATCCCGCAAATGGGCAATACGATGCCGCTCACTGCGCAGGCGATGTACTATGGAAGATGATTCTTCCTGCTGGTATTGAATAAATGTTTTTTCCGTCAGGTAATTGAGGCCTAACTGTACAAAGGGGAAATTCTCTTTAAAGAATTGAGGGAGATAGACTTTTTTATTGCCTTCATAAAATTGCTGATCAAAATCGATACAGCGTATTCTGAATTGAAAGTCGTCAAAGTCGGGCGTGATCTGCATTACAAAGTTATAGGCCCGCATGTCGCCCAGCAAAGTAATAAAGCACCGTTCATTAAACTTCACAAATTCCTTGGCTATTCTTTTGGGGTTATAATCTTTATTATCCAGGTATTGCTTAGTAAACACATCGCCGGGAATGCCGGGAATATGCTCTTCTACTAAAGTATTGTGGTCAACAAGATAATTGAGCTGATTGGGCGATAACAAGTGCTCTACTTCCATGCCGTAAACCCTTGATGCATCGGCTACTTTAATGTAAAAGTAATCGTACACATCATTCAACCGATTTACAATACGGATGCGGAATGGGTGTGTGTTTCCGAAGGTACAATAGTCAATGCGATCAATATATTTATGCTCTACTATACGCAAATTGCCGGATGCTTTCAGCATGGCATATACCTTCTTCAAACCATTGTGTAAGTGTTCAATTTCGTTGGGAGGATAAATAGGGCTTTCCCAAAGGGTATCTTTCCCGTTTTTATCCATAAGCGGAACGCCTTCCCTGAAATTGCGGAGATCGTGATAAGTAACCGGTAGCCTGGCTTCCCGCTGGTAGTGTTTCAGGTATTTCTGTAATGGTTCCGATATAGGGTACACCGGTTTTTTCTGAAATATCGTTACATCGTCCGCCATAGCCGTTCGTTTTTCTGTTACATAAAAATAAGAAAGGAGGATAAATATCCTCCTTTCTTATTTTATTAAATTCCTTTACAGAAAATTAAAGTGATTGTTCGTAAAGAGATTCATCTACACTACGTTTAATACCATAGTATTGGAATGATTTACGACGGTATCCTTTTTTGTAGTATGCATCAGTATCGCCTTCTTCCGGTACAGTAACCCAATCTCTGGTTTTAGGTACAAACCAACGATATACTGCTACACGGTTTTCGCCACGACGGATCGGTGCATAAAACTGGATATGTTTTTCTTTGTAGCCCATTTTCAGCATAGCATCATCGCTATACTCATCTTCAGCTATACTGGCAATATCTTTTGTTGTAGGATTGAACCAACGGTATACTGCAATACGGTTTGGTCCTGGCTCACGAAAGCCGTAAAACATCAACGTTTTGTTGTTATATTTCCAATTGAGCAGTTGGCCTTCCTGGTATTCACCTTCAGCTACTGTCACGTAATTTCTATCAACCTGGCTGAACCAGCGATAAACGGGAACCATTTCATCGCTCTCTTGTGCCTGTGCAGTGGTATTGTTTCCCAGGAACATGCCCGCTACGATGGCAGACACAAATAATAATTTTTTGTTCATAGTTAAATTCTATTTTTACGAAATCGCTTCCAAAATACATAAAAATTTTTCGGACTTGCAACAGTTTGCTGATATTTTTTTTTATTTTTTTTAGGAACCCTTTAAATAAGCCTCAACAGCCAATTTTTCATATATGCTTCTTTTTTACCTTCGCATATAATATTTCATTCAAAAATCAGTTATTCATTGTAATATCGTGCTTAAAGAAAAGTAAAAAAAATTTGGAAAGGGTTATTAATTTTTTATCAGGGTTATTTGCATTAATAATATTATTGGTAAGTACGGCTACAGTTCATGCACAGAATACCGATAGTATCAAAGCTGCTCAAAAACGACAGACGGACAGTATTAAGGCCGCAACCAAACAACGTACGGACAGCATTAATTTTATCCGCACTTATAAGCAAAGCAAACATTACCTGGACAGTGTGGAAATAGCACGACAAAGAAGGGTTAATGAACAAAAGGCTTCACAACAAAGAAAAAATGACTCCATCTCAACCGAACGCAAACGGGTTGCAGATAGTATCATGAATTACAGACGCCATTACAGCGACAGTATTAAAGCTTACAACGATAATTTACGCGCAGAACAACAACGCCAGCTGGCCGCGGTCAAACTGGAACGCAAAAGAGTAAGTGACAGCCTGGCTGCCATGAGAGCGTACAAAGAAAGTAAAGGATATAAAGACAGCGTTGCCAATGCCCGAGAAATGCGTAAAGACAGCCTGGCAAAGGCACGAAAACATACCTCTGACAGCTTAAAAGCAATACAAAAGGCTACAACAGACAGCCTTATAGCGACAAGAAAAGCATATAATGATAGCGTCAAAACTGCAATGGAGGCTTCGAAAGCTATACGTATGCAACAACTGGATAGCCTGAAAGCCTTTAGGGCTGCCAGGGCCGATAGCCTCTCTAAAGTGCGGGAAGCCCGAGCCGCATTACGCAAACAAAAAGCAGAAGAAAAGGAAAAGGAAAAATTAGATAAGAAGAAACTGGCCTTCGAAATAAAGATCAAAAAGAAGCAGGATAAGTATACCAATGAAGATATGCGGAAAAAGAAATGGACATTGCCCCGAAAGGTGGTCCAGAATACTTTTACGCGCTACAATTATTACTTTAATGCCAACAGGAAAATGGAGGAGGCCATAGACAATATGGTCCGGTCGAACACAGATAATTACGACAGCCTCATTGCATTATTTCCTTTTGATCCCGACCGGGACAGTACCAAATTGCTTTCCGATATGGACACCATAATCAGGAAAGCTTCTGTGGGTATACAAATACATGACCCCAGAGCCAAATGGCAGGATGATTTGTACCTGCTGGTAGGCCAGGCCTATTATTACAAAGCTGATTATCAGAATGCAGGCGCAGCTTTCAAACAAATTGTTTCGCAGGCAGAGATTGACAAAAAAGATCAGGCAAAGAAAAACGGTACTGATAAAGCAGATAAAAATAAGCCTACTACGTACAGCGAACCTGAAAAAACCGGTCTGGCCGGGGCTTTGGAACATAAATCGGCTAAGAACGATGCCATGCTCTGGCTTTCCCGCACGCTTGCGCAAAGCAAGAAGGAAGGACATGCACAGACCCTGCTGGATATGATGCGGAATGACGCGCTGTTTCCAGACAGGTTAAAAGGTAAACTGGCATTGGAACAAGCTTTTATAGACCTCAACCGGGGCGATTATAATAAAGCAGCAACCTCTTTAATTGTGGTTTCGTCAGATAAAGAAATACCCAAATGGTTGCGGTTACGTTCCAGCTTTCTGAGTGGCCAATTGCTTCAGCAACAGCTTCATTATGCAGAATCTGATCAATACTTCAAACAGGTGCTGGAATTGAATCCTAACCTGGAAATGGAATTTTACGCCCGTAAAAACATTGCTTCCAACAGTATCAACTACGGTAGCAATACCATGAATGCTTCGCAGATGCTGGACAAGATGGCGGGAGATGATAAATTCAGGCCTTATTACGATCAGATCTACTTTGCAATGGGTAAAGCAGCTTTGAAAAACAAGCAAAATGATAAAGCACTGGAAAGCTTCAAAAAGAGTGTTTCGCTTAGCCAGAGTAATAGAAAACAAAAAGGGCTTTCTTTCGCCGCATTAGGTGATGAATATTACTCCAGAAGTGATTATTCCAATGCAAAAAAATCTTACGACAGTGCCGCAATGTTCCTGACCGCAGCGCAGGACCCTGTATATAGCCTTGCCCGCCAACGGGCACTTGCACTGGACAAAGTTGCTATTCCCGGCAATGAAGTAAAAGAACAGGATAGCTTGCTGCGCCTGGCCGCCATGAGCGAAAAAGATCAGCGCAATATTATCCGGGATTATGTCAGAGATCTGGAGCGCAAAATGAGAGATAGCGCTTTCATGGCACAAAATGGCCCTATAGCCAATACTGCAACTAATTTCAATAATAACCAGGGAACCCAAACCTGGTACTTTGCCAATCCTAACCTGATGAAACAGGGGCAAAATGATTTTAAGCAGAGATGGGGCAACCGTACGCTGAAAGATAACTGGCGCAGGAGTTCGAGTAGTTCCAATGATTTTGCATCATCCGGCGGTACTGAAGATGATGGTAGCCAGGAAGGCAGCAATCTGCCTAATGAGGATTCCCTTTATGCTGCAATACCCCATACTCCCGAACAATTGCAACAAGCCAATGAGCGGGTACGCGAGGGTTTGTTCAGTCTGAGTAAAGCTTATTATACATTCCTGGAAGATTATGGGAAAGCAACAACAACCTTTGACACACTTGACCGCAGGTATCCTGACCATAAACATCAGGCGGAAGAATTATATACCCGCTACCTGATTAACATGCGCCAAAACCAGCCGGCTTCTGCTGCGCAATACAATGCACAACTGCAAAGCAAATTCCCTGACTCTGAATGGGCAAAATTATTAAAGGGCGCAAGCGGACAAACAGCCGATGTTGATCCTTTTGCCAATGTGTCCAATACACCCAAAGAAACCCTTTCTAACTTCTATGATGAAACATATGGACAGCTCATTCAAAGGCAATATACCAATGTGCTGAACCGTGTAAAAGAGGCTGATGAACAATATAAGAACCAGGGAGATTTCAGAAAGAAATTCAACCTGATGAAAGCCATAGCCATAGCCGGTACAGGTAATTATCCAGAGGCTGACACTATGTTGCGGGAATTTGTTTCCGCAAATCCTAATGATACGCTTGTAGGCTGGGCCAATGCCGTGTTGGAATACATGAAAAAAAATCCACAGCCTGGTGAGAACATGAATAATCTGCAACCTGCACTAAGCGCAAACAACACAATTGATACTTCAACGCTTTCCGGCAACCTGCAATACGAATACAAACCGGCTAGTCCGCATTATGTGGTTATTTCGGCTCTGCAGGATGCTAAATTTGCTGGGCTAAGATCCGGGATATCTGATTTTAACCTGATGAGCCAGGACAACCAAAGTGTAACCGTAAGTATGTCTACATTTGATGCCGGCAAAAGCCTGATTATATGCAAAGAATTTCCTTCGGCAGCAGCGGCAAAAAAATACATGAATGAGCTAAGAGGTGTAAACATTCTGTTCCGGGAATTTAAGGCCGGGGAATATGATATGTTCCTGGTTTCGTCTGCCAACTTCCCGAAACTGTTTGTGAAGAAGGATTATGCAGCTTACAAAAGTTTTTATAGTAAAAATTACAAATAATCAATCCTGGTTTTTAATGAATAAAGACCCTGATTAAACTTAATAACCAAACACTATCCTGCAAGCTTTCCGCCTGCAGGATTTTCACTTATCTTCAAGCCGTTTTTGCAATACCAGACTCTGATGGAAACACACCGCTACCAACAATTGAAAGAGAAATACGAACAAGCTTCTAACGAAAAAGAGAAGATAGATATTCTGATTGACATGACGCTGGAAATACGGAATGACGATACAGAAAAAGCGATGGTCATGGCTGAAGAGATCATAGAGAGATCTGAAGCCATAGGCTATCTTGCGGGCGTAGGTAATGGACTGAATCATAAAGGCGCCTGTTATTGGCTGATGGGTGAGTATGAAGACGGCCTCGATGAACTTACTGAAGCATTCATCATCACACAGGAAATAAAGGACAAAACCCTGGAAGCCAAAGTGCTGAACAACTTTGGCCGCATATACCGTAATCTCGGTGACCTGGATAGTGCATTGCGCGATTTTGAATCGGCTCTGGAGATCAATGAAATGTTGGGTAATGAGTTAAATCTTACCATTAATCTTACCAATATTTCCAACCTGTATTACGATCTTGGCGATTATGATACTGCGCTGGAATACGCTTTAAAATGCCAGCCCATTTTTGAAAAATATAATGATAACAGCAGGCTGGTAAGCATTTACAATACGCTTGGTGACATTTATTTTAAGAAAGGATTTTTTGATGAAGCGCTCTCCTATTTTAAGAAAAACCAGGAGCTTACAGAAGAAGAAACACAAGGCAGATCGCTTGCAGATAGTGGTGTAGGTAAAGTGTATTATCGCCTCAACGATTTTAATCATGCAAAGAAATACCTGGAACGTGCTCTGGTACAGGCTAAGGAGCTGAATAATCCGGAAGCGGAAATTGTAGCGGAGTTTTATATAGGCAGGTTATATGTGCATCAGGGAGAATTGAATAAGGCGCTGGGGTACCTGGAACATGCCTATGATCTGGCTAAAGATTCTTTACGCAGACATGATCTGATGAGCATTCATGAATTCCTTTCGGACCTGTATGACCGGATGGGAAACATACCACAGGCTTACTATCATCTTAAAGCATTTGAGAAACTAAAGGAAGAAATATTTCAGCAGGCTACGCTGAACAAGCTTAGAAATCTACAGATCAAAAACCAGATAGAAGTAGCAAAAAAGGAAAAAGAAGTAGCGGAACGTACTGCCGAATTAAAGCAGCAATTCATGGCCAATATGAGCCATGAGATCCGTACACCCATGAATGCTATTGTAGGTATTGCCCGGCTTTTGTTAGAAAAAGAACCCAAACCTGACCAGTTAAAATACCTTAATGTCATTCGTCAATCTGCCGATAATCTACTGGTAATCATCAATGATATTCTTGATCTTTCCAAAATAGAAGCCGGTAAAATTATCATTGAAAAGATAGATTTTTCCCTCCGTGATCTGATACAAAGTATCCAGGAGATCATGGCACTTAAAGCAGAACAGAAAGGCCTCGATCTTAGAATTGAAACAGATACTGAAATTCCCGACAGGCTTATCGGAGACCCTACACGCCTCAACCAGATCCTGATCAATCTTATCGGTAATGCTATTAAATTTACCGACAAAGGCTTTATAGCATTGCATTGCAACATTAAGAGCATTACAGACCAACTGGTTACACTGAAGTTTAAGGTCATTGATACCGGCATTGGTATTTCCCAGGATTATGTTGGAAAAATATTTGAAAGCTTTACCCAGGCCGGTACAGACACAGCCAGGAGGTTTGGCGGAACAGGCCTTGGTCTCACCATTTCCAAACAATTGGTGGACCTGATGGAAGGGGACATTTATGTGGAAAGCAAACCCGGCGAAGGAACAGTATTTACAGTAGAAATACCACTGATCATTGCCAGTGAACAATCCGCTATAACCAAGCCGGACCAAATCACTGACGATGTTTATGAAAGACTGCGAAACCTCAACATATTACTGGCTGAAGACAATGAATTTAACAGGCTGGTAGCCGAAGACACGCTTAGAGAGCTGCTTCCTGATATAAAAATTGCAGTAGCGGAGAATGGGGAAATAGCTGTAGATATGGTACGTAAAAGCAATTACGACCTCATCCTGATGGATATCCAGATGCCGGTAATGAATGGACTGGATGCCACACGCACGATCAGAAATCTTTCGGGAGATAAAAAGAATACCAGGATCATTGCTATGACGGCCAATGTGCTTCAGGAAGATGTACAACGTTACCTGAATGCAGGCATGAATGCCTATATCAGCAAACCTTTCCAGGTAGACGACCTGCTGTTGAAAATGGATATGGTACTGGGAGATAAAAAACAAGACAGACCGTATACCTTACCTGTCAATGAAAGCAAAGGTGTGGGAAACCTAAATGCCCTTCCCGACCAGGTAACGGACATGAATTTCCTGAAACAGTTTACCGGTGGCAATCCTGACAAACAAAAGAAATATATTGGCATGTTCCTGGATAATGGCCCCAAACTACTGGAAAAAATCAAGACAGCATTTCAAGAGCAGGACTATGAAAGCCTTAAAGTTGCTGCACATTCTATGAAACCACAGTTGTCTTATATGGGCGTAAAAGAAGAAGTAAGTAATATTTTCCTGATTGAACAATCGGCCGGGCAAACGGCACATCGTGAAAACCTGCCTCAATTGATAACACAATTAGAACACCTTGCCAATAAGGCTTTTGACGAACTGCGGCAAGTAATGGCATAACCTTGCTTTGACAAATCAAAAACAATTATTATCTTTCGCTCATCAAACAAAAAAAGTATCTATTCTATGGCAAATGCTACCAAACGTTATCTGTTTCTGGTTGATGACGAACCGATCCAAAACGAAATGTTGAAGGATTTTCTCAACGAACGCTTCCTGTATGAGATAAAAGTCTTTGATAATGGTGAAGAAGCATTACAAAATATGCACCTTAACCCGGAGATAGTAGTATTGGATTACCACTTAAGTTCCCATGTTAAGGATGCCAAAAATGGTGTGGAAATTCTTAAAACCATGAAAGATGAATATCCTGCAGTTCAGGTAATTGTTCTTTCTGGTCAGGACAAAATTGATGTGGCTGTAGATACCATGAAATATGGCGCTTACGATTATGTAGTAAAAGGAGAAAGCGCATTTTCCCGTATTGAGAATGTAATCAATAATGCCAGTGAACTGCACAAAATGCGGGTAATCAATAAGGGTTACAAGAACACTATTACGATGTTGTGCGCAGTAATTTTCCTTATTGTCCTGGGTTCTATTTATTTCCTGGTGATCAAACCGAGAATGCAGTAATGTGCTAAAATTCTTATACAAAAAGGGCTGCAATTGCAGCCCTTTTTCATTTATATTATTATTTGATTATTCAGGCTTTGCCATACCAATATTAACCATCCAGCCAACGCCGTATTTATCGACAAAAGCACCGAAGAGGTCTCCCCACATTTGCTTATCCAACGGAACCTGGATTTTGCCACCTTCACTCAGGGCTTCGAACATCTTACGCAGTTTTGGTTCGTCTGATCCACTAAGCGCAAGCTGAATTTTGCCTGTACCCAGATTTGCTCCCTGTGGTTCGTCAGCGCCCATTAGTTCGGCTTCGCCACCCATAAGCTGGCCATGCATTACATTATTCTTCGTAGCGTCAGGGCAGCTTCCGTCCATATCACCATAGGTCATCAGGTTGAGGTCTCCGCCAAAAACTTTTTGGTAAAAGCCCATTGCCTCGCGACAATTACCTTCAAACATTAAATAGGCATTCAATGAGATTTTTTGCATTGCTTTTAATTTTTTGTTAGTTAATAAATAAGTTTATCAGCTTTCTTAAAAATGCAAGCTTATTGGTTAGCCCTGCCGGTAACAGATATCAGAAAATAATCGCAAAATATCTATCCAAAGCAGGGAATGCAATTTAAACAAAATTGCGGATAAAAAAGGTAGTGAGGCAGTGTATCAGGAAGATCAGATGCATGAAAATCCCGGACACAAATGCTGCCCGGGATTTGTACTATAATTGACCTTTCAGAAGGCTTTATGAAATTAATATAAAGGCATAATCTCCATAGTAAGAACAACATTAGACTGATCGTCCCTGAATTCAAAGTCGCATATAGTGGAGCCATCGATCAACATCTGCCTGATGGATTTTTTCATTTTATCGTCTGTAAGAAATGTATCGTCTGTAATATCATCATCTTCTTTCATGAAGGGAAGTAATTGAATCTGCATATCCAGGCTTGAGATGTTGAGATCCAGGTATTTACCTTGCTGACTGGCGCTAAATTCCTTTGGCTGTCCCTCTTTTAATATTAAGGGAGCCGATTCCTTGGCATACTGAATATAGCCTGAGTAAGGTAAGGGGCTTGGCAATATCGTCTTGCCATCCACAGCTACCATCTTACCGGCAGTATTGATTAATCTAACACCTACGCCTCCAAATATCTGCTCATTGGTTCCTCCATCGTCCGATTTTACACAGCGAAGACTTTTAATTCTTACCCTAACCTTACTGATGGCCAGGCAATTATTACTGTCCAGGAAAGCATGAGAAACCATGGACACGGGCTTACCATCCATATAGGTAAGTTTGTAAGAAAGTGGTACGATCTCCAGCTCACTGAATTTCTTACTCTGATAGTTATCGATAGCCGCTTTTAAGTCTGCAGGATCGGATATGGCAAGGCTGGTACCTCCTTGGGTCAAAATACGGATATTGGTTTTGGAGAAAAACGAAGAGCCTGTATTTTTCTGTTTATATGCTGCTGAAACAACGCCCCAGTTAAGATTGCCATTCAACTCATTGGCATACTCTTCCAGGTCATATTCGCTTTCAATAAGCACATATAAACGTCTGCCGTATTTTACTTCTTTAATGTACAACCAGTTTTTGTTCATGGACGTGTTATCTGTAAAGATATCAGCAGGACTGGAAACACTGTTGGCCACTACGGATAAACAAGTTTGTTCAAACTCGTACAAATACATGTACCTGTATTTCTCCGATGAAAAACTGAAGCTGTCATCTACAGAGATGCCCATGTAGAAAAAGGATGCTCCAATATCCAGACCTGTTTTTTCCATAAGTGTGGAGGTCTGTACATTTAAATTGGAGGCTGCGTTAGGTACAGCATTCTTGTTAACCAAATTGGATGGGCTTTTGATTTTATTGACTCCTGCACGCAAACTGCTTTCGATATTGGTATTGCCCGATGGGTTTATCGTCTCGCTGGTTTTAATAAACAGATTGGAAGGTGTACTGACAGATATAGGCTTCCGTTTGTCAAACTTAACATAGTTAAACTGGCCACTCTGAAGAAGTGTTTCTCCGTCAATAACACCGCCTGGCAGTATGGAGAGGGCTTTTGATCCATCAGCAATAACCAATTCATTCTCTACCTTCTTTCCCTTCACCTCTTCCTTGGTCAGGCACATAGGAGCAGAGAGTGGTATAGATTTGGACTTGATTTCATTTACATCTGGTTGTTTGTTTTCGAAAGCAACAGATACATGTCCGTTTGCAGATTCATAACGGCAGGACGTGCGTGCTACTGAGTCCAATACTCTTTTGAACTTAACAGGAATCCTGCTTTTGATTTTTGTCGATGCAATCTTTTCGATTGTTGTGGTTGATAGTTTTGCCATGATTTACAGGTTTTAAAATTGGGGGTTAATAGGAACTTTTTGTCTATTCCGGTTCTGCATGTACATGCTTTTTGTTTTTATCCGAATGGAAATAGATAATGGAAACGGCCGTTTCAGGATGTAAAGGTTGGATGAAATAAAATCACCGGCAATACCCCAATGATGTGAAATTTGATAACGGAAAATAAAATGGAGGGCCGGCATTTCTACAGAAACACCGGCCCTCCATTTCGGGAAATAATTATAATGCTACAACAGTTTTTCCTTGAATACTTTAGATAAGGCTTCGGTCTGGGAACGCACATGGAGCTTATCATAAATGTGTTTGATATGCGTCCTCACCGTATCAATACTGATGAAATGCATATCTGCTATAAGTTTATAGCTATTGCCATCGGCTAGTGATTGCAATATTTCGCGCTCTCTTTGGGTAAGATTATAATCGGTTTTGGTTACTTTTTTATACGAATCAATGAGCATTCTTGCAATAGAAGGGCTCATTGGTGCGCCGCCCTGCAACACCTCCTGTATAGCTGTTACCAACCGGTCTGAAATATTGGCTTTAAGCAAATAGCCATTAGCGCCTGCCGACAAGGCATCAAATACATGTTGATTATCATCAAAAACGGTAAGCATTATGATCTGAACCTGTGTATTAAAACTTCTTATTGTTTTCACTGCCTCAATGCCACTGATCTCCGGCATATCTATATCCATCAATACGATATCCGGTTTGATATCAGCTATTTGCTTAGCCACGCCCTTATAATTGGAAAAGGAAGCCAGCACTTCGTAGTCTTTCACTAATCCAAGAAGGCATACCAGGCTTTCTCTCAGGCTATCATGATCTTCGTATATTATCAATTTTACGGGCATACTGTATCCAAGTGTAAACTATAGTAAAGATACCTTAAGTTAATCTACCCATCCAATACCTCAATCATGTGAGATATACAACAGCTTCCACAGTAGTCCCTGATTGAGGAAGGGAAACGATACGTAGTTCTCTGCCTGCGTGTTTCATTCTGCTATGCATATTTTTAAGACCGTTACCTCTATGTTCCTTTGTGGTGTCAAAGCCATTTCCATTGTCTGCAATGGTCATGCTGTATTTATATTGATCTATGGTTAAGGATACGTTTATCTGTTGGGCATTACTATATTTTACTGCGTTATTCATAGCTTCCTTAAAGATAAGATACAGGTCTTTTCGGGTATCGGGATTAAGGTTTACTTTTTCAGTTTCAACGATCTCTTTAAAAGTGAAATTGATGCCTGACGGCTCTAACAAGGTCGCCGCAAAATCCTTCATTCTTAATATCATTTTCCCCAAGCTGTCATTGGCAGGATTGATGGACCATACTATATCGCTTATGCTGTCAATGATCTGGTGGGATTGTTGTTGTATTTTTTCCAGTTGCTGCTCCACCATTTCCGGATCTTCTTTTTTAATCAAAGCGATCTTACTGGTGATATGAATACCCGAAAGAGCCGAGCCTATATCATCATGAAGGTCGGCGGCAATTTTGTTACGTACTTCCTGCTCCCGAAGTTTACGTTTCATTTTATACCTGTTGAATAAAAGCGCGGCTACCACTGCACTGACGAGGAAAACAAAAATAATGGCATACTGCTGCCATTGGTTTTTTTGATTGCGGGCATGCAACAAGTTTATTTCCTTCTCCTTTTTCTCTGCTTCGTATTTTGCCTGAAGTCCTGCAATTTGTGATAGCTGGTCCGTCAGTTGCAAGCTATCCTGTAAGTTGCTCGCAACCTGCAAATAGTTAAACGCTTCCTTCCAGTCAAAGGTGGCTTTATACAGTTCTGCCAGATGTAGCGCCGCATCACGTTTATAATTAAGCATACCCAAAGTATCGCTAAGGAAATAAGATTGTAACAAATACTTTTCGGCAAGCTTATAATTTGCTAACTGTACATGGGTTTTACCCACACTGGCAGCAAGATAGGCCGCATCACCCATTTGTTTTTGATTTAAAAAAATAGTGTAGGCAGCTTCAAAATTTTTTAGTGCTGCATTATATCTTCCCATAACGAAATAAGTAGTGGCCAGATTTTCCCGCAACCCAGCCTCTTGGATTTCATTGTCTGGTATTTTGTTTGCCAGTTCAAGGCATGTCGTGTAAATTTCTATGCTGCTATCATACTTTTTCATTGCATGATATAATATAGCCAGGCTGGTTGCAGTGTGTATATACTTCACTGTATCTTTTAAAAACAGGAAAGAATTCATTGCCCGATGAAAATACTCGGAAGCACGTGGATAATTTTTCTGTTCGCGGAATAAGATTGCCATTAATCTTTCTGCCTGCGATTTTGCGCCAAGATCATTGGCTTTTACAGCAAAAGAATCTGCCAGCATCAGGTAATGCAAAGCATCCGTAAAATGGCTTTGCGCAGTAAGCATTTCTGCATAATTGCAAGCTACCCTGGAAGCATCGAGGTAATTATCCAAGGTTATATAGAGGCGCAGCCCCTCCTTAAAATAAGGCACCGCAGAATCTCGCTGGCCTTTATGGAAATAATTCCAGGCGATAGAATTATTTGCCCCTGCTTCAGCCGCTTTACTTTGCTGTTTTATAGCTTGCTCCAAAACAGTAAAGCCCAATGATAATCCTTTGTCAGGATTTATATTGGCCTGATAGAATGATTCCTGAACTTTAAGGATCAAACCGTCAGTAGTCCTTTTATCATGCTGTCCCATTGCCACTCCTATAAAGCATAACAGGTATGAGCACAGAAAAAGTAAAAAAGAGGGATTAATCAAGGGGGTTGGTTTAAGGCATAGCAAATATAAGCAATATAACTATATGCCGGTATTGGGTTATAGGCTTGCCCTTGCCTTAAAATACACGCATTGCATCATTTTATCCTGCGACTCTATGGAATAGGTAAGACATGAAAAAAGCCGCATAAATGCGGCTTTAAGAAGAAATTGAAGTAGTTCCACCAGGATTCGAACCTAGACAAACAGAACCAAAAACTGTTGTGCTACCATTACACCATGGAACTAAACCCCCTTGCGGGTTGCAAAAGTAAGCAATAATTTTAAACCTCAAAAAAAATTACTCCCTTTTTTAAAGTTTTTTTATTGCCATACAAACTTATACAACACAATCATTACACCAATCAATACCATGCTGACTAATATCCCTCTGACCGTTAAATATTGTTTACGGTTCAGGAAAAAGTAAAAAGGAATAAGATTGGTGATCATAGCCAGAGACAAGGCCTTGGATGCCGTATTCATCAGCGAAGGACTGTCAAACGACGCAAACATTTTAAAATAATTCACCAATGTGGTATTTCCCGACCATACAAAGTATAATATAAAAAGACCTATAAGGGGAAACAATAAGCCCACCAGCAAACCAAATGGCGCAGCATCGGGCCCTACCCTCTTTTTATGTGGTCGTGTATTGATAATCGGATTTTGTGGAGAATCAGTGCTCATTCAATATTGTTTTATCGGTGATAGTAAAGGCATTAGTGCTTCATAGCAGCTTCTATCTCCTCTACTGTAATAGGAATACCCTTAAACAGATCACGGCTACCGGTTTTGGTCAGCCAGTAATTGTTTTCAATCCTGATGCCCATTTGCTCTTCTTCAATGTAAATACCGGGTTCTATGGTAAATAACATACCTTCTTTTACCGGCTGGTTACGTGTACCCAGATCGTGCACATCTAATCCCAGGTGATGGCCAATACCATGGTAAAAATATTTACGATATGCGGGATTTGCAGGGTCCTGATTTTTAAGATCTGTTTTAGAAATAAGGCCAATGCCAATCAATTGCTTCTCCATTTCTTTATTCACCTTATTGATATAGTCGGCATAATTAATACCAGGCTTCAATATGGCTTTACAGAAATTGTGAACGTTAAGGCAAGCATTATATACTTCTTTTTGTCTCTTAGTAAACTTACCATTTACCGGAATAGTACGGGTAAGATCTGCACAGTAATTACCATATTCAGCACCAAAATCCATGAGTAGTAAATCTCCTCTTTTGCATTCCAGATTGTTATCTACATAATGCAAAGTACGTGCACTGTTACCGCTGGCTATAATGCAGCCATAAGCATGACGGGTAGCCCTGTTACGTAAAAACTCGTGTGTGATCTCTGCTTCAATTTCGTATTCCATTACACCAGGTTTCACGAATTGACATACACGCAAAAGCGCTTTATGTGTAATATCCACAGCTATTTGCGTGATCTCTACTTCTTCTTTCGTTTTTATAGCCCTTACCTCTTTCATGATACGGGCTGCACGCTCGTAATTATGTAATGGAAATTGCTTCATGAAACTATGTACAAACAATAAATCGGTACGAAGCACTTCGCCTCTACGATCATTTTCATTGCTGTCCAGGTACACATTATCGGCATGGTGCATCCACAATTGGATCTGCGCATCTATGCTATCTACATATTGCACATTCTGTATACCACTTATTGCTGTAGCTTCATCTTTGCGTAATAAATGGCCATTCCATTTTTCCATCATTTCATCAGGACGCTGGATCACCAATACTTCACGGGCAGTACTATCAGCATTATCAGGATAAAGAATAACCATAGTCTTTTCCTGAACAACACCAGAAAGCCATACCACATCCGAATTTGCTTTATACAAATAAACGGCGTCACCATTTTCTGCAACCACAGGATTAGCGGCAAATATGGCTATGGAGTTGGGCTTCATCTGCTTCACGAAACGATCCCTGTTCTGCTTATATAACTTCGGATTAATCTGAGTATACTTCATAATAAATGATTCGAAAAAATTGGTTAGCAAAGTAAAGGAATTTGTTGCAGCAAAAAGCATGCTTGTTTTACCCCAAAAAGGGGTAAATATAAAACAAGAGATAAAATCCTACTTATAAAATAACTTTGCCGGATGGCAGGCATTTACCTTCATATCCCTTTCTGCAAGCAGGCTTGCAATTATTGCAATTTTCATTTTTCTACTTCGCTCCGGCTGAAGGGTGATATGATTGATGCCATCATTAAAGAAATAAGCCTGCAGAAAAATTATCTGGAAGGTCAAACTATTGAAACTATTTATTTTGGCGGTGGCACACCGTCGCTGCTAAGCGCAGAAGAATTGATGCGTATCTGGGATGCATTGGAAAAAAATTTCCCTAACCAGGAATTAAAGGAAATTACGCTGGAAGCGAATCCGGACAATCTCACTGCGGAGTATTTACAAGCATTACACAGCACACCTATAAACCGGCTGAGCATTGGTATACAATCCTTTCATGACAAGGACCTGCAATATATGAACCGTGCACATAACGCCAAAGAAGCCGACTATGCCGTAAAAGCCGCGCAGGACAAGGGCTTTGAAAACATCAGCATAGACCTTATTTACGGTACGCCTACTATGAGTGATAAAGAGTGGCTGGAAAATATAAAGCTTGCAACATCATTGCAGGTTCCACATATTTCTTCTTATGCCCTTACTGTAGAGGCTAAAACAGCACTTGCTCATGCTATTGAAAAAGGAAAATCAAAGGAACCGGACAATGCCCAAACCGCAGCACAATTTGAACAGTTGATGGAAAGCCTTGCCCAGGCCGGCTATGACCATTATGAGATATCAAACTTTGCTAAGCCAGGCAAATATGCCTTGCACAATACTAATTATTGGAAGGGGAAACACTACCTTGGCTTAGGCCCATCAGCCCATTCATTCAATACTTACAGCCGCCAATGGAATGTGGCCAACAATCCGCAATACATCAACGGTATTCTTAAGGAGGGTAAAGTGCCATACGAACTGGAACAGCTATCGTTTGAAGATAGATTCAATGAGTATATCATGACTTCGCTAAGAACCATGTGGGGAGCAGACCTGGAATATATCGACAAGCACTTCGGTAAAGAGGTAATGAATAACTTAACAGAGCAAAGCAAAGATTACGAAGAAAAAGGCTGGATGTTGGTTACAGCCGACAAACTGGTTCTTACTGTACAAGGGAAATTGTTTGCAGATAAGATTGCATCGGAATTGTTTTTATAACCCGATCTAAAATATCAACTTCTTTAAACGACATAAGGGCTGAAAATTCAGCCCTTATGTCGTTTAAAAATTTTTATTCTAGAAAAGATCACACTCTTCTACTGTATGGATATTATCCTTATCATAAGTTTTAGAATTTGCCTGGCAAGCGTTTCTTGCATTTTTCTTGGTATCGGTTATGGAATACTCCCTTACCTGTCCAACAGGTAGTCCTGGCTGACCGGAATAAGTCATCTTGCATTGGCAAACATATTCGCGGGTGCAGGATGTAGCAGACAAAAGCACAAAGGCAGACAATGCTAGCAACAAGGATGTAGAACGTTTCTTCATTTTTCAGTTAAAGTTTACAGAGAATCATCAAAGATATATAACACAGATTACATTTCCAATCTCTTTAAAAGTCGTTTTTAAGCTTATTTATGATTCGTTTATTTCCATCTTTTGTTGGAGGTCGTTGGCAATTTGCTTTTTGCGCCATTTTTCGGCGGCTTTTCCTATCCACCAAAAGGAAAAGGCCAGGATAGCGAAAAACAGTCCCTTATTGGTTTTATCCCAAAAATATTCAAAATAACGGGTGTAAATATTGATCAGGAAAAATACAAGTGTAATGTCACGGAGAAAAGGATCTTTCTTTTTAAAAGCGTAATAAATCAGTGCAACCAGCAATATGGTAAATGCCAATGCCCAGAACCAAAGCCGGCCCTGGCGTACTTGTAACCATACATCAAAGTTGCTACTGTTGCCCAATACAGAAAGACTCCAGGCTGCTACCAGGAAGAAAACCCAACCCAATATTTGTGTGATCTTTGAAAACAAGGTAAGTTGTTTTATACTATCTGTAACCAATTGAAAAGACAATACTATAATACCAAATACAGTCATGCGCATGGCATAGTTCATCCCAATAAAATAATCATGACCCCGGCTCCAGTAATAGGTTTGAGCTCCCCACCAACCCGCCAGCGCAATCAACATCGTAGCCCACAACAACCTGGAACGCAATAGAAATCCAGCTGCTCCATACAAAGTAGCCGCCAGTAAAAGTATAGGTGCATAATTTCCGTTCTGATAGCCTATACTTCTTCCGATATAAGCCATGGCAACAGCCAGGCTCAATACAATAGTGATATTGAATGCTTCATTGGTAGCAGGAGCATCTGGAGATTTTTTCTTTCGGCGTTTACTGAAATAAACAAGTACGGCACTTAATATTAAAAAACATGCGCCGACCATAACCTCGGAAAAACCGAATTTACGCCTGATCAGCTCTATCCATTTTTCATCCATTACCAAGGCACCAAAGGCAAGCAAGCCGCAGGATACAGATGCTACCAGTGCGTAAGTCGAAATAATATTGGTATCGCTATCTTCAATGCGATAGCTGCTTTTCATTCTTTGAACTGTGCTTTCATCCACAATGCCTTCCTGTTGCCAGTGTTGCATCGCCTTTTCAATTATTTCTGCTTCTTTCTTATCAATTTGCATGCATTGCAATATTTATGCTGAACGGGTTTTGCAATGTTAGAACTTTAAAACGCTGTATGCTCATAAAAGTTAGTAAAATTTAGTTGGCTATCAAGGCTATTTTTAGATAGGGATTGGACTTAATGTTTCAATTCTCAATACCCAATACTCAATTCTCAATACCTAATAAATTGTACTTTTACCATTCATATCTGTACAAAACAAAACCTTGATGAATACAATTATTACCAGTGTAGAAAATAACGTGGCTTATATAAAGCTTAACCGTCCGGACAAGTTCAACAGCTTTAACCGGGAAATGGCGCTGGCACTGCAACAGGAACTGGACAAATGCGCACAGGATGATAATATCCGTGCCATATATCTTACCGGAGAAGGTAAAGCTTTTTGTGCGGGCCAGGATCTCGGAGAAGCTGTAGATCCCGATGGGCCTGAATTACGCTCCATCGTACATGAACATTATAATCCGATCATTGAAAGATTAAGAAACATAGAAAAACCGATAGTAGCAGCGGTGAATGGCGTGGCAGCTGGCGCAGGCGCCAATATTGCACTTGCATGCGATATCGTTGTGGCTAAAGAAAGTGCTTCTTTTATACAGGCTTTCAGTAAGATAGGTTTGATACCAGATAGTGGCGGGACCTTCTTCCTGCCAAGGCTTATAGGCTTTCAGAAAGCTTCTGCCATCATGATGCTTGGTGATAAAATTTCTGCTGCAGAAGCAGATAAGATGGGCATGATCTATAAATATTTTGCTGATGATGCATTTGAAGCAGAAAGTAAAAAAATAGCAGAAAATCTTGCAAAGATGCCAACCAAAGCCTTAGGCTATACCAAGCTGGCATTGAACCAAAGTACCGCCAACGCTTTATCACAGCAATTGCAGGTAGAAGAAGATTATCAGGATCTTTCGGGGAAAACTGATGATTTTAATGAAGGCATAGCTGCTTTCTTAGATAAAAGACAGCCTGTGTTTAAGGGAAAATAATTCTTCGCGCACACTGTGCTAATTGTTTTCAAAAACATCATTCGTAGGGACACATTGCATGTGTCCTTTTTCATGCTGTCCTTTCCATACGAATTGGGGCGCTTGTGGATTTGGACGCATGCAGATTGGGACGCATTGCATGCGTCCCTACTTGGTCTGATAATAACCTTTTGTTTGTTTAAGTGAAATATCTCCGCCGTTGGCTTTGATCAAATACAATTCTCTGAACTGTCCATCTCCTATATCAAAGCCTAAAAGACAACTATATTGTTCCGGCCCTTTTTTCAGCATAGGTTTTAATATTGTGCCCTTTGTCCACTTGGGCAAGTCAATAGTAGTTTCATTTATGTTAAAACCATATTCCAGCTTCAACAAATAAGAACCAGCTTTACTTTCTTCGGTTGAAATAACAGTTATTCTGAAATATTTTTCATTAAGATTATCTTCAGTCACCCGTTCCTGAAATTTATCGACTACGGTTCCTGCTGGTGGCGGATTCCATTGTTGTGTTGTATTTTTTTGATGATCCTGTTTATCCGTGTGTTCATTTTGCTGGCAAGCTGCGAGTACGAACATCAGGCACAAAAAAGGCAATATTTTATAAAGCATTATTTACAGAGCAGGTTATTATGCAAAAGAAAATTATTTTTACGGATTGAAAAAGTATTCGGCTCAAATTATGAACAATATTATTATTATCCCTCCTTATTTAAAGAAGGGCGACACTGTAGGCATTACTTGTCCCGCCGGGTACTTACCTGCAGAGCGCACTGTTTTTGCCAAAAGAACTTTGGAAGCCTGGGGTTATAACGTTATTGTAGGCAGTACTGTCGGGAGCGGTCATTATTATTTTTCGGATACTGATGAACGAAGACTTTTCGACCTTCAGGCTTTATTAGATAACAAAGATGTAAAGGCCATCCTTATGGGTAGGGGCGGATATGGGCTAAGCCGAATTATTGATAAGATTGATTTTACCCAATTTCAACTTTATCCAAAATGGATATGCGGCTTCAGTGATATATCGGTATTGCACAGTCATATTCAGGCGCAGTTTGGCATTGTTACCTTGCATAGTCCTATGTGTGGGGCTTTTACACAAGAGCATGAAATTCATCCCCATATTTTATCTTTACAGCAGATATGGACAGGGGAACAGGTACATTATCCTTTGCATCCACATGAATATAACAGGCTTGGGAAGGCAGAAGGAATATTGGTAGGTGGCAATCTGGCAATACTGGCTCATTTATCAGGATCATCTTCGCAAATGGATACCGCTGGTAAAATTCTTTTTATTGAGGACATTGGTGAATATCTTTATAATATAGACCGGATGTTGCTGAACCTGAAACGGGCCGGGATGCTGAAAGATCTGAAAGCATTAATCTGTGGTGGGTTTACCGATATGAAGGATACAGACAGACCTTTTGGACAAAATATTTACGAAATTATCAGGGAAAAGGTGAATGAATATCATTACCCGGTATGCTTTGATTTCCCTGCCGGGCATATTGATGTCAATTATACATTAGCATTGGGACAAGAGCATGAATTGAGTATTTCGGATCAGGAAATCACCTTAAAATTGTTGCCAATAAGCCAGGAAGCTTAATACAGAGGCTTATTTACTTTGAAATAAATTTTATTTATAAATCTATTAAACATTTAAGCAGAACATCAATTGTTGTATCTACAATTATTAATTAGTTTTGCATTTCATCACAAAGCATAAAAAAACAAAAACGAATGAGAAAACTAACTTTGACCGCAGCAGCAGCTGCCCTGTTATTTGCAGCATCATGCAATAGCTCTAATTCTGACACCGCTGAAACCGGTGCTAAACAAGAAGCTGCAGCCACTACCGGTAAAGAACTTACTGTTGATGTTGCTACCAGCACTATCAAATGGCGTGCAACACACAAAGGTGGTATGGCTCCCCGTTTCGGAACATTAAGCATTAGCAACGGAACACTTTCCACAGAAAATGGTAAAGTAAAAGCAGGTTCTTTTACTGTTGACGTGAATAGCTTGAAAGTAGATAGCGCAGCGGTAACAGAAGCTGGCAAAAAAGCTACTGACCTGGAAGCTCACCTGAAAACTGCTGACTTCTTCGATGTAGCTAAATACCCTACTGCTAAATTCGAGATAACAAGCGTTACTCCGTTTGATGCTGCTAAAGATCAAAGTTTGCTGGAAGGCGCAACTGATATGGTTGCCGGTAACCTTTCCATTAAAGATAAAGTTGTAAATATCAAATTCCCTGCGAAAATCACTGTAACAGAAACTGGTGCTGACGTTCAGGCTAAATTTACTGTGGACAGAACTACATGGGGACTAAATATGGGTGCTGAAGGCGATCCTGCAAATTGGATGATCAGCAAAGATTTTGAACTGGATATCAATTTGAAAGCCGTTCAGAAATAAGTCTTTTTTCATGGCTGTAAGTTTTAGAGGATAGCCCGCTGGTCTCAGCGGGCTCTTTTTATCGAATCAGCGATCTTAAAAAGAAGAATTTCAATAGGATAAAAGGAAAAAACTATACTCTCTTTTCCTGCTTTACATGAAACAGATGTACATTTGCAAACAGTCCGGCAAGGTAATTTTTTCAATACCGGCGCATAAAAACGATACCGATTTATGGAGTCTAATCATAGCTTTCCCGATAGTATTTTATCTTATGTAAAAAATGATCCCGACCTGAAAAGCATCGCCGAAAAAGTGATCCGGAAGGAACGCATTTCCGAAGCGGAAGGATTACTTTTATTTGAGAAGGGGGAATTAAATTTCCTGGGCGCGTTGGCCAATTTTGTACGGGAAAGATTACACGGAAACAAAACGTACTTCAATCGCAATTTCCATATTGAGCCTACCAATGTATGCATCTTTACCTGTGGTTTTTGTTCTTATTCCCGCACTTATAAAAACAAGGAAGATGGCTGGGAACTAAGCCTGGAACAAATGATGGACATTGTACGTAAGTATGATGGGGAGCCGGTTACAGAGGTTCATATTGTAGGTGGTGTACATCCCAAAATGAACCTCGACTTTTTCTGCGACCTCCTTACCAGGATCAAAGAACACCGTCCGGATCTGCATCGCAAAGGGTTCACCGCAGTTGAGCTGGACTATATGATACGCAAAGCCAAGCTGACTATTGAAGAAGGCATGACGAAGTTGAGAGATGCCGGCTTACAATCGTTACCCGGTGGTGGTGCCGAGATATTTGCACAGGAAGTGCGTGATGAAATCTGTCCTGATAAAGTGGATGGTGAAGGCTGGCTAAATATACATGAAACAGCACACAGGCTTGGCATGCATACCAATGCAACTATGCTTTATGGCCACATCGAAAATTACGCACAACGTATTGATCATATGAGCTGCTTGCGCGATTTGCAGGATAAGACTAATGGTTTCAACTGTTTTATTCCTTTAAAATTCAGGAATACAGACAATGACATGTCACATCTTGCGGAGTCTACTATTGTAGAAGACCTGCGGTTGTATGCTATTTCCCGCATCTTTTTGGATAACATTGCCAACCTGAAAGCTTACTGGCCTATGCTTGGCAGACAAACAGCTCAACTTACGCTGGACTATGGTGTAAACGACCTGGATGGAACGATAGACGATACCACCAAAATATACTCAATGGCCGGTAGTGAAGAGCAAGTACCTTCTATGAGTACAGAACAGTTATGTGAACTGATACGTTCAGTGAAACGCTTACCTGTAGAACGCGATACGCTGTACAATGAAGTTCACGTTTACGAAGAAGAAACTGCATAAGTAAGTTAAATTGTGATGAGAGCGTCCGGAGAGGTTATGTTTTCACATAATTATTATTATATTTGAGATATCACAAACCTCAAACATAATTTCAGTTATGGAAAACAATCCACTTCAACAAAATGCAGTTTCTGAATCTGAAGGTAAAACAGCCGGTATTATCAGTTACTTCACCATTATCGGATGGCTTATCGCTTACTTTGCCATGCATAAAGATAAGAAGACAGAAATCGGCAGTTACCAGTTAAGGCAAACATTGTTATTAAACATCGTTGGTATCATTGCAGGTTGGGGCATTCAGTTTCTCGTTGGCGTAATGATTGTTTCGACGGGAATTTTTGCCTTGGCTTATCTTTCATACATTGTTAACATCGGGTTGCTGATACTTTGGATTATTGGTTTGATAGGAGCCATTAACGGTGAAAAGAAACCGATACCACTCATTGGAGAAAAGGCGCAAACCATGTTCCCTAACATTTAATTTTTAGCTTTTTGCATACAAAAAATGCGCTCCTGGTCGGAGCGCATTTTTTGTATCAGAATATTATTGAACTTGATATTAAAACCTAAGGGTAATACCCAGGTTTACATCACTCATATTATCATAACCGCCTTCGGCATATACGCCAAACATTTTGGTAAAATAGTAGCGGGCACCTACTTTAAACAGTGGCATGGCATCAAATGAAGTTCTGTCATCATCAAAATCACCAGGATAATCATCATCGTAAGTATAGGTAAGCTGGCGTACACCAACACCACCGCCGACATATACATCAAGCATTCTAACCGGTATCAGCTTATTAAAGTGATAGTATGCCATAGCGCCTACACTTATCGAGAAGATACGATCTGTATATCTGCGGTCGGGGCCATATTTATAGCGGGAAGCTGCTCCGGCTACATATCCACCAAGTCCGAGTTCGTCAATGATACCATGTTCATATTTAATATAGCCGGGACCAAATCCGGCGCGTCTTTCATCGCCACCCCAATAATCAAAGTCTGCCCCGGAATTGTTAGGGAAACCGAAGCCAAAACTAAGTAAACCTGAAGAGCGGTCGAAAGAGCCGCTGTTGCGGGACCTGTAAGGAGTATTATAAAAACCTTTCCCGCTCTGGGCGTAAATATCAGAAGATAGCAGGCTAAGACCAATTAATAACGTTAGTACTTGTAATGTCCGTTTCATAAGTTACCGTTTTTGGATTAAACAAAACGGCAATAGTACTTTAAAGTTTACTTTTTTCCTTAAAGGAAAAGCTAAAAAATGTATAATGATTTACAAAAACTGAAACGGCCAGGAAATTCCGGACCGTTTGCATTACAGCGTTTTCAAGGCTAAGCAAGAGCCATATAGAGGCGGTTGTATTTTATAATCCGCTGAGGATATCATTTACTTTAAAAACACTCATATCAAAGTATTTTTCATCAGCAGATTTTTCAAGTTTTACCAGGTCACGTTGGTTGTCTGGTTTTCCTTTTTTATTATATAAGACGGAACGTACCATAAAACCATTGGGCATTTCATTAGCGTCTTTATTTTCCGGGAATTTATAACTGTTTAGCCTGGCGCCCAACATATAATTGTCGCCGAGCTCCAATTTTACCTCTGTAGATATCCAGGCATCCATAGTAGAAAAATGGGGGTTATTAGGATAAGTATAAATAAATTTCCGGCAGTTAAAACCATTGATCACTTGTCGTTCTTCAGTGGATTTCCAGGAAGCTTTATCACCATTCTCCATTCTCTCTGCCTCTTTCTGTGCGGCCTTTTCCACCATTTTCTTCATATTGATCAGTGGCATTTTCATAGCCGATTTATCGCGCAGGTTTACCATGTAGTTGGCTTTATCAGCATAGTTAAACACCCACCACATTTCGTCTTTGTCCCCTTCGCGCATTACCATACATTCGCCGTTCTTTCCAAACACGATCTTATCTCTTGATGTCGATTTTACTTCACCTTTCTTATTAAAATCTGTGTTTTCAAATACTACAGTAGCCTGTACTTTATTGTTAGGATCTTTATAGCGCTTATCGTTTTCGTAGGTGACTTTATTAATTTCTTCTTTGCCTTTTTTACGTTGAGGGTCAGCATATTTTTTCTCCATACTCTTTTCAATACCTCTCTTCACTGCAGCGCGTTGAGCATAGTTTGAAAAAGGAATCATGCATAGCAATATGACCAGTATTACTGCATTGAATTTCAATTCAGGTTTCATCATTTTTCTTAGGGTTTTAGGGGTTAGGTTTTCTTTGGAAGATAAAATCGGGTTGTATTCATCTTCCCAAAGAAAGATTAATTAAGGCCAAGGAAACGGATATTTTCAACAGCATAACGCACCAGTACAGCGGTATTGCGGGCGCCAAGCTTTGCCAACATGTTCTGACGGTGCGTGTCTACAGTGCGGCAGCTTACAAATAGAAGACCTGCTATTTCACTGTTGGTGTATCCGTTAATGATAAGACCTAGGATTTCTCTTTCACGACGGGACAGGATTCCAGCCGCTTTTTCTGCATTAATGCAGGGCATGAATGATTGAAGCATTTCCATGTTGGATGATGTTATTAGGGTTCAAAAAGGGTTTACTGGATTGGTTTATTCCGGTACTTTACTAACTCCTGTAATGAGATAAATGGTCAGCGGAAAAACTTACGTTGCAATGAAAGGGAAGAGAATAATGGGTTAAAATCCTGTTCACCTTGATAGCGCGTATTAGCGTTTTTCTTTTCTTTCCTCAAAGATGAGCTTTAATTTTCTCTCCTTCCAAAAAAAATCGACGAACGTCATTCAAAAATCGACGAAGGGAAATGAAATGCTTAAATTTGAAGCAAACAACGATTGTACTTATATCTATGAACCTGCGTGAGGCTATATTGGCAGAGCATTCTAAAATGAACACTCAAAAAATTGTACAATGGATTGGTAATGACCCGAAAAAGATACGAAAGCTTATTGATATTTTACTCAAAGATGAGCATCGTGTGGTACAAAGAGCGACCTGGATAATGAGCGATGTGGCCAAAATACATCCGGATTTGATGCGGGAATACATACCAATACTTGTTAAAAAATTAAAAGATACCAAAGCGCATATAGCCGTAAAGCGACATATTTATCGCGTACTTCAATTTGTTGAATTGCCGGAAGCTATTCATGGCGACCTGATGAATGACTGTTTTGAATCGCTGATGAATCCAAGAGAAGCGTTGGCTGTACGGGCATTTGCTATGGGTATATTGGCCAGATTGGTGAAAACATACCCGGAGATCGGCAATGAATTACGTATCATTATAGAAGATGCTTTACAACATGAAGCTGCTGCCAGCTTTAAGAGCAAGGCAAAGTATGTATTGAACCAGCTTCGTTAGATTTCCTGAAATAAAATGCTTTATAAAAAGTTCAACATTTATGTCTAAAGCTTAATTACCATTATTCAATACCTTTACTCCCGAAACGATATGTAGCATGGATACCGGAGCACAATTCAAAGATATTTTCCTGTCGAAAAGTGAGGCAAAAGCTCACGACCTGGATCATAAGCGTAAGATCAATTTTAATATTGATAAGTATAATGCTGCGGTAATTAAAGGCAAAACGCAATTTGCCAGTCTGGATACAGCCCGCAAACAGGCTAAGAATATTAAGTGGCGCGCTATTGAACAGTTAGACATGTATCTTGAACTGTTTGAAAAAAATTTTACAGAACACGGAGGGAAGGTAATCTGGGCAGAAGATAAAGATGATGCATTGAATGCTATCCTGGCTATCTGTAAGGACAAAAATGCTACCACCGTGGTAAAATCCAAGTCGATGGTAACGGAGGAGATACATCTAAATGACTTCCTGGAGCAACATGAAATAGAATCTGTAGAAACCGATCTTGGTGAATACATACAACAGCTGGACGGTGAGCCTCCATACCATATTGTTACCCCTGCCATGCACAAAAGCAAGGAAGACATTGCACGGCTTTTTCATGAAAAACTCGGCGTACCTGCAGGACTGTCCCCTACAGAACTTACTTTGGTAGCACGTGAAAATCTTCGTAAAAAATATACTGATGCAGAAATCGGCATCACAGGTGGTAACTTCCTGATAGCCGATACTGGTGCTGTGTGTATTACCGAAAATGAAGGCAATGGCCGGCTGAGCACAGCTTTCCCCAATACTCATATTGCCATTGTAGGTATTGAAAAAATATTGCCTTCCCTGCAAGACCTTGCTTTGTTCTGGCCACTGTTATCTACTTATGGTACCGGACAATTGCTCACTGTTTATAACACCATATTCACGGGACCGAGGCAAAGCGGCGAAACAGATGGCCCCCGAGAGATGTACGTGATCTTGCTGGATAATGGCCGTACAAATCTCTTGCGTAAGGAAGTAAGGGAAAGCATGTATTGCATTCGTTGCGGTTCCTGCCTTAATGCCTGCCCTGTGTATAAGAATATTGGCGGGCATGCTTATGGTACAACGTATAGCGGCCCCATTGGTTCTGTTATTTCCCCGCACCTTAATGGCATGGATGAATCAGGACATTTAAGTTTTGCATCAAGCCTTTGTGGTAATTGTACAGAAGTATGTCCGGTAAAGATCAATATTCATGAAATGTTGCTGGAGAACCGGCACATTTATGTAGAAGAAAAATATAGCGGCATGAGTGAAAAAGTTGCCTGGAAATTATTTAAAACCGGCGTATTGCACCGCAGACTGATGAATAGTGCCAGTGGAAAAATAAAGAATATCATTTTTGAGAAAGCCTTTAAATCTGCCTGGGGAGACCGGAGGGATAAGCTTGTATTTGCCCCTAAATCCTTTAACGAGATGTGGAAAGAAAGGAACAAAAAGGGACAAGCCTAATCCCGATCAAATATTTTACTTTTGCTTTAAAGCGTAAAACATTACCGATACATGAATTTAAGACCAACCATGCGAGAGAAAAGCGAACCGCATACTTCCGCATTGAATGATATTCTTTTTATACTGCTGTTCTTCTTCCTGATTATTGCTACACTGGCCAATCCTAATGTAATAAAATTGATGGTGCCCAAAGCCAATAGCGACACCAAGGCCAAGCAGACTGTTGTGGTATCTATAGATGCGAAACAACAATTTTTTGTAGGCACTACAGCCGTAGCACCCGAAGGTTTACAAACGGCCATCGCAGAGATTGCCAATAAAAGCCAGGATGCAGAAAAGACAATAGTAATCAATGCAGACAAGCTGGCAACGGCAGATAATGTAGTGGCTGTAATGCGTGCTGCACAAGCTTTAAAGATAAGAACGGTATTGGCGGTTGATAAAAATAAGTAGCTATCCGCATATAGGAACCAATACAGTAGCGTTGAGAACGCTATTAAAAAAGTATAGGAGTTGAATATATTCAACTCCTATACTTTTTTAATCTTTTGGTAAATTCAAAGTGACTCTGTTTTAATCCCGCTCCAGCAACATCACTTCCAACTCGGATAATATCATGGCGGTAGCACCCCAAATGAATTGTTCATCATCCATCATATAAGCTATGGTACGAATGGTAAGATGCAGTCCCGAGGCTTGTACCTCAACCATTTCTTTTCTCGAAAAAACAGTATTCAGGGATAGATTTAATATCCTTGCCACTTCATATTCTGAAGCAATAAGCTGAGGCTCTTCATGATAAATAGCCAGTACGGGGTTGACCACGAAATTGCTTACCGGAATATATAAAGACGACAAAGTACCGAGTACTTCCGTTTTGTTGGCATTAAGTGCTACTTCCTCTGCAGCTTCTCTCAATGCTGTTTCTATAATATCTTTATCAGTATCTTCTTTTTTGCCGCCAGGCAAGGCTACCTGCCCGCTATGTACACCACCATCGGCACTTCGCTCTATTAATACCAGTTTGATATCTTTATCCTTAGGATACAAAAGAATGAGCACCCCACTCTGCCGCGCATTGGGAGGCGCATGCGAAGCATCGGGGCGGTTAATATTCATCATTTTCTTTTGAGCCTCATAGCCGGGCAAAGGTTGTTGCAGCCTTTGTTTTATCCATTGTACAAATTCAGTCCATTGATCCATAGTTATGCGAAGATAATTAAGACCTGAATTAAAAAAGATATAAGATTATCCGCATGGTGAAGATTGCCGGCCTTCGAACTTTTCTAAAATTGGTGACTTTAGAAAAGTTATACCCGACAAAAAAACAGGAGCTCCTGGAAAGGAGCTCCCGCTGTTCATTGGGTTAATTTATATTATTTTTCTGAAGCAACTTTTACATTAGCTCCGGCAACTTCTCCTTTTTTGTTTTGTTGCGGAGTTGTAGCAGGTCTTACTTGCTCTTGTTTATCTTTTGTCAAAATTGACGTTTCTTTAGGACGGGTTACA
>JBAZWL010000003.1:154456-241446 GCA_041660405.1 Taibaiella sp. | reverse complement strand
GTCTGCATTATATCCTGAGCTTTACCTTCCGCAAAACCTTCTTTAATATCCAATAATACCAGCTCTTCAGCCAATTCTTTGCGGGCAATATTGTCGGCACAGGTAGCACCTACGGCACCGGCACCTACTACAGTTACTTTCATTTTTAAATCAGATATTTTTTATGTGAATGAATCTAAACGCCTGGCAAAGTTACTATCAAATGTGTAAAAAACGCGCAATACTATCGACTTATGGCCAACAGGTTAATTGTAAGGAAGTTCGGGGCTGATTTGTTACAATTTTTCCGCTTTGCGGGTCTCTTTATTTTCCCAGGGGATATTTTTCCCGATCGTACCTTTGATTCGTTTCCAAAAGTTTTCCCTTTCTTTAATCGATACAAATGTATCCCGGCAAATTGCCGAAGAAGGATCTATTACCGGATTTATACTATTGTAAGCATGAAGAGAATCTACAACGAAAGGTATATGAACTATTTTTGTGCCAAAACGCTTACGGGTAAAGAATTTCAGCAAAGAAGACTGAAAAGGATCTGTAGCCAGCGCTATTGTTTTAAAGCCTAATTTTCGTGCAAGCTCATAAGAATAGAAGACATTTTCAGTGCTATGCTCGGCAAGTGTATCATAAAAAATATGTTCGGGAGGCACGCCCATTTGCTGCGCATACAAACCCATAATTTTAGCTTCGTAATAAGGAGAATACACGGATCCGCCGGAATAGATAATATTTTTAGCGCAACCGTGCTTGTATAATACATAGCTCCATATTACACGGCCTTTCATGACGCTGTCCCAGGCATTATTTTTAAAAGGTACACCCGGAACAATGATGGCATCAAACTGTTGCTGTTGTTGTGCAATATCCTGGAAAATCCTTATGGGTTTCTTTTTATAAGAAATGCATCCCAATTGGAACAACAGTGAAGTCAGCACACCGGCCATAACCAGAATTTTAATTGTCTTGATGTACTTCATAGGTCAGACTAAGTCAAGGTTCCTTTCCTGAACCCTGGCAGCTTTTGAAAACCTGCCTGGATTCAGCTAATGGGCAACTATATTTGATTGTCTTCCTTTTACGTTCGCAAGCAATAAAAATATAAATCCAATTACAAAGAAAACAGTGAGTGCAAATATGGAGTTACGCATATTGCCGGTTATGTGTTCTATAAATCCAAAGGAAAACATACCAATTACAATAGCAATCTTTTCTGTTACATCATAAAAACTAAAAAACGAAGCAGTATCGCGTGTTTCAGGCATTAACTTGGAATAAGTAGAACGACTGATAGATTGAATGCCGCCCATAACAAGGCCCACCATTACTGCAAGGAAATAAAACTGTGTAGCAGTACGTGTGTAATAGGCCGTAACACAAATTCCAATCCAGATCAATACGGTAAGCATCAGCACTTTTAAGTTACCAAACTTTTTGCTCAACCTGGCCATCAACATGGCACCACCAATAGCTACCAATTGTATCAACAAAATAGTGGTGATCAGATCTGAAGTTTCCATCGGTACTTGTACTCCATCCTTAATTTTATAGATCTCCTTTTTACCAAATTCAGCAGCAGCAAGCATTACCGTTTGTACACCCATGCTATAGAAGAAAAATGCTGCAAGATATGTTTTGAGCAAAGGCATTTTTTTGATCTGTCCCCATACTTTTTTCAATTCATGAAATCCGTTGGATAACAGGCTATGTTTTGTATCTTTTTGAACTGGTGGCCGATTAGGCAAAACACGAAAAGTGATCTGTGCAAAACTAAACCACCAGATACCTACCATAAGAAAAGAGAGTCTTACCGGCAAAGAACTATCCGGCATTGCAAATACAAATACCAGACAAATAATTTGCAACAATACACTACCTATATAACCATACGAAAAGCCTTGGGCACTTACCCTATCCTGATCTTTGGACTCGGCAATCTCCGGCAGGTAAGCATTATAAAACACCAGGCTACCGCAGTAGCCCACTGCCGCAACAATGGCAAGAATAATACCCAGTTCGATCCTGCCTTTCTCGAAAAAGAACAAACCACAACATGCTGCCGATCCCAGGTAACAAAACAATTGCATGAACCTTTTTTTATTGCCTTTATAATCGGCAATAGAAGACAATATGGGCGATAGAAATGCAATGATCAGGTATGCCAATGCCATAGCATAATTAAGCAATGAACTATTAATTACTTCCCAGCCAAAGAAGGAAACATAGTCCTGCTCACCTTTTTTTTCAGAAGTGGTAACAGCAATATAATATGCCGGAAAAATGGTAGAGGTAATAACAAGATTGTAGGCAGAGTTAGCCCAATCATACATGCTCCAGGCACGATGTAGTTTCTTGGGTGATGGGTTTGGGTCCATTTTGATGTATCGTGTTAATTTTAAACCACTGAGGTTAAGTATATCAACAATAATAAGCCGGCTTCATTTGAATGCCGGCTCAATATTAAATGCTTATTTCGGGAAAATATACAGATTTACTTCCTTTTCCGTTATTATCTTATCTGAAAGAATAATAAGGCGCTCAATTACATTGCGCAGTTCGCGGATATTACCTGTCCATTCATGCTCCTGAAGTCTTTTTATCGCTGAATCGTCAAGCACTTTGTCAATCATACCATACTCACTGCATATCTGTTTCAGAAAATGTTCTGAAAGTACTCCAATGTCCTCTATCCGGTCATTAAGTGATGGCACATGGATCAATATTACACTCAAACGATGATAAAGATCCTCCCGGAATCTGCCTTCCGCTATTTCCTGCTTCAGATCTTTATTTGTTGCTGCAAGCACCCGTACGTTTACACTGATTTCTTTATCACCACCCACGCGGGTAATTTTTCCTTCCTGCAAAGCACGCAAAACTTTGGCCTGGGCAGAGAGACTCATGTCTCCGATCTCATCCAGGAATAAGGTACCGCCATCTGCCTGTTCAAATTTACCAATCCTTTGCTTGATAGCCGAGGTAAAGGAACCCTTTTCATGACCGAACAATTCACTTTCTATCAGTTCCGAAGGAATAGCAGCACAGTTCAGTTCAACCATAGGCATTTTGTTACGGTTGCTGAAATCATGTATTCTACGGGCTACAAGTTCTTTGCCCGAGCCATTGCCACCGGTTATCAGCACACGGGCATCAGTAGGCGCAACCTTGTCTACCATTTCTATAATGGACTGCAGGGCTGGCGATTTACCTATGATCTCATATCCTTTTGATATTTTTTTCTTCAGCGTCTTGGTTTCAGTAACCAGCGATTTTCTTTCCATCGCATTGCGAATGGTAATCAACAGGCGATTAAGGTCCGGGGGCTTGGATATATAGTCAAAAGCTCCCTTCTTAACAGCCTCTACAGCTGTATCAATATTGCCATGCCCGGATATAACAATAAACGGAGTATCCGGCATCAATACCTTAGCTTTTTCCAGCACTTCAATACCATCTGCCTTTGGCATTTTAATATCACATAGTATGCAATCGTATAGCCCTTCAGCAGATATTTTTTTAATTGCTTCGCTGCCATCCGACGCTTCAGAAATAGTGTATCCTTCAAAACCTAATATTTCAGAAAGCGTGCTGCGAATGCTTCTTTCATCATCAATGATGAGAATATGTCCTTCCATAATATACCGTAAGTTAAACAGGACAAAGATAATGGTATGAAATAACTTATTGCATAATCATTGCAGATTGTCTGCAACTTAAAAACAGATCGATATTATATCATGACGTGTTATCGTATTATCCGCATTTTATGCTTACCTTAATTGTACCAAAGCTACTAGCCAATGAGGGAACGCCTGCAACCCCTGTTTCGTTTTCTTCCGGTGCAGCTATTCCTGCTGCATTTTCGTAAATACCAGATGATCCTTATTTTCTGGATCATGCTATTTGCTGTAATTACAGGGAATTTTGCAACACATTTCGGGGCTATTTCTGTATTCCTTTCTCCTGAATACCTGGGTGAAATCAGCGTATTAAGTTTTTCGCTGATGGGCGGAGCTACGGCTGTATTTGCCATGAGCTGGCATATTACCACTTTTATTATTCATAGTAAAAGAGTTCCTTTCCTCGGTGCCACACGCCATTCATTTTTAAAATACTGTATCAATAATAGTATTATTCCGCTGTCCTATCTCATTACATATGGCATACTAGCGGCAAGATATCTGATGTTCAATGAAGGGCTGAATACCCTAACTATTATTTTGTTCTTATGTGGCTTTTACCTGGGATATATTTTTGTACTGTTGCTCTCTTTTCTATACTTCTTCCGGGCAGATCGTAATATCCTTAAAGTAGTATTAAGTACTATTGCCAACCCTTCGCTGATCAGGGAACTAATCCCTTACGATTCGCTGGACAATGAGTTTGAACTGGTACGGGCAGAAAGTTATCTGACCAATATATTCAAGGTTGAGAAAATAAAAACCCCTTACGAATACAACAAACGTTTCTTGCATACTGTGTTGCGCAGACATCACCGCAATGCCATATTTGCTATATTTTTCGCAGCCGTTATGCTCTTAATTCTAGGCATCTTTATGGATGAGCCTATACTCCGTATACCAGCGGGAGCAGGCTTTCTGATTATGTTCAGCATATTACTGGCAGCGGTAGGAGCCTTCAAATATTTCCTTCAAAGCTGGGAAATAATAGGCTGGTTATTTATTTTCAGCTTTGCCGGCTACCTGGCCAAACATGGAGTATTTGACTTACGTAGCATTGCTTATGGCATGAAGTATGAAGTCAAAACCTTACCTGTATACGAGTACCAGAATCTCCGGAATATTTTTACAGACTCTGTATATCAGCAGGATAAAAGAACAGAAATAAAACGACTGGATCAGTGGAGATCTTTACAGGTAAGTGATACCAGCAAAGGCAAGCCACCTCTGGTAATTATTTCGGTAAGTGGCGGTGGCTCAAGAGCTTCTTATTGGACTTTTCGATGTCTCCAGTATGCAGATAGTGTTACTGGTGGACAACTGTTCAAGCACAGTGTATTTATATCAGGTGCGTCGGGAGGCATGATTGGTGCTGCTTATTGGCGATCTGTGCAAACACAGTATGTACTTGGAAAAATTACGAATCCATACCAACAGCATTATCAAAACCTGGTGGGTAAAGACTTATTGAATGCCGTAATTTTCTCATTGGCTTGTGTAGATGTTGTTTCTCCGTTTAATAAAATAACAATAGCCGGTCGCAGGTATAGCAAAGACCGTGGCTATGCATTTGACAAAGAACTGGCATCGAATTCGGAAGGCCTATTGGATTACCGATTGAAAGATTACCAGGCATATGAAGCCAAAGGGATATCGCCTCTTTTACTGATTAACGGCACCATCATCAATGATGGCCGCCGCTTGCTCTTTTCTCCTCAACCCATTGGTTATCTTACCCGGTCTTCCAATAGTTTAGGGCAAGACAATCCTATTATTGATGCTATAGATTACACCCGTTTTTTTGAAGGGCAGGATCCGCTTAATCTTCAGATCATGTCGGCCTTACGCATGAGTGCTACCTTCCCTGTTGTATTGCCGGTAGTAAAAATGCCATCATTGCCCGAAATGGATATCATGGATGCCGGGCTCCGCGATAATTTTGGCACGGAAAGCAGTATGCGTTACCTCGCAACATTCCGCGAATGGATCAATGAAAATGCTGGGGAAGTAATATTTATACAAATAAGAGACACCCGCAGTTATGAACCTTCGGAAGGAACCGAGGAGAACTCGATGTCGAGTATGATGCTGGATCCGATGTTTGCTATACAGCAGAAATGGAGTGCCTTTCAAACCTATCATCAGTCTTACCTGGAGGACTATGTCGTGGATTGCTTCCCTAAATCGAAATTCAGAAAAATAACGTTTCAATATATCCCCCAGAATAAAGATAAATCTGCTGCGCTTAATTTTCACTTAACCAGTCGTGAGAAGAACGACCTTATGCAATCTGTATTTAATGAAGATAATCAGAAAGGATTTGAGGAGATAAAAAAGGTTCTTGAGGGAAAATAAGAAACAGCAGTTTAAGCCAAACCCATTTGTATCGCGACCTTCACAAGGCCTATCATATTTTTCACCTGTAGCTTTTGTTGCAAATTAAACCGGTGATTTTCCACTGTACGTAAACTTACAAAAAGCCTATCTGCTATTTGCTGATTACTATTTTCCTGTATGATCAATTGCAAAATTTCCTTTTCCCTCCTGGTCAGAACAACCTTATGTGTATGCTTATTGGGTTCACTTTTCTCTTTAAATCTAATAACACTCTGAACTAATTGTTCCTTTAATGCGGGTTCAATAAACTCCTCACCGGCAAATGTTTTTTCAATAGCTTCTACCAGTATATTTTGATCTGTATTTTTCAAAAGATAGCCGCTACAACCACATTGCATCATATTCCTGATTTGCCCGGGAGTGTCCAAACTGGTAACGGCCAAAACTTTCATTTGCGGATATAAAGCCTTTACCTGCCGTACTAATTCGGGGCCTTGAATTCCTGGCATCATGATATCCATAAGTATCACATCAGGCAAGTGCTGCACTAATCCGTCCATCAAATCTTTACCATTAAAAAAATGACTGATAACCTTAATATTCTTAAAAGGCTGCAGCATATTAGTCAGTCCGGAAATTACCATCGGATGGTCGTCAACTATGGAAACTTTGATACCGGCATTCATAATGGATCTGCTATTTAAACATGGTTATTTCGGAACACTAATTTAACTATAAATCTTATTAGTATTGACTCCCGGCATTCTATTTATTGCCGCAACACTAAACTCCAAGTGAACTGTAGTGCCTACATTGGGCGTAGTATCGATTGTAAACCGGCCGGAGAATTCATTCACACGCGCTTCTATACTTTTCAAACCCAGTCCAACATCTTCATGGTCTTCATTAATTCCCTTTCCATTATCTTCCACAGTAATACTCAACAGGTCATGTTCACAACTTAATTGAACAATAGCTTCTGTAGCTTCTGCATGCTTAATAATATTTTGCATCAACTCCTGAATGACACGATATAGTGATAACTCAAACGGAGTCGGCAATGGCGGCATGGTACCGATAGGTTGAAAACTAATACTGATGGGTACACTTTTTTGCAAATTGTTGCAGAAGTAAAACACAGCTTCCACAAGGCCATCTTCTATAAGCCTGTCCGGCATCAGGTTATGAGCCGTGCGGCGCAGGTTATCTGTAGCATCATCCAATTGTTTCACAATCGGCACCAATTTCTCGGGGGTTAGTTGTTGTGGATTAATACCAGCGTAAATACTTAAATTCATCTTCACTACCGAAAACTGTACCATTATACTGTCGTGTATTTCCCGAGATAAACGGATACGCTCTTTCTCTGCACCATCCAGAATGAGTTTCATTTCTATATTTTTCTGCTGTTGTTCCAACAGTTTCAATTGTTCATTTTTTAGTTTTTGCTTGTGCCTGAAATTGCGGCCTTGCAGCAACGCCAATACGATTATTATTACAAGGCAAATAACACCTCCAGCTATCCATTGGTTCTTCTTTGCCAGGGCAGCAGATTGACGGGATATAGTTAAATGCTTTTTCGAAAGCTCTTTGTCCTTCAATGTTGTGTTATACTTCGCTTCCATTTCAGTAACCATATAGGAAGTCTCTTTCTTTTTCAGGCTATCAAATAACAACAGCTCTGTACTTTTATGCTCAAAGGCTTTTTTAAAATCACCTTGAATCCTGTACAGTTCTGCAAGCAAAGTATGCGTCGTTACCTGATCTCTTAAATTACCCAATGCTATAGCTTGGTCCAGCGATTCGAAAAGTAATGGTTTAGCTTTGGCAAGGTTTCCATCCTTGAGATAGGCGGCACCACTCGCCAATGTTTTCAAGTTGCGGTAATAGCTGTTTATATTGGCATCTATTTTATCAGCTTCTTCAAATTTTGAAATTGCTTCCTTAATTCTGTTCTCATTAAGATAATGAATACCTAAATTGACTAAGGCAGAATAGAGCGTATTCTGGTAACCGTACTTTCTGGAAATTAAAATCGCATCATTAAAAAAGGCCGCACTTCTTTCTGCATTTTTCAGTTCCACGTAGGCAGAACCCTTATTATTGTAGATATCAGCCAATGTATAGTAGTTATTATTTTCAAGGGCCAGCTTTTCCGCTTTTTCCAGGTAAAACAAAGAGCGTTGGGGGCGGTTGAGTTTGTTTAATGCAATGGAAAGATTATTGTAAATGGTTTCCAGGGCCAGCTCCGAGCCATATCGTTCAGCACAAGTTAATGCAAGTTCGTATTGCTCTGTACTTTTTTCGTAATTGCCTTTAAGCGTGTATATATTGCCAATGTTATTGTGTAATGTAGTAAGCAGCATTTTTGCCTTCTTACTATTGCATTTCTTAATTGCCGAAGTGTAATAATCCAGGGCTTCGTTATACTCGCCACTATTGATAGCAATATTTCCCAGTCCTATTTCCCCTTTTATAAAGCCATAATCATACCTTAAGTATTGGCTCTGCTCCTGCACCAATATATACAATTGGCGGGCACTATCTGTCTTCCCGCTTAGCGTGATCTTTTTGGCTTGTTGCAATAATTCATTAATGCTTGTGGTATCCCATCGCACAAACACACGGCCTTCCTGGGCAAAAGAAGTTGCCATAACAAACCAGATAAAAGATGCAGCAAAAATTATTTTACCAAAAATCTGAAGCATTATAAACTAACATTATTTTTTGCTGAAGCGACCAATGTTATCGTTCATCAAGATTAATAAATATAGCAGGAACATTTAAACAAAAAAGTGTTTTAAACTCAAAAATGAGTAGTGGTACTCATTTTTAATTTTTAAGTATTTCATCTATTACATAGTATGTTGTCTAAAATTAAATTTGCTTAATTGATTAAACCCTTTAAAATAAAGTTATGCAAATGAAATTACGCAATAGTATTAGTTTGGTTATATTAGTTTGCCTTACGCTTGTAAAACCAATTAGCAGTACAGGTCAGACATGGGAGCTTGTAGGAGCTGCGGGATTTTCGGCATCAGGTTCCGGCGTGTGTAATTGGCAGCGGTTATTAGTAGATCGTTATAACAATTTGTATTTAGCCTTTAACGATGAAGGCTTTGGTATGACTAGCGGACAAGGCACAGTTATGAAATTTAATGGAACCAATTGGGTATCTGTTGGCACACCTGGATTTACTGCAAATTTCGCTCATCATAGTGATTTTGCTTTTGGTAACGGCGATACTATTTACTATTCTTATGCAGATGGCAGCAGTGCAGCTATGTCGAAAGGCGCTGTTATGATGTACAATGGTACTACATGGTCATCAATTGGTTCTACGCTAACTACCGGTGAATGTCAATATTCGAGCTTAGCTTTTGCCAGTGATGGAACGCTATATTTAGGTATGATAGATAATGGTCTCCCCAATGGCGGAATGGTAGTAAAAAAATATAATGGAAGCACATGGACAGATGTTGGCACTACAACTCCAATAAGCGCTGCAGGAGCCGCATATGCTGACCTGGTATTGGACAGATTTGACACTGCTTATATAGCTTACCAGGATAAAGGTGAACTACCCGGTAAAGTGAGGGTTAAAAAATTTGATGGTACCAATTGGGTGAATGTAGGAGATCCTTTATTAGCGCTAACTGGGCCTGGTGCCGGAGGAGCAATGGACATTTACCTTGCTTTCGACTTGCTTAACAGACCCTATGTTTCCTACTCTCATACCTTTCAAGGACCTCCACGTATATCTGTCGAAAGATTTAACGGTACCACCTGGGAACTTATAGGCCCTGCGCAGTTTTCTTCCGGTCAATTTGAAACGTCATTATTTAGTTCCATGGCCCTGCCGAAAGATGCACCTTATGTAGCTTACCAGCATGGTGGCCTGGGCATGAAAGCCACTGTAAAGAAGTATAATAATACCTTGAGTGCCTGGGAAAATGTTGGAACACCTGCTGTTTCTGACGATGTTTCTGCATTCACCTCAATAGCAATTGATGGCAATGGAAATGTTTATTTAGCTTACTTTGATCAGGCTAATGGCAATAAGAATACTGTAAAGAAATACATTACTTGCGAAGCTCCTGAAATTCAATCTGTAGTAGCAATCGGCTCGCCTATATGCGAAGATAGTGCAACCTTAAAAGTAACAGGAACACTCCATGATGCCACCACATGGAGATGGTATACCGGCACCTGTAATAATGGTGTATTAATTGGCTCAGGCGATTCTATTAAAGTATTACCATCCGAGGGCACTACTTATTATGTAAAAGGCCTGGGTGCTTGTGTAGTTACCGGCGCCTGCCTTCAGGTTGATGTTGATGTTGCCTTTGCAAAACCAACTATTACCCTGACCAATAACGTATTTACATCTTCGGCTACTACCGGCAATCAATGGTATAGGAACAACGCCTTAATAACCGGAGCTACCAATCAAACCTATACTGCTACACAGCAAGGTTATTATTATACTAAAGTTACTTCGGGTAGTTGCAGCCGTCCTTCTGATTCCCTGCTTTATCAACCAACGTCAATTGCAGATGTAAAGCAACATGGTGATATCAAAATCTATCCTGTTCCTTTTGATGGCCATGTGAACATTAAATTTGAAGATGTGCAGCTATTCCAGAAAAATAACTGGAAACTGAAGATCACAGATAAGCTGGGAAGGGAAATTTACAAATCAGATCTGGGAAAAAGCCTTACCACGCTCAATCTTAAGCAACAGGCAGCAGGCATATACTTCGTGACTATCTATAACGCCACAGATAATTATGTCTATAAAGTAGTAAAAAAATAAAATCAACGCTACAGCCCTGCATACAAAAAGAGCACTTTTTACAGTGCTCTTTTTTTTGTTCATTATTTAATTCAGGCAAAGTATTACAACAAGCCTTTCACTTTTTCAATTACTTCACTTAACTGACTTACATCCTGGCCACCGGCAGTTGCCAGAGTCTTCTGTCCGCCGCCACCACCTTTAATCATAGGGGCTACCGTACTTTTTATAATTTGTATAGCATCGAGTGTAGTCGCTCCGGCTACTGTATCACTAATGCTGACAGCAACATTACTTTTGCCACCAATATTGGCACATAACACCACAACATGATCACGCAAATGATTCTTGAGGTCGAGGCATAATTTACGAAGTGCATCAGCACTGCTGACTTCAATAATATCACCAATAAAATTGATCGCAAATTCCTGTCCGGCAGTTGTTTTGATATTGATCATCTCATCTTTTTGCAGCAGCTCGTTACGGATGCCAACCAACTGGCGGGCTTCCATACTTTCAATACGTTTTTCCAATGCAGCTTTATCTTCTATCAACTTCTCAATGGCCTTCAAAGGATCTTTGGCTTTCAGTAATTCAGTGATCTGTTTGCTCTGCGCTACTTTATCTGCAAAATAACGGATAGCTGCAGGTCCTGTAAGTGCTTCTATACGACGAACACCAGCAGCTACTGCACTTTCGGCCGTAATAGAGAATACGCCTATCATTCCGGTATGCCCCACATGCGTACCGCCGCAAAGTTCAATACTATAATTGGGATCAATAATAACTGTTCTTACCGTATCACCATATTTTTCACCAAACAAAGCCATAGCGCCCATAGCAATCGCTTCGTCTTTCGTCATTTCTTTAATCACCACGGGAATATTTTCCCTGATCTTATTATTCACGATCTCTTCTACTTTGCGTATTTCCTCATCAGTCATTTTTGCAAAATGTGAAAAGTCAAAACGCAAAACATTTTCTGAAACCAATGAACCTTTTTGGGCAACATGCGTACCTAGTACCCGACGTAACGCAGCATGCATAAGGTGTGTAGCAGTATGGTTATAACTGGTAAGCATTCTGCGCTCCCAATCTACTTTTGCCGTTACGGGTAATTCAGGTTGCGCCGGCATTTTATCAGCAAAGTGAATAATGAGGTTATTTTCTTTCTTAGTATCGGTCACCTCAATTTCTTCTCCTCCGAAAACAAGTACACCTCTATCACCCACCTGACCACCACTTTCAGCATAGAAAGGTGTAACTTCCAACACCAATTGATATTGCTCTTTACCTTTAGCTTTTACCTTACGATAACGGGCAAGTTTCGTATCAATGAGTAAATCATTATACCCTACAAATTCAGAGCGGTTAATATCATTTACAGTGATCCAGTCTTCTGTATCAATAGCTGTGGCAGCACGGCTACGGTCTTTCTGCTGTTTCATTTCATTCTCAAAGCTGGCTTCATCTACTACTGCGCCTTCTTCTTGTGCCATCAATTTAGTCAAGTCAAGAGGAAAGCCATAAGTATCTTGAAGTTTAAATGCTAAAGGGCCACTTATCGTTTTGGATAACTGAATTTGATCCTCAATCATTTTTTTTACTTCGTTTGGCAGATCATTAATACCTCTAATTTTCTCTTGCAATTCATACACCGGCTTAAATTTCTCCCTAAGCTCTAGTATTGGTTTGAAAATTTTCTGTAAATCAAGTATCGCCTTTAATGTGCCATTTGTAGAAACGATAGGTTCTATCTTTTTGCGAAGATTATTAATACTTTGTTCAACCTCACTATTGAAAAGTTTCGTTCCACTATCAATCGTTTTTAGGAAAGATTCTTCCTCTTCTTTGATCACGCGGGTCACAAAATCTTTTTGTAAAGACAACTCCGGGAATACCTCTTCAAACTGTGCAGCGATATGCGGCAGCAACTGGTGCAGCAAAGGCGTTTTGTAATCGAGGTAAGAATAATAATATCTTACTGCACGACGAAGGATACGACGGATCACATAACCTGCGCCGGTATTGGATGGCAGCTGACCATCGGCAATGGTAAAAGATATTGCACGGATATGATCGGCCAATACGCGGAAGGCAATAGCTTGTTTACTATCACTGTAATCGTATTGTTTACCTGTTATTTCCTCGGTTAATTTAATGGTGCCACTAAATACATCCGTATCGTAATTGGAAGTTTTACCTTGCAATACACGTACCAATCTTTCAAAACCCATACCAGTATCCACATGGGTAGCGGGCAAAGGTTGCAGGCTTCCATCTTTCAGGCGGTTAAACTGCATGAATACATTGTTCCATATTTCAATTACTTGTGGATGATCGGCATTGACCAACGTAGCGCCATCTACAGCGGCACGTTCTTCATCAGTACGGCAATCCACATGTATCTCACTACACGGGCCACATGGGCCTGTATCGCCCATTTCCCAGAAGTTATCTTTTTTATTGCCTTTCAGAATGCGATCTTCAACGGTCCACTTTTTCCATTCATCATAAGCTTCCTGGTCGAAGGGTAGATTTTCTTTGGCATCGCCTTCAAATACAGTAACGTACAGACGGCTTTTGTCGATCTTAAATACTTCAGTTAGTAATTCCCAACTCCATTCAATAGCTTCCTTTTTGAAGTAATCGCCGAAGCTCCAGTTACCCAGCATTTCAAACATGGTATGATGGTAGGTATCCACACCAACTTCTTCCAGGTCATTATGTTTTCCGCTTACACGAAGGCATTTTTGTGTATCGGCTACCCTTGGCGCTTCCGGTGTTTTATTTCCCAGGAAATAGTCCTTGAACTGATTCATCCCTGCATTGGTAAACAACAAGGTCGGATCATTTTTCACCACAATAGGAGCTGAAGGCACAATAATATGGCCCTTTGAACGGAAAAAATCTAAAAATTGCTGACGTATTTCGGAAGCGGTCATTGTATTAATTTGAAAATGTGCAAATGTGCCAATTTGAAAATGTGTTGATTCTCTTAATGTGCCAATTTTCAAATTTGCACATTAAAGGAGTGCAAATATCTGTAATCCTTACAAATATTCCCGCCTGTTGTTAATATGCGCTACATTTTTGCTGAATTAGCCCTTACATTTGCAGCTGTATCGTAATTAAGTACAGGATGCGTCTTTTCTTTATCTTCTTTTTGTTGTTTTCTTTCTGTATGCCTGCGCTTACCACACAGGGGCGAATGTTGTATGGTTACCACATTCCGGAGCAAACGCTGGAATTAAAAACACGCGAGAAGATAAAAGCCGATCTGCAGAAAAATCCCCTGCTGAGCGAGAAACCCCAGGTCGATGCCAGGTTAAAACTGCATGAATTTAAGGACGGTTCCTTCGATTTCCTGGTTATAATATTGCTGATCAGTTTTGTCGGGATATTCCGGGTAGCTAACCCTTCTTATTTCCGGAATCTTTTCCGGGCATTCCGCAATCCTACGCTCAATACAAGACAATTCAAAGAGCAACTCCGGCAAGATAGTCCTGCCAGCCTTACCATGGATCTGATTTTTTGCATTTCCCTGGGCTTATATCTGTATTATGCTATAAACCATATGCATAGTCAGAAAATATTGAGCAATTACCCTGTAATTGTAATTATTCTTGCCCTGATATTGCTGCTGGTAGTAGTGTATGCAGTCCGGTTTATGTTCCTGAAATTCACAGGGTGGGTGTTCAATATCTCCGAGATTACAGACAATTATACGTTCAACGTTTTCCTGATTAATAAGATACTAGGAATAGCCATCATTCCGTTTACTGTAATATTGGCTTTCGGAACGGGGCAGTGGGTACAGGCAAGCCTTTTTTTATCCTTTGTGGTTATTGCAATATTATTCCTGAACCGCTACTTACGGTCAGGAGTCGTATTTGGATATTTTATAAAATTTAGCAGATTTCATTTTTTTATGTACCTTTGCGCCTCCGAATTATTACCTCTTGCGGTACTTATGAAGTTGGTAAATCAATGGCTCATTTCCTAAGTACTGTGTTTGGTGGATAGTGTTGTTAATATTTTTTTTGAAAATTTTCGTTTCAAAACACAATGGCTAAAGCAGCAAAATCACAGTCACAGATCATCGAGAAGAAGAGGATAGAGCACATTCTTATAACACAACCCAAACCAGAAAGCGATAAATCTCCTTACTTCGACCTGGCTAAGAAATACAATGTACAATTGGAATTTTTTCCATTTATACGTGTAGAGGGTCTGAATGCCAAAGAATTCAGGAAACAAAAACTTGATCTTGCTGATTTTACCGCAGTTATTCTTGTAAGCCGCAATGCTGTAGATCATTTCTTTCGTCTTTGCGAAGAAATGAAATTCAAAGTATCGCAGGACATGAAATATTTCTGCGTAACAGAAGCCGTAGCCTTATATCTTCAGAAATTCATCCTTTATCGTAAAAGAAAGGTTTTCTTCTCTGCCGATGGCAGTTCTGAAGGTCTGATGGATGTTCTTGCCAAGTACAAAGACAGGGAACGCTTCATGTTGCCGGTATCTGAAAATACCAAGAACGACCTTTCGCCATTATTGATCAATAAAGCTTTCGATTTTGCGGAAGCGATATTGTACCGTACGGTGAGCAATGAAGTAAATGCGGTACTGAAAAAAGATTATGATGTAATTGTTTTCTTTAGTCCTTTCAGCGTAGATACTTTATTTCAAAACGATCCTAAGTACAAACAAAATGGTACGCTGATCGGTGCATTCGGGCATACTACTTCAAAAGCGGTAGAAGATGCGGGATTAAAGCTTTCCATTAAAGCTCCTGCTCCCAATACACCTTCTATGGTAGCAGCGCTGGAGAAGTTCCTGGGCGAAACCAACAAACAATAACAATACAGTAAACCTTTGTATGGTTAACTGACAAAATAACGAAGGGCCGTAATGAGAAACATTGCTGCCCTTCATTTTTTACCGGTATAAATTGAAAAACCAAAGGATAACTATATCCAATACTGATTCTTGAACCCCGATGACTTTAGCCTACGCTGTTTGTTCTGTGTCTGTAATGCCCCTGCGGGCAGAGCCTTCCCATCGCGCAGAGCAGGTATCGCAAGTGCTTTTTGGGGAAAGAATGGAAATACTCGCAGAAGAAAAGAATGGCTGGCTACAAGTGCGTTGTGAATGGGATGAGTATGAAGGCTGGGTAAAAAAAGGCCAGGTAGCTATTATCACTTATAAAGAGTACCGGAAACCTTTGCTGAATTACAATTCCGGAACAAATGACATTATACAGGTTGAGCATGGCCATTTCTTTATTAGTCCCGGCAGCAGCTTGTTTCAGATGAAAAAACGGGCTATAAAATGGGGGCACAAAGAGTTTACTTTTAAAGGAAAGAAGCTTGCCATCAAACAAGCTGAAGTCAATGAACATAACATACTGGCATTTAGCAAAATGTTTATAGGTGCACCTTATCACTGGGGAGGCCGTTGTCTTATGGGTATAGATTGTTCGGGGTTTACACAGGTCGTCTTCAAATTGATGAATATCCGGATTCCACGCGATGCCAGTCAGCAGGCTTGTATTGGTGAAACTGTCGGATTCCTACAGGAAGCACGTTGTGGTGATCTTGCTTTTTTTGACAATGAAGAGGGTAAAATAACTCATGTAGGCATTTTACTTAACGATCATACTATTATCCATGCTACTGAAACCAGCGGTTGTGTAGTCATTGACCCGATAGACAATGGTGGTATCATAAGTAAGCAACTAAGAATGCGTACACACAACTTAAGGCTGGTAAAGCGTATTTTTTAAATACCGCCCTGCTTTTGCCTCTCCTTAGAAATGATTACTTTAGCATTTGGCATTTATAATTAACAACCTTGCAGACCACACCGGCACATAACAACAACTTTGATTTTTTACGGTTCCTGTTTGCCTCATTTGTAATTTTCTCTCATTCCTATGCCCTCATGGGCGATATTAGCAAAGACCCGTTGTTTCCCCCTTCCGGACGTGTATTTTCCGAAATCGGTGTTTGCGGTTTCTTTGCTATAAGTGGTTACCTGATATATCAAAGCCTGCACAGGAGCAGTTCTTTATCTTCCTTTATCAGGAAACGATTATTAAGAATTGTGCCGGGATTATTTGTTGCCATCCTGTTTGTTACCCTTATTATCGGGGCTGTAGTAAGTACTTATAGTACTTCAGCTTATTTTTCCAATATGGGTACGTGGGTTTATGCCTTTAAAAATATGCTCCTTATACCTGGTAGTTCGACTCTTCCGGGAGTGTTTACCAGCAATCCCACTACTGCGGTAAATGGTTCTTTGTGGACATTGCGCTATGAGTTGCTGTTATATGGCCTGTTAAGCCTGTTATATTTTGTGCCTGTTTCCAAAAGGCGCATTATCATTCCTGCTGCGCTTGCCATACTTCTATCCTGCCTGTTTTTGAGCAGGTACAATCTCATTCCACTGAATGCTTCGGATCAGAAATTCCTTTATTACTTTGTCGTTTTGGGAAGTTATTTTCTGGGAGGTACATTACTTTCTTTATTTCCCGAAGTTTTGAATAAGAGAAAAAGTATCCTTCTGCTTCTTTCTACCGTTATTTTCCTGGTTTCTCTATTTTCCTTTCAAAAAGAACTGACCGTTTTCAGCGTACTGAGTTTTACAGTAATGGTGATTACATTCGGACTTCATTTTTTTCCTGTATTAAATTTCAGCAAGTACACGGGCGATGTATCGTATGGCACCTATATTTATGCATACCCCATACAGCAGGCACTTATAACGTGGTTACATCCCGGAAATGTATTGGCACTTATGCTGCCTGCCTTTCTTTTATCCTGGATAGCAGGTCTATTGTCCTGGCACCTGGTTGAGCAAAAATTCATCAGACGAAAACAAAAATAAAAAGCAAAAGCATTTTTGGAATAACGGTAATGCTATTATCCTTTCAATATATCCGGCAACCCATTACCTTTGCCAGATTAAATTTAATTATTACTCAATATAAAATCAGTTTCGCCGTTTATGGTTAGACTGTACAAATCTTCTAGATTACTGAAGTATATCAATGAAAAACATTCCCAGACTCTTACGATATTTAAGTCCCTATAAGAGTAAGATCGTTTTGTATTTTTTTACAAGCTTACTTTCTATCATTTTTTCTCTATTCTCTTTTGCCATGCTTGTTCCTGTATTGCAGGTACTTTTTAATGGCTCCAAGGGGGCTAAACCTAGTGGTACAGGACCTGTTGCTGACATTACCACGTTTATCAACAATATAATCCTGGAGCAGAAACCGCTTACTGCTCTAACTTATTCTGTGATCGTGTTGATAGTGGCCACTATTTTAAAAAACTTCTTTATCTACTGTTCTTCACTCATCCTTAATCCTTTACGCAACACGGTAATGCGGCAACTGCGTGATGACATGTTTAGCAAGGCACTATCGTTACCTATTGGCTTTTTTACAGAAGAAAGGAAAGGTGACCTGATGTCCCGCATGACGAATGATGTAAATGAAGTGGAAGTATCGGTAATGAGTGTAATTGAAACCATCATACGCGAGCCGCTTACCATCATGCTTACGCTTGCTACCATGGTGGCCATCAGTCCGCAGCTTACTTTGTTTTTATTATTGTTCCTGCCCTTGGCCGGCTTTATTATCGGTAAAGTAGGCAAGTCGTTGAAACGCCCGTCGAACCAGGCCCAGGAACAGCTTGGTGAAATGCTGGGCAGTATTGATGAAACATTGGTGGGTATGAGGGTTGTGAAAGCCTTTAATGCTGAACGCCATCAGCAATTGCGTTTCCGCCAGATCAACAACACCTTGTTACGTATCCGGAACAAAATTTCCGCACGTAGAGATGCCGGATCACCATTATCGGAAACGCTTGGTATTATTGTAGTTGCCGTAATTCTTTGGTATGGTGGATGGCTTATATTTAGCGGCAGGGCTACTACATTGACCGGGCCTGTTTTCCTGTTTTTTATTACTCTTTTTTACCAGATCATTAACCCGATTAAAGCCCTTTCTTCTGCCTTTTATAATATGCAAAAAGGCGCAGCTGCTCTGGATCGCATACAGGAATTAATGAACGTTGAAAATACAATTACTGAATTGCCGGATGCGAAGCCTATAAAAGAGTTCAGCAATAGCATTGAACTGCGCAATGTTCAATTTTCTTATGGCTCAAAAGAAATATTAAAGGGTATTGACCTTACTATAAGGAAGGGGCAAACTATAGCATTAGTAGGTGCTTCGGGAGCAGGAAAAAGTACACTTGTTGATTTAATTCCCCGCTTTCATGATGTATCCGGCGGTGAAATTCTGGTGGACGGTATCAATATCAAAGACTACAAAATTTATGATCTGCGCAGGTTGATAGGCGTAGTTTCCCAAGAGCCAATTTTATTTAACGATACCATTTATAACAACATTACTTTAGGTACAGGCGGTGCAAGCCAGGAACGCATTGAAGAAGCCGCTAAAGTAGCTAATGCGCATAATTTCATCCTTAAGAAAAAAGATGGCTATCAAACTGTTGCCGGTGATCGTGGATCAAGGTTAAGCGGAGGAGAGCGTCAAAGGGTTACTATTGCAAGAGCGGTACTTAAAAATCCGCCCATACTTATTCTTGATGAAGCAACCTCTTCGCTGGATACAGAATCAGAGCGTATTGTTCAGGATGCAATAAATTTATTGATGCAAAACCGTACCTGTATTGTAATTGCACACAGGCTTTCTACCGTACAGCATGCCGATGAAATAATAGTAATGAACCAAGGTGAAATTATAGAGCGCGGATCACATCAGCAACTCATGCTAAAAGATAGTGCTTATAGAAAGCTTGTGGAATTACAGCAATTGAAATAAATGAAAAGCCCTCTACGAGGGCTTTTCATTTATTTACCATTTTACAAATCGCTTAAAGATCATCTCCTCTTTACTATTCCACATCCTCAAAAAATAGATTCCGGGATATAATGCCCCTACATGTAGTTTATTAAATTCAAGCTGACCTTCCTGAACCATCTGACCATTAAGATTAGTTACCGTATAAGTCCAGGTATCCTTGTTCATATCATCCAGCAAGAAGGCAATATTCATCATATCTATGGCAGGATTCGGGTAAACCAAAACGGTACTGTTATCCGGACTTAAAGTATATATACTGGTGATTGTAGAATCGTACAGTTCAATAATTTTATCAATCGGGGGCCCGGTTCCACCGGCATTTGAATTACTGGTGGATAAAAAGATCCTTCCATCAGGCGATATAGCTATATCACGTAAACGACCATAATCCACTCCCGAAATATTCACTTCATTCAGTATAGAATCACCAGCAGTATTGAGACTAAGCTGGTAAAGATTATTATCTTTCAACGTGGTCATTAATAAAGAATTGGCCAACTCCGGAAACATAGGATGATTGTAATAGTCCATCCCGGAAACGGCCAGCGTAGGTGTCCATGCCTGCAGCGGCTCTACAACATTAGAATCAGTACAGTATTGCATTTCGCTTGGTGTATTGCAGAACCCCTGCACGTTGGGCCATCCATAATTTCTCCCTTTCAAAATGATATTGATCTCATCATCATTATTGGGGCCATGTTCCGAACTATATAGTATGCCATTGTGAAACACCAGACCTTGGGCATTACGGTGTCCCCAACTCCATACCGGGTTTCCGGCTATAGGATTATCTGCAGGGATGCTACCGTCCAGATTAATACGCAATATTTTGCCATTTACGGTATTGACATTTTGCGCTAGTGCAGTATTAGCAGCATCTCCAGTAGTGATAAAAAGCTTGTCACCATTTATAGCCAGACGACAGCCATTATGAATACTTGCTCCGGTAATATTATCCAGCAAAATTTGCGGATTAATTAAAGTGCCACTGTTGTAAGTGAACTTGACGATGCGCTCCAGGTAATCGCCTCCTGATTCATATTCATAAGCAATAAACACATAAGGTTCATTTGCAAAATCAGGATGGAGCGCCATTCCGAGCATTCCACCCTCGTTGTTTATCACGAGCTGCGATTCATGGTAAATAGTATCCAATTGACCGCTTATAGGTTCAAGCCTGCATACGTATCCATTTTTTTGTGTAAACCATATATGATCGTCAGGGCCATAAATGATTTCCCAGGGAATAAATAAACTATCTTTCACTACCCGTGCAGAAAAATTAAGCTGTGCATGGCCGGCATTGAATGTAAAAGACAATACGATCAGCAATGACAAGAAGAGTAAAATCCTTTTCATAATCCTGGTTTTAATACTGATGAACAATTCTGGTGTTGATGGTCTTATCTTTACTGATTAACAACAGATGAGAAACATTGTTTTATAAAAATGTGGGAACTATTTCTTAAACATTATCCAACAATATCGTTGGTCTTCATTATCCTGCTTTCGGTATTCACTATCGTTCGCATCATTATGGATACCAATAATTCGGCTAAAACAATGGCTTATATTCTGTTAGTGTTTTTATTCCCTATTGGTGGCGCTGTTATCTATTTTGCTTTTGGTGTTAATTACCGGCGGCGAAAATTGTTTAGCAAGAAAATAATCCTGAACGAGGATCTTTTTACCAAAATTGAAGACCAACTTTCAGAAGCTTCTCTCGAAGCGCTAAACGAAGGCCATGAAAACATAAAAGGTAATGAAGACCTCATCAGGCTTTTGCTGAAAGATTCCAAAGCACCGCTATCTTATAATAAGGTAAAGCTACTGATTAATGGTGAAGAGAAATTTGCAGCGGTTTTACAAGCCCTTGAATCCGCGGAACTTTTCATCCACATGGAATATTACATTTTTGATGATGATGAAATTGGCAATAAGATTATAAACCTGCTTAAAGTTAAAGCGCAACAAGGAGTAACAGTACGGTTCATTTATGATGATTTTGGAAGCCATGGATTAGCAGATGATACGATTGCTACGATGAAAGATGCAGGCATTCAGGTCTTCCCATTTTTCGAAGTAAAATTCTATCTGCTGGCCAATCGTATCAATTACCGTGACCATAGAAAAATCATTATTGTAGATGGATTGGTGGGCTTTACCGGCGGCATTAATGTATCGGACAGATACATCAACGACGGTGATGCGGAACGTCTTTACTGGCGCGACACCCATGTTATGATCGAAGGGCCCGCAGTAAATAGCCTCCAGTATCATTTTATAGCGAACTGGAATTTTTGTACTGATGAAACACTAGAAATCAACAGGATGTTTTTCCCCAATATTTTTGAGAAAAAAGAAAATCATGAAGACCTGGTGCAGATTATAGCTGGTGGTCCTGACTATCCGACTTCGGGTATTATGCTTAGTTTTTTTACAGCCATAGTAAATGCTAAAGAGCGTGTCTTTATTACCTCTCCTTATTTTGTACCCAATGAAAGTATTTACGATGCACTAAAGAAGGCTGCATTAAGTGGGAAAGACACACGACTACTACTGCCTGGCATTTCAGATTCAAAGATTGTGAATGCTGCAGCCAGATCTTATTTCAAAGATTTGCTTGCCTGTGGCGTTAGAATATTCCTGTATCAAAAAGGTTTCATTCATGCTAAAACAATAGTTGTAGATGACAACCTTTCAATGGTGGGCAGCGCTAATATGGATGCACGTAGCTTTGACCTCAACTTTGAAATCAACGCTGTAGTGTATAGTAAAAAAATCTGCAAAGAGCTTAACGAAGCCTATCTGAATGATATTAATTACAGCGTGGAACTATCTGCCAAAGAATGGGAAAAACGGGCCTGGTGGCGGGAACTTTTTGATGATATAGCACGGTTGCTTTCACCTCTTTTATAAGGTTAGGCGTTACATAAAAAAGGAGTCAACTTTTGAAAAGTTGACTCCTTTAATTCTTCAATAAACTTCAATATAAATATTATTTTTTATCCCCGAACATACCGTTCAGTTTATCCAAAGGGCTTTCTTCAGTAGCTGCTCCGCCACCAAAACCGCCTAACATGGAACCCAGATCAAACTTTCCGCTGATCAGGTCTTCAACTTTATCAGAAAGGAATGGAGGTAATTTTGACTTTACGAAACTGATAGTTACGTCAACAGCCTTTGCTGCTGCTTCAGGTGATAGATTTGCTTTCTCTACCAATTCATTGATAAGTGCCTGCATTATTTTGAGGTTTAAATTTTAGATGATTAGATACACGAATCAAGACTGAAAAGTTGTTTCTATTCTTAAATTTTCGATCCGGCATCTTGATACTTATGTCTTAATACTCAAATCTTACGCTGCTTTCATATACTCGAGCTTGGCTCTTTCAAGCTTTTGCATAGCATAATCCAATGTAAGATGGAATACATCTGAATGTTCTTCTGATGGCAGTTCGAACATGGCATCGGTCAGAATCATTTCGCATATTGTTCTCAATCCACGACCACCAAGTTTGTAGGTAAATGCCTTATCTACCATATAATCCAAAGCAGCATCTTCTATTTCCAACTTAATGTTTTCGTACTCAAACAAACGTTTGTACTGGCGGATCAATGCATTTTTAGGTTCCGTAAGAATACGCTTTAAAGTATCCTTATCCAATGGATTGAGATAGGTAACTACCGGCAAACGACCGAGCAATTCCGGGATCAAACCAAATGTGCGTAGATCCTGGGGATTTACATATTGCAGCAAATTAGTACGGTCCAGCTTATCTTTCTGATCGGTACTTTTGAAACCAATAGTAGATGACTCCATACGGCGCGCAATCATTTTATCGATACCTTCAAATGCACCACCACAGATAAACAGTATGTTTTGTGTATTTACTTTAATCAATTTTTGTTCGGGATGTTTACGGCCGCCTTGCGGTGGTACCAATACTTCAGAGCCTTCCAGCAACTTCAATAAAGCCTGCTGAACCCCTTCACCGCTTACATCACGGGTAATAGATGGGTTATCGCTCTTACGGCCTATTTTATCTATTTCGTCAATGTAAACAATCCCTTTTTCTGCCGCGGAAACATCGTAATCGCAGGATTGTAGCAAGCGGGACAAAATACTTTCCACATCTTCCCCTACATAACCAGCCTGGGTAAATACAGTAGCATCTGCTATAGCAAAAGGCACCTGGAGTATGCGGGCAACTGTTTTGGCCAATAAAGTCTTACCGGTACCGGTTTCACCTACCATAATGATATTGGACTTTTCAATTTCCACATCATCAGTTATCGGGTGCATCAGGCGTTTGTAGTGGTTATACATGGCCACAGCCATCACCTTTTTCGCATCATCCTGGCCTATAATATATTGATCCAAAAAAGATTTGATCTCTTTGGGTTTATAAACTTTATGCTTGTTTACATCGTATTTAGCAGAAGCGTTTTTTTGTTTAACACTGGCATCAGATACCATAAGGTGTGCCTGCTCTGCACATTCGTCACAGATATTGCCTTCAATACCTGTAATCAGTAAGGCTGCCTGGCTCTCTGCTTTGCCGCAGAAAGAACACTTCCTCGAATTATTTTGTTTTGCCATGAAATCTTTAATTCCTTATTTAATCTGCAAAGGTACGTATTTAAGCTGTAGTTAAGATTGTGATAAGTTATACCAACATAGCTTTTTGAAACTTTAACCATGTATTTTCGCCGCATGAATTGGGCTATTATTACAGAATACATTGCCAACGAATGGCAGATGATTTCAGCACTTCAAATTATAGCAGTGGCTTTCGGGGTAACAGAGGTTCTGTTGTCTTACCGGAATAACATCCTGCTTTACCCTGCCGGCATCATTGCCTGTGCGCTTTCCATCTGGTTGATGAGCAGCGCGGGGCTTTATGCGGAATCTGTTTTGAGTGTTTATTACCTGGTTATGAGCATTTATGGCTGGTACAAATGGGTCCAGCGGACGAAAACTGCCGATCATTTGCCCATTTCAACCTGCAATAAGCGGGAATGGGCGATTGTAGCAGGTATTTGTATTCTTGCCTTTACGATCTTCTATTTCACCTTGACAAAATACACTGATTCCACTGTACCTGTTATGGATTCCTTCGTTGCTGCTACTGCCTGGGCAGGTATGTGGTTGCTGGCTAAGCGTAAGCTGGAAAACTGGGTATTGCTCAATATTTCCAATATTGTTGCTATACCGCTGTTGTTCTATAAACATTTGCCTTTAAATGCGTTGCTTACCTTATTCCTGTTTATAGTGGCTGTTATGGGTTATTTCCGCTGGAAAAAGATTATGAGAAAAGAAGCGCAGACAGAACTTGAGCAGAAGAATGAATTTTCATTTATGGCTGGGCAATAATAGCTTGCCTACTTAACCCTATAAGGGTTTTAAACCCTTATAGGGTTCTACAGTGCTGCTATTATTTTCTGCTGAACGGACTTAAACTGTTCATCGCTCAATTCCAATGTAGGATTGGCAAAATTCATGTCTCTTGGCTTTGAAATGGGCATGAGATGAATATGTGCATGTGGCACTTCCAGGCCTATTACACTGACACCGCAACGTTTACAATCAAATGCCTTTTCAATGGCTTTCCCTATTTTTTTTGCAAAAAGAATGCCTTCAGATAAATAACTGTCTTCAAGATCAAATATCTTATCCACTTCAATTTTAGGCACGACAAGTACATGGCCTTCCACCAAAGGTGAAATATCAAGAAAGGCGAAAAAACGATCGGTTTCTGCAATTTTATAAGAAGGAATTTCTCCTGCAATGATCTTTGAAAATATAGTCATAATCAGATGTTAATTGTATAATTTTAGGTTGTATTTACAACCAAAGATAAGAGACAATTCCTTTTATAGAAACAGGTCGGTGATCCTTGAAGGATCACCGACCTGTTTTGCAATATTATTGTCAGATCAGCTTAAATACTGATCGATTCAATTTTAAATTTCATCGTTCCGGAAGGGGCAACAATCTCTGCTGTTTCGCCTACTGCTTTGCCCAGCAAGCCTTTGGCAATCGGGGAGCCTACAGATATTTTACCGGATTTAAGGTCGGCTTCTGTTTCAGAAACGATCTGGTATTCAAAGGATTTCTTTGTCTTTGTGTTTGTGATCTTCACCTTACTTAAAATGGATACTTTACTCGTATCTATATCCCGTATATCAATGATCCTTGAATTGATCACGGCTGTTTCCAGCTGTGCTATTTTAGCTTCATGATGGCCTTGCGCTTCTTTGGCTGCATCATATTCCGCATTCTCTTTAAGGTCACCTTTTTCTCTTGCTTCGGCAATAGCTCTTGCTATTTCAGCGCGTCCTGCAGTTTTCAGTTGCGTAAGCTCCTCCCTCATATGTTCCAGGGTCTCTTTCGTAACATAGTTTATATCTGCCATGTCGTATAATTATATTTAGTTGATAGTAAAAGAAAACATGCAACGCACCCGGTATGGGTGCGTTGCATGAGCCTTTCAAAGGTAAGTAATTACTTTGTATTTTCCAAAATGACCAGAATATCCTTAATGGAGCGTATTTTTGATTTTTTGAATTAAAAAATAGCTCATTTTATATAATGCCTGAACGGTATAACCTCCAATATGTGGCGTTCCTATAAAATTGGGCATGGTTATCAATTCCTTGTATATTGCTTTCATTTCGTCCTTCATTTTTTCCACAGGTTCTGTCTCCCATACATCCAGCGCAGCACCTTTTATTTTTCCACTTTTAAGTCCGTTATAAAGACTTTGTTGCGATACAATTCCGCCCCGGGATAAATTGAGTAACACAAACGGACGTTGCATACCTTCCAGGAAAACACTATTGAAATAATGCCTGGTTTCTTCTGTAAGTGGTAAATGGAAACTGATAATATCTGCTTCGCTATAAATTCGTTCAAGATCAGTGCATTCTTCTATTCCTTCTTCTGCATAGCCGGTTTTATATTTATCAATAGCCAGCACTTTTACCTGCATAGCTTTCAACTTTTGGGCGAAGGCTTTCCCGTTATTTCCGTATCCTATGATGCCGGCCGTAAGTCCTTCTATTTCTACACCACGGTTTTCCTCGCGCAACCACAACCCTTGTTGCATTTCTACATGAGCACTAAAAATTTTATGCTGTAAAGCCAGTAACATGCCCAAAGCTTGCTCTGCCACGGCATTGGCATTCCCTTCAGGACTGCTGAAACAAAGGATGCCCTTTTGCGTTGCATAAGGAACATCAATCACTTCCATACCGGAACCCATACGGCCTACCCATTTCAATAGAGTAGCCCTATCCATAAAACCTCTATCAATCTGCAAACGGGTAGAAGTTATCACACCTTCGTAATCAGATATAATCTCAAGTGCTTTTTCAGGTGTAATCTCTTCAAACTGATCGTAGGTGTAACCCATATTTCCCAGCTCCTGAAGCAACACTTCATGTACCGGCGCTACGATCAATACTTTTTTAGTCATGCTTTTGGCTTAAATAACTTTTATACAATCCTACAAAATCTTCTACAGACAACTGTTCTGCTCTTTTAGTAAATATATCCTGTTCCAGCATTTCCGGGGTAAAAACACCCTTTAATGCATTGCGTAACATTTTCCTTCTTTGGTTAAAAGCGGCTTTTACGATACGCAAAAAAGTTTTCTTATCCTGGATGCCAAATGGATTTTGAGTATTGGTTAGCTTCAAAATTCCGGACATCACTTTCGGTGGTGGATTGAAACATTTAGGATGAACATCAAATAAATATTCCACTTTGAAAAATGCTTGTATCAATACACTCAAAATACCATAAGTCTTGCTCCCTTCTTTGGCTGCAACCCTTTGTGCTACTTCTTTCTGAAACATCCCGATCACTTCATCGACCTGTGTTTCCCAATCCAGGATCTTAAAAAGAATCTGCGAAGAAATATTGTAAGGGAAATTACCGATGACTGAAAAGTGATCTTCAAATGGAACGGAAGCTTTCAAGAAATCCATATGGATCAACTTACCTGCAATAGCTGGAAATGCTTTTGGCAGGTATTCTACTTTTTCATCGTCTACTTCAATGGCTTTGTAATCGGTATCTTCCCATTGCAACAGGTACTTGGTAATAGCACCGCCACCTGGCCCTATTTCCAGCAAATGCAGACCGGGCTTGCGGTTTACCTGTGCCACAATATTCTTGCACATGTTTTCATCATGCAAAAAATGTTGTCCCAGGCTTTTTTTAAGTGTTAGTGCCATTTATATTTTTATGCTTTCACAATTCTAAGCTTGTGCTGTTAAATTTCTTTCAATCAATTACAATGCAGTTTTTACTGCCGTTACTAATTTTTCGGTTCTTTCTTTAATTTCTGCTTCGCTCCAGGAAAGATTGATTGGTGTACAAATGCAACGCTTGATCAGCGCATCAGATGCTGGAAATTCTTTAGTAGCATATACTTTCATAGCAGTTTCCAATTCCTGGCTGAAGCGGCTTATAGAGCGGCTTTGCTTAAAATGTTCCCAGTTGCGGATATAATGCCAGTTATTATCGAAGTAATAAAAGTTGACAATACCCGAAGCTTTAAGATTGGCTGATGCTTTGCGGGCAATATCTTCATCCGGCAGAAAAAAGCAAAGGAACGTAGCGCTGTCACCACTTTCATCAGGAAGACGACGGAAACTTACTTCTGGTATAGTAGCCAATGCATCTTTAAATATTTTTTTGGTGCTACGCTGAATAGCCAGGAACTGATCCAGTTTACGTAACTGTGCAAGTCCTACTGCTGCGTGCAATTCAGAGATTCTATAATTGTACCCGATGTAAGGGTGAAGATCAGCCCCACGGTCTACACCAAGATGGTCATGACCATGATCGCTAAAAGCATCTGATTTTATATAAACTTCTTTATTGTTCGTTACAATACCGCCACCTTCAGCGCAGGTAATTGTTTTTACAAAATCGAAAGAGAACGTTCCAGCATCGCCGATTGTACCTAGTGCTTTGCCTTTATAAGTACCACCAAAAGATTGGCAGGCATCTTCCAAAAGTATAAGCTTATGTTTTTCACAAATAGCTTTAAGTGCATCCAGATCGGCCATAGAGCCGCACATATGCACCGGCATTATCGCTTTGGTTTTTGGTGTGATCGCTGCTTCGACCGCTTTTGGATCAAGGGTAAGCGTATCATCAATATCAACCAATACGGGTATAGCGCCTACAGAGAATACCGATTCAAAACTGGCTACAAAAGTAAAAGCAGGCATAATGATCTCATCGCCCGCACCCAGGCCAAGAGCAGCCATTGCTGTAGTTAATGCGGAAGTACCACTGGAGGTTAGTTGTGCATATTGTACAGAAAGCTTATCACAAAGCGCTTGCTCCAGCTCTTTGGCCTTCCATATTCCTTTACGTTGCGCATCAAAACCATAGCGCATCATAATTCCTGTTTCCAATACTTGGTTCACCTCATTTCTTTCTTCTTCACCGAAAAATTCAAAACCGGGCATACTTATTAATTGTTTTATTTTGTGGCTGCAAAAGTACGGAAATAGCTGGTGTATATCCGGCTATAAACTTACATTAAACATCCTTTGTGAAAAATATGAATTGGCTTAAGAACGTTTCTATATTCCTGGTTATTGCAGGAAGCCTTTGCCTGGAACAAATTGTAACTGCCTGTGGTGGTGGCGAAGATCCTTACGATTATTACACTTCTTTCTTTCATAATAATACAGCTGGATCTGCGGCCTATATGCCGTTTTCATTTGTTGCCAACTATCAATATTATGGAGTTTCTGGTTGGGGTTGGGAGGAACAAACCCATACTCCAGATGAAGACCAGAACCTTAAAGAATGGCAAACCTTTGCTAACAATAAGTTCCAGCCGAAGGATGCACAGGAATTCGTGTATAAGTATTCTTATGAACAGTTGAGCAATCTTTACTATCATATCGAAAAAGGAAAAGCACTGCAACTTCCTGATTCTGTACAGAAGAACGGTATGACACAATGGTTTTTGCAAGATAAAGACCTGGAAGCATTGGGTTACCTGATGTTTGCAAAAAAATGCCAGCCCCATGCCGGATCATCATCAGATTGGGAAACGCCTAAAAGAGATGTTACCGCAATGACAGGTTCTTTAAAAGGCGGATTACAATTGTGGAAAGCTGCTAAAAAAGATTTCTTCAAATGGCGCTATGCCTACCAGGTATTGCGCTTGGCTTTTTATAGTGAAGATTATCAACGCACTTTTTATTTATACAAAGAGCTTGTTGGTGATAAAACAGCAGATAATATCATGTATTACCGTTGCCTTAGTATTAAGGCCGGGGCATTTTACAAAACAGGCGATTACAACACTGCGGCTTATCTCTACTCGCTTGCTTTTAATGGTACCGATGATAATAAAATGTCCAATTATGTAAGTTACGATTGGTGTTTTAGTAATCATGGGGAAGCTGAAAATGGACCAACAGCTTCCCGGAAAACTGTTTTGGCACTAACAAAAAGCAATGAGCAAAAAGCAGTGATCTCCGTAATGGATGCCCTGCATGAATATAATGATGGCCTGCCCTTGATGAAAGAAGCCTACGCGCTTGATCCTAAGGTGAAAGGGTTGGATGTGGTAATGACCCGCGAGATTAATAAGCTGGAGATGAATGTACTTTCTCCTGCATTGAATAGAAACCGGGGGTTTAAGAACTACTATTATACTTATTCAAACTATTATTATAATTATAATCCTGAAGAAACTGCAGAATCGCGTAAACTTCGTGTAGAAAATGAGCAAAATCTTAAAGCGCTTATTTCTTTTGGAACCAGGATTTCCGAAGAAAACAAGACAACCGATCCCGCTTTCTGGCCTTTATCTGTAGCTTATCTCTATTTTATTCAACAAGACTGGAAAAACTGCGAAGCCTGGATTGCCAAAGCCGAAAAGATGAACCCACAAGGCAAAGTAAAAGACATGCTTCACATCGAACAGCTTTTGCTCACCATCAATAAAAATCAAAAGTTAGATGCTGCAACAGAAGCAAAAATATTGCCTTCACTGCAATGGCTGGAACAAAGGGCGGATAAAGACAACCGCTTCTCTATTACCTATCGCAACTTAATGACTGTGGTATTGCCCAATGTGTATATGAAACAGCAAGACACTATGAAGGCATTGCTTTGTATTGCCAGAGGTACTACTGGCTTTAATAGTGAAAGTGGTTTTTACTATGTAGATCCGGGCTCTTCTGTAGAGCTGGAACAAGTAACTACTGCACAGATCATTACTATGAAAGACTGGATAAAGAGTGCAAAGAAATCTGCTTATGAATCTTTCCTGGTGAAATACGAGCCTTACCAGAAAGGGGCGTTGGATATGTATATCGGCACCCGGTATATACGCCAACTTGATTTTGCAAAAGCAGTAGATATTCTTAAAAATGTACCCAAAGAAGGCTTAACCAAATATAGTTTCCAGGATCCTTTTGCGGAAAGATGGATAGACACACAGGAACCAAAGGACACTATAATGGTTTCGGATAAGCTCGCATTCGCAAAGCAAATGCTTGAATTACAGCAAAATATCAGCAAAAGCAGTGCCGAGCAGATATATAAATATGCTAATGGGTTGTATAGCATGACTTATTACGGATTAAGCTGGGGCGCAGCCATGTATTCCCGTAGCGGGTCGGATGGATTGGCCTATTATGCAGATACTGTGAGAGAAAAACTATTGCCGGAATACCGTAATTATTATAGTGCGAAAGAAGCAAGTACTTATTACCAACTCGCTTTTGATAAGGCCACAGATAAAGAATTAAAAGCAAAATGCCTTTTCATGTTATCCAAATGCTGGCAGAAAAATGCGCCTATTGTTAAGGAATACTTCTATGATCCTGCGGCTAATGATGCGTATTACACCTACAATTTACAAAGTCCTTATTTTCTTCAATTAAATAAAGATTACAATCAAACAAAAACCTTTAAAATATTGTTTGAAGAGTGTAGTTACCTGAAAATGTATGTACGGAAAATGAACAAACAATAAGTTAAAATAAATTGAAATAATTCTTAAACCAAAGTAATAATTGCCTCTTTAACAAAAGTTTGCACCATAAATTTATGGTTTTGGTGATATTGTATTGTATGTTTGGAGTATCTTCAACTAACCAAAACTACCATTACTGATTTATAGGATAACATCTTATTCATTCAACTTAATTATTATAAAAATACATTTAGTTTATGAGAAAGGCAGACATGGTTGCCCGCATAGCCGATAAAACCGGCATTCCTAAGGTTGACGTATTGGTTACCCTGGAAACCTTTTTTAAAGAAGTGAAGACTTCCTTAACGGATGGTGAAGCGGTATATGTGAGAGGATTCGGAAGCTTTATTGTAAAGAAAAGGGCAGCTAAAATAGGCCGTAACATTAAGAAAAATGTTGCCGTTGAAATACCGGAACATTTTATTCCTGCATTTAAACCTGCCAAGGAATTTATGCAAACGGTAAAAGAACATGCTACAGGCATTACAGAAGCAACGTCTTCAGACGACGAATAATTGAAACAACCTTAAAGAAATTTTTAAGACTGCAGCCTTGAATATTCATCGGGGTTTGCAGTTTTCTTGCTTATAGGGGAAAAATATGGGGGAGACCAAGCCTTGCTGTAGTGCGGAGACCCTACAGGGAAAGATAAATAAACGGCAACTAATTTAGTACTAATTAATTACCTTATCAGCACAGCAGCTGCTGGCAAAAGCTTCTGGCTTTGCCTTGAAAGCAAAGCCCATACCCAGGATATAACCTGTTGCTTCCCGCAAAGCCTCATTGCTCCGGAATTGCGGATTGGTATTAATGTCGGCATGAACTTCCATATCCACATCGTAACGAGTGAAAAGGTCGCACAGTTCATAAGCGATTTCAATACTCATAGCCACCTCTGCCAGCATACGTTCTTTTAAAGAATAAGGATGGCTTGAACGGTCGTTTTGAATAAACATGAAACCGCCATGCTTTTCTCTAAGAAAAACAATAACAGTTGCAAAATCGGTATTGGCACCATGCACCTGCGAATCAGTACCAATACATACTTTTAATTTGTACCCGGCTTTTGTTTCGCGGATAATGGCCTGTTCTACGGCCGTCTTGATGGGGAGCGTAATGGTGTCGCCCTTAAAAGTTCTCCAACGCATACATATTTGTTTTACGTTATAAATTTTACTAAAGTTAATCAATATTGCATTACACATCATTTTACGAATATTAAGGAAAAATGAATTGCACAAGTTATAAACATTATAAAGTACGTTTAAGAATGCCTCGGTTCATAAAAGTTCGAAATGCTTTGCAGCCTTGTTTTACAGTACGCATTTTAAAAACAATTTGTCCACATCTGTGTATTTCTTTTTGAATGAAGTTGATGAACCTGTGCTATTTTCGACAAAGAAATTATAGATAAACTATGGAACTGGAACAACTAATGCCGCACGTAGAAGCCCTTATTTTCGCCAGTGAGCGCCCTTTGCCTCAAATGGAGATGATAGAGTTGCTGGGCAATGTAATGGAAGAAGAAATGGAAAGTGATAAAGTTTCTATATGCCTTGAAGCGGTTAAAGAAAAGTACGATACAGATTATTACCCTTTCGAATTGCGCGAAACGGGTGGTGGTTACCAGTTTCTAACTAAGAAAACATACCATCAAACAGTAATGCAGCTGAATGGTGATAAATACATTAAGAAACTGTCATCATCAGCCATGGAAACATTGGCCATTATCACCTACAAACAACCGATTACCAAATCTGAAATTGAATTTATACGTGGTGTAAGCTCCGATTATTCTATCCAGAAATTATTGGAAAAAGAACTGATCGTAATTGCCGGAAGAAATGAAGATGCTGTGGGCAAACCACTGATATATGCTACTACAAAGAATTTCATGGATTACCTCGGTGTAAACTCCACCAATGATCTTCCACAATTAAGTGAAGTAGCGGGTGCAGAAATTGTATTCCCTACCAATGCTGAAGAAGCTATTCCGGATGAAAGCCCCAATCATAAACTGATTGTAGACAATAACGGTGAATTGAGGGTAGAAGAAACAGTAGAAGAAGCTAAAGAGGAAACTACAGAAGAATCATCAGAGGAAATAGGTGAAACCGATGAAACTACAAATGATGACATCGCTCCGGATAATGAAGATCAGGATAATGAAGATCAGGCTGAAGAAGATGAAACATCTGAATAATTGAATCTGCAAAAAATATACGAAAAGGCCCGGCAATTGTCGGGCCTTTTCGTATAGAGACGCACAATCAACCCAATAACGTAGAGACGTGCAATTGCACGTCTAATCACAACAACAAGTAGAGACGCACAATTGTGCATCTCTACTTGCGTAATACGAAAATTACATTGCTGGTCTTTTTGGTAAGATCCAATGTTTCCACAGACATATTGTGTGCAGCCGCCCAATGTTCTATAAACGCACGACTAATGAAATGTAGCTCGTTTTGGGTTTTATTAAAATTGAATATCCTGGTAGAAAGTACTTCTGTGCGTTTAGTCCCTTCATGCCTTTCTTTAAGTTCCTCTACTCCATCACGTACTATTAATATGCCGCCCGGCTCCAATGCGTTAAAACATTTGTTCAGTAAGGCTTCCTGCTGTTCGGGTAACAGGTAATGTAATACATCGCTAATGATAATGCCATTGCAACTTTGCAATTCATATTGGGTTACATCTGCCTGCTCAAAATTTATCTTAGTCTGATCATTTTCTTCGGCTACAAATGTTTGCTTCGCTGCCTTTGCTTTGCGGTAGTGAAGTTTTTTTGCCTTCTCCCGTAAGTAATTGTGCTGCGCAGTAATGATCTTATCTTCATCATAATCCACACCGGTAAATATTCTTTCTTCCGAAGCCCAGTGCAACATGTAGGTCATAAACCCATACCCACAACCAAGATCATAAAACCTTCCGGCACGGGGTAACAATTTATGGAACGGTTCATAGTAATTTTCCAACGCTATCTTCACCCTGCAATACCACTCCAGCACAGGCCCTTTGTACATATTAGCCTTAATGATCTGCTCTTTAAAATATTTTGGCGTCTCTGTAAGTTCTTTTTCCTTTTGAAACTCTTGCTTAAAATAACGGCTTATCCCTTTTGTCCGTTCCCGATACCCTGCTCCATAGCTGGTATCATCAGGTTTAATGTGTGGGTAAATTTTTATTGTTGCTATGCCATCTTTCAACAACCAATCTCCTTTTTGCATAGCATAATGTACACCATGTAATACCAGTGGCACAACATCAAGCTGCAACTCCTCCGCTATATAAAATGCACCCTTATGAAAGCGATGTATCATATCATCATAAGACCTTGTGCCTTCGGGAAACACAATAATACCATAGCCTCTTTGAACAAGATCACGTAAAGGTTCAATACTATCTTCTGCACCATCTGCAACCGGGTAATACTCGGCCATCCGTACAATCTTACCGAATGCCGGTGAACGCCAAACCCATTTATTGGTAAGCAATACCAATTTCGGATGTAACATAGTAGTGATCAATATATCCAGGAAGGATGAATGATTAGCAATATATACAGCTGGTTCTTTAAAGTCAACTTGCCCCAGTTTAACGATGCGCTTTTTCACATTGCCCATAATGTACATTACACTTCCGGTGTACTTACTTAGGAAATAATGGAACATATATTTGCTTCTGGCTTTGCCAAATGGCCGCAGGCCAACAAGAATAAAACCAGCCAGTGTAACCAGCAGGCATCCTGTAAAAAAGTAAATAAAAGAGAACGCAGATTTGATAAGGCTCCACAGCGTGAAAGGCATGAAACCTTTATCTGCTCTACGCTGTATCATAAAGTTGAACAGGAAAGGCTGCAATACCTGTGATACAAATACAACACATACAAGTCCCAGTATAGCTATAGCTGCAATGGATTGCAACGCCGGATGTTTTGCAAAGATGAGCGTACCCAAACCGATAATGGTGGTCATTACGGATAGATATACAGCTGATCGTGCAGCGGAAATATTGTTCTTACCTGTGCGATATTTTTCCAGCAAACTATCCATCATGAATATGCTGTAATCATCGCCTAAACCAAATATTAGCGTGGAGATGATAATGTTTACAATATTGAACTTTAATCCAATCAGTGACATAATGCCCAATATCCATACCCAGGTAAGTGCCATGGGCAGAAAGGAAATTAAGGCAAGTTCAATACGGCCATAAGCAATGAGCAAAGCCAGAAATACCAAGGCTCCGGAGTACAAAAGAATTTTATTGAAATCCTTTTTCAGCAGGTCCAGCAATCGTTCTGATACAGACTGCTTGTCCGTGGCAATAATTTGCTTATTCCCTTCCAGGGCTTTTAATACTTCTTTTCGCGCATCAGGCTCTATCTTCAACGAAGCTATAACGTAGTGTGCTCCATCTTTTTCATTTATGGCATTGGGGAATAATTGTTTCAGAAAATCCTTCGCATCTTTATCGAAAGGAGTATATTTTTCTTGTAGTATTTGGGCAAAGCCATCAAATGCGTCTGCACTAAAACCCGCTGCTGTAGCTTCTTTCGCTACTACATTCAAAGTACTGTTTACTCTTTCTTCATTCCAGAAATTTTGCCAACGTTGTATTCTTATTTCTTGTTCTCTTTCAGAGGGCAATAATAATACAGGGTTGATGTTGTTCCTTATTTTTCCCTGTTGTTTTAGTTGTTGTATAAGGTCTTTTGCGGATTCCAGTTTTTGCGCTGCGGCCTCTTCATTTTTATCCTTAGCTACTACGAATATTGAACTTAGCGCATAGGCATTATGTTGGTTCAGTTCGTCCTGTGCTGCTTTCATTTCCGGCGAAAGATAATTGAGGTGCATCAAGTCACCATCAAATTGCACTTTGCCTGCAAAGTACCACAGTACAGGCGTAGCAACGATTACAGTAATCAATAACCACTTATTTCCCTCCGGCCGATACATAGCCAGTTTGTCAATAATGTTCGGCTTTGGTTCTTTATGATCTTTTGTTTTTCTTTCTTTTAATAAATGAGGCAGGAAAATAAGCGTGAACAATGAAGCTCCTGTAAGGCTTGCAGCTGCAAAAAGCCCCAAGTCCTGAAGCAATGGTGCATTAGCTAATCGCAATGCCAGGAAAGCACCTACAGTTGTTAGCGCCCCTAAAGTAAGTGGGGACACAAGGGTACGTACATTCTCTCGCATATCAGGATGGATACGGGCATGGCTCATGAAGTGCACTGAAAAATCTATAGCAATACCCAATATAATAGCGCCTGCACCAAGCGCAATAATGGAAACCGAACCTTGTATCAAAGCCATAATTGCCAATCCGAATATAGCCCCGAAAACTACCGGTACCATAAGGATGAGTGGTGACCGTTTACGACGGAAAACATAAAAAGTGAGTGCCAGCAATAGCACAACTGTTATGCTCAAGGTAAGTATCGTATCACTTCGCATTTGCACTGCATTACCAGCGGCTACAGCAGGACCACCAAAGTAGCTGATATGCAAGCCCGGATATTGCTTATTCCACGTTGCAAGTAACTTATCCGTTTTTTGAAATAGTGCTGCATTTTTACCCGTTTCAGATGCAGGATAAGTAAGATCCAGAAAGAAGGTTAGCCGCTTGCCATCTTTGCTGAAAATATACCCATTGTATAATGCATATCCGGGATCAAACTGAAGGGCTTGCAATTTCTGAAAAGCAATAGGCACAATACCCACAGGATCCTGTGCTATCCATTGCTTGGCTACCATACCAGCAGGTGAAAGCAATAGGTTATGTTCTTTTACCAATGTTTCCTTTATACGTTCGGGCTGTATAAGGGAATCTATCTGGTCGTAATCCTTTTCTTCCAGGAACAAGGGCAGATATTGCAGGGCCAGAGCAGAAAACTGTTGCTCCTTTTCATCATTGATCTGCGCTTGTATATTTTTGATATAGCCTTTTCCTGCTATTGCTAGTTCATCCTGAAAACGTTGCTGCTGCTGTATCAAGCTATCGGGATTACTTACAGTTGTATCTTTAAAAGATACGGTAAAAATAATCTGCTCACCGGTTTTGGTTTTATTCAACACATCATTCATCGCCTCTATCGAAGGATCATGAGGTATCATAGCATTAATATCATTTTCAAACCTAATGCGGGAAGCGCCCAAAATACAAACCGCGAAAAGCAAGACAAAAAAGCACCAGTACAGCACCGGGCGCTTCGCAAAGAAATCGTAGATGAAAGTAAAAAGAGACTGCATATATTACTTTACACAAAAGGGATTCATCCCTTTCCTATTGAGTTGTTTTTGTTTTAAAAACCCTGTTGATAAGGTTCAGCAAAGGTCCTGTCATTAAAGTAGTGGTCAGCGCCATAATAACCAACATGGTAAATATCTGTGGCGTGATCACACCAAGATCATAGCCTATATTGAGTACTACCAGTTCGGTAAGCCCACGGGTGTTCATCAATGCTCCAATCTGCAGGCTTTCTTTCCAGCTTTGCCCCGTATACCTTGCTGCTGCAGAGCTTACTCCAAACTTAGCCATGACTGCTATTACCAGGATCAGTCCGCAAAGCCACCAATGTTCAGCTGAATTAAGCAAACCTATTTGCGTGCGTAACCCGGTAGATACAAAGAACAATGGCAATAGAAGAAACAAGGCAACACTTTCTATTTTTTCAATAAAAAAATTACGGAACCGCATGTCTGAAGGCATTACAATACCAGCCATAAAGGCGCCAAACAAAGCATGTATTCCTATAGCATCGGTAAGGTAAGCAGAGCCAATAAGCACCACGATATAAGTAGCCAGTACCGTAACGGGAATATGAGTACCTGAAAGTTGTTTGCCTCGCTTTTTTAATAACGGCTTTACCACTTTGAGCATGAGCAATACATAAGCAACAGCCAGGAGTATGGTGTACAATGCGCTCCAGGCCGATCCTGCCTTTACTACCGCTATTACCAATGCCAGAATGCACCATGCTGTAACATCATCAGCAGCTGCACAGGTTATGGCTATGGTGCCCAGGTTTGTTTTAGAAAGTCCACGCTCCTGTATAATTCTGGCCAGCACAGGAAATGCTGTTATACTCATAGAAATACCCACAAACAAAGCGTAGGATAAAAACTGGATTCCTGCGGGGGCATAGCTATTATAAGTGTAATAAGCCAAACCAATGCCTAATGTAAACGGCGCAACAATACTGGCATGGCTAATAACCACAGCGGTATTGGTTTTACCTTTCAGCATACCCATATCCAGTTCAAGTCCAACTATAAACATAAAGAGTACCAAACCGATCTGGCTTAACAGGTTGAGGGTACCAATAGATTTTGGAGGAAAAATAAATTGTGAGACTTCAGGGAGATAATGGCCAAGGAAAGATGCGCCCAATAATATACCCGCAGCCATTTCGCCAACTACTGCTGGTTGATTAATTTTCCTGAATAACCAACCCATGCATCTGCCGGCAAGCAAGATGGTTGTGATCTGCAACAAGAGTATGGTAAGCGGAGCCTGAATATTTTCTGCCAGTATAGCTGTGAATGGTTTTCCAAGAGCAGGCTTGCTTTCTATAATCGATTTGATACTTTTAGAGGATTGCAGCAGATTGCCCTGGGTAATAATGTACCACATGGCTGCACCTGCAAGTAGCAAGGTTACTACGTAAAACAAAAGATTCCTATAACGTTTCATAAATGGACATCTGGTATCGGATCATAATCGCTGCAAGATATTATGTTTGGCTGATTATTATGCTCCCTAACTTTTAGAAAGTTTATAACTTTTCAAAAGTGTAAACTCTTTCTTAAATAAGAAAATCCCGCCCTGTAAACAGGGCGGGATTCCTTTTATTCTTTGAAAACAGTTTCCGGATTATTTTCCTTCTTCTTCGTTTTTCAGTTTGTTTTTAAGATCAGCCAAAGCACCCAGATCACCCAAAGTAGCTTTTTCTACTTTAGACTGAATGTTTTTAACGGCTTTCTTGGTATTGTCAGCATCAGCCTGGTTTGCTTTGTGCTCCGCTTCTCTTTCGTCAGCTTTGCTTTGCTCCCATACTTTACTGTGAGATACCATGATACGTTTATCGTTGCGATCGAATTCGATGATTACGAATGGAAGTGTTTCATCAACGCTTACAGTAGTTTCATCTTCTTTACGCAGGTGACGGGCAGGAGCAAATGCTTCCAGACCATATTGCAGTTGTACTACAGCACCTTTATCGTCTTTACGGATCACTGTACCTTCGTGGTGAGAACCGATTGGGAAGATACCTTCGAAAGTATTCCAGGGATCATCTTCAAGTTGCTTGTGTCCTAAAGACAGTTTGCGGTTTTCTTTGTCGATGCTCAGGATGCTTACTTCGATTTCATCACCAACTTTAGTGAACTCACTTGGGTGGTTGTAACGTTTGGTCCAGCTCAGGTCGCTGATGTGGATCATACCGCCAATACCTGTTTCCAGTTCAACGAACACACCATAAGGAGTAATGTTTTTCACAGTACCCTTATGACGGCTTTCGATAGGGAATTTATCTTCGATAGAACCCCATGGATCTTCGGTAAGTTGTTTGATAGACAGGCTCATTTTGCGCTCTTCTTTGTCAAGAGTTACAACTTTTGCACTGTACTCATCACCCATTTTGAAGAATTCTTTAGCATTGATCGGCTGAGAGCTCCAGGTAATTTCTGATACGTGTACCAGACCTTCTACACCAGGCAATACTTCGAGGAATGCACCATAATCTTCAATGTTAACTACTTTACCTTTAACGGTAGCCCCTTCCTGAATTTCTACAGGTAAGTTATCCCAAGGATGAGGAGTTAATTGTTTCAGGCCAAGGCTGATACGTTTTTTCTCATCATCGAAATCAAGTACAACCACGTTCAGTTTCTGACCGTTGCTTAATACTTCATTAGGGTGAGAGATACGTCCCCAGCTGATATCAGTGATATACAACAGACCATCTACGCCGCCAAGATCAACAAACGCACCGAAATCGGTAACATTTTTGATTGTTCCTTCCAAAACCTGACCTTTTTCAAGCTTAGACATGATTTCACCACGTTGTTGTTCCAGATCGCTTTCAATAAGCGCTTTATGGGATACAACTGCGTTGCGGATCTGTTCGTTGATTTTAACAACTTTAAAATCCATTGTTTTACCTACATACTGATCGTAATCCGTTACAGGCTTAACGTCAATTTGTGAACCAGGTAAGAATGTTTCCAGGCCATTAACGTCCACAATAAGGCCGCCTTTGGTTTTAGAGGTAATGGTACCGGTAACCACTTCGCCGGATTTGAAGTAGTCAACCACGTTCTGCCAGCTGCGTACCTGGCGTGCCTGACGGCGACTCAAGCTCAACTGACCTTCACGGTCTTCTTTTTCAAGAACCAGGACTTCGATTTCATCACCGATAGCCAGGTTTGGCATATCACGGAATTCGTTCAGTGATACCAGACCGTCTGATTTAAAACCGATGTTTACAATAGCATCCGTTTTAGTTAAACCTACAATAGTACCTTGAATCAATTCTGATTCTTCGATGCTTTTGAAAGTTGATTCGTAGCTTTTTTCAAGCTCTTCGCGTACTTCTTTTGAGTAAGACGCGACGTTGCGCTTATCGACGTTCCAATCGAAATCGTCATGAGCACTGTTTTGATTGTGAATAATTTGGTTTTCTTCCAATGTTTAAGTCCTCCTTTTATAATAAATTTTGGCCTGCAAAGGTAATATTTTTTTATAATGAGAAAAAATTATTTTCCCGAACTAAAAAAGCCACCAAAAGTGGTGGCTTTTTTAGCAATATGATTAGAACGAATTATCTTATCAGGGTTACATCTCCCTTAAAGTGTTTTTGTTTTCCGTCTGGTAAAGTAATCTTAATGCTATAATAATAAACATCAGATGCAGCAGGTTCGCCACTTATGGAACCATCCCATCCTTTGGTTGGCACATTAGTATCGAACACTTCACGTCCCCAACGGTTGAATACTTTAAACTCGGTAAGCTTGTCAAAACGCAGATTTTCAATCTTAAATACATCATTCAGTCCATCTCCGTTAGGCGTAAATGCGTTAGGCATACCGCTGTTGGAATTGTACTCCACATTAATGTTAACCAATGCAGTGTCTTTACAGCCATACTGGTTGATTCCAATTAAGGTATACTGAATGGATTCCAACGGTGTAGTATTAGGTTCACGTGCCAATGGATCGTCAAGATAAGTAACAGGATCCCATATCCACATGGTTGCCTCACTTTCAGAGCTCAGTTTGATTCTGTCACCATATTTGATTGTAGTATCGGTAGGTGTTACTGATGTAAAGTCAAATGGTGGCACTACATGTAATACCATACTGTCTTTGCTGCTACAGAATGCAACCGGAGTAGTAGCTGTTATTACATATTTATAATCGCCTACGGGACCGAAAAATTTATTATTTGCAGAGAAATTGTCTCTTAAATTGGTACCGGGGCTCCAGTTATAAGAATAATTGATACCCTCAGGCAATGAATAAACCTGCAGATCTATAGAATCACCATAACAGATTGTTGTGTCTTTACTTGGCAGCTTTATTTGAGGGATAGGCTCTACATTAGCATGGTAAGACCTTTTCACTGTCGGACAAGTTGCCGGCGCGCCAGGTTGAGATACTGTAATAGTATAGGTTGTTGGTACTGTAGGTTTGGGATGTATTGTTAATCCCAACGGCAATGGATCAGGAATAAGTGCTGCCGGGCTCCATACATAATTAAGTGTAGGATCTATGTCTGCCGTAATAGTAATTTCTGTTAGCGGGCAAACTGTTATAAGAGGTGTTGGTATATTCACATACAAGGAATCGTAAATATACATGGTAGCTGTATCTATGATGTTTGGCGCACCACTACCGCAGGTATAAGGAGATAAAGCATAAATAACCACATCTTTAACACCGGTAGGATATTGAACCAGCAATCCTTTGATTTCCAATTCAGTAGAAACCTGATTGGCTGGAATAATAACACTATCAGCTATTAATTGGTAGTCAATACCATTAACTGCTGTGCCTGCAATAAGGAATTTTACGGTAAGTGGTGTAGGGCGAGGAGCAGCGCGGGAAAAATTAATAAATCCGGATTTACATCCTCTGATACAGTGTGCTTCAACATCATTACCGCCTTGTGTAGATTCCGGTGTAAGTTTTATACCTGTTGAGTTCAAACTTCCCGCTTTTAAGAATACGCCGGAATCATAAATCTGATCGCCTCCATCAGCAATCGCTAATTTTAAGTGATATGTTTCGCATGGGATAACATTAGTAATAGCAGTCATTACTGTTGTAAATCCATCATAACAAACATACTGGCCACCCATTGCCTGATTATCCACATAATATATGGTAAAAGGAGAGCCTGGCCCCATAGAAGTACAATTTGTATTAATGTTAGTTCCATTATTAACACTATTAATTGTAATAGGGATTGTGGTTCCAGGAACGGTAGCCATGTTATTTAATGCAGGAGCTGGTGGTAAACCTGGTCCGGAAATCATGAAGCCAAAGATATCATTTACAGTGCTGCAATTGAAATCCGGATATTCTTCCGAGCCAAACACATAGTCGAACTTAATAGTATCACCAGCCGGAACAAAATCAAATTCCAATATACAAGCATCACGTGATTGCACATTAGATCCGGAGGCGAGTAATAATGCATCCAGATCCGGATCACCAGCTCCTCCACCAGTAAAAGAAGCAGAGGAAAAAAAGCCAACGGCATTAGGTATATTAAGTGCATTACCACTTGACAATACTATTCCGCTATCAATACCAATATCGCTTGGATTTCCGTTAAAAGAAAACTTACCGGTACCGGTACCTAATCCTTCTGATGGGCACTGTCCACCCAAGGTAGCATTCGTCATAACTACGCCCGCTCCTACAAGCGTTTGGGCAAGTTGGGTTGCTGTATATCCTCCTGCCACAGTAATTTGAGCATGTGTGGCATTAAAAGAGATTAAGAGGCATGCAAAAAGTAATAATCTTTTCATAAACGGTATAAATGGTGTGATAAATGGCAATTTAATAAAATCCGTGATAACAAAAGAATAATTATAAAATAATTCACTTAGCTAGTAAATGACCCTGCCCCACATAAAAAGGTTGGGTAAAATCAATTTTCTTAACATAATTCTTTCCGTAGTTAAACCATTTTTTTTATCAGGTCATTAACCAAGATCGTTCTTGAACCAACCTGATTTATAATTGTTAGTGTCTTATCTTTGTAGAAAGGACAAAGAATTTTAAGGTTTTCATCATGATTTTTATGGAGCAATGAATATGATCAGCAAAAAAATCGGCCGTCTCATTTTATTTTTTCTGGTATTGTTTTCTTTCAGATCGTATGGGTCTCATATGGTAGGGGGGGATGTGACCTATCGTTGCCTTGGTGGTGGTACCTTTGAGATTACCATTACTCTATTTCAGGATTGCCTCTATGGTGAACCCGGTGCACTGGCACAGGATAATCCTGCTTATTATTCCATCTTTGCTTCTAATACCAATCAGCTGATAATTGCAGATAGCGTTTCTGCTATTTCAACAGAAATTGTTGATCCTAATTTCAGTAATGCCTGTATCAACAATTACCCGAATACCTGTATGAGAAAACAAGTATTCAGATTTACCCGCACGCTACCTTCCAGCGCAACCGGTTATTATATAGTGTATGAAAGATGTTGCAGAAATGCCTCTATCAACAATATACAAACTCCCGGAAATGTCGGCGTTACTTATTTCGCAACTATTCCACCTTTTTCAGACGGTAAATGTCCTAATAGCAGTGCTGTATTTAAAAATTTCCCTCCCCAGATCATTTGTGCAAATAATCCTTTTGTGTACAATTTTTCTGCTACAGACACTGATGGAGATTCCTTATCCTACCGCCTTTGCGCTGCAAGACCCGGCGGATCCACCAGTGATGCAAAACCTTTTGGCAATAATATGACCACACCTGTGGCTACTTCGGTTAATTACATGCCACCTTATTCTGCAGCTGTACCTATGGGAGGATCACCCCCATTGCAAATAAATCCTATTACAGGTTTGATGACCGGAACACCTACTACTATAGGCCGGTTTGTAGTAACAGTATGTGTAACAGAATGGAAAAATGGAGATGCCATTAATACAGTATCACGCGACGTGCAATTCGTAGTAACCAATTGTTCCAAATCAGTGGTGGCTAACATCCCGGAGCTCGCCGATGAACCCAATACTTTTTCTGTTCAATGCAAAGGCTATACTGTAAAATTCGTCAACAACAGCATTGGAGGCTTCAGTTACAACTGGTCTTTTGGTGTACCCGGGGCAACCTCTACAGAATTTGAGCCCACTTATACTTTTCCTGATACCGGAACATATGTAGTATCACTTGTGGTTAATAAAGGAAGCACTTGCCCTGATAGTATAAGCCGCCTGGTAAAAGTATATCCTGAATTCCATGGTGACTTCGATTGGACAGGCAAGCTTTGCCCTGAATCTCCTATTCAGTTTAATGATTTAACTACAGCTACTTATTTGCCTATTACAAACTGGAACTGGAGTTTTGGTGATGGTGCCACAGCATCTGTACAAAACCCCGTACACCAATATCCAAAACCCGGAGGGCCAAAACAAGTAACATTGATATCCAAAAGCAAACTCGGATGCAGAGACACTGTTACCAAAACATTACCTATGTCTCTCTTTGACCCAAATGCAGGCAATGATACTATTATCGTTCTTGGATATCCTTATAACCTGAATGGTACAGGCAGCCAGTTTTATCAGTGGTCACCTACCGATTATTTAAGTGACCCTAATATCAGCAACCCTTCTGTTGCTTTCCCAGACACCGGCAGGTACACCTATATACTTACCGGAACTACAGAAGAAGGTTGTTTGGCAACAGACAGTATTTTGGTATGGGTAGTAAGCTTTGGCAATATCTTTGTGCCTAATGCTTTTTCGCCTAATGGTGATGGTGTAAATGATTTGCTCATCCCCCGGATAGTCGGTTTTTCGAAAATAAACTACTTCCACATTTTCAATCGTTATGGGCAGAAGGTATTCACTTCAACTAATAATAACTATCCCGCCTGGGATGGAAAGTACAATGGCCAGCTTGCTGAACTTGGCGTATACTATTGGGTAATTAATGTTGACTCCATTGATGGAACTAAAGTCACTAAAAAAGGCGACATTACCGTGATACGCTAAATCGGCGTTTAAAAATTCAAATCTTCATAACATTGATCAATATGAAAATATTTATTACCGGAGCCACGTCCGGCTTTGGTAAAGCTATTGCTGAAAAATTTGCTACAAAAGAAAACTCACTCTGGCTTACAGGAAGAAGAACAGAAAGACTTGAGGAAATCAAAAACCAATTAATGAAAACCGGAGCCTCGGTAAACATTAGTGAGTTGGATGTAAGGAATAAAGAAATGGTAAATGCCCTTGCTGAAGAAGTAAGCAACGAATGGGGCAATGTAGATATACTGATTAATAATGCGGGCCTTGCACTTGGCACAAATTCAATAGACGAAGGAGATACCGATGATTGGGATACCATGCTGGATACGAACGTAAAAGGATTGCTTTATGTTACCCGGGCATTGTCTCCCTTAATGCGCAAACAACAATCCGGCCACATCATCAATATTGGTTCTACAGCTGGCAAAGTCGTTTATCAGAATGGAAATGTGTATTGCGCTACTAAGTTTGCCGTAGATGCATTGACGCAAGCTATGCGTATTGATCTTCTGCCACATAACATTAAAGTGACAGCAATTAATCCTGGCATGGCCGAAACAGAATTTTCCTTAGTAAGATTTAAAGGAGATGCTGAAAAAGCTGAAAAATTTTATGATGGTTTCCAGGCACTAAAAGCGGAGGACATAGCCGATGCAGTGTATTACTGCGCTACGCTTCCTCCGCATGTATGTATCAATGATATGACCATTACCTGTACGCAACAGGCCAACAGCATTTATAAAGTGAGTCGTTAGTTAGTGCTGCCACCTCTTGGATTTGCTGCTGCGGTACGGAACAACATAATATCTCTGTCAAAAAGATAAATACCGCTTTTATCATCACCCACAAGTTCAAGCTTGTCATTGAGGGTGCGTGCAAGCCTTTCTTCTTCTATTTGTTCTGAAACATACCACTGAAGGAAGTTGTGCGTTGCAAAATCTTTTTCTTTAAGCGCCAGATCAACAATATCATTGATGCTTTCGGACACTTTGATTTCATGCTTCAGCAATTCCTCAAAAACTCTTTTTAAAGATTGAAAGGTAATGTTGGGTTGATGTAAGGCGGGCACTATTGCAAATCCACCACGTTCGTTGATGTAACGGATCAGGCGAAGCATATGAATACGCTCTTCATCCGATTGTTTGTAGAAAAAATCTGTAACACCATCAAGGCCGGGTTGTATTTCAGCCCAGGAAGCCATGGCAAGATAAGCTTGCGATGATTCTGCCTCCATGGCTACCTGGTTGTTCAGGGCTTCCTGTATACTTTTTGATAACATGATTATTAGTTTTAGATGAATGTAGCAGCAAGATCATTCATTCCGGTGAGCAATGAATGAAATACGATATCATAAATATAGGCAAAAATTTTAGCCCTTACTGTACTCCGTTATAGATCATTTGAATAGCCAGGTAAGTTACCACTATTGCAAATCCCCAGCGCAACCATTTGGTTTGTGCTTTTACCAAAATTTTTGCGCCCAACATAGCTCCGATCAATACACCCAACATTACAGGAGCAGCTATTCCGGGTACTATATAGCCTTTCTGAAAATAAATAACAGCGCTGGCAGCAGCTGTAACCCCTATCATAAAGTTGCTGGTAGTAGTAGAAACTTTAAAAGGTACACGCATAATGTTATCCATAGCCAATACCTTCAATGCTCCGGAACCGATGCCTAATAAGCCCGACATAATGCCCGCAAAAAACATCATGATCCAGCCACCAATCACATTACGCACAGTATAGAAGCTTATACCTTGCGACGTTGGGTAACCACCATTAAGCTTAAAGGTAGAACCCCAATATCCCGGATTGCCATGATCTTCATGGTTTATCTTTTTCCGGGTCGACATGAATGCTGAAAAAAGAAGGATGAACCCGAAAATAACTTCCAGAATACTTTTGGGAAGATAAGTGGTAAGGAAAGCGCCTGCAATAACAGCGCCTAATGTTGTTGCTATTTCGAGAAACATACCGATGCGCATATTGGTAATTCCCTCTTTAACGTAAGCTGCTGCTGCACCAGAGGAGGTAGCAATAACTGAGATAAGGGATGCACCAACAGCATAATGAAAGTCAACACCAAGGCCTAATGTAAGTAAGGGGATAATGATAACGCCTCCGCCAAGACCAGTGAGTGCCCCAAGTAATCCCGCCGCAAGTGATCCGATAAATGTGATCAGAGAAAAAGAATCTACAGACATGGATGGCGAAATTAGGATTTTAAGTAGTCAGTAGCAAGTGGATAGTTGGCAGTAAGCAGTAGGCAGTTGGCAGTTGTAAGTGTGGTTTATTTCCGAGAATTGACTGTTGAGTGTCATTTTGCCAACTGCCAATTGCCAATTAAAAAATCAAGGTACCGGATCGTGGCCGTGGCCACCGAAGGGATTGCAGGATAAAATACGTTTGAAGGCCAGCCAGCTTCCTTTTAGGGCACCGTATTTTTGCAAAGCTTCAACAGCATATTGAGAACAAGTGGGTGTATAGCGGCATTGAGCACCTAAAACAGGTGACAAGACCTTCTGGTAAATCCGTATCAGGTATATGAATGCTTTTTTGATCATTCTTCCTGCTTCTTGAGTTTGGGAATCAGTTTATCCGTGAGTTTTTTTACGGCTGTTTTCGCTTCTTCAAAAGTAAGCTTTTCGTTGCCGGTAAAAATAAGGAAGCAATGCAATTGCTGATCGGCAGGAATACTTTGATAAAGCGCATGTTTTTGAAGGCGCCATGCTTCACGCAGCAAGCGTCTTACCCTGTTCCTGTTTACAGCCTTTTTTATTCTTTTTTTGGGAATGCTAAAGCCTGCCCGCACAGGAGATATCTCTGTAGCAGTAAGGAGGTTAAGGCTATAAACTACGCGCAACGGAAAAACAGAAAACGCCTCCCCGGTTTGGAAAAGCGTTTCAATTTGTTTACGCAGCTTTAATCTTTCGATGGCTTGCAGCGTGTACCGTTGCTGAATACTGTTGGTACTCAAGGGTAACGGAATTAGAATTTGAAATGATTTTATTTCAAACGAAGCTCGTCAGAAACGGTAAGTTTCTTGCGTCCTTTCTTACGGCGGGAAGCCAAAACTTTACGCCCGTTTGCAGATTCCATACGCTTGCGGAATCCGTGAACAGATTTACGACGACGACGTGAAGGTTGATAAGTACGTTTCATATTATTCTTTAATTAAGCAAATTCGTTACAAGGAAAATCTAACCTCGTCGGTTTCAATTTTCAAAAGGAATGCAAAGGTATAAGTATTTTTCAGAATGACAAAAAGATTTTTGAATAAAAACCATCTGCCAAAACACCCTTAATACTTAACCAGCTTCTCAATAGACTCACCCATTCGTTTTTTTGCCATAAAGTTCTGCTCCAGCTCAATAGCGAAAGGAATAGGTGTATCCAGACTGGCACAACGGATAACCGGTGCATCCAGGTGTTCAAAACAATGTTCATTGATCCAGGCACTTAATTCGCCGCCAAGTCCGCCGGTTAAAGTGTCTTCGTGCAGCACCAATACTTTCCCTGTATTCAGCACAGCTTCTTTGATGGCATCATAATCCAATGGCAACAAAGTACGCAGATCCAAAATGTATATGGAAAGCTCCGGATGCTGTTTAGCATATTCCGTAGCCCAATGTACCCCTGCACCATAAGTGATAATGGTAAGATCATCACCTTCTTGCACTATACGGGCTTTCCCTATTTCAATGGTATAATATTCATCTGGCACCATGCCACTTATGCTACGGTAAAGCGCTTTGTGTTCAAAAAACATTACCGGATTGGGATCTTCAAAAGAAGCCAGCAGTAAGCCTTTTGCATCTTCCGGAGTTGATGGATACACTACTTTTAATCCCGGTGTATGGGTAAACCAGGCTTCATTGCTTTGAGAATGGAATGGGCCGGCACCTACACCACCACCTGTTGGCATACGCACGACCACATCTGCATTTTGTCCCCAACGATAATAGATCTTGGCCAGGTTATTAATAATCTGGTTGAAACCTACTGTTACGAAATCAGCAAACTGCATCTCCATCATCGACTTAAAACCTTTGATAGATAAGCCAAGAGCTGTACCCACTATAGCACTTTCGCACAATGGTGTATTTCTTACTCTTGATTTACCAAAAGTTTCAACAAGTCCCTCGGTAAGTTTAAAGGCTCCGCCGTATTCTGCAATATCCTGGCCCATCAGCACCAGGTTGTTGTGCTTTTCCATGGCTTGCTTCATACCATCGCTAAAAGCCTGGATCATTTTCTTTTCGCTGCGGGGCAACGAGGAAATATCTGTAGTCGCTGCTTTAAACGGTTTGTACACATCGGCAATTTCTTCAGCAGTATCGGGCGTAACCGGGGGGGCGGCGAAGCCTATTTCCAATCCTTCTTCTATTTCCTGTTGAATTACTTCGCGGATCGCTTCAATTTTTGAAGGATTCAGTATCTTTTCTTTGAGCAAATAATCTTCAAAGTTCTTTACCGGATCTTTCTTTCCCCATTCTTCAAAAAGCTCTTTGGGCACATATTTCACGCCGCTGGCCTCCTCATGTCCACGCATACGGAAGGTCATCGCCTCTATAAGGATCGGCTTTTGTTCCCTGATACAATATTCGCGGGCTTCTTTTACCGTTTTATATACTTCCAACAAATTGTTACCATCAATGGTAATGCCCTTCATGCCATAACCAACAGCTTTATCGGCAAGTTGCTTACATACAAATTGCTCATTAACCGGCGTACTCAAACCGTAACCATTATTTTCAATCATAAAAATAACCGGCAACCCCCATACGGCAGCCGTATTCAGCGCTTCGTGAAAATCGCCTTCACTCGTTCCCCCATCACCTGAAAAGGCAAGAGAAACTTTATCTTCTTTTTTGAGTTTATGCGCCAGGGCAATACCATCTGCTATGGCAAGCTGTGGGCCGAGGTGGGATATCATTCCGCAAATATGATGTTCATTGCTACCAAAGTGGAAAGAACGCTCCCGGCCTTTGCTGAATCCGTCTTTACGGCCCTGCCATTGCAGGAATAATTTTGAAAAAGACATTTTACGTACCGTGAATACACCCAGGTTACGGTGCAAGGGCATCACATATTCATCACTATCCAGCGCCATAGTTGCGCCTACAGCAATGGCTTCCTGGCCAATACCACTGAACCATTTGCTCACTCTGCCCTGACGAAGGAGGATTAGCATTTTCTCCTCTATCATCCTCGGTTTCACTATTTCACGATAGAGCTCAAGCAACAAATCATCTGATATTCCTTTGCGGGAAAACTGCATAAATCAAAAAAATTTGGCGCAAAGGTAAAAGAAAAACATCAGGTGCATCGCTCCTAAACTTCACATCGTTGCTCCTGCTTTAATTGTCGTATTTTTATTCACAAAAAAACATGAATCAGTATCGTCTATTTATTGCCGCTTTTATTATAAGTATTGTAGCGATGGTTATTTTCTTTGCTACTTACTTTAATGGACTAATGAATGTAATGCATGTAGCTGTGCATAACGAAGGCATACCTGTTGATCCCTTTTATTTTTTTAAAACGCTTTTTTCGCCACTTATGCTTACCGCACTGGCTGTTCTGATCATTTCAGGACTTCTATACAAGGTTTTGGGAATAATTTTTGTAGCCCGCAATCCAAAACTCCCAGGAGGCGAACAGGCAATCTGGATCATTGGTTTTGTACTTTTCGGATTTATTACCGCTATTGTTTTTATGGCTATTGGTAAAAGCCGTGGTTTGGTTTCCACTTCGGGAAAAGAGATCTACAGGCAAGACAATCTTTAGTTTAGCCTATGGATAATGCTGATTATGAGTTGGATTTTAGTGTTTGAAAAAAGAAATACCTGATTTGGCTTTAAAAAAATATGAACCTTCCTTTTGTTTTTCGATTCTAAAAATTATATTTGTAACGTCTTTTGTTAATCGCGTATTAGATATGCCTGCCATGCCGGTTTGCATTTGTATTACTAAATACTAAAATTGTTACCTTGAAAAGACTATTACTTTCATGCCTTATTGCCCTTCCATTGCTTGCTTCTGCACAGAAGCATCACGAAATTGGCATATGGGGTGGTGTCGCCAATTATTACGGCGACTTGCAGACCAAATGGATTCCGACAGGAACAGTAAATGCCAGGACATACAAGCCCAGTGGCGGTATTATCTATAAGTACTTTGTAAATCCAAGTGTAGGTTTCCGTTTCGGCGCTTCTTACATCAGGATCACAGCTGCTGATAGCCTTTCGGAAGTAGCTTCCAATAAATTGCGCAACCTAAGTTTTGCCAATAACATGGTAGAAGTATATGGTGCCTTTGAATTGAACCTGCTGCCGATCGATATGGAGAAGTTCCACTTTACCCCATACATATTTGCAGGTATCGGCGCTTTCTATGGCAGCCCATTTGCTAAAGATGATGGCGATCAAAAAGTAGTACTGCGCAATATGAGTACTGAAGGGCAGGGTTTATCCCAATATCCCGACAGGAAAGTGTATCCATTGGTAAATGCCATGTTCCCTTTTGGTGGTGGTATTAAATGTTTTGTAGGCAATACGCTCATGATCTCTGCCGAAGTAGGTTTGCGTTATACTACTACAGACTATATGGATGATGTGAGTCGTTCATATGCAAACCTGGATACTTTGCTTGCTTACAAAGGCCAGAAATCTGTTGATATGGCTTACCGTGGAAACGTGCAAAACAATTGGGATGGCAATTATCCTAACTACAAATTCCAACGTGGCGATTACAAACGTAACGACTGGTATTGGACTGCAGGCCTTTCGGTAACTATTTACTTTGATGCCTTCGGTAATGTAAAAAAATACATCCAGACTACTTGCCCCCGTATTTTCGGAAGAAGATAGTAGTTATAACATATTATATAAAACAGGGACTGAAGCTTTTCAGTCCCTGTTTTATATTCAGATCTTTTATAGAGCCCTATAAGGGTTTGAAACCCTTATAGGGCTAACCAAATATATACTTTTATTAAAAATGAATGTTCGTTCATTTTTTTGACCGTAAAATTACTTTCCAATACTATTTCTTATTTATCTTTGCGCTCATTTTAATTCATCTTTTACAGCTAAAATATTTCAGCTAATGAAAATACTTGTTTGTATTGCCCAGGCACCGGACACTACTGCGAAAATTGCTTTCACGGATAACAATACTAAATTTAACGAACAAGGTGTTACCTACATCATCAATCCTTACGATGAGTGGTATGCCCTGGTACGTGCATTGGAATTGAAGGAAGCCGGCGCTGCAACCGAAGTACATCTTGTAACCGTAGGTAACCCGGGTGCCGAAGCCGTAATGCGTAAGGCATTGGCTCTTGGTGGTGAGCAGGCTTTCCGCATCAATACTGAAAGCCACGATACTTATCTTGTAGCTGCCCAAATCGCTGCATTTGCAAAAGATAAAGGCTACGATCTTATTCTTGCCGGTAAAGAATCTATCGATTACAATAATGCATCTGTTGGTGCCACTATAGCAGGTGTTTTGGATTATAACTTTGTTGGTTTTGCTACAAGCCTTAATGTTGAAGGCGGTAATGTTACGGTGAAAAGAGAAATAGAAGGCGGAGAAGAAACAGATACAGTTACCTTACCTGCAGTTATTTCCTGCCAGAAAGGTATGGCAGAAGCCCGCATACCAAACATGCGTGGTATTATGGCCGCTCGTACCAAGCCTTTAAACGTTGTAGAACCTGCAGCCGTTGATACTTTAACAGAGATCGTTTCTTATGAATTGCCTCCGGCTAAAACAGGTGTAAAACTGTTTAACGTAGACCAGATGGACGAGCTAGTAGAAGCATTACACAGCCAGGCTAAAGTGATATAATAGAATAGATTTGGTGATTCGATAATTTGGTGATTTGATGATGTCATTGTTAAATTGTTGAAGTGCTAAATTGTTGAATTGTGTTTTTCAAATCTTATGTCTAAAATCTAATTTCTAAAATCTAATTTCTAAAATCTAATTTCCCAATTACAATGTCTGTATTAGTATTTGTTGATCATACACAAGGTACTTTCAAGAAAAAGGCCTTTGAAACCGTGAACTACGCTGCAGAAACTGCAAAACGCATTGGTGGCGGTGATGTAGTTGCCGTAGTGTTAGGTACTGTAAGTAATGACGAATTGAACCTGGTGGGTCAGTATGGTGCTACCAAAGTATTGCACCTTAACGATAGCCGTTTTGATAATTTTAATGCAAGAGCTTACGCCAAGGCAATTACTGCTGCTGCTCAGCAAAGCGGTGCTAAAGTAGTTATTGTATCTTATAATGTAAGTGGTAAAGCTGTAGGCGGTATGGTAGCTGCTCAGCTTAAAGCGGGCCTGGTATCCGGAGCTATCGGCTACCCTACTGTTGATAATGGCTTTGTGGTAAAGAAAACCGTATTCTCCGGCAAAGCATTTGCCTTTGTAAAAGTGAATTCCGATGTTAAAGTAATATCTCTTGTTCCCAATACTTTTGGTATAGTTAAAACGGAAGGTGCTGTAACTGTAGAAGCATTGAACGCTACCTTGAGCGATGCCGATTTTGGTGTTAAGAAAGTATCGGAAGATGTAGTGAAAGGTGAAATTCCATTGAGCGAAGCAGAACTGGTAGTATCTGGCGGACGTGGCCTTAAAGGTCCTGAAAACTGGGGCGTACTGGAAGATCTGGGTAAAGCATTAGGTGCTACGTTGGCTTGTAGCCGTCCGGTAGCTGATGCGCACTGGCGTCCTCACCATGAGCACGTAGGTCAGACCGGTGGTACCATTCGTCCTAACTTGTATATCGCTGTAGGTATTTCCGGCGCTATCCAACATCTTGCAGGTGTTAATAGTTCTAAGACTATTGTGGTGATCAACAAAGATCCTGAAGCACCGTTCTTTAAAGCTGCCGACTATGGTGTAGTGGGTGATGCTTTTGAAATACTGCCTAAACTTACTGAAGCGGTAAATAAGTTTAAAGCTGCTCATAACTAAGAGCTTGCTGATAATTCCTTTACAACAAAAGCCGGAACTGAATCAGTTCCGGCTTTTGTATTTTATGGATAATTTCTATTTATGTGAAGAAGATAAAAGACTATCTGCAGTAAGACCTTCATTCTCTGTTATCGCCAATGTATTTCCTTTCTTTTCCCCTTTAAATTCGTTGTATTTCATAATCACTATATTGATCAATGCCAGTGCTGCGATCAGATAAATTCTTCTTTTCATACCCTGCTATTCTTTTTATTAAAATTAAAAATGCAAACGGAAATGTAGGATTATTTCTTTGAATGAGGGTATTGATAAAATGTTAAGAATAAAGCACAATAAATGCCCTGATATATAACCAGGGCATTTATTGTGCTTTGTGAAAATTATTTAATTTTTACAATTCTCATTTTTTGCGATAACGCTCCTTGCTTCACATCTATGAAGTATATGCCGGAGGTTAATTGCGTTCCTATAATGATATCGGAATTCACTTTTTGCCCCATAATGGATTGCAGATTTTTCCCTGCAAGATCATAGATCAAGATGTCGACCGGTGTAGTAGTATTGCTCTCAATTTTAAGGTGCAGCTCATTGGTAAATGGATTAGGGTAAGCGTTTACTATTAAGTCGCCTGTGATTGTAATAGATGCCAATCCCGTAGGCCTCATATCTGTGCCGTATTCAGGTGGACAAACCTGGTCACATCTACCCAGAAAATCGTTAGGATGAGGTCCGATATGTGAAGGGACTGCAGCCAGAAGTACAATCTGATTAAGGCCAAGAGGATTTGCTGCTGTTTTATGGCATACCCATACAGCCCTTCCCTGGTAACCGTTAACTCTTACTTCCTTTACACACATGGTTACAGAGCAGCTGGTCTTGCATCCGTTGGCATAAGTAATGGTAGCCGTATAGACATAAGTGCCCGGCAGCGTTGGGGTAAACACAGGATTTTGACAGGTACTGCAACTAAGGTTAGTTGAAGGCGACCAGGAATACGTTCCGGTACCACCATTAGCAGTGAGTGTAGCGCTTTGCGGGCCATAACCAAGATAAATATTATTGAGTACACCACCTGTATAAGTGTTATTGGAAGGCGTAATGGCTATATTACATGTAGGGAACACAACAGTTACAGTTGACTTACAGGTATCCGAATTCCCGGCAGCATCCGTAACCGTTAAGGTAACGGTATGAACGCCGGTATCAGCGCAAGTAAAGGTATTAGGGCTCACACTCATGCTAACAATACCACAGTTGTCTGTACTTCCATTATTAATATTTGCAGCGGTTAATGTTCCTGCTCCGTTGACAAGATTCAATACGTAGTTTTGGCAAGAAGCTACAGGAGGTGCATTGTCTACCACAGTTACATTGAAGGTACAGGTGCTGGTGCCACCGACATTGGTAAAGGAATAGGTTACCTGTGTGGTGCCTACCGGAAATACAGAACCTGGTGTGTGCGAAGAAAAGGTTGTAACGTTAAGACAACTATTATTTACAGTAGGTGGAGTCCAGATTACTACTGAACTGCAGGTATTTGCATTGATGCCGGTATTTTGAATAATATTGCCAGGACAACCGGTAATGACCGGTGGTAATATGGTAAGGCTGCCTGATTCAATAAACACACCAGAGCTAAGACGTCTGTCTGATGCATCAGCTACACCTAATTTCAGATGATAGCTCTGGCAGGGTGTTACCTTTGCCCTGGCATTAAAGGTGGTCGTATACCCATCGTAAACGGGCCTGTTGCCGGAACCGGCATGGTTGATGAAATAAGCGGAGAATGGTGATCCTGGCCCCATAGCAGTACAGTTGCTTAATACACCCTGGCCTGTTGGTGAACCTCCGTTTACACTGTTAATAGCTACTGTTATATTTGTGCCGGGCACTAAGGCGATATTAGTAGGAGATCCGTAGCCGGGGCCGCTGATGAAGAAGCCAAACACATCATTGAACTGCGTACAGGTATAGTCAGGGTATTCCTCTGAACCGAACTGGTATCTGAATTTAATAGAATCCCCTTGCGGCACAAAATCGAATTCCAATACACAGGCGTCCAAAGTGGCGTTGCCACTGAGCGTGGTTAGATTTGCATCTCCTCCGGCACCATTGTTTGTATCTTCAAAAAAGGTGGCGGGATTATCTACGTTTGCAGCACTTCCACTCGTGAGTAATACACCATCACCCACACTTAATGTAGCATTGGGTACATTGGTATAAGTACCATTTGCGCTGGAAGGACAATTTAATACGGGATTACTAATAGTGATCCCCGAACTTGTGCCCAGTAAGGCATTGCTTAATTGTGCAGCAGTTTTATTGGCACTTACAGAGAACTGCGCCTTAGCCAGGAAGCCGGAAAGAAGCAGCAGTGATACAAGACAGCAACACCGGGTAACGGCATTGGTGCAGCGGGTAATATTTCTCATGATTTGCGGTTTTTAAAAAGATTAAAATAGTATTTGAAAGGGGTTACCGGGTAAAGGGTATTCTAATAGTTTGTTGCTTATCCGTACCGGCTTGTACTTCGATAAAGTAGCGGCCTTTTGCCAACCCGGAGATGTCAATATTATTGACATAGCGCAGGGTAACCTGCTCGCTGCTCAGTTTGATCTGCTCTGTACCTTTATCATTTACAATACGGGCATTCAATGTAAAAGGAGCAGAAGGACTGATTTGTAATACGAGGTTATCGGGGTAAGCAGGTTTAAGGGTATAATAGGCCTGAATTTTCCCGTTGATACTTGTTTTGATCTCAAACTGTCCTTTGTCAGGAGCAGCATTTTTCTGTTGTGCATAGATCAAAGAACCGGACAACAATAAACAGAGGAGTGAACCGAAAAGAAAGAATAACCTTTTCATGATTTGGGTTTTAAAGGGTGAACATTTAAAATTGGGTAGAACCGATTAACGAAAGGACCACCAGATTGAGCGTTGAATATTTTACTTAATAGACAATACGCAACGCCGATGAATACATTCACGTTTTATAGTTGCGGAATTAAAGCCTGTGAAAATCAAAAACAAACTGGTTACTGAGGCAAAGGATGTGAGATCCGGAAAGTATACAGGAGGGTTTCGTTTACAGCCGTTGCATTCAGTATAAAGAATGGCTTAAAAGAAGCGCTCCATTAACTATTTCATTGCTACTAATCAGTTTATGTGCAACAAAAGTAGAAAGTTATATATTAGAATAAAAGGGTGATTTCAGGTAACAGGATGACCTCAAATTATGTATATATCAAAATATTACGAACACAAAAAAACCACTTACATCTGTAAGTGGTTTTTCTTTGCTCTTTCTGCCGGACTTGAATGGAGTTATCAAATTCAGGATTGGCTTTTATATACCCCATTAAACACCTTGCTTATCCAGTAAGGCTATCAGCTTGTTCTGGGTTTCCAGTACTTTGGCAAGTATATCCAGCAGTATTTCGTTGCTATGCTGATTATTGTAGTTGTTTAGTGTATTTCTATTTCGCCGTTGTTGGCGTTTTCACCAACAACATACAGGGGCTGCGCTGCCTGTTCGCCATCTTAACTTATAACTTAGTCATTGTTATCAGTGGAAACGTAAATAAGTGTTAAACATACTACCAAAACAGTTGTTGGCAAAGTGATTTTTTGGTTTGCTCACACCGCTCGATTTGCCAGCGACCCTCTGATAACAGGCATAAAAATCAATATTTCTGTATTATTCTGTATTGCAAATTGGCTATAGGTAAAGATTTTAGTGCCACGTTTGAGGAGCTATAGGAAAGTAATCTATGGCTTTCGATAGTTTACTTTGATCCCCCAAAGTAAACTATAGTTATTTTTAGTTTACTTTTGTGCAAAATTCTTCGATGCCTGATATAAAGCTTGAAAAATATACTTCAGGAAGATACCAATCTGGAGTGGGTTACAAATATTTTGTTCCAACAAATGTCAATGACCAGTGGAATTGGAATGATCCACAGCTTAATACATTGTTAGAAAAAGCCTCTATTCGACTTGGTGAACTGAACTCCTATGCAAGTTTAGTTCCCAATATAGATCTTTTTATTCAGCTTCACGTTACCAAAGAAGCCGTAATATCAAGTAGAATTGAAGGTACTCAAACAAATATCAATGAAGCTTTGCTCCCGGTTGAAGAAATTATTCCAGAAAAAAGGAATGACTGGAAAGAGGTAAACAACTATACCAAAGCGCTCAATTTTGCAATTAAAGAACTTGATACATTGCCCCTCTCTTCCAGGTTGTTTAAAAAGGCTCACGAACTTCTCTTAGATAGTGTACGAGGCGAGCACAAGTTGCCCGGTCAGTTTAGAAGTAGCCAAAATTGGATAGGTGGCAGTGGACCAGCAGATGCTGCGTTTGTCCCTCCTTCTCATATATATGTTGATGATTTAATGGGCGATTTGGAAAACTTTTTACATAACCAAGAAATTAGTGTGCCGGCTTTAATTAGAATCGGAATTGCACATTATCAATTTGAAACCATTCACCCATTTTTAGATGGCAATGGGAGAATCGGAAGATTAATGATAACATTGTTTTTAGTGGATCAACAAATACTAAAGCAACCCCTCCTTTATTTATCGGCGTATTTTGAAAAAAACAAAGCACATTATTATGATAACCTCACCAGGGTTAGAGAAAAAAATGACATGTTGCACTGGTTGAAATATTTCTTAATTGGAATTGAGCAAACAGCACAGAAAGCGGTAGATACATTGTCAGAAGTATTGAAGCTTAAGCAGGCAATTGAAAAGGACATTTATGGAAATTGGGGAAGAAGAACAAACTCAGCAATTGCACTTTTAAACCATCTTTTTTTAAGACCTGTAACAACAGTAAAAATGGTTGAAGAAATTTGTAATTTAAGTAAAAAAGCCGCAGGGGATCTGGTCGACAGTTTTGAAAAAGCTGACATTCTCACAGAAGCTACTGGACAAAGTCGCAATAGAATATTTTCTTTTAAACCATACTTGAATCTTTTTAGTTAAAAAGCACAGGTAAAGTGTTTTTATTTTAAATACCAATGGCGAAAAAGTAGGAAGTTATATATTAGAATAAAAGGGTGATTTCAGGTAACAGGATGACCTCAAATTATGTATATATCGTTGAGATCAAAAAGTATTTTCCTCAACCATAAACACAAAAAAACCACCTACAACATGTAAGTGGTTTTCTTTTACGCTTTCTGGATCAACTATTTTTTCACAATCCTGGAACGAAACAATATACTTTCCTGGTCTGCGATGATGACCTGGTAATTGCCTGCCGGAAGCGTTGCAAGGGATAGGCGGTATTTACCCATACCGTCATCCAGCGCTTTGGTTTCCTGGATAAACACTTTACCGGAGATGTCCATAATACTGATCTGCACAAATGGTGCTGTTACCGCGTGTATAACGAGGTTAAGTTCATCGCCGGCAGGGTTGGGAAATAAAACGAAAGGTTCGGCGGTGCCCCATTGCAAAAGCCTGATCACCGAATAGGTAGTTATACCATCTGCTCCTTTCTGTGCAATCCGGTAAAAATTATTTTTATTAAGCGGCTTCGCATCCGTAAATCGGTATTCAATATTGCCATGACCGTCGTTCGTGCCTGCATGCCCCTGAACATCGCCCAGGGTATAAAAGGTCTTACCGTCGGCACTACGCTCAACCGTAAAATTATGCTGGGTAGTACTTCCGGGTACGCGCCAGTTCAGTACTGCGTTATTATGATCCTGTGTTGCTTCAAAGGAAAGGATGTCGATCGGTAATGGCACCACGGTTTCGAACAGGCGTAAATTATCTATGGCGAGTTCTTCCGTTGTAGCGCCATTGGCGAAGCAGCTGAACCTGAGGTCAAGTACATTACCGGTGCCGGAAATATTGGCTGTAAATTCTGTAAGTGCAGCGCTTAGTAACGTGCCGTCGCCTACAAGATTGCTATCTGTATCCAGGGCCAGGGGCCCGTTGAGTGCAACATTGCAATAAAATCTGATGATCTTATTCCATGTCCCATTATCTATCCTGTATTCTATCATCATGAAATCCTGCTCTGCACCAAAAGTCGTTCCTTCCCAGTTTGCGCCTACATTATTTGCCGCGAACAATCCTTTGAAGCTGAGGCCCGATTTACCTGAAATATTGATACCGCTCCACGTGATGTTCTGGTTGGAGCTTTGTCCGAAATTAGTACCGGTTAAAGCGGCGTCTATATCTTCTGCAGCCCAGATCTTAGATCCCTGTACATTACTATATGGCGCGTTTTGAATCGCAATCCCTGCTGGGGCTGTCCGGAAAAAATATCTTGTTGCCGGTGAGCCGAAACTATTTTCAACCGATGGTGTACGTACGCCGGAACTTGGTGCACCGGCATCTTCGAAATTGTCGGACCAGAACTGGGTTTGTGCCTGCGCATGATGGAAGATGCCGGATAACAATATCGCGGCTAGCAGTGTAGCTGTTTTTATCATAGTATAATTTTGGTTTTGTATAAATGGTTATACATTTTTCACAAATGTACATGATCAGGAGTAATATGAACCCTGGCTAAACAGGCTTGCCAAAAAAAACCACCTACATGTTGTAGGTGGTTTTTTGGGCAGCTCTTTAATGAGTTTAACTCCATTAAACACCTTGCTTATCCAGCAGGGCTATCAGCCTGTTCTGGGTTTCCAGTACTTTGGCAAGCATATCCAACAGTATTTCGTTGCTATGCCCGTTATTGTAGTTATTTACATTGCCATTACCTTGGGCAGTATCACTGTTATGAGATATAATATTATAGGTTGAAGGCAGCAGTTGGTTGATAGGTACGTTCAGCTTTTGGGCTATTTTATCAAGTAATTCCAGCTTGGGCGATATTTTATCGTTCTCGATATCCGACAGCATGCTACGGGGTATACTCAACTCATCAGCCAGCCGGTCTTGCGTCCATTTAAGACTGTGGCGATAGGTCGCTATGCGGGTGCCTATGGTTTCCATAATTGTATTGCAATATATATTGTGTAAGAGAATTTTGTTTGGGGTAAAAATACAGATTATTCTTTGTGCTTATCGGCTATTTCGACAAAATGTCGCTATGCACGACCAAATGTCGAGCTGAAAATTTGATTATATTTCATGCAATAACCATCTTTGCGGAGCAATATTGCGTATATAGTAAATGAAATTCGCATGATTTATACTACATGTTTATGTAAATCAGCCAATTATGCAGAGTAATTACATTTGCGAAACAAAATCATATCATAATTTATGAAAAAATTCCTTTTAGGCATCACCACATGCCTGGCCCTTGGCACTACCATACTGGTATCGTGCAACAAAACCGGAAAAGAACAAAACACCCCTCACCCGGAAAATCTGAAAAAGCTATCGGCCACTTATGGCGCTGCCGATCTCCCCAGCAACAACGGCGGTATGCTTGTGTTCCGCGATAGTAAACACTTTGACAGCTATATGGCTTTTTTAGATAGGGCAGAAGCTACAATTACCCCTGAAGACGAAACCAAAGATGTGCACACCGTATTGCAAGACATTGAAAACGGATTGGGTTTTAATTCTTTACGTAAAGTAACCCACGAAGCTTACGAGGTACAGGATGCCAAGGGCTGGCCTAGTATTGAGGCTATTCCTGATGAGCATTTTATCAACAGCCCAGAAATGAGATCGGTATTGAACAACCAATTGGAAGTACAGATTGGCAGCGAGATAGTACATTATGTAAACAAAGATATAAGAGTAAACATAGATGCAGACAATAGAAGCCTGCTGGATCAATACCGCAAACTGGCCCCTGTTGCAACATTGAACGATGTACGCTTTATAGACCCATTACTTACTGGTTCTTCTATCCAGTTTCTTGACGGGCATGGTTTCGTTATTGATTTCGGCAAAGGAACTGTGCCTAAACCTACCGGAACTGATTTTGTAGTGCCACCTGCTGCGATACCGCCTAACAAATGCGACAATCCCCTGCTGGTTGAATTTTCCGGCCTTGGCTTGCGTAATGCACAGGGTTACTTTAGTGGATACTGCATAATTCAGTATGGTGATGGCACACAGGAAACCAAATATACATCGAACAATTTTGGTATGCCAATGGTACCCAATTTTCAACACGCTTACCCTAGCTTAGGTCAATACACCATTACGATTAAGGGGTACTATTCTGGTGGAGGATTGGTTGAAACCAGGAGTCAGACAGTGAATGTAGTGGCTGGCGGTTGTGCCATAAATTTTAAAGAGACAACTTGGCAATATGGCCATATATCAAGCACCGTAGCTTGGGGTGGCAAGTTGGTGATGCAGAATATGGGTAGTAATACGGGAAGAGTCGTTGCCTATACCAAGTTGGTACGCCAAAATTCCGATGGTAGTTGGAGCGGTTTTAAAGGTAAAATATTTACCCGTTTAGGCTGCCACGCTAAACAAGTTGGAAACTGCGCCAATGAGGTAGATTACCTACAGGGCGAAGGTTATGATAATAATAAAAAAGATAATAAAGTGCATCGTACAGGACAGGGGCCTTTTGCCTGGGAAACAGCATTTGGACAGCATACCTATATTGATGGAAATGGTGAGCATACCATCTGGACGCAATTGAATAGCTGTCCTTAATTTATCACATAATTTAGAGCAGACAATAACGGCAGGATTACCTGCCGTTATTTTATATTAATTTCGCGACTATGAAAAAAGCAGGATTATTATTGGCAATAGCCATTACATATATACCGGTGGTACAGGCACAAGTGCGCATTAAGCAAAAGGGTGAGCATAGCATTAATTTAAGCTTCACCCCACAAGTCTACTTCAATAAAGTGAATAGTGTTGATCATACAGGTGAAGACCGAGGGCAGCACGTAATTTATCCTAAAAACACTATTGGGTATAACTTTGGGATAGAATATCAAAGAATAACCCGCTATGGATTAGTATTCAGCATTGGCATGCAAACTGGCATACAAAAGCATGATGTAGGGGTACATTACAACATGGGCTTCGTAGATGATAAAGTACCAGAACTTAAAAACCTAACTGTAGATACACAATATGCTGCCACACTGCCCCATGTAGGATTGAGAATAATGGCAGGTTACAGATGGCAATTATCTTCAGGATTATTAAAGGGTTGGGATATACTCGCAAAAGGAGGGGCGACATTAAAACAATATACTACATCACTTGCTTCAACTTCTCAACTTCGGAGGGTTAGCTATTCTAAAAATGATACTTTATGGATTATGCCTGTGGGTTACGATAATTCTTATTTCGGATCGGGGTCATTCTATGGTTCTGGTATCCATACAGGGCTAAACCTTACCTTGGGGATAAGTAAAAAAATAAACTGTGGTTTTGTCAAATCTGTGTCTATTTCCCTTGACGGAACATATGGCTTGTTTAATGTACAAGGCGGTTCTGTAGATGAAACATTGGATAAATATAATTCTTCGACAGGAATGCTCCTAAATCGAGCTAGTTATAATTATGACCCTAAAGATTTTGCAGTAGGTATAAGGTTTGCTGTAGGTTTATGGCCTAATATTAAAAGCCAGAGATAATACTTCCGTCCTTACGGAGTCTCTTGCAAGGGACGGAATAAACCGCAGTTCATACTGCGGTTTATTTATTCTCATTTACCGATCCCCCCAAAATTATTTCCCCAATCCTTACCTCATTATCTAAATAATATCTATATTTATACCACCTACCAATTAGATATATACTACCTACCAATTAAAAACTCACGGAAAATTCTTTTCTCACAGTTTTAAATTTACATTTTATGGATCTATTGGTCACCTCGTTTGCACCGCCAAACGACATTATCAATGCCACACAGGCTATCAACAATTGGCGCGACAGCTTTAACCCATACAAAAAGTCGCTTACGGCCAAAGCAAAGAAAAACATCAGGGCAGTAGGAAGCTCCCGGTACGGACTGGCTAAAATTGTAGGTAAAATTTCAACGCAGTATAATGACAAACTTTCTAAAGAGGATGATGCAGCCGAGCTTACCAGCCGCATGGAGTACATCGATAAAGTGCGTCAATATAAAATTGCTGCTCAAAATCTGTACGAATCCCTGGACGATACCGACAAAGCTTTAGGCAAGGATATCATGGCGCATGTGGATAAATTTAGCAGCAGTCTGCAAATAGCCCGCCAGCACGATGGCGACCTGGACGAAGCTATGAAAGAACTGGATGAATACAACGCCCGCTTTGGTGCTATAATGGAAGAAGAGGAAGGCGAAAACGCAGAGACCCCAGCCGGAAATCAACCTCTGGAGCCACCGGCACAAGCATAATACCAAAAGACATTTTACATAAGCCGCTGTATATCAGCGGTTTTTTTATGCCCCTTCGTATCATGCTGCCAAAAATATAGCCTTACCTCAACTGGCACGAGGTATCACCTTGTGGTTTACGAAGTACCACCTCGTGGTTTACGAGGTACCACCTCGTGGTTTACGAGGTATCACCTCGTGGTTTACGAGGTACCACCTCGTGGTTTACGAGGTATCACCTCGTGGTTTACGAGGTATCACCTCGTGGTGTACGAGGTACCACCTCGTGGTGTACGAGGTATCACCTCGTGGTGTACGAGGTATCACCTCGTGGTTTACGAGGTATCACCTCGTGGTTTACGAAGTACCACCTCGTGATTTACGAGGTATCACCTCGTGGTTTACGAAGTACCACCTCGTGATTCTGGCAGAACGCTTTAAAACCCAGGGACAACCTGCGAAGCCTGATACTACGGGCGAAGTAAGCATACATCAATAGATACTATAGGCTATCTCCCTGCTGGACTTGAACCCGCGATTCTCTGATTAAGTAGAAGTAGTGTCAGGGATTAGTCTAAATATGATTTTGCACCTTTGAATAATTGTAGTGACTTCATGGATGGCCTTATCTAAACAGTGTAAAGATTATTTAAGAATATGTTGACCAAACTCTTCTTATTTCAAACTTTAATCAGGATTAAATGATAAATTTGACCGCGAAATGTGCAAGTTTTATGGGATTAGTGGAAGCTAAGAAAAGGATTAAGAAAGAAAGTCAAGGAAATATTCTTGCTGAATCCATGATATTTCATGGGGATACAAGAGAAATGATAAATACTCTTCCTGATAAATTTTATTCTTGTTGTATAACAAGTCCTCCATATTGGGGATTAAGGGACTATGGACATGACGAACAAATTGGCGCTGAGCAGCAACTTGATGATTACATAAATCATCTGGTGAGTATCTTCCGACGAATGAAGGATAAATTAAAGGATGACGGTACATTTTGGTTAAATATCGGAGACTCATACACGAGCGGAAATAGATCTTGGCGAGCAGAAGATAAAAAGAATCCAGCGCGGGGAATGAAATTTCGACCACCAACACCTGAAGGTTTGAAACCTAAAGACTTAATCGGAATTCCATGGCGGCTTGCATTTGCTTTACAAGCGGATGGGTGGTACCTACGGTCAGATATAATCTGGTACAAGCCAAATTGTCAACCCGAATCAGTCAAAGATAGGCCTACTCAATCTCATGAATACATGTTTTTATTTTCTAAATCTGAACAATATTACTATGATTTTGAAAGTATCAAAGAGCCAGCGGCTGGAGAGGGTAAATTACGGAATAAGAGAACTGTGTGGCAAGTTAACACAGAACCGTTTCCAGAAGCCCATTTTGCAACCTTTCCAGAGGAGTTAATCACACCTGTGATCTTAGCCTCTTCTAAGAAAGATGATTTTATTTTAGATCCTTTCTTTGGTGCTGGGACCGTTGGCGTGGCTTCAAACAAACTTGGAAGAAAGTTTCATGGAATTGAATTGAAAAAAGAATATATTGATATTGCTAAAAGAAGACTGAAGAATGCCAAGTAATCTAATGTTTCCCGTATTAGCTCCAGATCTTCAAGTGGGGTTCCACTATAAATTGAAAAGCATCAAAGATCTTTATTTTCACGAAGCTCTTAGTAAAACCATCAGAAATCTGCAGGTAGCTGATATAGACAACCAGCTACAGCATTTTGTTTCTAATGAAGCATTGCAAAAACTTGCCTCTTTTTCATTGAGAGGTGAAACCATATTCCCAACTCCATTACTTCTATTAGAAAATCCCTTTCTTTTAGGGTATTACAGATTATTATTAGGGTTTTCGCAAAAGGAGTTTTACAACAAAGGTCCCTTTGGCTGTTTCCGCCATATGGAAGAAAAAGGAAAAGTTTCAACGCTTGCGTTGAGTAAGATGGATGATCTTTGCAAAAGCCTAATCGGCTCTTCAGAATCGTTGATAAAACAGATTGATGAATTTTCTATTTCTTCTCTTGCCGAACTTCAACTATTAACTGTTGGGCCACAATTAAGGGGCTCTAAAAACAATGAATACGGTGCAATAGCTACCCAGAAAACCTTCAGTTTAATCAAAGATTTCGTCAAGCGTTACATAATTTCTTCTACGCCAACTTTTATAGAGATAAAAAACGATTCGGGTAGACTCGTAAAAATCGCATTTGCATCGGATCCAGATATTGAAATTAGTGAACATTTTAATTCCGGTACAAGAGGATTAATCTCCATTGAGATTAAAGGTGGCAAAGATGGTTCTAATATACATAACAGGATCGGCGAGGCCGAGAAAAGCCACCAGAAGGCGAGGCAACGAGGCTATTTTGAGTTTATGACAATTATAAGTGTAGATATTGACTACACTCAATTAAGAACAGAATCCCCGACAACGAGTCATTTCTTTCATCTCGACAAAATATCAGACAAGCAAAATAAAGAATATATCATTTTCAAAGACCTATTATCTTCAATCTTGAGTGTTAGTTTATAGCTTTAAAAATATTCGCTTTTAATCTGTCCTATGTTATGGATTTTCGAGCAAGTGAATTAGTTGAATAATTGACTGATCAAGCTCAAGTTCGGTGTATTTTTGATTTTGCGTATTCTCAGGGTGGTGAATTGAATTCCTAATATAGGACATTAACGTTATTGGGTAGGGCTGGCCGACTTGACTACTACTGGAGACCCTTGTCCATTGTTTAGATTTTTGCAAGCTTTTTGAAGAAAAATAAGTTTCGATTTCGGTTTCTCTCCATGCATTTTCCCTCTCCTGCACTCGGCCATATAGTTCATTATGAAACTCTACCGTTGACATTGAAAATGCTCTGTAATTAATTTCCCCCCAGGACGGACTCCATGGAAAAAGTCCGAAAGAACTGCCAGTATTCGACAACGAGACTTTTTCATTGGTGTCTTTTTGAGATATTAATAGTTCGATATTCGGATTAGCTAAGCAGTTTTTGTAGAAGTATGGAGAATGAGTATTAAGTACTATCTGAACATTCGTTGAAAGAGAAATTAAGTAGCTAATAAAACTGATTTGGAGCAAAGGATGTAAGTGTAATTCCGGCTCGTCAATAATAACTATGAATTGATCTCTTGATAATGAAGCGAGAGTTTCAAGGAATAGCAATGAAACAATCATTTCGATTCCTGACCCTAATTGATTTACAGGTATTTCAATATTCTCAACAACCTGATTTAGAAAAGCACTTTCAAAAGGTGCATTGGTCTCAAAAAAAGCTAAAGACACATTTTTAAGCCCTAATTGAGTCAACTTTGCATTAAGCGCGTCAAATGTTTTTTCAAAGGCCTTCTCGTCAACCTTACTAATTATTGATGTTTCCAAATTTCTTTTATCTTGATAGTACTGTGGAGGATGCGGCTCCTTCCTTAATTCCTTCAGAAATCGCCAATTGAAATCATCATATACTGACGCTATTGATGAATTAAAACCTTTCTGCAGTTGTTTGTCACGATTCTTACCATAGAAATATGCCCTAGGTAAACCTTCGGTAGTTACCGGAAATGTCAGCAACCTTTCAGTAAATTTGAACTTTCCCGTTCCTTTTCTTGGAATTTCCCAACCATTCTGATTTGTTCTTTGCTGGGTTGGCACAACATAGTGTTCAATTACAACTATATCAGTAAACGCTTTACCATTAGCAGCTCGATCCCTTTTTTTAATACGAAGATATATACCATTACATTCAACTTCCTGTGTTTGGTATCCATCAGGAAGATGTGCTTTAAAGTTCCCATCAAATTTTAATTGTATGATGATAGGGGCATCAAGACCTTTGTGAAAGTCTGTATGCTTTATTCTGCCTGACAAGAAGCTTGGGGAGAGAGCGAAGTTTATTGCTTCAAGTATGGCTGTTTTACTAGTCCCATTATTACCAATTATGATTGAGAGCTTTTTCAACTCAAAATCAATTAGCTCCTCAATACCTCGAAAATTCTTAATAGTGACTTTTTCAATTTTCATAATTAGGTATACTTGTAACTTATTTTGATAAATTCAGATCGTAATCTACTACAATAAAAATGCACGTACAACCCCCATTTTCGCACCTGTTATTAAAGTAAATTAATTACGTTACCCAACACAAAAAACCACCTACAAAATGTAAGTGGTTTTCTCCTAGCCGTTATTTAAACTTAGAGTTTCTCTCAATTCCAGATTTCATTCATCTCCGTCAATACAATGGGTTTACCATCGGTAACAACAATAGTGTGTTCGTGTTGCGCCATAAAACCGCCTTTATTGCCAACCATGGTCCAGCCATCCTGCAACGTTTCTGCATAGGTGGAGGTAGTTGCAATGAATGTTTCAATAGCCACTACAGAGCCTTTCCTGAATCTTTTAAGGTTAAATTTATCTCTGTAATTAGCTATCTCATGGGGTTCTTCGTGAAGGCTCCTTCCTACTCCGTGTCCTGTCAAATTTTTAATGACTCTGTAACCTCTTTTCTTAGCTTCCGTTTCCATTAAAAATCCAATGTCAGCAATACGAACCCCACCTTTTATATTATATATGGCTTTATGTAAAATTTGCTTTGAAGCCTCAATAAGTTTTTGGTGCTGGTTTATATCTGTCCCCAACACAAATGAGCCTCCGTTGTCCGACCAAAAGCCATCCAGTTCTGCTGAAACGTCAATGTTTATTAAATCACCTTCCTGAAGCATTTTCTTGTCAGATGGTATGCCGTGACAAATTTCATTGTTTACACTAATGCAAGTCCAGCCAGGAAAACCATAAGTCAGATATGGTGCTGATTTTGCCCCTAAGTCATTCAGGATCTGTCCGCCAAAGTTGTCCAGTTCCTTAGTCGTTATACCTGGCCGGGCAAAGCTTCTCATTTCCTTCAAGGTGTAAGCCACAGCTTCGCTAACCTTTTTCATCCCTATTAATTCTGACTCTTTTGTTATGGACATATGTTTCTGTTTTGGTTAAATATACTTAAGCCGCTGAACAAAAGGGGGGAGCGAACGAGGCGACGAGAGACAAAGGTATTAAGCTTCCGGGACAACAAGAAAAGTTGTATAATGGATGGAAGTTTGTCATCTTCAATAGTACTGATAATGGCTATAGTGAAAGTTCTGTGTTCTTCTCAAAAAGTAATTGTTTGTAATTGCATGATCAATGTTTCCTACTGGCCTTTTTATCCAAACAATTCAGTTTGCAGATCATAAAGCTACAACGGGATAAGAGATCGGACTGCTGTTGTCCACAGATTTTTTTAATAAAAAGCAAAATATCTCTGACTCGGCCATCTGCTGGCTTAGGCGCATGCTACCTTTACATTATCAAAGAGAAAGCAACCTGATCCTGTCACCGTCGCAAAATATGATAAGCCCCACCCTATCCCGTGTTTATACATTTTAAGACTCCACAACCAGGTAAAATCCATTGTTGAAGATATCGAAAGACCGGTCGTATCTGTATACTATGGGCTGCTACTTCTCTTTGTAAAAAAATCATTCGTAAACCTAAAATCTTAAAATCATGGCTACAATTATTGTAGGAGCCACAGATGTGCTCAACACTGCCTATTTCACCCCTGGCAACATCTACGAATTCAATCACGATCATGATCTTGATGACGAGATCATTACATTGCCAACAAATATAACGCTACAGTTTAACGGGGGATCGCTCGATAATGGAACCCTTATCGGAAATGATACCAGGATCGAGGCACCCATGGTGCGGATCTTCGGTAAGGAGCTTCTTATTGCGCCGGCAGGTACCTGGACAATTGATAAGGCCTATTCCAACTGGTTTGACTGCTATAAAGATGGATATTATATCGACCCTGCCACTTTTAATGCAACCGCTCAGACTTATGACTACGGTGTTACCACCGGTATCGCTATGGGTACGCTTTGCGGCGCCAGTGGCAATAACGACAGGCACATTCTCCAGCAGCTGCTGAATCTAAGCGCAGGTCATACGATCATTACCGAAGGTATTTATATGGTCGACAGTGACGGCGGTGCGGGAACGGTTCTTGCGAATCAATTGACCTGGTTCGGCAAAAAAGGTCTTACCCTCCAGATCGACGGTACATTGAAAATGATACCCAACAATTCTCCCAATTATAGTATCCTGCTCGTAGCGGAATGTGAAAACATAACCTTGTGCGGCTCCGGAAAACTGGTAGGCGACCTTCCGGAACACCAGGGTACTACAGGCGAAACAGGACAATGCCTTCAAGTAAACTCTACCATAAACTTGAATATAGAGGGCCTAACCTTCGAGCAAGCTTGGGGCGATGGAGTCTATTGCTCCTGGAGGTACTACTCTAGTGCCACAGATCTTAGCGTCCAGTATAATCACTTTTTCACCAACATCCATTGTAACTATAACCGGAGGACCGGATTGGTATACGAAAAAGGTGATAATGTCCGTGCTGTAGGATCGGAGTTCAGCTGGAATGGCCATTGGATGCACGTTGGCATATTGGGTATGTTCGCTGGCATTAACATTGAACCATTTGGCAGTGACGATACCTTCGTGAGATTTTGTAAGGAAATGCATTTCGAACAATGCCGTGCCAACAACAATTATAATACAGCTTTTCGTTTCGAGCGCGTTATTGGCGGCTCTATCAGGAATTGCGAGGCGCTGAACAATAGTTGTGCTGCAGAGCTGCTTGGTTGTAATACCGGGAATGAAGATATAGTCTGGGGCGTTCACGTTGTGGAATCTGATCGCCGTTTTCATCGCAACCGTATCATTGTAGACGGAAATACATTTAAGGGTAACTGGGAGACTATCCGTTCGGGGTCACTGAGCATGGTAACAGCTATCAACAACTTTATCCAGAACACCGGAACCATAGCCACTGGCAGTTTCCAAAATTCACTCATCGCCGACAATATTGTTTTTAATACAGGATACGTATTCAGCCTGAGCGGAGTGATTGATGATTTCCGTTTCGAGCGCAACAGGATCACCGGTATAAACTGCCCGGCCTGGGATACAGGCATCTTCTCAATCTTTTCCTATGATTCTAACGATTACTGTCATAATGTGATCGTAAGGGAAAACGTGCTGAAATATGCCGGCGGACAAACAATTTACGGCAGCAATGATAGCCAGCCTATGCCTTATCCGCGCGTTAATGACTACCTTTTCTATCTTCAGGGTTTACACGTAGAAAAGGTTGATTTTATCGACAACCATTTCGACGATGAGCTATGGGCGCCGGAAAATGTCAATTACACCTATACAGTATATGGAGATGGTCCGGTTTTCCAGCAAAGGACATTGCGTCCGGACGATCTAACCCGCACAAAACACCTGATGAAAGGAGACATCATTCTGGATTACGGACAGAAAGGTCTGGTAACACAAGGTGGCTGGCTAGGCCAGGTAGGCGTTCCGTATGCAAATAGTACGGAATACTATCAAAATCAGATTGTTTATGATACATTAAGTGCCGGCATGTTCATTGCATCATTTACACCTCCGGCCGATCACGGATTTTCCGATCCTTCAGCCGGCTTCCCGCCAGGTTGGACAGTAAGTGGCGATATCTCCCCGGATCATATCGACGCTTCAGCGCCCGTTATTGTCTGGCAAGGAGTAGGCCAGTGCTTTACAGGTGCACGCCCTACAACTTTTAATACTGTTGGTCGTACATTGGTGGAAATAGACACGACTACGCCTTCCAGCCAGATGATCCAGTGGGATGGTAGTGCCTGGGTAGTATTGTAGTGAAATATCTTAAATGGCGAGTAACTACCAAATTAAAACAGCGGCCTTTCCAGGTCGCTGTTCTTTTATAACTCTTAAACACATTATGATATTTATTTCAGAATTAATATTCTCTAACCATGTAAAGTTATTGATTGTAGCAAGTGGACATACAAGAAACTCCCAGCCTTCTGCCTCCACAAAATTTCATAAAAATTTTTCCAATTTTCCTTATTGCGTACAGAGGAACTTTGCAAATCTTATTAAACAAAAAAACCACCTACAAAATGTAAGTGGTTTTTCTTTTTGCTCTCCCTGCTGGACTTGAACCAGCGACCCTCTGATTAACAGTCAGATGCTCTAACCAACTGAGCTAAGGAAGAATATGATATATCCCTTTTGTTGTTGGGAGTGCAAAGGTAAATAATAATTTCAATTTTCAAAAAATGATTGAAAATTTTTTTGAAAAATTTTCTTCCGTACTTCCTTATATCATAATGCAGTAAGTTACCACTACTCAATATCCTAAGTTGTATCTTTGTGCAGGATAATCAATTACTATATGTTCATTTTTATGAACGCAGCTCCATTATAATTGGTTTATTTGAACATTATTTTACTCTTTTCCAGAGTAAATAAAAAGCATGGCAGGTTATAGTTTAATTTTGGATCGTAATAAGCTAGTATAAATGACGTCTTACCAGGTTTCAGCCTCTATCGTAGCATTTCATTCCAACCCCGGTGAGCTCAAAAAAGCTATTGATTCTTTCCTGAATAATAACTTTCCTAAATTATTGGTTGTTATTGATCATTCTGCTAACGATGATCTGCGGGAAATGATTGCTGCTTTTGGCGAGGAGGTACTTTATTTTCATCATCCGGAAAACAGGGGCTTTGGCGCAGGACATAATATTGCTATTAAAAAAATCATAGATCATTCCGCTTATCATTTAATACTAAACCCTGATGTATATTTCGACCAGCATGTTCTGCCTTCTTTAGTTGCCTATATGGAAGCCCATGAAAAGGCCGGTGCTATAATGCCTAAAATTTTAGATGAAAACGGGAACCTGCAATACCTGGCTAAATTACTACCTGCTCCTTCCGATTTATTATTCAAGCGTTTTTTGCCCAAAAGTATGGCGGAGAAAAGGCTCACCCGTTTTCAACTCAAGTTTACAGACTATAATAGTGTAATGCATGTCCCCTATTTGTCGGGATGTTTTATGTTTTTAAGAACAAAAGCTTTAAGAACATCAGGCCTGTTTGACGAACGTTTTTTTATGTATCCGGAAGACATAGATTTAAGCCGGCGGATACACGAACATTATGATACTTTGTTTTACCCTCATGTATTTATTACCCATAAACACGAAGCAGCATCTTACCGGAATTATAAGATGCTATGGATCCATATCAAAAACATGGTTAAATACTTCAACAAATGGGGCTGGTTTAATGATAAGAAGAGGGAGCAGGTAAATTTTTCAACCTTAAATAAATTAGGTTACTTTGAATCGTAAACAATATGGGTGTGTTGAGAAAAATAATTGTATTTCTTATAGATTGTTTAATAGTATTCGGAGCTATTATTTTAAGTTTCATATTGCTTAAAAACGGAACGCTCCTCAACTATAACAATAATATAGGCGCTTTCTATTATTTATCACCTGTAATAGTACTTGCCTTCCTGGCTAATAGTTATGTCTTTGGCATGTTTAACCTGCAAAGGCAATCTGTAAGTGAAACTATTTATACTATTTTCATTACATCGGTAGGCCTAACTATTTGTATCATGGCTGCTGCCTTTTTCGTCAGGGAAGGTGCGACTCCATACCCCCGAAGCGTTATTCTGCTTAGCTTTTTCCTGTATTGCATCCTGCTGTCTCTTTGGCGTACGTCGTTGCAAATGCTTTATCTTAAAATATACAGCAAGCGTACTGTATTAATTATTGGCCAATCTAACGATCCACTTATTCATACTATAAAAGGCAATAAATTTTACGAGATAAAACACATCTGTAAACAGGATGATTGCGATATACTGACTAAAGCAAGAGCTGTAACTGATATTTTTATTACTGCCGAAGTTTCAAGTGAGCAAAGGGAAAAGATATTCCTGTTATCTACCGAATTGCAAAACCTGCGGATCTATTTCCAGCCGCAAATGAATGATATCGCGATCATGAATGCAAAGCTGTACACTTTCGATGATATACCGGTGCACATCTTTAAAAACCTTTACCTCACTGATGAAGAAAGAATCGTAAAACGCATCATTGATATTACGATAAGCGGATTGTCCTTAATTTTATTAAGCCCGGTTTTCCTTATTTTACCTTACTGATCAAACTCGATGGCGGATCTATATTTTACAGGCAAGTAAGGTTGACCAGGGGAGGAAGAAAGTTTAAAATTATTAAGTTCAGAACTATGATACCCTTTGCAGAAGCGGTATCCGGCCCTACACTAAGTAAAAATAATGATAACCGTATTACCAGGATCGGGCACATTTTAAGAATGACCCGACTGGATGAAATACCTCAGTTATACAATGTTTTAAAAGGTGAAATGTCTTTAGTGGGACCGAGGCCTGAACGCCCTTATTTTGCAAAAAAATTAGAAGACGAACTTCCGGAATTCAAATTCCGGTTAAACGTAAAAGCAGGACTAACAGGCCTGGCGCAGGTTAAGGGAAAATACAATACAGATTTCAGTGTAAAGATACAGTACGATTTATTGTACATCTATCAGTTCAGCTTATTCCGCGATGTGGTTATTATGCTGCAAACGTTGAAAATACTCCTCTTGAAAAGTAAAGTGGAAGGCGTGTCTGAACCGGCTTCTGCAGAAATTCCAGATCATAAAAAAAATGCAAGCCTGTAGTAAACATCTATCAAGCCTGCATTTCAGATAATTTTCTTTTCTTTCTTTAGTCCTAATAAACGTGCTGTCCGCCGTTAATGGCATAGTTGGCCCCGGTAATAAATGCCGATTGCGGCGAGGCCAGGAATGAGACCAGGTGCGCAATTTCACCCGTTCCACCCATGCGACCTACGGGTATTCCTTCAATAATTTTGTTGCGTACTTCGGGCGCTACGGCCATTACCATATCGGTAGCTACATATCCCGGGGAGATGGTATTAACGGTAATTCCCTTTGAGGCTGTTTCGATAGCGAGTGTTTTAGTTATACCATGCATTCCTGCTTTGGCAGCGGCGTAGTTTACCTGGCCAAACTGGGCTCTTTGTCCGTTTACGGAAGAGATGTTTATAATTCGTCCGTATGACTGATCCAGCATAGGATTGATCACATGACGGGAACAATTAAATACACTGGTAAGATTAGCGCCGATTACTGCAGCCCAATTATCCTTACTCATCTTTTTAAACGCGCCATCTTTTGTGATTCCTGCATTATTCACCAGGATATCGATCGTACCATGATCCCGCTGAATAGCTTCCACCATAGCCCCTACAGAATCGTAATCTGAAACATCAGCCTGGTACATATGAAAATCATATCCTTCACTTTTCATTTTCTCATACCAAGCATCCGCTTTTTCCTTACTACGATAGTTGGCACATACTGTATATCCATCGTCGGCTAATCTTTTACAGATATGCGTCCCAAGGCCGCCGGTCGCTCCTGTTACCAGGGCAACATGTATTTTATTTTCCATCGTCGTTAAATTTTGATCAAATTAGCGAAATTTAACGGGGAAAAGACATGGGTCAGCATTAATGAGGATAACTTAATATTTATTGCTGCAAAGACTCTAAACAATTATTTAATGTTTATTTAATAGCGCCTTTCGGTTACGTAATTTACCAATTCTTCCATCGCAGTTCTTGCGGGTGATTCGGGGAAACGGTAAAGAATTTCCATGGCTTCCTTCTGATATTGCACCATTTTCTCCCTGGCATATTGAATACCACCACTATTTTTCACTATTTCTATTACCTCATTTACCTTGTTTTTATCTTTATTCTGGTTTTTTACAATATAAATTATTCTACGTTTCGTGGAATCATCTGCCTGTTGCAGGGTATAAATCAGGGGCAATGTCATTTTTTTCTCCTTAATGTCAATCCCGGTAGGCTTACCTATATTGTCATGTCCATAGTCAAAAAGGTCATCTTTTATTTGAAAGCTGATTCCTATTTTTTCACCGAAACTCTTGAAAAGCAAAGTCTTTTCCTGATCCTGGGTTGCAGACCATGCCCCAGCGCCGCAGGCTGAAGCTAATAACGACGCTGTTTTACTTCTTATGATTTCAAAATAAACATCTTCTTTTATGTCCAGTTTCCGGGTTTTTTCGATCTGTAAAAGCTCTCCTTCACTCATTTCTTTTACTGCAGTAGAAACGATTTTAAGTATTTCAAAATCATTATTATCCAGCGACAGGAGCAAGCCTTTTGATAGTAAATAATCGCCTACCAAAACAGCTACTTTATTTTTCCATAAGGCATTAATCGAGAAAAAATTGCGACGTATATTAGCATCATCAACCACATCGTCATGTACCAGTGTAGCGGTATGCAGCAATTCAATGAGAGAAGAGGCCCTATAAGTGGCTTCGGTAATTTCACCACATATTTTAGCTGCAAGAAATACAAACATAGGCCTCATCTGCTTGCCTTTCCGCCTGATGATAAAACGCATAATACGGTCGAGCATTGCATTTCTGCTCCGCACGTTTTCGGCAAATTTTTTTTCGAAAAGTTCCAGCTCCTCCGCTATGGGACTTTTAACATTTTTCACATTCATTTACTTATATATTTGGCCCTTGGTATTTTTTAAAAAATATTTATTACCTTACCCATAGATTTACCTGAATTTTCGTCTTACTAACCGAGGCGCTAAAATAGAGAAGGATTTTGACATTGAAATTCAAAAAAAATCTTTCCCTTGAAACAATCTTTGGCATGATTATTGCGGAAGCTAGAATCAAGAATTAAAGGTCATTCAGAATGCAGTGTAATTAATATTATTTATTATTTAGAGAAAATACCCATAAAATTTATTATTCCATTGTATTTGTATATTGTTTAGATTATTTTGACAAGAATTTAAAGTTTCCAAATAGTACATTTTTTTTTTTTTTTGAAATGCGTGATTTACCTTTGTCCGAAATTTGCAATTAAACGCGTAAAAATTTTTAAATAAACAACTCTCGTTATGGTCAACAAAAAGTACATCTTGCTTGCCGGCGTATGTTCAGCATTAGCTCTACAGCCAGCATTTGCACAAGAATCAACCCAGGCTTCCTGGAGCGGTAGGGATATGACTTACCGCGGTCAGAGCTACGATGCATTGGACACTGCTTATATTCCTGGCAGCAGGATGGAGCAGCAGCGCCAATACCTTAACCATCAGTATGCTTTCCCTGCAAAACCACGTAATATGTGGGAATTAGGTGTAAACTTAGGCCTGGTAAACATCTTTGGTGATGTTCCTACAAAAGGACCATGGAATGCGGTGAAGCCTTTAAACTCAATGGGTTTCGGAGCAACTATCCGTAAAGCCTTAGGTTACGCAATGTCCGTACGTCTTCAGTACAATTACATGATGGCTTCCGGTTATGACTACCGTGCACGTCGTGCTGGTAATGAATCTCCTTGGAACCTTCCAGGAAGTGGTTATCTTCCAGGAGATAACGTTTATTCTAACTACAAATTTACTGGTCATGAAGCCACTTTGCAGTTAGTAGGTGCTATCAACAACATCAAATGGCATAAAGCGAAAAACAGTGTAAGTCTTTACGGTTTCGCAGGTGCTGGTGCTATGATCTGGCAGACTAAGATTTCTACACAGAGAGCAGCTGGTCAACCTTACGATTTCGCAACACTAGGTGCTCAAGCTACACCGTCAGCGAAAAACGACATGTACAAAGAATGGTTGAAAGATGCTGACAACTACGACTACCTTGTAAACAAAACGGATTACACTGGTGGTGGTAAAAAAGGTATGTCTATCGGTGACAATTCTGTAAGCCCTGTTTTAGTTGGTGGCCTTGGTCTTCAATTCAAATTGGGTAACCGTGTTTCCCTGACATTTGAAGATAAGGTTTCCTGGACTGGTCTTGACATCCTTGATGGTGTGCAACACGATCCTGATCCTACCGGTGGTTTCTCTTCTGATAAAGACATCCTTAACTACGCCTCTGTAGGTTTGGCATTTAATATCGGAAACAAAAAACGTAGCGTATTACCTTTGTGGTGGGTTAACCCAATGGATCATATCTACAACGAACTTGCTGATCCTCGTCACATGAAGCTTCCAGATCCAGTATTACCTGATGCTGATGGTGATGGCGTTACTGATCAATTTGACAAATGTCCTGATACTCCAGCTGGCGTAAAAGTTGATGCTACTGGTTGTCCTTTGGATACTGATGGTGATGGTGTTCCTGATTACAAAGACAAGCAATTAATCACTCCTACAGAATGTCAACCAGTTGATGCTGATGGTGTTGGTAAATGCCCATGTCCTGGCCCAGAATGCGGTCTTACTGCTGCAGGTTGTAACTTAGGTGCAGGTTCTATCTGCTTCAAAGCTAACTCTGCTTCTTTAAGTCAAGATGCAATGAACCAACTGGCTAACCTTGCTGCTCAAATGAAAGCTGCTCCTACTTGTAAAGTTGTAGTATTGGGTAACGCTGGTAACAGTAAAGTTCAACAACAACGCTCTTGGGATCGTGTTAACTCAGTTATCGAATACCTGAGCGAAACACAACAGATCAGCCGTGATCAATTCATTTTCCAATATCAAGGTGGTACTGGTGATGTAAATTGTGTAATGTTCCGTTCTGCAATGCCTGGTGAAGAAGGCCCTTCAAACCTGCCTCCTCCACACCCACAATTGGGAACTAAAAAATAAGATTTTGCTTCTGCAATAATCATAATTGAAAAGCTCCGGATTTATTCCGGAGCTTTTTTTGTGCGAAATTTTCTCAACCGTTTGCTATACAATAGGTAATTTTATTCATCCGCTTTGCAATTACATCCCTCAAATCAACCCACTATGCGCCCTACGGAAATCATAACTATAGATGCCCACGATGGTCAAAGCTATTCTATAGCCGGCAATACTTACAGAATAATTGTTTCGGGTGAACAAACCGGCGGTGCTTATGCTGCTATAGATATGCTGGTGCCTCCCAATGGTGGCCCTGGCCCCCATGCCCATAAGGATATGGAAGAATCATTTTATGTATTGGAAGGTAAGGTAACTTTCAGAAGTGAAAGCCAGGTATATATTGCAGAGAAAGGCTCTTATGTAAATATCCCAAGAGGAGGTGCTGTACACAGCTTTAAAAATGAATCGGATACCATGGCAAGATTATTGTGTATGGTAGCTCCGGCAGGACTGGAAGCCTTCTTCAGAGAAGTTGGCAGACCTGTACCTCATGAAACCTTCTTGCCAGCACAAGAGGCTAATCCTGATGAACTTAAACAGGTGAAGCAGGTAGCTGCACAATATGGGCAGGAATTTTTCCCTCCCGACTATTTAAATCGGTAATCAAGAAAACGTATAAATACAAATGCTGCCTCGTGAGGCAGCATTTGTATTTATACCTGTTTGTACTCTTTTTAAAATCAGGGTATCCATTTCTTTACAATCAAAGAAGAGTTGGTACCACCAAAGCCAAACGAATTAGACAGGAAAGTATCAAAGTTGCGTTGTAACGTTTCAGGCAATACATTTATTTTAGCAGAGTGCTCGTCAGGATTTTCAAAATTAATATTGGGAGCCATAAATCCATTTTGCATCATCAATAGCGAGTAAACAATTTCGCTTGCCCCAGCCATCCAGCATTCATGCCCTGTCATGGACTTGGTAGAGCTTACCGGCGTCTTTCCACCAAACACTTCAAAAATAGCCTCTGCTTCGCTACCATCACCCGCAGGAGTAGAGGTAGCGTGGGCGTTTACATACTCGATATCGGCAGCAGTAAGTCCTGCATCTTTTAACGTGCGATGAATGGACCTTACCTGGCCTTCTACACTTGGGTTGGATATATGCTCTCCATTGGAGGAAAAACCATAGCCTAGCACTTCGGCAATAATATCTGCATCACGAGCCTGGGCAGACTCAAGGCTCTCTAATATAATCGTTGCTGCACCACCGCCAGGCACCAGTCCGTCCCTGTCTTTATCGAAAGGCCGGGATGCTTTTGCAGGTTCCGTTTCACGTGTTGAAAAGGTACCAAGAGCATCAAAGTTTGGCATTGAATAATCATTTACCTCTTGTGCACCGCCGCAGATAACTCTTTCCTGCAATCCGTTTTTAATAAAAAGATAGCCCATGCCAATGGCATGTGAACCGCTGGCGCAAGCCGCGCTGATACTAAAATTTACGCCACGGAGTTTAAATATAGTAGCCAGGTTCATAGTGACTGTTGAATTCAGTACCTGGAACACAGAACCTGACCCGATCAACATGGAATCTTTCTTTTCCCGCAATACATCTATGCCTTCAATTACAGGTTTTGCGCAGCTGTCGTTCCCATAAATAATACCGGTTTCATTTTTGTGAAAAAAGTCGATATCAAGCTTTGCCTTCCGCATAGCTTCTGTAGTAGCCACGTAAGCAAACTCGGCCTGCTCGGGCATCATAATGCGTGCGCGCCTGTCCAGAAGGCCCTTAAGATTAGGGCGTTCTACATAACCGGTTAAAGCAGATCTATAGCCCATGGCCTTACGTTCAGGACGATATATAATCCCGGAACGACCTTCAAAAAGTGACTTGGTTACTTCTTCCAGATTGATACCTAAAGAGGAATAAATACCTATGCCCGAAATAACGACTCTGTTCATGCTGTTTTCTTTTGCGGCTGCAAATTTCTGTTATTTAATTTAATTAACCACTGCCATCCCTCTCTATTGACCTGGTATTCTTACTCATAGCGTAAAGCCTCTATAGGATCCAGTTTTGAAGCTTTTGCAGCGGGGTAATAACCAGAAGCAAGCCCTACGATAGAGCATAAGATCATTCCGATACTGATCCATACCCAGGGAATAATAAATCCACTATTCAGTAAAAGAGAAACTACATTGCCTATTAATATTCCGGCCAATACACCTATAACGCCTCCCGCAAGGCTTATCATCACTGCTTCAGTAAGAAATTGCCTTTTGACCGAGCTGCTTTTTGCGCCAAGTGCTTTACTGATACCTATTTCACGTGTACGCTCTGCAACAGAAACCAGCATAATATTCATTAACCCTATAGCAGCCCCCAACAAGGTAATAAGACCGATGAACAAGGCTGCACCTGTAACTATTTTAATATTTTCGATCAGCATACTGGCAAGACTATCATTTTTATTAACGCCAAAATTAGATGAGGCATTGAGCGGAACTTTACGAATGATGCGAAACAAACCCTCAGCTTCTTCTGCAGCAATATCCATCATCGATACAGAAGGCACTTTCACACTGATCACAAAAGAATTATTACCGCCATAAACAGAGCGTGCATTTTGCAAGGGAATGAATACATTATTGTCTACATTGGAGATCATACTACTGCCTTTTGATTCCGCAACACCAATGACCCGGTATTTTACGAAACCTACTGTAATTACGGCGTTCAGCGCATTAGCAATTTTATCGTTGAACAGTTTCTTAGCAATGCTATTACCTAATATACAAACGTAATTTCCGTTATTGATTTCTCCCAAAGAAAAATTACGGCCTGCAACGAGATCGGTGGAAGAAATATTGGTGTAATTCTCGTCCACACCCATGGCCTGGATATTGGGATTGGTTTTCCGGGTACCATATTTCACTGTAGCACTATGAGTGCCGATCATCGAAACGCCTACAACTGCTGGGAATGAAAATCTCTTTTTGAAATCCACTGCATCACGGTAACTTATTGAGCGTTCATTCACGGATGTATGAATATTCTTCAAAATTTCATTTGTAATCTGGAAAGTATTAGCTCCCATGCCACTAAAGCTGGAATAGATACTGGATTTAAGTCCTTCAATGGCGGTAAGAATGCCGACCAATGCCATAATACCTAAGGCAATAATACCAACTGTGATGCCTGTGCGCAATTTGTTGGTACGCACCGACCGGTAAGCAAGTTCAGTATTGAATAAAAAGTCATTGGCCATCCTGGAACATTTTCGGGAAGTATTACGGAGCGAATTTAAATAAAAATGACCGGGTTATATCCGGTCATTTTCTATTAAAAGATTACTTCTTATCTGGGTCGTAGCTATATAACATAATAAACTCTACCCTTCGGTTTTTTCTCCGGCCTTCTTCAGTGCTATTATCAGCAATAGGATTACTTGGCCCCATTCCCCATTGCAACATCCTTTCACCAGACACTTTGTAAAACTTTAATATTGTACTAGCTGAATCAGCCCTTTGCGAAGATAAATTTTTATTTAATTCTTCAGTGCCTGTATTGTCCGTATATCCGTTGATAAGAATGCTTGTTCTGAAATGCAGATTCAGCGCATTGGCAAATCGTTGCATTAAAGGATAAACATCCTTATTTATTTCTGATGAATTTCTCTGAAACAATAAATGTTCCGGGAAAAGCACTTTGACTGTATCGTTCAAAATAGTTACTTCCGCTTCTGGCATCTCACCTTTGAAAGCCTTATATGCTGACTCCATATAAGTATGCTTCTTTTTGGCCAAACGCTTTTGTGGATTACAGGAATAAAAAGCTGCAAGGAGCGGAATTATCAGGAAGATTAATAATTTCCTGTTTGTCATAGCTTATTAAATATTTAGGGTCAAATTTATGCAAATTATTCCTGCTTCGACAATATGAGTTTAAACCCAACACCGTGAACAGTCTGCAAATCTACGCCTTCAGCATCCTTAAGATATTTACGGATTTTGGTCATGAATACATCCATGCTTCTTCCCAGAAAGTAATCTTCCTTACCCCACACATTCATCAGGATATCTTCTCTTTTCACTACAGCATTGGCATGAAGGCATAAATATTGTAAAAGATCTGCTTCTTTTTGGGTCAATTGTTGCTTATGAGTACCATCAACCAACAGTAGATTGTTATAATCAAAAACAAGATTGCCTAATTCAAATTTCTGCGCTGTCTCGTTGGTTTTCTTACGAGTGCGCTTCAGAAAGACCTCGATACGCAACAAAAGCTCCTCCATATTGAATGGCTTTGTAATGTAATCATCACCACCAGCCTTAAAGCCTGCAATGCGATCTTCATCCATCGATTTAGCCGTAAGAAAGAGGATTGGAATTTTGTCATTCTTCTTACGGATCTGTCCTGCAAGAGCCATACCATCCTTTTTGGGCAGCATAACATCTAAAAGGCAGATGTCGATGTTATGACGCATAAATTGCTGCCAACCATTCTCCCCATCTGAACTGAAAATGACTTCATAACCATTTTCTTCCAGGTTGTCTTTTACTACAAATCCAAGGGAACTGTCATCTTCTACTAAAAGGATCTTTGCTTTAGGTTGCATAAGTGATTTAGATTTTAAAATTTTTAGGAAAAACAAGCGAGAAAGTACTACCCTTCCCCGGTTTGCTGAAACAGTACACATCACCACCATGGGCCCGCGCAATGATCCTGACATAATTAAGTCCGAGCCCAAAGCCTTTCACATCATGTATATTGCCTGTTGGTACACGGTAAAAACGTTTGAACAGCATTTTTTGATGTACTTTATCGATACCTATTCCGTTGTCTGTAACGTCAATTCTTATCTGTTTATTGCTTTCTTTCAGATGAATATCTATTACAGGATTATCTTCAGCATATTTAAGCGCATTATCAATAAGATTGCTGATGGCATTTTTCAAGTGTAATTTATCACCTGCCGACTCTACCGGTTGATCAGGTAAATGCAAATGCAACGCAGCATTCTTCTTCAACAAAATACTCTCAAAACTATTAGCCACTTCCTTTATAAGATCCTGCCACATTACCGATTGAGATCTTAATTGTATTTCCCCTTTTTCGGCATGTGCCATTTGTAGCACTCTTTCTACCTGCATGGCAAGCTGGGCAGCCTCTTTATCAATTATTGTAGCATAGTTGAGCAGGCGTTGTGGTTTTTGGATTATGTCCGGGTTCTTCAACACCTCGGCAGAAAGCTGGATAGTAGCCAGGGGCGTTTTAAACTCGTGCGTCATATTATTCACAAAATCTTTCTGTACTTCACTAAGCCTTTTTTGCTTCAAAATTACAAACACCACGTATCCAAGAAATACCAACACGCACAACAACACTAATGACGACAATATCCAGATAGATAGTTGGGAAGCAACATAATTAGTACGATGCGGAAAGTACACACCGAAATAATAATTTTCACGTGACAGGCTCGGAAAGCTCATTACCGGGGTAAAGGATTCATTACTGCCACTCATTTGCACATAATGATAATTCATCACCGTATCGCTCATACAATCGTACATCGCATATTCGAAATCGGTTATTACATTTCGTTTTTCAAATTCAACCGTAAGAAAATGTTTCAGCACATCTGCATCCACATGATCGTTGATCTGTACGATAAAATATTCCGGCGCTACCTGGTCCACCACATTGTAAACCAAAGGCTGGATCTTTTTCATTTCCCATATCTTAAGGGCTACATTACGCAAACCAGTGTTTACATTCAGGTTAAATTCTTTTTCTTCAAGATCGTAAGCTCTCTTCACCCAATATACCTGCGTGGCAATAATGCCTGCCGCCGATAACAGCGCAAGTACAAAGATCAAACGTATGGTTGCATTCTTCATTTACTTAACAAATGTAATTGTTAACCGAGAGGTAAGCAAAATATAGTCTGGCATTCACATTTGGTTAAAAAAACAAACATAAAACCCCTGTTGTGCTACTGCCAACAGGGGTTTTATCAAAAATTACGCCAGTTTTATTATCGGTCGTAACAATAATCCATAAAAAATTGGATATCTGCAGTCAGACGCTGCGGCATTTCCACGAAACTCATGTGTCCGCAGGGTTTGTAAATAGAAACAACATTGACCGGGGCAATATGGCTTTGTTCCAATGCATCTTTCAACGGTGTGGCATTATCCTCATTACCGATAATCCACTGCATAGGCCATGAAGCGTTGATAAGAAGAGGTCTTTTATCTGTACGGTTCATAATGGCCTGGTAAAAACCGGCTAATGCTTCCGCAGATATTTTCATACCATTAGCCACAACCTTCTTCACCTCTTCAGGATGCTGCCCTGCAAATTCATCTGCAAAAAGATTTTGCGACATTCCTTTCAGGAACATTTCTCTTTCTGCTTCACCCTTTCTCATCAATGCTATTGCTTTACGCCTGTTTTCCTTTTTCTCGTCTGTATCACCCGAAGCCAAAGAATGCACCAATGAAATACCTTGAATCATTTCGGGATAAGAGGCGGCAAACTGCATAGCGGTATAGCCACCCATGGAATGCCCTGCCAATACTGCTTTTGCTATACCTTCTTTATCCAGCACTTCTTTAATGGATGCAGCCAAATATTCCATAGTCAACTCCGTATCAGGCAGAGGATTGTTACCAGCACCTGGCAAATCTGGAAGAATAACCTGATAGCGTTTGGCTAGTTCGGGAACAATGGTATTCCAGGCTGAACTATCATTAGGAAAGCCATGGATAAGTACCAGTGGATTTCCCTTTCCTTGTATAGTATAATGAATCATTTAATTATTTATTGTTGCTGCCGGCTGCGGTTCTGAACCTGGTATAGGTGCATGAATATTTTGTTTGTACATATCGATATAGACATACATCAAACATAGAAACAGAGGCGATAGTTCGATCAGAGGCATCTGTTGGAATCCGATAAGATGCACCACCAGGGCTACAATAAGCAAACTGATTGCTGCCAGGGCATAGATCTTAAGCCAGAAACGCTTCTTATGTGCCACAAAAGCAATGATAACATTAAAAGGAAT
>JBAZWL010000003.1:45011-154446 GCA_041660405.1 Taibaiella sp. | reverse complement strand
TTATAGTTGTTGGTGCAAGCACGGTGATCAGTCCCTATCCACATGACCAGCATTAATACTCCAAGCAAACCTGTAATCATCAGGATAAGGAAACGCAATATAGATTTCAGGTATTTGAATGACCTTACCAGGAAAGACAGCGCAGTAAGGATAAGCAAACCGATCATCATCCACAATGGGCCGTTAAGTGTGCTTTTGAAAACATGCTTATGATCCAATATAGTAGCATCGCTACTCACTACATGGTTGCCACGATATTTGGCGTGTACCAATCCCTGGTGTATAAAATCAGGCAGGAACATACTTCCTTCATCCGTCATAATACTGTCTGTAGGGCTGGCCAGTAGCAGGTTCATCCCAAAACGTTCCCAGTGTTTATCGACCAGGTATTGGTTCATGATCTTCCTGTAGCTGATCTTTTTCCCATTTAGCACCTCTCCGAAATAAAATTCAGGACCCAGAACTTTAGGGAATATATCGCGTACACGGGTAGCACAATTATCAAAAAAATAATCGTACTTGTACGATTTATTTTCTGGAAGCAAATTATTTTCGAGGTATGCAAAAATGGCTCTCTTACGGTCTTCCGGGATATCCAGTACCTGTTCCTGCACGTTACGTTTTTCTTCTACGTAAGTGTACATAAAATCATTGAAGCTGCTTTTATCAAGGTAATAAAGCAATTTACCTCTCACGAACTCTTTATAGAAATCGGGGCTAAAATTGAACGTGCCGTAATTATATACTTCATCAGTATGCCTCACGCTATCAACAATACGAACGCCGGTATGCCCGAAAGACGAATACAATTCATCGCCAACACCACAGGTAAGAATACTGATACGGAGATGAGCAGTATCGGCAGATACACTGATTGCCGTGTCATGCTGCCCGTACGCACAAAATGAAAACAACGTAAAGGCCAGAAGATAAATATAGCGCATGGAAGTAATGCTTGAGTGAAAAAATCACGCAAACCTACAAAAGATTACAGAAATATGGTTGCCAGCATTATGCAGAGCAATCGGTATTAAGATTAGAAGGCTATCAGGCCAACGATACGTTCCAGGAAGATTTTGTCTGTTTCGCCAAACTGATCCAGTGCTTCACTATCCGCATCCAATATTGCTACCACTTCATTATTTTTAAAAACAGGCACTACAATTTCGGACCGGGAAAGACTACTACAGGCAATATGCCCCGGAAACTGGTCTACATCAGGCACAATAAGGGTTTCGCCCTTTGCCCAGCTGGTACCACAAACACCTTTACCTTTTTGAATACGTGTGCAGGCTATCGGCCCTTGAAATGGCCCAAGCACCAATTCATTTTCCTTTACCAGGTAAAATCCGATCCATAACCAACCGAATTGTTGCTTCAAAGCCGCCGTGACATTGGCCAGATTAGCAATAAGGTCTTTTTCATAAGTGACCAACGCTTCTATTTGCGGTAACAAAGATTCGTATTGTTCCTGTTTGCTACCCGTAATGGTATTCAGTTCTTCTGCCATAAAAATCTATTAATATTTTTCATCTGCTTCAGGTAGCAAAATTCACATAAAAAGCCTGTATTAATGGTAACTTTGCTATCAATTTTTCAAATACCATGGCTGATAAACCAAATATATTTTCCAGCATACTTCAAATGAAATGCCCTAATTGCCGCAAAGGTAATATGTACATCAACAAAAGCATTTTCCCTTTAAAAGATATGATGAATATGCCGGAACGCTGCCCCGTATGCGGTCAGAAAATGGAGATAGAAGTTGGGTTTTATTATGGAACGGGATATGTAAGTTATGGGCTTTCTGTAGCCATTGCCGTGTTCAATATTGTGTGGTATGCGGTGCTGGTAGGTTTTTCATGGAAAGATAACAGTGTATGGTGGTATCTGGGCATTACTGTAATCATGCTCATTCTGCTACAGCCATTGCTGATGCGGCTATCCAGGGTAATATATCTATACATGTTTGTAAAATATGGCAGCTTCTCTGCACGTGATAACGAGCGGAAAATTGACTCCGTATAAAGACGTATTTCTATTGCAATGCTTCTCATATCGGGAATAATTATAGTATCTTTAACCCCACCATTCAAACCTGATACCTATGATTATCCATGCACTCCGAAAGAGCAGTATTGCTATCACTATTTTGCTCTTTCTATCTACCACAACTTTATGGGCGCAACAGGAACCTACTCCTGAATTTCCTAAAGGTTTTGTTGGTTATCTTAATTTACAGCAGGGCCTCGTGTCCGACTTTAAGACTACCGGCGACAATTACCAGATCGGCTTCACCTTCAATCCTCAATACACAATAGTTCCTTCCAGGTTAAGGCTTGGTGCGCAACTCGGAGCCATTTATACACAAGGGCGCTGGGGCGTACAAGCTGGTCCTACAGTGGCTCTGCGCTTATTTGATATGAGGGCTGGTGTATTCGGCACAGTATTAAACGTTCAGCTGATGGTTGGCCATTACTGGGGGTCATTTAATCAGAAGCTTGCCGGTGGCGGAATACAAGCGGAGCTATTTCAACTGTTCAATTTATCCTTTTCCGGTTACCGCGATTATGGTAATGACCAATGGTGGCTGCAATCATCTATAGGTTTCAATATACTTCGGCCAAAGAAAAAATCATCAGATCCTTTTACTCCCTAAACCCATTATCATGTCAAAAACCGCATTAGTCATTAGTGGCGGCGGCTCTAAGGGAGCTTTTGCCGTAGGTGCGCTGAAAGCTATGTATCAGCGCAATCCTGATCTCAAATTTGATATACTTATCGGTACCAGTACCGGTGCCCTCATTGCTCCATTGGCTACTGTAAAAGATATTAAGCTGCTGGAACAACTATATACAACCGTTAAAACAGACAATGTCATCACTACGCATAATGTTGGCAACCGCTTCCTGACTGCTGACAGTATATTTGGCGTGGAACCTTTGGCTAAATTAATGCAGCAATATTATACAGATGCTTTCTTTACTGATCTTGCATCCAGGCCGTATAGTGTGTTGCTGGCTACCACTTGCTTGCAAACAGCAGAGGCTGTATATTTTTCTTCTAAAAAACTAACATTACCTACAGATCACCATGTGGTCCCGGTTACTAAGGCCGATCATTTCAGGCGGGCCGTTATGGCCTCTGCTTGTCAGCCTGTATTTATGACGCCGATAGAGGTTATTCCAGGTGCTACACCAGTACGTCAATATGTAGATGGTGGTGTAAGGGAATATGCCGGTATTCAACTGGCCATAGAGCAAGGAGCCGATGAAGTATTTGTAATTCTTCTTTCAGGAGAGGAACATACACCTGTCGAAAAAAGATATACCAGTGTGCCAGATATCCTTATGCGCACTATTGAAATTTTCACTGAAGATGTAGGTGAAAATGACTCCGTAATACCATTGCTATATAACAAAGCCCTGAATTACATGGATGAGGTAAGAGCCAATATGAAACAACACGGCATACCGGAAAATAAGATTGAAGAATTGCTAACCGTACCGGGAAATCCATTCAGTAATAAACGTAGTGTAAACCTGCACATTATCCGCCCTGATGGCTATCTTGGCGGCGGACCTGGTGGACTTACATTTGATCCTGCCGAAATGAAAGGCATGGTAACAAAAGGTGTGAATAGTATGAATCAATATATTGCCGGCCTCGATCCGGGAAGTAGTATTCTGGTATAAAATCCGGCGTGTAACCTTAGGATGTATATTTGCACCGTAAAAACATAACTATGCAATTATCATTAGAAGGCAAACACGCGTTGGTGGGCGGCAGCACACAAGGTATAGGATTGGCCATAGCACAAGAACTTGCTTTGCTGGGTGCGACATGTACCCTTATCGCACGTAATGAAGAATCTTTAAAAAAAGCAGTTACTGCTTTAGATATATCCAAGGGTCAACAACATGATTATCTTGTAGCGGATTACAGTAACTATAACCAGGTAAAAGATGTGGTCTCTGCTTATGTGCAAAACCACAATATCCATATCCTGATCAATAACAGCGGAGGCCCTGCTGGTGGCCCTATTACAGAAGCCACACCAGAGGCCTTTTTGAATACTTTCCAACAGCACCTTATCTGCAATCAACTGCTAACTCAACTGGCAATACCAGGCATGAAAGCAGATAATTATGGGCGTATCATCAATGTGATTTCCACTTCGGTAAAAATTCCTTTGAAAGGCTTGGGCGTAAGCAACACCATACGCGGAGCTGTGGCTTCCTGGTCTAAGACGATGGCTAATGAGTTGGGGGCTTTTGGCATTACCGTAAATAACATTTTGCCCGGAGCAACAGCCACTGCAAGACTGGAAACTATTGTAAACAATAAGGCTACAAAAACAGGTTCTTCCACCGATGATGTAGAACAGGAAATGATAGAAGAGATTCCAATGAAACGCTTTGGAAAACCAGAGGAAATAGCTGCTGCAGCTGCATTCCTGGCCACACCTGCGGCGGCTTACATCAATGGAGTAAACATTCCGGTGGATGGGGGAAGAACAGGTAGTATGTAACGATCTGTTCTCTATTTTACAATTAATCAGCAGCTTATGTACGGCATTATCGGTTACCCACTTTTACAAACTTTTTCTCCTGGCTATTTCAATAAAAAATTTGAAGAACAGGGTATTCATGATACTTATGAGAAATTCCCCTTAAATAAGATAGATGACCTGAAACAGGTATTGGAGAGGCACCCAGACCTGAAAGGAATGAATGTAACCATACCATACAAACAAGAGATAATAGCCCTGCTTGATGAACTGGATGATACCGCCCAACAAATAGGGGCAGTAAATACTATCAGTATAAAAAACGGTAAACTCAAAGGCTATAATACCGATACTATTGGCTTCATCAATTCTTTAAAGCCATTACTAAAACCCCAACATAATAAAGCGTTGATATTGGGAACGGGTGGGGCTTCCAAAGCTGTAGCTTATGCTTTGAAGAAAATAAACATAAACTATCAGTTTGTTTCCCGAAATAAGAAAGAAGGCCAGCTATCTTACTCCGATCTAAATAAAACTATTATTGAAGATCATAAGCTGATCATTAATACTACACCTCTAGGCATGGTGCCACATGAAAACGCCTGTCCTGACATTCCTTATACTTTCCTGTCTGCAGAACATTTATTGTACGACCTGATATACCATCCGGAAGAAACATTATTTCTTCAGAAAGGGAAGGAATATGGTTCCAGTATAAAGAACGGCTATGAAATGCTGATAGGCCAGGCTGAAGCCGCCTGGGAAATATGGCAACAAGATTAGTGTTACCTAACTTTATTAGGTAATGTTTTTTCTTTACTTTTGAAAGCAATGGAAGCCGGTAAAATCATAAAAGGAAGTTTATCTATAGTAATACTACAGTTGCTGCAAAACAATGGCCGTATGTATGGCTATGAAATTACCAAAGCGGTGCTTGATGGTAGTAAAGGCAAAACGCAGATCACTGAAGCTGCATTATATCCTGCATTGCATAAACTGGAAGAAGCCGGCCTGGTGGAAACAGAAAGCGAAATAATAGAGGGCAGGTTACGTAAGTATTACAAGTTAAACCGCAAAGGCAAAAAAGAAACTGTCCAGCAAGTAGAAGCTTTACAGGAAGCCATGAGCGCTTTGCAGAAAATTCTTAAATATAAAGTGAAAGGTTAACGGCAATGGCGACCACTACTTATTTTATTGGCGGTATTGCTACTGATATTCATCTCTATGATTATCCGTTAAAGAAAATTCCCAATGCTGTTTATCTTCCATTTCCACAACATGACAAGGGAGATAATATCGCTACTTATGCCCGCAAATTCATCCCGCTTATTGATACCGCTAACCCTTTTAATATTGTAGCCAATTCCATGGGTGGCATTATCACTATGGAGTTGGTTAAAAATATTCATCCGGAAAAGATCATATTGATTTCCTCTGTAAAATGCCGGGAAGAAATGCCCTGGCGGCTTCGGCAATTGAGATACTCCAGCCTTCATAAATTGTTACCCGGAAAGGGATTTATTGCCGGAGTACAATATGGAAGCCGTTTTATTAAAGAAATCAATAAAACGCCAGGTGTAAGAAAAACGGTAATTCAAATGGCTAAAAACAACCCACCTGATTTCCTTTACTGGTGTGTAAATGCTATAGTTAAGTGGAACGGCAAAAGGGATTACAGAAAAGATATTATTCATATCCACGGCACTAAAGATGCCATGTTTCCATACCGGAATATTAGAAATGCAGTACCAATAATAAATGGCACGCACAATATGTTGCTAACAAGGAAAGAAGAAATTACAGCTTTACTGATACAACATTTAAATAATCCGTAATATTTATTCTCGAAACTCTTTTTCTTACTATAACCTGTCCCGCCATTTTCGTATTTTTGCAGCCGCATTCTAAAAAAATATTACCCCATAAATGACCGAACAGGAACTCGAACACGAAGAACACAGTGCAGCATCCATTAATAAAATGTATGAAAGCTGGTTTCTGGAATATGCAAGTTATGTGATACTTGAAAGGGCCGTTCCGGCTATAGAGGATGGATTGAAACCCGTGCAGCGCCGTATTTTCCATGCTATGAAGGAAATGGATGACGGGCGCTATAATAAAGTAGCTAATATCATTGGCCAAACCATGCAGTACCATCCGCATGGCGATGCTTCCATTGGTGATGCCATTACCAACCTGGGGCAAAAAGACCTGATGATTGATATGCAAGGTAACTGGGGCGATGTACGTACCGGCGACAGTGCTGCAGCAGCCCGTTATATTGAAGCGCGTTTATCCAAGTTTGCATTGGACGTAGCCTTTAATGGCAAAACAACTGATTGGCAGCTTAGTTACGATGGCCGTAAAAACGAGCCGGTAACCCTGCCTATGAAATTCCCATTGCTCCTTGTGCAAGGTGCTGAAGGTATTGCTGTTGGTCTTTCTACCAAAATATTACCGCATAATTTTTGCGAGATCATAGATGCTGCAATCAAGCAACTCAAAGGAAAAAAGTTTGAACTTTTCCCTGATTTCCAAACTGGCGGTATGATTGATGTAAGCAATTACAATGATGGTAATCGTGGTGGCAAGGTAAGGGTACGTGTTCAGATTGAAGAGTTTGATAAGAAAACCCTGCTCATTAAATCGGTGCCTTATGGCGTAACTACGCAACAGTTGATCGATAGTATATTGAAGGCGAATGACAGTGGAAAGATCAAGATCAAAAGTATTGTTGATAATACAGCTAAAGATGTAGAACTATCGGTCCAACTGGCTCCCGGCGTTTCCAGCGACCAGACGATTGATGCTTTATATGCCTTTACCGATTGTGAAATTTCTATTTCACCTAATGCCTGTATCATCGTAGCAGATAAACCAAATTTTGTTGGTGCAAGCGAGTTGCTGAAACATTCCGTTGATCATACAAAAGGATTACTGAAGCGTGAACTGGAAATAAAACTAAAAGAGCTTGAAGATGATTGGCATTATTCTTCTCTCGAAAAAATATTTATTGAAAAGCGTATTTACCGCGACATTGAAGAAGAAACAACCTGGGAAGGTGTACTTTCCGCTATAGATAAAGGTTTGAAGCCTTACAAAAAACTATTCCGCAGGGAAATTGTACAAGAAGATATTGTAAAACTTACTGAAATCAGGATCAAGCGTATTTCTAAGTTCGATTCTTTCAAAGCAGACGAACACATTAAAGCTACGGAAGATAATATCGCGCAAACAAAGCACCACATTGAATTCCTCAATGATTTTGCTATTGCCTATTATGAAAACCTGTTGAAGAAATACGGCAAAGGCAAAGAACGCCTGACCGAAATCAAGATATTTGATACCATACAGGCCAACAAAGTGGCTATTGCCAATGCCAAGCTTTATGTAAACTGGAAGGAAGGCTTTATTGGAACAGGATTGAAGAAGGATGAATTTGTGTGCGACTGTTCTGATATCGACAACATTATCGTTTTCCGTAAAGATGGTACTATGATTGTAACCAAAGTTGCAGATAAAACCTTTGTGGGTAAGGACATCATTCATGTTGATGTATTCAAGAAGAATGATGAACGCACCACGTACAATATGATGTACATGGATGGCAGCAGTGGTGTGGTTTATGCCAAACGTTTTAACGTAACCGGTATTACCCGTGATAAAGAATACGATCTGACCAAAGGCAATAAAGGCAGTAAAGTAATGTACTTCACGGCAAATGCCAATGGTGAAGCTGAAGTAGTAAATGTTACCCTTTCTCCGGGAAGTACGGCCCGGGTAAAGGTTTTTGATTTTTATTTTGAAGAACTGATCATTAAAGGCCGTAGCTCACAAGGCAACCAGGTTACTAAATATCCTGTTCGGCAAATTAAGTTTAAAGAACAAGGACGCAGCACTTTATCTGCACCCAAAATATGGTATGATAACCAGGTAGGCAGGTTAAACACGGATGGATATGGTAAATTGCTGGGCAGTTTTGAACAGGAAGACCGTATTCTTGTTTTCTACAAAGACGGGCATTATGAATTAACAGATTTTGATCTGGGTAATCGTTACGAGGTAGCTCAAATTGTCCGGATAGAGAAATTTGATCCTGAAAGGGTAATCACTGCAGTGTACTATGATGCTGATAAACTCCAGTACAGTGTAAAACGGTTCCATATTGAAACGCAGACTTTAAAAAGCAAATTCCTGTTTATAAAAGAAGGCCTGAAAAACAAACTGGAGTTGGTTACAACCGACCAGGAACCTGTGGTAACTTTAAAACTAGGAAAGAAAAAATCTGATGCCCGGGAAGAAGTTGTTGACCTTGCGGAAAAAGTAGGTGTAAGCGGATGGAAAGCGGTAGGCAACAAACTTTGCGATAAAGATTTACTGGAAATTATTTTTGAAGAAAAAGAGCCTGAACCTGAAGAAGATAAAAACCAGAAGGAAGAACATCCGCCACATAAAAATAATGACGGAAATGATGATGCGCCTACACTATTCTAAGATAGAAGAATAATGCAATTATAATTTTATTTTATAAAACAAAGGTTCGCAAGTGCTTGTTGGTGTTTTCAAATACAACAATTAACTTCACACTTTGCAATGAAAAAGCTGCTTTTTTAAAGGAGCAAACAGCTTGAACTTTGGAGCGATATAATAACAGATGAAAAAAATTGAACTTGAAATAGTAGCCTTATCCAGCAGTGTAACCCAAACTCATTCCTATGCTGTCGTATTGGGCGAAATTAACGGATTGCGTCGTTTACCCATCGTAATTGGAGCATTTGAAGCTCAAGCCATTGTAGTGGCCTTGGAGCGCATCAAACCCAGCAGGCCATTGACCCACGATCTGTTTTACAACTTTATGTTGTCCTTCAACATAGAACTTAGAGAAGTACTGATTTATAAATTGGAAGAAGGTATTTTCTTTGCCCAGTTGGTATGTTCCAATGGTAAAGAAATAATAGAAATAGACTCCCGCACTTCAGATGCGCTTGCACTTGCTGTACGCATTGGTTGCCCTATATTTACTTATGAGAATATACTGGAAGCTGCCGGTTTATTTATGGATCAGCCTAATGCCGGTGCTCCGAGTGTAGTAAATCCAGGCGATGAAGATGAAGAGATCCAGGATGCAGACAATACACAGCATTCAGACTTGAAGGCGATGACCCTGGAAGAGTTAAACGAATTATTGCACCAGGTACTGGAAAGTGAAGACTATATCAAAGCCATTGCCATCCGCGATGAAATCAAACATAGGGAAGAGAGTGGCAATTAGTTAGTTTTCCTGAAGGAATAAATCATTGAGCAATATCTTATTACTGAATAGAAGAAGCGCCCTGCAAGGCGCTTCTTCTATTTTGACGGTTATTCGCTAAATTCTCAAAAGAACTTTCCAAAAGTTTAGAACTTTTGGAAAGTTAAGTTATAACGCCGGTTTTTATTTTTTACTTACTTCCTTACTTCAAACTTACGGACAATGAAACCTTTGTCTGTTTCAATTCTTACAGAATAAATACCACTTGCAAATTCAGCAGTATTCAATGTAATTTTTGAGCCGGACATTGCAGGGGCAGTCGCGATTTTTTGTCCCAGGATATTAAATACCTCTACCGCTTTGAAAGTAAGGTCAGCTTTATTTTCAATAATAACAGACTCTCTCGCAGGATTAGGATAGAGCACTATAGCATTATTATCTTCAACATTTCCAATACCTGTAGTTCCTGCATCAAACACATCAACTGTTCTGTATTTTACGGCATCAATGCCGCAATCGCCAGCCAGTGTCAATTTAACTGTATATATGCCATTAGCTGCATAGGTATGTTGATGCATCATGCCACTTGCTTCAGGTGAGCCATCACCAAAATCCCAAAGGTAGCCTGTGGCATACATAGGATTTAAAACATTAAAAGTATATGTGGCCGGATTGCCATGGACAGCATTAATATTCCCCAATGGGATATCTTTAACAATGATGCTTATCATATCCAACTCAGAACAATCAAATTCATTTGTGACCGTAACGGAATATATTCCTGCTGCATTCACTGTACGTGTCTGACCAGTTGTACCATTGTCCCAAACATACTCCATACCCGGATTTCCTGCATCTAATGTTATTGATGCGCCAGGGCAAATCATAGTGTCATTTCCAAGATTAACAGTGGGCTTAGGGTTATTCAACAATTGTACGGTATCGCTTCCTTTACAATTGCCGGCGCCCGTAACTGTCACATAATATGTGCCTGCTGCGGTAACTGTTCTTGTTTGTGTAGTAACTCCGTTATCCCAGAGATAAGCAGTGAAATCACCGGCGTCAAAAGTTGCAGGATCGCCCTGACATGTTGTAATATCACTGCCAAGATTTACCACAGGTATAGGGTTGATTGCAGCGGTAACTGCCACTCTGGGGCCTTCGCAAGTAGTTCCCAAAGCAGCCGCAGCGTAATAGATTTTAGTTGTTGTCAGAAAAGGTGTAGTGAAATTTGTACCGGTACCAAGGGCTGTACCACCAGTCGGTACGTCATACCATTTAACAGTAGAGCCCGGAGAACCATTCGCTTTAAGCCCTACAATACCGGGACCACATATCGAGCTATCCGTTTTCGATAGTATACTCACATTTACACAAGTAGTAGTAATAGTAGGATAATTTAGTGGCGTTGAGCCTTGACCTGACGAACGAAAGGTGTACGTAGTCATAGGCAAAAGGTTGGCTGTAGGTTTAATTACCCACTCAAATTCAGTTTTTTCTCCGGACGATATAACCATTGATGTAGCAGACGGAATAGCGGATATAATTCGTCCGGCCACAAAAGTCCCGGCAGTTCCGGTACTTATCTGGTTGGTAGTAGCATCTCCATCCGCAACATTGGCGCTGGATTGGTAAATAAAAGCATTTGTAGGCGCATTGGTGATTACTGTCCATGTAGTACCACCATTAGAAGAATATTCAAGAGATTCATCAATATCATATACAGCACCCGAATTGTTCTGTAATTCTATTCTTGCCCGAAGTATAGAAGCGGTATCAGCAATCGTTATCGCTGTGTTTTCTGCTGCCCTCCATGTTGCGGTAGTCTCACTTCCATCGTCATTACGCCATCTATATTTGGTCTGATTGATGGCTGGTGTAGGAAAGATTGCGTAAAGATTTAGGGATGAAATAAGCAGAAAAAATAATGGGAGTAATATTTTCTTCATTGAGTTACATTTTTAGAATAATGAAAAATATTTAGTGCGCTAAAAATCAGAATAAATATACCGTTAAGAAATATAAATAAGAATGGCCAAACGGTATAAATTGTTAAACATTTGTTGCTTCTAAGGAAAACCTTGTTAACGCTAGCCTCTTCTTCGGAATTTTTCACCTCCATTGAACCATCTGCCCTAACCAATCCGGAAGATCCCATGTTGCAATTGATAGCCATATCTTTACGAACCTCCACTGCTCTTAATCTGGTATTGTAAAAATGTTGCCTTACCAGGAATTTTACATGGCTAAACCATGCATCATTACTCAAACTAACAAGAAATTCAGCCCCTCGTTTAGCTGTTTCTATTGTTGAGCCTGGCACAGTACCATCATTGCATATCAAGACACCCACATAGCCATGTGGGGTTGGCAAAGGAGTTTGAATGTTACCTTCCTTTTCAAAGAAACGATTGGAACTACCTGAAAAGGGCAGAGATAGAAAAGCCGTAGGTTGCTCTGCAAAGCTCACAGGGAAACGCTTATCATATCTACCGGCAACCTTTCCATTGGGTAAAATAGCATAGGCAGAATTATAAATCTGCGTCGTCGAGTAATCCGTAGTCATGCCCATAATGTGTGTAACATTATCATTGGCTCTGTTCTTAAGTACTTCTATTATAAAATCATCATCGGCACGATAAGTCCAGGGAACTACTGCCTCAGACCACAATTCAATGTCTGGGTGAGCTTGTATAGCTTGCTGATTAAGATCCAGCAATTTCTTCACCAGGAAAGATCCATTTTCATTATTCCACTTGACATCAGGAGCAATATTGTCAAGAAGAATAGCTACTGAAACTGGCTTGCCTGAATCTTCGTATTTCTTTTGAAAGTTACTGAACATCACGTAACCTGTAATCATATAAACTACAATAACTCCCAATGGTACCGCAAGCATTTTCCATTGTTTTTGTACCAGGTAATGCGCGATCAAATAATTGACGAATACTATTACATAACTTAATAGAAATGCACCACCTAATGTTGCTACCTGTATAGCATATAGGTTATCCAATACCATATTGCTTACTCTGAACAAGCCGAACCAGGGCATGCCAGGAAGTGCCGCAGCATAAATCCATTCGCCTAATGTCCATATGGAAGCAGCAAGAAATGCCTTAAGCCAACCATACTTCCTACTGCTGGTAAGCCATGCAATACTTAGTGTAAGCGATCCGAAATATAATGCGGACAACAGTAAAGCGACAATGTAAAATAAGATGCCATAAATTCCTTTCCCTGAAAAATCAGCTATCAGCGTTACCATCCAATATAAAAGCACAGCACAAAAAACCACTCCGAATGTGGCTCCTGATCCAAAAGCCTTTTTACCTTTTTGACCATGAATTGCAATAAAAAAAGGGATTAAGGAGACCCATGCAAGGTAAAACTGCACCTGCATAATAGCTACTGCACATAATATGGCAGATAGCAGAATGAACAATCTTGATTTGGTAAAAAGTGAAACCATAGTTACCAAATATAATTAATCAGGACATTCTTTTAAAATGTCTTTGTACTTAAGCGAAATGAACATGCGACTGCAATGGCTTATTATTTTAAAGAATTATTTTCCGGCATTATGGAATTTCTATTATGGGCGCATCCTATAGGTACACAAAAAAAGATACGATATGGGAAACAGGATCAGCATACCGAAGCCTTGCCATGAAAACTGGGATGAAATGCTACCCGAGCAACAAGGAAGACATTGCCTTGCCTGCAGTAAAACCGTAGTTGATTTCACTAATTGGGAAGCCAATGATATCCTTGTTTATCTGCAACAGAAAAGCAACGAAAAGGTATGCGGCCGTTTTAACCAGGACCAGGTATTGGAAACCACTGGCTTCCGGAATGAGCCCCTCATACAAAGTGTAATGCGGGCCCGTATGCCACTATTACGCAAAATAGCCGCTGTAATTGTGATCTGCTTTGGATTATTACAAGGCAGTGATTCTTACGCGCAAAAAATAGTGGGAAAGATTGCATGCCCCAAACCAGTACCAGCAGCGCAATTGCAAGGAGATCCAGTGTTACAACCGGACACTACAAAACATAATCAGCCCGTAATTATAGATACTACCAAACCGCAGATCATGGGTATGATAGCACCTCATCCACCTAAAGAGCAAAAGGTAATAAAGAAAGAAACAATAAGGAAGAAGAAAGTAAAGCAGTAGCAAGACCCCAATATCTGACAGGTTTTAAAAATCTGTCAGATATTGGTAAACAAGATCAATTCAAAGTCCAACCCAGCAATAGCCAACCTAGTACGATAAGTGGCGCAGGAATTCTGGTAAACTGCAGCATACAAAAGGTAATAACAACAACTACAAGACTCATAAAATCGAATCCAGTTTTGTTGATCTCCATAAAAAGGATAATGCCTGAAGCCCATATCACACCTACAATTACAGCGTTTATCCCTTCCAGTGAACGATAGATAACTACGTGCTGCTTGATATTCTGATAAACGGGAAAGAGAAATAAAAGTAATAAAGTACTGGGTAAAAAGATAGCTATGATACTGACCAGGCAACCTATTGTTTGCCATACAGGTCCAAACGTACTCATTGCCATACCACCTACATAGGCGCATACAGAAAATACAGGACCAGGCATGGCCTGCACTAATCCAAAACCGGTCATGATTTCGCCGGGCGTCATATACGGATCGACACCACGCTTGGATGGAAGGGTTACAAACTGTACCAGCATCATTGGGATGAGGGCTTGCCCGCCACCAAAAACAATGCTTCCAAACCTGTAAAAGTTCTCGAAAAGGTTAGCTACGCGACGATGTTCCCATTGCTGCAACCGTGCTATTTCGCTGACGATACCCGCAATAAGAAAGACGCAGGCGAAGAGCCACAGATTGACCCAGCGTACAGACTTAGGCTTTTCCACTTTACTCACAATACGCTTGTTACTGAAATTGGTTATGATTCCCGACACCAGTACCAACACCGGGAATACCCATGGCGACCGTATGAGTACAGTGGCTATAGTTCCTCCTATCATTATGCCCCATGTCGCCTTATTGGTTACACTGCGTCCCATCATACGCACAGCTGCATAGCATACAAACCCTACAGACATTGGCCTTACATACAGAAACAGGTTCTTCAACAGAGCTTTGGTATCCAGATAATAAACCAGGAACGAGAATGCAGACATTAATAAAGTTGCCGGCAATATCCAGATCAGTAAAGTAAGTATAGCCAACGGTATGCCTCCTCTCTTCCAGCCAATAAGCATTACCGTTTGTGTAGAAGAAGGCCCTGGAAGCATCTGGCAGAAGGCATTATATTCAATCAGCTCTTCTTCTGTTACATCTTTACGTTTTTGTACAAAGGTCTTTACCATCATACCCAGATGTCCCTGCGGCCCGCCAAACGCCGTAAGCGAATAAGCGAAGACTGCTTTCAGGAAAGGAATATGACGATGGAGCATTTTTTAATTTGAAAATTTGAAAATTCTAAAATGTGCAAAATGGAAAGCGGTGATACAAAATCAGACTGATCTAAAATGATTAAGCATTTTCAAATTTTCACATTTACCAATTTGCTAATTAAGAAAGATCACTCATTTTAATAACCTCGCCAGAGCGTAGCCCTCTTTCTGTTTGTTGCAGGTTACACATTTCGTTTTTATAATCATGCTCAAAAAATAATAACCAATCGTTGGCGCCTGCTTCGGCCAATAGTCGTTTCTTTTCATTAAGTGTATCCAATGGGCGCATATCGTAACCCATAATCCAGGGTAGAGAAATATGGTGCATACTGGGTAACAGATCGGCTGCGTACAGGACGGTCTTACCTTTATAATTGATCTGTGGTAACATCATAGCTTCTGTATGTCCGTTTACGTATCGGATACGAATATCTTTAATCCACTCTTCACCATCTTTAGTATCAATAAAATTAAGCTGACCACTTTCTTCCAGAGGTAAAATATTCTCTTTAAGGAACGAAGCTTTTTCCCGATCATTTGGATGTATTGCCCAATCCCAATGGGCTTTATTACTCCAGTATTTTGCATGTTTAAATGTCGGCACCAATTGTTCCCCTTCTCTTTTAACAGCACCGCCTACATGATCAAAATGAAGGTGGGTAAGGAATACATCAGTTATATCGTCCATGCTGTAGCCTTTGGCCTTAATAGATTTTTCCAACGAATCATTTCCATGTAAATAATAGTGTCCAAAAAATTTCTCATCCTGTTTGGTACCAATACCGGTATCGACCAGGATAAGCCGGCCTTCCTGTTCTATCAGCAAACAACGCATAGCCCAGGAGCACATATTATTTTCATCAGCAGGGTTAACTTTATTCCACATCGTTTTAGGAACAACACCGTGCATGGCGCCGCCATCCAGTTTAAACAATCCTGTATCTATAGTATGTAATTGCATTTATATCAGTTGAATGATTGAAAGGTTAAAAGTAATAAATAGAAAAGGGTTTACAAAGGTGCAAATGAAAATCCTCGCGGACTATTTATAGCTAGACAACTTTAGGGAAGTTTGAAACTTTCCTAAAGTTTAAATAAACGCTACTAAAGTAATGCCAGATTCTCTGCCCTATAAAAAGGTAAGGCGCCCCGGATAACCGGGACGCCTTTGTTAGCCATATAGCGGATCATACTAATCCGGTTTTTTACCATCAAGGAAAGTATTGATTGTACTAATGTTTCCTTGCTTGCCATCTTTATCAGTATTCACGGAATATCCCGAAAGGAAATTATCATTTGAATTTACGGTATTGTCCAGGTTGGTCTGCCGACGCATGTAAGCAGGCACATTCTCCACTTCGTTTGCATTTTCAGCACCCTGTATATTAAAGCTCATACGGCGCAGGCGATCAGCACGATCTTCCAATGCTTTTTTCTGCTCTTCAAAGCGGCGTTGTTCTTCTATTTCTTCAGGTGTAAGGTAGCGGTCACCACGTTTTACAACTGTTTCCTGTACTGGTTTTTCTTCATTCTTAATCACCAGTTCCAATTCAGGAGCTTTATATTCCTGAGGTTGAGATTTTTGTTCCGTCACAACATTAGCTTCCTGTACTTTAGGTAATTCCAGATTAAAAGAGTTCCTGGTTTCCTCTGCAGGGATTTGCTGTTGCGCTACGGGTTGATAAAAAGTATTTGCTACAGGAGCCTCTACCAATACCGGTGCCATAGGATCTGCCACGATTTGAGGTACTTCAGGCGCTTTCGCTTCAACTAAGGCAGCTGCACCAACTTGTCCCAATGGAACAACAATCTTTTCAGGAGCAGGTTGCTTCTTCTGTTCCAGTAAGTCAGTATTGATCTCATGATGGTTAAAGCCAGTAGCAATAATGGTTACCGAAATGTTCTCACCCAGGTTAGGATCATGTCCCATACCCAGGATAATATCGCAGGTATTGCCAGCCTGTTGCTGTACATAGCCCTGGATAATTTCCAGTTCATCAAGCGTATGCTCATAATCTCCCGCTGCAGAAGTCACGTTCAGCAATATCCATTGTGCACCTTCAATCTCGCTATCGTTCAATAATGGAGAGCTCAATGCTTCCTCAACTGCCTGGCGGGCACGGCCCTCGCCCGTGGCCTGTGCACTACCCAATATTGCCACACCACCATTCTTCATCACCGTCTGCACATCGTTAAAGTCAAGATTTACCTTTCCATCAACAGTGATCAGATCAGTAATACACTTGGCCGCTGTAGCCAATACATTATCTGCTTTGGAAAATGCCTGTGTAAAAGGCAGATTGCCATATTGCTGACGCAGTTTATCATTAGAGATAATCAAAATAGTATCTACATGTTCACGCATAGAGGCAATACCTTCCTGGGCTTGCTTTAAGCGTTTGCGCCCTTCGTACGCGAAAGGTGTAGTTACTATACCTACAGTAAGAATACCCAGTTCACGACACACTTTAGAAATGATAGGCGCACCACCGGTACCCGTACCGCCTCCCATTCCTGCAGTAATAAACGCCATGCGTGTATTTACTTTCAGGATCTTAGAGATTTCGTCAACGGATTCTTCGCCGGCTTGTTTACCAATCTCGGGGTTTGCACCTGCTCCAAGACCTTGTGTAAGGTGTGGCCCCAGCTGAATCTTATTCGGCACAGGGCTTTGTGCCAATGCCTGGGAATCTGTATTGCAGACGATAAAGTCTACACCGTCAATTCCAAGACTATACATGTAATTTACCGCGTTACCGCCGCCGCCGCCCACACCGATCACCTTAATGATGGATGATTGATTCTTAGGGATTTCAAAATGTATCATATGCTACTGTTTTAAAAATTAATCTTCATCCGGTAATTTGAATAAAGATCGATGGGTTAATACTATTGTAAGTGCTATATTAATAAAACCGTTGACTGACCTTCTTCTTCAGCTACCGGCAGGTACTTATATTTTCTGATCATCAGGCTCTTCAAAGAAACTCATAAAGCCGTTTTTGATCTGGTTAAATACTTTTTTAATTGTTTCAGAACGTTTGTTATTACGCTCCATTTTTTCCAGTCGCTGTTCTGCAGTTTCTTCCATAAAAGAAGATTCTTCTTCTGTCACAGCAGCTCTTGCTTCCCGGGGCATTTCCACTTTCACGAAAATATCTTTGGAAGGCGTTTCCTGCATGATACCGATCTCCTTATTGCTGCTGTTGAAATTCATCTTCCCATTTTCGAAATCAGAATAGCCACGAAGAATAAGCCCGATACAGGTTGCATACATCGGATGATTCAATGATTCATGATGACCTCCGGCCAGATGCTCATTCGGCTGGCCGATACGGGCGCCAAGACCAGTCTTATATTCTGTAAGCTGGATAAGGTGATTCAGCTGGCTACCGCCACCAGTAAGGATCACACCACCGAACAAACGTTTGTCGAGATTTACCTGCTTCAAATGATACATTACGTAGTCCAGAATTTCTTCTGTACGGGCCTGAATAATGTGTGCCAGGTTTTTAACTGAAATTTCCTTTGGCGGCAAACCACGCAAACCGGGAATAGTGATATAAGCATTGGTTTTAGCTTCGTCTGCAAGAGCCATACCAAATTGCACTTTCATAGCTTCGGCCTGTGCACGCAATACACCTAGTCCCTGGCGGATATCATTGGTAATATTAGTACCCGCGTAAGGTATTACTGCGGTATGTTGCAAAATACCATCGTAGAATACAGCCATATCAGTAGTACCACCACCAATATCCACGATGGCTACACCGGCTTCAAGGTCTTCATTATTCATTACCGCAGCTGCAGAAGCCAGGGGCTGAAGTACCAGGTCATTGGTTTTCAGATTGGATTTATCTACGCAACGCTTGATGTTACGGATCGCATTACGATCGCCGGTAACAATATGGAAATTGGCTCCGACCTTAACACCGCTCATACCAATAGGATCAAGTATGTTCGGCGTATTGTCGATCATAAAATCCTGCGGAATGATATCGATGATCTGATCGCCGGCAGGGATATAAGTCTTGTACTGATCTTTGATCAGCAGGTCGATATCTTCCTTTGTGATTTCATCGTCTGTAAGCGAACGAACCCTGTCACCACGTGTCTGCAGGCTTTTGATATGCTGGCCGGCTATACCTACATATACTTCATTGATCTCCAGGTTAGCATTTGACTGCATACATTTATCAATAGCCTGCTCTATAGAACGGATACATTGCTCTATATTCAACACTACACCATGGCTGACACCGGCCGAATCTGCCTTGCCAAAGCCCAGGATTTCTAATTTGCCGAATTCATTTTTGCGCCCTGCTATAGCCACTACTTTTGTAGTACCGATGTCAAGGCCGACGATGATGGGTTGTTCTTTTTTATTCATAACGAGTACTTGTATAATTAATGATTGCCGGAATGTTTACCTGGGTAAATGTATTTCGGTGATTGCGTTTTTGTTTTTTCTTTATTTGTTACTGCTTCCTTCTTTTTTTCTTTAGTCTTGCTACTTGCCTGAACTACACTTTTAGGCTTAACGGTTGCAGGCTTAGCTTTTACTATATTTTGTTTTACAACAGCAGGTTTTAGTGCTGGCTTCTGCTTAGCTACATGTTTAACTATAACAGGAGTTGCAGGCTTAACGGTTTGAATTGCAGGCTTTGCCACTACTGGTTTTACTACCGCAACAGTGCTTACATTTGCTTTAGGGTCCGGCCCTTCAATGATTGCTGTTGTTGTATCTGTAGCTTTGGGCGGTATCCATCCTATTGAAGGACTTGCTACTACCTGATTCTTAAAGCGTACATCAAGTGTTTCATATTTATCCCAACCTATTTTGCCTGATACATTTTTATAAAAAGCAAAAAGGTGTCCCAATTTCTCCTGTACCTTAACCGTATCTCCAATCAGGATTCGCTGGTTACCAAAAAGTGGGATCAATACGAAAGTCTGATCAGGTTGTACTTCTATTTGAGTTACTTGTGCATGCCAGAAACTATCACGGCCTATCGTTTCACTTAAATAAGCTATCTTTTTATGCAGGCTGGCTTGTGCACTATCATTACGTAATACAGGAACATTGGTGAATACCGGAGCCGGATAAGCATAGCCCTGACTTACGGGCATAGTATTCAAAAGGCTATCCATATAATAACTACCTCCATTCATATCAAAGATCCTGGCTACAGGCTCCCGTTGTGTTATATTGACCTGTAATAGCTGTCTGTTATCCACAAAAATATCTGCCTTTGCTACCCATGGATTTGTTCTTGCTATATCTTCCATTAACCTAAGGTCAAGCTTTGCTATGGCAGTTTGGGAAAGATTAATATTCCTGTTCCTGAGCAATAATGCTTCAATATCTTTTCGCTGTAAAAAACTGAATTCATGTTCATCATTAAGATGCACTTCCATTCCTTTAATGGCTTTGCTATTTTGCTGACGGGAAGCCGCTACCAGCGCTACCATAAAAATGGCAACCAGTAAAGCTCCTATCGTAAACCGAAGTACTTTCTTTGATGATATTTTTCTTTCTTCACTCATTCTTGTCGCTACTGTCTTGCTTGTTGTTCTGTTTTTAACCTTATTTCAATTTTAAAATGATGTTGATTAACGATGAAGCAATGCTTCTTTAATCGGTTCAACCAATTTATCTATGTCGCCTGCTCCTGCTGTTATCAACATTTCAATTGGTGCTGATTTTGCATAAGCCACCAAACCTTCTTTACTCAATACGGTATGATTAGGATTGCCCATCTTATCCGCAATAGTATTGATCGTTATACCTTCCATTGGTTTTTCTCTTGCCGGATATATATCAAGCAGCAATACTTCATCTGCCATATCCAGGCTGTGTGCAAAGCCTTCCGCGAAATCACGGGTCCGGCTAAACAGATGTGGTTGAAAAGTCACCACACAACGCTTATCTGGGAATAAAGTTTTAGCACTTTTAATTAATGCTGCAAGCTCTTCCGGATGATGGGCATAGTCATCAATATAAACCAGGCTATCGTTCTTAATAATATATTCAAAACGACGTTTAACGCCTTTGAAATTGGACACGGCATTTTTTATCAGCATATCATCAATCTCTAATTGTTTTGCAACTGCAATGGCTACAATACAATTCTCCACATTATGCATACCACCAATATTCAATCGTACTTGCTGTAGCATCCAACCTTTGCCCATCACATCAAAAGTGTATCCGCCATCATGAATCTGCATATTTACAGCATACGCATCAGCACTGTCGTTCTGCAAGCTGTAAGTGTTTTTGTGAGCCGCTTTCAGCAATTTGCCATGCTTTAATCCATGCTTCGACCAAAGTGTGCCATCAGGCTTAATGTTGCTTGTATATTGTATAAACGCTTCTTCCATTGCTGCCAGGTCACCATAAATATCCAGGTGATCTGCATCCATGGCCGTCAATACAGCTATGTCTGGTTTTAATTTCAAAAAACTCCTATCGTATTCATCAGCTTCAATCACTGCTACATTACGTTCACTTCCCCAGTAGTTTTTATTATAGTTTGATGAAATGCCCCCCAGGAAAGCGTTACAGCCATAGCCGCTATCACGAAGTATATGTGCTATCATAGTACTGATAGTGGTTTTACCATGTGTACCCGCGACTGTAATGGCAAACATACTTTCCGTGATCCATTGCAATACATCTGACCTTTTAAATACAGGATAATTATTGTCCCTATACCAATTAAGTTCTTTATGATCTGCAGGAATAGCTGGTGTATATACTACCAGTTCTGCGTCTTTATATAACAAGTCTATGTTATCTTCATAATGAATATCCATACCTTCAGCCGAAAGGCTTTTGGTAAGCTCTGTTTCCGTACGGTCATAACCCTTTACTTCAGAACCTCTCTCGCTGAAAAACCTTGCCAGAGCACTCATTCCGATGCCTCCTATACCTACGAAATAGATCTTCTTTATATTTTCGATATTCATTTTATACTTATTTCTGTCCGCTTATTTCAATTACTTTACGTGCTATTCTTTCATCTGCATCCTTAATGCCATGTTTCACGATATGCTCTGCCATTATCTTTTGCATATTTTCATCATGAACCAGGGTATTCAACTTCTTTATTAATTCTGTTCTTGCTTCATTGTCTTTCACTATCATCGCAGCATTATGCTCTACTAAAGCCATAGCGTTACTTGTCTGATGGTCTTCTGCTGCAAAAGGGTAAGGAACAAATATTACAGGCTTACCTGCTATACACAATTCAGCACTGGATAATGCTCCTGCCCTTGATACTACAATATCTGCCGCGGCATAAGCATATTCCATATTCCTGATAAAATCCTGTACTACTATACCTTTCCCAAACTTTTCTGCTGCCGATTTTGCCTGATCAACAAACAATTTTCCGGTTTGCCATATGATCTGCACATTCCAATCCGTCAATTCTTTTATACCTGCTGCAACGGCCTCATTAATCGTTCTCGCACCAAGGCTTCCGCCAACAATTAATATTGTCTTCTTATTCTTATCCAGACCAAAAGCATCTATTCCTTCTTGCCTGGAAATGTTTGCCTTTGATATACTTGCTCTTACGGGATTGCCGGTAAGTATTATATTTTCCTTCGGAAAAAATCTTTCCATTCCACTATAAGCCACACATATTGCTTTCGCCTTTCTTCCCAGTATTTTATTACTTTTTCCAGCAAATGAATTTTGCTCCTGGATCAATGTTGGTATACCTTTAGCCTGCGCTGCATATAGCATTGGGAAACTTGCAAAACCACCCACACCTACAACAACATCAGGCTGGAAATCACTAATTACTTTATTAGCCTGCTTACGGCTCTTCCATAATTTGAAAGGCAATGTCAGGTTCTTTAAAAGGTTGCTTCTATTGAATCCCGCAATATCTAATCCTACTATTTTAAATCCTTCCAACGGAACTTTCTCCATTTCCATCTTTCCGTTAGCACCTACAAACAACAATTCTGTACCCGGCGCTAATCGTTGCAAAGCATGGCCAATAGCCACTGCCGGGAATATATGCCCGCCTGTACCACCGCCTGCTATTACTACTTTCATATTTTTGTTAATTCAAAAGTCAAAATGCAAAAGTCAAAAATGATCCCTTCTAAAATGTATACTTGATACTTTTATTTACTTTTCAATTCACTACCCTCCATTTCATCCACATACCTGCTCACACTTAATATAATTCCTATAGCTACGCTATTAAACCATATGGATGATCCACCCATACTAACCAGCGGGAGCGTAAGCCCTGTAACCGGCACCAGGTGTACATTTACCGCCATATTCATCAATGCTTGGAACACAAGTGTAAAGCTGAGTCCTACTGCTAGGAATGCTCCGAAAGCATAAGGACACCGCCTGAATATTAAAATACTTCGCCAAAGGAACAGCAGGTAAACACCTATTAATATTGTTGCACCTATTATCCCGTATTCTTCAATAATAATGGCGAAAATGAAATCGGAATAAGGATGCGGCAGAAAATCTCGTGCCCAGCTTTTACCGGGACCACGTCCTGTTAGCCCACCGCTTGCAATTGCTATCTTGGCCTGTGTGATCTGGTAATTACTATCTCCATCTTTTTCGTCAGTACCTTTACCCACATAGTTCTCAATACGTTTTTGCCATGTGGCTCCACGGCCTACTTTAAAGGCTATGGAAACTGAAAAAAGCAATCCTACACCTATAAGCCCTACTACTGCCAGCAGCATAATATGCTTAACATCTACACGGCCTATAAAGAACAATATACAGCAGGTAAGCCCCAACAACAATGCAGTTGAAAGGTTGGCCGGAGCAATTAATCCGCAAATGATCAGTACAGGAATCAACACCGGCAAAAATCCTTTCTTAAAATCTTTGATCACCTTTTGCTTCACACTTAATTGCCGTGCTAAAAACATGAATACTGCAAGACGTGCAAGATCGGAGGTTTGGAAAGTAAGATTGATCAGCGGCAATTTAATCCAACGGGAGCCTTCATTCAACTTAGTACCAAAGAACAAGGTGTAGATAAGTAATGGAATACAGATCATGAACAACAACACCGAAAATCTTGCGAACTTGGTATAGTTAACCCGATGTACAACGAATATAATACCAAGACCAGCTACCAGTACACCCAATTGTTTCACCATGTAAAAGCCGGAGCTTTTATCCATACGCCATGCGAGCGAGCCTGTTGCAGAATATACAGCAAGCAGGCTTAGCAACGATAGTAAAATTACTACCGACCATATCACTTTATCTCCTTTGATCCTCTGCAATACCTGTTGCATTTTTTTTCTTAGATTTTAGATTGTCAGATTAAAGAAACAAGATTTGTATATTCAACCTAACTAACCGTTATACTTGCGTTTTATACTTAATCCTGTTACTGTTTAATCTTTATTCTTGCTTCTATCAATCTTGGTTCTATGCTACAATTCTCTTACTGCCTGTTTAAATTGCGTACCTCTGTCTTCATAATTCTTAAACAGATCGAAACTGGCGCAACCAGGGGATAACAATACTACATCACCTTTTTCTGCAAGTGCGTAAGCGGCTTTCACAGCATCAGTAGCACTTTGAGTATCTACAATATTTTTAATTACGCTTTCAAATGCTTTATGAATCGGAGCATTATCCACACCCATACAAACTATTGCTCTTACTTTTTCCTGTACCAGATCCATGATCTCGTTATAATCATTCCCTTTATCCTGACCGCCAAGAATAAGTACTACAGGCTGTTTCATGCTTTCCAGCGCAAACCATACCGAATTTAGATTAGTACCCTTACTATCATTGATGAAATCTACACCTCTTACAGTTGCTACAAATTCCAGTCTATGTTCCAACCCTTCAAAAGAAGAAAAGCTTTCTCTTATTTTTTCTTTACGAATACCAGCTGCTCTGGCGGAAATTCCCGCTGCCATTGAATTATATTGATTGTGTCTGCCTTTTAAAGCAAGATCGTGTATAGATATGTTGGTATCATCGCCTTGATATTTCAAATGCAATTCTTCATCTTTCATAAAAGCTCCTTCGTCCTGGGTTAGATTGTGTTCGCTCATCGTTATGGGTATTAATTTCGGTTTTATTAAGTTTAGCTCCTGGTAATTTTTTATCGCTTCGTCGTCTACATTCAATACCAGTATATCTTCCGCTGTCTGGTTCTTTGCAATTCTGAATTTTGATTTTATATAATTTTCAAACTTGTACTCATATCTATCCAGATGATCGGGTGTTATATTCAGCAATACTCCTATTTCTGGTCTGAACTCTTTAATATCATCCAATTGAAAGCTACTGATCTCCATCACATACCATGATGTAGGTTTTATAGCAACCTGTTTGGCAAAGCTGACCCCTATATTCCCCACCATGGAGACATCCAGTCCCGCGTTTTTCAGCAAATGATATAAAAGGCTTGTCGTCGTACTCTTCCCGTTACTACCGGTTATCGCAATGATCTTACTATCGCCTTTATACCAAAATCCAAATTCTATTTCACTGATAATTTCTTTCCCTGCGGCTCTTAGCCCTTTTATTAAAGGTGCTTTATCGGGTATACCAGGGCTTTTTATAATCAGGTCAGCAGCCATTATTCTATCCCTGTTGTGTCCTCCTTCTTCAAATGCTATACCTTCCTGTTCCAGTTCTTTTTTATAATGATCTTTTATCTTTCCGTTGTCTGAAACAAATACCGGGATACCATTATGCTTTGCCAGTAAAGCCGCTCCGTTCCCACTTTCCCCCGCTCCCAGTACTACAATGTTCTTATATCCTTTATCCATATTCCCGCTTATTGAACTTTCAAAGACACAATACTTACAACGACCAAAATGATGCCTATAATCCAGAACCGGGTTACAATTTTACTTTCATGATATCCAAGCTTTTGATAGTGATGGTGCAGTGGCGACATTTTTAGGATCCTGCGGCCTTCCCCGTATTTCTTTTTCGTGTACTTAAAGTAACTGACCTGCAACATCACCGATAAATTTTCCACCAGGAATACACCGCAAATAATAGGTATCAATAATTCCTTACGAACAATGATAGCCAGCGATGCAATGATGCCACCCAAGGCCAAGCTACCCGTATCGCCCATGAAAACCTGTGCCGGATAAGAGTTATACCAAAGGAATCCGATACAAGCTCCTACAAAAGCACCTACAAATATGGACAGTTCGCCTAGGTTAGGAATGTGCATGATGTTCAGATAGCTGGCAAAAACATAGTTGCCCGACAAATAGGCAAATACCCCAAAAGCCAGACCAGCTATGGCCGATGTACCCGTTGCCAGTCCATCAATACCATCTGTAATATTAGCTCCATTAGATACGGCAGTGATTATGAGAATAACGAACACAATATATATAGTGGGTGTCAGCCAGCCCACAGCCTTCTCTCCGAAAATAGAAGCAATCTTTGCATAACTCAGTTCGTGATTTTTGGAAAAAGGGACTGTAGTAACTGTGGCCTGAACCTGAACGTAGTTGCGGGTTACACCTTTTTCATCCACACGGCTGTAGGGTTCTCCTGCAATTTTCTCAGCGCCATTATACAATATCGGTTGTCCTGCTTTTATCTCCCTTGTAGTTACCACATGTTGATTATAATACATGGTAAAGCCAATTATGATACCCAATCCAACCTGCCCTAATATTTTAAATCTCCCTGCAAGGCCTTCTTTATTCTTCTTAAAGACTTTAATATAATCATCCAGAAAACCAACGAGACCCAACCACACTGTTGATAGTAACATCATCAATATGTACACATTTTCTATTCTTGCAAAAATGAGTGTAGGAATAATGATGCCTGCAATAATGATTAACCCACCCATAGTGGGTGTACCTCGTTTTGACTCTTCTCCCTGAAGGCCAAGATCACGCACAGTTTCCCCTATTTGTTTATGTTGAAGATAGCGGATCAGTCTTTTACCAAATACCAGGGTAATGATAAGAGACAGCACAATAGCCATACCAGCACGGAAGGTGATGTATTGAAACAACCCCGCTCCGGACATACCGAATTGATCTCTCAGGTATTTGAATAAATAGTATAACATGCAATCAGATTTATGTAATTTTTCCGTGTATTGATCTCTTTATTTTTCCAGCAACTCAAACATTTCCAGTAATACTTCTTTGTCATCAAAATGATGCCGGACTCCTTTTATTTCCTGGTATGTTTCATGGCCTTTACCTGCTACCAATACCACATCATCTTCGTTGGCCAATGTACATGCTGTTTTTATAGCTTCTCTTCTGTCAGCAATCCGGAGCACCTTTCTTTTGTGAGCAAATGTGAGGCCACTTTCCATATCGTTCAGTATAACTTCAGGGTCTTCACTTCTTGGATTATCGGAAGTCAGGATCACCTTATCGCTATGCTCGCAGGCCACCTGCGCCATTACGGGTCTTTTCGTTTTGTCCCTGTCGCCACCACACCCTACTACTGTTATAATCTGCCGCTGGCCGCCAAACTGTTTGATAGTTGCCAGTACATTCAGTAAAGCATCGGGGGTATGTGCATAATCAATAATACCCAGTACTCTTTCTTTTGGCGAACGATAAGTGTCAAACCTTCCAGCTGCACCTTTCATATCACTAAGCAATGCCAGCACCTCCATTTTATCTTCTCCCAACAATTCAGCTGTACCGAATACTGCCAGCAAATTATAAGCATTAAACAAGCCACTTAACCTGAAATGAACATCAACTTTATTCACATTCATCTGCAATCCATCCAAATCATTCTCCAGTACTTTACCTTTATAATCAGCAGGTACTCGTAAAGAATAAGTTTTGCGAAGCGCAGCTGTATTCTGCAACATAACCAGGCCGCGTTTATCATCAGCATTGGTCAATGCAAATGCTTTTTTGCTTAGCTGATCAAAGAACATTTTTTTCACCCTGATATATTCATCAAACGTAGCATGATAATCCAGATGGTCGTGAGTGATGTTGGTAAAGATGCCACCATCAAAATCAATACCTGCTATCCGATGTTGATGAATAGCGTGGGAGCTAACCTCGATGAAAACATAATCGCAACCTTCATCTGCCATCTGTCGGAATAACCCTTGAAGGCTAACTGCATCAGGTGTAGTATGTGTTGCAGGTACTATCGTGTCACCAATATGATTTTGTACTGTCGAGATCAGGCCACACTTGTAACCTAATGCCTGAAACAGTTTATGCAATAAAGTAGCCACCGTTGTTTTACCATTGGTTCCGGTTACTCCAATTACTTTCATCCCTTGTGATGGCTGATCATAAAAAGCAGCAGCCACTATACCTGTTATTGCTGCTACATCTTCTACCTGTATATAGGTTACAGATTCATTGATAGCTGCAGGTATATCCTGGCATACAATTACAACAGCACCAGCTTCAATTACCTGTTCAACATATTTATGACCATCTGTAAGGGTTCCTTTTTGTGCAAAGAATAAAGAGCCCTTTCCGGCTTTACGGGAGTCAATGGTAAGCGCATCCACAAGCACATCATTGCTTCCAATGATCTGTTTTGTTTTTATTGCTTTAATGAGCTCCTGTAACTGTTTCATAATACCTTTTCTATTCCTTGTTTCCTTTTAACTATCCCAATTGCAGATGTATGCGTTGACCTTTAGTAATTCTATTGCCGGCCGGTAATGATTGCGATACTACTTTCCCATTGCCCGTTATTGTGACATGAAGACCAGAACTCTCCAGTATATACAAAGCATCTCTAAGCCCCATACCACTTACATCAGGTACCATATTTTTCACAGTTGCAATTTTCTGGACGGCATATTTACCTGAAGAGTCAGTCTGCAAAAATGCCAGGCCATTCCAGGTTGAAGCGGCAGGCTTTGCAAATCCTAAAGCTGTCATTACTGTGTTCAGACTTTCCACTGTACTCTTCTTTGCAACCACTCTTCTTGTTTTCACTAAAGAATCTGCGGGTGCTTTCCAACCACCAATACGCGTTGCATAAAGTTTATCGGCAATGGCTTTAAATACTGGTGCGCCAACTACAGCTCCATAATAGGCACCATTAGGTGTTGATCTTACTACAACAGCAATAGTATATTTTGGATTTTCATAAGGGAAATAACCTACAAAAGAACCTTGTCTTACACCATCAGCATAAGAGATGCCTTTATCTGCAACCTGCGCTGTACCCGTCTTTCCGGCCGCAGTATAATAAGGCGACTGAATACCTCTTGCTGTACCTTCTTCTACTACCGCACGCATGGCTTGTTGCATTTGTTTAATAGTAGAAGGCTTGCCTATACTTTCTTCCAGCACTACAGGTTGGAACTCTTTTACAGGCATACCATATTCCTGGATAGAGCTTACCAGGTAAGGTTTCATCATTTTACCATTGTTAGCCACTGCATTGTAGACCATACAAGTATGTAAAGGAGTGATCAGGCTTTCATAGCCATAGCCAATCCAGGGTAGAGAAGTCACTTTGTTCCAACTCTTACTGGCTGTGGTTTTTATCATGGGTCTCCGCTCTCCGGAAAGGTCAATACCCGTTTTTATATTCAGTTTTAATTTTTGCAGATGATGAATATATTTCATCGGATCATTATGATAATATTGATTGATCAGTTTGGCAAAAGCAACATTTGAAGATTGTGCAAATGCTTTTTTAATAGTGATAATACCTAGTCCATGGTGATCATCCACCACCCTTTGATTACCAAATACAGCTACACCGCCCTGAGCATTTACGTTATCATTGATCGTAACATAACCATCTTCCAGTAAAGAATACAAAGACATCAGTTTGAACGTGGAGCCAGGCTCTGTTGGTAATAATGCGTAATTAAAATCTTCCCAATAACTACCATTAGCCTGGCGTCCCAGGTTAGCCAATGCCCGTATCTTCCCGGTCTTCACTTCCATTACAATTGCTGTTCCGTACTGACAATTATTTTTAGTGAGTACATCAAGCAGGGCATGCTCTGTAGCATCCTGAATATTAATATCAATCGTAGTAACAATATCTTGTCCGTTAACCGGATCTACTTCCGAGCCTTCAATAGGCATCCAGGTTGCGCCAGTAGTTTTGCGGATAATACGGGTCCCTTCTTTACCACATAGAACAGAATCATACTTTTGCTCCAGGCCAATGTTAGCAGCATTTTCACGCCACAAACCGATGGTACGGTAAGCCAGCATTCCATAAGGATTTACTCTTTTGGAACGGGGTTCAGAAATAAATCCACCCCGATTCTTTCCCTTTTTAAAAATCGGGAAATTCCTTACTGCCTGGTATTGATAATAAGGCGCATTCTTTTTGATCAGCCAGTAACGATCACCATTTTTAAATGCCGACCGCATTTGTCTTTTATAATCATCCGGAGAAGCATCTTTAAAAAGACCTGCCATGCATTGTGACAGGGTATCAATATAATATTGAAATGTATCCTTATTGATGGCTTTAAAATCAACCCTGAGATCAAACTGCGGAATAGTGGAAGATAATAACGTACCATCTTCACTGTAAATATTGCCACGCTCCGGATATAAAGTTTCTTTTTTGGTATGTGCTTTTTCTGCCTGCGCCCGCAACGATGCTCCTTCGTTTACCTGTATAGCAAATGCTTTAACAATGATAGCCACTGCCAGCACCACTATCCCGGTAAAGGATAAGTATACTCTGAATCGTATGTCCTTTTTTACATCCATCTCTTTATTCTTCTTCTTTTGCAGGGACTTGTACTTTTATTTCAAATGCAGGTTTGTCTAATGGCTGCAATCCAATGGTTTGTGCTTTAGGTATCAGTTGTGTTTCTGATGTCTGAAACATAAGCCTGGACTGAATATCCATATATCTCCACCGCAGTTCCTTTAATTCTTTTGTTTTATTATTAATACTTCTTGTAAGCGAAATGGCCCTGTTGTTATTGGTGATATAAAGGATACATAGTACGGTGAGGAACATGAGGTATGGCATATTGCGAACAATACCCTGGTAAGAAATACGTTCGACAATTTCTTTCCAGCTTCCCCATTTATTGGAAGAAGTTGCAGGAGCTGTCTGCTCTAAAGCAGGTTGCTCCGAACTGGTCACTACAGTTTCCCGCAGTGTTTCCTGTCCGGCAGCTACAGTTTCTGTAACCTCATCATTATTTAATTTGTTTCCCATTCAAATCTATTTCTACTGCGAAAACTATATTTTTTCTGCAATCCTTAACCTTGCGCTTCTCGACCTGTTATTTACTTTCAACTCTTCTTCTGATGGTATTACATCTTTCAATACTTTAAAAGGGCTTTCAAAAGTGCTTCTGCCGAAAGGATCTGTAGGTTGTTCTTTTTCCATTGTCCCTCTTTTCATGAATTGCTTTACCATCCTGTCTTCCAGCGAATGAAAAGTAATTACAGCTAGACGTCCTCCCGGCTTCAGACATCTCGAAGTCTGTGTAAGAAAATCGGCAAGTACACCTAATTCATTATTTACTTCAATTCTTAGTGCCTGAAAAACCTGTGCGAGATAGCGGTTAGGATTTCCTTTTATACATTCCGCTATCAGGTTCTTAAAGCTATCAATAGTATTTACTGTCAATTTCTTCCGGCCTTCAACAATTGTTTTGGCCAGTGTTTTGGCATTCCTTACTTCACCGTATTGTTCAAAAAGTTTATGTAACTTTTCTTCCGAATAATCCCTGATCAGATCAGCAGCAGTAAAATCTATCCGGTCATCCATCCTCATATCCAGAGGCGCATCAAACCGAATGGAGAAGCCACGTTCCGCTGTATCAAACTGAAATGAACTTACACCCAGATCCACCAATATGCCATCTACTTTAGGCGACTTATGTAATTGCAAAAAGCGGCGCAGGTACCTGAAATTTTCTTTCACCAAAACAACCCTGTTATCATCCGGCAGATTTTTCCAGGCATCCTTATCATGATCAAAAACAATAAGTTTACCTCTCTTACCTAATCTTTTCAATATTTCCCTGCTATGCCCTCCGCCACCAAAAGTTCCGTCTACATACACACCATCTTCTTTAATAGCCAATGCGTCCACAGATTCATGCAGTAGCACTGATGTATGATAAAAGGGTGTATTACTCATGTATATTAAATAAGGAACGAATGAAAGCGACTGTGGTAATTACTGAAAGGGATCCATGAAATTGCCTCCGAATACATCATTGGCCAGGTCGCTAAGGTTTGCACTTTGTTGCTTGATGTAATCGTAATAAGTATCTTTATCCCAAATTTCCACCTTGTTGCCCTGTGTAGAGAATACCAATTCCTTTTTGAGTCCTGCAAATTCCTGCAGCGGTTTTGGTATCAACAATCTTCCTGCGGAATCCAGTTCTACCTGGGAAGCTCCACCTCTCAATACTCTCAACAGGTGTACTACTTTAGGATTAAACTCATTCAATTTAGATAGTTTGGACAGATACAATTCCCAGGCATCTGGCGTGTATAATGTTACGATATTATCCAGTCCGCGGCTGATAATGAAGCTGGTATCTCCACCTTCCGGCAATTGCTTGCGGAAGCCGGAGGGTACGAGGAAGCGTCCTTTCGCATCCATCGAAACTTCATATTCACCCAAAAGGCTTGTCATTACGGCGTTTCATCTAAATTTGACACAAAATAACACAATTTCCCACAATTTACCACTTCAATCTATTGAATATTTTTTCCACATATTAAAACGACCGAAATGCAATACTGCATTGTGTTTAACCAGCATTGGGCTAACTTTGCCAAAATAAATGTGGATAACACAATTTAAATGTGCAAAACCCTGTTCAATTTGCAACTTTAAGGGAATAAGTATGTGGAATACTATTCAACGAGTCCAAAAACTTTACATAACATTATGCAGAACGATATTGAAAACAGAAGTGATATAGAGCTACTTGTGAATGAATTTTACACTTTGGTACAAGCTGATGACCTGATTGGAAATATTTTTAACGAAATTATTCAGAACCAATGGCCCAAACATCTTTCTAAAATGTACAGTTTTTGGGAGACCGTACTTTTAGGAAACCACACGTATAGCGGGGCACCTTTTATGCCACATGCTAAATTGCCTCTGGAACAAAAACATTTTGATCGTTGGCTTTTACTATTTGGTAAGACTATAGATACCTATTTTGATGGTCCCATTGCAGAAGATGCTAAAGCTAGAGCATCAAAAATGGCCGTTATGTTTCTCTCAAAAATAAATTATATCCGCGAACATCCATCTTTTAAACCACTCTCCTAAATAGAAATAAATTTACATTTATTTCATTTGTTTTACTTTAACTTATTTGGTTATTTTGCCTTTTTAAAAATCCTAAATAAGTTACCATGAAAAAAAATTGCTCTTGGCATATAGCCATTATGGCTATGCTATTTGCTGCTTTCTCCACTGAAACTACTCATGCTCAATGGTTTCGATTACCAGGCGTACTGCAACGATATGAAATTGGCTATTCCTACTCTATAGCAAATGCTACCTATAAAAAAACAGACAACTGGAACACTGGCTCGGGAAAACTGGATACATCTTTCTCTGAAAACGTCACTTCTAAAGCCGGCTTCGGCGCAGTAATTGGTACCGCTGTACCGCTTAAACGCCTTGGGGGTAAATGTATGCTTGCACTTGGCATAGGTTATGGTTACAATATGTATACCTGGGATTATAAAACACCATCTTTTAGCGGTACCTATACCGATGGACAGGGTAATGTTGTATACGACTTTAATCAACTGCCATTATCTGGTGTTTCCCTTCAAATGAGCCTTCCTTTGAGCGCAGATTTCAAGTTTGGCAATGATGCTTTTTTAAATAAAAACGTAAGATGGGGAACGACTTTTGGTGCCGGTGTTTATCCTACGGCAGCACTTACTGCAGATTTTGACAATGCCGGTTTCGGATTCGGAGCAGCTCCCTTCGTTAAAGCCGAAGTAAGTTTTTTTGCAGGCATCTGTTTTAAATTAAGGGCACAATATGCCATAGGTTATATTCCTTTTTACGACAACAAAAACAGTCTAAGTGGCTGGACGGGGTATGATGTCAAAAGCTCTTTGATTGGCAAACAACAAATCAACTTCTCTTTAATCCTGATGCCTTTCTCATGGGCCTGGCAGGAACGTGGCTGGTGGAATACTTATTAATAAATGCGTCAAAAAAATGAAGGCAGCAATCTTTTTAAGTTGCTGCCTTTTTTTATCAAAATATAGCTTTGAGTATTATTATCTAAAATTTACGCAACCTGATCACTCTCACATGGTGCAGTAAAAGAATGAGTGAATAAGAGGGATCGAACTCATACCATTTTTTAGCAAAGTTCACGCTATTGGGGCTTTTGTGATGATTGTTCTGCATCAATTCTCCCATCAACAACAGATCTATAGGAAGGCTGTTTTTACTATGATCATTATTATCATAACTGGCATAGCCATATTTGTGTCCGCACCAGTTTACTATAGCACCATGCACAGGACTCATGAAAAAATGAATGGGCAACAGCAGAAACATCCACCAGTGCGAAGCAAACACAATATAGAATGCAGTATATCCTAAGACAAATAAAATACGGGTGATCCAGGCATCACTTATCTTATCCATTACTGGCCAGACAGGATAATTGCCCTGAAAAGCTTTATCTGGTTCAATTCCAAATTTGGCATAATTTAGATAAATATCTTTGGTGTGCATCATCATATGCCACACATCCTTGAAGAAATGCGGTGAGTGTGGATCCTGCTCTGTATCACTATAAGCATGATGCATTCTGTGCATAATGGCATAGGCCCTTGGATTAAGGAAAGATGAACCTTGGGCAATGAAAGCAAACATATAGAAAAAACGTTCCCAGAATTTATTCATGGTAAACATCTTATGTGAGGCGTAACGATGATGAAAGAAGGTCTGACTGAAAAGTGAAAGAAACCAATGAGCAAGAAAAAAAATTAAAATGGGCATTACTATGTGCGAACTTTATGATAAAAAATAACAGCCCCGAATTTCTTCATGGCTGTTATGAAAAGGCAAAGGTAGTAGATTTTAGTCTCTATTCTGCCATATAAATTACGTTTACAGATATTGCCCCGTATAGCTTTCTTTAACTTTTTTTAATCCTTCCGGCTCACCGCTATACAATAAACGGCCGCCACCTGCACCGCCTTCAGGGCCTATATCAATGATCCAGTCTGCATTTTTGATCACATCTGTATTGTGTTCAATTACAATGATAGAATGACCATGTTCTATCAATTCGTTAAAAGAACGTAGCAATTTATTGATGTCATGAAAATGGAGGCCTGTGGTCGGTTCATCAAAAATAAATAAGATCTTTTCTTTAGTCGTACCTCTACCTAAGAATGAAGCCAGCTTTACCCTTTGCGCTTCACCACCACTCAATGTGTTACTGGATTGCCCCAATTTCACATAACCCAAACCTACATCGCTCAAAGGCTGCAGTCTTTGGGCCAGTATTTTTTCATCTTTAAAAAATTCGATGGACTCATCCACACTCATTTCCAATATATCGTGAATGTTCTTTTCTCTATACGTTACTTCGAGTACTTCATCTTTAAACCGTTTGCCCTTGCAGCTTTCACACAATAAATGTACATCAGCAAGAAATTGCATTTCTACAATTACCTCGCCTTCACCCTTGCAAGTATCACAACGGCCACCATCTACATTGAATGAAAAATGTTTGGGTTGAAATCCGCGCATCTTTGCTATTTGTTGTTTGGCATATAAGTTACGGATCTCATCATAAGCTTTAATATAAGTAACCGGGTTGCTTCGTGAGGATTTACCGATAGGATTTTGATCCACCATTTCTACCTGGGCAATACTTTTGATATCTCCGCTTAAAGCCTTGTGAAGTCCCGGCCGTTCTGTGCCTTCGCCTAAATGTTTCATTAAGGCAGGATACAAAGTTTGCTTTACCAAAGTTGTTTTACCTGAGCCGCTCACACCAGTTACTACACAAAGCATATTCAACGGAAAGGCTACATCAATATCTTTTAGATTATGCTGGCGGCAGCCTTCAAGGTTTATAAAATTAATGGCTTTACGAAGTTTAATATTTTCATTCTTCCTGGAAATAACGGTCATCGCTCCGGAAAGATATTTGCCGGTAAGACTTTCAGGCGCTTTCAATATCTGCTCATAATTACCTGCTGCAATTACTTCTCCACCCAGATGTGAAGCCAGTGGGCCCATATCTATAATGTAATCGGCTTCTTCCATCATCATCTCATCATGCTCCACTACTACAACGGTGTTATTCAGGTCGCGAAGATTCTTCAATACCTTAATTAGTCGGGCAGTATCGCGCGGATGTAATCCTATGCTAGGCTCATCCAATATATAAAGTGAATCGGTAAGGTTGCTTCCTAAAAACTTGGTCAGCTGTATACGTTGACTTTCTCCTCCGGATAATGAGTTGGCCAAACGGTTAAGTGTGAGGTAGCTCAAACCTACGTCAAGCAATGTTTTTAAGCGTTGTTCTATTTCTGTTAATATTCTTTTGGCAATAGTTTGCTCTGTTTTATCCAGCTTGATTTTATTAAACCACTCATTCAGTTTATCAATAGGAAGATCACTAAGTTCTGCAATGTCCGCACCATTTATTTTAACATACAATGCATCAGGACGAAGACGCGTACTGCGACAGGTAGGACATTTGGTACGACCACGATAGCGGGCCTGCATTACCCGGTATTGAATTTTATACAGGTTTTCTTCTACCATTTTGAAGAAATCGCCAATCCATTTTTGCAGGATGGCTTCCTGTTCTTTGGTAAGTTCCTGAACCGCTTTATGTATCGGGAAACCTTTTTTGCCTTCTGTACGAATAAAAGCGTCTTTCCATTCCGACATCTTCTCCCCTTTCCAGCACACAACAGCATCTTCATACACGCTTAATCTTTTATCAGGAATGACCAGGTCTTCATCAATGCCAAGTATTTGCCCAAAGCCTTCGCAAACGGGGCACGCACCATAAGGATTATTGAAGGAAAAGAAATTAGGGGTAGGCTCTTCAAAGACCATATCATCGGCCTCGAAACGATTATTGAAGGTATGAATCTTTGCACCTTCAACTTCTAAAAGACAGTCACCATCACTTTCGTAAAAGGCAGTCTGAACACTGTCTGCAATACGATGAATATCGTCTTCATCAAAAGATGCTTTAGCTACAATACGATCAATAAGCAGGAATATTTTTGCCTTTGCATCAGGAACTTGCGTTGCATCTTCCATCACCTCTTCAATACGTAATACTTGCCCGGGTGTATTCTTTTTGGCTACTACATATATTCTGGAAAATCCTTTTTGTAACAGGACATTCAACTCTTCCGCCACACTTCTGCCACTTAAAGTACGGAACGGAACCATGATCTGTACTTTATTTCCTTCAGGCAATTGCTGTATGAAATCAACTACATCTGTCACATCATCCTTCTTTACTTCTTTGCCCGAAACGGGGGAATATGTTTTTCCGACACGGGCATATAAAAGACGTAAATAGTCCTGCAACTCCGTCATTGATCCAACGGTAGAGCGAGGTGTACGAGTGGTAACTTTTTGCTCAATAGCGATAGCCGGGCAAATTCCTTTTATGAAATCTACATCAGGCTTATCCATCCGCATCAGGAATTGGCGGGCATACGAACTAAGGCTTTCTGCATATCGGCGCTGACCTTCTGCAAAAAGCGTATCCATGGTAAGCGATGATTTACCCGAACCGGACACACCAGTTACCACTACCAGTTTATTACGTGGAATGGAAACGGTAATATTTTTAAGATTATGCATGCGCGCGCCCTGTATCACAATGGCATCCTGCTCTGGCGCTGCTGCTGTATTTTTAGCTTTCTTCTTTGGAGGTGTCTTTATCGTTGACATTTATTGTATAATATTTTCGAAAAACGGAAGGTTTAAAAATATTGTAATCTTGCTCCTTCAGTCATGTTCATTCTTAATTTCTTGCCTGTCCAACAAAATTATGCGGCTATAGTTTTACTGGTTAATTCCGGGTTATTCGTCTTTTTACGGTTAATCTACTTTCAACTCATTTTCTAATTCCTCTATTGTGGGCAAGCTGTTCTTTAAATTTTCAGGAAGGTGTTCTGTAATTTCAAATTCGCTAACACCCATAGGCTTATTAATGTCCCTCAAGGCAAATTCGGCTTCTATGTTATTTTTATCGCGGCACAGCAATATGCCAATAGTCGGGTTATCATCTCCCTGCTTTACCATACTATCCACTGCTGAAAGGTAGAAGTTCAGTTTACCTGCGTATTCCGGTATGAATTTTGTGTTTTTCAGTTCTATTACCACATAACATTTCAATCGGGTATGATAGAAAAGTAGATCGAGATAATAATCATTATCTGCAATTTCCAAATGATACTGCCTTCCGATAAAAGCAAAACCTTTACCAAGCTCTAACAGAAATTTAGTGATGTGCTCTATCAATTGATCTTCAATATCCTTTTCTTTAAAAGGAGCGGACATAGTCATAAAATCAAATACATAGGGATCTTTCAGCGTCTGTTGTGCCAGATCAGACATAGGATCTGGCAGTGTTTCCTTGAAATTATTGATGGCTTTTCCTTGACGCTGGTATAGGCCAGACTTAATTTGCAAAGCCAATACGTCCCTGCTCCAGTGGCCGGCGATTGTTTGTTCTATATAGAACTGTGCTTCCTTAATGTCTTTTACTTTTGATATCAATTCCTTAATGTGTCCCCAGGGTATTTTCGTCACCAAATCTAACGGAGGTATATCCGTCACTTTTTCTCTGCCTGATTCGTCCCCAAGCTGGGGACTTTTCATACTTTTCAATTCGTCCCCAACCTGGGGACGAATTGAAAAGTAATTATAAAACAACTTGCAATATTTTAAATTAGTAACAGAAAAGCCTTGCATTTCGGGAAATTCTGTTTTTAAATCTTGGGATACTTGCTCCAGAAAACGGGAGCCCCATACCCTGTCTTTCTCACTTATCATTTTCCCCAATTCCCAATAAAAACCAATCAACGCCGAATTAACAGCAACCGCAGCTTTTAACTGCACCGACCGTATTTTCAGTTTTAATTCGCCAAGCCAGATTTTATATTCAGGAGATATGGATTGCATTTACTTGTTTCTTGAAAGGAATAAAAATCTCAATGTTGTAAAGTTACACGATTTGAAAAATGGAGATGGCAATATTCAATGCTACAAATAACTCAACCACCAATCTTTTCTCCTCGCCTTTACTTTCATAAACCAAAGGCATGGGCCATACAAAAGCAATACCACAAATATCCAGACCATATATATTACTGGCAGGCTAAAACCCCATGTAGGATCAGGCGCAGCAAAGAAAAGGCTTTGGGTAAATCTTGACACATTACTTCCATTAAAGACAGCTACAATCATGGCCAGACCATGAATGATAGGCACATGTAATATATAATAGAACATAGGTACTTTGCCGTAAACCGTAAAAAAACGGGACAGTTTATTATTAGTTTTTTCTAAAAAAGCGAGTGCGATTATTCCCGGCCCTAAAGTCATTAACAGGTATAAAAAAGAAGGTGGATATTTAGTGCAATTTATAAAAGACAAAACCGTTTTCCACCATACCTCATAAGTAACCCAGTCTCCCTCGTTGCCATATACATTACTCCACCGCAAGACTATAAATAATACAATGCAAGCTAAACCTATTTGAAGTAATATCTTTTTTCTCGAAGCAGCCTCCTTTTTATAAATGGTACCAAATGCATATCCCACAGCCATTACACCAATCCAGGGTATAAGCGGATAAGCAAAAAATAATCCAGATGTTTTTCCAAAAGCTACAAAACCTCCTTCGTGAAACATGCTCCATAGCCAACCTGCAGATCCGAAATTTTCGGGTGCTACGCCATCAAAAGCATTATGAAACAAAATCATGGATAAACCAATTGCTGCAATCCACCTTATCGGCAGCCATATCAAAGCGGCAAGGAAAATCATGCTCCATCCGATAGTCCAAAACACTTGAGCGACCAAATGCATGTAATGAATATCGAACGTCCAGGATAGGTTGATAACAACCAGCTCAAGGAAGATTATCCATAACCCTCGCTTCAGTAAAAAGAGGGAAGCGGTCTTTTTCGACCCATGTTTATTCAAAGAAAGAAAAGCGCTTGTCCCCGCCAGAAAAACAAATATAGGCGCGCAAAAATGCGTGATCCAGCGGGTAAGAAACATCTGTGGCGTAGTTTGAGTAAGGTCCAAAGGATCATAACTCAATGAAGAAAAAAAATCACGGGTATGATCCAACGCCATGATAACCATAATAACACCTCGCAGGATATCGATGGAATGTATGCGCTTGTCATGAGTAGATAAAGTTGCCGTATTCATAATTTCAAGGGAAATAAATATCCTTTTATACTTGCAAAAGAGTTCAATAAAATACGACTAAGATTCCTTAACCAATTCCAAAAACTCCTGCTCCGTTAAAACATTTACGGTACCCAGCTTTTTTGCTTTTTCCAATTTGGATCCTGCATCTGTACCTACCACAAGATAGTTAAGTTTGCTACTTACACCGCTTAATAATTTACCACCTCGCTCTTCAACCATAGCTTCTGCATCATTGCGTTTAAAATGAGAAAGCGTACCGGTAAATAAAAAAGTTTTACCGCTTAAAGCCCCGTCTTCACTACTTTGAGACTTTTGATGCTGATTAGTAAGTGTAAGCCCTACAGCTTCCAATTCATCCAGCAAATGAATATTTTCATGGGTCTGAAAAAACTGGTGAACGGAGCCTGCAACTTTAGGTCCTATATCTTCCAATGTACATAATTGTTCTTCTGTCCAATGCTCAAAATCTTTCAGATGATTAACCGCCTTGGCTAAAGTTTTTGCAGTGGTTTCACCTACGTAACGTATACCCAGGCCAAAGATCAACCTGCTTAACGGTTGTTGTTTAGATTTTTCAATAGCAGCTTTCAGGTTTTCAATTGATTTTGCTCCAAATTTCTCCAGGCCATTCAATCGTTCAAAATCCATTTTATAAATACCCGCTATATCTCTCACGATTTCTAATTCATAAAACCGCCTGATGATGGAGTCACCAAAACTGCGTATATCCATAGCATCTTTGGAAGCAAAATGAATAATCTTTTCTACTACTTGAGCAGGGCAGCTTATATTAATGCAACGCCACGCTGCTTCTCCTTCCGGCTTATACAATTCTTCTTCGCATACAGGGCAATGTTTGGGAAAGATGATCTCTTGTTCACTCCCATCACGCACATCGGGATTGGATTTGACAATATAAGGAATTACATCACCGGCACGTTCTACTAATACTGTATCTCCGATTTTCAGGTCTTTTTCTTTGATCACTTCTTCGTTGAATAATGAAATGCTGCTTACCGTTACACCGCCAATATGTACCGGCTCAATCTTTGCAACAGGAGTAATACTTCCCGTACGGCCTACCTGAAACTCTACGCGTAACAATTTGCTGGAAGCTTGCCGGGCTTTGAATTTATAAGCAATGGCCCAACGTGGATGGTGCGTGGTCATGCCAAGCCTGTCCTGAATATCAAGGCTATTCACCTTTATAACCATTCCATCAATTTCAAAAGGAAGATCATCGCGATGCTGCTCAAAGTCGAGGCAATAATCTATTACCTCATCTATGGTTTTGCAACGCTTCATGTTTTTTACCGGCGAGTTAAAGCCAATATTATATAACCATTCCAACGTTCCATAGTGTGTGTTCATTACATCAGGATCAGGAACATTGTTTTCTGTAGTATGATAACTCACATTATACAAAATCGCACTCAAGCCACGTTTGGCTACTTCACGTGGATCAAGCATGCGCAATGTTCCGGAAGCTGCATTACGCGGATTGGCCAAAGGTGCTAGTCCTTCGGCTATACGTTGTTCATTATATTTTTTGAAAGTATCTTTTGGAATAATTACTTCACCACGAATCTCCAGCGACTGTACATGCTTTTTTGACAAAGGCACAGACAGTGGAATAGATTTGATTTGCTTAATATTCGGCGTTATATCTTCACCCATAATACCATCGCCACGGGTAGCACCTCTCATCAGCTTATCATCTTCGTAATACAGCGAAATGCCCGCCCCATCATACTTTGGCTCCACTGTATATTCAATCTCCACTTCTTTTGCACCTTCCCTGCAACGCTTATCCCAATCTCGCAGATCTTCTGCATTATAGGAATTCTCCAGGCTTAACATGGGTACCAAATGCGCTACAGAAGTAAACTGTTCACTTAAACCCAAGGCTATGCGTTGCGTAGGTGAATCATCTGTAACCAGGTCCGGATTAGCAGCTTCAATATCTTTTAGTTGTTTGAATAAAGTATCATACTCTACATCAGCCAATACAGGATTGTCTTGTACATAATATTTCCAATCGTTGTAATTGATCACTGCGCGCAATCGATCAATCATTTCCGCAGGCTCTTCTTTATCTGTATGCTGTAATAATTCTTTTGCCCAAAGTGTGAGGCGTTGTTCGTCTTCAGGTTGGTACATTTTCTTTGAGTATTGTCAATTGAGTATTGTATTGGGTATCAAGTATCAGGATTAAAGAATCAAGACTGATGTATTATAAGATTACCTAGTTGTCTTGATTCTTGCATCTTATATCTTGATTCTAACTAAGCATAGCTATTCCTCTTTCAATCCCGGCAACTAATCTGTCTACTTCTTCTTTGGTATTGTAAAAAGAGAAAGAAGCTCTTACTGTTCCGGGAATTTCAAAAAACTCCATGATAGGCTGGCAGCAATGGTGACCCGTACGTACTGCTATACTTTGCTTATCTAATATCTCTCCCAGATCAAAAGGATGTACATTGCCTACAAGAAATGATATAGTACCGGCACGTTCTTTAGCATTGCCTATAAAACGGAGATCGGGAATTGTGGCCAGCCTTTCATGCGCATATTCCATCAATGCATGCTCTGATTCAATAATTGTATCCAGGCCAATTTCGTTTACATAATCCAAAGCAGCTCCAAGGCCTATAGCGCCCGAAACATCAGGTGTGCCGGCTTCAAATTTGAAAGGAAGATCAGCCCAGGTAGTTTTGGCAAAGGTTACTTGCTTTATCATCGAACCACCGCCCTGGTAAGGAGGCATTTCATTCAACAGACTTTCTTTACCATACAAAACACCAATGCCGGTAGGGGCATAAATTTTATGTCCCGAAAAAACCAAAAAGTCTACATCGAGTTCCTGAACATCGACATGCGCATGTTGTATAGCTTGTGCTGCATCCAGCAATACCGGTACCTGATGCGCATGTGCAATATCAATGATCTGCTTTACAGGATTCACCGTTCCCAAGGTATTGGACACCCAGGTGACCGCAATGATCCTTGTCTTTTCTGTAATCAACTTTTCAAACTCGTTCAGCATCAACTCACCATTAGTATCTATGGGTATTACTTTAAGTGTAGCCCCACGATCTTCACAAGCCAGCTGCCAGGGTACAATATTAGAATGATGTTCCATGGCCGACACTATAATCTCATCGCCTGGTTGAATATATCTTTTACCGAAAGAGTAAGCTACGAGGTTGATACTTTCTGTAGTTCCTCTTGTAAAGATAATTTCGTGCTCATGTTTGGCATTGATAAATCGGGCTACTTTCCTTCTGGCTGCTTCTTGCGCATCAGTTGCCTTTTGGCTCAAAAAGTGCACGCCTCTATGTACATTACTGTTATATTCCTTGTAATAATCCTCCAGGGCTTTAATTACGGATAACGGCTTTTGTGTAGTGGCGCCATTATCAAAATAAACCAGTGGTTTTCCATAGACTTCAACACCAAGTATGGGGAAATCAGCTCTTATCTTTTCTATATTCAGTTTTGCGATTGCGGACATTATCTAACCGGCTTATCCCTTTCCGGCGGGGAGATTTAGTTTGCAAAGTTAGGCAAAAGGACAGCGGATTTGTTAACTTGCAGCATCAAAATACAATATCGTTTCTCTATCAGCCTATGAAGATCCTGCAACTGACCAATCGTATCCCTTTTCCCTTAAATGACGGCGGAAACATTGGTGTACATTATTATACAGAAGGATTTATAAATGCAGGTGTTTCCTTAAGTATGCTGGCCATGAACACAACCCGGCACTGGATTGATACCAACACTTTGCCCCCTTTATACAAACAGTTGCAATATTTCAAGGCAATCAAGGTCGACAACCGCATAAAACCGCTACATGCTTTCTTAAATCTATTTAAAGGCACTTCTTACAATATTGACCGCTTTATTTCCAGAGAATATGAACAGGAACTAATCCACCTTTTACAAAATAAAAAGTTTGACATCATTCAACTGGAAAGCCTGTTCCTGGTGCCATATATTAAAACCATACGAAAATATAGCCAGGCCAGGATTTCGATCCGGCAACATAATATTGAATTCCTGATTTGGGAACGACTGGCCATTCAGGCTAAAAATCCCTTAAAGAAAGCGTACCTTACTTTATTGGCCAAAAGACTTAAAAAATTTGAGCTGGAGCATATTAACGATTATGATCTTATTATGCCTATTTCAAGGAAAGATGAAAAAGCCTATATAGCATTGGGTGCCAGAAAACCATTATTTCTTCATCCTTTTGGTATCGATTTAGAAAAAATTCCCTTTGCTCCCGCTTATTCATTGCCGCTAAGTCTCTATCATATAGGGGCCATGGATTGGTTACCCAACCAGGAAAGCGTAAACTGGCTGCTGGAAAAAGTAATGCCTTTGATCAACGAAAAATTGCCGGAAACCAAACTTTATCTTGCTGGTAGAAATATGTCGGAATATTATACTAAACATCGCTGGAAAAATGTGGAGGTGTTAGGTGAAGTGCCCGATGCTACTGCTTTTGAAAGAGACAAAAGTGTTCTCGTGGTGCCTTTATTATCTGGCGGAGGGGTAAGGATAAAGATATTTCAGGCAATGGCTATGGGCAAAATAGTAATCACCACAAGTATAGGTGTAGAGGGCATTGCAGCCGAAAATAATAAAGAAGTATTTATAGCAGATACTCCCGAAGATTTTGCCAGGAAAATCATTGAAGTGGTGCAGCAACCCGAACTTATTCAGCAAACCGGAAGTGCAGCCCGCAAACTCATTCAGGAAAAATATAACAGGCCTTTGCTGATCAAAGATCTGCTGGACAGGTATCAAAAACTATTAAATGAAAACAGGGATTAGCTATTCGTTCAACGTTTTTAAATGGCCATCCATACCATAAACGAAATTATAATTTTTACCTGTTTTTTTACTTTGCAAAGAGATAGAATAATAAAGCCCCTCCTGTTTGGTGTTCATTTTATTGCTGGCTTTAATCTGTGCCAATACTACCTCGCTATCACCAATTTTCTTTTCTTCCTGCAATTGTTTCTTCGACTGTTCCATCAGTTCACCCAATTTTCCCAGGCTCACTTCTTTGTCCAGCTGAAACATAAAGGACTTGGGTTCTGCACCTTGTATGGATAATGTTATATCCGCTTTCTTTTCCCAAAACCCATGAAACTGTGACCATTGCTCCTGCTTTAAAGAATTAGGGTCCTTCGTTTGGTCTATCGTTACAATATCATCCGAACCACCGCTATTTATTAGTTCAACGCTGGTATACCAGGTCTCGGCACCAAATTCTTCTTTCAACTCTTTGTTCAGCTTTTCCATTCCGACTTTATTATGTTCGAACCCGCTTTTGCAGGAAAAAACAAATAAACTGAAAAAAAGAATAATTATAAGTTTTACCGTTTGCATAGGTTTATGGTTTGGAAGACATGCGAATATAATAAATTGCTTACAATTGATAGTCCTTTTTAATGGCTCTGGATATGGCATTATTTTTATCTTAAAAACCAGTTTTAACGTTGTTTTTGGCTAACAAATCTTTATATTTTCATTACACTAAACACAAATCCCAATTCTTTATCTTTGCTGCATTTCAAAATGATTAAATTTAATAATCAGTAAGATAGAAGTTTTACGTTATAACTCAATCATTTAATGAGCGCATCACTTAAACGCATTTTTATATATTCCGGAATTTTTTCCGCTTTTTATTTAACTTCTTTCACTCCAGATGCCTGTGCTCAAATACCGGTAAGCAACCGCAGCGAATACGCTTTGCTTAAGCACGGTATTGAACAATATCAACAAGGCCATTACGTATTGGCTTCGAAATCTGTTCGTGAGTTTCTTCAACAGCACGTTCAACCTACTGAAGGCAGAAATGATGAAACGCTGGCCCTTGGTATTCAGCAAGCTAAATATATTCTTGTATTAAGCAATCTGAAAGCCAGAAATCAACATGCAGAGGAAGAAATAACCAAATACATTTCAGAAACTGTTAATCCTGTTTATCGCCAACGCGCTGCATTTGCCTTGGCACAGTATTATTTCCAGCATAATAATTTGCCGGCTGCCATTACTAATTATGAATTGGCCGGCATTGATAACCTAAGTAATGCTGAAATAGCAGATGCCAAATTTGAATTGGCATACAGCTATTTTAATGAACGTAATTTTGAACGGGCCAAACCACTTTTCGCAACTATTAAAGAATTGCCGGATAACAAATACTACATTTCAGGTAATTACTACTATGGTTTATTAGCTTATAATGATAAGAATTATGATGAAGCTTTGAAAAGCTTTGAACGTATTCACAACCAGGAAGAGTATAAAGATATTGTTCCTTATTACGAAGCGGAAATCAATTACTTTCAAGGCAAATACGACCAGGTCCTTACTTTATCTAATCGTTATCTCCGTAAAAACGACAAGCTTTTTTACGACAAGGAAATGCACCTATTGACCGGTCAGACTTTGTTTGAGCAAAAGAAATTCAAGGAAGCTTTACCGCATTTTGAATACTATTACGAGAATTCTGAAAAGATCCGTAAAGAGGAATTGTACGAGCTGGCCTATGCTTACTACCGGCTTGAGATGTGGCCTCAGGCCATTGAAAAATTCCAGCCGCTAAGCAATGCACAGGATTCACTAGGACAAACTTCCATGTATCTGCTCGGCGACTGTTATCTGAAAACAGGAGATAAAAAAGGTGCGCGCAATGCTTTTGGTATTTGTGCTGATATGGATTTTAATGCTTCGCAAAAAGAGGCAGCTTCCTTCTTGTTTGCAAAATTATCATACGAGCTGGGCAGTGAAAGCATTGCTACCCGCAAGTTTTACGATTTCATCAAAACCTACCCCAACTCTTCTTTTACGCCCGAGGCGCAAAGGCTGTTGGGTGGTCTGCTGGCAAAAAGCAGCAACTATAGCGAGGCATTTGCCATTATGAGCGACATGGCGGTGAAAGATAATGCTACCTGGGCCATTTACCAGCAAGTAGGCTTAGGCAGGGCTTTACAGCTGATGCAGAACAATCAATACCCTGCAGCGGATAGTGTGTTAAGTCTTACTTTACAACAACCCATTAATCCTTCGTATGAAGCCATAGCTTATTTCTGGAAAGGAGATATTGCTTATCGTGAAAAAAGATACCCACAGGCGATACAATACAGTAAAACATTCCTGGATAAAGTAAAAGGGAATGAAGACGTAGCCCGCAAAATAAGTCCACAGGCAACTATCCAAAACGCAAACCTGAATATTGGCTATGCCGAACTGGAAACAGAGAATTTTGGAAATGCCCGCGAAGCTTTTGCGTCAGCACAACAAAGTAAAGGAGATGGCTATAACGATCAGTTAGCTTCTGATGCCGTAGTAAGAGAGGCCGATGCTATGTTTATGCAAAAAGATTTTGACAAAGCAGCACAACTTTACGATAAGGCAATTGCAGCCGGCACCGGCAATCCTGATTATGCCCGTTATCAAAAGAGCCTTATACTTGGCTTGCAAGGCAAACAGGAAGAAAAAATCAGCTTGCTGAATACCATTGTAAACAAAGTACCTGCTTCGGAATACAAACAGGAAGCACAATATGAGTTGGCGGTTTCCTATCTTGAATCAGACAGAAATAATGAGGCTATATCGTTGCTGAAATCACTGTCGGATAATAAATCCATTCCTGAAAATCTTCGGGCAAAGTCGCAGTCCAAACTAGCATATGCTTACCTGGAATCTAACAGAAACAGCGAAGCTATAGACGCTTACAAAAAATATATTGCAGAATATCCTTCCGCTTCGGACAGGGGTGCAGCAACAGATGCTTTACGCAATCTGTACATTGCTACCGGCCAGCCAGAGCAATATGCAGCTTTTCTAAAAGAAAATAATATGCCTGCGCAAAGCGATGCCGGTATAGAGCAAACATACTATGCCGCTGCTGAAACCGAATATGGTAACAGCAATTGGGCAAAAGCTGCAGAAGGATTCACCAAATATCTGAACCAATTCCCTAACGGAAGCAACGCGAATAAAGCCCGCTACTATCGTGGAGAATCTTACTATCAGTTAAAAGATCAATCCAAAGCATTGCCGGATTACGATGCTGTAGTAAATAGTGGCTGGAGCGACTTTGCAGATGATGCTGCTGCCCGTGCTGCGGAAATTGCTATGCAGAATAAAGACTATACCGCTGCTCAAAAGTATTATAACGCTTTACGTGGCACAGCTATGGATAATACCAATCTGCAAAAAGCTTATTCCGGATTATTGAAATCTTCTTTTGAAAAAGAGGCTTATAGTGAAGCAGATGCTTATGCAGACACTTTATTATCATTGCCGGAGATCAATGTTGCAGCACAGAATGAAGCACAGCTTTATAAAGCAAAAGCGTTACAACGCAATAATAAGCTTGAAGAAGCCAAGGCCCTATATCAGACTATTGATAAAAAGAACATAGGGCTTTCCAGTGCCGAAGCACGGTATCGAATAGCAGAAATATTATTGGCACAAAAACAATTAAAAGAGGCCGAAACACAAGCCAGCTATGCAGCGCAAGCTTCCGGAGGATCGGATTACTGGGTAGTGAAATCTTATTTGCTGATCGCAGATATTCTTACCGAACAGAAAGATTATTTCAATGCTAAGGCAACCTTACAAAGTATTATCAGCAATAACAGTAGTAAAGAAGTAAAAGAAGAGGCAACAAAGAAACTCGACAATGTAAAGCAACTGGAAAAATCAAAGTCCAAACTAACAGAAGAATAATCTTTGCCCATGCCTAAAAATCAATCAATGAACATCTTCATAAAACATATTCCACTTCTTGCCTGCGGCCTGCTATTAACAGGTGCTGTACACGCACAGCAAAAAAGAGCGGATACTACAATAGCCGGACAAACGATTGAGATTACCCAATCTTACAAGCCGGAAATTGCTAAACCGGTAAGGCCTGTTATCACGCCTTCGCTTCCTCATATTGATACTACCAAGCCACGTTTTCAATACGAGGTACCGCAACAAACCTTAAGTTATACTTACCACTCTGTTCCCATACGCCCTTTGGCTTTGGGCCGGCAAGAAATGATAATGCCTTTCCAGAACTATGTTAAGGCAGGTTTTGGTAATTTATCATCTGTTTATGTAGATGCCGGCGTAGGTAGCCTTAAGGCAGAAGACTACGAAACAGCATTGCATTTTTCCCATTTATCGCAAAAAGGCCCTGTCGCCAATCAGCAATCTTCCCGTACCAATTTTGATGCATCAGGAAAGTATTATACTGGTGGACATGCGCTGAGTGCAGGCCTTGATATTTTGCATAATGGCAATACTTATTATGGTTATGATCATGATTCATTTGAGTATGCGAAAAACTCAATAAGACAAGCTTTTACCGGAGCTAATATCCGCATTGGCGCAGAGAATACAGAGGCCAACAAATGGAATGTATGGTATAAACCTACCCTTGATTTGGGCATATACAATGATAAGTTTAATGCCAAAGAAAGAACATTTGCTTTTGATATACCGGCAAGCCTGGCTATCGATTCTACATTAAGTTTTTCCTTAGGTATTAAGGGAAATTTCACACAGCTTAAAAATGATTCTTTTGATATTGGCAATAATTATTTCCAGGTAAATCCTGCTATGGATCTTAAGTTTGATGCTACAGATATCCATATCGGTCTTAGTCCCACATGGGGAAAAGAGAATACCTGTTACTTATTGCCTGATCTGCGGTTGAACACAAGAATATTCAATAATGGCATGACTTTGATCGCTGGCTGGAAAGGAAGTCTGATTCAAAATACTTACCAACAGCTGAGTACAAAAAATCCTTTCCTGTACAATATTTATGACGTAAAGCAAACCAAGGCCGATCAGGTATACGGCGGTTTTGAAAGTGCCCTGGGGCAGCATGTTTCCTTTGGAGGTACGTTGAGTTGGCGCCAATGGAAAGACCTTGCTTTATTTGTAAATGACTACACCTTGAGTTCAGACGGGAAACAATTTGCAGTAGTTTATGACAGTAAGGTACAGGCGCTAAGCCTTGATGCATTTATCCGTTACCAGGTAGGTAATGTATTCGGACTAAGTGCAAGCGGCACCTGGTTCAACTTTTACAATACAGAAACTTTTGATAAAACTTACCACGAGCCTATGCTACGGTTGGGTGGCAATATGTACATTCATCCTATTGAAAAACTGCACATTAATATCAATGCTGACTTCTGGGATGGTATTTATGCAAGAACAAATACGGGGGAAAATGATAAATTACCTGCATTCCTGGATTTAAGTGCCCATGCGGAATACAATATAATTCCACGTTTATCTCTATTTTTACAATTAAACAACATTCTTGGCACCAAATATGAGCGCTGGAATCAATACCAGGCATATGGCTTCAATATCATTGGCGGCTTAAGATTTAAATTTTAATACACAAGTACCATTGCAAAACCAATAAGATTAAGACCAACAAAACAACCAACCAATACCGTATTTAAAAATGGATATAGCTAAATATGTAGGATTATTTCTGCTGAAGAATGAATATTGCTTTCTGCCTGGCATTGGCAGCCTTCAGATAGAAAAAAGCCCTTCTGTGTATGATAAAGAAACACAGAAAATGAGTGCCCCTGTTTATGAAGTAAAATATCGGCAGGTAGGAGGATCAATTGATGATTCTTTCGCAAACTTTATAGCCAATAACGAACGTATCAGTATTGCTCATGCAGCCAATCATTTAAAGGATTTTTGTGCTCATTCCAAAACTGACATGCGTGAAGGGAAAGAAGTAGTGATACCAGGGATCGGCAAGTTTACTGGTGGGCCAAACGATTCTATCCATTTTGTTACAGATGCTCATCTACATATCGAAGGCAAGGCTATTCCTTTTTTCAAAAACAGCACTGCTGTTAACTTGAAGAAAGAAGAGGCGATCAGCAATATTATAGAACGCACCACTATTCGCGAACCTAAAGCTGATGAAGAAATAGAATACCAGGCACCTTCTGTAAATTGGGGTAAGGTATTTATATTTATCGCTATCATAGCTGTACTGATTGGGGGGGCCATATTGTTATACTGGTACCTGAATAAAGATAAAGGTGAACAAAATACAGCAGTACCAACTGAACAAACTGCTGAACCTGTACCGCAAACTGCCGTGACTCCTGCAGTTCAGGACACAGTAACCCAGGCTCCTGCTACTCAAACAGCATCCAGTGATGGCAGTTTGACTTATAAAGTTGCCTTGCAGCAATATGCTACACGTGAAAAGGCTGAAAGCCGCGTTGCCAGATTGAAATCTTATGGCAACAATACTGTTGAATTATATGCCAAAGATTCTGCAAATTATTATGTTGTAATGGCTGTTACTTCGCCTGTTGCGGATACTGCACATGTGGTAGATTCCCTTAGAAGACTATTTAACCCTGGCGGAAAAGTAGAAATGGTGCGGTAGAAGATACAATGAAGATAGTTGAAGGAGGCAAGCGAAATGTTTGCCTCCTTTCATTTATAAACAAATAAGCAGAAACATTGCACGCAACGTTTCTGCAAAGTCAATCTCTTCGAGCAAGGGAGATTCAATACAAGAAACAACAAAAGCCGCTAGAATATAGCGGCTTTTGTTGTTCTGATATAAAATGTTGAAATAATTATAGGCCTGTAATACAAATCCCGATTGAATAAGGATATACTTCAGGGCCCTGGCCGCTATTGAATAATGGGCTCAGGTTATAAGAACCATATACTGAAAAGTTGCCCCAACCTATGCGGGCTGTAGGAGCAAAACGCCATCCTTGTATATAACGTTTTGTATTTACCTTTTCCACTATAGACGGCCCTGCCACTGTATTTTTATTCTTGGTATGGGCACCTACCAATAAACCTACTTTCATACCAATAGCCGCTTTGAACCCACGGTTACGATTCTCTTTATTACCAAAGAAACGCAACTCGAATGGAGCTTCCAGGTATGCAGTTGACAATTTGCTTTTTTTGTAAAGGTCTGTATCTGCAGCTGTATCTACATTTCTGAAGCGCACTGATGAAGCAGTTGTGTTCATTACCAGCACCTGATCATCGAAATAAATATTACTTGTACCGATACCGATACCTGCTGCAAAGCTGAAATTTGATTTAGAAATAGGGAAATCGTAGCACAAGTAAGCATTAAATCCTCTTCCTATTCCACCTATTTTTACAGAATCCGGCGTTTGAGCCCAGTTTTCGTATGTCAGTTGAAACATTATGAAATCCCTTGATGGTTTTACAACCTTCTTTTTGGGTGTTGTTTCGCCATCCTGGGCATTAACTACTGATGAAAAAGCTAAGGCCAATGTTAGCATTCCAATAATTTTCTTCATATGTGCAATGTAATTGAGGCGCAAAGATAACGGTTGCGCGCGCTTTTAAAATAAATTTTTTCTTTGTTTGTAATGTTCTCAAGAGATTTGCAGATATCTGCAACACTATGCTTCAATTAAAATATCAACAATACGACCTGCCATTTGAGTACCCATTTGCTATTTCGAAGGGCATAAAGACCCATCAACCATCACTCATTTTATCGCTGGGGCTTGGTAAACTCACCGGTTGGGGTGAGGCAACCCAGATCGGGTACTATAACGCAAACATTGAGGAAATGATTGTGTTGCTTGAAAAAAACAAAATGATGATTGAAAGATATGCTCTGAATTCCCCCGAACGGTTCTGGCATTTTTTGCATCATTTGATCCCGGGGCAGAATTTTCTTATTTCAGCATTGGATATGGCCGGCTGGGATCTCTGGGCACAACTCAGTCGCAGACCTTTATATTCCATATTAGGTCTTCAATGGAAAAATATTCCGCTTACAGATTATACTATAGGCATTACTCGTGCCGAAGAGATCGCGGACAGGGTAAAGGCAAAGCCATTTCCAATATATAAATTAAAGGTTGGCGGGGAACATGATTTGCCGGCATTGGAAGCGTTGCGTAGCGCTACAGATGCATTAATCCGTGTAGATGCTAATGAAGCCTGGACGCTGGAACAGGCAAAAACGATATTGCCGCACCTGGAAAGATTTCAAATAGAACTGATAGAACAACCACTACACAGAGACGACATAGAAGGCATGAAGGCATTAAAACAGCTCACCAATATTCCGATAATAGCTGATGAAGCCTGCCGCGAAGAGAAAGATGCAGCCTTGTGCCTTGAGCTGTATGATGGCATTAATATAAAACTTGCAAAGTGTGGAGGCATCACGCCCGCCCTGAATATGATCCGTGCAGCTAAAAAGGCCCGAAAAAAAATTATGCTGGGTGGCATGTGCGAAAGTACGGTAGGGTCAACTGCCCTTGCTCATTTGCTACCGCTGGCTGATTATGCTGATATTGATGGTCCGTTATTGCTAAAAGATAATGTAGGAGCAGGCCTTAGTTATGAAGATGGCTTAATAAGCTTGCTGCAAAGGCCGGGAATAGGCATATTGATGTAGAAACCAGAACAAGCTAAGACAGCCCAAAACGTAATAGCCTGCTGATATCAGCAGGCTATTACGTTTGTTCTTATTTCTTATCCGAACAGATACACTACATCTTCTTCGCTCAGGTTCTTTACAAAACCTTCTTCGGCACTGATCAGCTCTTCTGATAATGTTTTTTTCTTTTGCTGCAATTCTATAATTCTTTCTTCAATAGTATCCTTACAGATCATCTTATAGGCAAAAACGCTTTTGGTCTGTCCTATACGATGCGTGCGATCTATGGCTTGCTGCTGAACCGCAGTATTCCACCATGGATCTACCAGGAATACGTAATCTGCAGCAGTAAGGTTAAGTCCTGCGTTGCCGCTTTTAAGACTAATCAAAAATACTCTTGTTGTATCATCACTTTCCTGGAAACGGCTTACCATGGCCTGCCTTTCAGCAATGGGTGTATCACCATCAAAATGAAAATAGCTTATGTTTAATGCTTTGCATTGAGCTGCTATAAGGTGCAACATGCCTTTGAATTGCGAAAAAACAAGAGTCTTGTTTTGCTTCAGATTTTGCAATTCCTCCATCAATACATCAATTTTTATTGCTTCTTCACAATCCTTATTCTCTGCGAGTAATTGTGGTGAACCGCACACCTGGCGCAGCTTTAATATCCCTTGCAGAATATTAAGTTTGTTCTTCTCAAAGCCACCTGTTTTAATATCCAGGAAAATGCTGTCCCTGATCTGGTGTTTTACTTTGTTGTATACTTCCATTTGAGCCGCTCCCATCTCACACCATAATACACTTTCTGTTTTTTCGGGAAGATCAGTAGCTACCTGCTCTTTAGTGCGGCGAAGCACAAATGGTGCTGTCATTTGTTGCAAAGCTTTTATTTTTTCCTTATCACCATCGCGGTCAATAGGATTGGCATATTCTTTCCGGAAGAATTCTTGTCCGCCAAACATTCCGGGCAACAGGAAATTCAATTGTGCATACAGGTCAAAGGTATTGTTCATAATAGGAGTACCACTCAAAGCCACGCGTGCCCTGGCGTTCAGCTGAACAGCGGCACGGGTTATTTGTGCCTGCACATTTTTAATATTCTGGCTTTCATCTACTACAGCTACGTCCCAGGGTATGATGTTGAGTTTCTCAATATCGCTACGCAAAGTTCCATAACTACAGATAAGCACCTGGCAACCTGTATTAAAAAAGTCTTCCACACTACGCTGAAAACCATTGTAGATAAGCGTTTTAAGCTGTGGGGCAAACTTGTCCAACTCCTGTTTCCAGTTGTAAATTAACGATGCAGGGCACGCTATAATATGCCTTGCTTCCGAATTTCGTTGTTGTCTCCAACTTAAGAATGTGATAGTTTGCAATGTTTTTCCCAATCCCATATCATCGGCCAGGCAAGCGCCTGCGCCAATCTCTGACAGTAAAGCCAGCCATTCAAAACCTTTGTGTTGATAAGGGCGTAAAGTAGCCTGAACGGTTCCCGGCACGGGATACACAATCTGTTGCTCATCTTGCCAAAGCAACCAGCTTTTCAACCATTCTTCATTGATGGAAGGCTCCAACACTTCTTTAGCCGCACCTTTTTCCAGGCTAAGCATGATCCATTGAGGAATGGTTATTTCGCCTTTTGATATCTTACCATGCTTGATGATCGGAGTATATTGAGCCACCCATTCATCGTTAAAAATGCCTATGGTACTATCTTTCAGCAGAATAGAGTTCTGCCCGGCAATTAACAGTTTTTGAAGTTCAGGCAAAGAAATAGATTCTTTATCGAAGTGTATAGTCAAACTAAGTGTAAGGGTTTCTTCTTCCTGTTTCAGAATACGCATTTCGGTGGCAGGTGAATGTGCAGAATATCGGAAATGACGTAACATTTCCAATCCTATCATTTCTGAATCCTGCTCTATCAGGCCATGGTAGGCCTTCAGGAACCATTGTTTCTTTTTGGCATCAGCAAAGGTCAGGTAGAAAAATTTATTGCTTTGCTTTGCGAAATTGGGATGCAGGGATTGCAGGTAAGCAGTAAATTGCTCTTCTGCCTCTTTATTCCTTAAAATGCTGTAAGCCTCGCCGTTCCTGATGGTCTCATGCTTTTCTTTCCAAATCCCTTCCACAATAATGCCATCATATTTCCAACGGGGTGTAAACATGAGCATCGAATCGCTGATCTCACTTAGATAAACACAGTTTACCGGCAAGGTATTAATCTCTTTTTTTGTAAAAAGATCGTTCCTGTTTACTTTATGTGTTTCTTCCAGCTTCTGAACTATACGTTGCGAAAACAATACTTCATTATAGCTGAATTGTTGTGGCTGACTAAGTTCCAGCCATTCCAGTGTAAGATGATCTGCAGAGCGTAGTGTGTAATAATTACCCTCTGTTTCAATTAAAAACTTATATCGTTTGAGTTCATTCAAATTATAAACCAGCCCACCACAATTGACTACCGGCTCCACATATAACCCGCCATCATTATTCTTTTTCACTTCAAAAGTGAGTTCAGGCACATCTTTCAGAATATTGCACTTAGATATCAGGTAATTTCCTGTCTGCGGATTTTTTACGCGATGATAAGTTCTAAGATCATGTACTTCATGCAAGAGATTACTTAGTATTTCCTGTATGTAACGAACCACTGTTTTGTCCAGGAATTTTTCAAGTGGGATCCCGGATTTTTCTTTTGCATGCCTCTTTTTCAGTTGGCTTACTTCAAAAGCAATATCATCATCATTGAATCGGGACAGTATCTTTTTACCTTCAGGAGAATACTTACTAAAATAACGTTCGATCTGCACTTCATCCAACGGAAACATTTCAAAAGGTACACTGCTGCCCGAGCGGATATGCAGGGAATTAAAAATGCTGTTATGATTAAATATCTCTTCCGGGCAAAGCACCAATGTGGCTACCGGCACTGTTCTTGGAGGCGTATTGGGAGGCATACTATTTAATTTTCGGGAGCGCAAAAGTAAGGGAAACACATCGATGCGATCATCCTAAATATTAATCATTCAAAATTTAAAATCAGATATCTGTAATTACCTGATCTCCTGGCAAAGTTCAATCAATACACCATTGGTACCTTTAGGATGCAGGAAACACACGAGTTTATTATCAGCGCCGTGTTTTGGTTTATCATTCAACAATATAAAACCTTCATTCTTAAGCCTTTTCATTTCGGCTTCAATATCTTCAACATCAAAGGCAATATGATGCATACCTTCTCCTTTCTTATCAATGAACTTCGCAATAGGGCTTTCCTCTTTAGTAGCTTCGAGTAGTTCTATCTTGGTTTCACCCTTTTGAAAAAAGGCTGTATTCACGCCTTCACTTTCCACTGTTTCTTTTTTATAGCAAATTGTATCCAACAATTTTTCAAATAAAGGCACAGATATTTCCAGGTTATTTACCGCTATTCCAATATGCTCTACTTTCTTCATACTTTCTAATAGTTTTTATAGATACAAAAATCAATACAGGCAATGATTACAGAAAAGCGAAAGTAAAACAATAAAGCTAATTTTGCCTGAAAGCAAACTTTGAAGGGAATGTTATGCCCGGATTAATTTCTATCCGAATTTATCTTTTATACATTCCATGATATATTTAGACTATAACGCTACTACCCCTTGTGATCCGGAAGTTGTGGAGGCTATGCTACCTTATTTCACGCAGAAATTTGGGAATGCTGCATCCAAAACTCATCCATACGGATGGATAGCTGATGAAGCTGTAGAGCAGGCCAGGAAGCAGATTGCGTTGTTGGTCAACGCTACGCCCCAAGAGGTTATTTTTACTTCGGGTAGTACTGAAGGATGTAACCTGGCGTTGAAAGGTGTCTTTGAAATGTATGCGGCAAAAGGGAAACACATCATTACCTGCGCCACAGAACATAAAGCGGTATTGGATACCTGCAAACATCTGGAAAGGCAGGGAGCTGAAATTACTTATTTAAATGTAGGCTCTGATGGGTTGATAGATATTGAAGCATTACAAAAAGCAATCAGGCTAGATACTATTTTGATTGCTGTAATGTATGCGAATAATGAAACGGGCGTAATACAACCGGTGAAACAGATTGGAGCAATTGCGCGTCAACATAAAGTTCTTTTTTTTACAGATGCTACGCAAGCTGCAGGCAAAGTTAAGATAGATGTCCAGGAAGAAAATATTGACATACTGGCCTTAAGTGCACATAAGTTTTATGGCCCCAAAGGTGTGGGTGCTCTTTATATCAGAAGAAAAGATCCGAGAGTGCGGCTGATGGCCCAGATTGACGGAGGTGGACATGAGCGCGGATACAGAAGCGGTACACTTAACGTTCCGGCAATAGTTGGCTTAGGCAAAGCAGCAGAGATCAATATATTGCACATGGATGCGGAGGCAAAACGATTGGGCATTTTAAGAAATAAATTGGAACAGGCATTATTGCAGATTGATGGTTCAAGAGTAAATGGAAATGTGCAAAATAGGATGACACATGTCAGCAATATTTCCTTTGAAAGGATAAAAGCAGAACGGCTGGTGAGTTTGTTAAATAGTGAAATTGCTTTTTCTGTGGGGTCGGCCTGTACATCTGCTTCTAAAGAGCCATCGCATGTATTGCAAGCTATGGGTCTTGAAGATGAGCGCATTAAGGGTTCTGTAAGATTAAGCCTTGGAAAATTTACGACAGATTTAGAAGTTGATTTTGCAATAATAAAAATTACAGAAGCAGTTCTAAAACAAGGAGCATAAGTTAGTACTTACTTTTTTTAGGTGAAGTTTTAAATAAAATTTAACTTTGCCCGCGAAAAGTAGTTTACACTTATGTTAACCACATTAAAACATAAGATAAATTATTGAATTATGATATATATTACGGATAAGGCCAAAGAAAGGGTATTGCAAATACATGAGGAAGAGCATCTCGGGCCGGATTATTTTCTCCGTGTGAGTGTGGTTGGGGGCGGTTGCTCCGGACTTTCGTATAAACTTGACTTTGACAATGAGCCTCAGAAAGGGGACCAGGTATTCGAAGACAAGGGTATAAAATTGGTTACGGATATCAAAAGTTTTCTTTATCTTTGTGATACTACTTTGGAATTTACAGCAGGCCTTAATGGAAAAGGTTTTCATTTTATAAATCCAAATGCCAGTCGTACTTGTGCATGCGGAGAGAGTTTTGCGGTGTAGGTGTTATAATGAACGTTGGCCATAGCGGAACTAAGCCTAAACTGCAATACAGGCGGGAGATATTTTCTCCCGCTTTTTTCATGTCGTTTATTTTACCATATAACTGTCGAAAATAATCTCCAAAAACATGATCTAAATCAAGCCGTAAGGCTAATTTAAATTTCTTCTGTAAAAAAACGGTAAAACTTTTACCTTTGCGATCCGATTCCACCGTTCCATTACAATATTCAATTCATTCCATGCTTCGGGAAGAGCCAATAAAAGTAAAAGAATACGCTACTGTAGTTGCCAAAATACGCGACTATTCACAATTGATGAAACCCAATTTGAGTTTCATGGTAGTATTCTCCAGTGTAGTAGGGTATCTTATTGTTCCCGGCATTCCATTTATCTGGAAAAATGTCATCATCCTGTTTATTGGCGGTATGCTGGTAACCAATGGTGCCAATATTATCAATCAGATATTGGAGCGTTACAGCGACAGGCTCATGAAAAGAACTATGGTACGCCCCTTGCCCGATGAACGTATGGGCGTGGCTGAAGCCTGGACACTTTGTATTGTTTCTGCAGTAGCGGGCGTTGGCTTGTTAGCTTATTATTTTAATGTGGCTGCTGCTATGCTCAGCTTACTTTCTCTATTACTTTACGGTTTTGCTTACACCCCTATGAAGAAGATCCATCCGATCGCTACTTTTATAGGTGCTATTCCTGGAGCACTTCCCCCGCTTATTGGCTGGGTAGCCGCTACCGGAAGTCTTGGTCTTGGTGGATGGGCATTATTTCTGATACAGTTTTTCTGGCAGTTCCCCCATTTCTGGGCTATTGCCTGGGTAGGCTATGAAGATTATTTAAAAGCCGGCATCCGTATGTTGCCTTCCAAGGAAGGTAAAACTTCATTTACTGGTTTGCAATGTATTTTTTACAGTCTTACCCTTATACCTTTAGCCATGCTACCCTACCAGCTTGGGTTAAGCGGCATTACCGGCATGTGGATATCCATAGGTGCTGCATTACTATACACCTTCACTTCTTTTATTTTTTATATTAAGAATGATCGCAAGTCGGCCAAAAGGCTGATGTATTCATCGTTCCTATATTTACCAACAGTATTGCTGGCTTTACTGATAGATAAAATGTAAGGTCAAAAATCTTCAATCAAGCATAATATGCAGGATATAATGACGGCTAAAGAAAGCACCCAAAGAAGAAAGATACATCCGAAGAAGTTTGCCATGTGGATTGCGATCGGCAGCATCATTATGATGTTTGGCGGCCTTACCAGCGGATATATTGTACGCAAATCGCAAGGCAATTGGGAAACCTTCAAACTTCCGGTAGAATTTTATATTTCGACTGTAGTTATTTTAATAAGCAGCGCTACCTTAATGCTGGCTTTACGCAGCTTCAAGCAAAGAAAAATGATACTGCATCGTAATATGGTTACGCTCACCTTTATATTAGGTATCGCGTTCACTGTGTTACAGTACATTGGGTTCAAAGAACTTTTTCAACAAATGAAATGGGCCAACAATGTAGCCTTTCAATACCTTATTGTAATTGTATTGGTACATGCGCTCCATATTATTGGCGGTGTAGCTGCATTGCTGATTCTTTTCCTGCAGACCTATAGCCGTAAGGTTAAAACCTATAGTACTACTGCTTTGGAAATTGTAAGTACTTATTGGCATTTTGTTGATATTCTCTGGATCTATCTCTTTATCTTTTTCCTAATGAACAGATAATAAAACCTTTGATATCAAGCCCTGGAAGCGCTTATTTTGAAAAAATATTGACACGTTGCTTTTAATAATAAACAACAAACACTAACTTGCAGCGTCTTTTGAGTTATTAAAAAATTTTACAGTTTTATGACACAAGCTACTACAGCTACAGCGGAGATCAACAAGTGGGACGGCGGACGTTCACCCTTCAACCTGAGTTATGGTAAAGTAATGATGTGGTTCTTTCTGCTATCAGATGCCCTTACTTTTGGTGCATTACTGATCAGTTACGGAACCAAGCGTTTTTTCAGTAACGTATGGCCTGATTCCAACCACGTGTTCAAATCTTTCCCTGGTTTTGGTGAGGCTAATATGCCATTGATGTTTGTGAGTTTGATGACCTTTATTTTGATCATCAGTTCTGTAACTATGGTGCTTGCTGTACATGCAGGACATTATAAAGACAAAAAAGCAGTGATCAAATGGTTGCTATGGACTATCATTGGTGGTATTGCGTTCTTAAGCTGCCAGTGTTGGGAGTGGGTACACTTACATGGCGAGAAAGCATGGTGGGGAAGCTTTGCAGATCCGGCTACTACTTCTTTAAAAGATCTTCAGCATTTCTATAATCCTAAGGTATTTGCGGCCATGACTATTCAGGAAGGAGTTGATGCTACTACAAGCTTCTTTAATTTCTTCTTTACCATTACCGGTTTCCACGGTATGCACGTATTATCCGGTGTAGTATTAAATGTAATGATACTTGTAAATACGGTGAACGGAACTTATGAACGCCGCGGCCACTACGAAATGGTGGAAAAAGTAGGTCTGTACTGGCACTTTGTAGATCTGGTATGGGTATTCGTATTCACCTGTTTCTACCTGTTGTAATCAGCAGCAATACTTTGTTCCGAAAATATTATTAAAATCATTAAAAGAATTTATACCATGTCTGCACATCATAACAGCGACAACATACAGCATCTTTACGAAGGCGACCAATCTGCTTTATATTCCGGCGTAATGAATCATCATCATGATGTAAAATCGGCAGAAAGCAAAGCTCAGGTTAAAAGAATTTTAAAAATTACTTTGTGGCTTACGGTAATTACGCTTGCAGAAGTTGCAGTAGGTTTGTATGCACACCACAAAGGCACCATCAGTAAAGTATTTTTAGCATTTTACTTCCTGGGGCTTACTGTGTTCAAAGCAGCGATGATCGTAAGGGTATTTATGCACCTTGGAGATGAGAAAAAGAACTTTGTTATGGCAGTTGTTATTCCATTGTGCTTATTCATCTGGTTTATTATTGCCTTCCTTGCAGATGGTGACTTTTGGTTACGCATGAACAACACTCAGGCGCATACCAAAACCGAGCAGCCCAAGAAGTGGTAATGAATAGGAAAAGGGTGCGATTGGATAGAATAGTATAAAGCATAACAATGCAAGTTAAGAAGACAATTAAGTATCTTATAGGAATAGCGGTGGCCATAGTGGTCCCGCTATCTTTTTTTTTCATCACCAGGCAATTCTCTGATGGTAAGTTGAAAATACCGGCTTATTACCGTCCGGATAAGATTACCAGGATTATTAAAGATGGCAAAACCACTTATGATACTACTTTTCATAAGCTGAAAGAACTTACGCTCACTAATCAACTGGGACAAAAAGTAAGTCTCAACAAAGACCTGAAGGGAAAAATATTGGTGATCAATTTTATCTTTACTACTTGCCCTACCGTGTGTCCAAGACTTAGTGCCAATATGAAAGATATACAAAAGGCTTATATCAAAAAGAACCCGGAACTGGTACAATTTATATCTATCTCGGTAGATCCAAAGCGGGATACAGTTCAGGCATTGCGGGCTTATGCCGATCGGTTTAATGCAGATCATGACCGTTGGTGGTTTCTTACCGGCGATAGCAAAACGATATTTGACTACGCTCAAAACGAATTGGGATTAACCTTGCAACCTTCTGATGCCAATGATGGCGCATTCGATCATTCGGTACAAATGGTATTGGTAGATACGGCCAGGAACATAAGAGGATATTTTAATGGTATGGACAAAGCCGAAACTAAAAAAGTAGCCGATGACATCTATATCCTCAATGTAGAAAAACGTAAAAAAGGTAGATAGTTTGTCATCCTGAGCTTGTCGAAGGATAATACAGCAGGCTTAGATATCTGTATATTTCGACAAGCTCAACGTGACAAGTGTGAGTAACCTAACTAAAAATAAAATATCAAATTCTGATAAAATGATTCCTTCCCCTTCTTTTAAAAAGAATGAAAAGAGAGCAAATTGGCTCATTACTATTGTGTCTTTGATTATATTCCTGGTGGTAGCCTCGCTAAGCAGAATACCACCTCCCAGATTCCCCTTTGATTTTAACGTACATGTATTTGCCTTTATCAACTCTGTGATTAACTCTGCTGTAGCCATTTTGCTGGTAGCCGGACTGGTCGCAGTAAAGCAGCGCAAGTACATTTTACATAAGAATATTATGCTGATAGCTATTGTCCTTTCAGTGCTGTTCCTGGTATTCTATATTGGACATCATCTTTTCGCCGGAGATAGTTTGTTTGGTGACGCCAATCATGATGGAATCCTTACTGATATTGAAAAAGCGGCAGTTGGCAGTGTCCGTTATGTGTATTACTTTATCCTGATTACGCACATTATACTGGCTGCAGTTATTCTTCCTTTTATATTATTCACTGCATATCGTGCGTTGACCGGTGAGTATGCGCGCCACAAAAAGCTGGCACGTTATACCTGGCCATTGTGGTTTTACATTGCTGTAACTGGCGTGGTGGTTTACTGGATGATTGTTCCGTATTATAGTTAAATACCCAAACGTATATCTGTATGATTTTCATTCTCGCTGCGACGCTGCGAGAATAAAGACAATAAAATCACATCTTAAATCGCTGCGTTACTGCTAGAAATAAAAACTACAGTACTCCTTCTTTAATCTCGGTCCAGAGGTCACGGTAGCATTGTGCTGCGCGGCTTGAAGGCGCGAATGCAGTAACCGGCGCCTGATGTACACCCATCTTTTCTACTTCTGATAAGTAGGGAATGTAATGCTCAAAAAACCGTTGGTCGGCACCGAGGGTTTCCATGACTTCTGTATGCAGGTTTTTCCTGGAATCGACCATGGTAAAGAAACACATCAGTTTTTCCAGTGCCAGATCTTTATCTTCAAAATATTCTTTTACAATTTCGTAAGTGCGTACTGAAAGTGTGGTGGGAATGGTGGGCAGTAAGATGGCATCTGCTGCTTCGAAAATATTGTCGGCAAGAACAGAGAAGCCCGGGGGACAATCTATAAACACAAAGTCATAGTTGTTCTTTGCTTGTTTCAACATTTGGCGGATCTGCTTTTTGGAGCCTTTTTGTTCATCCAATAATATATCCAGCTTACGTGAAGAATTATCTGCAGGAATTACGTCGAGGTATTCATAGTTGGTAAACTGAATCAGCTCATCGAGGGTAAGGTCCTTTTCCAACAGCTTACGAATACCGCTTTTGGTTTTAGACTCTGTATGATAATAGTACCCGGCAGCCCCTTGCGGATCAAGATCCCACAGTAACGTGCGAAAACCATCTGAAGCAGCAAGGTGTGCAAAATTGACACAGGAAGCAGTTTTACCTACTCCACCTTTAAGATTATACAAGGCAATGACGAACATAGATCTCTGTTTAGTTACTCAACGTATGTGTACCGGGTCCGCTGTCCGATTCCAGGAAACGGATCAGGAGTTCAAAATGATCAACCCGGTTAATATCTATTGCAGCGGCGTCTATCATCAATACTTTCAGCTCTTCCTGATCGAGGTATTGCCCGTAGGCCAGCGATATTTCTTCGAGGTAAGCATCTTCAATATTCAGTTCGTAAGGCCTTCCGCGTTGCTGTATCTGCTGCTGCAATTTATCTATCGGTGCATGAAGATAAATTAATAAATCTGGTTTAGGAAGCGTGGTATTCATGATGGCTGCCATTTTTATAAACAAGTCATATTCATCATCATTAAGATTATTACGGGCGAAAAGCAGGCTTTTGGTAATGGTATAATCGGCAATAATGAGTTCTTCGTTTAGTGTGGGATTGAGCAGGGTATCCTTCAGTTGTTCGTACCTATCGGCCAGGAAAGAAAGTTCAAGCGGAAAGGCATAACGTTCTTTATTTATGTAGAATTTAGGCAAAAAAGGGTTGTCGGTAAACTCCTCCAAGATGAGCCTGGTACGGTAATGTCCCGCCAACTTCTGCGCCAGCGTGGTTTTCCCAACACCTATGTTTCCTTCTATAGCTATGAAATGATAGTTCATGCAACGAAGATAAGATTATAGAAAAAAGTATCTGCATGGAAAATAATAACGAATGAAAATAACAATGCCCGGAGTATAGTCCGGGCATTGTATCTAACTGGGAATAATGGTGTCCGTTTTATTTTTTCTATAAATTAATGTGTAACAACCAACCTGGCAACAGCACCATCAGCAGTATGTACAAAATAAATACCAGAAGGATATTCATCTACTCTTAAGGTCAGCTGTTTTGCTCCTTTAAATACTACTTTCCCCAACACATCTACTACTTCCACATCGGCCATTCTGTTGAAATAAACCACCTGAGCAGAAGGATTTGGGAATAGGTTAAACGTTACCTTCTTATGGTCAGGAGTATTGATACCATTGGGTTCTTCATTGTTATCATTTACTTCAAATATGGAAAGCGTTCCACTGATTTCATTGGCAACCACCACATAATTTTTGGCTGTTGCCGTAGCTGCTGCCGGTATGTATATTAATCCTTCCGGGCCATGATCGCCTGTATAGGCTGATACACTCCTGCTGTTTTTATAATCAACAAATTTCACATTAGCGGGATCTGTAACATCATATACCATTACGCCACCTACTCTTTCAAGAGAGATAAAAGCGTACTGTTTTTCGGAAATAGTTGCTATAGTTACGCCTTCGGGCTCAGGGCCCTTTGCGCGGCTGCGCGATTTACGCGAATTATCTTCATGGTCAGAATTGAACAACGGAGCAATAGATGGCGTTTTGGAAGTGAATAACTCAAAATCATCGCCGCTATCGTAAACCAATGCTTTGGTATCGGCATTGAAGATAGAAAATGAACGGCTGCCCACACAGTATATTTCGTCAAAATCGCCATCACCATCTGTATCACCATTCAGATTGGTAACACGCATTCTGCCCAGGTTATAACTCTTTTTAAGCCATGCAGCATTTGGAAATGATGCTGAGTCCAATACGTATGAAGCATCGCTTACCGCTACACGTTCTTCAAGTGTGGCGTATTCCTTCTCATCGCCTTCGTTGGCCGTTACCAGGTAATTTGTATTACCTACACTATAAGCAGCCACCGCATCGGGAATGTAATAGGATTTAACCGGCCAGTTGGCTATTAATATTTCATTGTTATTATCACTGGCATCAAAGCCTTTACCCGCCGCATTAAAGTCCTTAGTGCCCAATGCCCATATACCGGTAATCACTTTTGCCTGCAGGTCTATTTCTGCTATAGCATTATTCTCCTGCAAAGTTACCCACGCTTTAAGTCCGTTTTTATGAATACCGATATATTCAGGCTCAAGATCCTGAGACAGTGTGCTGGTCAACTTTGTTTTCCTTACACCGCTGGCCATTAATGTTGCTTCCTGTGCGTTGAAAGCTGTAAAATCAAGTGTGGTAACATTACCTTGTGTAAGACCGGCAATACCACCGCTCACGTCAATAATACTTACCGAGCCTTCCGGATCTACAGTATAATCTGTGCTTGGCTGTCCTTCATTTGCAGTAAGCACTTTTGTACCATCTGCTGTGAAAGTGATCATATCCGGCAGAGCACCTACGGTAACCTGTTTTAATAATGTGCCATTCATGTCAAAAAATAACACAGAGCCATCCAGTTGCTCATTTGCATTGGGTGAAGCTACAGCTATAATACTTTTGTGTACAGTCACACTGGTAATACCACCGTATGGGTTAATATCAACAGATTGAACAACAGTAGGTGCGAGTGGGTTATTAAAATCAATGATATCCAACTTGCCGGTAATAGCACTGCTCGTCAATAATCTTTTAGTTACAGAATCATAAACCACAACTTCGCAAGTACTGTTATTGCTTCCAGACGGATCGAAGCTGCCTACGTATTGCAACTCAATATCCTGAGTTGGCACAGGTGCATTTCTGTCATTATCCCTGATGTAGATAGTAGCCATTGTATCACCTGTAATACTGCAGCCTGCAGGGTTACGTAAAGCAATAGTAAAGTATTCAGCAGTCTGCTCTGGACTGGCATCATCAATAATTGGGATAGCTACGGATACTGTATTCGAACTACCTGTAAGGGTCAGGGTCTGTGAAGTAAGGGTAAAATCACTTGCATTCGCTGTACTGTAAGGCGCAGTTAACACTACAAGATCTACAGATCCGGCCGCAGGGTTGGTAATGTTTATATTGAGGTTATAAGTTCCTGCATTTTCTTCAGTAACTATAAAATTAGAAGCTAAAGAAATCTGTGTGTTGTAAGTGAAATTGAAATGGTATGCACAGGCCATAGCTATATTAGCAGCATCGACTACACTATTTACAGTAAGATCGTAAGTACTGGCGCTGGCAAATGGCGCTGTAAAAATTAAAGTAACAGTATCTGCTGCTGCACCATTGTTGGTAACGGTTGCAGATGACAAACCAGTAATACCGGTGTAGTTGCTTACATTGGTTGCACTTGCAGTATTCAGATCGTTGTTGAATACTAACCTGATGCTATTGTTGCTGATAACTGTTGCGCCAATAACCAATGGCGGGGAAGGGAAGTTAAATGCCGGCCATGTTTGAGGCACAGTTCCGCCATCTACAGCGGTCCAATTGGCAGGGCTTAAAATAGCAGTTTTCAGTGCAGCTGTTGTTCCGGTTTGTGTTCCATTGTAATATGCATTTACAGCATTTCCGGATACGTTGCCTGGTGCCGTGCTGGTGTTTAATGCGCTTATCCCATCAACCAAGCCTGCAGGAATCATGGAGTTACTGCCACTGCAGCTAGTGTTGGTTGCCGCCCAGCTGTTGGAAGTAAGAGCAGTAATGTAGTCAGGACTGGAAGCTGTACCAGCATATACGATCACCTGATCGCCACCTGAACTCAGTCCAAAGCCCGAACCGGTTACCGTACCTCTGTTGGCAACAAGAGCACTTGTCTGTATTTTGATCACACTGCCTGCACTGATACAATCATTTGCCGGTGCTGTCCATACTATGCCGCCTGCACATTGAGGAACAGCGTTAGTAGTATATTTAGCGTCGGTAAGGTTTATGAAAGTACCGGGTGTAATATCTACAAATGTCAGTAATGCAATTTCATCTTCTGTTGCTGTTGCATTCATACGATAAGCTACAATGGCCATATCGCCTGCGCTGAATTGTGTTTGAAGGGAAATGGTTGTAAATTGTATAGACTGTGCTGTGGCAATGGAATTATTACTAAAATCTTCTACAGCATTGCCCAATAGCGCAAGGTAATACTGCTGGTTATTACTTAATGAAGCGTTTGGCGTCAAAGTCAATACCTGGTTGGCATAGGTAGCAGTAAAAGGTACAATCGCACCACTTGCATCATTCAGTCTTAGCTCTACCAATGAGGCTGCATTAGTATTGTCTATTGCATTGTTGTTGATTAGCCTTACCGGTTCATTAAATGTGATAGTAGGGTTTACGGTAACAGCTACATTTTGTTGCAGATTGGCGGGGATCAAAACAGCGACCGGGGCAGTGACATCCTGGCCTCCCAGCTGGGTCGCATCAAGGGTAAAATTATCGAAACGGTTATTGCCTACCGTACCGCCCGTACCTGCTGCAAAACTTACTTTAAGCTTAAAATCAGCATTGTTATCCGTAGCAGCAATTGCGGCGAAATCCAGCGTTTCCAAGGCCGGGTCCCCATCTGCCGGGGCAATAGTATCAAAAGGTATAAAGGTGGCACCATCAGTAGTATATGACCAGTATTGCGCTCCTGCTCCGGAGCCAGAGCGGCGTGTGGCAAACTTTACTATTGCATCCTGAAAGCCTGTAGTAGGCAATGCAAATACGAGCTCACCACCTATTGGATTATTAAATCTCAGGTGTGTCCCTGAGGCATCTCCATTACGGGCATTGAGATTGGCTACGTTGAAGTTCTGACCTGTGCCACCGGCAAAATCAATAATGCTGGTGCCACCTGCAATATGCGTGATACTTGCTCCTGCAACCAGGGACTGTGACGGTGTTAATAAACTAACTTGCGATGAATTGGAATTAAAGTTCCAATAATGTATCAATTGTTGTGCCTGGAGCTTTCCGGCGGAAGTAAGGACTATTAAGAGAACTAAAAAGTAATGTTTTTTTACACTCATGCTGATATTGGCTTTTATATTAGATTAAGGCCACGAAAATAGCCGTACCATGTTAAGCCAATCTCACCAAAAGGTTAAGGAATTATCAACCAAACTCATTTCCCCAGACAGAAAAACAGCGAAGCTTAGGCTTCGCTGTTTTTCTGTAAAGTATTATAATGCCTTACTTTTTACTGTGAAAGAACCGGTTTTGCTTTCAGTTTATTGTTGAGTAACATATACCGGGCCGTTTGATAATAAGCTTCTGTAATATCGAAATACTTATCTTTTTCTGCCGGGCTCAATTGCGGTATCATATTATTGGTAATACTCCAGGCTTGTTCATTCATCTTACCATTTATACCATAACTATAAAAGACAGAATCTTTCACTATGCCTATCCTGCGCTTATCGGGATTGTAAATGAAAGCGGCCTGTACGGCAGGATTCTGTTGTATAGCAGAACTCAATATATCCCGGCCAAGCGTTGTATTGGTATAAGCAATTTTACATAAGCCAGCTACTGTTGGCAATACATCACACTGTGTAACAGGAAAGCTGTATTGCTGATGGCTAAAGAGTTTAGGAGCATAAAACAATAACGGCACATGCATGCTGGTAAGTTCCTGTGTCCATGCTTTGGGGAACATGTTACCTGCATCACCGCCAATGCCATGATCTCCTATAAAGACAAAAATAGTATTGTTGAAGTAGGCCTCCTTTTTAGCTGCTTCCATAAATTTGCGATAACAAAAATCGGTATAGCGGAAAGCATTGTACTCATCGGCTGACTCAAAGCCATGATGTTCGAGGCTATCCTGTGGAGGATTCAATATTTTAAATTCCTGTTTGTCTTCATCAGGAATGGTATATGGCCTATGATTGTCGGCTGTCTGTACTACGGCAATAAATGGCTTTTGTTGTTTCGCCAGTATTTTGTTTGCAGATAGCAAAAGATTTTTATCACTTACGCCCCATACATCTATTTTAGCAGCATCATAGTCATCTTGTTCATAAATGTGCAGGTCCTGAATATTGTTGGTAAGAATGCCCCTGATATTGGCCCAGCTAAGACTACCTCCTATCATGTAAAATTTCTCGTAGCCACCAAAATCATTCATAATGGTATGCTGATTTACAGCCGATGGGTTTCTACTGGAAGTCTTGGCTAAGGTTACATCCGGTATACCTGTAATGGTAGTCCAAACTCCACGGGCAGTACCATAGCTTGGGGTAAAGCAACGATCAAAGAAAATGCCTTCCCGGCATAGCTCTGCAAAGTAAGGCGTAGTATTAAGCGGATTGCCATACATCGAACTTTTATAAGCGCTGAACGATTCGCAAATTACGATAACAACATTGGGTTGTTTGGCCAGAACTGTATCCGGTTTTACTATCCTGGTGTAATTTAATTTATTGCTGTCAGGATTGACTATACCCAGGTATTCCACCATTAAAGGATAGGCTTTTTTTACTTTACCTATTTCATAAGTGGCCTTGCGGAATTGCAGCGAACTGAAAAAAGATTGAAAAGGATTGAGCGATACGTTAGATGCATAATCATTTCCCAAAGTAAACGCATCGCTCCAGCGTAAAGGGTATTGACCTATTCTGCCAAAGATGAGAAATGCCAATAGCAGGAAGAACATGACACCGTAAACAGTCTTACTTTTTTTATTAGCTATCCCTTCTCTATTCATCATTCTTTTGAACAATAGCCTGATCACAAAAAGTACAAGGAATAAAGCAATGGTTATGGACAACAAAATTTTTATTACCGGGTAAGTTTCCCACATCATGTGGGCCGATGTTTTGGCATCTGATACATAATTGAGCAAACCCGCATTTAGCCGTTCATTGAGGTATGCATAATTGGCAAAATCTACGGCGTAGAAAATGCCTGCTATGAGAATAAAGAGTATCCATACCATAAATGCAACCCGCTTGCCGGATTTGGAACGAAAGGCATTTAGCGCCGGCACCAGTCCTGCAAGAAATAAGATAAGGCAGACCACAGCGATTACGCGCCCATCAAAACGAAGTCCCATAAGGAATGCATGTGTATATGGCAATGGCAAATTGCCTGATGGTGGCGTGAAAACATTAAGAAAAACTATCCTTAATAAAGTCATAAGACAAAGGAATAGTATGCCGCAGCCCAAAAGCCATTGGATATTTTTAGGAATCAGAAATCGTTTCAACCAGATAATTTTTCAGTAAAATAATGTTGCAAAAATAGGCTTTAGCTATACACAATTGTAACTTTGTCCGCTTATGACATTTCTAACGGCAGCATCAGGTAGTTTGTTATCCCGGCTTAAAGACTGGGATATAGCTTTTTTCCTGAAAATAAATACGGAATGGACCGGATCCTTTGGCGATTTTATTATGCCATTGATGCGAGACCAACGTACCTGGTACCCACTTTACGCCGCACTGCTTATCTACGTGATCTTGAAATTTAAATGGAAAGCCATACCTTATATTATTATTGGAGCGCTTACAGTTGTCATTACCGATCAGTTGAGCAGTAGTGTACTCAAAGATTTTTTTGGAAGAATAAGGCCGTGTCATGAAGAACGGCTTATTGGCTTAATGAAATTGAGGGTTGGCTATTGCCCGCAAAGTGGCAGCTTTACGTCTTCACATGCGGTCAATCATTTTGGACTTGCAGCATTTTTCTTTTTTACGCTAAAACCATATTTGGGCAAGTGGACCTGGCTTTTCTTTCTTTGGGCAGGTATTATTTGTTATGCGCAAGTATATGTCGGCGTGCATTATCCTGGAGATGTTACTGGCGGCGGTTTGTTGGGTATTTTGTTGGGTTGGCTTACGTCATTGGTTTTTAAGCGGTATTTCAATTTTGGTATAAAAAGAGATAAACCCAGAGACGCAGGATAGTTTATTGATAAATAAAGGAGCCGATGGCTCCTTTATAATTTTCTGAAGATCATGATCAATCTGGGTGAATCTTTTTCGTCAAAAGTATGAAGATCATAATCGCCAAAATGCTCGGCCAGTTCCATTCCTTCAGCTTTGAAAAGTGCAATGAAATCTTTCAGTTCGAAGGCTGAAACTCTTTCTTGGTAATAATGTTCAATGCCATCGTTATCGATTACATTTATCTGTTTCACTATTTTTCCTGAACTGATGCCCCTTTTAATATCAAACCTGATGCCCTCTTTTTCAATCGTTTCTTCGGGAATCAATTCCTGCTCCACATACTTTTCGTTAAAGTAATCTATTACGAGTGTTCCGCCTTTTTTTAAAGCGGAAGCAAAAGCATGAGCTGCCATGTGATTGTCTCTTGCCGTATCAAAATAGCCGAAGCTGGTAAAAAAGTTAAAAGTGTAGTCGAAGTAGTTGATGTAGAAAGGGAACCGCATATCGTGCACGTAAAAATGCAGATGTTCATGCTCCAGTTCTTTGGCTTTCTCAATACGCTGCTCCGAAAGATCGAAACCTACTACTTCATGACCTAATGCTGCAAGCTCACCCGCAAAACGGCCTTCACCACAAGCAATGTCAGCAATTTTACTGTGCGCCGGAAGCTTTAAATATTGTACCAGGTTATGCACAAAAAGGCTTGCCTCCTCTACATCCCTGTTATCATAAAGTATAGGATAAAATTTTGAGTCGAACCAGTTTTCAAACCATTCCTTTTGTTCTGCCATAGCATGTTGAAGTGAAGGCAAAGGTAAACAAAGAACTGCGCAAATAGGACGAAACAGGACTGAAAGAATGTGGAAACACTCCAAAACAGAGTATATTAAAAGAACTACGCTAATTTGGTATTAAAATAATTTTTCTACTGCGAATTTCCAGTAATTTCGCAGCGCATAAAATACACATTATTCAATGGCATTAATTAAATCAATATCAGGTATACGTGGTACTATTGGTGGAAACCCGGGCAAAGGTCTTACTCCTATAGATGTGGTGAAGTTTACAGCAGCTTATGGTACGCTTATTCTGGAGCAAAAAGCAGGTAACAAAATAGTAGTGGGCCGTGATGGCCGTATATCAGGTGCTATGGTGCGCAACCTGGTAACTGCCACTTTGCAGGGCCTTGGCTTTGAAGTAATAGATCTTGGATTAAGTACAACACCTACTGTTGAAATGGCCGTTACAATGGAAAAAGCTGCAGGTGGAATTATCCTTACAGCGAGCCATAATCCTAAAGAATGGAATGCCTTAAAATTATTAAATCACGAAGGGGAATTTATCAGCGCTGCTTTGGGCGCCAAAGTGCTGGAACTTGCTGAACAGGATAATATTGTTTTTGCAGAAATCAATAAACTGGGCACAGTTACTGAAGATGATTCCTTTATGCAAAAACATATTGATGCGATCCTTGCGCATCCCCTGGTTGATGCAGAAGCCATTAAAGCTAAGAATTATAAAGTAATTGTAGATGCTGTAAACTCAACAGGAGCAACATTTGTACCGGCATTGCTTAATGCTTTAGGTGTAGAACAGGTAACAGTATTGAATGAAGAAATTACCGGCAATTTTGCACATAACCCCGAACCGCTTCCTGAAAATATCCGTGAGCTTTGCAATGAAGTAGCTAAGAAAAACGCAGACCTGGGCATTGCTGTAGATCCCGATGTGGACAGGCTTTGCTTCGTTTGTGAAGACGGGACTCCTTTCGGAGAAGAATATACATTGGTAGCTGTAGCCGATTACATTTTAAGCCAAAATAAAGGCAACACCGTTTCCAATCTTTCCTCTACGCGAGCATTACGTGATGTGACTGAAAAGCATGGTGGTACATATTATGGCAGTGCCGTGGGTGAGGTAAACGTAGTAACCAAAATGAAGGAAGTAAATGCCGTAATTGGTGGTGAAGGTAATGGCGGTATTATTGATCCTCAATTACACTATGGCCGCGATGCTTTGGTAGGAATAGGTTTGTTCCTTACGCATCTGGCTAAATCCGGCAAAGGTATCGGCGCTTTACGCCGGACTTATCCTGATTATTTTATCTCCAAAAATAAGATAGAGCTGGGTGAAGAGGTAGATGTAAAATCCATCTTTGAAAAAATACAAAAGAAATATAGCAAACAACCCATTAATACAGAAGATGGCTTGAAGATTGAGTTTGATACAGACTGGGTTCATTTACGTACTTCCAATACAGAACCTATTATCCGTATTTATTCCGAAAGCAACTCTGAAACCACGGCTAACAATATCGCCAAACGCATTATGGAAGATATAAAGGAAATGATGCAGGAGAGAGGATAGAAGATCGTTTTTCAGGGCCATTTCGGGATTTTATCCTACTTTTATATCCGTTAAAGACCTTACAGGAACAATTTGTTCTGTAAGGTCTTTTAAAATAAATTATTTCAATAACAGTTAAAACCACAATTAAAAAAGCACAATGAAAGTAGCAGTTGTAGGTGCAACAGGCCTTGTAGGTAGTACCATGTTACGTACCCTTGAAGAAAGAAATTTTCCGGTAACGGAACTGATTCCCGTCGCTTCAGAAAAGTCGAAGGGTAAGCAGGTAACTTTCAAGGGTAAGCAGCACACGGTAGTAACCTTGCAGGATGCTGTTGACATGAGGCCCGATATTGCTTTATTTTCTGCAGGAGGCACTACATCGCTGGAATGGGCCGAAGCCTTTGCCGCAGTAGGTACTTATGTCATTGATAATTCTGCAGCATGGCGCATGCATCCTGATAAAAAACTTATTGTGCCAGAGGTGAATGCTTCATCTTTAACTAAAGAAGATCGTGTGATTGCCAATCCTAATTGTTCCACCATTCAAATGGTAGTAGTATTAAAACCGTTGCACGATAAATACAAAATCAAACGTGTAGTAGTAAGCACTTACCAGAGCGTTACCGGTAGCGGACAGAAAGGTGTTGATCATTTACTTGCTGAAAGAAATAATACAACTGCGGCTCCGTTTTATCCGCATGCTATTGATCTGAATGTACTTCCGCACATTGATGCATTCCAGGAAAATGGTTATACAAAAGAAGAGATGAAAATGATACTGGAAACCCAGAAGATCATGGGCGATGAATCCATTAAAGTATCAGCTACAACAGTGCGTGTACCGGTAATGGGAGGGCACAGTGAAAGTGTGAACATTGAATTTGAAAAAGAATTTGATCTTACTGAATTAAGAAATCTTCTGGCAGAATCTCCCGGCATTATTGTTCAGGATGATCCTGCAAATAATCTGTATCCTATGCCCTTAAATGCTTTCGGAAAAGACGAAGTGTTTGTAGGCCGACTTCGCCGTGATCATTCACAGGAAAAAACGCTGAATGGCTGGATAGTAGCGGATAACCTTCGCAAAGGCGCTGCTACCAATGCGGTACAAATAGCCGAGTATATTGTAAGTCAGAAATGGGTATAAACATTGTAAAAGATATAACAGAGCGGAGTATTGATTCCGCTCTGTTTTTTTATTTATCACTATAATTGATTTAATTTTCCAATCAAAAATTTCAAGTCATGTATAAGATTATTTACGGTCTGTTGTTAGTCCTTGCTTTTTCCAGCTGTGAAGAGGGAGAAAGAAATGAAGATGTAGTGCAGCAACCTGATAAGGATGGTTCTATTGAAACTATTCTATCCGTAACACATGCAGATAGCTTCGATATTCTGACTACTACTCATAAAGTTTGGGTAAAAGGCAATCTTTCCAAAACTATTGTAAAGACAGATACACTAAGCGCTTTAGGCATGGTAAATGAAGAGGTTGAAGATAAGGATGGCCGTACCGAAACGAAGAGCGTGAAGAAGGATTATGAATTTTTTATTACGGTAAAATAAAAGCAGCGATGAAAAAAAGTAAAACGATAACATTGGTTTTGATAACCTCTGCTTTAGCATCCTGCCATAAAGAAAAACCAGAAAACGATTGGAGTGGCCCCAAGGTATATATGCGATCTGATAGCACAGCTGCCTATACCCGCACCCATCATTATGGAGTGGGAGTAGGAAGCGCTTTGTTGTGGTATTACGCTTTTCGCCCTTACAGAGGTTATGCACGAGGTCAATATGGGCACGCAGGATACTACAGTTCGGGCATACACCAAAGTTCCAATATAGGGCGCAATGCTACCAAGTCTTCTATTGTAAGAGGTGGTTTTGGCCGTGGCAGTTCTGTTTCTTCCTGATATTTAAATTTGCAATGAAAAGAAATAAAATAACACCCCGGAATAATTGGGAGAAAGCTGTTGAACAATTGGGCTTTGGTTTCCACTCTACCAATGTTCCCTATTGGGATGAAAGTGCTTACTACAGTTTTTCTATAGACGAAATATTGTTTATTGAAAAAGCAACACAAGAGCTTTGGGAGATGTGTCTGAATGCTGTACAGTTTGTAATTGATACCAAACAATATAACAAGTTTCATATTCCCGAATGGTTTGTTCCGCAAATTGAAAAAAGCTGGAATGAAGACCACCCTTCTATTTATGGCAGGTTTGATCTGGTATATAAAAATGGGGAAGTGAAACTTCTTGAATTTAATGCTGATACACCTACAAGCCTTTATGAGGCCGGCATCGTGCAATGGTATTGGCTTCAGGATTTTGATAAAGGCAAAGATCAGTTCAATAGTATTCATGAAAAGCTGATAGAATATTGGGGCTATCTGAAACAATATTTGTACAGTGCACCATTGCACTTTACCTGTATTAAAAGAAGTCTGGAAGACCTTACCACAACGGAATATCTTAGAGATTGCGCGATACAGGCCGGCATTGATACCAAGCTGATTTTTATTGATGATATAGGTTGGGATGGAGACACTAAGGAATTCATTGACATGGAAGATGAGCGGATAAGGAACATTTTCAAATTATATCCTTATGAATGGATAGTGCAGGAGCAATTTGGCAAAAACATAATAGAAGACCGGAACAAAGCTTTGTGGATTGAACCCGCCTGGAGAATGATCCTTTCCAATAAGGCTATCCTACCTATACTCTGGCACCTTTATCCTGATCATCCGTATTTATTGAAATCCTTTTTCGATCAGGGCGATCTTATAGATTATGCCAAGAAACCCATTCTTTCCCGTGAAGGTGCTAATATTGAAATAGTAAGAGCAGGACAGACCATTGAAAAAACAACGGGTGAATACGGATCCGAAGGATATATCTACCAGGATCTTTGTGAACTACCTGAATTTGATGGTAAATATGCGGTGCTGGGAAGCTGGGTAATAGGCCAGCAAGCAGCAGGAATAGGCATCAGAGAGCATGATAGTTTAATTACGGGCAATAACAGCAGGTTTGTGCCGCATCTGATTTCTTCAATTGATCTTTTAAAGTAAGAGCATATGTAGAGACTCTAGCATCGCGTCTCTGCGAAAAATTATCTGCAAACTGTTGTCTTCAATACCAGGAGGCAACCTTTGTATTTATAAGCCCTAAACCCATTAACTTTGCATGGCTTTCCTATAAAGCAAAACTTAACATTTTGAGATACGTGAACGTATCTAACTATACAACAATTGCCCGTAATGAGCACAACTACAATTAAACCTTTTCTTCGCCTTAGTGGCCTGGAGCCTTTGGTCGTAAGGCCTGAAACGAACTTCATCAACGTAGGGGAACGTACGAATGTAACCGGCTCCAAGAAATTTGCAAGGCTCATCCGTGAGGAACAATACGAAGAGGCCCTTAGTGTTGCCCGTCAACAGGTAGAAAGCGGCGCCCAGGTACTGGACATCAATATGGATGATGCCATGCTGGACGGTGTTTATGCCATGACCACTTTTGTCAACCTGGTACAAAGTGAGCCGGACATTGCCCGTATCCCTATCATGCTCGATTCATCTAAATTCGAGATCATTCTGGCCGGGTTGAAATGTGTGCAAGGCAAGTGTATCGTCAACTCCATATCCATGAAGGAAGGCGAAGAAAAATTTATTCGGGAAGCCCGGATATGTAAAGCATTTGGTGCTGCAGTTATCGTTATGGCTTTTGATGAAGTCGGACAAGCTGATACCAAAGACCGCAAAATAGAAATATGCCACAGAGCTTATAAAATATTGACAGAGCAGGTCGGTTTTCATCCTGAAGATATCATTTTCGACCCCAACATATTTGCAGTAGCAACCGGTATAGAAGAACATAGTAATTACGCTGTTGACTTTATTGAAGCTACCCGCGAAATAAAACGCCTCATGCCACTTACCAAGGTGAGTGGTGGTGTAAGTAATGTGTCTTTCTCTTTTAGGGGAAATGATCACGTAAGGGAAGCGATACATAGTGTATTCCTGTTTCATGCTATTAAAGCCGGTATGGATATGGGTATTGTGAATGCCGGGCAGCTGGTGGTATATGATGAAATAGAGCCCAAACTCAGACAGCTTTGTGAAGATGTGATCCTCAACCGGAACAATGAAAATAATGAAGCTACTGAAGCACTCATCAATTTTGCAGAAACCGTAAAAGCTAAAGGGAAAGAAACGGTAAAAGATGAGACATGGCGTAAGACTACTGTTGAAGAACGCCTGAAACATTCGCTGGTAAATGGTATTACCGATTATATTGATGAAGATACTGAAGAGGCAAGATTGAAATACCCTAAACCATTACATGTTATTGAAGGTCCACTTATGGATGGGATGAATGTGGTTGGTGATCTGTTTGGAAGTGGTAAAATGTTTTTACCGCAAGTGGTTAAGAGTGCCAGGGTAATGAAAAAAAGTGTAGCCTATCTTTTTCCTTTTATTGAACAGGAAAAACTGGATAATCCAAATGCACAACAAGGCGGTGCAGCAAAAGTGTTGCTGGCTACCGTTAAGGGCGATGTACATGATATCGGTAAAAATATTGTAGGCGTTGTATTAGGTTGTAATGGCTATGAAATTATTGACCTTGGTGTAATGGTACCCACTGATAAAATATTGAATGAAGCAGAAAAACACCAGGCAGATATTATTGGGTTAAGTGGATTAATTACACCTTCTCTTGATGAAATGGTGCATGTAGCATCAGAGATGAAACGCCGTGGCATGAAGCAGCCATTACTCATTGGTGGCGCTACTACTTCCCGCATGCATACTGCTGTAAAAATTGAACCGGGCTATGATAATGGCGTGGTGCATGTTTTGGATGCATCGCGAAGTGTAACTGTTGCAGGACAATTGCTGAACAATGATACCAAACCTGTATTTCTAGGCGGGGTAAAAGAAGAATACGAAAGACTTCGCGAAGATTTTATCAACAAAAGATCGGTAAAACAATATATAACCTATCCGGAAGCTGCAGCCAACCGCATGGCTATTGACTGGAATAATTTCAATCCCTACAAGCCTCAATTTACAGGCACCAAAGTATTGCGTAATTACGACCTGAATGAGATACGTCAATATATAGATTGGACACCATTTTTTATCTCCTGGGAAATGAAAGGTAAATTCCCTGCGATACTGGAAGATGAGCATGCAGGTAAAGAAGCAACTAAATTGTACAATGACGTAAATGCTATGCTGGATAAGGTAATAGCAGAAAATTGGTTACAAGCACATGGTGTGATTGGTTTCTGGAATGCAGCTGCCACTGCTCCTGATACCATAACTTTATTTAATGAAGACGGTAGTGAATTGGAACATTTGGAGATGTTGCGCCAGCAGATTAAAAAAGCAGCAGGCCAACCAAGTTTCTCTCTTGCCGACTTTGTAAAGCCTGCCCAAAAGGCAGAAGATTATATGGGGGCCTTTGCCGTAAGTATTGCTGGTATTGAGCCGCACATTAAGCGATACAATGAAGAGCTTGATGATTATAATAAAATCATGTTACAAGCGCTGGCCGATAGACTGGTAGAGGCTTTTGCAGAATGCCTGCACATGAAGGTGCGGAAAGAATATTGGGGTTATGCTAAAGATGAAAATCTTTCCAGGGAAGATGTCATTAAAGAAACATACCAGGGTATTCGCCCTGCGCCAGGTTATCCGGCTTGTCCCGATCATACCGAGAAGGAAAAACTGTTTAACCTCATGAATGTACAGGAAAATACGGGTATAGAGCTTACAGAGCATTTAGCCATGTACCCGGCAGCTTCCGTTTGTGGTTGGTATTTTTCGCATCCACAAAGTATTTATTTCGGAGTAGGTAAAATTAATGAAGATCAGTTCCAGGATTATCTTTCCCGAAAAAATATGGATGAGGCTGTATTGAGAAAATGGTTGCAACCTAATATGGAATAAGTTCTCCAATAATTTCTCGCCGCGTCGCAGAGACGCGGCGAGAAATTAAAACCTCCCTTGCAAATATTATATCAATGATTTATGTTCAGAAAATAACAGCGCCAGAAGACCTGCAAAAAGCATTTACCATTCGCGATAATGTATTTGTTCATGGCCAGAATGTTCCCGCTCGTTTGGAGCATGAGCATGATGATATTTCACACCACTTTTTGGCAACAATTAATGATATTCCTGTTGGCGCAGCACGTTGGCGCAAAACAGAGCAAGGCTATAAACTGGAACGATTTGCTGTATTAAAAGAATATAGAGGAAAGGGTATAGCTGCAGCTATGATCAAATCGGTATTGGCTGATCTGCCTAAGGATGCCATTTATATTTATCTTAATGCACAGCTAGATGCCGTGTCTGTTTATGAGAAAAATGGTTTTATAAAAGCTGGAGAACAGTTTGAAGAAGCCGGTATTCAGCATTTCAAAATGGTGAAGGCATAGAGACGCAAACAATACACATTCGATAGTCCCGAACTTACAGGTGTTCCCTCAAATTATTAGACTGTTGGCCTTACTAGTATAGACGTTGCATACAACGTCTATACTAGTAAGGCCAACGTTCCAAATGTAAGGCGGAAGAAATGAAACTACGAAAAGAGACAACAAAAAAACTCGTTAAAATATAAACTGAAATAGTTCATTATAAAGGTTTAATAATTGATTTTTAGTTTTTCTTTAATAAAAGCAGATGCATTAACGCTAAATAAATTGTAAATGAACAATTGAGCCTTTAGGCTGTTCTATCTTCGCTTAATCAAAACAACGTACTTATGAAAAAACTGATCTTATTATTGCTTGCGGCTTCAGCGATAACAACAACATTTGCCCAACGTGAATCACGTTCTCCACTTAGATTTGGATTAAAAGCCGGCGCAAACATCTCACATCTTAACGTATCTGATAATTATGGTTCTGCTACGGAAAAAAATTCTTTCGGTATTGGAGCTTTCGGCGGTGGCTTACTGGAAATTTCCGGACCAGCTGGTTCTAAATTTAAAGGACAAGTGGAAGCCTTATTCAATTGGCATAACTTTAAAAATACCTATACCGATCCGGGATTTACAACTAAGGACAAAATTTCGCTTTCACAAATCTCAGTTCCTATTATGTTGAAGTATTTTGTCATTCCTTCTTTAAGTATTAATGCGGGTCCCTCTGTAAACTTTAATATTGCTGCGAAAGATAAATACGAGATAAATACTGCAGGAGTTATTGTCAAATACGAAGATGACATCAAAGAGGCAGATGCATTACAAACCATTCAAATCGGAGCTTTAGTAGGTGCAACCTATTATATCTATGAAGGATTTTTTGTTGATGCCCGTTACAACTATTATTTCGGTAGCATGGCTAAAGACCTGACACCTGATTATAAATTTGCAACAAGCGCAATACAGATAGGTGTTGGTTATAAATTTTAATAAAATCCACTAATTACTTTAAGCTGTTTCCGTTTCCGGAAACAGCTTTTTTATTTTAGATTCTACTTTTTACTACTGGCTTAAACCATAAGATTGATTTTATGTTTTTATTGTACCCTGTTTCATCTTCTTAATTAATAACTTAGCACAATAAATCAAACTTTAATGGAACGTATCAAGAATATACTGCAGCGGTTGCAGGAACTGTATTATAGCAATCATCAAAAGTCTGCAATAGATGCGGACCTTATGCTGGATTATACCCGCGTGATGTATGCTGACCTGCTCGAATGGCGTAAGCAATTTAAAGAACCCCCTACTACAGAAACTGCAGAAAAAAATACGCAAGTAATTACAAGCGAAGAAGAAAAAGAAGAATCGAAAGAGCAACCTGTAAATCAAGAGCAACAAGCAGCAGCAGAAGAAGAAGAACTACTCCCTGATACGAAACCAGAAAACGAAAAGAAAGCGGAGCTTAAGGTAGAAGAAAATGAAGAAGATGCAATTGAACAAGCAGGCAGGCACGAACCTGAAAAAGCAGCCGTTCAGGAGGAAGCAATATTTACACCTATTGAAAGAGATGAGCCTACACCTAAAGAGCCGGTCATAGAAGAAGCAAATCCTGTTGTGGATATACATCCTGAAAAAGAATCGGTCGATGCTTTAATGACAGATACCTCTGGTATTAGCTTTGAGCCTCCGGCAAAGTATGAAACCAAAAGCGAAGCAATAAAAGAAGAATTGGCAGTTGAAACTCCGATTGTAAATCAATCTGTAGAAGAGATGCCCGCCCCTACGCCAACAGAAATTCCGCTGCCGGATATGGCTCCTCCAAAGAAAATAGAACCTTTACAATCTGCACAATTATTTCATGCTGCCAAAGCAGCCAATAAAGATATTCGCAGCTCAATTGGCATCAATGATAAATATCTTTTCCTGAATGAATTGTTCAATAATCATAAGAGCAACTATGAGGAAACCTTGGATAAGCTCAATCATTTTTCCAACATAGATCAAGCCAAAGATTGGATATTAACCAAAGTAGCACCAGTTCAGAAGTGGGATAAAGATGATGCCACGGTTCAAGGTTTCTATGCTATACTGGCTAAACATTTTTCGGACAGATAGTCTACGATACTTTTGGTAGCACCTACCTGATCCATTACATATTTCTTTGCGTTGTTGCCCATAAGCAGCAGCGCATTTTCTTGTTGAATAGCTGTTGTGAGGCTTTTTGCATCTGCAATACTTTGCACAGCCCCAGCGGCTATCATTTCCATTGCCTCGCGATATCGTTTATAATTTGGCCCGAAAAATATAGGCACACCAAACACAGCCGGTTCAATAATATTATGAATGCCGCTGTGTGTAAAGCCGCCGCCAATCCAGACCAGATCTGCATATTTATACAGGTAAGCAAGCTGCCCTACTGTATGCACAATGCATACCCGACTATTGCGAAAACTTTCCTCATCGGTAGCCCATAAGCAACTATCAGGAAACATCTCCTGGATGGATGAAATGTGTTTATCATCTACTTCATGCGGAGCTATTAAAAGTTTATAGTTGTCGGGTAAAGACCTTAATGTTTTTTTTAATAGTCGTTCATCTTCATGCCAGGTGCTACCCGCTACTATTAATTTGTCTGTTCCTTTGAAAACCTCAATAGTCCTGAAGGCTTTATCCATTTCCAGAATCCTTGCAGCACGGTCAAAGCGAGTATCACCAACGATTTGAACCTGATCCGTATTTATTTTTTGCAAGAGTAAAGCGGATGCTTTGTCTTGTACAAATATCTGTTGATAAAAGGATAACATTTTACGATGCAGACCACCATACCATTTAAAGAATGGATGGCGCGGCTGAAAGATAGCCGAAAACAGTACTGTTGGAATATTGTACTGATGAAGTGTGTGAAGGTAATGATACCAGAATTCATACTTTACAAAAAGAGCGCATTGCGGCTGTACGAGATCTATAAATCTTTTGGCATTATATTTAGTATCTAACGGCAGGTAAAAGATATGATCAGCGTGCTGGTATTTTTTCTTCACTTCATATCCTGAAGGTGAAAAAAAAGTAAGCACTATGCTCAAGTTTGGATAACGCTCTTTAATAGCTTCTATTACCGGCCTGCTCTGTTCAAACTCACCTAGAGAAGCACAGTGAATCCATATTTTTTTTCTGTTATCATTCTGCATCCTTTGTTCCAAAAGGGAAAACAAGTTCCTTCTGCCACGAATAAAGCGCCTGGCCTTTTCATAAAAAAGGGAAGCAATGCGTAAAGCAATGCTATAAATAAAAATACCGGTATTGTAAAGGAAGAGGTTGATGGCGATTTGAGATTTAGAATAAACAGAATTAATCAGTTTGTAGCACCAGTCCATCGTAAGCCATGTGAATACCATCTGGCAATTCAGACTCCAATACTGCATGTAAGCCAAGCTGGTGGCTGGCATGCGTAATATAAGTTTGTTCGGCCCCTATTTGTCTGGCAATAGCTATGGCCTCCTCCAGGTTGAAATGTGAAATGTGCGCTTCATGCCTCAATGCATTTATCACAAGTACTTTGCTACCTTTTATCTTTTCCATTTCCTCAGGAGCTATATAGTTGGCGTCTGTAATGTAAGTAAAATTGCCAATGCGATAGCCGTAAACCGGTAGCTTGTAATGCATCACTTTTATAGGTTGAAAGTGAATGTCGCCAATGGTAAAAGGTTCTCCTGTAACAGGAACAATATTGAGTACCGGAATGCCCGGATAATTTGCCCCGCTAAAAGCATATTGAAATTCTCTTCTTAAAATCTCTTCTGTAAATTCATCGGCATACAAATCAATGGCACTGTTTTGCCAGTAATTATAAGCCCTTACATCATCCAGGCCTGCTACATGATCCTTGTGGCCATGTGTATATACAACAGCATTAAGGGTTGGAACATGAGCACGTAACATCTGGTACCGAAAGTCGGGACCGGTATCTATTACAACGCTGGTTTCATCAGTTTTGATCCAGATAGATGTGCGGAGCCTGTTGTCTCTGGGGTCGGTCGATGTGCATACCTCGCAGCTGCAGCCTATAAAAGGTACACCCTGGGATGTGCCGGTGCCTAAAAAAGTTATCGTGGCCACGTTTATAGATCCATTTGGGTTTGAACAGGGTTATTGCCTTCAGTGCCGGGATTTTCCAGCAACTGTTTGTACCATTTAAGCATTTCCCCGCTTAGCTCTTCCTCATTTACATTCAGTGTGGGAAGAATCTCTATGAGGGCATTGATCCTGCCCTCCACATTGAGGAAACGATTGATCACCGCAATCCTCCTGTCTTCCAGAACACAAAAACCGGAGTTAAAGTTGCCTTTCTCGTAGCGGACCCTATATCGCGCTTCTTCAAAAAGCTGTTCCAGTTTTTTTAGCGTGTTTGGCGTATATTTGAAGCTCATTTCTACGTTATCAATTTGATATATCTGATGGCAAAATTACATCAGGTTGGACTAATTCCGTTTTAAAAAATTATTTCAGTTATAAATCTATGATGTTAAGCTTTCAGGACCATAATTGCTCCACTACTCTTGCTCCAAAGCCGGTTAAAGTTAATAAAATAGCGTCAATACTTGTAATGTTGTTATCGTTACTATCTTTCCGGTCGCAGGCACAGTATAGCGAATACCATGAAGAACTGCATAATCTTACCGGCGGCCTTGTAGGTGGAATCAATTTTTCCCAGGTAGATGGAGATGGTTATAAAGGCTACGCTAAAATGGGTTATACCGCTGGTGGAGTGCTTTTTTTGCCATTCGGCGAAATGGAAATGCCTATTAAAGATGCAACAATAGCTTTGAGCATGGAGGTGCTTTTTACCCAAAAAGGATCTAAAGGCCGTGGCGCACTTACAGGGCTTATCAGCCAGGATATTAACCTTCAGTATGGTGAAGTGCCTATTCAGATCAATTTATATAGAGGGCCACGCAAAAGCGGTTTTGGTGCAGGGTTTTCCATCGGCTACCTGGCCAGCAGTGAAGAAACTATTGACCAGGGAAATGGACAGATCATTAAGAATGGCCTTCCTTTTAAAAAATTTGACCTCAACTTTGTGCTTACCGGCAATTTACATTTGTGGAAAGGTTTCTTCCTAAGTCCACGGTTTCAATATTCCATGCTTTCTGTTAGGGACAATAATTCAAAATATGGAGGCCGCGACCAACAATTTAATAATGTAGTGGCTATCCGGTTGATGTATTTGTTTAAAAGAATGGGAGAGGGGTAATATCCTTAAAATCAGTATAGTTGAATTATAAGCCACTCTTAGGTGGCTTTTTCTTTTTGTAAAAGATTGTTTAAGCTAACCGCCCACTGTTTTGTTTGGAATAACCAGTTTGTTTGACTGGATAAACCAAATGTTTTGTTTGGAATAACCAGTTGGTTAGACTGGATAAACCCAACGTTTTGTTTGTAATAACCAGTTGGTTAGACTGGATAAACCAAACGTTTTATTTGGAATAACCAGTTAGTTTGACTGGATAAACCAAATGTTTTGTTGGGAATAACCAGTTGGTTTGACTGGTTAATCCCAACGTTTTGTTTGGAAAATACTCAAAAAAGCTTTCCAGTGTTATATATTTTCCCCTAACTGGTAAGGTTATTAAGCGTGGCCCATAATCTCTGACCGAAATGGTCAATACAAGCGTTTCAGGAAACCGTCCTTGAATTTAATCAAAACATGGGCAGGCATACCTATTCTATTGCTTAACTTTGCGATTCCGGTTTGCCGGCTAAAAGAATTTGCCTTTATGCAGGACTATGCAGCGTCGCTTACGCAATATAAAAGACTGAAAACAAGAGAAGTGAATGTAGGTGGATTGCTGATAGGCAATTACAATCCCATACGCCTGCAAACCATGACTACTACTGATACTATGGATACGGAAGCCACCGTAGCACAAACCATACGTTGTATCGAAGCAGGTGCAGAGCTGGTGCGCATTACAGCTCCTTCCAAAAAGGAAGCTGAAAACTTATTGAACATTAAGAATGAATTAAATCGCCGCGGTTATCATGTACCGCTGGTGGCTGATATACATTTTACCCCAAATGCTGCTGAAATTGCTGCCCGTATTATAGAAAAAGTACGTGTAAACCCAGGCAACTACGTAGACAAAAAGAAATTTGAACAAATAGAATATACCGATGCCGAATACCTGGAAGAGATAGATCGCATTCGCGAAAGATTTACACCATTGGTGAAGATCTGTAAGGAATATGGCACTGCCATGCGTATCGGTACCAATCACGGTTCGCTTAGCGATCGTATCATGAGCCGTTATGGCGACACTCATATTGGCATGGTAGAAAGTGCTATGGAATTTTTGCGCATAGCACGCGATGAAAATTACCACAATATAGTATTAAGCATGAAGGCCAGTAATCCGCAAGTAATGGTGCAGGCTTATCGTTTACTCACCCGTACTATGTACAATGAGTTTGGCGAATGTTATCCGCTGCACCTCGGCGTTACTGAAGCCGGCGATGGTGAAGATGGCCGCGTGAAAAGCGCAGTAGGTATGGGTACTTTGCTTGAAGATGGCATTGGTGATACAGTACGGGTAAGCCTTACCGAAGAACCCGAAGCTGAAATACCGGTGTGCCGCGATCTGGTGAAAAGATATCCGTTAGCAACAGTAATTCCGGAAGAAGAGACTACGGCAATTTCCAATTTCCAATTTCCAATTTCCAAAACTATATCAGTTTCCAACATCGGTACGGGGCATGTTCCTGTTGTGGTGGCAGATATGAGTAAGATGGAGCACATTACTCCAAAATCATTGGAAGCAATTGGTTACACTTACGATGAACCTACGGACAAATGGACAATCAGTGATATGGCTGCTGATTATATTTTTACGGCGAAAGAAGAATTACCCTTTGCCTTGCCGGGAACATTGAAAGTCATTACCTGGCCTTCTTTCTGGACAGCCGCCAGCGATAAGACTAAATACTTTCCCATCTTCTCTGATACAGAATATCGTGAAGCAAAGGAGAAAAGTCACACCTTGAATTTTGTAATGGTCGATTGCTTTAGCGATGGATATGAGAAAGACTTTTCGATAATCAACGAACTTGCAAAAGATGAAACCGTTGTACTTTGCCTGAGTAGTACAAGCTCCAATGCAATGCAACGCATTCGCAAGATGTACCAGGAACTTGCCATCAGAAAAATAAAGAATCCTACTGTTATCATTACAGATAGCAATTGGGCTACTGCTGATGAACATCTGATTCACTATGCTACAGAAGCTGGTGGCTTATTGTTGGATGGATATGGCAATGGTGTTTGTTTTGGTATGACAACAGCGGCTTATAATAAATTTGCACTTGAATTCTCCAATACAGAAACACTTTCGGGCAGAAATTATAATACCAATACCAGTATTGAGCAATTTGTAAATTCTACGGCATTTTCTATACTGCAAGCCACCCGTACACGGATTTCTAAAACAGAATATATAAGTTGCCCCAGCTGTGGCCGCACACTTTTTGATCTACAGGAAACTACTGCCATGATCCGCAGCAGAACCAATCATCTTAAAGGCGTGAAAATTGCCATTATGGGCTGTATCGTAAATGGCCCGGGCGAAATGGCTGATGCCGATTTTGGTTACGTAGGTAGTGGTGTAGGGAAAATAACACTTTATAAAGGGAAGGATGTGGTGAAAAAAGGCATTGACAGTGAAATAGCTGTTGATGAATTGATTAATCTTCTGAAGGAAAATGATGCATGGGTGGAACCGGTGTAGTTTTCAACCCTTTATCTTCAACCCTTATAGGGTTTTAAACCCTATAAGGGTTATATGCTCGATAAATATCCTACCATGTCTCTTGTTAACACAGATAAGTTCATACCTGAACAATATTATCACATTTATAACCACTCCGTTGGCAGTGATAATTTGTTTCGTAATAGAGATAACTTCTTATATTTTCTTGCAAAATTCAAGGAATATATTACACCGGTATGCAAATGCTTTGCTTACTGTTTAATGCCCAACCATTTTCATTTTTTGCTTCAAATAAGAACTATTGAGGAGTTAGAATTATTTCAACAGGAATATAAGCAAGGCGCTGATATTACCAACCTGGATTATCACAAAATTGTGATGAACCAAATAAGTAGAATGCTAAATGGATATGCTCAAGCATATAATAGAATGTTTGAAAGAAAAGGTGCACTCTTTCTTGATTATACAAGACGAAAGGAAGTATTAAGCGATAAATATCTCAATAACCTGATCTATTACATACATCACAATCCGGTGCATCATAATATTTGTACTGATATCAGAGATTGGGAGTTTTCATCTTATCATTCGCTGTGTAGCGATAAATCTACTGTACTGGAGAGATCTTCTGTTATTTCAGGTTTTGGTCTTAAGGACAATTTCGAAGACTTTCATTTAAGAAATCAAAGTCGTACCGGATTTTTACAGGAGTTCGAATTTTGAGCTTTCCAGTTAACCCTTATAGGGTTTAAAACCCTATAAGGGTTCTTAGGGCTGATATAAAATTACACTTACATGCAAATCAAAATATCCCATAATCTTTTTATAGATGAAACGCCGGGAAAAGGGCGTGGTGTTTTTACGAGGGAAGATATTCCCCCAATGAAAACGATAGAAACATCGTCTGTATTGGTGATGAGTGGGGAAGCCCGGAAATTGCTGGATCAAACTACCCTTCATGACTATATTTTTGAATGGGGAGTAGATGAAGATCAATGCTGTGTGGCCTGGGGCTATGTTTCTATGTACAACCACAGTTACGAAGCTAATTGTGAATACTTCATGGATTTTGACCAGAATGTGATTTCGGTTAAAACAATAAGGAAAGTATTACAGGGCGAAGAGCTGACCATTAATTACAATGGTGACTGGGACGATAAAAAACCAGTGTGGTTCGAAACTAAATGACTTTCCGGCAATAGAATAAACTTTAATCCGTTATAATGTGTATTCAGAATATGAGCAGAATTAAAACAGTCTTTACTATCACAGCGCTTGCTTTATTGTTAGCTCCGGCCTTGGTTCAAGGTAGGGGAAGAGGTGAGCAACCAGAACGGATTCAAATGAATTACGGTTCCAATATTGTGCGCATTGCCCCACTCACGGCAATGGATATAGGAGTAGGTTTTGGATTGAGCTACGAAAAGATATTTGGTAAAGATCAGATGATTGGATTGGTATTACCGGTTACATTATTGCTGGAAAACAGGAACAATAATGATTTATACAGCGGCGCTTATAACCAGGACCGCTATAATACTTACGTTTATTTTACTCCGGGAATAAAATTCTATCCATTCGGTCAGCGTAAGGTCACTTATGCTGTGGGGCCAAATTTAATGTTGGGTTATGGCGGAAGTAATCAATGGCAAACACATACGGATGCATACGGTTACGTACATCTTGAAGATGTAAAAACTACTCGTTTTCGTATGGGGGTACTGATTAATAATTATGTGAATTTTCAAGTCAGCAAACTATTTAACGTAGGGCTGGAAGGCGGTTTGGGCATGCGCTATTATGACAAAACTTCATACAGCGGGTCAGAATTTTATGCCGGAAATGGAGAATATCATAATGGCTTCGATATCACAGGGCAATTCTCGCTTACCATTGGCCTTCGCTTTTGATGATTATCCGATTTAACCAGAACAAACCTTTTATTAATTAATATACAAATTAAATTACTCACCATTATTCATCCGATTAACACTGAAAAAATTATGATCAGGAAATTTGTCACGCTTACCTTACTCGCTACACTTACTTTGAATTTTGCTTTTGCTCAAGGCCGCGATTATCGCCGGGAAAGGGCTGAATTGGCCAGGCAGGAAAAAGAAGAAAAACGCCAAATGAGATCAGAGCGTATGAGCGCCCCAAGTATTGATTATGGAACCAACATTTTAAGGCTCTCTCCTATTACCGCTATGGATATTGGTGTTGGTTTTGGATTAAGTTACGAGAAAATATTTGGTAAAGACCAGATGGTAGGCCTGATTTTGCCGGTTTACCTGATGCTGGAAAGTCGTGATAACTACGATCCTTTCTATGGTGGATCAGGTGGATACAATAATGGCAATAATGCTTATGTATATTTCAACCCAGGTCTTAAAATTTATCCATTCGGCCAGCGTCGTGTTACCTATGCGGTAGGGCCAAGCCTGATGTTTGGTTATGGCGGAGGAACAGAGTCAATTTTCAATGGTAACTACTACGAGCAACGGGATATAACTAAACTCCGCATGGGTATGATGGTAGTTAACTATGTGAATTTTCAGATTAGCCAAGGCTTTAATCTAGGTATAGAGGCTGGTATAGGTGCACGATACATTGATAGGGAAACAATTGACAGGCCAGGATATTACTCTCAGACTTACAATAACGGCATTAATGTAACCGGGTCTTTCTCTCTTACGTTGGGCTACAGATTCTAGTAAATATATAATATTTTAGAAAGCGGGCATTTGCAATTGCAAATGCCCGCTTTTCATTTGCATTATGAGGGAAAAACTTATTCTGTTATTACTTTTTAAAATTACTCGTAGAACATAGTACATTTGTACACCCTTTGCCATTATCTTATAAATTGTCATGCTAAGTATATATTTTAAAGAATTAAGGTCCTTTTTCAGTTCTATTGTAGGCTATGTAGTCTTATTGGTTTTTTTAATAGCCTGCGGATATTTTCTTTTTCTAAATCCCGATACAGATATCCTTTTATATGGATATGCTTCGCTGGAGCAATTTTTTTTCATTGCACCCTGGTTATTTTTATTTTTGATTCCAGCTATTACGATGCGCACTTTTGCAGACGAATTTCGTGGAGGTACTATCGAATGGTTATCTACCAAACCGCTCACTTCCTCCCAGATAGTATTGGGTAAGTTTTTTGCCTCCCTTACCCTTGTTGCTATAGCTTTGTTGCCTACTCTAATCTACATTTTCAGCATTCACTACCTGGCTATGGACGATGCTGCCTTAGATGCCGGCGGAATTATAGGATCTTATATAGGATTATTATTTCTTGCAGCAGCATTTACGGCTATTGGTATTTTCAGTTCCGCTCTTACTGACAACCAGATTGTTAGTTTTTTGGCTGCAATATTCTTGTGTTTCCTTTTATACTTTGGCTTTGAAGCCTTAAGTCGTATCGCTGCTTTCCGTGGTGGTGCCGATTATTATCTTGGTCTTATTGGTCTGGATTATCATTATAACAGTATGAATCGTGGTGTGATCGATAGCCGTGATGTTATCTACTTCTTGTCCATAATCATACTATTTATTGCTTTGACACATTTTACCTTAGCCAGAAAAAAAGCGTAACCATTTAACTTACTCCTTATCAGCTTAGCAACAATATATAAATCGACCGGAAGTTTTTACCTCGCTTATGATGAAGATGGGCGTAAGTGGAATTGCCGTGTACGGGGCAAAATGAAAATTGATGATGAAATATCGTCAACCAATCCCATTGCAGTAGGCGATGCGGTGGAATTTATCATTGAGGATGAAAACGAAAATTCAGCGATTATTACCGGTATCCGGCGGCGCAATAATTATATGGTGCGCACTTCGCCACACAACAGGCATCAAAAGCATATTGTAGCAGCCAATATTGACATGGCCTTACTGGTGGCTACTATCAAAGAACCCAGAACCTCAAATGGATTTATAGACCGCTTCCTGATCACTGCTGAAGCATATCATATACCGGCTGTGATCGTATTTAACAAAGCTGATTTGCTTAAAGGTAAGTATGAAGCAGAATGGAAAGAACGTAAAGCCATATATGAAAAGATAGGCTACAAAACATTTACAGCTACAGCAATAAAAGGCGATGGATTGGATGCCATAACTTCGGAATTAAAAGATAAAACAACCTTGTTCAGCGGCCATTCCGGAGTAGGTAAAAGCACATTGATCAATTATTTTATACCGGATAAAAACCTACGGGTACAGGAAGTTTCCGGCTGGAGCGGCAAAGGTCAGCACACCACTACATTTGCCGAAATGTTTGACCTGCCTGGTGGTGGCAGGATAATAGATACGCCCGGCGTAAAAGAATTTGGCATCGTGGATATGGAGCGGGAAGAACTTTCGCATTATTTTCCGGAAATGAAAGCCCGTATTCAGGACTGCCGTTTTAACAATTGTATTCATATCAATGAGCCTGGCTGTGCTGTGAAAGCCGCTGTAGAAGAGGGCGAGATCAGTATGGAACGATTTGAAAGTTATATTGCTATTCTTTCCAGCCTCGCTTAACAATCACTTACCAAATTTATCATCAAGGCGCTTGTACCTTTGCCATCTTATTTGCAAAAGCATGAAACGTCAACGGCTCACCGTAATACTGATTACTTTCTTCATCTTGCTCGCTTCGGGTTTCGCATTTTACTATTATGATTTGAGTAAAAATAAAGGACATGATGAACTTTTTGTGCAAACAAAAGCGGGTGATGGCATACGGCCTTTTGCTTTTGCAAACCAGGATGGTGATACTGTTACCAATAAAGTAATGGAAGGTAAGGTCGTTGTTATTGAATATTTCTTTACCACCTGCAAAGGCATCTGTCCTAAGATGAACGAGAACATGGCTAAGGTTTACCAGGCCTTCAGAAGCGATGATGAGGTGCTTATTTTATCTCATACTGTAGATCCGAAAAGAGATTCCGTACCGGCAATGAAAGCTTACAGCCTTCGTTTTGATGCTGACCCCAAACATTGGATGTTCCTTACCGGTGATAAGCAAGCCCTTTACAGCCAGGCAAGAAACAGCTATAAAATATCTGCAGGCGATACATCTGCTTTGGATATTGAAAGTGATTTTATTCATACCGAAAAATTTGTATTGATTGATAAAAAAGGCAGACTTCGTATCAGGCTGAATAAAGATGGTAATCCGGAATCTTACGATGGCACCAATGAAAAATCGGTAGCACAATTAATAGAAGATATTAAATTACTGAAAGCTGAATAATTAAAAGCCCATGCAGGAACTTACATTAAAAGAGGCGCAGCAAAAAGTAGATGAATGGATCAAAACTATTGGTGTACGGTACTTTGAGCCACTTACTAACCTGGGCATTTTAATGGAAGAAACCGGAGAGCTTGCCAGGCTTATGGTAAGAACTTACGGAGAACAGTCTTTTAAAAAATCGGATGAAGGGAAAGATATTGGTGATGAAATGGCGGATGTACTTTGGGTACTGCTTTGCCTGGCAAACCAATGTGATATTGATCTGAATAAAGCTCTGTTGAAAAATTTTGAAAAGAAAACTTCGCGGGATGCAAATCGGCATCAGGAAAATGATAAGCTAAAATAATATTTCCCTTGTCGATGTTTTCAAAAATGTTCCTAATGCCTGCAAGATAAGCCTGCAGGTGTTTTTATTTAATACACTCATGAATATTAGAAAAATGAAGAAAGTAATACTTGCTTATTTTTTAGGATCACTATTTCTATTTGTTCAGCCGCATGCTGCTAAAGCACAAAACAGGTTACATACCAATAATACCGTAATCTGGCTGAACCAGTTTCATACTTTTAACATCAATAAAAACTGGTCGGTATTAGCCGAGTATCAATGGCGGCGTACAGAAGGTTTGAAGTCATGGCAGCAAAGCCTGTTGCGTGGCGGGCTGCAATACAAATTCAATAATGGGTTGAGCGTACTGGCTGGTTATGGCTGGATTGAAACATTTCCCTACGGCGACTATCCGCCGGCTGCTTCCCAACCTTTTCCGGAGCATCGTATTTATGAGCAGATTGTTTGGAATGATAATATTGGCCGTGTATTACTCAATCATCGTGGCCGGTTGGAACAACGTTTCCTCGGTGTACTCGACCCTAAAGCTACAGATAATAGGGAGATAACCCGGTGGAATTATCTTAACCGTATCCGTTATCAATTAAAAGCAACCGTTCCGCTGAATAACGCTACCATGAAGGATAATACAGCATATTTTGCTGCATTTGATGAACTCTTTATAGGATTCGGTAAAAATGTAAATGCTAATATCTTTGACCAAAATCGCTTAAGTCTTTTGTTGGGATATAAATTGAACAAACGCTTTAGCCTGGAAGCAGGTTATCTAAACCAAACCGTACAGCAGCCACAACAAGTAACCGGCAAATCGGTATTCCAAAACAATAATGGGTTGATTGTAAATCTTAATTGTACCTGGAATTAAATTACCTCATTAATGGTATATGTTTTTTGATAAAGTGGATTTATCTTAGCAGCCTAAAAACTTTTGAACATGAAAACAAAACTTATGGCAGTATTGGCCCTGGTGGCCATCTTCGCGTTGCAGCCCGCCTTTGCGCAGAAATTTAAAATAAAAGAAGGAAGCCTTGATGCAATTAAAGGAATAAGTAAAATGAATCTACGGTTTGATTACAGCCAGATGAGTGTCGGTAAATTCAAGACGGAAGCAGAATACGTAGAAAAGAAAAAAGAGGATTACAACAAAAAAGAAAGCGGGAAAGGCGATAAATGGGAAAAGGACTGGATTGCTGATCGTACCGAACGATATGCCCCGCAGTTCACCGAGCTTTTCAATAAAAGCAGCAACAACATTAAAGTGGACGAATATCCTAATGAAAAATATACACTGGTAGTGAAAACGACCAAAACAGAACCTGGGTACAATATTGCTATTTCCCGTAAAAATGCAGAGATTTCGGGTGAAATATTGGTAGTGGAAACGGCGAACCCCGGAACTGTAATATTACGTATGACCTTTGAAAAAGCTTTGGGCCGTAGTTTTGGCGGTTATGATTACGACACGGGTTTCCGTATCCAGGAAGCTTATGCAGATCTAGGCAAGGCGCTTGGAAAATATATGGATAAATAATCCTTTCGCGTATTCTCCTTATTTATTTGTGAATAGCGGACATCTTTTTAAAAAGGTGTCCTTTTTCATTAAATCTTGTTTTACTTTTACCGCCTTAAATATTGATTTATTGCTATGATGACAAAACATCCGGAAGGATATGTACATACTTCCATAGAAAATGGTATAGGTAAAGTTGAATTCTATCATCCTGCCAGCAACTCATTGCCCGGAGCCATACTTACTGATCTGGCACACGCTATTAATGATGTAGGTACCGACGATCGTGCGAAGGTTGTAGTATTGCAGAGTGCAGGAGAACGTTCCTTTTGTGCCGGTGCATCTTTTGATGAGCTGGTAGCCATTGAAAATGAAAAAGACGGACAGAAATTCTTTAATGGTTTCGCATTGGTGATTAACGCTATGCGCAAATGCCATAAATTTATTATTGTACGCGTACAGGGTAAAGCTGTAGGTGGTGGAGTAGGCATTATATCTGCTGCGGACTATGCTATTGCCGTGGATACAGCCTCTATTAAATTGAGCGAACTTGCAGTAGGCATCGGACCATTTGTGGTAGGGCCTGCGGTACAACGCAAAATAGGTGTATCTGGCTTTTCACAATTGGCAATAGATGCTTCTGAATGGCGCAGCGCAGACTGGGCACGCAAACATGGTTTGTATTCAGAAATTCATACCGATGTAGCCGGAGTAGATGAAGCTGTTTCAGTATTGGCAAATAAATTGTCACATTCCAATCCGGAAGCTATGACGCAGCTGAAAAAAGTATTCTGGGAAGGTACCGAGAATTGGGATGAAATGTTGACCAAACGTGCTGCCATAAGTGGCAAATTAGTATTGAGCGATTTTACGCGTAATGCTATACATTCATTTAAGAGAAGAAGTTAATTTTTTATATGTTGATTTTACTTTAAAGCCTATCTTTGCTTACTATCTAACACTAAAAGACTTAATGCAGAAAAGAGTAAAACCGAGATTACCCATAAGGAAGGAAGCGGAACACCGCATCAATCAACACATAAGAGCTACCCAGGTGCGTGTAGTGGGTGAAAATATAGAACCTGGAGTATATTCACTGGAAGAAGCCCGTAAGATGGCGGAAGAGCTTGAAGTTGACCTTGTGGAAATTTCGCCAAATGCCGATCCCCCGGTTTGTCGCCTTGTAGATTATAATAAGTTTCTTTACGAAAAGAAAAAGAAAGATAAAGAACAAAAGGCTAAAGCAAAACAAACGGAAGTAAAAGAAATCCGTTTTACACCTAATACAGATGATCATGATTTTGATTTCAAGGCTAAACATGCCGAGAAATTTCTTCAGGATGGTAATAAAGTAAAATGTTTTGTACAATTTAAAGGTCGTTCTATCCTGTTCCAGGACAGAGGGCAATTGCTATTGTTAAAATTTGCCGAGCGCCTTGCAGAATGGGGCACTTTGGAAGCCATGCCTAAAATGGAAGGCCGAAGAATGTTGGCAATGTTTACGCCTAAGAAGAAGAAATAGGCAAATTTTGTGACGCAGTGTTAATGTCATTAACATTTCATTTACAAAATATTTAATTACGGTCAGCGTATTTACCGTAATTTTACACTTTGTTTTCATGGTGATAGGGTTTATAGGGGCTGGCTCATTCTTGGGCCGGCTTTCCTTTTTTTTAAAATTCCCCGGTTCCTTCTTTTACACTTGTTAACCTGCTGTAATCATATATACAAAAAGCAAGCTTTTGAAAGGCAATCCTTACTTTTACGATTATAACTTTTTGTTTAATCTCTTTTCCCGGATGAAAATAAAATTACTTTTTCTTACCATCCTCACTTCAGGGATGTACCTGCAGAGCTTTGCCCAGCTTTCGGCCTATACTAGTTTTCAAAACCAGTTTATGGTTTGGGACAACGGTATGATCAGGAAAATTGAATACCTGGTACCATTACAGGTTAAAATAGGTCGTGCTGCCATTCCTTATATCGATAATTCCCGCAGCTTCAAAATCTATCATAATGGAGGATCAAAAAAAATCAATGACGGCTTTACTAGTAATTTCCAGGTATCCGATAATTTGATTACCTACCAAAATGCAAGAGCATTGAATGTATGGGACCAGGGTACGGTTACCAATCTTTCTAAATATTGTGAACAGTTTTATCTGGGCGATAGTCTTGTCGTATTTTTCGAAGGGGTACAAAAAGAATTCCGCGCATATTATAATGGCCAGGTATATCCTATTGAAGGCTTTCTGGCAGCAACCAATATCAATAACTTGTTTACTACTGATTCAACAGCCCGTATCTCCAATGAAATGGATATTGCTTCCGGGCAATTGCCGAGTATCAAAGTTTCTGATAACATAGCTGCGTATGTAAACTATGCCAATCAGTTCCGTATCTTTTACAGAGGCAATATTATTGAACAGGAAAACTACCTCGTCAACAGTTTTGATGTTGGTCGTAATAACGTGGCTTATGTGGATGCTAACCGGGAATTCAAGATATTTCATGATGGAGAAACCAGGCAAATAGATAACTTCCCCCCTTATAATTATGCTGCAGGGGATAATGTTGTGGCTTTTACAGGCTATGACAATTATTTTAAGATCTATTACCAGGATTCTGTGTACACTATCGGATATTTTCAACCTGATTATGTAGTAAAAGACAATGTAGTAGCCTTTCAGGATGCAACAGGATATTTTAAAGCCTTTTACAAAGGGCAGGTATATAACCTGGAAAGTTACTATCCTGAAAATTTTAAGGTGGGCTATAATTCGATAGCTTATGTAAATCGTGCCAATGTTTTACGGTTATTTACCGAAGGCAACATCTACGATGTAACTAATGCTGACATATCAGAATGGCAACTGGATTATGATGTGTTACAGTATCGTTTCGGCGCCAATATGTTTAAGGTTTTTTACAAAGGGAAAACCTATTAATTTCAAATACTGACCAGCGATAGATATAAAAATGAGGCCAAACGATGGCCTCATTTTTATTTAGTTAAATTAATGAGATCAGGTAAAACATTCTTAGGACTAGAATGTTAAATAAGCAGATTGTTTAATTTGTATTGCTATGAAACGAAATTTCTATTTTAATATCGTCACCTTCGTAATAGCCCTTTGTCCTGTTTATTTATCTGCACAGGAAAATCCCTATTCTTATCAATTCAGTTATACTACCAACGTAGTTTATACGCCCTTGGAAAATAACGCCGTAGAGCTTATTGGAGCTACCGGATGGGATGATGAAGTTGCTCCTTTCACACTGCCATTTGATTTTTATTATAAAGGTGCTCTGGTGCAAAACTGGACTATGGATACTTATGGCGGACTTTATCCAACAAATAAGTACACCGCCAGAGAAATACCACCCATTGCGGCTTTTTATTCTGATTATGTGGATCGTGGAGACTCCTGGATTGGGTACGAAGTAACCGGTAATACCGGTAGCCGTATTGCCAAAGTGGAATTCAAAAATGTTGGATACTTTAGTGATGTACAAAAAAATGACTACGCCAATTTCCAGATCTGGCTATATGAAGGGAGCAACAAGATTGAATACCATGCAGGATCTTCTTCGATTACAAAGGGCCATTTTAATGTAACCGGAGAATACGGAGATCTAATTATTACAGGGCTTAACTACACCGATTATAATAATGATATACAACCGGCTGCCGATGTTTTTCACTTCGTAGGCAGGTTGAATAATGCTCCCAAAGATTCTGTAGTCACACTTGCAAATAACCTAGGATCGGCAGACCCGGCTATGATTAATTTTATTAATTACGGTACCTTTCCTGAAAGCGGAACAGTGTTTATTTTTACACCTTCTGCGAGTCACGCACCTTTAGCTGTAGTAGAAACACCGGAAGAAAATACGCATATCCTGTTTCCTAACCCGGTTACCGATAAGCTTACCATTCATCTAAATCAGTCGCCTGATAATGGTGCTGTTTTTATGCTTCATGATATGGCTGGCCGGGAACTGCTGCGTAATAATATTAAACTACAGAAAACCATTATTCCCGTTTCATTTTTAACGAACGGAATTTATATGGGAACAATAATTACAAGAGGAAAGAAGGAAACCTTGAGAATTATAAAACAATAACACGGTAAGTGTGATGAAACAATCAGGAAATTCTTCCAGATAAATATTGGATGATTCCACCTATATCCATAGGCTGAAACCATTGGTATTGCTCATCTTTACGAAACCAGGTCAATTGTCTCTTGGCGTAATTGCGGCTATGTTGCTTAATCAGTTCAATACTTTTTTCTTTAGAAATATTTCCGTTAAGGCATTCAAATATTTCGGTATACCCCACGGTTTGCAGGTTTTTTAAATTCCGTTGCGGATATAAACCAACAGCTTCTTCCCAAAGGCCTTCCTGCATCATTTGATCTACGCGCAAATTAATCCTCTCGTAAAGTTCTGCACGAGGTAGGTCCAGCGCTATTTTAATAATACTAAACGGTCTTTGCTTGGCGGTACCACTACGAAAATCAACTATGGAATGCCCTGTAGTTCGTTTAAAAGCTAAAGCTCTCATTAGCCTTGCGGGGTTCTGCTGCTCCGCAATATTATAGAATTCAGGATCTTCTTGCTGAACTAAATTTTGCAACCAAGCGAGACCGTGCTCATCAAAACCTCGTTGTAATTCTTTCTCAATATTTCGATCCGTTTTAGGCATGTCATCAATACCTTCACATAGCGCCTTGATGTATAAGCCTGTGCCACCGCAAACTACATCTACATTTTTGTCTTTAAAAATTTCAGCACAATAACCTAGTGCAAGCTGTTCATAATCTCCCGCATTCAGATCTTCGGTTATGCTATGCGAATTGATGAAGTAATGAGGAACCGCTGCAAGTTCGGCAGGAGAAGGCTTTGCAGTACCAATACTCATTTCACGATAGCATTGTCTGCTGTCCGCAGATATGATCGAAGTTCCAAAATGCTTTGCCACCTGGATAGCCACCGCGGTTTTACCAACCGCCGTAGGTCCTGCAATGACAATGAGCTGCTTCTGCATAGTACGAAAAATAAAACCAGCCGGGTTGATCCACGGCTGGTTTATAATTGAGTTTAATAATTAAAAATCATCTCCGGAGCCTTCGGCTTCAGTACCATAACTTTCTTCAGATGATTCACTACCAACATCATCGCCTTCGGCACCAAATCCTTCGGCCATATCTTCTTTGCTCAAATCATATTTTTCCTCGATCTCCATCAGCCTTTCATTGGCAAGTCCTTTTATGCCGGTCTGCGCAGGAGCTACTCCTTCTTTTTTAGTGCAAAGTGGATATTCCTTCTTACTGTCTTCTTCTTTTTCAATACCAATAAGCTCAATCTGAAAATTCCATTTCTTTACCGGATCGTAGGTGTAAACAAATTTCTGATCCGGTTTTTCTACCAAAGCCGATACCGGTGTTTTGATCATAGAAAGAGCAGGAGCATCTTTTTTATTTACCAATACCTCTGAAGATATTTCTCTTCCTCTTGACCAGATTTCATTACTGGTAAAAAAGGAAGCTTTATGTTTTTTATCAAATTCAAAAGCAGTAAGGATGGCTTCATGAAAGGCGTGAAAGGTCTGTCCGGTTTTCAAAACGATATCCCTGTAAATATTATCATCATCTTCCCAGTAAACCCGGAATTTAAATAGCGGCATGTCTTAGTTGTTTTCTCGGACAAAAGTAATCAATAAAAAGATTCCCGAAAAAGCTTTGTATGCAAGGTCAGGCAATAAAATATATGTTTTTTTGTCGTTAAATTATTTGCTACTCGGTTGCATTTGGCTAAAATGGTTAACTTTGCTTCCTGGGTCTCTTATGCTGAAACGCGCCTTACATATTGCAGTAACACTGACATTGGTTTTATTACTGATGATGAATGGTATTTCCCATGAGTTTATCCATGCTTTTACCAGCCATCAGGATACTGTTGATTGTGTGCATAATGAACATTCCGGATCGCATGCTTCTTTTGAAAAAGCACATCATCACTGCGATTTCCTTGATTTGCAATCTCCGGTATTTCTTACTTCTTCTTTACATTTTTACTTTCACAACAATCTTCAGCACAACGATTATTTTGTGCTGCGCAGTCAGTCTTTTGTAAGTTCTGATCTACGACATACTGCCTTAAGAGGCCCCCCTCATTGTTAGTATTTAACTTTCATTCCGCCTGATATCATTCCGTAGAGATGCCATGCATGGCGTCTAAGCTGCATTGATAGATGGGCTTTATGTATCTCTCAATTATTTTAAATGCAAATCGTAAAGCAGGCAATTATGCTGGGCTTTGTTGCGTGTTGCACGGTATCCGCACCCGCTTTTGCGCAGCAGGATTGCCATGACCAACTTCTTATACAAGTGCTGGAAGAAAAAACAAATCTCCCGGTGCCAGGTGCAACAATAGCTGCAGGCGAAGCAAACACTTTAACAGATGTAGATGGCTTCGGGCTTCTTGAAAATGTATGTAAAGGCAAAGTCCATCTGCATGTCGAGAGCATAGGTTACGACAAACTGGATAAAGATGTAAGCTTTAAAGGTGGTGATACTTTACAACTGCGGCTCAAATCCAGTGACCTTACTTTGGATGCGATAGAAATTATCGGCCACAAGCAGGCATTGAATACAACTACATCTGTTACCACATTACACCAAGAAGATCTGGATAGGTTAAAAGGAGGAAATCTGGCTACCATACTCACAGCAATTCCCGGTGTAAATATGTTGCAGACAGGGGCTACCATAGGCAAACCAGTAGTGAATGGTATGCATAGCAATCGCTTGCTGATCCTGAATAATGGTATCAGGCAGGAAGGACAACAATGGGGATCGGAGCATGCGCCGGAAATAGATCCTTTCATTGCCCAGAATATATCCGTAGTGAAAGGTGCAGAAGCTATCCGGTATGGTGCTGAAGCTATTGGTGGTGTTGTAATTATTGAGCCGCCAGCACTTCCTTCTGACAGTACGATTCATGCAGAAGTAAATCTGGTAGGTGCAAGTAACGGTAAATCGGGTACTGTATCGGGCATGTTGAGTGGCAACTTTAAGAAAATGCCGGCACTTGCATGGCGTGTACAGGGAACGGCTAAGCGAAGCGGTAACCTGCAGACAGCGGATTATTTCCTGGATAATACAGGCTCAAAAGAATTGAATTACTCTGCTGCTTTGGGTTATAATAAAGAGCATATGGGTTTCGATTTGTTCTTCAGCCATTTTAATACAGAGCTGGGTATTTTCAAAGAGTCCCATATTGGAAGTACAGAAGATCTTTATAGCCATATTGAGCATGGAAGGCCTTTTGATAATGGATCTTTTTACTATACCATCGATGCTCCAAGGCAACAGGTAGTGCATAACCTGCTTAAAGCTACAGGCCATATTCATCTTAATGATTACCTGCACATAAATATGCAATATGGTTACCAGACGGATAACCGCCAGGAGTATGATATACGTCGCGGAGGCCGTAGTGGTATACCATCACTTAATCTTACCTTGTACACGCATACTCTGGATGCAGCGCTGGAATACTTTAATGGCAAACAATGGAAAGCAACTGTTGGTATCAACGGTTTGTTGCAGCAAAATAAATATGATGCTACAAGTGCCACCCTCCAGCCTATACCGTATTACAATACTGAAGGGGCAGGCGTATATGCTATAGCCAAACTGATCAAAGATGCTTACCAATTGGAGGCCGGTGTTCGTTATGATTATAAATACCTGACAGCTGCAGGTTATCGCGGCGATACACTTTATGGTGGCAGACATACCTTTCACAATGTGAGTGGAAGTGTAGGTATTGTAGTACCTGTAAGCCACAATTGGAATTTCAGGTCAAACCTCGGAACAGCATGGAGGCCTCCTACGCCTAATGAATTATACAGTGCAGGTTTGCACAGTTCCGCTGCAGCGATTGAGTACGGCGATAGTACTTTGAATTCGGAGAAAAGTATCAAATGGATCAACTCTTTGGATGCAACACCGTTTAGATGGCTGCATATCAATCTTGATCTGTATGCCAATTATTTCAACAATTATATTTACCTGTCGCCCACTGGTATAGTTGAAGAAAGACTGAATGGCTCTTTTCCAACTTTCCAGGAGCTTCATACCAATGCCCGTTTCCTTGGTGCTGATTTTAGTGCAGACATAACTTTCCTGAAACAGTTTGATTATTCGCTAAAGGCATCTTTTATAAGAGCTAAGGATTTAAGCCAGGACAAATACTTACCGTATATACCTGCAGACAGAATTTCAAATGCATTGAAATGGAATGCTCCCATAGCTATTGATTTTTTACATGATACTTATCTGCAACTGGAGCATGTGTATGTAGCTAAGCAAAACCGTTACGAGCCTGCTTCTGATTTTGCTCCGCCGCCAGATGCTTATCAGTTAATCAATCTGAATGCAGGAACACAATTTAAGTGGAAGAAACATGATCTGGGCCTTAATCTCTCTGTCAATAACCTTACCAATACTTTGTATAAGGATTATATGAACCGCTTCAGATATTACGCCCATGATATTGGCCGTAATGTTATAGTAAGGCTTACATATAGAATCTGATCACAGTAAAATTTTAAACTAAAAAATCAAAACAAACAATATGAAAAAAGTAATTTATAGCCTCGGATTAGTAATACTGACTACTGCAATGTTTACCGTAACATCCTGTACAAAAGATCCCGTTCCTGATCCCGTTGTAGAGCAGGAAGAATTTGACCATGCCTTAATACAATTTGTAAAGTTGAATGCAGATGGCTCACAAACAACAGATACAACATCCGTAAATTTTGATAAAAGCGGCACTCCTACACCAACACAAGTTACATTGGCAAATGGTACCAGTTATCGTACTCTAATAACTCTTTCCCTAAAAGGTATTTCTATCAATAATGAAATTATTGAGGAAGGTACAGAGCATAAATTTTTCCTCAACCCTACGCAAAGCGGTATCTTAAATTATACTTATAGCGATGCAGATGCAAACGGAAGAGGAATTGGCCTTGATGGTAAATTATCTGTTATTGGTACAGGAACAATTGACCTGAAAGTCATACTGCGACATGCTTTGGACAAAAGCAATGCTGACGCCCAAACATGGAACAGTACAACTTACGAAAACGCAGGTGGGGAAGATGACTTGAATATTACGTTTGGTCTGAAAGCTCAATAAGCTTTTGATTTTATGAAAACTTCGGCATAGATCTGTTCAAGGTCTGTGCCGAATTGTTTATATAATCTTCCAGCATTTTCTCAATGGCAATAGACGCAGTCTCTCTGGGAAATTGTAGTTCAATTTTCTCTTCAGAGTCGATCCATTGATTTACTATGCTTAGATGTTTTAAGGATAAAGAAGGTATTACAGGTACGCCTAATCTTTCTAATGCAGCAGCATTGCACTGTTGTTCATATTGGCGTTTCATAGGTATTACCATTAATTTCTTTTGCAGGTACAATGCTTCAGCAGGTCCTTCAAAACCAGCGCCCAGTAAGGCTCCTTTACATTCAGAAAGGCTTTTTATAAAGGCTTCATTCTGAACCGGCATTATCGAAATATTCTCGAAGCAGAATGGTTCTGAGTTGTGTTTGGAGAATACTTCCCAGGTTACCCCTTTAAACTTGTGCAGAAACCTGATAAGATCCGTATCGTTGTAAGCCGGAAGATATACTGTATAATGGTTGCCATCTGAAGGTTGTAAAGCTTGTATCTCCTTGCGGATTACAGGAGGATATATACCCTCATCATAACTGTTGAAATGAAACCCATATTGCTCTGTAAACGGCGCATAATATTTAAGAACGAACTTACCTATCAAGCCCGTATTTTTAGGTTTTGGCGCAGCAGCATTTAATACCGCGGATTGATGGCTTAATGCAATACAGGGAACTTTCCTTAGCTTACAAGCCCAGGCAGATAGCGGTTCAAAATCATTCACCACAAGATCATATTCTTCTATGGGCAATTGAAATATGTCTTTGAAAAAACGAATCGGGTCCATCCTTTTGAAGGTATCCCATAATGATACACCACCATGTTTTCCAAAAATAAAACTGAGGCCTTTTAATCTGTAAGTTACAGGAAAAGGCAGATTGAGGTCTACCTGGTAACCACTGATAAGGATATCCACATCGCCATACTTTTTTAATTCGGGGTAAATGTCTCTTGCTCTGCTTAAATGACCATTTCCTGTGCCTTGTATGGCATATAGTATCTTCATGTAGGACTATAATTAGTTGATGTTTAATTGATGTTTGGTTATGAATACCATTTAAAGCTTCAATGGATCATCCCCTGATCTTCATTTCGGCAAGCAGGCTGTCAAACAATTCCTTGCTGGATTGCTTACGGATCTGGTTGCTTTTGAGCAGTACGGATTTTGCTACAGGATCATCATGGTAGCGATATAGCTTCCATTCTGTATTATGATACTCGAGGGCAGTAAGATTTTCTATCCAGTCACCTGAATTAAGATAGCTGACTGTGCCATGTTCTGTAACCATGGTCTTCATACAGGGTTCATGGATATGTCCGCAGATTACATAATCATAGTTATTTGAGGTAGCAATATCACAAACAGTTGATTCAAATTTATTGATAAATGCTACAGCACTTTTTACTCCGTTTTTTATTTTTTTTGAGAAGGAAATCTTTCCTCTGCCGGCTTTGTCCGATAGGAAATTTACAAGGCGATTGATCAGGATCAACATATCATAGCCTACAGCACCAAGCTTTGCCAGCCATTTGGAATGTTGCATCACTACATCAAACACGTCTCCATGAAAGATCCAGACTTTTTTACCGTTTAACTTAATGGAAAGTTTATTGCAGATCTTGAGAGAGCCAAGCTGGAAGCCGTTAAACTTACGGAGCATTTCATCGTGGTTGCCTGGCAGATAATAGATGGGGACACCTTTTGCGATCAGGCCGGTGAGATGCCTGATTACCATCATGTGGGCCGGCGGCCAATATCGTTTGCTGAATTGCCAGATGTCGATAATGTCACCGTTAAGAATGACAGCCTTTGGCTTAATCGTTTTTAAATACTGGAGTAGTTCCTTCGCGTGGCAACCATAAGTTCCAAGGTGTATATCGGATAGTACCAGCAAATCTATTTCTCTTTTTATCATGTGCAATCAGATATAAGCTGAAGGATCGGAGAACCTCTATGCAAAGGGAAGAAATAGATATTGTGTTATTATTAATAAGATATGAAGAAATTATTATTAATGTAAATAAGAACGCGCCGGATCAATATCCGGCGCGTTCTTATTATTGGAAGGAGTAGCTTAAAAGTTGAAGACAACACCAGCTGTAAGGGTATTGAAAGCATCATTCTTTTTATTGGCTTCTACAATAGGTACATAGCCATCTATCTTATCGCTAAAGCAAAGATTGGCTCTGTAGTTGAGATTGATCATTATCCTCTTACCGTTTTGGCTGCCAAAGTAAGCTACCGGAATATTTATACCGCCTTCTATAGGTACCATAAATGAAACACCACTATAATCACCAAGCGAGCCATAGTCAGGAGAAATAATGGTGTTTGATTTTACGCTGTTACTAATTATTCCTCCACCAGCTCCCACATATATTCCACTAAAGAAATTTATGGTTTTATTATACTGATGGCTCAGCAGTGTTAAAGGCAGGAATCTTAGTGTAACACCTGCTGTAAAGAAACTATTATCTGAACCCATCAGGCCCGAAACTGATATATCCTCCCCACCTTTCAACCATCCTTTTTGAACATCAAGGTTTATATGCAGATAGGGCTTAGCAAAATATGCAACTCCAAGTCCGAATATAGGGGCACTTTTTTGAGGCTTTACATCTGTATAAGAAAAGGCAAGGCCTCCGTTCACAGATAAGGCAATTTTGGGTGAATTATCCGGAGTTGTATTACTGATTAATTCTTGTGCATTTGATTTGTTTGTAAACAAAGCAGAAGCTAACGCCAGGCTGAATACGGTGTACTTAATCTTGTTCATGTTTTGTTGTTTATATTATTCCGCGAAAATAATTCAGATAATCGAAGGTAAGATCACAGTTTGTGTTATGGATAATGTAAAGTTAATGAAGGCGCAAAGGTATATACTGGAAAACAATATAACCTCCCATAAATATGGGTAGCACAATGTAGGCTCGTATAAAATTTCTTAAATATTACGAAGGCGCTCAATGGCATTGAGCAAGGTTTCTTCCTTTTTGGCAAAACAAAAGCGCAGGAGTCGCTGATCAGGGCTTTGGCTATAAAAAGGACTTAATGGAATGGCTGCAACACCATGTTTTTCCGTAAGCCAAATGGCAAATTCTTTATCAGGGAGATCAGAGATTTCCTGATAGTTCATTACCTGGAAATAGCTGCCCCGGGCGGGCCGTGTCCAGGTAAACTTTGTACCCTTCATATGTTCCAGGAAGAAATTACGTTTGCCTTGCAATAACTTAGTGGTAGTCTCCAATTGGGTCAGATCATCGAGGTAAGTCGCTATGGCCTGTTGCATAGGTGTATTTACACTAAAGGCAAGGTATTGATGTAATTGCCGGAACGCCTTCATCATTTCCGGAGGGGCTATACAATAACCCATTTTCCAGCCGGTACTATGAAACGCTTTTCCAAAGGAATAAATTACAAAGCTGCGGGCTCTTAATTCGGGGAAACGGAGTACAGAAATATGCTCTTTGTTGTCAAATACAAGATGTTCATACACTTCATCCGCAAGTATGTACAGGTCATGCTGCTCTGCAAGCTTGATCAATTGTTGGAAATCTTCCTCCTGCCAGGTGCCACCACAAGGATTATGAGGGTTGTTGATAATAAGCGCCCTCGTTTTTGGAGTAACTGCAGCAAAGACTTTTTCCCAATCTACGCTGAAGTCGTTACTGCTTAAAGGTACCCTTACCGGTATTGCTCCATTGGCATAAATGTTAGGGACGTAACTATCATATGCAGGTTCTAAAACAATAACTTCATCGCCTGGCTGCAGTATTGCAGTAAACGCAGTATAGATGGCATATGTAGCTCCGGGAGTAATAGTGATTTCAGTATCCGGATCTATACTTATTTTTTGAAAATGCAATATTTTTCTTGCTATGGCTTCCCTTAGCGCCGGCAATCCGGGCATGGGTGCATATTGATTAAAGCCATTGCTTATAGCTTCTCCTACAAGGTCTCCAAGTTTTTCATCTATCGGAAAATCAGGAAAGCCCTGAGATAGATTTATGGCCTTATGCTCATTCGCCAATGCACTCATCACAGTAAATATAGTAGTGCCGGTTGATGGAAATTTTGGCGTTATCATACATGTAAATTACCAGGGAAAATTTATTTCAATTGAGCAGGAACGGTCGGCCCTTTACAGTATGCCGACCGTTTTATTTATTGTTGTTATTGCTATTCAATTCCAAAATAATCAAGGATATATTCTTTGAGC
>JBAZWL010000003.1:0-45001 GCA_041660405.1 Taibaiella sp. | reverse complement strand
TTGCGCATTAAGTGTATTCTGGTCTGTTTCCACTGGCTTTAATTCCCTGAAATGTGGCCAGCCTTCTTCATCGTAGCCCTCCAGAGCATAGTAACCACCGCGGCTCAGCAACGTACAAACAGCAACATGCATAAGGTCTTGTTTCTGTTCTTTTGAGAATTTTATTTTAGGGATTCTACCCTGATATTCATTCATGCCGATTAGAAACAATATGGCTTCCATATTCGGCTTTTTACCAAAACGTTCTACAAGATCAGCTTCTAATATAATCCACCGTTCGAATAAACTTTTCTGTTCTTCCATTACCATAATTCGTTTATTATTTTCGTCACTATAACATTTTTGATATCAATTCACTTATCGAAATACCTTCCGCTTCTGCTTTATAACTTGCTACTACTCTATGCAATAAAACGGATTGTGCCATAGCACGTACGTCTTCAATATCCGGTGAAAATTTGCCATGAAGTAAAGCATAGCATTTTGCTGCAAGAATCAGGTTCTGCGAGGCACGCGGCCCAGCACCCCAGGCAAGGTACTGTGTAGCCAGGCTGTCTTTTGCACTTTTATCCGGACGGGTTTTCTGTACCAGTCTTACAGCATATTCCAGCACATTATCCGGTACCGGAACCTTTCTTACTAGCTGTTGGAAATAAAGTATCTCCTCTGCGTGCAGTACCTTAGGCAGGTTGATATTTTGAGGGCTGGTAGTCTGTCTTACTATCTGTACCTCCTCGTCAAATGCAGGATAATTGACAATGATCTGGAACATAAAACGATCCAGCTGCGCTTCCGGCAGAGGGTAAGTTCCTTCCTGTTCAATTGGGTTTTGAGTAGCCAATACAAAGAATGGCGCAGGCAACTTATATTCTTCGCCAGCTGCAGTTACATTACGCTCCTGCATAGCTTCCAGTAAGGCTGCCTGCGTTTTGGGCGGTGTACGGTTTATCTCATCTGCCAGAACAATGTTAGCAAAGATCGGGCCTTTCAGGAATTTGAATTTGCGGTTCTCGTCCAGTATTTCTGCACCGGTAATGTCGCCTGGCATAAGGTCCGGCGTAAACTGTATGCGTTTAAAACTTAGATCCAGAGCGTCTGCCACCGTTTTTACAAGCAATGTTTTTGCAAGCCCGGGAACACCAACCAACAGGCTATGACCATTACAAAGAATGGAGATCACCAATTTTTCTACAACATCCATCTGTCCCACAATAACCTGTCCAACCGCCTTGCGTAGTTCCTCGTATTTCTGTTGCAAGCCTTTTACAGCTTCTACATCCGATGAATAATTTACCATAATTCAAAGTAAGGAGATAATTGGCACATGAGCAAATGCAAAACGGGCAGTATGAAGAACTTCATCTGCCCGTTTTTATTATAATGCGGTTTCTTAATAATTAATCACCTGTTGCTCCAATACCGGCATTTCCCTGAATTCGTATTGTTGATTACGTAATTGTGGCTCAAATCCTGCTTCCCGAATGGCTTTCTGTATACCTTCTGCAGTAAAGCGATGGGGCGCCCCTGCGGCACTTACTACATTTTCTTCAATCATAATAGAGCCAAAATCGTTAGCTCCGGCGTGCAGGCAAAGTTGAGCAGTTTGTTTACCTACCGTAAGCCAGCTGGCCTGGATATTTTTTACGTTTGGCAACATAATCCGGCTCATGGCTATCATACGGATATATTCTTCCGGAGTAGTATCATTTTTAGCCCTGCGGATACGTTTCAACAAGGTATCTACATCCTGGAAAGTCCAAGGAATAAAGGCTACAAAACCCTTGGCGTGCTCAGGCTTTTTCGCCTGAACGGTACGCAATTTTACCAGGTGTTCAAAGCGTTCTTGTATGGTTTCAACATGTCCGAACATCATCGTGGCACTGGTTGTAAGGCCAATCTGGTGTGCTACTTCCATAATGTCCAGCCATTCCTGGGCACCGCATTTACCTTTCGAAATAAGACGCCTTACCCTGTCATCCAGTATTTCTGCTCCTGGCCCGGGCATACTATCCATGCCTGCATCTTTCAGTGCTGTTAGCGCTTCGTGATAGGTTACACCACTTACTTTACAAATATGGGCTACTTCGGGTGGCCCGAGTGCGTGCAATTTTAAATTAGGAAAAAGCTGCTTAAGCTCCTTGAATAAACCGGTATAATAATCCAGGCCAAGTTCCGGATGATGACCACCTTGCAACAGTAATTGCTCGCCACCGTAACGGAATGTTTCTTCGATCTTGCGCTTATAAGTCTCTATGTCCGTAATATATCCCTCAGCATGCCCTGGGATACGGTAAAAATTACAAAACTTACAATTGGCCGTACAAACATTGGTAGTGTTCATATTCCGGTCAATGATCCAGGTTACTTTATTATATGGAACCTGAACTTTACGCAGCTCATTAGCTACATAAGACAGTTCCGTTAAAGGTGCATTTTCAAAAAGAAAAACGCCTTCTTCGGCAGACAGGAACTCAAAGTTCAGGGCACGATCGTATAAATTGGAAAGGTTCATTCGTTAAAGCATCAAAGTCTTGAATCAAGTGATATAGAGATTGAAAATCTCTGTCACTTTTGGACAAGCAAAGTTATGACAAAATGAACTTGACTGCTATCATTGATTTTGATGGTCAGTTTTATGAAAAAGAAATTTTTAAACTATGCGAGCTAAATTCCTTATTAAAAAAGGGCAACAGCTTTGCTGTTGCCCTTCGTATGGTTGGCGAAGCCACTACACTTTCTTCCTTTTCCACTTCCCCTTTTTAAACAAAATAAAGGCTGCAATGGTAATAGCAGTTTCGGAAACCGGTATTGCAATAAATACGCCTTTAGGACCAAGTTCCAGGTATTTTGCCAATAAATAAGCTAATGGAATCTGGAATAACCAGAAGCCGAAAAGGTTGACCCATGTTGGTGTCCAGGTATCGCCCGCACCATTAAAGGCATTGATCATTACCATACCAACTCCATAAAATACAAAGCCAATACTCATGATGTGTAACGCATTTTCGGCTACCGCTTTTATAGCTTGGTCCTGTGTAAAGAAAGAAACCAACCAATCGCTCATCAGGAAAAAGATAAGACTTACTGTGAGCATAAAGATGACATTGTAAGTCACTGTTTTCATTACCGAAGCCTCTGCGCGTTTTATATCTTTTGCACCAAGATTCTGGCCCACAAGGGTAGCCGCAGCATTACTCAATCCCCATGCAGGAAGCATGAAAAACATCATGAGACGCAGTGCTGTTTGATAACCCGCCGATCCATCCTCTCCACCGGTTGTAGCAACCAGTTGTGCCAGAAATATCCAGCTGCAGGACGCGATCACAAACTGGAAAATACCAGGTGTAGCAATACTTACCAATGATTTCATGACTTTAAAATCAGGCTTAAAATGTGATATTTTGATCTTTAACTGATGCTTACCATAAAACAAGTGGTAAAGTTGATACAACACACCTATACTACGGCCTATAGCAGTGGCCATAGCCGCGCCGGTAAGCCCAAACGCAGGCACAAACAAAAAGCCATTGATAAAAATCGGGCATAGGATAATGTTACAAATGTTGGCGATCCAAAGGCTTTTCATAGCGATGGCTGCATTACCCGCCCCTCTGAAGATACCATTGATCAAAAAGAGCAGCATAATGACCATACTACTCCCCATCATAATACGTGTAAAGGTTGTACCATGAAGTGTTGTCTCTTTGGAAGCACCCATAAGCAACAGGATGTCGGATGCGAAATACAAGCCCAGCGCACTTAGTACAATGGTGACCGCACTGGCTACAACTATTGCCTGTATGCCACTGTGGCCGGCCTCTTCAGGGTTCTTTTCCCCCACACGCCTGGCTACTACTGCAGTTGCTGCCATGCTCATGCCTATGGCAATAGAATACATAATGGTCAGTACAGATTCCGTAAGACCTACGGTCTGAATAGCATAACTACTGTTTTCCAGGTGGCCTACAAAATAAAGGTCTACCAGAGCGAAAACCGATTCCATGGCCATTTCCAGCATCATGGGAATGGCCAGCATAATAACCGCTTTACGAATACTGCCTTGCGTATAATCCATTTCCTGACCACGCAAAGCCTGTTTTAATAACGAAAAATAATTGGATGCTTTTGAAGCACCATTTATAGTTGGGGGCATAAATAAATATTGAGATTGATGAAATAGCACAACTTCGGGCATTGCCCTTAGCGTGTAATTTAAGATTGATATGTGTTGGCCGGTCTCGTTAGCGTACGAGGATCACAGCCCCATAGATATTCATCGTTCGTGGAGTTGAGGGTGCAAAAATATAAATTTCTACTTAATGATAAAGATCAAGGATAGATTTTTTTGTTTTTTAACGTTTAAGTATAATTCGTAAAGTTCGGCCTTTTGTTATCTGTAAAATTTCCCGGTGCTATCCAGAATGTGTTTCATTTTATCCCGAAGCTCTTCCGGTTGTAGTACCTCTACTTCATCACCATGAGATAATAATTCCATAATCAGGTCATGAGTAATATAAAGGCGTAGTGAAATCTGCAATTCTGTTTCTTCATCCTTAATGATATGCTGGGATTCATGCAGGGGAAGGCTTTTAATGTACTTGCCACGGTCCCCTTTAAACGACAAATGAATATCAGCAGGCTTAACACCTGGCTCAGAAGGCCTGATGATGCCAAAACAATTACGGAAATAATCATTGACATCAAATCCTTTTCCCAATTTGTATTTTTGCTTCGTAAGCTCAAGGTTACTTATTCTGTCCAGTGCAAAAGTCTTTATAGCATTATCTTTCAGGTCTTTTGCCAATAGGTACCAGCGGCTTTCAAATTCTTTAAGTGCCAGCGGTTCTACTTTCCTTTCTGAAAAATGTTGGCTATAATACTTCTCATAACCAAAACGAATTACAAGCTTATCGCGTAAAGCATTTAACAGATCGCTGAATTGCTCCATACCCTGTGGCCGCCGCTTTTCAAGGTGTATATATCCGGCAACATCATCGGCCATATTTAATGCCAGGTAAGTATTGTAGGCATCAGTTATCCTATTGCCAAAATCATCAGGGATGATATCCTCTTCCAGGAAATATTTTTTAGTCGAAATATTATAGCGGATATCTTTTTTATAAAGCGACAGGATATCCTCTTTATCTCTCAGAAATGTTCGGCTGGAGAAAATAAAATTATACCCATGTGTTTCACATTCGACTTCATAATAATCCTTTATTTCCTGCTGACTTGCAGGTGTTTTTTGCAATTTACGCAGTATACAAAGATGACGGAAATAGGTATCTGAAAGGGACATCAGGAAACGTGATTATTAAATTTGTACAAAAGCTTGCGACAACCAAAACTAAGGAAATAAAACTTTAAAGCCGGTACCCCCTCCTCTGGTACCGGCTTATGGTGATAGGTGGTTTAGAAGGGCATTTTTTAGTTTCTAATAAGTTGTTGGTCGTCGCTAACACCACCTAATTCTTTATAGGTGTTAATGAAATGATTGGTATTCCAGTAAATCCGTATCCAGTTGAGCCAGGCTTCAGCCTTAGGATTATTTAGCTGTGCCGGTGGATGAAATTTGTTTTCTTCCTCAAAGCGTGCTTCAATATTTTCATCAAAAAACAAGGTATGCAAGCAGAATTTATGCAGCAATTCGTGATCACTATCCTTATTAAACCGGAATAATGTCTTGTGTCTTATTTTTCCGTTGGGAATATAGATAGCCTCTGTGTAATAAATAACGTTGTCACTATTTCTATTTTCAAAAAAATGAACGTTAAGCTCCAGCGGTTCTCCATTACGGATACTTCTATATTGCTTTGGATGACTTGTTTCATGGTATCCAAGCCTGTTGATGAGATCCTGTGATACAGGTATTGGGTCAAATTCCTGATTAGCTTCCATAGTATGGTTATATTTAAAGAATGTGGTTATTCATTTGATAAAGCAAAGATATTATCCGACTACGCCATAAGAGGGCGGAGTGAAATTTTTCTTTGAAAAGACCATTCCCTGCATTCTGATAGCTGTGAAAATATTTTTGAGTAATTGCCTGATATAAGATAATGAACGGTAGTTTTACATATTATACAACAACATGTTTTTATGGGATTATTTTTTAGCAGAAAGAGAAGAAAAGGTGCTGCGGGCGGAGAAGAGCAACAAGTAATACGGGCCCATCAAACTTATCCATTTTATATAAAAGCTCCGATGGTAATCATTGGTATTTACCTGTTCTTTTATATTATGTTTCTTTTGCAGGATATCCTTGTCCCCTTTGCCTTTGCCGGACTTATAGCTATACTATTAAACCCTTTATATAATAAGCTCCAGCACTGGAAAATCAATAAGATCGTAGCCATCTCACTGACCATACTGATAGCGATATTAGTGTTGGCTGGTATCCTGTTTTTCCTTTCATCACAGATTGTCCAGTTTGGAGAAATGATACCACAGTTAAAGGAAAAAACGCTATCCTTATTGAATGACGTGCAGCGGTGGCTTTCCAGTACATTCAATATTTCCATAGAGAAGCAAATGAAAATGGTGAACGATGCTATAAACGGGAGCAAAGCTTATTTGGGTCAGACGTTAAGTACTGTATTTGGCGTACTTAGTTTTTTTGTACTTATTCCTTTGTATGTGTTCCTGCTTCTTTTTTACAAGCCACTTATCCTGAATTTTATCTTTGAAATATTTGAAGAAGACAATGAAGAGCAGGTAGCAGAAATATTGCAAGAGACCAAGAGTGCTGTACAGAGCTATATTGTAGGTCTGATGATAGAAGCCTCTATAATAGCGGCCCTCAACTCTGCAGCATTACTCATACTGGGCGTGAAATATGCCATATTGATCGGAGTTATAGGAGCTATACTTAACCTCATTCCTTATATAGGGGGAATGGTGGCCATACTGCTTCCGGTCTTGATATCTTTTGTAACTAAGGATGGATATACAACTCCTATCTTGATTATTGCTTCGTATACAGTAATTCAATTTCTGGATAATAATGTTATCGTGCCCAGAGTAGTATCTTCCAAAGTTTCCGTAAATGCATTAATCTCTATTTTGGTAGTACTGCTTGGAGGAACGCTTTGGGGCTTTAGCGGAATGTTCTTGTCTATACCTTTTGTTGCCGTTCTTAAAATTATTTTTGATCATATAGAAGAACTTAAACCCTGGGGTAAATTGCTTGGAGACCAGATGCCTGTAAATGTTCCCAGTTTAGTTGTAAACAAAGAGGAGCAAGGCGAAGGGAAAACAGAGGAACCGGAAAATGATGGTGAAAAGACAAAGGAGTAGAAATCGATTGCAGATAAATTCAAATAGAAATGGCTTCCTAAAAAGGAAGCCATTTCTATAGGGGGCTACTCCACTATTTTTAGTAATTAGTTTCAAGATCAGCAATATTGACAGGCAATTACCGTTAAGGATTTTAGTGTGTTCCAGATAGAATTTACAGACTGTATTGCTTATGTTCAGGCCACTTATCTTTTTGTTGTTTTGTAGTATGTTGCTTTTTTTTGTGAATAAAAAAAGCATTGCCCAGGAACCAAAAATTCATTGGGGTCTGTCGGCGCCTATTGGGTTAAAATTTCAGCTTTTACCTGCAGGCAGTAGTAAGTATAGCCTTTGGGGGAATGCTGCAATATGTTTAACTACAGTAATTGAAGGTGAAGAGGAAAATGCACTTTCTATTCTAAATAAAGTTGGCTTCTCGCTTGACCTTACACGATATGCTACTGCTGATTTGGGTGCCTTAATTATAGACAGGGGTAACTTTTTCTTTAACCCCGAAATACTGTTTCCAACAAGATCAGACCGGCTTAAAATATCGGCTGGAATCGGGATTGAATGGAATGGATATTTCCTGGTACAGACAGAAGATGACGGAGTAGAATACCAAAGTAATCTGATGGTTGAAATGAATGAGAAGAGACGCAAGATCTTACCATTTTTTTCTGCAGGCCTTTTTTACAACTTGAAAAATAACTTCTATTTACAGCTTTTTGTTCGACAAATAATGCTTAGCTATTTCACTGAAGAAGCAAAGATATATTTCAATAGCCAAGCCACAGAGCCTACACTCATCTTACATGATAAACCTACAGTTGCCGGAATAGGCATATCCTATTTTTTTGACTGAAATTTTGCCCTACCGGAAAGGGAACGATAAGGTTTTCACTAATTTTATAGATTAAGTTTTGCCTAATTTATTTCAACTCGCCAAATAAATGTTAATTTGTATTATAGATTGTTTTTTTATCAATTTATAACCAACTATTTATTCATTGATAAATAAAATATTTGAACAAACATTTTAACGGCTCACTCAAATCTTTCTTTTTTTAAACTTTTAGTTTCTAATATTGTACCATCAGAATGAAATAACCCATCATACTGATCACCTATAAACTAAACAAAAAACCAGAGTTTCTACCCCTAAGAGACTCGTAACACTATCGCACCATGTTGTACGAATCGCTCCTCTTCCTGGAAGGGCAGCTGAACAAATATTTCGGAAAGTTACACGAGGAAAACGAAAGTATTGGTTTAGCCCCCGCCAAACTGGAAAACATTGCAGCATTAAAAGAATCTGAACTGGACTCGGCTGATAATATCTACATCACGCTGGTTAATATTTCAGAAGAAACTACTTTAAAAAACATTCCCAATTACAGAAGAGAGAATGCAGCAATGGTGTATGAAAATCCACCTGTCTATCTCAACCTGTACGTATTGTTTTCTGCTTGCATTCACGGCGCTTATGATAAAGCCCTGATGCACCTCTCTTACTTGATTAAATTTTTTCAGGCTAAAAATACATTTACCCACAAGAATAGTGCCAACACTGCTTTTGAAGAAGATGTGGAATTTAAACTGATCATGGATTTGTACTCGCCCACTTTTGAACAATCCAATTATCTCTGGAGCACACTAGGCGGAAAGCAATATCCTTCGGCCCTTTACAAATTACGTTTGGTAGAAGTTCAAAAGGACAGTATTACCGAAAAACGTGGAATTATTACCGAGATCTCGCTTACCGACAAGACAGTACTGTAACCACGCACGCACCTTTTTTACTGCATTTCAAAAAATATCGTTTCCTTACCAAAACGCTTTTTGTGATGGGTTTCATCATTACCTATAAAACGCTTTTTGAAGTTCGATTACTACATCACTATCACCTCGACAGATGTGGCGAGGGGAATGATTATGTATTGTTCGATCTGGCCGGAAACACAGCACAGGAAGAGGTTTTGCGAAAATATGATATTGCATCCTTCCTTGAAATAGAGCCAACAGAAACTTGTGTGGCATTATTGCGGAAGCACCATTGTGTTTTTCGCAGGCAAGGAGACAGATTGATTATCGCCGCTAAAGTTCAGTTCGACGAAGGCTTAAATCTCTACAAACCATTTGTGCCTTTGGCAGATGATCTGGCCTTTACATTCCGGTATAAAATTGCAGATCCATATTTTCTTAATTACTCCAATATCCCGTTGGAAAAAGAAAGTAACTCGATTTATTTTTTTCAGAATAAAAGTGAAGGTGGCAAAAGGATCTACCCTGGTTTGACAAAGTCAGCGCCAATAAAAGATGTCAACGAGATTTATAACGCCGGTGAAATATTATTGAGTGCTGATGAAACTACCGTACTGATAGCAAATAAAATTACCGGTCCGGCAAATGCACCGGTGCAGGATTTTACTACAGACCCTAAAGTGAATGGCAATGCTTTGCGCTATGTAAACAGAAATGACCTGATATGTACATCGGGTCACTTATTGCAAATAGATACAGGCTTGCAGGACAGAAGAGAACATGTAACCGTAGAAATAACAAATAACAGTGGAAATGTTATAACGCCAAGAATAACTCTTTTTGAAGAAGGAAATACGATAGCACAAATTGATTTCACTGCTTTTCCTGAAGGCCTTTACCAAGTACATCTTGAAGATGCCGGAAGTGCTTATAGTGATGATGTTCGTTTTTACCTGCAAAGAGGGAAAGAGCCTTTTGATGGCATTATTCAAATACAGGTAAAAAGTGATGACGCAGCATTTGATTTACTGAACAATAACGGATCTATCAAGACAGGCAACCAATTCAGAAGTTTCGAATTGCGATTTAAAAACAGAGCTACTATGTGGCGTTACCTTGGAAATGAACTTAGCAATGAACCGGAAAGTGGCCCGCATCTGCTTACCAGGAATGGCTTTTTGAATCTCTCGGTAAATAATGAAAATGCTGTTACGATTAATGATTTGCCTAATGCATCTGTTAATATGATTAAAACAGAAAAGCCTGTAGCAGCACCAGAATATTACAACCTTGTTTCAGAAATATACCTTAACTCATAAACAACTAAACCATTTTTATCATGGCAGCTTCTTATAAAACTCCTGGTGTGTATGTGGAAGAAATTTCCAAATTTCCACCTTCTGTAGCTCAGGTGGAGACCGCTATACCTGCGTTTATAGGCTTTACGGCAAACAATATGTACAACGGCTTATCGCTGGTCAATAAGCCTACACGCATCAAATCGCTTAAAGAGTACGAAGAAATATTCGGTCTGGCTAAACCGGCTACACTGACTATAAATTTGAATGGTGATGCTACTTTGAACGGAGACGTAGCGGTCAGCGCAGTGAGCTTCAGGATGTATTACGCACTTCAGCTCTATTTTGCTAATGGTGGTGGTCCTTGTTATATAAATTGCATTGCTAAATACGGTGACGTAGGTGACATGTCATTGGGTATTGTCGCCATACGTAAGGAAGATGAACCTACCATCCTGGTTTTCCCCGATGCTGGATCTCTTCCAGATGCTGCCACGTTTTATGGCGTGTATAAAGATGCACTAAAACAGGCAGCAGAATTGATGGACCGTGTGGTACTGGTAGATGTCTACAGCACATCAGGTACAGATACTTTTGCCACTAAAGCTTCAGAATTCAGAAATGGTATTGGTAATAATTTTATGAGTTATGGTGCCGCTTACTATCCTTATCTGCGCACCAACCTTACTCAATATATTGATGAGGCTACACATGCAGTAACCGGTGGCGGACTGCCTGCAAATACAGTATTGCGTAAAAGAGATGATGCAGGAACTGCAGCCTTAGCTACATCGCTATACCACATTAACAGTAAGCTGTATTTTGATATTAAGAAATCTGCAGAAAAGAATAAGATCATTCTGGCTCCATCTTCTGCCATTGCCGGCGTGTATTGCCAGGTAGACAATAACCGTGGTGTATGGAAAGCTCCGGCTAACGTAAGTTTAAGCCTGGTGAATGAACCTATGGTACGCCTGGATGATGAAGATCAAAAAGACATGAATGTAACGGATAGCGGAAAATCTGTAAATGCTATAAGAGCCTTTATGGGTAAAGGAATATTGGTTTGGGGCGCACGCACCTTAGCCGGTAATGATAATGAGTGGCGTTATATATCTGTTCGCCGATTCTTCAATATGGTTGAAGAATCAGTTAAGAAAGCTAGTGAGCCGTTTGTATTCGAACCCAATGATGCCAACACCTGGGTGAAAGTAAAAGGCATGATCGAAAACTTCCTTACCCTTCAATGGCGTGCCGGGGCCCTGCAAGGTTCCAAGCCTGAAGAATCATTTTATGTTCACATAGGACTTGGCGAAACCATGACCGCACTGGATATACTTGAAGGCAGAATGATAGTAGAAATAGGCATGGCTGTGGTTAGACCTGCTGAGTTCATCATACTTCGTTTCTCTCATAAAATGGTAGAAGCTTAATCTTCTCATCCTTTTAAAATATAATTACCATGGTTATTACAAATATTAAGACGCCGGGCGTATATGTGGATGAGATCCCTTTGTTTCCACCATCCGTAGCACAGGTTGCTACTGCGATCCCCGCGTTCATTGGCTATACACAAATGGCAAAAGATACGGAGGGAAACACAATCACACAGCCCGTAAGAATTAAATCTCTGCTGGAGTTCAATACTTATTTTGGAGGTGCATATCAGCCTTCTTCTTATACCATCAAAACCGACACTGCTACATTGGAAATCGTGTCTGCAGTTACCAGCAAGCGATTTCATTTGTACGACTGTCTGCGTCAGTATTATGATAATGGTGGCGGCGATTGTTACATCGTGTCGGTAGGCCGTTTTACAGATAGCATTGGCGCTACGGCCATCTCCGGAGGTATAGAATCTTTACGTAAATATGATGAGCCTACCTTGATTGTCTTTCCGGATGGAGTAGAATTGCTGGATGGCAGTAGTGATCCAGATGTCTCTTCCCTCGCTGGTTTGCATCAACAAGCTCTTGCTCTTTGTGCTTCTATGCAGGACCGGTTTTCTATCCTGGATATCATGCAGGGAAACCTTCCGGAATCATTGGCACAGCAACCTGTTAAGGATTTCAGAGATAACCTCGGTATTAATTTCCTGAACTATGGTGCAGCCTATTATCCCTGGGTAATTACCAGTTACGATGTTCCCGTAAATTTCAGGCAAATAACTTATATCGATGAAGCAGATGCTGCCATAGCAAATATTGGTACTCTGTTTACAGGTACAGATACCGCAACATTAATTACGGAACTGCAAGACCAGATAGATGAAACGGATATAGTTACAGAGGGCATCATCCATGTAGATGAAACCCGGCTTCGCAATGAAGGGATCAATTATATAACAGGAGTGTTGAGTGGTATTGCTACAAATGGTGCTGCCACCACAGAACAAAAAATTACAGATTATCTTGATGTTGTAGCTACATTGGCACAAAGCTTCGTTGATGCCGAGAACGGCCTTGCTCCAACATCAAATGCTCAAAATGATATTGCACGCCTCAAAACAGACGAGCAATTGCATGATGCACTGGTAAGGCTGGTTGCTCTTGAAAAAAGTGCTGTAGGTACTGCCGCCGCCGCTCATGATCCTGATGTTTTATATGCAGATCTGGATACCGGAGGTTGGTTTGGCGTGGATACCTACGCCGGCATAGCAGCCGATGGAACCATAACAGGTTCAGACGAAGTCATTACTGCGGCTGTCATCAGCGCAATTCGTAAGGATGTGCTGCCTGCTCTATTGAACAGCTATGGCACTTTATTGAATGCTGTTCTTTTTGCAGAAAAATCTGCATCTCAAAGGCTGTTCCAACAATCATTCTTCAAAGGCGCTGCTGATAAGATTAAAGAAACCATGCGCACTGTTCCTCCGTCAGGTGCAGTAGCTGGTATATATGCGATGACAGATCGTACCCGTGGTGTATGGAAAGCTCCGGCTAATGTAAGTCTGAACGGCGTGATCGGACCGGTGGTAAAAATTGACAACCTGGATCAGGAAGATCTTAATGTTCATGATACGGGTAAATCGATTAATGCGATACGTGCTTTCACAGGAAAAGGAACATTGGTATGGGGTTCACGTACACTTGCAGGCAATGATAATGAATGGCGTTATGTTCCCGTTCGCCGCTTTTTTATCATGGTGGAAGAATCAGTCAAAAAAGCGTCAGAGCCTTTTGTGTTTGAACCTAATGATGCCAATACCTGGATCAAGGTAAAAGTAATGATTGAAAATTTCCTTACACTGCAATGGCGTGCCGGCGCACTTCAAGGTGCAAAACCAGAGCAGGCATTTTTTGTAAATGTAGGATTGGGTACAACCATGAGTGAGATAGACATTCTCGAAGGAAGGATGATAGTGGAGATAGGCATGGCTGTAGTACGTCCGGCTGAGTTTATCATACTTCGTTTCTCTCATAAGATGATGGAGTAACAATTATTCAAATGAAACATCATTCAAAATAACCATTTACTAACTCATATCTAAATTGAAATATCATGGCAAATTATCCCTTACCTAAATTTCACTTCCGTGTAGAATGGGGTGGATCACGTATCGGTTTCACGGAAGTGACCGGTCTGAACCTGGAAACGGAAGTTATAGAATACCGCGACGGCAGCAGTCCTGAGTATAACAAGATCAAGATGCCGGGGTTACGCAAGTACGGTAACATTACCCTAAAACGCGGAACCTTCGCTAACGACAATGAATACTATGCCTGGTTCAATACGGTTAACCTGAACCAGATAGAGCGCAGAGATGTAACCATAAGCTTGCTCAATGAAAATCACGAGCCAGTTGTTGTATGGAAGGTTAAAAATGCATTTCCAATAAAAATTCAATCTCCTGACATGAAGTCGGATGCCAACGAAGCTGCTATAGAAAGTATAGAGATAGCACATGAAGGGCTGACGATTCAGAACGGATAATTTCAGCAATAAATAAAGGATAGGATTAAGTCTCGCACAGATTCCTATATCTGCTATCCTGTTGGATAGTGGCTACTGTTATCATTTGAATTAAGGAAAGCTTTACCATGCCTGAAGAAAGTAAATATTACCCACCATTAGGTTTTCATTTTCGTGTGGTCATTTCTGATCTCGGTGGTGAAGATATGGATAGTCGCTTCCAAAGTGTTGGCGGTCTGAGTGTGGAGATGGAAACAGAAACACGCAAAGAAGGTGGTGAAAACCGTTTTGAACATACACTACCGGTCCGTTCCAAATATCCGACGCTTACACTCAAGCGTGGATTGGTTGTGAGCTCGGCATTGCTCAAGTGGTGCAGCGATACTTTTTCAGCATTGAATACTAATGTGGATGCATCAAACAAGAATAAACCTTTGATACAACCTAAAGATATTATGGTTTCCCTTTTGAACGAAAAGCATGAGCCTTTAATGAGCTGGAATATTGTACAGGCCTATCCCAGAAAGTGGAGCATGGCTGATCTGAATGCAGAGCAAAGTGCTATTGCCATTGAAAGTATTGAATTGCAATATCAGTATTTCACTTTGAAAACATAATATGCCATGCCCATCGAAATACGAGAACTAAATGTGAAGGTAAGCGTAAGCCAGAATCAACAGGAGCAAGGGGCAGAGCAGACTGCTACAGTGGCCGGCCAACCTATGCCTGACAAGGATACACTGATAGCTGAATGTGTGGAGCAGATCATGGATATTTTACATCTTAAAGACGAACGATAATGCCGGAAAATGTATCTAAGCTAAAGATCGTATCCTTTGCAGATCCCAAATCAAAAGAACAATTGGGGTCTATGGATGTATTGCTCAACCCTGAAAGTTATAACCAAAAAATTGAGATAAAATATTCTGAAAAGCAAGCCCCCGGCACCTCCGGTAAGCTACCGAAATTTGCCAAGATAGAACCCGATAAGATTGAGTTCGAATTATTATTTGATCGTACAGGTGTAATTAATGGACTAACACCAGGAGATCTTGGTGTAGATGAAGACATAACAAATCTGAAAAAACTGACCGTTGAATACAAAGGAAATGATCACCGCCCGAGGTTTGTAAGTATATACTGGGGTACGTTACGGTTCGACGGATGCCTGGAAACCATGGATATTTCTTACAAGTTGTTCAATGCGCAGGGCTTGCCGTTAAGATCAATAGTTAAGGTAACATTTGTAGGTTCTGTTGAAGATGAGAAAAGATTGAACAAAGAAAATTCTTCATCACCCGATCTTACCCATATACGAACGGTAAATTTTGGCGATACACTGCCCTTAATGTGTTACCGGATTTATGGTGATTCTAAATATTACATCGAAGTGGCCAGGTTTAATAACCTTAACGATTTCAGGAACCTTAATGAAGGAATGCAGCTTAAATTTCCGCCCTTAGCCAAATAGACATATGCCCCAGGATAGAGCAATACCAACCAGCAGACCGGCAACGGTTATGACCACTTTAGTAAAAGTGGATGACGCTGATATGCCTGAAAAATACAAGGCAGAGGCTATTGTGATCATGAATGAAGTAAACAAAATCCCATTTGCCAAACTGGTTATTATAGATGGCAGTGCTGCGGGAGAAAGATTTGAAGCCAGTAATGATGCTATCTTTTTGCCGGGCAAACAAGTTGAAATACAAGCTGGCTATCAATCAGATCATAAGCTGCTATTTAGAGGCATAATTATTAAGCACAGCATTAAAGTAAGAAGTAACGGCTCTTCTGTAATGATTATTGAGTGTAGAGATAAGGCCGTGAACATGACTATTGGCAGAAAGAATAAATATTTTATAGAAAAAAAAGATAGTCAAGCTATTGAAGAAATAATAGGTACGTACCGTGGATTGAGTGCTGATACCGAAGTCACAACTGTTACTCAAAAACAATTAGTACAATACGATAGCACTGATTGGGACTTTATGCTGAGCCGTGCAGATGTAAACCAAAGGTTATGCATTGTGGAAAACGGAACAATCAATATTAAGAAACCTAACCTTACCACTGCGCCCGTATTATCATTGGTTTATGGTGGTTCTATATTGGAGCTTGATCTGGAAATAGATACCCGATTTCAATTTACACAAGTTAATACTTCATCATGGAGTTCAGATGACCAGACTATTACAGAGGTACAGATCGACAATCCAAATAAAGCTACACCCGGAAATATAACACCAGATGATCTTGCAGCCGCTACTTCACCCGCTACATTTGATCTGAAACATGGAGGAGACCTGCCCGAGCAGGAATTAGATGAGTGGGGAAAATCATTGTGGGTTAAGCATCAGCTGGCAAAGGTTCGCGGAAAGGTAACTATAAAAGGTACGCATGAAGTGAAAACCGGATGTATGTTGGAATTACAAGGTGTAGGTAATCGCTTTACGGGAAAATTATTTGTAAGCGGAGTACAACATCAGATATCAGCAGGCGATTGGCAAACCGTTGCCCAGGTTGGCTTACACCCTGATTGGTTTGCTGACATGTACGATATATCCTCTAAGCCTGCTGCCGGCTTATTGCCTGCTATTAATGGCTTACAAATAGGAGTTGTCACCCAACTGGAAAGTGATCCTGACGGTAAGAACAGAATAAAAGTGTATCTGCCGGTAATACATAAAGGCGAAGAAGGAATCTGGACACGGGTTTCCACTTTAGATGCCGGTAACGAGCGTGGCTCATTCTTCTTACCGGAAATAGGAGATGAAGTAATTGTTGGTTTTATAAATGATGATCCACGTGATGCAGTTGTGTTGGGTATGGTCAATAGCAGTGCCAAGCCCGCCCCACTCCAAGCTGCAGACGATAATCACATAAAGGGATTTGTGACCCGGAGCAAGATCAAAATGCTTTTCGATGATGATAAAAAGATGTACACGTTGGAGACTCCTGCAGGTAAGAAAATGATCCTGGATGATGATGCCAACGAGATTAAAATTGAAGACAACAATGGCAATAAACTGACGATGGATAAAGACGGAATTAAAATAGAAAGCAATGGCAAGATAGAGATGAAAGCCGTTAAGGATTTTAAGGTCGAAGGATTAAATGTAGAAGTAAAAGCCAGTGCCGGTTACAAAGCGGAAGGCGGGGCCAGTGCAGAGTTAAGTTCTAACGGTATTACCAAAGTAAAAGGATCTATGGTTCAGATTAACTAGTCGTTTTAATTTTTTTAAAAAACAACCATATGCCTCCAGCAGCAAGGGTTTCCGATTTTCACACTTGTCCGATGGTAACAGGTGTTGTTCCTCATATTGGCGGACCAGTATTACCCCCAGGTGTTCCTACTGTTATGATAGGTGGTATGCCGGCGGCTACGGTAGGCGATATGCTTACTTGTACCGGGCCACCGGATACTATTATTATGGGATCCTCTACAGTATTGATTGGCGGGAAGCCGGCAGCAAGAATGGGAGACTCTACAGCACATGGTGGCGTAATTATATTGGGATGCATGACTGTGATGATTGGTTAATAAAATAGCACCTTATAGATCATTAAGAATAAAGAGAAATCGTATGGAATTGACAAGACCATTTTTAGGAAGAGGGTGGAGCTTTCCTCCGGAGTTTGACCGGCAGGCAAAAGGTGTGGTCATGCTGGAAGAAGAAGCTGATATTCAAAGTAGCCTGCACATCTTGCTTTCCACCAGGTTGGGGGAAAGGGTAATGCTGCCTGGCTATGGTTGCAATATGGATAGTCTTGTTTTTGAAGCGATGAATCTTACACTACTTACCTATATGAAAGACCTTGTTGAAAATGCAATTTTATATCATGAGCCAAGAATAGAACTGGATAAAGTAGTGATCGACAATACGCAACAAAATGAAGGATTATTACTGATAGAAATAAAATACATGGTACGTACTACTAACTCAAGGTACAACTATGTATATCCTTTTTACCTGAATGAAGGAACTAACCTTACTATAAATACTGCAACATGAGTAACGGTAAGTGCATAGATAAAAATCCGCTTCAACGGGACGGTACCAGCCAACAGCAACGCATGCTGGAAGCGCTGAATACTGACTCCGTGCAGCTTCATGGTTTTAGCATGAAGGATTGGATGCATTTTGCTTATGAGTATGCAACCAAAGTAACCTTTTTCGGTGCAGATAATGATCTTCTTGCAGAAGGCAACTGGCAGAACTTTTTTATAGAAGAAGCCGGAATAGAAGGTTTTTTAAAAGATGCTGAAGAAGGCCAGGATACAGAGCCGCATCTATCGTTATTCATAGCTTTTTTGAAGTTGATGGCTACTTCACAACAACAGCTCAATGATATTACAAAGCGCCACCTCGATTTCTATTATAAAGAAGTACTACAACTTAAGAAGAAAGCATTTACTGGAGATAAAGTATTCGTGATTTTCGAGTTGGCTAAGAATATCCTGGAGCAGAAAGTGTCCGCAGGCGAATTGCTGGATGCCGGAAAGGATAAGCAAAAGAAATCTTTGCAATATAGTACTGAACAAGAGATTGTGGTGAATGCGGCAACAGCCGTTCAGTTTAAAAGTGTCTTTCATCAAAAGGATAAAAGTATCCGGTATGCTGATATTGCCAATTCGCTGGATGGTCTTGGTGCGCCATTAGAAAAGGAGAACCCGGTATGGTTCGCATTTGGTCATGATGGTAGCCCTGATAAATATCCTGCATTGCCTGTAGCCAGATTAGGTTTCGCTTTGGCATCCCAGGTATTACTAATGAAAGAAGGAACACGCACTATCGATATCAAATTATTATTGGAAGCGTCAGCCGGTTTTAATACTACAGTATTCAACGGATTGGTTAATAGAACTACTGCTTTAATTACGGGAGCTAAATCATGGATTAATGCCACGGTTCAGAGTGCGTCAGTTACAAAGAATGGCACCATTGCAACTTGTGCATTTACTTTTCTGCTTGATGCGAAAGAGGATGCCGTTGTTAGTTATGATGCAGCAATTCACCAGGAACATTATACAACAGATCTTCCTGTAATCCGTGTATTATTTGAAGCGATCGAGGATAATGGTTATGAAGATTATATGGAGCTTTCAAAAGCCAGAATGAATAGTGTTACCATTGATGTAAAAGTGGAAAGGTATAAAGGCTTCATAGCTGAAAATGATAATGGGGTACTTGATGTATCCAAACCATTTATGCCTTTTGGTGTGATACCTCAAAAGGGTTCCGGATTCTATCTTGGCAGTTCAGAAATATTTCAGAAGAAGTGGAACTCCATTTCCTTTGATATAGCATGGAAGGATCGGCCAGATGATTTCAGAGAACATTATATGGCCTATAAAAGCCGGTTTTTGTCAGAGAGAATTTCGAGACAAAGTTATGACCTGGTATATAAAACGGTTAAAGTAAATAATATTGATAAAGTACAATTACAGAATGACAATGGCAATGAAGTAACAGGAGATGATTACTTTACCGTTGATATATCCTATGTCAAAAATGGCAAATGGGCTACACCTCAAAATAAAGAACTTTTTGAAGATGTACCATTGGTAATTGATAGTACAGGAGCTCAAAATAATTCATTTTATCTCCCGTCTTTATTGTTTCAGACAGGTTTTAATCAGAATAAATTTTTCATACAACAGTATTACGCCAATACATATGCCGCCTATAATGTCATGTCCTTTAATCCGGGTTTTATTAAAGCGGATACAGGGGATAGCAATTTCAGTGGTAATGTAAAAGATAATTTTCTGAAAATATCTTTAGTAGAAGATTTTCTACATCAATATTATGCCAGGCTATATGCCGTGGCTATGAGTGTGGAAGGCGGTGTAGCTGTAATTCCGAAAGAGCCTTACACGCCAGTCATTGCCTCTTTAACAGCAACATACACGGCCAGTGCACAGAACGATTTTAATTTTATTGGTTCGGCCAATACCCCGGCCAATAAGCTATCCAATTATAGCAGCAGGAATGTTCAGCTTTTCCATGAAACACCATTTGGGCAGGCCGAGCAGCATGTTTTTTTAAGAGAACAATCTTTCCCACCTGCAGTAGCTTCCCGCATTGCCTTATTACCTGTATATGAAAGTGAAGGGGAATTTTTAATAGGACTTAAAAATGCAACTACGGGTAGTATTGTATCCATATTGTTTGAAGTAGCAGAAGGCAGTGAAAATCCTGAAGCACCATCTTTTGATCAGGATACCAAAATAGAATGGGCTGGGCTGGGAAACAATGAGTGGAAACCATTCGGTAGTGAATTTATATTGTCAGATAGTACCAACAATTTTCTAAAGCCAGGCATTATCTCATTCCTATTGCCGAAAGAAATGAATGAAAGTAATACCATACTTTCTGCTGGTTATTTGTGGTTGAGAGCCAAGTTGCCTGCAGGTACTCATTTCGATTCCGTAAGCAGATTTGTAGAGGTAAAAGCTCAGGCTGTTCAGGCAGTTTTTAAAAATAATGACAACGAGTTATCACACCTTTATGGCTCATTGCCGGCCGGTACAATTACTAAATTAACCAACAGGTTGGGTGGGATAAAGAAGGTAATACAGCCTTTTAATTCCTTTGATGGAACTCCGGAAGAATCAGACAACGATTTTTATTTGCGCATCAGTGAAAGATTGCGGCATAAAAACAGAGCTGTAAACATTTGGGATTATGAACGCCTGATACTTGCTAAGTTCCCTGATGTGTTTAAGGTAAAATGCCTGAACCACACTTCAGCTAAAACTAATACCAGCCCGGGTTACGAGATCGACCCCGGTTACGTTACTCTGATTCCTGTTCCTGATGTGCGTAATAAAAACCTTTACAACATACTGCAACCTAAAGTAAGCAGTAATAAACTAAGAGAAATTGAAGATTACATCAGGAATCTGAATAGCATGCATATCGAATTTGCGGCAGCTCAACCCGACTATGAAGAAGTGATGTTCCGCTTCACGGTTAAGTTCCATAAGCAATACGATCCCAATGCATATGTGAAAATACTCAACGAAGAATTAAAACAATATCTCGCACCCTGGGCCTATGATAGTGTTGCGCAGATAAGTTTTGGCGGGACACTTTATAAGTCAGTGGTAATTGGATTTATAGAAGAGCGGGAGTACGTTGACTTTATTACAGATTTTAAAATGATAGTCGATGGTGGAAATGATCAGAAAGAGGTTAAAGCCTCAACATCTCGAAGCATCCTTACCACAGTACAACAGCATGATATAACAGCAATGATCAGCAATTTAATTTGCTAAGACAATAAACCTATCAGAACACGCGGACAGAAAACAAAATGAAATGAATGATCTGCTTACCATACCTAAAGAAATAAGTACTGACTACGGAAAGGACTATGCCTGGCTCCGCAGCCAGGGTAGGCAATATATAGAGGATCTTTCCGGTAAACTCTGGACGGATTATAACGCTCATGATCCAGGTATTACCTTCTTGGAGCTGATGTGTTATGCCATTACAGATCTGGGCTATCGTATCGCAATGCCGGTTCAGGACCTTGTTGCTTCTGCAAAAAATAACGAGACAGAAATGCATAAGCAGTTTATCTCTGCTTTGAATATATTGCCTAATGCCCCGGTAACGATTAATGACTATCGTAAAATTTTTGTGCGGATAGATGGAGTAAAGAATGCATGGCTTTCTAAACATCAGACCTCAATTATTGCGAATTACAAAGACCAGCAACCTCCTTTATTGCGATACGCAAATCCCGAAACAGAACTAGCATTAGCAGGGAAGGAATTAAAATTCTCTTTAAAAGGCCTGCATGACATTCTGATCGAATTTGAAGAATTTGAGGAGAAAGATGAAACTATCATTGCGGATAAAAAGAAGGAGATACTAAAGCATGTGCGCAGTACTTTTTTGTACTTCCGCAACTTGTGTGAAGATGTAGTAGAAATTAAAGAAGTACCTGAACAGGAAGTTGTATTGTGTGCGGATATAGAATTAGAACCTAAAGCTGACCCTGAACTGGTTTGGGCCAATATTGCTTTTGCCATCAGCCAGTATCTGTCTCCGGATATCAACTTTTATTCTCTTAAAGAGATGCAGGAAAAAGGGAAAAGCAGTGATGAGATATTTGATGGCCCCGTTTTTGATTTCAATAATATAAAAACAGATCAGAACGATACACACGATTTTTTTACCAAGAAAGGATTTGTAGATGATGCTGAAGTAAGCAACTCATCACTAAGAGATCAGATTCGCCTCAGTGATATGATCAGGGTGATCAATAAAGTTGTAGGTGTAAAAGTAATCAGAAGTATAGCATTTGCTTTTTGCAGCTGTGAAGAAAAAGATCCTTCTAAAGTAGCCCAATTGTTCGATCAGGATGTCTGGACACTTTGTATCAAGCCTGGACACAAGCCTGTACTCTGCCTGGACAATACGGTACTTAATTTTTATAAAGACATTATCCCTATTCAATTAAAGAGAACAGAAGCACAAGCGAAGCTTGACGCACTGAATGCTGCTCATAAAAGGAAACTTGAAGCCAGCAGTATTGAAGACTTACCAATGCCATTAGGCAATTACCGCAATATAGACCGGTATGCTACTATGCAGAACCAACTGCCCGAAACATATGGTGTAGGACCTTTTGGCCTACCCGATTCTGTAGGTACCGCAAGAAAAGCTCAGGTCAAACAGTTAAAAGCATACTTGTTATTCTTTGATCAGATACTTGCAAACTATTTCGCGCAACTCGCAAATGTGAAGACATTATTGAGCGCGGATAATAGTATTGCCGCTACATATTTCAACAATGTAGTAACAGAGCTTAGAGATCGGGATAGCATAATTCCTGGTTGGGAAACAGCTTCATTGGAAACAATGAAAAAAACTGCTCTTGATAACTACCCTGAACGTAAGAACCAATTCATGGATCATTTACTGTCAAGATTTAATGAACAGTTCGGAGATTATGTATTTCTGTTGCATCGCCTCTACGGTGCTGATTTTGATTATGCAGCTATAAGCCATAAAGTTAATTTTTATAAGGATTACAAAAACGTAAGTGCCTGGAGAGGTAGCGCCTATGATTATGGTAATACCATATCTGCAGCAGAAGAATTGGTGAATATTTCCGGCATGGAAAAACGCATATCCCGTCTCCTTGGTTTCAATCATTATCAAAGGCAGAAGATTGCCGGCCTTCCATACCAGGTCTTTCGCCTGATTCCCGCCGATGCAAAATATTTATACAATTGGTCTATTAAAAAGTCAGCAACAGATATTTTTTACGGAAGTGGTACCTCTTTTAATGATGTGGATGCTTACGAGGAACTAGGATTAAATACGATTATTGCTTCGGAGCAAATTCCTTATCGCTTTACTGTAAATGGTGACCGCATGTTAAGTTCATTTGTAGTACTTGATAGTTCCGGGAATATAATAGGGCAATCAGCTATAGACAACGCGATCAATGCTGGAGAGATTCCTGCAACGGCTTTTAACTCCGCCAGCTCAATAATCAATAAGATATTAAATAGCACCAATACAGATGTATCCTTCCAATTGTCACCGGATAAGAAAAGGGTAACATTTACATTGATTGATATAATAACACAAGAAGTGTGGGGCAAATCGCCTTCCTGGTTCTCCGTATTATCCGGTGAGGACATAAGCGGAAATTATAGTAAAGCACAAATAGCGATCAACAAAGTATTCTCCGCTGTGGCGACAGACTTCAGATACATCATCGCTGAAGATGGGAGCGCATTTTCCTTTTACTTAAATGGAGCGGATCAAAATGTATTGCTCACGAGTAGCAAAGATTTTCCTGTTCAGGGTGGCGTTCTGGATACAGACATATTCTCCGGCACACAAGGCCAGATAGATATTTTGATCAATTATTTTCAAAACGATTTCAGGCTGGAAGGCATGTATGTAGTAGAACATATTTTGTTACGACCAGATAAGATCACAGCTGCTCCGGATGAGTTTATGCCGGTATGTATTGATCCGAATGGCAATTATTGCCGTCCACTTGATCCTTATTCGTTCCGGATAGATGTGATTCTCCCGGGATATTCTTTAAGGTTGCGTAATAAATATTTCAGGCAGTATGCGGAGCGCATTATACGTATGGAAACTCCCGCGCATGTTTTGCCCAGAATATGTTTTGTTGATGAGGCACACATGCTGGAGTTTGAAACCGTTTATGAGACATGGCGTATAGAAAAGAGGAAATCTGTTAAGCTTAACCTTCCGATGAATAAGGCGATTAATACTAAGCTGATAGAAGTACTGGATAACTTATTTACTATTTATGATGAAGGATTTTTGGCGGACTGCGATGATGATACAGAAAATATAAATCCTACAATATTGGGATCCACTTATCTGGGCACACTGCGCAGTAATACTGAAGATCCACAGACTTGATAATTTCAATTTTGAAAAACTAATTTGTTATGGCTACCCGTCAAACCCTGCAATTGGAAGAGCTCAATTATGAATACGAGTTGTTTCGTGAAAATCAGTTGCTCACCCATGAACAACTTAACAGATTCATCCGCTATTTTGAGGATCAGGATAGGCTTACCCGCACTTGTCTTATCGGCGTAGGACTGGTGTGTGGCTTAACTGCCAGGCTTAAAAACAATGTCATCACGGTATCACAAGGTTGCGCCGTAACTACAGATGGCGACCTGCTTAAGCTTGAAACTACGGATTATAAATTCTTTAAAGCTTATAGCAATCTTACTCGTGGTAAAGGCGATCCGATTTACGATCCATTCTTCCCACCGGCTTCAACAGGCACACAGGTAAAGCTATGGGAGCTGATGGTAAGTGATAAGGTGGAAGTTGGTACTCCACCAGATGCGTTAGCTAATTTCAAAACAATAGTGGGCAGTGATATTGATGATATGGTAGCATTACTTTATCTTGAGTATTACTTAAGCGAACCTGATGATTGTACTGCAATTGATTGTGATCATCTGGGACAACTACAGAATGCCAAGATCAAAGTATTGCTGATCTCGCAGCAGGACATGGATAAAGTGATCAACAGTGAACCAACGGAGATCATTGCAGACCATATTTACAAAAGTTATTACGAGGCTTACACTAAGTATTTTGTATTGCCTGAATTAAAGGCTCAGCGCTTGCCCATGACCAGTTTGAATACAGCTAGTCTTGGTGCCTTAACCAAAGGATACACTAATATAATTTCCAATGGTACAGCAGCCTTGGTCAATGCAATAGAAGATCTGTATATTACTTTTCAGTTTATCCTTGACCCAACTAAGTATTTTAAGATTGCCACGATCAAGAGCAAGTTGAATATGCTGCTGACTTCATCGGTAAAACCGTTCCAGGTGCAATACCTCTATGATTTTTATAAGGATATAATGGAGTGTTATAATGAGATGAAGGATACCATTTATAATGCTATTTACATTTGCTGCCCGGATAAATATGCTTTTCCCAAGCATATTATGTTAGGTATTGTGAACGATGATCTTGGCCCTAAGCCACCTAAATACAGACATTATTTTTATCCATCACCGGCTGTTACCAAGAACAAGTCTTACCTGAGTGTTGCTAAATCTATGTTCAACAGAATGGTGGATATGGCTAATGGATTTATCCTGCCGGCACAGCCTGCAGCAGTAAGGATTACACCATCGGTAGATACAGATAAACAAGTGGAATGGAGAGCTATCCCTTTCTACTATAAGAATGCAGCTGTCTTAAGAGCTAACTGGAGTTATTATAGAACTATGAGAGGTACAGATAAAAATGTGCTTTCTTATCATGGCGTGGAATATGGAGAAAATGCGGCAACCAAAAGTCCACTTGATTACGACCTTGATAAAAATAACTTTTTCAGAATAGAAGGTCATCAAGGGAAGAAAGTACAAGAGGCCTTGGAAGCTATTCTTGATATTAAAGAGAACAAAAGCCTTCCATTTGATGTAGTGACTGTGCGCATGGATGAAAAACTGAAAATGGAAATTAATCTGGAAGATTTCAGTTGCCAGTTTGACGACTTGAATGCAGTATTAAATGCCTGGATCGTTGAACAGGATTGTCTTTACGCCAAGACAGTCAAATACTTTTCCAATTTTGATAATACCGGAAAGAACAGGTTGCCCATTAAAACAGGCGGGGTAAAGGCAGGAGGGGCAACACGATTTGGAGCAACTTCAAGTGCATTATCTAAAACAGCAGGTACGACACAATATTCAAAAAGCTATTCAGCTTCTTCAAGTGCTGTTAGTACCAACTATACTTTGCCTAAAGCTACCTATACTTACCAGGTTGATAATACCGTAAATAATAATCTTAGCCTTGAAGATGATACTGTCGGTATTGCATTTATGATGATCCAACAAGATTATATTTTTCAGCTTGGGGATGCATACATAGGAATGCTGATGCAGCTTGCCGATCAAAATGATAAGATTAAATTACTTACCGCCGATCAACGGGAGATAGTATATGATATACCGGTAAAAATTATTGCGAGGATCAATGATGTAACACGTTACAAGCCTTTCGAAGTTAAAGATTTGAACACTGATGTGTTGAATGATTATAAGAATGCCATCGATGCACTATGTGATGAGTCTGAAGCCAGCCGTACCAAAGCAGAAACAATTTTTGCAAAGACCAGCTGGGTTAAACAAGGATACGAAGCACTGTACCTAAGTGCCTTAGTTGAACTTACAGAGAATTGCTGTGCGGCTGATAAGCTCAAGGCATTAATGGACGAGATAGAAAACCGCAAACAGAAGATACTGGAATCTTTGTCCTTCGCAAATTATGCTGCACAGCATACTGGTCTGGAACATAAAGCTGGCGTGCATCGTGGTGGTACATTTGTGCTGTTGTATGCTTCCGTTAAAACCGTTACCGGTAAAGGTTCAGCCTCTGCATCTTTTGAGGCTGCCGCGGCTCCTTCTTCCGGTGCCAAGGCCAGAACTTCAAAAAAAGCACAGCGCGATATTACAGACTATTATAGTGAAGATGAAGATACTTTCCTGCTGGAGCTGGTCAATCAAAAGGAAGATGTAGATGCTCCGGCTATTATTAAGGAATATGTTACGGAGAAGGGTTTGGATATTAATTCTATAACAGGTAAAGTGAAAATAAATTACCTCCTGAATAGAGCTAATATCTTTGCTGCACAACTGGCAGCCGACCAAAAAGATACGGTGAGCAATGAAATGGTAGTGGCTGATTTCTGTATTCCGTACATCTGTTGTAGCGATTGCCCTCCGATGGTATTTGTAATGCCAAAGCAAAAATATAGCCTGGCATTACCTAAGGCAATAGCCTGTAGCGATGATGCGTTATTGCCCTTCCAGAAAGAACCTGCCGATGGCGCTGTTGCAGCTTCAGCAGGTTTTGAAGATACTATCCTTACAAAAGATGGAACTACGTTTTTCGATCCTACAAAAGTAAAGGAAGCAGATTTTGGTAAAGATATAACCTTCACAATAGATGGGCAGGTTACGGAATGTACAATTAAAGTAGTAAAGCATCCCGTTGCAAAATTCTCTTTCAAAATCACAGAAGAGAATGCAGATATTATTGTAGTACAATATACCAATGAATCAGATGATGCTACAGGAAAACTATACGAGTATGAATGGAACTTTGGCGATGGAGCCGGAGTGAAGAAAGTAAATACAAAAGATCTGATTACTATTACTAATAAAAAATCAGTTTTCGGTGCCGCACAATCCTTCAAAGTTACCTTGAAAGCCATTAATGGCGGATACAGCAACTCTTTTGAATTAACTGTTCCTATTACTACCGTGGTAGTTAAAGCGAACCTTGTTCCGGAAAGCGATAGAGTATGTGAGCATGTCCAGGTTGTTAATTTCAAACTCATAGAACCGTCTACAGGTGTAGTAAAATGTAAAGAAGTGCCTGGTGCTATTAATAATGATACCGGTAAATACTTTTTCAATCCATCGAAAGTCCCTGCAGCCTTCAAGGGGAGAGCACTTCACTTTACCGTTAATGATCAGGATGTAGATGCAACCATCACTGTATTTTCGGCACCTGATGCTACATTTGCTATAGATCCGGATACTGTAAAACTGGAGAATGATATCTTGTCTTTTGTGATCGTCCTGCATAACCCTGATGCAGGTACTTACGGCTTATTCATGAACGGAGCATTGATCAACGACAAATTGGGGCCTGATGCAAATGGCAACATTAATATAACGGATATAGATGTGAAAGGAATAAGTGGACCGGTATTGTTCAGATTAACAGCTAGCAATGGTTCTGATTCACCATGTGAACAGTCGGTTAAAGAAATCACTTTAAATATCCCGCGGGAAGTAGTGGCCGCAAAAACATGTCAGGATACGGTAAAGACTGAAATAGAAGGTGCCAATAAATCCTTGAATGAAGTATTGAAAGGCGTTAGCAATACACTTTTGGTTAGCCAGGGTAAAAATCTTACCAATGTTTTTGAGATCGCAATTAAGAACATTACTACAATAGATCAGGTGTCAACACAATCAAAAATATTGTCACCCATGAAGGATGTGTTGCCTGGCATTATGTCGATGAAAATGGATAAAGAGGAAGATAAGGCCGTAGCCAGTGTTGTTCTTGCTTTTGCTTTGTTACTGATCATGGATACGGTTCGCTGTACAGAAAAACTTGACCCTAAAATGAAAGGTCTTGAAATCGATTTATTGCAAGTGTTCCTGAAGGGTGGTTCTAATATAGCCCCGTTCTTCCCCGGATTGGATAGGCGTGGTGGGCTTTCGAACTTTATTAATGAGTTCGCTACAGCGCTGGCGTCTAAAGACAAAGATATACTTGCAGCGGTTAAGGAGATACTTAAACTATTGAAAGCCTCCTTTCCTCAATGAGTAAGAAGGTAGCCCATATTATTCACAAACTGAACCTGGATATAGATGTGCCGGATGAAAGACTTGCGCGTAAAATGTATCAACAGGCTGGTAAGCTTTTGCAGGATTATGTATTGCCGCAATTAGAAATGCTTCTGAATGAATATGACAAAGAGGATTTGCATATTCGTCTGGATAAACTGAATATTAATTTGAACGCTGATCATTCTGTTTCATTAGAAGAAATGATAAAGGAGCAATTAGCTGTTGCAATTGTGAAAGAATTAGAAGCTGTTATTCATACTGACGATCACGATGGGGATCAGGCCAATAAACAACCAAGAAAACCAGCCAATGAATATGAACGTATAACAGAAGCATTCCTCTGGTTTTTGCAACATGGAACATTGCCATGGTGGATCGCAGATAATACAGCTTTTGCAGAAAGCGAAGGCATTATCAACGCAATTACGCATACAGAAGAAACATTTGTGCCTTTGTTTGTAAAAAAGCTGGAAGCACTTCCTGTAATGCAAAAGAGATTGTTGCTTCAATTTGATACGATATTGCTTACCTACTTATTAAGCCTCATCGTGTCTTTGGAAATATTCGCAATAGTGATTAAGTATGAGCAAAAAATAGTTGAGTTAGCAGAAGAGGAATCAGAACGTGGAGGCAAACAATGGTATTGGGTTAAGGTTTGGTCTTTATATCCGGTGCACGAATTATTAACTGTAAACGAGGAACAACTGGAACAGAAACTTGATCAGCTGTTATACACAATTTCTAAACGGAAAACAGAGCGGCAATCATCAGATCAATTATCAGAAACCTTTACAATAGAGCTCTTTGATCTTAATACTATAAATAGTGAGCCAGGCAGAGATGAAGAGTTAAAACGAAAGGATAAAGCAGATAAAGCTGAAACAAAATTCACAGAAACTGAAGATGGTTTGTTAGGTAGTAATGCGGGTTTGGTTTTGCTGCATCCGTTCTTGCAATATTTTTTTAAAGAACTGGGTCTTTTGGAAAATGAAAAGTTCATAAATGATAGATCCAGAGATGTTGCTGTGCATCTGTTGCATTACCTGGCTACTGGTAAGGAACATGCTGCTGATTTTGATCTTGTATTTGAGCAGTATTTATGTGGTATGTATGCAGGCCAGGTTACTTACCGGTTCATAAGTCTTTCAGAGCATATGAAGACAGAAGCTGTTTCATTATTGCAAGCTGTTATCAAGCATTGGTCTGTCTTAAAAAATACTTCTATCGAAGGTTTGAGGGAAGGCTTTTTACAGCGTAACGGAAAATTGATCGTAACCGGAAATAATTCCAGGATAATTATGGAGCAAAACACTTTGGATATTTTACTGCAACAAGTTCCATGGAATATATCTCTTTTAAAGTTGCCCTGGATGGATCAGCTGATTCATGTTGAATGGATGAATCCCCTGTAAGCAGGTATGAGTTTTACTAAGCCTATTTATAATAATTGAAAGAAACACCTAAACATAGCGCCACGGCTAACCACCAGAACAAGCCCTTTTTTAACTCATCGGGCCCTGATCACTTTTTTGGTGGCCAGCAGGAGTCAGCTGTTGCAGATACTTTCTTTAGTAGAACCGGTGCACAGCCCAAACTTGAAGTAGGCAGTAAAGATGATGCCTTAGAGAAGCAGGCTAATCATACTGCAGATAAAGTAGTTCAGAAATTAGCTAAACCAGAAGCTAATTCTACTCCTTCATTACAAGCAAAAGCAAATGATAAAGGAAAGGAAGAGGATAAGTTGCAGAAGAAAGAAGAGGAAATAGAATCTTCAGACAAAAAGATCCAGAAGCGCTCTGCATTTGAAAGTGATGAGCCGCAAGAACAAAAGCCACAGGTTCAGAAGAAGATCAATGCCGTAATGCTCAAATCCAATGGTGAGGCGTCTGCTCCACCTGCCTCTGTTGAAACCGGATTGAACTCAAGTAAGGGTGGTGGCTCACCTATGGAATCCGGTACACGCCAGAACATGGAATCCGCCTTTGGCGCCGATTTCAGTAAGGTGCGCATACATAATGATTCTGCTTCTAAAAAGATGAGTAATGATCTGGGTGCACAAGCATTTGCTCATGGTAATGATATTTATTTTAACGAAGGAAAATACGATCCTAATTCTTCATCGGGTTCTCATCTGCTTGCTCATGAGTTAACGCATACCATTCAACAAGGTGGTGCCGTACAAAAGAAGGAGCAACCAGGAGCAATGGATGCCCAGTCTTTACAGGGTAACATGATTCAGAAGGCAGCCGCTCCGGCAGCTGCAGGGCCTTTTGCAAGCAATGAGACCGTTGATATTTCTGATGGCCAGTTTAATCCCTCGGAAAAGTTAAAGGGAGAAATTGAAGCCGCAAAATGGAAAGGACTGGATGTAAATATAACAGCATCAAAGCTTGGCGGTGGGCCGGTTACCACAAAAATTACAGGAAAGAAGAATCAGTTTGACAGCCTCAACAACAATTATTTTAAAATTCCGGTAAGCATTCCATATCTGGCAGCAGCCAATCCTACGCTGCATGTTAAGATAAACAACAATGTAGCAACCGGAGAAGTAGGCACTGCAAAAAGCAGAGGTGATCTCGATAATTGGATTGCGAAAAATGCAGAAACCCTGGGCTGGTTCGGCATTAAAGTGCCTTCGCTGGCAGGTAAGTTTACCAATAAGTTCGAGAATGGGGTACTGAACCTGGGCATTAATGGTGTAAGCGTAACGATAGCAGAATTTGTAACGGCCACGCTCAGCGCCGGTTTCCAGGATCTTCAAAAACCTACCGTTAATATTTCTGCCACGGTCAAAGCCGCCGGTATGGCAGAAGGGACTCTGAATATTAATAATGAAAAAGGGCCGCTAGAAGGCTCTGTAGATATTGGCGTAAACTTTGCTTCTTTCTCTGGCAATGTTACAGCCGTGTACAAGCCCGATGGAACTATAGATATAAAAGGTAGTGTAGGATATAGCGGAGATAAACTCAGTGGTTCACTTACTTTGATTGCAACGGATAAGAAAACCGCAGATAATTTTGCCAAGCAACAGCTTGGTAGTGGCAAAGCGGAAGAAACATCTTTGCCGGAAGAAGTACCTGCTGCAAAAGGTAAAGGAGAGAGAGGACTTGCTGGTATGGGGGCTTTAACCTTCAATCTTACGGAATGGTTTGCAGGAACAGTAAGTGTAATTGTAGATGGCACAGGAGCGGTAACTGTTGTGGGTAAAATTGCACCTCCGAAAGAAATAGAATTATTCCCGCAAAAGGATTTTGATAAAGAGCTATTTAAGTTCGAGGCCCGTGCGGCTTATGGCATACCGGTGGTGGGTAATGTATTTGTATTTGCCAACATAGCCTTAAAAGCATTGGCCAAAGTAGGTCCTGCCAAAATTTATAATATTGAAATTGAAGGTACGTATTCTACCCGGTCGGATATAGCGAAGAGCATAACCATTGCCGGATCGTTAAACATGTCGGCTTATGCAGGGCTGCGACTACGTGCTGAAGGTGGCGTTGGACTTACTGTATTAGGCCATGATATTAAATTGGGCGTGGGTGTAAATGCCGATGCCGGTGTGAAAGGATATGTAGATGCAAGACCAGTAATCGGTTATCGCGATCCCGGAGAGTTTTTCTTTAAAGGCCATATGGAGATAGCTGCACAACCTTTCTTAGGTCTGAGCGGCGATCTGTTTGTAGAATTAGATAGCCCATGGTGGTCACCGGCTCCGGATAAAAAATGGACCTGGCCGATAGGCAGCCTCGAATATCCTTTGCCGGGACAGTTTGGTATCGGAGCTGACATGGAATACGTGTTGGGTTCAGGCAAAGTACCAGAGATCACTTTTGGCAAAGCTGATTTTGATGGAAGCAAATTCATGACCGATCTTGTTGACAAGCAGGTGCCGTCGGGTGGTGGTAAAGGCACACAGGAAAAACCAGGTAAGTTTACAGATGGCGGCGCTGCAGGTGCTACACCAAAACCAGCCGCCGAACCTAAAGGTGGCAAAGGGGATAAGAAGGCAGCTCCTCCAGGCAAAGGTGGTGGCAAAAAAGACAAGAAAGGAAAAGATGCAGATAAGAATGATGAACTGAAACAGATGGATGCCGCCATGAAAAAAGTGAAAGCATTGGAAGGGGGTAAGCCTTTAAGTAGAGTAGAAGTTACTGCAGCTGTTGATAAAATTAAGAAAGAACATAAAGTAGCGATAACTGTTAAAGAACAAGGAACCGATACTTTCATGTTAACCCTAAATGCTAAGGGAAAGGGAAGCAAACAACCTGCTAAGGTAAAACGTAAAAAGGGCGACGATAAAGAACCTCAGAATACAGATCCTAAAAAGCAGAAAAAACTGGACGAAGGCTTGAAAGCCTTGCGTGATGAAGATAAGAGGATTGCCGGTGATGGAAAGATGAACGAAGAAGAAGCTAAAAAGGTAGCAACAGCCATACAGCAGAAACATGATATTTTTAAATCCATTTCTGTTTCTTCTGTAAACGATGCCTGGAATTATAGTTACATACAACGTAAAGCTTCCGGTAAGGTTGTAGGCGCCAAGGTAGACGAAGAAAATAAACTTCCAAAGGAGGTTAAACAGGGAACAATACTGGAAGATAGTACCAGTAAAAAGTTATTTACAGTTCATACTGTAAATAAGAAAACTTATTCTATCTCCCTTTCTACGGAAGATGGTAAGTCAGTTCCTTATTCTATTGTGAATTTTACAAAGCAATTTAAAGGTGGTAAATACACTATCGTAAAGAAAGCGGATCCTACCATTCCTAAAATGCCAAAAACTATCGTAGAATTTTTCAGGAAACCTGAACATAAAAAGGCGGAGTATGTTAGTCAATTGAAAGGCCAGGAACGTGGTATAAATGCTATGACAGTAGTTACCTGGGATAAAGCCAGAGTTAAGTTTAAGGGGGCTGGTGGTGGCAGACAGGATGAAGGTGCACAAGGCAGATATAAAACTCAGGAAAAAGCACGACTTAGATCTTTATTCACACAGAAATATTTAGAGCTGAATCCACCTGTGTCTCAGCTAAAGAAGGATATTAAAGCAGCACAAAAAGCTGCAAGGAATTATGGTAAAGCGAAGGCCGAAGCGTTGATGGCAAAACATGCTGATGGTAAAGCAGCGCTGCATAACCCGGATCAGGTGGCCGCTGGTGACCCTGAAGGACTGCATGGATTTGGTGATTCTGATATTAATTCGCACATTGGATCTCAATGGAATTCCAGTGAACGTATTGAGAAGATAGAAGGAGCTGTAAAAACATTTAAAAAGTCCGATGACTTTACGAAGTCAGCTAAAAAAGATAAAGCGAAAATGAACGTAGTTTTAAACCTAACCTAAGATTTTATGAGTTTAGATAGTATGCCGTACAACCTTTTTACAGATCAGTATAAAAAGAAAAAGGAAAAGTACGAAGATGCTTCATCAGCATTGCTCAAGTTATACACAAAAAAAGTATCAGCTGAATTTGCCGATATGATGAAAGAAGAAGGCCTTTGCACCTATATGGATGGGCTTTTCACCACGGTAGATCCTGTACTATACGAAGGAGTATTGAAAGATTACAAAGTGCATTCGGATAAATCTATAGTACTGATGAAAAATGCTTTTGGTGACCTGTTTTATTTTGATGGATTTGATTGCAGAATACTCTATACATCTCATAATGAGAACTACAGCTTCACCGGTGGAGATGCGGTGAAATATTTCTTTACATTTCAGATGACAGAAGCCTCATTTCTTACAGAAAATTTCAAAAAGAAATTGTTTGGCCAGGCATTAAAGAAATTTGGCAAACTTAAGCCAGACGAAACTTATGGTTTTGTTCCTGCTATTCCATTAGGTGGTGAAGAGAAATTGGACAATATTGAAAAAGTGAAAACATTGGAATACTTAAGCATTTTATCGCAATCATTCTAGTAAGCTTATAAAACTTTTGCCAATGAAATCCTCCAATACCCGCCACCCGCTGCACCAGCAAATAGCACCCGAGCAGAAAGGCCCTTTCTTTTCGAAAGCGAATGATGATGCAAAGAAAAAGGATGATGTCTTTTTTCAGACCAAACTTGCTGTAGGCGAACCTGGTGATAAACATGAGCAGGAAGCAGATAAAGTAGCTGATAAAGTGCAGCGTAAGGTAGAAGAAAAGGAAAAGCCTGAGGTGCAGAAAAAAGGGGAAGATAAAGATAAGGAGAGTGATAAAAGCGCGGCCGGTCCAGCACCAGATCCTAAGAGTGCTGCAGCTCCCGGTGCGCCTCAAAAAGACAAAACCCCGAATGACAAAGATATAGCGGGTAGCACCAAGCATGGAAAAGATCAGGCGCCTGATGCGCAACAGAAGGACAAGGACAAAGTTCCGGGCAAAGGTGCTGCAGGTCCGATGGCTTCTAAGGATGAAGAACCCAAAATGGTAAGCCGCAAAGAAGCAGAGCATGAAGAGAAACCGGTACAGAAAATGAGTGAAGGCGATAAAAAAGAAGAAGATAAAACTAAAATAAATAAGAAGGAAGAGCATGGAAAGCAGGAAAAAGATGAGCAGGTAATGAGAAAGGAAACAGGCGGAGGTACTCATACAGCTCATAAAGTATCTATCGAAGAAAGAATAAAACAAAGCAAAGGGAAAGGGCAAACGCTGCCAGACGATGTAAGAGCATTTCTGGAAGCACAGCTGGGTGCGGATTTTGGTGAAGTGGTGATCCATACTGATGGTGAAGCCATAGCCATGAACAAAGAATTAAATGCCAGGGCCTTTACCAGCGGCTTTGATATTTATTTCAACGCCGATCAATATAAACCGGGTACTGCTGCGGGGCAAAAGCTTCTGGCGCATGAACTTACCCATGTGATACAACAAACCGGCATAAGTAAAAAGAAGGATAAAAAATAAAGGTTATGGCTACCAGCAAAAAAAAGACAACTACAAATCCGCTTGTTCAATGGCTGCAATATTTACAGCAGGTTATAGAAGGGCGTATGCAACACTATTTCTCCACTGCAACAGGTAGCTTTGATCTGCTGAAAATTAAGCTGCCATCCTTAAAGGCTACAGATACCCTTACTACTTTTATTACACAGCAAAAATTACCTGTCGAAGATGCTGTATTGTTATTGGTATCGTTGGCGCCTCATATCGACCCGGTATTTTTTGATCATATTGTACAGAAATATTTGCCAACAACGGGTGACTTTCCGCAGTTTGGTGGTGTGAGAGGTAAGAATCACAGAGGCTTTTTACCAACCGGAGAAACAGGAATGTTCCTGTTGGCAGGTGGCAATATGGAGCAACGTTTGCTATGCCTGAAACGTTTCCAGGAAAGCCCGCTTTTTAATAAGCTGAATGTATTGTGGCTGGAAGATGTTCCGACAGGTGAGCCGTCGTTAAGTGGCCGTCTTGTATTGGCATCAGAGTATGTGGAATTGTTCATCAATGGTAGTGTAGCACCACCCAAAGTCAGCATTGATTTTCCCGCTCAATATATTCAGACAGAACTGGAGTGGAGTGATGTAGTATTATCGCCGGTTACACAAAGGCAAATAGAAGAACTGCAAATATGGGTGCAACATCATACCGTAATGATGAATGACTGGGACATGCGTAAAAAGTTGAAGCCGGGTTACAGAGCGCTATTCCATGGCCCGCCAGGTACGGGTAAAACCCTTGCTGCTTCTTTGCTTGGAAAGTATACCGGCAGAGATGTTTTTCGTATAGACTTATCTATGATAATCTCCAAGTACATAGGGGAAACAGAAAAAAATCTTTCCCGTTTATTTGATAAGGCTGAATATAAAAATTGGATCCTTTTCTTTGATGAGGCTGATGCCTTATTTGGCAAACGTACTAACGTGCGTGATGCCCATGATAAATATGCCAACCAGGAAGTGTCTTATCTGTTGCAACGGGTAGAATCATTTGATGGGTTGGTAATACTGGCCAGTAATTTTAAAACCAATATTGATGAAGCCTTCATTCGCCGGTTCCAGAGTGTAATTCATTTTCCAATGCCTAACCCACAGGAACGTACGATTATCTGGGAAAAGTCAATACCACAGCATCTTACACTTGTGGGTGATGTGCAATTAAATAACATAGCCAGAAAGTACGAACTGACCGGAGCCTCTATTATGAATGTAGTTCAGCATTGCTGTCTTCAGGCTTTGCATGCAAAAAACACGGCTATAAATGAAGAGGTATTATTATCGGGAATCAAGCGGGAATTTTTAAAAGAAGGTAAAGTCTGGCAGGAGCGGTAAAGTTTTCATTCTAAAAAATAAACCACATGGCTTTAAATATCAATACTGTAAAAGCTACCTTTCAATCTGATACCGGGTTGGAATGGAGTGCAAACATTCATGCCTTTATTCAATACTATCAGGCAAAAATTCTGGAGCAAATGATGGATCAGCAACAAACACAAATGGCCAGCCTGATCCAGAAGGTTGATGATCTTGATAACAATTAAGAGAGGATTAATTTATTTTGCTGCGTTTGTACCAGATATACCCAACTGTAAATATAAAGATCAATGGAATAGCTGCAAGGTACAGAATGCCATTATTAAGACCATGAGCACTGGCTTCACCAAGGCCCGCTGCGGTTTGGGTACAGGTCACACATCCCTGCGCCCAAATGTCCTGGGTTGCAAAAATTATCACGGCGATCAATAAACCTATCTTTTTCATCGGTTGCAAAGTTACAGTAAAATGAAGAAAACCGCAGCAATATGCTACGGCTTTCGGATGTTTATAATATAGCTTTTACTACGTTGTATATAACAGTGGGTTTGCCTAAAGTATAAAAGTGAAGTACAGGTACTTTTTGGGCTATCAGCTCCCTGCATTGTGCTATAAGCCATTCGGTACCTACCAGTTCGCAATCAGCATCTGTCTTGCATTTGAGCATTTCCTTGGTCAGATCATTTGGAATGTCAACGTGGAATATGCTTGGCAATAGACTTAATTGACGTTTGCTGGTAACAGGTTTCAGGCCCGGAATAATAGGCACATTGATGTTGGCGCTTTTGCACTGCTCGATAAAAGAAAAATATTTGGCATTATTAAAGAACATTTGTGTGGTCACATAATCTGCTCCGGCTGCAATTTTCTTTTGCAGGTAATGAAGATCCAAATCCATATTGGCAGCCTCAAAATGTTTTTCAGGATAACCCGCAACGCCTATGCAAAAGTCTGTTTTTCCTGCGTCAACAATATCTTCTTCAAGATATTGCCCTTTGTTCAGTTTAACTACTTGCTCTACCAGCTCCACTGCATATCTGTGGCCATTGGGGTGTGGTGTAAAGAATTTTTCATTCACTGGTGAATCGCCCCTTAAAGCCAATACATTATCTACTCCCAGATAGTGCAGATCGATAAGAGCGTTTTCTGTTTCCTCTTTTGCAAAGCCTCCGCAAATTAAATGTGGGACAGCATCTACACGATAGCGGTTCATTAATGCAGCGCAAATGCCTACAGTTCCGGGCCGTTTACGAATTTCCACACGGTCAAAACTACCGTCTGTACGTTTCTTGAAAATCTGTTCTGCACGGTGATAAGTAACATTAATGAATGCAGGCTTAAATTCCATTAACGGGTCAAGGTTGCTGAATATATTATCAATGCTTTTGCCTTTAACCGGAGGTAATATTTCAAAGGAGATAATAGTGTCTTTAGCCCCCGCAATGTGTTCCGTTACTTTCATCGGATGTTAAGTATATACAGTTTGTAATAAATGAATTGATTATACAGGATGGCAAAGGTAATAACCAAAGCCTGAAAATAGTATTTTGTATAAAAGATATACTTAAGCGGTCTTTTAACAGAGAACATTCCGGAAAGTAATGACGTACATTTTTGCGATTCCAAAATTCATTATAAGTCTTTAATTCCGTTATTTTGTTTTATAAAAAAAGTGAACTATGCAATCAAAAGCCGCGACAGTAGATGCCTACATTGAAGAGCTACCGGAGGAAAGAAAAGATGTTATAAAAGAAATACGAAAAGTAATTCTGAAGAATCTTCCAAAAGGATTTAAAGAAACTATGGGTTATGGGATGATGTCTTATGTAGTACCCCATACCATTTATCCTGCAGGCTACCATTGCGATCCTAAAGTTCCCTTACCTTTTTTGGCTGTGGCTTCGCAAAAGAATTTTGTTGCATTGTACCACATGGGTATATATGCCAATAAAGAATTGCTGGACTGGTTCACTGCTGCATATCCCGAGCATTGTAAAACCAAATTGGACATGGGCAAAGGTTGTGTCCGGTTTAAAAAAATGAACGATATGCCTTATGATCTTATAGCAGAATTGGTATCAAAAATGAACGTTCAGGAATGGATAGATATTTACGAGAAGAACCTTAAGAGATAAAATTTATAAATGTGGTTAAGATCGGAAAGCCCGCTCCTGGAGCGGGCTTTCTGCTTTCTTGCGGAAAGAGTAGAATCAAAGCGAAGGTTTTTTGTCATCTACTAGCTAAAGGGAGGCTTTATTATGTTTAAGTTTTTCGTCAAAAATCAAACGATATTTATTGTTTATCAATAAATATTTATTTACATTTGCGATATAACTTTAAACCCAGCATTTATGGAAATTAAAATTAGTACTCAGCAGATTCTGAAAATATTGTATGTCCTGTCATGGATCATATTTATTGGTGTGTGTTTCGAAGCGGGAGCTTTTATATTCAATTCTTTTTTTACCCTGGTGATCAATCCGGTTGGTGCCAACAATGTTGTTCAACGGATTGATTTGTCAAGTCTTTATAAGTACGACCCAGGATATTTTTTTGTAGAGACATTGCTGATGAGTATCGTAGCAGTAATGAGGGCATGTATATTTTACCTGATTGTAAAAATTTTACACGATAAGAAACTGGATATATCGCAGCCCTTCAGCAAGGAAGTTGGGCGCTTTATTTTTAATGTATCTTACCTGGCTTTAGGAACGGGCTTATTTTCCTCGTGGGGTGTTAAATATGCTGAGTGGTTTGTCAAGCAGGGAGTGGAAATGCCCGATATACAATCTTTACGTTTAGGCGGAGGTGATGTGTGGTTGTTTATGGGTGTTATACTTTATATAATTGCACAGATGTTTAAGAGAGGAATTGAACTTCAAACCGAAAACGAATTAACTGTATAAGCTATGCCGATCATTGTAAACCTTGATGTAATGATGGCTAAACGAAAAATGTCGCTAAATGAACTTTCAGAAAAAGTAGGCTTGACATTATCTAACCTTTCCATACTTAAAACCGGTAAAGCAAAAGCTGTACGGTTTAGTACACTCGAAGCCATTTGTAAAGTGCTGGATTGCCAGCCCGCCGATATTTTAGAATATAAAAAAGAGGAAGAATAAGGAAACAAAATTTATTGTTCTGCTCCAAAACGGCAAACGGTACGCTGTGCCTTTACAGCACCGGCAACTGAAATCAGAGAAGATTTATTACAATGCCTTTCAAGTAGTGCAGAAACGACAAAGTCCGCTTATAGAGCGGGCTTTCTTCCTTTTGCGGACTGGGCGGGTCACAACTTTTAAGGTTGGAGTAAAGATTCCTTCCAAACGTCTCTTGTTAATTCAAATAATTGTCGATTGTGAAATCGAGTTTTACTGAATGTCAGAAATTCAATCCTGACAGGAGCTACAGCATAACCACTCCAATGTTTTGGTCTTTGTATTTTTGCTTCTTTCTGATGTTCTTTGAAGTCTTCAATTTCAGTTAAAAGAGTTTCTATGTTTTCAATTACCAACCCTTGTTTACTAACCTTAGATATGATTTGGCTTTCAATACTTCTTTTGTAAAAATATTCATCTGCTAGCTCGTTGGCTATTTTAATTGCCCTACCTTGAATTCGGATCTGTCTTTCCGTTGCTGTCCACCAACAAGTAATAGCAACTTTGTCTGATGCTTCAATTTCTTCTCCTTTTCGAGATGATGTGGGTCCTGTAATTATAAACTTATCATCAATAACATCTTTTAGCTCTAAAAATCTGGCATTGGGAAATCCATCTAATCCAATAGTTGAAAGACAGCATGCTTTTGGAATGGCCATATTGGACACAGCTAATTCTTCACGCTGCCATTTTCTAAATATTTCAAATGGATTCATATTTGGTGACTTTCGTTGTCACCAACAAATATACTTTTAAAGGTGAAAATACAGTAACTGCCATGTTTTCAAAATAGACATTTCCCGGAGTTGCACATAAAAATATCGCTCGCCGCAAATTTCTCTGTCACTGTTTTAAGTAATGATGTGCCACGCATCCGGATTTGAAAATTATGGTATCGACCAGCTTTAAATTAAGGTTTTCATGAAGACTGCCAGCATCCAGCAATCGCCTTCCTCTCCCCAGAATCACCGGATGGACAACTAAATGAAATTCATCGATAAGGCCTGCTGTTATCAATTCCGGAAGCATGCTTACACTGTCTACTGAAATTTTTTTACCGGGTTGTTGTTTCAGTTTCAGTAGTTCTTCTGCGGGATTGCTACGAACAATCCGCGTATTTTCCTGCGCACTGTCTAATGATCTTGAAACAACGACTTTATCGATGGAAGTAAGTCTTTCCGCAAATCTATTTTCATCTGCTGTGCCGGATTGATTTTTTGCGACATCGGCCCAATAGGGAAACATGAGTTGATACATGACACGGCCGAAAAAGAGCAGGTCGACGTCATCCATCATCCTTGTGAAATAGTCATGAAGATCTTCAACGGGATTAAAAATAGTGTGATCGCAATAGCCATCTATGCTAATATTCATACCGAATTTTACCGTTCTCATTTTAATGGTTTTGATATAAGTCAAAAATAAGAGATAGCATTAAATAAGGTGAGGGCGATCCGCGACAAAAAAAGGGGCTTTTAGGCTAAAAGGCTATGATCTCATCTTAAATATCCTGATATAGAGCGAGGAGCGCCGGTAAAAATTCTTACTATCAGTTCATAGTGAATTAAATGTGAATTGACTATCGAGGTATTAAATGATAAAACCCGCGCTCGGCGCGGGTTTTATCATTTCTGCGGAGAGGGGGATTCCAATCGAACACCTTATAAGGAGCCGCTTTTTCTTCGGTTAAATTTGCCCGTTATAATTTGGGTCAAATTCCACAATCCATTCAATGCCGTATTTATCCCTAAACATCCCTGCGTGGGTGCCCCAGGGACTGTCACCAATGGGCCCTTCAACGTCTCCGCCTGCCGATAGTCCGTTAAATATTTGGTCGGCCTCTTCCTTACTTTCGGCACTAACAACTATTTTAGACCGGTTTTCGTTTTCGTTTACCCGCCCCATAAATTCCGGAACATCATTGGCAATTAACACATTGTGTTTGCCAAGTGGCAAAGCGATGGTCATTATTTTATTTGCTTCCTTTTCTGCTACCGGAAATTCAGCACTTGCCAGGTCCCCAAAACGAATGACCTTGGTGAATTCTCCGCCAAAAACTGATTTGTAAAAAGTGAATGCTTCTTCGGCATTTCCGTTGAAGTTGATCCAGGGGTTAATTGCTCTCATGATTTCTATTTTTTAAAAGTGATCGTAAATTTTCTTTTTATGTTTTCTACGATAAGGAGGCCAACAGTTCTTCCAGGTTTTTCAAGGTCATGGCGAAGCCTATTTTGAAGCCCTCTAATAATTTCTCCAATCGCTCAAACGATTCATTAAAAATGGTAATGTCCACTTTGGTTATGCCATTTTGTTCGCTGAAATTGTAATCCCATTCAGAACCCGGCAGTTCACGATTTTCGTCTTTATCTGCAAACGCGTTGTACATCTTAAAATTGGTCTTCGGGGTAATGGAAGTAAATTCCTGCACCGCCCAACGCTCCTGCCCGTCGGGGCTTATCATCGCATAAAATCGCCGCCCGCCTACTTCAAAATTCATATACTTGGTTTTGGCGCGCATAGGTGCGGGTGCCCCCCATTGGTCCAGTAGTTCGGCTTTGGTAAAGGCATCCCATACTAAAGATTGCCCGGCATTAAACTCCCTGGTTATATAAACCGTTTTCGCTGCCTTGTCAACGTTAAAATCAAAAAGCAAATCGTTGTTCATTATTTCCGTGTTTTAATTGTTGTTAATAAATGGTCAAGTTGGTTAAATTGAGTTTCCCAGTTCTGCCTGAATTGGGCCAACCAATGGTCAAACTCCTGCATTTTTTTTGCGTTAAAGTGATAATAGATCTCTCTACCACCACTCTGCTCGGGTTTAATCAATTCGCATTCGTGTAGCACCTTAATATGTTTTGATACTGCCTGGCGGGTCATATCAAATTTTTCCGCCATTGCATTTGGTGTTAATGCCTGGATAGCGAGTAACGTTAAAATAGCCCTGCGTGTTGGGTCAGCTATGGCCTGGAATATATCTTGTTTCATTTCGTAAATATTTAATCAGCAACCTTCAGGTTGCAAATATATGTGCAACTTTTGAGTTGCGCAAATATATTCTGCATTTTTTGTTGAGGTATAATGGCGGGAAGTTTAGTGGTAATTGTGGTATTCGTTATAATAACTAACCAAACCGGGTCTTACTTTAGATAAAGAAAGGATTTATGCACAGAAGATAGTTCAAAAGAAATAGCCTGCTTTTAGCAGGCTATTTTATAACAAGGCGGAGAGTAAGAGATTCGAACTCTTGATACAGTTTCCCATATACACACTTTCCAGGCGTGCTCCTTCAACCACTCGGACAACTCTCCAATTCCAAAGGGCTGCAAAAGTACAATTTTTATTGAAACCATAAAGTGTTTTGAAAAAATCATTTATATCCCGCTGTTTATATGCTTTTACAGGGATAAATCTGATGACCTCTGTAAAACATAATGCTGCTTTTGTTTTGTAATTATTTCGGGAGACATGAGTTACTTATTCTTTTTTTGAACATAAAACGGTAAGAATGATTTTTGCTGCGCTGCCGGCAAATAATTTTATTATCTTTATACTACCCAAATTACATGGTATTCACCAGCCATTTATTCGCCTTCAACCAACAAACCCTTTTCCCTATGAATACCGCCACTAATCCTGTTAAGAAAAATGTTTTTATCAGCTATCGGGTCCAAGATACCTCAGGTGAAACAGGACGCCTTGTAGACGCATTGAAAAACCATTTTGAGGAAGACCAGATATTTATGGACATTGATAAAATTGAACCTGGCGTTGATTTTACTGAAGTCCTTTCGCATTCATTAGATACCTGTGATGTAATGCTGGCTATTATTGGACCCAATTGGCAAGGCAGGAATAGCAATAACCTTTCCAGAATTAAGAAACCTGACGATTGGGTTCGATTGGAACTCAGTACAGCTCTTAAACGAAATATACGTGTGGTACCGGTATTGGTTGATAGTGCATCACTTCCTGATGTAAGTGAACTGCCTGAAGATCTGGAAGGATTATCGCGCAGGCAGACTTACGAGATCAGTAATAAACGCTGGCGGTATGATACGGAGCAATTGATTCATTTTCTGCAGCATAATATAGGGGTGAAACCTAAAAGGCAAGTGCCTCGTGTTCAACCTTCGATCCAACCTCAACCTGGTAGTAAATCCGGCATGCCGGTGTGGCTAAAAGTCATCATTGGGATATTTGCTTTTGTAGGCTTGCTTGGGATAATAGGTTTAATAGTAGAGAGCAATGAAAAAGCTCAAAATCCGGTGGAACCACAATTATTTACCAGTACTAATAATTCAAATATACAACCTGCGTCAACGAATAATATTCCTTCAGCAACAACCGTTACTGAAATAGATGTTTCTGGCAACTGGATAGATCCTGAAGGTGGTATTGTTAATCTGCAACAATCGGGAAACAAACTGACTGTGCAAAT
>JBAZWL010000002.1:0-259999 GCA_041660405.1 Taibaiella sp. | reverse complement strand
CTGTGTTGCATAACCTGTTCCGCTTTATCATCGATCTTACCCAGGTAGCAGCAATTAATAAAAGCCAACTCCGGCACAACACTCATCTGTGCAATTTCGGCAGTAGTGAGGTAAGCATTTTTGCCAATAAGCATACCTGATGGTTCATCGGGATCAGCATTAAAAATTCCATGTCCTGCCAGGTGGATGATCTTGTAACTTTTACTGAATAAGGACAACAGGATATTGGCTGCAGAGGCTTTGCTGAGCAAATCGTCAGTAACATCAAACCCTTGATCTTTTAATAAGTTATATACCAGCCGCCCTTCTTTTTCAGCTCCTGCTAATTGGCTGAAAAATCCTTCCAGGTTAGGATCACCTATTACCAGAGCTGTATTTCCGCTTACCTGTTTTATGTTCAGCCTGTATTCCTGGGTGGCCAATTGCCTTATCATGCCTGCATTTACGCTTAACGGTAAGGCATTGCTTTCGCTATCATGAAGGAGTTCCCATGGGTAAGCAGCTGTATTTTTATCGACAAGCCAGTTAATATTATTCTGCCTTTTGATCTGGTCTTTAAAATCGTAAGGGATCAATAATTCAAAAATGGTTTTGGCCAATGCCGGACTCCATTGATTTTGAGTACTTAGTTGATCCAATAATTGGAGTATAGTTGCCTTTCCTGTTCTGATGTAGCGCTCTTCTTCCCTGGCTGCATCGGTAGAAATATTATAACGTAGTCCTTTCCTGTTACCGCAGTTTTCTGCAAGGTCTTCATCTTCCAATTGCTTTACGGTAATGCGGGTCCACCAGTCGCTGGTATTGTCTACAGGTAGGCGTTCCTGCCAGCCTAGTAACTTCTTTATCTTTTTAGATTTCCATACCATTTGGAGAGAACGGTCTTCATCTTTTTCCATTTTCTTCAAAGCCTGAACACAGCCCAGTGCTCTGTCATGCAGTAGCTCAATAAATTCTATTTCGTTGATCAGACAAGTGTTTTCAGGATAAACCTGCTGTATTTTTTTATTTGCATTCTGCACACCCGTCACAATAGCCCTTATGGAACTTTCTATGGTAAGTCCACCGTAACCACAGCCAATAATGAGTGATGAAATACCGAGGTTACGATTATTGTTCTGTCGGGGATCAGCTACTATTACTTTTTTATTATTGAAGCCCGTAAGAAAACTGGTTACAGCTTGCTCTATCGTAAGAGACAACTGGAATACGGATAAAGATCCCTGTTTGCCCAAACCTGCTATGACAGCACCTTTGAAGCGAGGTACATCGCCTTGTTCTGAAATAAGAATTTCGCTGGTTCCGATTTCTCCGGGGTATAAACCCAACTGCATTCTTTTGCTTATTGCTCCATCCAGGTACCTGTCAATTACTTTTTCTGCAGAGAAAATTCCATCATTAATAAAATGACCTGTTAGTACTGGGTATTGAGAGAATTTCAAATCTCCATTGCTGATGGAAACACTTACAGGTAAAATTCCCTGTTCATATTTTTCTTCAGTAGAAAGACCTAATAATACTTTTTCTACCGTTTCTGGTGAGCGATCAAAGTTGAAGGAAGGCTTGGCCACTCTTTCTTCGTCCTCTCCACGTAACTCTGGTTTAATTTTGCGAAGCAGATCTGTACTCCCTTTCTTTAATATATCTGTTATAGGCTTAAACAGGGTTTTGTCATTTGCCAGTTCTCCATGGGTTATGTCTGAATAGTATACACTTCCGGCGTGCGACATTGAAGCTGGTATTCCCGTAGCCCAGGTCACGCTTTCATCTCCGGCACGGGTAACTAAAAATTCAAGTTTGCCTTGGTTGTTATAACGGTAGCCGCTTGGCGTAAATTTTCCTGCCCTGCTTTGACCAGCTATATAAATGGCATTGCTGAAATCAATAGTGCTCTGCACATTTAGTATTTTATCCCGATAGGCTCCAAAATTCTGCAACACAATGGCATCGGGAACCGGCCATTTCTGATCTCCTGTTTTACTTCGCATATCCGTCCAGGTCTGGGCTTTAGCAAAATCATAAAACGGATCTTTGGTGATGGGCAGCAGGCAAAGTAACCCAGGCAGGTTTCTGAAAATATCAACCAGTTCTTTTTTACTATGGCGGAGGTCCAGCATGCTTAGTGTTTTGATAATATCATCCAGGCCAAACAATACATATGGAATGCGGAAAGATCCGCCCAATGGCGAACCGAGGAATAGCAAGCGGAAATCCTTGGTTTGATTTAAAGTATTCCAGGTATTGGGATGGTGAATAATAAAGTCTCTTATCAACACACCACCAAGGGAATGACCGATCAATTTTATAGGCTGTCCATAAGGGATCAGTTCATTTAATTTTCGGTCAAGTAATGCTGCACATTGTTCCATTGGCAAACGCCAGTCAAATGGAAAAGTAACTACATCGTAACCTTCACTGGCAAGATGATTGGCCAGATTACCGTAGGATGTTTTTATAAGCGAAGTGGCTTTTATATTTTTATTATTGATCTCATTGTATTCCAGCCGGGAGAGGCCGCCGGTAAGGAACCTGGCATAGTTGATCCATAATGTATCGCCTTCTGCACTTAGATTACTTCCCATAATACCGGGAAGCAATACAGCAATAGGTTTCTTTCCGGTAACGGTATCTCTGAACTCGGCACCATGCTGTATTGATTTTAAGGCTGCATTCCTGATCTCCTCAGAAGAAGCTACCTGCTGCTGCCATTGAAAGCCAGGTACCAGGCTGCCATCTTTATTTTGCAATGCCAATAATAAAGCTTTGCGTGTAACAGGGTTAACAAAATAATTGAAATGACTTACATCGTTACCTTCATCCAAAAAGTATTGAACCTTTTGCTGGCCTCGTTTTGCACCGTTGTACATGGAGGCTGTGTCCACCACAAAATCATTTTTCCCCCAATAAAATAATTTACTGGAAATTACTGCAAGCCCCCGTTTGAAATTACTTAAGCCGGTACTATTGCCGGCTATAATCATTAAGGGCACATCAATGTCGGTATCGGGCAGGCCGTTATTCAACATTTCTATAAAAGGAGATGCAGGATTCATGGCTTCAAGGCCCGGTAGAACATTGACATCATCCTTAGTTTCAACTACAGCGGCCAGCAGGTTTTTAAAGGCTATGTAAGCCGGGTTGCCCATTAAACCAGGAATGAGGCCAATAAGATTAAAGATCATATTGAATATGAAGTCTAACCTCGAAGAAGCAAGCGTAGTACCACTTGCAGGGCAAGCCACTCTTACAAATTTTGACACCGTTATTTTTTTACGGCTTATAATTTTTTCTATTTCTCTAATAATCCTGATATCTTCTGTGCGGTCATGTTTTTGCAGATAATCCAATTCTGTACCGGAAAATCCCACACCATAATTAGCTTGTGTACAAAAGCGATTTAAAATATCGCCGACAATACCACCACGGGAATGAGTTACTAAATGCAAATTTGCATTGTTAGGTAATATTTCTACAAGATCCAACACATTTTGTAAAGGACTTTTGGTAAGCGACCTGTGCTGAAAAGCCAATATATTTTTACCATAAATTTTCTGTAAGCTTTGCCACAAATTTGGATCATCTTTTATTTGTCCAAACGAGCCACTGGTGGATGAAGCTGTACCGTGAATAAACAATAAACTGGTATTGCCGTTGTCAGGTATATTACTGTTATCCAGCTGAAAATTACTTTGTATAGTGCAAAGGCCTTCCAGGTTTCCGAGTTCCTTGCTTTCAAAGTCTGCAGCCAGTTTATGGACCGCAGGGTTAATACCCTTTTTGGTGAAGACTTTGAGCATTTTGAGGGCAATATTCCCTACAAGTCCTCTTTGCTGTACATCGGCCTGTATGGTCAATGGCAGTTCATAGGCATCATCTCCATCACGTTTGTTGATTTTTACTTCGGGAAATAATTGCTCAATATCCTCCGGAGAACACATCCATACTGACGTATCATCGAAGGTTAATTCGATAAGATTTTGATCATTCAGGGGTATCTCTACTTTTTGAGCATCGCCACGTGTGGCAGTCCCAATAAGGTATGTAGCCTCATGTTGTAGCTGATCAATATTATCTGATATGGCAGCGTCTTTTATTTCCTCGCCATAAATGCGCAGATTTTTGATTTCGTTCATGGGTTATAGTTTTCAAAACAGGGTTAATGTTTTAATGGTTTATTGTAACTGGTGGCTAGCGGGTAAGGGTGAGGTACCCGAGTTAATGTCTATGCCAAACTGGAAGGGTTACAATGGTTGATGATTATGGTTTTCGTGTAAAACAAATGCCTTAAAGAGTTACCTGATTTATGGCAAATGAAGATACAGAGCAGGTCGTAACGAATTGCAACGGGTATTCAAACTATGGGATTTAGGTTCTGTTAATTTTCTACAAGGTAAAAAACGTTCTTCGGATATCAAATTATTTTAAAGTGAAATTTAATACTTCATTATGCATTCCGTTCATAGAGAAATATTATTTTATCCTATCAAAGTGCCAGCCGTGCTTTTACTAACTTTGCTGTTGCATGGAACCTACATTTAAAAATATCCGCCACATCATTCTTGACTTTGGTGGTGTGATTCTAAATCTTGATTATAAAAAAACAGAACAGGCTTTTATTGACCTTGGAATAGCAGATTTTGCCACTCGTTATTCTCAACTGAAACAAACTGAAATTTTTGACCGGTTAGAAACAGGTATTGCGGATAGGGCTGAATTTATAAAAGAATTAAAGAGAATTACAGGCGAAACAGTAACAGATCAACAGATTATTACGGCCTGGAATGCAATGCTATTGGACATTCCATTGAGAAGGTTACAAATATTGCAGCAGCTACAATTGCACTTTGATACGTTCTTGTTGAGCAATACGAATGAGATACATGAAGAAGCCTTTAATGAAATATTAAGAAGTCAATGTGGTTTCAAATCAATGGGCGTATTTTTTGATAAGGTTTATTATTCACACAGGGTGGGGATGCGAAAGCCTGATAAGGAAATATTTCAATTGATACTGGATCAAAATAGCCTGAATCCGGAAAAAACTTTGTTTATAGATGATAGTCCGCAGCATATTGAAGGTGCAAAAACATTAGGTATACAGACTATTTTTCTTGAGCCGGGAATGACTATTGAAGACCATATTTTTAAACCCAAACATTAATTTTTGCAAAGCAAACTTATCATGTCAGAACAAATACAACAATGGCATCAGAAGATTGATTGGCTTACCGGCGAATTCAAAGAAAGATTTTGCGATATACCGGCTGACGAACTGAACCGCAAGCCCAATGCAGATACATGGTCTATTGCAGAAAACTTGCAACATCTTATTACAGTAAATGAAAGTTATTTCCCTATAATTGAACAGATGAAGCAAGGGAAATATAAACCACCTTTTCTGGGAAAAATATCCTTCTTCGTGAACTTTATGGGTAAAACAATATTAAAAAGTGTTTCACCGGATAACAGGAAAAAAATAAGGACATTCTCAATGTGGGAGCCAGCTGCAGCAAATATTAATGGAGATATTGTTTCCCGTTTTGGTAAACACCAGACCGTTTTAAAAGATATGATCGCTTCTACTGAAGAATTTATCAGTAAGGGAACGGTGATCTCTTCTCCGGCCAATCATAACATTGTTTATACATTGGGGAAAGCATTTGAGATTATGATAACCCATGAAGAAAGGCACCTGAATCATTCTATAGAAGCATTCGAGGTTATTTATAAAAACCAATACAAGTATGACCTCTGACCTGATTCAAGCTTTGAAAAAGTATGTGCAAGTACCGGATGAGGAAGCCGCACTGATCCTTTCCTTTTTCAAAGAGCATAAGCACAAGCGCAATATCCTTTTATTGCGCTCGGGTGAAGTGGCCCATGAAGTGTTTTTTGTGCTGAAGGGTGCTTTGCATCAATTCTATATTGATGAGGAAGGGAATGAACGTACTTGTAACTTTACTTTTGAACAAGATTTTGTAACCGACCTTGAAAGTTTCTCACAACAGACCCTCTCGCCTTCTTCTATTAAAACACTTACTGAGACCACCTGCCTTTCTATAAAATGTACGGACCTTGTTGCTTTAATGAAACAATCGCCTGCAACAGCTGAATTTTTCAGAATGTTGATAGAACGTATTGCTGCCAAGAGTATTAAGCGTACCAAATCTTTACTTTCTTTTTCTCCTGAAAAGCAGTTCCTGGAGCTTATTGAAGAACAACCTGAAATATTTCAAAGGGTGCCGCAACGCTACATAGCCCAGTATCTCGGCATTGCACCGGAAAGCTTAAGCCGTATCAAGAAGCGTTTAATGGTAAGTGCAAAATCTTAACCGAGATCATTGTTTCCCGGCTCACTACGCTGGTATCTTTGCTATAAATTAAAAAATATGCAAACGATATTAGGAGCTGGCGGTGCCATTGGTGTTCCCCTCGCAAAAGAACTTAAAGCTCATACAAACCACATAAGACTTGTGGCCCGTAATCCTCAACAGGTTAATGGTGATGACGAACTATTTAAAGCCGACCTTACCCTGGCAGATGATGTAGACAAAGCAGTAGCTGGCTCTGATGTTGTGTATCTGACTGCTGGCCTTAAATACGACATTAAAGTGTGGAAAAAGGATTGGCCTGTAGTGATGAGCAATGTAATTAATGCTTGTCTGAAACATAATGCTTCACTGGTTTTCCTGGATAATGTATATATGTATGCTGCAACGGAGATACCACACATGACCGAGCAATCACGCATAGCACCACCAAGCAGAAAAGGACAGGTTAGAACCACATTATACGAAATGATTTTCCATGCTATACAAGACCGGGGCCTGAAAGCATTGATTGCAAGAAGCGCGGACTTTTATGGTCCTAGTGTAAAAAATAGTCCACTATCCGTTACCGTATTGGAGAAATTTCAGAAAAAACAAAAAGCTTTCTGGCAGGTAGATGCCAATAAAATACACTCATTTACCTATACCCCTGACGCTGCCAAAGCAACGGCAATATTAGGCAATACGTCTGATGCTTATGGTGAGGTCTGGCATTTACCTACATCTTCTGAAAGGCTTACTGGTAAAGACTTTATAGAAAGGACAGCCAAGGAAATGAATACGGAGCCTCGTTATTATATTCTATCTAAATTTATGATCGGTCTTATCGGGCTATTTGTTCCTTTGGTAAAAGAACTAAAGGAAATGTCGTACCAGTATGACCAGGAATATTTCTTCGACAGCAGCAAGTTTGAAAAACGTTTTTCTTTCAAGCCTGTTTCGTACAGTGAAGGAATTAAAGCGATGGTGCAGGCATTATGACATCACTGCATGAAATCGTTATTACGCTTCATTAGAGCCCTATATTTATTAAGAATGCCCGATTTGGATACGAAACCTTTATATTCATATTCATCCGAAATAACCGGAAAAATAAAGGTGTTCTGCGTATCCATTTTTTGCATCACTTCAAAAATATTGGCGTTATGATTGATGCTTTCGGATAGAGGGTGATGCAAATCTTTTAAAGGTGTATTTTTATTTCCTTCGTCTTTGCTGATCAGTATTTCAAGCAATTCCTCGCTGTAGATAATACCCATTAATATACCCTTTTTATCCACAATGGGGAAGATGTTTTTATCGGTATGAATAATATCATGGCTTCGTTCCTTAGGTGTGTCATTGGGGCTTAAAGTCACAAAATCATTTTCCAGTAAATATTTCAGTTTCATTCTACGCAGAATATTGCCATCTTCAAATTCTTTAGAAACAAACTCTTCATTATCTGCAAGCGATTTAGTGTATATCGAATGTTTAACATTGGCTTTATTAATGAAATAGGCAATGGCTGAAACGATCATCAAAGGAACCATCAATTCATAGCCACCGGTTATTTCTGCAATCAGGAAGATGCCAGTAAGCGGTGCATGCATAATGCCACTAAGTGCTGCAGCCATACCTACAACTATGAAATTGGTTGTATTAAGATGGACCCAGCCGGTCTGGTTAACCGTATAAGCAAAAATGAAACCAATGAGGCCGCCCATAACCAGGCTTGGCCCAAATGTTCCACCGTTTCCGCCACTGTAAATGGTAAAAAGTGAAGCAAATGATTTGCCAAATAAAGTTAAAGCAGCAAAAAGGATCAGCAACCAGGGATTGGCCTGGTAATCAGAGAAAAAAGAATTAGCCAGCAATGAGGAGTATTTTCCATTCATCAAAGCTTGTATGGTCACATAGCCTTCACCATATAATGCCGGGAAAATGGCTATCAGCAAGCCTATCACAATGCCACCTATCCATATTTTGTTAAAAGGCTTTTTGATTTTCTCAAATTTATTTTTGATATTGAAATTAAGTTTGAAAAAATATACTGAAAAATAGCCGATAGCAAGTGCCATAATTACATAGAAGAACAACGCATTCATTACCCAACCTTCTGTAACCAATACAAACAAAGGCCGGGTATATAAAAGCCTGGAAATAACAGATGCAGTTGCTACTGAAATAAGTAAAGGGATAAAGACCGGAATAGAGAATGTAGGTAATAAAATTTCTATGGCAAAGACCATACCTGCAATCGGACTGTTAAATGCTCCGGCTATGCCCGCTCCCGCTCCGCAAGCGAGTAGCAAAGTAACCTCTCTGTAATTTAATCCAAAGAAGCGGCCTATATTGGAACCTATTGCCGAGCCACTATATACTATAGGTGCCTCAAGGCCAACAGAACCACCAAAGCCTGTAGTTAAGGCACTTGTAAATATCTGGGAGTAAATGTTGTGAAAGCTGATCTTACTTGAATTTCTGGATATACTGTGCAGGATAGGTGTTAATCCGTGCTTAAATTTATCTTTCCTAATAAAAGTGCGGATGTATAATACAGTAAGACAAATACCGAGTAACGGGAAAAATAAATAGAGATAATATTTGTATTTCCATTGAAAATCATTCTGCAGAGAGTCTTCGATGAAGTGCGTCAGTAATTTTAATGAAGATGCTGCGAGCCCGCCAAGTATACCCACCACAGCCGCCAGCAGGATCAGAAAATTAGCTTTCGATACTTTTTGTTTACGCCACTGGTTCAGCCGGGTAATTGCAGTCAGCAATTTTGAATTCATATTACCGTTGTTTTTTACTGTTTTCGCACGGGAAAAACTAGATGAGTGTGGGTTGCAAAGGTAAACACAAAAAGAACTTTAGAAGCCTTGAATTAAGGCGCTTAGGAATATTTAAAGTATCTTGCAGCCCGGAAATAAATACTGGATTATTTTTTATGGATACGTTAATAGAATTCTTTAAGCATTTGATAGATCCTAACTGGATCATGGATCACGGAGGATTGTTCCTGGTTGCCTTTATCATTTTTGCAGAAACAGGTTTGTTCGTAGGTTTTTTTCTTCCCGGAGATTCCCTGTTATTTATCACGGGTATGATCATTTCCTCTGCCGATGCTACTAATGCTGTACCCTTTGCCAGCCATCCGGTCAATTTATTGTTCTGGATAGTGGCATTTACTATATGCGCTGTAATTGGCAACGTAGTAGGTTATTGGTTTGGTAAAAAGTCGGGGCCTTTATTATTTGAGCGCAAAGAGACCTGGTTATTCAAAAAGAAACATTTGCACAATGCCAAAGAGTTTTATGAAAAACGCGGAGGCGGCGCTATCATTATCGCTCGTTTCCTGCCTATTATCCGCACCTTTGCGCCAATAGTTGCCGGTATAGTCGGTATGGATTTTAAGAAATTCTTTTTCTATAACATTATTGGCGCTGTAGCCTGGATTGTAAGCATTACTACTTTAGGTTTCGTTCTGGGCGAAAATGTCTGGGTTAGAGAACATCTGGAATACATCATTATTGGTTTGGTTGTGATCACCACTGCACCAGTATTATTCAAAATGTTCTTCGGTAAAAAGAAAGTAATACCCGGCACTATAGTAGAAGAGGAACCGGAAGACGTTTCGACTTTAAAGTAATGAACTAAATTGTTGAGCCCCGGAATCTATTCCGGGGCTTTTTTATTTTTGAGAGAAATTGTAAGTTCGTTACAAATTTTATGCTATGTCCGTTTACGATCCACGAATAGATGCTTATATAGAAAAGTCAGCGGCTTTTGCAAAGCCCATACTCAATCATTTAAGAGAACTGATTCATGCGCATTGTCCTGATGTAGTAGAAACCATAAAGTGGGGTTTCCCTCATTTCGATTATAACAACCGCATGCAATTCAGTATGGCGGCCTTTAAGCAACATTGTGCTTTCGGTTTTTGGTTGTCTTCCATTATGACGGATATGCACGGGCTACTGCAGGTTGAAGAAAGGGCTTCAATGGGTTCGTTGGGCAGGATAGAATCTTTAAAAGATCTGCCTTCTGATAAGATTATGAAGGACTATATCAAGCAATCCATGAAGCTTACCGATGAAGGTGTTAAAAAAATAGCGAAGCCGGCCAATAAGGAAAAGACTGTTGAAATAGAAGTTCCGGATTATTTTATGGCTGCGCTAAAGAAGAATAAAAAGGCTCTTGTTGTGTTTGAAAAATTTGCACCTTCTCATCGTAAAGAATACCTGGAATGGATAACTGATGCCAAGAGAGAGGAAACGCGGAATAAGCGTATAGCTGAAGCCATTGAATGGATGGCAGAAGGCAAATCGCGCCATTGGAAATATAAGTAATGATAATGCCCCTTTATTGCGGCAATATTCAATATTTTTGCCGCCGTGAAACACCAATACTCCCTTTTCTTTATACTATTATTCTTTCCCGGAAATGTGTTTGCCCAGCAATGGCAGGATACAATAAAAGAAGTGCAGATCAAAGGAGCAGTAGTAAAAGATACCGTAACAGATCAGCGAAATAATTTTACTGCCGGCCAGAAAACATTCCGGATCGAAAAGGTGTACAAAGACCTGTACGAATCTCAATCGCTGGCCAATCTTCTTGCGCAGCAATCTTCTGTATTTATAAAATCATATGGGGTCAATAGTATGGCCACATTAACACTTAGAGGTGCTTCTGCAGCACAATCTTCCGTGTTGTGGAATGGTGTGCCGATATTAAATCCTGCTTTGGGTGTAGCAGATATTTCTTTGTTGCGAACAGGATTATTTAATGAAGTGAAACTTCAATACGGTAGCTCTGCAGCTCTATTCGGTAGCGGAAACGTAGGCGGAGCCCTGATGCTGGACGATGAACCTGTGAATTTTTATAGCCGGAAAGATGCAACGCTACATCTTGGATATGGTAGTTATGGTCGCATGGATGGCGGTATAAAAACACTTTTTCAGAATAGTAAATTCAGGATTGGTTTAAATGGTTTTTACCAAAGCGCTACAAATGATTTTGGTTATAATGATGCACAAGGCAACACACGGCATTTAACTAATGCAAGGCTGAAAGGTGGCGGTGGCTTACTGTCCGCCGATTATAACCTAAGTAAAAAAGGTACAGGCAATAAAGAAAAACTTTACCTGCGGATATGGTTGCAACAATATAGCAGAGAGATTCCACCTGCTTTATTTGAACAGTATTCTGTGAAAAAACAAACAGATAATTCGCTACGTACTTTGCTGGGCTGGGAAAAGAATACACGCAGAAGCACTTGGTATGCCAAAGGGTCCTACAGCAGGGAGTGCCTGCACTATACCGATAGTACGGTACTACTGAATAATAAAAATACAGTGCAACAGTATTATCAAGAAGTAGGATGGAAATATCAGTTGCAAAATCCTGATAAGCCAGAACTGAAAAACGTCGGGCAACATTTGCTCATGGTGTATACCCCGGTTCAATATTCAGTTGCGTCAGGAGAAAATATATCTACCCGTGAAAGTCAGTTCAGGCCTGCTGTGGTAGCGGCTTATCGTTATTCGGGGTGTCAGGATAAGTTACTTGTAAATGCAGCAGTAAGGCAGGAATGGGTTAATGGAAATACAGCACCATTGCTCCCGGGCATTGGTGGCTCTTTTCAATTGCTGGATAAAGAAACGGCTCAAAGGAAATCAAAGATAGGATTGCAGCTTATGGCCAACCTGCAACGTACTTATCGTATTCCTACATTGAATGAATTATATTATTTCCCTGGAGGTAATCCCGATCTGAAACCGGAACAAGGCTGGTCGCAGGACGGTGGTTATGCTTTTACTTATGCTTATCATTTATTGCCGGCGCAAGAACGATCAAAAGCCTTAAAAGCTTACCGGTTTGTATTTACACAAGAACTGAATTTCTTTAACCGTAACATACAGGATTGGATATACTGGCTCGGCGGCGCTATCTGGACACCACACAATATTGCAAAAGTACATAGCCGTGGAATGGACCTGAACAATAAAGTGGAGTTGACCATAGGTGAAATAAAATTACACGCCGGGGTGAACTACACCTATGTTTTATCCACTACAGAGGAGTCTTATTTACCTGGTGATGGTAGCATTAGAAAGCAAATTCCATATACACCACGATATAATATTCAGGGAAATATTGGCTTGCAATGGCTTGACCGTTTATTTATTAATTATAATCAGACTTACACCGGGTATCGTTTTGTAACCGTTGATGAATCGCAATATCTGGATCCTTATAATACAGCTAATATACAAGCCAGTTATAGCTTTTATGGCAACAAGAAAAGCCTCACTATTTCAGCGCAGTTGCAAAATGTGTTTAATACAGATTATGAAGTGGTAAACGGAAGGCCAATGCCAGGTCGCAATTTTTTATTGCAGGCCAAACTAGGATTGTTCTAAAAATGTGATGATGCCTTCATCTTTTGTAGAGACGCGCAATTGCACATTTTCCTACGGTTGCCAAGACGCGCAATTGCGCGTCTTTACGTGCGTTTTTTGTAGGGGAAATTTATTTGAATATTCCGCTTAGCTTAAAAATCGCTTCGTTGTTTTTTTTGAAGTCGGCCTGAACCGGGTATTGGTTGTCTTCTTCTCTCCAGGAGATATTTACCTGGATAGCGTCTTCTTTGGCTGGTACTAATAATTGTAGAAATTTGATTTGGTGGCCTTTACTGAACAGTAGTTTTTTCTGCATCATTTGTTCCAACAATTCCTTTACGATCTGTACCATACATACACCAGGTACTACTGGCTGGTCGGGGAAGTGGCCTTTGAAAATTTCATGTTCGGGGTGAATATGAATAACAGCATGAAGTTTGTTTTCTTCATGGTTTAATTCGGAGATAGTGTAGAAATTATTCAGCAGCATCGTTGTTGTTTATTTTCTTAAGGTCTATAGTAAATCCTGCACGCAGGTGGCGTATTGTAATTTTTTCTGCTAAGGTTTGCGGTGGTGCAGCAGGGTGCATATCCATCACAATTACTTTTCGTTTATCATCCGCATTTTCAATAGCCGTTAATTTTCTATCCTCATTTGCCACGTAATACACAAAGCCTTTGTCCAATTCAAAGCGGACATAATATTCTTTATTGTTTTTATTAAACTGATAAATGCCCGATGGCTTGTCCGACAAATTTTTTACGAGCAGCAGTTCAAAATCCTTTTTCAGGGTCTTGATCAATGCAGGCTTATTCATTTGTTCTATGATGGAAAAAACCTGGAATGAATCTTTCTTGTCCCAGCCAAAGTCAAAGAAGGTACTGCCCATTTCGCTCTGAAACACAACCCTGGTGGTGCTATCCTCAAAATTTTTCAGATAAAGAATACCACTTAAATGAAATTTCTTCAGGGCAAATTTTCCGTCTACTACGCAACGATATAATTCTTTTTGAAAATGAGGCCGCAGATCATCAGCAATAAATGACTGGGATAGGGTAATCTCCTTCTTGTCCTGGTATATTTTATCCGAGCAGGAAAAAAGTAAAAGGCTTATACTAGTGAGTAGAAAATAACGCATCTGCCAGGTTTGTATTTATCTTTTTATTGGTAAAGTTCATGTCTGTATAGTCGCCTCCGTTTTCATTCATCACCAATTTGGAAACGCTGTTGTCACTTTTTTCGATATGTACATCTATCCTGGCAAATAAACTTTTCATATTACTGTTGGCCGGTGTAAGCTGCAATAGATACTGGTTTTTGGTTTCAAAAGCTTTCACACTAAAATCTTTGTTACCAAATACCGTGCCGCGCATACAATCCATCATCACCCTGTTTACGGATTGCATGGTCTTACTGTTGCGGGTATTGATCTTGTTGGTTTTATTTTCATCTCTTACCATAATCTGGCCTCCACTCATCACCAGCAGATATTGGAAAGGACTTGTGTATTCAATACGGATCTTATCTTCTTTCTTAAAGTAAAATTTACCTTTTGAGTTCACCTTGTCATTCATCATCTTCATATGCTTTACCTGGGTAAAATCGCTAGCTATGGTTTGTGTTTTCTTGGCTGTAGCAGCCAGAGTCGTCTGCAAAGAAGTGGTATTGTTTATTGCAGTATAGCCTTTAGGTACCTGGGCTATAGCTTTGACCGCAGTGAAAATTGATAAGGCAAAAATGAAAAATAATCTGACGGGCCGGGATAAAAACATATTAAAAATTTGAGCGCAAAGATAACTAATAATTAAAGTGTAACTGGTTTACAGGAGGTTAAAACAATTCCATTTGTCCGCCTTTTATTCTTCTGAATTGAGAAAGATCGTATTCAAATTTAGTTTCGTTCAGATGAAACTTGCGACAATACAGTTTGAATTGTTGCTTTATAATATCGGCAAACTGTCCTTCTCCCCTCATGCGCGTACCATAGCGGCTATCATTCACCTGTCCGCCATGACAAGCCTCTATTTGATGCCATACTTTTTCGGCCCTGTCCGGAAAAGTCTTGAACAGCCAGTCTTTGAAAATGCTGCCAATAGCGCCATTCAGCCTTACTATGGTGTAACCTGCCCATAAAGCACCCGCTTCCGAAGCGGCTTTCAGCGTATCATGCATATGCGAGTCGTTCAGGCCGGGAATGAGTGGCGCATTCATAATGCCAACGGGAATGCCTTTTTTACTCAACGTAGTCAATACATTCAGCCTGCCTTTATAAGTTGCTGTTCTCGGTTCCAGGAAGGAGCGGAGCTTTTCATCTGTTGAGGTAATAGAAGTATAAACACAGACCAGGTTGCGCGCAGCCAGCTCCTGCAGGATGTCCGTATCACGAAGGATCAAAGCATTTTTGGTAATGATACCTACAGGATTTCTAAAATCCAGACATACTTCGAGCAATTGCCTGGTAAGTTTCATCTTCCGCTCAATAGGCTGGTAGCAATCTGTATTCCCTGAAAGGGAAATAGGAGTGGGGTGCCAGTTTTTATTTTCGAAAAATTTACGAAGTAGGGCAGGGGCGTTATGCTTTACTACAATACGACTTTCAAAATCTACGCCGGCGCTGTAACCCCAGTATTCATGGGAGTTGCGGGCATAACAATATATACAGCCATGCTCACAGCCCTGATATGGGTTTAAGGAATAAGTCATCCCTACATCAGGACTCTTCACCTCATTCACAATGGTCTTGCTCTCATCCAGTATGTATTCGGTTTTGTGTTCTTCCTGTTCCCATTCATCTATAGCTTCCGTATGTTCCTGTACATACTCGCCCTTTAGAAAGCGGTTCTTAGGATTAAACTGGGCGCCTCTTCCTTTAGTAAATTCATCATGGCTGTGTTGGATGATCATGCTGCACGCTCCTTTCTTTTTGTAAGATTATTTTCAATAAAAAAAACCTCGGAACGAATCTTGTCCCGAGGTTTGAAGTTACGAAAACCGGTGCGCCAATACAGGGCGTATCAAGGTTTTAACGTTGATAATTTTTTTTGAAAATCTTCTTTACAAGGTTCAATAAATGACTTGTAGGCAGACAGCGTTGTATCACCGCTTTTATTAAATGTTCTCCATTGATCTGCATTCATCTGTGCATTCAATTGATCTCCTATACAATTGCAATATACTTCAACCAGTTTTCGGCCTTCGGTATTGGCTACAGTAGAATCTTTGGCATAGCTGTTTACGCAACCTTTTACAAAGTCTCTTCTGTAGTCATCTTTGGTAGGTTTGCAACTCACAAAAACAACTAATAGCAAAATAATCGAAGTCAATAGTTTATAGGACATTTTTAAAAAGTATCAAGTATCAGGTATCAAGTCTTACATCGTGATACTTGATACTAAAACAAAAATTACACATCAAACTTAATACCCTGTGCCAATGGCAACTGGGAACCATAATTGATCGTATTGGTCTGACGGCGCATATAAGCTCTCCATGCATCTGAACCACTTTCGCGGCCACCGCCTGTTTCTTTTTCTCCGCCAAAAGCACCACCAATCTCTGCACCGGAAGTTCCGATGTTTACGTTGGCAATACCACAATCGCTGCCCTGTGCAGAAAGGAATAATTCAGCTTCACGCAGGTTGTTGGTAAAGATAGAAGAAGACAAACCTTGAGGTACACCGTTCTGCATATCTATGGCTTCCCTGATGTCTTTATATTTCATCACATAAAGGATAGGGGCAAATGTTTCGTGTTGTACAATTTCAAACTCGTTTTTAGCTTCTATAATACAAGGCTTCACATAACAACCGCTTTCATAGCCTTTGCCGGTCAATACACCACCGTTTACAATTACTTTGCCACCTTCTTGTTTAGCCTTTTCAATAGCAGCAAGATAATCTTCAACCGCTTTTTTATCGATCAATGGACCAACGTGATTAGCAGCATCCAATGGATTGCCAATTTTCAATTGACCGTATGCTTTCTTTAAAGTAGTAATGGTTTTATCGTAAACACTTTCGTGGACTATAAGACGACGAGTTGTGGTGCAACGCTGACCAGCTGTACCCACAGCACCGAATACCGTACCGATCAATACCATATTCAGATCAGAATGTTCGGAAACGATGATGGCATTATTACCACCCAGTTCCAATATAGATTTACCAAAACGGCCTGCAATTGCCTGGCCTACTATACGGCCAACTCTTGTAGAACCGGTAAAGGATACTAATGCAACACGTTTATCATCGCTCATTAACGGGCCGCTGGTTTCGCCGGAAACAAGGCAGCTTACGCCTTCTGGTACATTGTTTTTCTTCAGTACATCTGCAACTATTTTCTGGCAGGCAATACCACAAAGTGGTGTTTTAGCACTTGGCTTCCATACGCATACATTACCGCATATCCAGGCTAGTGCTGCGTTCCAGGCCCATACTGCTACCGGGAAGTTGAATGCACTAATGATACCTACAACGCCCAATGGATGCCATTGCTCATACATGCGGTGTTGCGGACGCTCACTATGCATGGTAAGGCCATACAACTGACGGGAAAGGCCTACAGCAAAATCGCATATATCAATCATTTCCTGTACTTCACCAAGACCTTCCTGCAGGCTTTTACCCATTTCGTAAGAAACGAGTGCACCCAGGGAATTTTTGTTTTTACGAAGCTCATCACCTATCTGACGTACAATTTCACCACGCTTTGGCGCAGGCCAGTTTTTCCACTCTTTATAAGCCGCTTCTGCTTTTTCCATTACTTTATTATAGTTCTTCTCGTTGGTATCGTCAGTAGAGGCAATGAGTTTGCCATCAACAGGTGAATAAGAATCCAGCTGGCTACCGCCACCTTTCGACCATTTTACACCCGTAGAGGTACCGGCGTTCATTTTATCAATTCCTAAATCAGACAGAATCTTTTTAGTATTCATATAGAAGGTTAGTTTTTTCGTATTTGCGCGCAAAGGTAAGGATAAAGGCAGGATTTAATACTTTTTGCAGTTACGGGTATATTGTCAGATAAACCAGCAATGTTAATATAAATATAAATTAAATATTAATATCTATAAATAAAAATGTCGCAAACAGCCCTTTGTCGTTGCTATTTGGTACGAGCTCCTATGATTTTGGTAGGAACTCCTATGTTTTTGGTACGAGCTCCTATGTTTTTAGTACGAGTTCCTATGTTTTTGGTACGAGTTCCTATGTTTTTGGTATGAACTCCTATGTTTTTGGTATGAACTCGTATTCTCAATCAAGGTGCTCCTATATCCAATGCTACGATGACCTCGCTAAATGGTACGACCACCTAGGTAAACAGTAAGAGCTGCTGCTGAAAACTAAAGATATACCTACGCCATGGATAGGAGCTCATAGCGAAACTGTAGGTATGAACTATGAAAATGAAAGGTACTACCTACCAAAATGCTACGAGCTCCTATGTTTCAAATAGGAGCTCGTAGGTTTGATTTAGGATGAGTTAGCGTTAAGATAGGAAGGCACGTTTTTACACAAAAACTTAAAAATTCTTACCAACGTCCGTGCCTTCTTTTCTTATTTATTTCTTTAAAAAATCATCAAAATAATCAGTGATCTTTTGCATCAGATGTACACGGTCTTTACCCAAAACATTATGCTCGTGACCCGGATATACAAAGTAATCCAACTGAACACCGTTATCCACACAGCTTTTTATGAAATTGATGGAATGTTGCCAAACCACTACATTGTCCTGTGCGCCGTGTATCATTAGCAATTTGCCATTGAGGTTTTTAGTTTTGGTAAGCAGGTTATTATCTGCATAGCCTTTAGGATTTTCCTGTGGTGTATCCATGTAGCGCTCGGTGTACATGATCTCATACATGCTCCAATCTATAACCGGTCCACCAGCTACCGCACATTTAAATATACCTGGATGGCGCAACATAAGCGAGGTAGTCATAAAACCACCAAAGCTCCAGCCATGCACACCCATACGGTCGGCATCTACAAACGATAACGATTTAAGATAATCAACACCTTTAAGCTGATCGTTCATTTCCACAGTCCCCAATTGGCGGAAGACTGCCTGCTCAAACTTAAGGCCACGATTGCCACTACCGCGGCCATCCATAGTAAATATAAGATAACCGTGCTGCGCCATGTATTCGTACCATAAGTTCCCACTTGCAGGGAAAGTATTAGTAACCAACTGCACATGAGGGCCATTATACAGGTAAACAATTACCGGATATTTCTTTGCCGGATCGAAACCTGTAGGATAAATAAGTTTGCCATACAATGGTGTACCATCATCAGCTTTCAGCGTTATGTTTTTAATCTTCGGTCTTTCGTACGCAGACAATGGATCTGTAGCCGTAAGTATATTTTTACTCCAGTTTTTATTTGTTGCTTTTACTACTGCTATGCGTGGTACATCTTTGTTCTGGTAGCGATCCACAATGTAGCTGCCATTGGTATTTACATCCACAACATGTACGCCAGGCGCATCATCCAGCCTGTTTGTCTTTCCATTCTGCCAGTTTACAGCGTAGATATGTTTTTCCATAGCCGACTCTTTTGTGGCGGTAATGATCAACTCTTTTTCATCGGCGTTTACACCTGCAATATCATTTACCAACCAATCGCCTTTAGTTACCTGGTTAAGTAATTTCCCTTGTGTATTGTACCGGTAAAGATGCATGTAACCATCGCGCTGGCTCCACCATATAAATTCGGTATTACTTCCAGGCAAAAAGGTAAGTTCATGTTGTGGCTCTACATATTTTGGATTCGTTTCTTCAAATAATGTTTTTACAAAAGCACCTGTCTGTGCGTTGTATTGATTCAACCAGAGGTGATTTTGAGCACGGTTAAGTAAAGCAATGTAGATGTATTCTTCATCGGGGCTCCAGGTAACGCAAGTAAGATATTGATCTTTAGGTTCACCGGTTTTAATATAAACGGTTTGGCCTGTAATAGGATTGAAAACGCCTACGGTAACCTGATGAGAAGTGCCGCCAGCCATAGGATATTTGATGTCCTTATTTTTGGCTGGAACGCCACTCCAATCAATAATAGGATAATCATTAACCATACGCTGATCCATACGGTAAAAGGCCAGGAAGTTGCCTTTGGGAGAAAAGAAAGTACCACCTTCTATGCCAAACTCGTTACGGTGCACAGTTGAGCCGCCGTTGATAATATTTTTGTCAACATCGTTCGTTACTTGATGGCTCTTACCATAAACATCTTTAAGAAAAAGATTGTTGTCTATAGTATAAGCGATTTGCCTGCTTTTATTATCAACCTTAATGTTCTCGGCGTTTTCAGGCAGGGTGAGCCATTTGCTGTATTGCCATGTGCTGTTTTTTAGCTCAGCAAAAAAGTAACTCTCTTTTGAACTGAAGTAGAATTGATTTTTGCTGATCCACTTTATTTCAGGCAAAGCTTTTAATTCCTCTTTAGCAAAAAGCTGTTCATTGATTTCACTAAGGCGTATTAAAGTATCACTCTTCATTTGCGGTACAGTAGTACGCAACAAAGCTTCACTTTTAGCATTGCCCACAAGAGATACATAAGCATTTTGCTCAGGGATCCAATTGAGTTGCTTTAAATTTTGAGGAGCCAGTGTAGATTTTATACCCAGAGTGGCCTCTGTCATGGTAAATTGTTTTTGTTGGGCAGAAGCAGTAAAGCCGGCTGCACTCAATAGCAGCAAGAATAAGCGTTTGTTCATGCGTCAAAAATAACCAGGATAATTATAAAATATAGGGTGAATTTGAGGGTGATAGACCTATTGTTCGAGTATTAATTATGTTTTTGAATTTTATTTTATGAATTCATTAGCTTTATCCCATGGTAATGGAAAAAAAAGAAGAGCTCTTTTACAGGATAGCGTTAACGCAGACTGAGCTGATAGGTGATAAAATCGGGCGTCAATTATTACAGCATTTTGGGTCGGCCAGCGCAATATTTCATGCGTCACTTAAGCAGTTAATGGCAATTGAAGGCTTTGGTCAAAAGAAAGCAGATCTGCTACGTCATGAAATAGATGAAGCAAAGATCAACCAGGAAATAGTGTTCATGGAAAAACATAATATTGCTCCTTTATTTATTGCAGATAAGGATTACCCAAGAGCTTTAAAAACCTGTGCAGACGCTCCGCTGATGTTGTATTACAAAGGCGATGCAGATATGAATAGCAAAAAGACAGTAGCCATAATTGGTACCAGGAAGAATACCGAGTATGGCATGCGGATAACGGAGGAACTTGTGGAAGGGCTGCAGTCGTTAGATGTGATCATAGTAAGCGGCCTGGCTTTTGGGATAGACGTAATTGCACATCGAAAAGCAGTACAGCTGGGTATGCCTACTATAGGGGTAATGGCGCATGGGTTGGACACTATTTATCCATCGCAACATAAACATATTACTAAAGAGATGGTGAAGCATGGCGGATTATTGACAGAGTACATATCCGGTACCAGCCCCGATAGGTTTAACTTCCCTATGCGCAATCGCATAGTGGCTGGTATGTGCGACGTTACCGTAGTAATAGAAACAGAGACCAAAGGTGGCGCTATGATCACAGCCAAACTGGCGGCAGGTTACAATCGGGAAGTGGCTGCATTCCCGGGTAGGACAATAGATAAAAAATCAGAAGGCTGTAATTACCTGATCCGTACTCATATGGCTCAAATGATTACCGGAGCAAACGATTTAATAGAAATGATGAGCTGGGAAACAAATGAAAAACAGAAAACTATTCAACCCAAATTGTTTAACCATCTAACTGATGATGAAATAAAAATAACAAACATCCTGGAAGGATCAGAAGGTATGCATATAGACGAAGTGTTTCTTAAAGCCGGTGTAAATACTTCAATATTATCTTCTTTATTATTGATGCTTGAATTGGCTGGTGTTGTAAAAGCCTTGCCAGGAAAGCGTTATCGGCTAGTATAATTAAAGATTTTTTTATGGAAAACAATGAACAGCAAAAGCCTAATAGCATTAAACATTGGGCGGAAGATGACCGCCCCCGCGAAAAAATGCTGCATAAAGGTTATGCTGCTTTATCAGATGCAGAGCTGATCGCAATATTAATACAAAGTGGAACCCGCGAGAAATCTGCAGTAGATCTGGCACGAGAAATATTACAATTGGGTAATCAGAACCTGACGCATCTGGGTAAGCTTACCCTTAAAGATTTCCAGAAGGTAAAAGGTATCGGTGAAGCCAGGGCAATTACGTTGGCCGCTGCTCTGGAACTAGGCCGCAGGCGCCAGATAGGTGAGGGGATGGAACAAAAGGAGATTAGTAGTAGTCGTGCTGCTGCTGATATTCTGATACCACTAATGGGAGATTTGGCCCAGGAGAAATTTTGTGTGCTTTGTCTTAGCGCAAGTAATAAACTGGTCCATTATGAATTCGTAAGTTCAGGCGGGCTTACGAGCACAATTGTTGATCCTAAATTGGTTTTCAAAATTGCACTGCAGCACATGGCCAGTCGTCTTATCGTTGCACATAACCATCCTTCGGGCAATATGGAGCCCAGCACAGCAGATAAGCAAATAACCGATAAATTAAAAGCAGGAGCTAAACTGTTGGATATGCAACTTATGGATCATATCATTATCGCAGATAAAAAGCACTTTAGTTTCGCTGATAAAGGGTTGCTGTAGTGCGATTGGAAATGGTGGCTTTTGGTGTATCTGCTAACTTTCCAAAAGTTTAAAACTTTTGGAAAGTTTCTTAGCGAGAAGTTTAGGTGCTATAATGCTCTGTAACAAACAGCCGTATCATATTCAGTGCTGCATTTGCTGCCAGTTCTTTATTCCTCAATCTGTCGTAGAAAAAGTGAAATTCTTTAGTAATTGTCTTGTCTTTGTTCGCAATAGCCATCCATACAAGGCCTACCGGTTTTTCAGCCGTAGCTCCTCCTGGTCCTAGTATTCCGGATATAGCCAGAGCAATATCAGTATTCAAAACTTTACGGGCAGCTTCTGCCATTTGTATTACCGTTTCCTCGCTTACGGAGCCAACAGTTATCAGTGTTTCATGGCTTACACTCAATATATTTTCTTTCACCTCGTTAGCATAGCTCACAATAGATCCTTTGAAATAGACCGAACTTCCGGCTATATTAGTAATCCGGTTAGCTACATAACCACCGGTACAGCTTTCCGCCAGGCCAAGTGTAAGGCGATGTTCACTCAATGCATGTGTTGCAATTTCTTCAAGAGAGATATCTTCTGTGGCTGCTACATAAGCTCCCAATCGCTGCTGTATAAGTGTGGACCAAACCTCAATTTCACGCTCCAGTGCAGCTTTATCTGTGCCATCTGTAGTCAATCTTAATTTTACAAAGCCCGGCGTAGGCAGGTATGCAAGGTGTATGTGAGCAGGAAGCGATGTTTCTATATCTTCTATTTTATCAGCGATAAAACTTTCACCAAGGCCAACGGTCATCAACGTTTTATGAATGATGTGGTTGCCTGTAAACCGTTCTCTAAGCCTGGGCATTATTTCCTCGCTAACTATAGTCTGCATTTCAAATGGTACGCCAGGTAAGGAGACGATGATACAACCATCCTTCTCAAACCACATACCTGGTGCTGTGCCCATACGGTTGAATAATACCTGGCAATTATCAGGTACTTCCGCCTGTTTCAGATTGCGTTCCAGGAATGGCCTGTTTCGTTTGGAGAAGATCTGTTTTACATGTAGCAATACCGTTTCATTCACTACAAGTTTGCTGCCAAAATATTCACAGAGTAAAGGTTTAGTAATATCATCAGCTGTAGGGCCAAGGCCTCCGGTAAGAAAAATAATGTTAGCGTGAGGGATAGATTCATCCAATGCATTCAGTATAGCATTGCGTTCATCGCCAACAGCAATGCGCCTTTTTACATGTATACCTTCTTTATTGAGTTGTTGTGCTATCCAGGCAGAATTGGTATCGATAGTCTGGCCTATCAGCAGCTCATCGCCGATAGTAATGATAATAGATTGGTAGGACAATGGGATATAATTTCCTGCAAAGATAAGTGGTAGTAAATATCAGCAAGAAAGAAAAAAATCAATAGTCGAATTTCGCAACAAAATTGACTTTCTCCCTGCCTTTGGTAAAGGCAAACCAATTACCCCTGTAACTGATATATGAGGGCAGTAAATTCTCTCCTACCTGGCGCAAGTCCACATGTATCACCACATCGAAATCATACGCAACCGTATTGTAGGATAGGGCGTAGTCGCGGGCTACAATAGAATAGTCAGATTGACGGAACCATGTTTTAAATTGTTTGTATACTACATTGCCTGTATATTCTTTTTTAGGAGTCGCATCGAACATATAACAGGGAATGCCATTTTTATCTTCAACTGCAAGCCTGAAATCATACATTTTGGCAACTTCCGGGTCAAATATTGCCGATTTATTACCCATAAGCGGAATACCGGAAATTTTGCTTCCCGGGTTAAACATAAGTTGCTTTAGCCGGGCTTTATTTTTTTCAAGGCTGCCTTTTGCTCCTTCATCATCCAGTTTGCCTTTTACAATATTATTTTCTCCGCATACTTTGCCTTTAGTGAAAAATAGGGAGGCGTATAATTGAGCCGTGTAATAATTGTATTCTTTCTTTTTATTATAAAAATCACCGGTAACTTTCTCTTCCAGTACATTCATAGTGCGGCAGCCATTGCGGTATATCTGTTTGGTCTCACTATAAAGAGAAGCCTTTACCTTATTACCTTTCTTTTCAAAAACCTTAATATCATTTTCGGCATTGTAAGTGACAAGATGCATGGTACGAAAGGCTTTGTAAAATGTAGTGTCGTTTTTTATTCTTTCAATAAACTCCTTAATATCGAAACCATTATTTGAAGATTTTATAATAACCTCATCTATCAGTATCGGAGCAAAATAAGTGGTATCCAATATCTGGGCAGTAACAGATGTATTTATAAAAAGCGAAAGGATTGTAATCGCAGCAAAGTAATTTTTTTTGCGAAGTACTGAATTAATGAATATCATAAACGTTAAGACAAAAGAATTTCTCAATATAATTTACAACAAATTATTCCCTGTTAAGTTGCTGTAACAAGGCTTCAGCAATCAGCAGGTCTTCCGGCGAAGTAATTTTAATATTGGTTTTCAGACCCTCAATTAAGTGTGCCTGTATTCCCATATATTCCAGTACTGTAGCCTCATCCGTAAAGGTTTCGTTATAGTCTTGCTCAAATGCTTCTTTGATTATTGAAGCTTTAAAAGTCTGCGGCGTTTGTACACTTCTCAGATGATCTCTGTTGATAGCCATGAACGCTGCGCCATCCCATTGTCTGATACTATCTGTTACTGTTATGGCAGGTATAGCGCTTCCCTTTGTTGCAGCCTGCTCGTAGCACCGTATAAGCATATCTTTACTGATAAAAGGTCTCACACCATCGTGAATGAAAACTATACTTTCGTCACCGGTTTCTTTAAGCCCATTCTGTACACTATGAAATCTTGTGGGTCCCCCGGTTACTATTGTAAGATCTATTCTTTGTTCGAATGCTTGTAAAAGTATGTTGCCGTAGCTTATATGCTCTTCCGGCAATACTAATATGATCCTGATATCCGGAAAGGTATCTATAAAAGTTTTTGCTGCATAATAAAGAACAGGTTTCCCATTCAATGGCAGGAACTGTTTGGGAATTGCAGAGCCCATTCTAAGGCCTTTGCCACCGGCAACAAGCAGGAGTGTAGTTGGTAATAAATTCAAGGAAATATATTTATGCTTATCGCAAAGATAATGACCTAAAGTAAAAAACGCCGGAATATCGTTCCGGCGTTTTAGTAATTGATAATGCCAAATTATTTTGCTGGAGTAGCTTGTTGTACAGGAGTAGGAGATTTAAGCTCCGCAGATCTGATGGATTTAACCCTTTCCTGCATCATTTGCTTTCTTTCGCTTTTCATTGCTTCGTACTTCTGATTTTGTTCTTTGTTAAAGATACCCTTTAACTGTTCATCCACTTCCTGATTCTGAACCAGACGGCCCTGTTTTTCTTTGCTTTCTTTTAAGAAAAGGTCATATACCTTCTTCTTCTGATCGGCATTTAAAGTAAGTTCTTTATCCAGGCGATCTGTTCTTTTCTGAGCAGCAACTTCCGGACTAAATCTTTCAACATTGCGAGCCCGTAATGTTGGTGAAGCCTGGGTAGTTTTTGCCTGTGGAGTTTGTTTAACATCTTGAGCGAATGCAGCAGAGAGACCGATAATGGTAACACCTGCTACGAAAAGGATTTTTTTCATTTTTTTCTTTATTTGGTGGTTTGACGATTATAAATAAAAGTAGTTTAATCAAAGTTAAAACTATTCAAGATGGGCTCCTGTTAATTTGCCATGCTCATAATTAACAATGATATGCTCCTGTATGGTTGTTGATACAGAATGGCCAATGATATCAGGCGTCACAGGGAAGTTTTTATGCTTGCGGTCCACCAATACTGCTACCTGAATTTTAGCAGGTTCAAAATCCATCAAAGGTTTTAAAGCATATAACAATGTTTTGCCTGAATTGGCTACATCATCTATAAGCACAACTGTTTTATTATTAAGCGCATCGGCATTTAGCTGGATATCTTCCTGCAGTGGCGACTTTTTATTAATAACCAGGGTGCTGAATTTTATTTTTAAAGGACTGATTTCTTTAAGTATTTCTGCGATTTTGCCGGCAACGGCAGCACCGGTTTCTTCAATACCGATAATAAAAATTTCTTTCTCTTCACTATTCTTCTCCCATATTTCATAAGCCATTCTTTTAAGTTTCTGGTCTATTTGTGCTGCTGTAAGGATCTGAATTTTATTCATTGATTTTCTATAAAATTAAATGAGTTAATATCGTTTTAGTTGGATCTGATAGCCACTACAGGATCCATTCTTGCTGCAGACCGGGCAGGAATATATCCAGCCAGAACACCGACAAAAGTAGAAATGGAAATCCCGGTCAGGAAATTTCTTACTGATAAAGTAACTGTAAAGTTCATTACATAAGTCAGAAATAAAGACAGCATAACCACAATGGCAATACCTATCAAGCCTCCAATAAGGCATAGTGTTATCGATTCTACTAGGAATTCGGTAAGTATGGCCACTTTCTTTGCTCCGATTGCCTTTTTTAATCCTATTATTTTGGTGCGTTCTTTTACAGAAACAAACATGATATTAGCAATACCAAAACCACCCACTAATAAAGAGAAAAAAGCAATCACAATTCCGACAAGATCAATCATAGCAAACATAGTATCCAGTTGTTCCGTTATCTGGCTTAGTTTATTGATGGAAAAATCATTCTTTGCGCCTGGTTGAATTCTATGTTGTGCCCTCAGAATACCTTCAGTCTCATAACCAATATCGTCTCCAAGCCCTTCTTTAGCTTTAGCCATCAAGGTATTATCCGCATTAAGCGAGGTTACATCCTTGATGGAAGATGCCGAAAAATAAGAGAAGATAAGGCCACGGTCAAAGTTAAACCCTGCCATATTATCTCCATTCTTTTTCAATACACCAATCACATTGTACTTTCTGCCAATGAAAGTTACCGGCATGCCCACTATGTTATTTATACCCGGAAATAATTCTCGTGCTACATCATATCCTAAAACTACAAGATTGTTGCCACCGTTGATCTCGGAAGGGCTAAAGTACCGGCCGGAAGCAATTTCGAAATTCTGCATCTTTTCAAAATTGGTAGTTACCGCATATCCGGTAATGCCCGTAAGTTCATTTTTATTTTGTTTGGCAGTGATATCATTTTCTGAATAACATAAGGTGGCATACCTTACCGTTTGTGCTTGTCGTTCTATGGCTTTAAGGTCGGATACTTTAGGGACTGGTCTGCGCCAGTACTCCCACCATTTATATTCGCCGCCTTCATCAGTCCACGGCCATTTACTAATGTAGATCACATCATTTCCAAGTGTAGCTACATTGGTTCTGATATTCTTTTCCAGACTATCGAGAACGGTAGATACTGCTACGATACAAAAAATACCTATAGTAACACCAAGTAATGACAGAAAAGTACGTAGCTTATTTACCTTCAATTCCTGGAAGGCCATTTTGAAGCTGGTAAATGCAATCTGGATGAGTTGGCGCATATAGCTAAGTGAGTATATCTGTTGCAGCTTCAGGTCAGTATTGCCGAAGAAATTTTTATCAGGCAAAAATATAAAAAAAAGCGCCGGAAAATCTCCGGCGCTTTTAATAGTTATTTTCTTTTATTTTTTGGCAAATTTACGTGTGGTAATCATCTTGCCATTGTCATCTGTAAGTCTCAGCATATATAAACCTGATGCCAGGTTACTAATGTCAACATCAACGATTTCCTTAGCAGGCTGAACTTTAGTTAAACTGATATGCTTGCCGGTAATATCATAGATATTAATATGGGAAGCATGCAGGCTTTGATCTGCAAATACCTGCAAATTGTTTGACGCAGGGTTAGGAGATAAGTATACTCTGCTATCACCGACTGATATTGTAGAAATACCGGTGTTATTTCTTTTAAGAATATAAATTGCCGTATCTGTAGTGTTCGTAGTGGTAACTCTTACTTTTATAATACCTATACCAAACTCCGCATCGGCAGGGACAGCGACCCAGGGTTCTAATTGCGAGCTATCATTAACAGGTATCGGGCTAGATGATGCAACAGTACCACTGGCAATAGAAGGATCGGACTGAGTTCTGCAATTTAAATTATCGCAAAAGCCGTAAATAAACCAGCCGAAGGGTAATGTCTTATTGTAGATTTGCCAATTAAAGGTTAGGGGTGCATTAGTCTCATTATGCACATAGTTGAAAAGCTTATAGGCGTAGCTGTCCCAGGTGCTTCCGGTTGGAGGAGATTGTCCTACAACATTCAAATTTTGCAATGTATCTTTCGACAACGTAAAATCCTGAGCATTACCAACTATTGCCGACAAGCCTAACACTAGACTTAAGCATAAAAATTTGCGAATCATTTTGAGGTATTTTAATGAATAGAATAATTTATTACTCCAATAATTCGGAGCCCATCAAAGTTAACGATATTCTGTAATAAAAAATGTCAGGCCTAAAAAAATAAAAGTTAAAAAGGAGTTGAGACATGCTCAACTCCTTTTTACAAATTTAAGAATTAAAGCTTTCCTTACAGCTTAGTGAATTTTTGCTGAATGCTTCCGGCTTCGGTAGCAATATTCAGGTAATACATACCTGCAGAAAGATCTTTAGTATCAATTGTAGTCTTAGAGATTCCGGTAGACAGTTCTTTAGCAGAAACAGTACCTACACTCTGTCCCAAAGCATTGTAAATAGTGAAAGTTACTTTGGATGCTTTTAGTAGCTCCAATTCAACTTGCAATACATCAGTAGTTGGGTTAGGATAAATTTTAGTACCACCTTCCTTAACAAGGTTATCAATACCTGTAGTTGAACCGGTACGAACATTGATGTTGTCAATGAACATATAGTTACCGTTGCCTGATGTTGCTTTGAATGCAAAGTAAGCGCCGGTTGGTACAGTAGAAACATTTACACTTCTTGGTTTATAAGAAGCAGCTGTTGGTATGAAAGGGTTATTTCCTGTAGTAGGAGGTGCAGTAGCAAGAACGTCATTTGCCTGGCTCCATACAGAAACCCAGTTAGCACCACAATCGATACTATACATTAACTCCAGTTTGTCTCCAAATAAAGTGCCGTCATCTTTTTTCCATTGTGCATAAGCAACCTGGAAATCTACAGCTTTAGGACCTGCTGGTAATTCAGCTTTAGGGAACAGATAGAAACCTGTATAGCCTGCTGGTAAGCCCCAACCATTAAAATAAGCTGCGTAAGTAGATCCACCAGCACCAAGTGGCGGATTTCCAGTACCGGATGAAACCCTTAAAATAGGGTAAGGATTGGTTCCGTTACCTGGCCATGAAATCCAATTGGCATTAACTGCTTCGAAATCATAGGCCAAAGGCAAAGGAGCAGCTGTGTTGTTTAGTACATAAGCAGTAGAGCCACTTACATTATCATAACTGTTGTGATCCACTTTGTTATTAGGCAAAACGATAGAATCTGTCAATACCTGCTGGCCAGCTACTGTTACTGCAATAGGAGGTAAGGTAGCAGTACCGGTTCCACCTGCAGGAATGCTGCCATTCCATACGTAAGAGCTCCATGCACCAGCACCAACACGATAGTAGATTGTAGCGGTGGTCAATGTTTGTTGTCCCGGATTTTTCAGAGATACAGTAGCATTGATATTAGAAGGTAATTGGCAGATCAGGCCGCTAACTCCGGAGATACCATTGCTGGCAATGTCAACTGCTGGTTTGGTAACGGTGATATCAGCAGTTTTTGAAGCTTGTAATACTTTTTTGTCGTTATCTGTTTGAAGGAAAGCTACGAAAAAGTGGTGTGGTGTAGACGGGTTACTTGCTGTTGCAGCATAGCTCGGTATAGAGCCGGTAATTGTGAAATTTTGCACCTGACCTGCTGTCCAGGTACTTGGCGCATTCTGGCCATCAGCGTTAGGATACATCTGGCGAACCACATTATGGAAAGAAGTTTCTCCATTAGTGCCCGGAGCTGTAGTATAGTTCATTTCTTCAGCATAAGCGAACCGCAGTTTTAGGTTGCTATACGTAGCTGCAACACTTGCTGTTACTGTTACGGTTGCAGTGAAAGTTTGCCCATCAGCATTGTAAACAGGGTTAGAAACAGTAATAGTAAAAGGAGCAGTACCTACAACGGCAGCATCAATCATAGCCTGTGTGGCCTCGCTGATATTACCTGTGCTTCCTGCTACAGCACCATTGAGTCTGCCATAGGGCGCAAACGGTACAGAGTAATAGTCCATTCTTGCATCGGTAAATATTGTATTCGCCAGGTAAATCGGTCCCGCAGAAGGAATTGGAGACTGGTACTTCAGTAAAAGAACTTTAGTAGGATTGGCGGAAAGCAACGTCATCAATCCCGGGTTCAATGCAGCACAGGGGCCACAATTTTCACCGGAAAATTCTTCATATAGTGCTAATTTCTGCTGTGCATTTGTGCAGAAAAAGGCGGCTAGCATACTACCGGTAAGTAATAGTTTTCTCATTTTTTTGATTTTTTAAAATTTAATTGATGCTTTTCAAATAATTACAAGAGAATGAAATTAAGAGTATTTTACTACATTATCAAAAAAAAATACGACCTACATAAATAGGTGGGCTTTTTATACTAAGTTTGAAATGCTGCTGTAGATAGTAATATTGCAATTCATTAATCACACGAAGCTTTAATAAAATGTATTCTTATAAAGAGACGGTAAACTACCTTAATATGACATTGCCCATGTTCTCAAAGGTTGGGCAGAACGCTATAAAAAAAGGTCTTGATAATATCATTAAATTATGTGAGGCTCTGGGGAATCCGCAACTCCGGTTTCCAGCCATACACATTGCAGGCACCAACGGAAAAGGGAGCACAAGCCACATGATTGCGGGCGCATTGCAGCAAGCTGGTTATCGTACAGGGCTTTATACTTCTCCGCATCTTGTCGATCTTCGCGAAAGGGTACGCATAAATGGTGTTCCGGTTACAGAGCGGTTCGTCATTGATTTTGTAGAGAAAACAAAACAGCTGGTTAAAGACATTGAACCATCTTATTTCGAACTAAATGTGGCTATGGCTTTTTGGGCTTTTGCAGAAGAGAAAGTTGATGTTGCCGTAATTGAAACCGGCCTTGGCGGCAGGCTGGATAGTACCAATATCATTCTGCCGGTTTTATCCATAATAACCAATATAGGACTGGATCATACACAGATACTGGGCGATACCCTTGCACTTATTGCTGAGGAAAAAGCTGGCATTATTAAAGAGAAAGTTCCGGTAGTAATTGGCGAAACACATCCTGAAACAGAACAGGTTTTTTTCCTGAACGCCTTAGGCAAGCAATCTACTGTTTTGTTTGCTGATAGTATCTGGGAGATGGTGCGTACCGGGCAGGATATGGACTTCCAATATTACAAGGCGATCCATAAAGGGGAGCAAAAGATGTACGATCTGAAAACCGATCTGATGGGCGATTTTCAGATGCATAATATAAAAACGGTTTTAACCTCTTGTGCGGTACTGCAACAACTAGGCTGGGATCTTCCCTTCGAAACAGTTCTGGAAAGTCTTGCCACAGTTAAACATAATACAGGCTTGCGTGGAAGGTGGGAAATTGTGCAACACAAACCATTTGTCATTCTTGACGTAGCACATAATCCTGATGGTATGGAATATCTAAAAGGCAACCTGGATACGCTGAAACAATTGAACAGTGCTTCGCCTGTATTGCACGTAGTATGCGGATTTGTAAGCGATAAAGATGTGCGTACCGCCTTTTCTTATTTTCCCAAAGATGCTTCCTACTACTTTACCCAGGCCAATGTGCCAAGAGCAATGCCTCATGAGGAACTGTATGCTATAGGAAAAGAAATGTTGCTTGATGGCCTGGCTTATGCAACAGTGAAAGATGCACTAGCCGCCGCCCGTAACCATGCCAGCGAAAATGATATTATACTAGTGACGGGAAGCTTTTTTATTGTGGGAGAAGCTATTGCTATTATGGAAGATCGAATAATGTCCTAAAGGAAAATAACGTTGTTCAGCAAAGCATAGTTGGTTTCCGCAGCGCGGGCTTCAATTTCCCACCTGTTATGGTAATAACCTTTAACCAGGCTTTCCCTGAAATATCTGATCAGGAAAAGAAAAAAACCATATTGTTCAAATTGTTTTACATGTGCCAGTTCATGGCAGACCCAATTCTTGTTCTCCAGGAAATCAGCAGGGCTGGTATTGTGCAAATGAATAGTGTGCCCCAAAGTAAGGGCCATAGTTTTACTGTTAAGCTTCCAGGCAGCAAACCGGGCAATCCAACTATTCTCTTTTAAATAAACCTTCATGGTGTTTCCTTCCGGCAGCTGTTCTTTTCGTTATTTTTGTAAAAAATGATACCTTTCCAAAGGCGTTTCCCCGAATACTGATTATGCAAATTAAAGATATCCTTTCTGAAATTGAATATTTTGCTCCGTTGCCCTACCAGGAAAGTTATGATAACTGTGGTGTGCAAGTTGGTGATGTAACCAGGCAGGCCACAGGCGCATTGTTAAGCCTGGATGTAACGGAAGTAATAGTAGATGAGGCTATAGCCGCCGGTTGCAATCTTATCATTGCTCATCATCCATTGATTTTCTCTGGATTAAAAAGTATTACCGGCCGCAATTATGTAGAAAGGATAGTGCTGAAGGCTATAAAAAACGATATCACTATTTACGCTGCCCATACCAATCTCGATAATGTGCAGGCAGGTGTAAACCGTAAGATCGCTGAAAAATTAAAGTTGCGACATACACGCATTTTGGCTCCGGCAAAAGGTAAGTTGTATAAGCTGTATACCTATGTGCCGGAAAAGGATTTTGCCTCATTGCGTGATGCTTTGTTTCAAGCGGGCCTTGGCCAGATAGGAGAGTACAGCGAATGCAGTTTCGCCATAACAGGTTCAGGTTCATTTCGCCCTTCGGAAAAAGCCAATCCCGTTATTGGAAATGCCGGTGGGGGCAGAGAAGAACTGAAGGAAGTTAAACTGGAAGTGCTCGTGCCTGAACATCTTAAGCGGATCGCAATAGCTACACTTAAAAAGCATCATCCCTATGAAGAAGTTGCTTACGAGTTGATTGCATTGGAAAATGAGGACCATACGATTGGCGCCGGAATGATTGGTGAACTGGAATCACCCATGCCGGCCACAGATTTCCTGAAGTATCTCAAACAAAATATGGAAGCAGATTGTATCCGGCACACGGCGTTGCATCGCGAAACGATACAAACTGTTGCTGTATGTGGTGGCTCGGGTAGTTTTTTGTTAAAAAACGCTATTGCGGCCCGTGCAGATGTTTTTGTTACAGGCGATTATAAATATCACCAGTTTTTTGATGCCGAAAACAAGATCCTTATTGCCGATATCGGGCATTATGAAAGTGAGCATTTTACCATAGAAATTTTTTCTGAAATTTCAAAGGAAAAATTTCCTAATTTTGCGCTTCTTTTTACGAAGACGAATACAAATCCTGTAAATTATTATTTTTAACATATGGCTACTGTAGCAAAAGATTTTTCAATAGAAGAAAAACTTACCGCCGTTCTGACCCTGCAAAAGATCGATTCCAAAAGAGATGAGATTAAAACGCTGAAAGGCGAATTGCCCATGGAAGTGAATGATCTTGAAGACGAGGTGGAAGGCTTGCAGACACGTGCTAACAATATTGATTCTGAAATTAACAGCATCAATGAATATATTGACAGCCGTAAAAATGCTAAGAAAGAAGCGGAAGCTTTGATCAAGAAATACGAGAAACAGCAGGATAATGTGAAGAATAGCCGTGAGTTTGAAGCCATTACCAAAGAAATGGAAATGCAGGAGCTGGAAATGAAATTGTGTGACAAGCACATTAAAGATGCCGGTGTCCGTTTACAAGAGGCTATGAACACTAAGCTGCAATCGCAAAGCCAGCTTGAAGGCAAGAAAGAAGCCTTGCAAGCTAAGAAAAGTGAGCTGGATAAGATCATTAAAGAAACAGAGAAAGAAGAAAACGAATTAGTTAAGACTTCCGCAAAAGCTAAAGAAAAAGTAGAAGAACGTTTGTTGACCGCTTATGAGCGTATCCGCGCCAGCTACCGCAATGGTCTTGCTGTAGTGCCGGTATTGCGTGATTCTTGCGGTGGATGTTTCAATATCATCCCGCCACAGCGCCAGGCCGAAATCCACCAACGTAAAAAGATCATCGTTTGCGAACATTGCGGACGTGTACTGGTAGATAACGAACTGAACGATGCAGTAAAACCATTTTAATCCTTTTAATAGGTTGTAAAATAAAGTCTACTGTGATCATTATTTCCGCAAGGAGAAATGAATGAACTACTTTTAATTGAATAGATTTTTAGCGGCGTTTTACGAAACGTCGCTTTTTTTGTCCTTAATTTGATCGGAGTCAGGCCATCCGGCTTTTCAGAAACAATTTTTAAAATAAGAATAGGGAATCATCCCTTTATAGCCATCATAAACAATGTTAATAACCTATCCGGATCAATCCCTGGATCAACTGGAATTTAATAAAATAAGGCAATTACTCCTGCAGAAATGCCGTACAGACGCTGCCCGGCAAAGGGTGGAATCTTTACGTTTTCATACACGGCTGGATTATGTTCAAATGGCCCTTGAACAAACCATGGAATATAAATCCACGCTGGAAAGCCATGATCATTTCCCCAATGACTTTACCCGGAATATAGAGAAGGAGATCAAATACCTGGCTATCAGTGGTGCCATACTTAAAGGCGAAGAATTACTGGCTTTCCGCAATCTTGCTTTGAACATAAAAGATATTCTGCAATGGCTGAAAAACCATGACCAGCTTTATCCCCGCCTCCGCGCCCTCGCAGAGAAAATTACTTACGAAAAGGAAATAGTACAGATCATTACTGCAGTAATAGATGATAGTGGCCATGTAAAAGATAATGCCTCCAAAGCGCTGATGGAGATCAGGGTTGACCTGGATCGTACCAGGCAACAACTTCGGAAAGTCTTTGAAGGTATTTTACGCAAGTTGAATAAGCAAGGTTACCTGGCAGATATCTCAGAAAGCTTTTTGAGCGGAAGGCGCACCGTTGCTGTGTTTGCAGAGTATAAGCGTGTTGTAAAAGGTATTCTTCATGGCGAAAGTGATTCTTCCAAAACGGTATTTATCGAACCGGAAGAAACCATCGAACTCAATAACGAAGTATCAGCTTTGGAGCGTGCCGAACATAAGGAAATTCAACGCATCCTGGCACAGACTACAGCGCATCTTTCCGGCTATCAGCCACAGTTGGACAGTTACTACCATCTTTGTGGCTTGTACGATTTTATAAGAGCCAAAGCCTTATTTGCAACTGATCTTAATGCTACAATGCCACGCCTTAGTCCCCATCCTTCAGTACAATTGATCAAGGCGGTTCACCCTTTGCTTTATCTGCACAACATAAAAGCGGGTAAGCAAACCATTCCCCTGAATATTACACTGGATCGTAAGGAAAGGATATTGATGATCAGCGGTCCTAATGCAGGTGGTAAAACAGTATCCATGAAAACCGTAGGCTTGCTGCAACTCATGCTGCAAGCGGGTTTGCTTGTTTCAGTTGATGAACAATCTGAAATGGGCATTTTCAAACAAATATTTATCCATATAGGCGATACCCAATCTATCGAAAACGAGTTAAGTACTTATAGCGCCCATTTGCGCGACATGAAATACTTCCTGGATTTTGCAAACGGGAAAACGTTATTCTTCATTGATGAATTAGGTAGCGGCTCCGATCCTAATCTGGGCGGGGCTTTTGCCGAAGCTATTGTAGAGGAACTGGCTTCTAAAAAAGCTTTGGGTATCATTACTACGCACTACCTTAACCTGAAGGTGATGGCTGGCAAAGTGTCTGGTATATTCAACGGTGCCATGGCCTTTGATGAAGAGAAATTAGAACCTTTATATCAGCTGACAATAGGTAAACCTGGTAGCTCCTATACCTTTGCCATAGCGCAACGCAGCCAGTTATCTCCCAAGGTAATAGACAGAGCAAGGCAACTTACAGAGCGCGGACATTTTAAATTGGACAAGATGTTGCATCTTACTGAACAGCAATCAGTAAGGCTTGGCGACAAAGAAAAATACCTGTCAAAACTTATAGATCAAAATGAAACTTTAAAAGAAAAGTATGAAAATCTGATAGATAAAGAAAGGCTTAGCCAACATTATGAAACGCTTAAGCTGCAGAATAAAATAAAGAAGGAAGAACTGGATTATCTACGGGAAACAGAACGCAAGTTTAAGCAAATTATTCACGACTGGAAGAAGGTGGAGAACAAGCAGGAGGTAATACAGTCGGCAGAAAAAATACTGTTCAGGAAGAAGCAGATACAACAAAACGAAGCGGCTGCAAAAAAAGCGGATAAGAAGTTCAGAGTAGCTGGTCGAGAAGCCCAGGAAGGTGACCTGGTGAGGCATACACAAAATCACCAGGTAGGCAGGCTTACTGAAATTAAAGGCAAAAAAGCTGTAGTTAAAATAGGACAGATGCCTTTTACAGTGACTTTAAGCGAATGGGTAACGGTAGAAGAAAAAAAGGAGCCAAAGAAAAAGGTAAATCACAAATAACGGATCAGCTTTGCAAAACAAGACGCCTCAAACTTCATGTTTGAGGCGTCTTGTTTAAGAGATATTTTCAATCATTTGACTGTATCACCTTAAGGTTTTACAACACGGTAGGAATTGCTTGTCCCGGAATTTTTTCCGGTAATTCTTATAATGTATATGCCCGATGCTTTCTCTTTAAAAGATATTTTCATGGTACTTTCAGTGGTAGTAGTGTGAAAGGTCGTTTGTCCAACGCTATTCATTATTTCTACCTGATAGTTATCATCTTCAGTACCCATATCAATAGTCAGGTCATCGTTTACCGGATTAGGATAAACTGCCTGTGTGGTATTCATTTTTACCTTAGCCGACATGGTGCCGCAGTTTACCGCCTTCCAGGTAACGGTGTTAGTGCTGGCCGTACAACCATAGGTTCCCGTTACAACAAGCCTGGCCTGGTTAGGGTTTGTTACATAATGGCTGGAAATGTTGGATATTGTCATGACAGCCGTTTTTGAACCGGTAAAAGTCGCATAGCCGTTATTACCCTCCGGATAGTTGTACCAGTTGTTGCCACTCTGGTATTGCCATTGATAAGAGGCGCCTGAAGCTTGTGCAGCTAATTGCAAAGTGCCACCCACGCAGGCGGTTGTAAGCGCATTCGGTTGAGCTGATATTCCCTCTGCCTTCCAAGTAACAGTGTTGGAAACGGTATAGCATCCACTTTCGCCATAAACAACGAGTCTTGCCTGGTTGGGATTGGTTACATAGGCCGCGGAAATGTTTGAAACCGTTAAAGTAGCTGTTTTTGTCCCGGAAAAAGTTGCGTAACCTGATACAAGGCCTTCAGGATAATCACTCCAGCTTCCATTTGCGTTTTGATATTGCCATTGATAACCTATACCCGATGCTTGCGTCGCTATTTGCAGGGAACCGCCTACACAGGCAGTGGTGAGCGAAGGTGGTTGGGTAATAATTCCATCAGCTTTCCATACTTTAGGCCCGACAGTATAAGTGCTTCCATTAGCTTTTGTAACATGTACCCTCGCTGTATTGGGATTATTAATATAGTGCGCAGAGATATTTGATACAGTCATGTTAGCAGATTGAGTACCCGAAAAAGTAGCATACCCGTTATTGCCTTCCGGATAATTATACCAGTTGCCACCGGATTGGTACTGCCATTGATATGACACTCCCTGCATACCTGCGCCTAATTGTAATGTGCCGCCTACGCAGGTACTCAAGGTGCCAAAATCAATATTTATTTCAGGAATGCCGTTATTGTACGAATACTGATAATAATTAAAAGTACGTTCTCCATTTTGCAATACCAGTTCTATCCATAGGTTATAGGCCTGATTGGTAAACTCCAGATCGCTTACCGGCATACGTACCGAAAAACTATTTCCGAGCGGACTTACCGACCATACTACTGCGTAATATCCCGCGCTCGGAGTAGCATAAGGATCCTGGTATATGTTTACATCTTTCACTAGTCTGTTTGACTGAAATGTTCCGGCTACAACAAGGTCACCATTGTCGTACACGGCGTGGAGGCTTGTAAGATTCGAGGTATTCCCGTTATAATAAGTAATGCCAGGCGCATCGGCAAATATCTGGCAATTATTCAGAATAGCACAACCGGCACGGTTTATAAAAGTAGGAGCAGTGCCCAAGGTGCCATGATAATACATCAGGTTCGTGCCTTTATTTGGATTATGATATTCGGAATTGGTCTGATGGCTATGTGGTAAATTAAGTCCATGTCCCAGCTCATGCAACATACCGCCATACCATCCTGTAAACAACTGTCCGAGTGAGTCTGTCCTACCCATGTACTGAATATCCATTTGAGGATAATCAAGTGCATAACAGGTTCTGCCGGTGCCATAATAAGGAACGTCGGCAGTAGTGGGATTGGTAACTGCGGTTAAGATTAATGTGTGCTCACTGGTTTTTTGAGTCGGGTTATTGGCAAAGTAGGCATTGATTTCAGCATCCATTTTGCTTCGGTCGTTGTATGTATAGTCTGTATGTGGGTATGCTCCCTGGATTAAAATGATTTTTACATTATTGGCATTCGCAGATTCAGTAAAAAGACCAAACGTTTTAGGCCCATAACCGTTTGCTATCATGTTTTGTTTATAGAAATTCTGCCCCCATAACATCAATGTACTCAAACGTGTTTTGTAAGTCTGATCAAGTGGAATATCATTGGGTACAAAATAAATCAGATTCAAATTATAAGGGTGGCTGGAGGAATAGTTTACCCCATTGTAAACGCTGGAATAGCTTTGAGCGTTGGCATTCAGGTTGATAAAATTTAAAGCGAAAAACAGGCACATACAGAAGTTGTACATGCGGAGAGGCATTACTTTGTTTAATTTTTGTTTCATAACCGTATCATGCATTTGTTTTTGAAATGCAAAGGACATCGCACAATTTATATGCCATGATTCGACTATGTTATAGTTTTTTGGATAGAAAAATGTTAATACAAATTCTATATTAGTTGGAGCCTTATTTTAATTCTTAATCTTAACGTTTATAAGAATTCAGAGAAGAATTTTGTTAAAATGGTAGTAGGTTGGATAAATTTTTTAGATAACGAATAACATTATTTTCCTCCCCATCTTATTGCGTAGCTCGCATAAAAATTTATGTCGAAAGCCGTACTCTTATCCCCTTTGCCAAATCCCGGAATGTAGGCAGGAGCAAGCTCTTTGAATGCACCTGAATTAATCAGGAACCGCATCCTAACATTCCAGCCCAGAAAGAAGTTTTTCCACATTTCTACTTTTACGCCACCAGTAATTTCTCCCCCATGTACCAGATAATTCTGTGCAGGAATACTCCCCGTTGCAGGTGTACCAAATATTGAAGGGATGATGTATGTAGCCTCAGTTCTTTTACCCGGGCCTATACCATATCTTAAACCTATGAAGCCAATATCGAAATCTTTATTACTTATAATGTCAAGAAAAGATTTATCAACTCCGAACTTAAAATAATAACCATTATTGGAATATTTCAGATTTTCATAATCAACCTTTCCTTTGCCAAAACCGGTTTCTGCAGCAAGGTAAATATTGTTGCGCAACAGGTAGTCAGCTTGTATTTCATAGCCTTGTTTACTGGGGAACATAATGTTTGCAGCTATCCGGCTCAAGTCGAAACCAATACGAAATTGATGAACATAAGGAGGCTTCGGCTCTTTCTTCTTTTGGGAAGAGGTGTCAATAGCTACGATATTTTTGTTTAACGTGTCTTTGCTGGCAGGTGCAATTTTTGAACTATCAGCTGGAGATTGGCCGCGGGCAAAAGAGCACGAAATACAGATTGAGATAGAAATCAGTACAGCTAATCTCATTTAATTACGTTTGAAGAATAATTGTACATTTTCAATCTGTGCATCATCAGTTACATTGCCATTGGGTATTGCGAATGAGTCCAGCATGTGAGTAGTATGCTTCACGTTCTGTATATTGTAGAAATAGTTATAGCCACAATTGTTGGAAATGAAGTGTACAGTCGGTTCGTAGTAAAATGTGATGGTATCAAACACATTACTTGTAGTGTCTGTCCTGAATGAATAACGAATACTATCCTTTGAATAATTAAAGAGTACTCTTAAAGTTTTATCGCCACGGGCACCCTGTACCAGTATATCTTTACTCTCTCCTATAATTCTCATTTGTGGAGCATTCATAGCACTATCAGGGAAAATATCAATAGTGTCAGCTATAAGGTTGTTGGTATCATTGCCCACCTGCACCTGTACTATTTGAGTATCTCTGAATTTGAACTTACACAATGCCTGTACTACCGTAGGCTGATAGCATTCAGGATCCTTGCTTTCGCAGGAAGCGATGAATGTTAATCCGGCAAAAAGGATCAGGAGTAATTTGAAATCTTTATTCAATTCCAGGTTTGTATTTTATAGTAATTCTAAATTCTTCTCTATCTCAGTAATTACCTGGTCAAGATGCTGCTTCAGTTGTTCTTTGTCTGAACCGGTATAAGTAGCAGAAAGCACCACAGATTTTAGCTGCAGCTCTTTCTGCAAAGTTTCCATCTTTGTTTGTTGTTCCTCAATTACTGCAGCCTGACGGGAGTTGATTTTTTCCAAACGGGATGCATTTGCCTGTACGGCAGCATACTGTTTAAGCAATTGCTCCAATTTTTGCTGTAATAATTCGAGTTCTTTCATAAACTTGTTTATTCCCTGATCAGCGCTTGCAGATCTTTTTGGTAGGAAGCAATCAGCTGTTTCATCATGCCATCTACTTCCTCATCAGTTAAAGTACGTTCATTTAACTGAAAAGTAAAACTAAGGGCCAATGATTTTTTGTCTGCCCCAATCTTTTCACTTTCAAAAACATCGAACAGATCATAGCTTTTCAACGCTTCCCACTTCTGCGATTGAGCAATAGCCGCCACTTTGCCATAAGGTACACTCTTATCCAGGATCAAAGCAAGGTCGCGGCGCATAGACGGATACTTAGGTAATTCACTATATTTTACCTTTACGCCTTCTGCGGCTTCGGTCAATGCTTCAATATCCACTTCAGCATAATACACTTCCTGTTTAAGATCAAATGCTTTAAGTTTTGATGCAGGCACTGTCATTGCTGTTGCCACTACTTGCTTACCTCTTTTCCATTCCAGCTGATGTTCTGTTTCTGCTTCCTGTATTTTCTTGATGCCACAAAGATTAAAAATGTTTTGCAGTATGCCTTTGATGTAATAAATGTCCGTTTTTTGTGCCGGATGCTGCCAGTGCTGCTCCCTGCTGTTTCCACTGATCCATATAGCCAGCTTTGCCGACTGCGTATATTTACCAACGCTTTCCTGATGGTAAATATTGCCAAACTCATATAATTTGAGATCCTGCGCCTTACGGTTGGCATTATAAGAAATGACTTCAAGCCCGCTTTCCAACATTGCAGGACGCATAATGTCCAATTCGCTGGAAAGGCTATTAATCATACGGACAACAGATACTTCTTCTCCATAGTATTTGCTATTGGTAATAGAATTGGTAACTATTTCCTGAAGACCTGCGTTGCTCAGGTAAGTAGCAATCAATTCCTTCCATTTGCGAGCGGCAGGTGCCGGACGGCGATGCAGTGAAATGTTAAGCCTGGTAGGGATCTCAACATTATCCAGGCCATCAATTCTCAATACTTCTTCTACTATATCAGCTCCTTGCTTTACATCTGGTTTGTCAGATGGAACTTTAACTTCAATGTAATCTGCAGTTTTATTCAGTATCGTAAAACCTAATGCAGTAAGTATCGTATCCACATCTTGTGGCGCGTATTTTTTACCACAAAGATTATTGATGTACTGATATTGTACTGTTATTTGTTGTGCTGCGAGCGGTTGCGGATAAACATCATAGATCTCCGAAGCAACAATTCCACCGGCTATTTCAGCAATTAATTGTGCTGCCCGTTTTAACGCAGGTATTACCATTTCCACATCTACACCTTTTTCAAAATGGGTTGCCGCATCAGTACGTAAGCCATGGTGCATTGATGTTCTGCGAATGACTCTTGGTGTGAAATAAGCACTTTCCAGGAAAATATTGCTGGTCTGGTCGCTTACTCCTGATCCTGCACCACCAAAAACACCGGCGATACACATGCCTTTTTCTGCATCGCAGATCATCAGGTCTTCAGCACGCAAGGTTCTTTCTTTATCGTCCAGTGTAGTGAATTTTTCTCCTTCAGATGCATATTTAACTACAACTTTATGCTGTGCAATTTTATTATAATCAAAAGCATGAAGTGGTTGGCCGTATTCATGAAGTACATAGTTGGTGATATCTACTACGTTATTAATAGATCGTACACCAATAGTTTGCAGTCTTTTCACCAGCCATTCTGGAGAAGGCTGCACGGTTACATTGGATATGGAAATACCAGCATATCTCGGGCAGGCATCCAAAGCTTCAACATGAATATCTACAGGCAAAGAAGTTGTAGGAATGTTTGGTTCAGCTGAAGGATATTTTACAGACCACTGTTCTTTTTTATGATGGGTCATATAGGCGCAAACATCACGTGCTACACCTATGTGGCTGTTTCCATCGCTTCGGTTAGGCGTAAGTCCTATATGAATCGTGAAATCAGAATCTGAAATATTAAAATAGTCTTTGGCAAGCGTACCTATTACTGCATCTTCCGGTAAAATCATAATGCCATCGTGACTTTCACCAAGACCTATTTCATCTTCGGCGCAGATCATACCTTCACTTACTTCCCCTCTTATTTTTGCTTTCTTTATTTTAAAAGGCTCCCCTTTCAAAGGATGAACCGTAGTACCTACAGTAGCAACTATTACTTTTTGGTCAATGGCAACATTCGGTGCACCACATACAATAGGTAAAAGGGCATCTCCACCTACGTTTACGGTAGTGATTTTTAATTTATCAGCATCAGGATGCGGAACACATGTCACCACCTGGCCTATTACAAGCCCTTCAAGCCCGCCTGGTATAGATTCAGATTTTTCAACAGCCTCTACTTCAAGGCCAATGCTTGTTAAAATTTTACTTAGCTCCTCAACCGGAACAGGCTGAGGCAGATAATCCATCAACCAACTATAGGCAATCTGCATAAATAACTAATTCTGTATTGTTTTTGAGGCGGTAAAGTTACTTGATAAAGTTGAAGTATGGAAAAGCGGTATAATGTTAATTCAGCGGATCAGACAAATCTTATGCATTAATTTTAATATTTTCGCTTTATGTCAAACTATTTCCAAAAGCTATTATCGTTTGTATTGGTTATTCTTGTTTTTCAGGGAAATATACAAGCACAAACAAATCAACAGAAGAATACCACAACCTGTAAAAGCCGGGTAGGAAATGTTGAACTTCAATGGTTGAAAATACAAAATGTCAAAGCATTAAAACTTCCGGCCCGAAAGGGAACAGCTAAACTGCCGTTAAAATACAGCGTATATACCGTAAACAACCTTACGTTGAAGAAATATTTGATGTCTTTAAAAGCAACACCAGGAAATATTGCATTGCCGGTAGGTGGTGATCAGCAATGTATGGAAGTTCAGGTTTCCAATTCAGGGACCATGTCTGCCGAGCTGGCTGCTAAATTTCCTCAAATAGTATCACTGAAGGGAAATGGTATTAATGATAAAAGTTCAACGGTAAGACTTGACTACGATGGGGCAGTATTAAACGCGGAAATTATCAGCGGAGGAGTATCTTACATTATTGGGCCCTGGAAAAAGCGCTCCAAAATTTATTACCTTTTATACCGGAAAGAAGATAGCGGCGTTAAGAGGATGCCAATAACCGAAAGATGAAACCAATCACTTATTTAACCACAACGACTTACTATGATCAGGAATAAGCATCATGTTCTTTGGATTGTATTGCTTCTCGCTTTTGCAGGGAATGTACATGCCGCTGATTTTTTTAAACCCTTTAAAGGCAGGCAAGCTCCTTCGTTGGGTAAACAAGTATTGATTCCTGATCAATATCGTGTTGTAAGTGCGGGTCAGGAATTGATCGTGTTTTTATCAGGCCTACCTGATCAACGGGCAAAGGCTGAAACTATTGCTCTGCCTCTTCCGGATGGAACAAGCATGGATTTCTATATCTGGAAAACAAGTATGATGGAAGAGCCTTTGCAAAGCAAATACCAGGAAATACAAACGTTCACTGCTGTGGCAAAGGATAATAAAAATGTTACCGCCAAGATTGATTTCACCGTTAAAGGATTTCATGCCATGGTATTTGACGGCAGTAATACTTTTATGATAGATCCGTACTCCGACATTGCTGATGGCTATTATTCTGTTTACTACAAGCGTGATTACAAACGTCCGGAAAGCCAGATCATGACTTGCGATATTGGTGATGAGCAAAGAATTAAAGATGCATCCGGCAACTTGCCTGAACATATACATGGAGAAAACCCTGGAACAGCATTAAAGCAATATGGCAGCACAAAAAAAACATTCAGGCTCGCCCTTTCTTGTACCTATCAGTATGCGGCCGCTGTAGGGGGAAGCACACCTACCACTGCATCGGTACTTAGTGCCATGACTACTTCTATGAACAGGGTAAATGGAATTTATGAACGTGAACTTGGTGTTACTATGGTACTTATTGGTAATAATGATTTGTTGATTTACCTCAATTCCACTACTGATCCTTTTTCTACTAACAGTGATGGAGGAGTACTGCTTGGCGAAAATCAATCCAATACCGACTTGGTTATCGGTAATGCGAATTATGATATCGGGCATATATTCAGTACTGGTGCCGGGGGAATCGCTTTTCTTAGCTGTGTTTGCTCCAGTAGTCTAAAAGCAGGAGGCGTAACAGGAGCGGCTAACCCCGTTGGAGATCCCTATGATGTGGACTACGTAGCACATGAAATGGGGCATCAATTTTCCAGTGAGCATACTTTTAATGCAAATACGGGTGCCTGCAACGATAATGCAGAATTTACAACGGCCTATGAACCAGGAAGCGGGAGTACCATTATGGCTTATGCAGGTATTTGTGGTTCCACTAATAATCTTCAGATGAATAGCGATGCATATTTTCATGCCATAAGCCTCGATCAGATCAGTAACTTTTTAGAAAATGAAGCTACCTGTGCTACTAATGTAGCAGGCGGTGCGCCAGCTGTTACATTGCCATCCATTAATAGTGCTGATACTATTCCTTATCTTACTCCATTTGAATTGATGGCACCTGTGGCTGTGGCTACTTCGTCCGATACTATGACTTACTGCTGGGAACAATGGAATCGTGGCGATTTTGAGCAGAGTGAAAATGGTGGAGCGAATTTTACATTTGGCCCATCATTCCGAAGCTTTAGGCCTAAAAGCACCAGGTTAAGGGTTTTTCCACGTATTGATTCCTTGGTAAGGAATACAACCGCGTACAGAGGGGAAAGATTACCTGCAGTAGCCCGCACACTCACTTTTAAATTAACGGCAAGAAATATTTTTAATGGTATGGGTGCTTTTAATCTTTCCGATGATAGTGTAGTGCTTACCGTAATTAATACCGGCCAGCCATTTAAAGTTACTTCGCCTGACCTTGCAACGGAAACACTATACGGAGGTAGCTCTCACCAGATAACCTGGAATGTAGCACAAACAAATATTGCCCCTATCAACACGCCTAACGTAGATATCTTTCTTTCTCTTGATGGTGGATATACTTATCCATTGACATTGGCAACCGGTGTACCCAATACGGGATCTTATTCAGCTACTATGCCAGATACAGCAAGCTTAACGGCAAGAGTAAAAGTTAAGGGCGCGGGAAATGTATTTTTTGACATTTCCAACGCAAATTTTAAATTGCTGGATACAACTAACGTCCCCAATTCAATTGCTGATGTAGAGCTTAATAATGATCTTTCGGTATACCCTAATCCGGCTGGAAATCAGATTACTTTATCTAATAAAGGCCAGTCTTCTTTAACAGTACAATTGTATACTACTTTGGGGCAAAGGGTTTGGGAAGGTAAAATGCAAAAGAAGCTTGTTATTCCAGTCGTTGCTTACGCCAGAGGAATTTATTATCTGAGATTACAAGATGTGCAAAAAGGAAGCAAGGCTGTCAAACGAATATCATTGCAATAGTTTCACTAATTTTGACAGCATAAATAAAACCTGGTAAGCTTAACTTACCAGGTTTTTACATTGTAGCATTTTATGAATACGGAAATTAATAAAGCACTACAGGTAGTAGAGAGTGGAGGAATATTACTCTATCCTACAGACACTATATGGGGTATTGGTTGCGATGCTACCAATCCTGATGCTATAAAGAAAATATATGGACTAAAGCAGCGTGACGACAGCAAAAGCCTTATTATACTGTTGGCTGAAGCGAAGGATATTTTTCAATATGTAGCTAATCCACATCCGGATATTATTCATATCATCAAAGAGTTTGACAGGCCTACAACGGTCATTTATGAGCAGGCAATTGGCTTACCCGATAATCTTGTAAGCAAAGATGGAAGTATAGCTATACGGATCACAAAAGATCCGTTTTGTAAAAGCCTGATTAAAAGATTAAGAAAGCCGTTAATCTCTACTTCTGCCAATATAAGCGGTAAGCCCGCACCGCAAGCATTTGATCAAATAGATGATGCTATAAAAAATGGTGTTGACTATATTGTAGATCATAGAAAAGAAGAGCAAAATGTGGTACCGCCATCTCGTATTTTAAAAATATTATCGGATGGAAGTATTAACGTTATACGGGAATAATTACTCCCGTTTTTCTTTACCTTCGCCTTCCTTAAAAAACACTGAACAGTACAAATTATGTTAGCATTTTCAGCACCTGTTGCAGGTAAATTATCTATTCCTGAAAAACAGGTTATTGCCGTGTTGGAGCTTTTGACAGAAGGCGCAACCATCCCATTTATTGCCCGTTACCGTAAAGATAAAACAGGCGATTTGGATGAGGTGCAGATTCAGAATATCCAGGATGAGGCAAAATTTCAGCAGGAGTTTTCAGACAGGAAATTATTTATAGAAAAAACGATTTCGGAGCAAGGTAAAATGACCGAAACTTTGCAAGCGAAGATCAACGATGCGAAAACATTAAATGAGCTTGAAGATATTTATCTGCCCTATAAACCTAAACGCAAAACAAAAGCACAAACAGCACGTGAAAATGGTTTGGAGCCCTTGGCATTAATGCTGTTGGCACAGGAAGATATTTTACCACTGACAGAAGCAGCAACATTTATCAATGAGAAGGTTGCGGATGCTGATGCTGCATTGCAAGGTGCAAGAGATATTATTGCAGAGATCGTGAATGAAGATGCGGAAGTGCGTGCTCAAATGCGTCGTTTGTTTGAAGATCATGCAACTGTACAAAGTAAAATATTAAGCGGAAAAGAAGCTGAAGGGATTAAGTATAAAGACTATTTTGAGTTCTCTGAACCTGTTTCCAAAATACCGTCTCATCGCATGCTAGCTATCATGCGTGGTTTTATGGAGGGCTTTTTAAGGATGAGCATTGCGCCTGATGAAGAAACGGCTTTGATGAAAATTGAAAAGCAATATCTTATTGCCAATAATGATGCTGCCGAGCAGGTTAAGAAAGCGATTAAAGATGCTTATCGCCGTTTGCTGCAGCCAAGTTTGGAAAGCGAATTCAGAATGGCCTTAAAAACAAAAGCGGATGAAGAAGCGATTAGCGTATTTGCAGAAAACCTGCGACAGTTGCTGCTTTCATCACCTTTAGGCAGTAAAAGAATATTGGCAATTGATCCCGGATATCGTACAGGCTGTAAAGTTGTAGTATTGGACGAGAAAGGAGAATTGCAAAAGAATGATCTGATCTACGTACATGAAAACAACTTCAGGCTTACCGATGCGGAACAAAAAATAAAAGGTTACGTAAAAGAGTATAACATTCAAGCATTCGCGATTGGTGATGGAACAGCCGGAAGGGAAACGGAGCAGTTTATCAAAAAGCTGGACACAGGTTTGCCTGTATTCCTGGTGAATGAAGATGGCGCTTCGATCTATTCCGCATCTGAAATAGCAAGAGAAGAATTTCCTGATTATGATATTACGGTACGTGGTGCTGTAAGCATTGGCAGAAGATTGATGGACCCATTGGCAGAGCTGGTAAAAATAGATCCAAAGAGCATTGGGGTAGGACAGTATCAGCATGATGTAAACCAAATAAGGCTTAAGGATAAACTGGATCAGACGGTTATTAGTTGTGTAAATGCGGTGGGTGTAAACCTGAATACTGCCGGTAAATACTTGTTGAGTTATGTAAGTGGTATAGGCCCTTCTATAGCAGAGAATATTGTGAACTACCGCAAAGAAAAAGGACGTTTTACCAATCGAAAGCAATTATTAGAAGTAGCAAGGTTGGGTAATAAAGCATACGAACAATGCGCAGGATTCTTACGTATAAAAGGTGGCGAAAATCCTTTGGATGAAAGTGGTGTGCATCCCGAAGCTTATAAAGTGGTGGAACAAATGGCTAAAGATTCCGGTATTACGTTAAAAGAAATAATCGGCAATGAATCGATAGTAAGTAAAATACCAGCGCAGCAATACATCACCGAAACCATTGGTATGCTTACTTTACAGGATATTCTTAAAGAATTAAAAAAGCCAGGACTTGATCCACGAAGTGAAGCACAGGCTTTTGAGTTTGCAGGTATTTATTCTATTGAAGATGTGCATGCCGGTATGATTGTACCGGGTATTGTAACTAACCTTACCCGCTTTGGGGCATTTGTAGATATAGGTGTAAAGCAGGATGGATTGGTACACGTATCAGAGGTGGCCCATAAATATATAACCGATCCGGGTGAAGTGCTGAAACTAAATGATCAGGTAATGGTAAAAGTTACTGAGGTGGATGTACAACGCAAACGCATTGCATTATCTATAAAGCAAACCCAGGAGCCACCGGCGCAAGTGCCGCGCAGCAAAAGAAACCAGGAACAAAAGCCTAAGGAAAAGGAAACCACAAACGATAATATTCACGATGCTTTAAGCATGCTGAAAAAGAAGTTTGGGAAATAATAAACGTAGAGACGCAGTACATAGTATCTTATATTAACATTGAAGTAGAGACGTGCAATTGCACGTCTTTTTCTTTGTTAGCAAACAGAGGTACCTCAACATTGCTAAATTTTTGTCAGGATTGATATGTTACTACATCAGGATATGATTCACCGGAGTAAGCGCCGGCGGCAGATCCTGTTCATCCAACATCTCCCGAAGATCAATCTCTATAGTACGGCTCATAGCAGTAATGGGAACGTCATTAGCACCACCTTCAAAAGGATTTTCGGTGCTTTCCCCGATACGTTCCATGGTCATAAATATCCAGGCTACTACTACGCTGAAAGGTACGGTCAGCCATATCATCCAGTCACCTAATTTCTGGAATTCATTCAAAATGCCAAAAGGAATAAGGGACACAAACAATCTTATGAACATTTGATTGATCGTGGCAAATTGGCGCGGGTAGGGGAAATTTTTTATTCGTTCACATTTACCTTGCTGTTCATATAGATTGGACAAAAGACTTTCAAGTTCTATGCAACTAAAGGGATCAAGCAGGCCTTTCTCTTTAAGTCTTTTAAAGTGTGCCGATTGCAAGCTGATGATATGTGTAGCTCTGTTCTTTTTGCTTACCACATATTCATATTCTTTTACAGAGAGATACGGCTTTAGACTATCTTCCAACTTACTATCCCATTCATCCACCTGGTAAAGCCTGCTGTACTCCAGGTTTGATTTTTTATTCTTGATATTTTCCCAGGTTCTGGATTCTCGCAATTGAAAGCGCATAGCTGTGAGCCAGGCTATATGACGATATATGATCTCCTGGTGTATCTTAGCTAAGGCTTCTTTGTTTATATCACCATCTATAGAATCCCTGGACATCATACCAAACGACCGGCTGGTGTTTACTATAGAGCCGTAGATTTGCCGGGCTTCCCAAAGCCTGTTGTACGTTTGTGTATTTCGGAAGCCTACGATGAAAGCCGCTGCAGTACCGATTAAAGCAATAGGTACCCAAGGAATGGCCAGCCATTTCCAATGCATATATTCAAACAGCACTGTAGGGATAGTGGCGAAAATAATGAGGATATAAATATCCCTTCTCGTCCAGTAAACGAATTCTTTTAGCGTATATCTGCTTCCGGCATGCATAGTTTATTTTTTTAGTTATAGTACGTCTTAATGCTGGTCTTACCAATAACCTAAGGCGTTATTATGGCCGAATATAAATTACTATGCTGATACAAAGAAGCCTGACTCCCTAATTTTTCTATTTTTTTATACCCTGCCTGCCGGAATAGTTGTGTTGCAGCATTAAAACTAAGGGGAAATGGTACCCAGTATGGTACAGGTTGCTCTGTATCATACTCTACTATTAAAAAGGATGCATCCCGTTTTAAAACCTGTTTTAATTTTTCGAGAAATGGCCCTTTATTTTTTACATAATGTAACACATTCGCCATCAGAATACCATTTAGTGGTGGAAGCTCTAATTCTTGCATTTCTATATCTTGCTTGCGAAAGATAATATTTGTCTTGTTTGTAGAAATCATATTACCGGCATGGGAAGTATCCGCTTTGTCAATGGCATATATAGTGCTGCCATCAGCAAGTAAAGTTGCTAATGCTTTTGTAAATAAACCATTGCCACAACCAAGGTCAGCCCAGGTTTCAGGCTTGTCTTTATTCAGATATGTATTGTCGATCAATTTTATAGCTGTACTCAATTCCATATTATGCCTTTGGTTTTATTAATAATTCGCCTGGCCTATTTCCAGCCTGAAAATTTTCCCTTCTGCATTGACATGGAATTTAAAGTAGGTTTTAAAATCCCCCCATTGATCAGAATGAAATTTACCATAGAGGTCGAGTCCGTTATTCTCTATTTTGTCAATGCTGGTAAAGCGCTCATGGCCTAAAGCATTCTTTGAAAAATGCTGAAAGTCTATTTTGTTACCATCATCATACAGTTCAGCATTGCTGGTAAATAAAGAGAGCCATTGCTGGTTGTTGCCGCTTTGCAAGGCTTCAATAGCCGACTTAACGGTTGCGTTTTTTAATTGTTCAGTGGATATGGTCATATCGTTTTTCTTTTGAGAAGCATTTTCTTGCCCTGTACACGAACTGTTTGATATTAATAGGCAAGAAAAGAATAAGCAGATTAAACGGTTCATATAATACATGTTTAACGACGCACTGCTAACGGATGTTGCAGGTAAATAATAACCAGTGATAATAAAAGGAATGGTATTTCAATAGCTGCACCTTTGAGATTATGATCTTTAACCTGGAATGCTATGATCAGTAAAATACCTGCAGCCAGCAGGAAGTTGCCCCAAATAAAAGTCTTCGGGAAAAGCATGAGTACGGATGCCAGGATCGTATAAATGCCGAAGGCCATTACACCAATCGTTCCAATATTCCATTTGCCAAACATATCCAGCATTGCCTGTTTCCCCGTAATCATTGCCCATCCTTGTTTGGCGGCCATGAAGAAAGCAAAAAGCATCAGGATGGTATTTATTATTTTTAGTATCATGACGGAGCATTGAGGTGAACATATTTTTTACGAATAGGGTATGGTAAATCGCTGATTACAGACATGCCTCCTTTACTTATTGAAGGCATGTCTGTTTCATTCTTAATCCTTATTAAAGAAACTGACCACCAGATATTTCGATACGTTGCGCATTTACCCAGGACATTTCCGGACTGCATAGAGATGCAATAACACCACCAATATCATCAGGAAGGCCAACACGGCCCAATGCCGTTTGAGATGCAATAAACTTATTCAGATCAGCATTATCACGTACAGCACCACCACCAAAATCTGTTTCAATAGCGCCGGGAGCAATTACATTCACTCTAATGCCTCTTGATCCTAACTCTTTAGCTTGGTAGCGGGTAAGGGTTTCAATAGCGCCTTTCATAGCTGCATAAGCACTATAGCCTGGCAATGCAAAGCGGGCTAAACCTGTCGATACATTGATAATGCTACCACCATCAGCAATCAGCGGCAACATCTTCTGGGTAAGAAAAAATACACCCTTGAATTGTATGTTCATTAAAGTGTCAAATTCTTCTTCCGTAGTTTCTGCGAAGGATTTGTGAATACCAATGCCGGCATTATTAACCAGAAAATCGAAGTGTTCCCTGTTCCATGTATTTTGCAATACACTTTTTACTTGTTCTGCAAAAGAGGTAAAACCTTTTACATCAGCCACATTTAACTGAATGGCGACTGCTTTACCACCATTGGCTTCAATTTCTTTAACTGTCGCTTCTGCTTCCTCTCTTTTGCTGTTATAAGTAAGGATCACATCAATCCCCTTTTGGGACAATGTTATTGCACCGTTTTTTCCCAGACCACGGCTTCCGCCGGTTATTAAAGCTAATTTTCTTGTTTGCATTTTCTCGTTGTTTTATAATGCAAATGTCCGATGCAATTATGGCTCTATCGTGGTGATAGTCTCAGAATTTAATGGACAATCGTGGTGAGTTCTTCAGAATTTTTACATTTCGGCCGAATGCAAGTATACTTTTTGCAGAATAGGCATACTGACAGGCAGCGTTTTTGCTAACCTGAATTGGGTAGGTGTAATGCCGGTAAGACTACGGTAAAATTTCACAAAATTGGAAGGATCGAAGCTAAGCTTGCGGGCTATTTCCGAAGCGGAAAGTTTTGTATCCAGCAATAGTTTGTTGGTTTCTTCTATTATTTTAAGATCGAAATAATAACAAGGATGGTGACCTGTAGCCAATTTCAGCGTATTGGTCAAGTGGCCGGGAGAAATGAATAATTGTTTCGCTATTTCATTGATATGAAACATTTCGGTTTCTCTGCCTTCCAGCAGATCTGCTATATGCTTATCCAGGAAGGCAAGATAGTCCCTGGTGATTTCATCATTCCTGGTTAATAATTTTCCTTTGACAGCCATAATGTAAAGTTAAGTATGTCTGAGGTCATGTTTGCAATGAAAATAATAATGATACCAATTCTAAATATAAAATAGTTCAATTAATCTCGCAGCGGCGCGGCGTCGCTGCGAGATTGGATTATTAAAATTGGACACTTTATAATCAGTAATGATGTGGCTTTATAAACAAGTAGCCCTGTAAAGGCTATAAAGCTTTACAGGGCTACTCAATAACAAGTATATACCTTCTTAATTTTCTTCTCCTTCAGCCTCTTCCAGCCGTTGTTGAATTCTGGCTTCATTCCAGAAAATATCATATAGTTTAGGGAAAAGTTTGCGATAATCTTCTTTGGTCTCCGGCCATTTTTGTGCTACTACTTTTTCGTCCGGATGTTCTATCAATTCGTAGAACTCTTCCTCATCCTCTTTGCCTGTTTTCTCAAGCCATGCATTGGCGCCTACAAAAAGCATGTATTCGCCACCCAGTTCCAATGCCTGCTTAGGCGTAAGAAAATTGGATATTTCGTTAGGGTCTTTGACCGCTTTATAAAAATTCTCTTTGCCCTGGCCCACCAGCCATGCACGGAAGTCTTCATAAGTATCATCGGAAATAAAGCTGCACACAACAAATGTAGCAGCCATAATGGGCCATGAGCTTGCTTCTTCTATTTTCTCCCTTAGTATGTGTTCAAAGGCAATAATGTCTTCGGGGCTATATGCTTCCAGTAACTCTGTAAGGGTTACGCATTGTGTTTCAAAATTGCTGTTGGGAGCCTGACGCGCTTTGTCTATCAGTTCCCAGAATATTTGTTCGTTCATAGTTTATTTTTTATCGGAAAACGTTGGTGTTATTTAATATAACGAAAATCCTGTCCGTTTTTAATACTAAGCAAAGAATGGTAAATCATAGAGATCACATTATCTACATCTTCTTTATGAATCATTTCCACAGTGGTGTGCATATAGCGCAATGGCAATGATATTAATGCCGATGGCACACCACTATTGGAGTAAGCAAAAGCATCGGTATCGGTACCGGTAGAACGTGAAGAGGCCTGTCTCTGGAACGGAATGTTATTATCTTCCGCAGCTTTGATCAGTAGTCTGTTCAGGTTGTTCTGCACAGCAGGAGCGTAAGATACTACAGGGCCTCTTCCGCATGCAAGATCTCCTTCTGTATATTTGCTGATCATCGGAGTAGAGGTATCATGCGTAACGTCTGTAACAATGGCTACATCTGGCTTTATATAGTTGGCGATCATTTCAGCACCACGTAGCCCTATCTCTTCTTGTACAGAGTTTACAATGTATAAACCAAAAGGAAGTTTCTTTTTATTTTCATGCAGCAACCTGGCCACTTCAGCTATCATAAAGCCACCAGCTCTGTTATCCAGCGCACGACCTACATAGTATCTGTCGTTCAACACCATGAATTCATCTTCATAAGTGATCACACAGCCCACATGAATGCCAAGTGCTTCAACTTCATCTTTGGAAGTGCAGCCGCAATCCAGAAATATATTTTTCACTTTCGGTGTTTCTTCTTTTTCCCCACCAATACGGGTATGTATGGCCGGCCAGCCAAAAACTGCTTTTACAATGCCTTTATCCGTATGGATGTTTACTCTTTTGGAAGGAGCTATAAGATGATCGGAACCGCCATTCCGGATCACATAAATAAGACCATCGCTGGTAATATAATTTACAAACCAGGATATCTCATCTGCATGCGCTTCAATTACAACTTTGTAAGTCGCTTTTGGATTGATAATACCTACCGCAGTTCCATAATTATCTACGTAATGCTCGTCTATATAGGGTTTCAGGTATTCAAGCCATAGCTTCTGGCCTTCAGCTTCGAAACCTGTAGGGGCAGCATTGTTGATGTATTTTTCAAAAAAGGCCAACGATTTTTTGTTGACTACTTCTATATGTTTCTGCTCTTTTTTCTGCTCTTTTTTAGCCATTGAAATTTTTAAATTTATAATTGAATTGTAAGAGGAATTTTAAGCAAGCATCATATGCATTTCATATTGATCAATGAAATTTTCCAACCCTGCTTTAAGAAATGAAGAAGTAATATAGGTTCTGGTTGTATCTACGTTATTTATTTTTACCGTACTGGATACACTGCTAACGCCTGTTAATAATTGTGAAACTTTGCCCGGATGATCATTAATGGATTCAAATTGTGCCATATGACCTGAAGACGGATTTATAATGAAATATCCGGCATCCACTCCGCTCTCGTCTGTCACTTTATAGCATTTATAAATGTCGCCGGAAGCTTTAATAGCAGTGCTTGAATTATCCCAGGAATAAAATTTGTCGGCGGCTATGCTTTGTGGTTCCAGTGCAGAAAAAGGTATTTCCTGTACCATAACTTTCTCATCGGAAGGATCGATTGTTCCTTTAAAACATTTTAATCTTTTACTGATGTTGAAACCAATACGTTGATATACATGAATAGCTCTTGCATTCTGTTCTATCACTTCGAGGCTGCAACATTGAATGCCATGCTCTTTGAAAATAGGAATAGCATACTGGTAAAGATTGTCTGTTACACCATGCCCGCGTGCAGCTTCAGTTACACCGGTACCCGTATTAAAGGCTGTCTTGAATCCATTGGAATAATCTACTCCATTGATGATAAAACCAACAAGTTTGCCCTGGTCAAACATGCCAAACGATAATTCCAGGTTTACTCTGGCACCTTTAAATCTTTGTTCCCAGTAGGCCACTTCAGATGGTAAGGGCACAAAATAGTCTGCAAAAGATTCGCCTATTGCCTGTACAATGTCCCCGAAAGGAGTGTCTTTAAGGTTTTTAATTTCCATAGAAAATTGGATTGTGATTATTGCCCCCATTGATAGCCATTTGCCTGAAGGCCTGTAAGATTAATGATCCGGTCTACAACAGTTTGTACTGCTTCTTCCATAGATTGTGGTTTATGATAAAAAGAGGGCGAAGCCGGACAAATAATACCACCGGCCTCTGTAACGGCTTTCATATTATTGATGTGAATCAAATTGTAAGGCATTTCCCGGATCACGCAAATCAGTTTTCGCCTTTCTTTCAGCATTACATCTGCCGCACGGGTTATCAGGTTATCGCTGATGCCGCCTGCTATCCTGCCCAAGGTGCCCATACTGCAAGGGCAAATGATCAGGGCTTTATAATCGGAGCTGCCGGAGGCAAAAGGGGCATAAAAATCATTTTTCCCCCATACTTTAAAAGGAAAATTGTCATAAGCAGTGTTGTTCAGTTCTTCCTTCCACACTGTTTTGGCATTATCGCTCCATACAATACTGACTTCGGTTACCTGCCCTGCCAATTGCTCCAGTTTCTGCAATAATTGCTGTACATAAATGGAACCACTGGCGCCGGTAACGGCTACGGCTATTTTCATCTTTACTTTATGGATTGTTAATGCAACAAAACTAAGTTATCTTATTAGTAAATTGCATTTTCGTAAACCAAATTACCTGTTTACGGTTCAACTTTTTTAAATTTAAAGCTGTCTTTAACAATAAGGCAATTTTGACAACGGTAAAATTAATATAATGAACAAACTAGTAATGTTCCTGGGCATTTTGCTCGTGACCACACAAATGGCTTGCGCTTCGGACAAAAAAGACAATAATGAAATACACTGGATGAGCTTTGAAGAAGCGGAAGCGAAGATGAAAGAAAAGCCGAAGAAGGTGATTGTTGATGTTTATACCAGCTGGTGTGGTTGGTGTAAAGTGATGGACAAAAAGACGTATAGCAACGATTCGCTGATCCGTTATGTAAATGAGAATTTCTACGCAGTGAAGTTTGATGCGGAACAAAAAGCGCCAATAAATTTTAAAGGAAGGAAATGGGAGTTTTCAGCACAAAGCAGGGCAAACGATCTTGCGGTTCAGTTAATGCAGGGAAAGATGTCGTATCCCACTACGATCTTTATGGATGAAGGATTTGAAAATGCGCAACCTTTGCCGGGTTATCTTGAATTATTTCAAATGGAATCTATCCTGAAATATATTGGTGGCAATAGCCATAAAGCAAAACCTTTTGATGAATGGCAACATGATTTTAAACCAGCCTGGAAACCTAAAGGTTAGGTATTATAAACAAAAAAGAGCGCGATGAGCGCTCTTTTACTTACTGATGACTATACCTTATCCAAACAATAAATGCTATAATACTTACCAGAACCATTCAATACCCAGCAACGATTTGCTTTTCCTTCCTTAATATATAATGAAGCCAAAGCCACAGCAAATGCAGCGGCAGTAGGGAATTCACCGCAGTATTGTTTGAAGTCGATATTTTTATTGGCCTTAAATGCTTCCGGAATAAATCCATCTTGCGTTCCGGTTAATACAAGGTCGTCTTTCTCTATTTTTATTTGATGTTGATCGCAAAACAACTTAATCTTTTCTTCAGCAAGTTCAGCACTGTCAGCTATAAACATATCAAAAGCGGTTAGCTGAGCTATGGAATGTTCCTTCCTTTCATCAGACAATAAAAAGAAAGTAGCGCCTTCACCAGCTGTATTCTGATCATGATAGATATCAAATCTTTCCAGTATAGTATAACTGGTCTGCGTTAATTCATCCACTGCTCCTGTTAATATCTGGCCCTCCTTATTTTGCATCAGTTCAGCATCCAGCAAAGCGCTTTCAAAAGAATGTGCCTTGTGTACAAAGGTCATATTGTGTGCCAGGCAACCCATTGACAGAGCAATCTGGCCGGCTACTGTATTGTGCGTGGATTGTATAAACGCAGTAGGATTCAGCATCTGCTCTTCCTGTACGATCATCTTTTGCAGAAAGTTTTCAGAGTCCTGTAGCATACCGTAAGCCGTTCCTACATGTATGGAGGCAGGCATGGTTTCTGAAATACTTTCCATACATATTTTGGCTGCAGCTACACCTGTACGAACCGGTTTGGTCATACGGCGCAACTGCATGGGTGGAATAATATCTTTATAATCAGGTTCCTGGCAATGCGCCATGGTGCCATTTACTTTTTGCAAGGACGATAATTCAGTATCTGGCACAATGACTCCTGCCGGGCTGATACTGCAAAAACTATTGATGTACATTTTAGTCAGAATAAGGTTCAAAAATAGATTTTTTGATTTACTTTAGGCAGGCAAAATTTAGCATGCCAGCTCCCGCCTATACATACGAGGAACCCATGAACGAATCCGAACTTTCTTTTCTCAAACAAAAGGAAGAAAAGGAAAAGCGTCTGTTTATCAGAACGGTGAGGAATCTTTCTGTTCTGTTCATCATTATTCCCTGCTGCCTGGGCATTATTATGGAAAGTATTAAACGAAGCAATGATACTCCTGCGGTAGCAGCTTTAAGAGAAAGGGAAGATCCACATGTGTATTTGTATTATTTTTTCGGAATGCTCTTTTTGCTTCTGTTAGTTGGTATAGGCAGCTTTATAAGTTATAACCGCACTTTGAAAAGATTATCGAAAGATATCCGCACCGGTAAAAAAACAATAGAGCAGACCATAGTATACCGAAAGCAGTTTATGGAATCCAATAGTACATACCACTTTTACCTAAGATCTACTTTCCGGTTAAGCATTGAGGTGAGTAAGGAAGATTATGAAAGTTATACCGAAGGCGACGAGATCAATATAGAATATAGTAGCTACTCCAAGAATTATTTCGGATATTTCTAACGGGCTATACTTTGTAAAAGCTCTTCTAAATATGCTGGTGCGTGAAGTAGCCTGCTTCCATACCAGCTAAACATTTCACCATCGGCCAATATGATTTTTGCATCGGGAAGAAGCTGTTGTAATTCAGCAATATGCTTTTCTTTAAAAGGATAGGGCTCTGATGATAACAGTACCAGTTCAGGGTTTAGCTTCACTATTTCTTCATCCGTAAGTTCAGGATACCTGGTGAGATCTTTACAAGTATTTTCCAATCCGGCCCTATCCATGATATGGTGTATAAAAGTGTCAGAGCCAATGCTCATCCAGGGTTTGCGCCAGATCAGGTAAAGTGTATTTAATTTTTTCTTTGCGGATAGGTTAAGGTTGTCAAAACGATGCTGTATTAGTTTAGTTATGATCTCTGCCTTTTCATACCGGCCTGTAAGTTTGCCAATAGTTTGTATCATGTCCAATGCACCTTTCAAATCATGAATATCACTGACCCATACCGGAGCTATTCCGCTTAATGCTTCTATCTGTTCCTTTACATTCTCTTCTTTGTTAGCTATAATCAGGTCCGGTTGCAGTGCTGTTATCTTATCTATGTTTATAGTCTTCGTTCCGCCCACTCTTGTTTTGCTGCGAAACCATTCTTCCGGATGAACACAGAACTTGGTAATGCCAACCGTTTCTTCATCCAGTCCCAGGTCAAATAACAATTCGGTTTGAGACGGGACAAGGGAAACGATACGCTTAGGTATATGTTGTAACGGTTGGTTGAGAAAGTACATAGCGCAATCAGAATTTAATCTTCTTCAGGATGATCGGGTGTGGATAAATGAAGCTGCATGAAAACAAGATCAAGCCACTTGCCAAATTTATAACCTACTTCCTTAAAATGGCCGGCCATAGTAAAACCAAAATGTTCATGCAGTTTTATGCTGGCAGCATTATCAGCATCTATCCCCGCAATGAGTGTATGCAATTGTTGTTCTTTTGCGGCGGCAAACAAAGGTGGATAAAGCAATTTGGCAATACCTTTCCCTCTATGTTCCGGATGGATATAAACCGAAATCTCAACCGAATATTTATAAGCAGCCCAAGCCCTGAAATGCCCATAGGTACTGAACCCCAATATTGTTGATCCTTCTACAGCAACCAATACAGGGAAATTATCTTTCTGTTTTTGTGTAAACCATTCCCAGCGCATAGCAAGTGTATGCGGTTTGTAATTATACACTGCTGTAGTATTCAGGATAGCATCATTGTAAATGTCTAATATCGCCTGCAGGTCCTGTTCTTCAGCTTTTCTGATTATAATATCCATGCTTTATCTCAATGCTTATTGTAAAAGGTGTTCTTTGTCTTTATTCTTCCAGCCTGCATCACTTTTGTATTCGGTATAGTAAATGATCAGGTCCGCATCACTTTTCCAGGTAGTGAAATAAAGCTGCTTATTCGCATCGCTCTTCCATTCGGTAAAATACCAGATGCCTTCATTTTTATCCGCATCACTTTTCCACGTTGTTTTATACACAATCAGATCCGCATCACTTTTCCATTCGGTAACATACACCTGCACATTGGCATCACTTTTCCATTCCGTCTGATACACAACCTGTGCCTTCATTTCCTGTATAAGAAACAAAGTACATAAGGCTAACAAGAAGAAATACTTTTTCATGGTTAAGTATCAAGAATCAAGAATCTAGTACTAAGTACCAAGTTTTAATTTGCCAATGACCACTGACAGCTTAAAAAACTACCTTCTGAACATAATGCGGAACGTAGTGCCTTTGCCTGGTTCAGATGATTTTACAAAGATACTTGCATTGTGGTATTTTTCTATGATGCGTTTAGCTAAAGAAAGCCCTAATCCCCAGCCTCTTTGTTTGGTGGAATAGCCTGGTGCAAAAACTTTTTTAAAGTTGTTTTTGGGAATGCCCTTTCCCGTATCGCTCACATCTATAGTTACTGTTCTGGGTTGGTTTACCAGTTTGATCAGGATTCTGCCTTTGCCTTCCATAGCATCGAGGGCATTGCGCATCAGGTTTTCAATTACCCAGTCAAATAGTGGGCCGCTTAGTAGTACCTGTACATCATCTTCATCATGTTCAAAATCAATCTCTACCTTTTGTGGTTTGCGCAGGCGCATATATTCCACCATGCCCTGTAAGCGGTTTACGAGGTTTTCTTCTTTTAGTTGCGGGGTGCTTCCTATTTTGGAGAAACGGTCTGCTATCAGTTGCAGCCGGGAGACGTCCTTTTCCATTTCGGTTATCCATTCTTTGTTGGCTCCGCTTTCTTTCAATAGTTCCATCCAGGCTACTATGGCCGAGAGCGGTGTGCCGAGTTGGTGCGCTGTTTCTTTCGACATGCCCACCCACACCTGGTTCTGAATGCTGCGTTGTGCGTTCGATATGGCGATTACTACAATTAATATAAAGAAGAACGTGATAGCCAGGATCAGTAAAGGATAATATCGTAGCCTGTTTAGCAATGCCGAATCTCCATATACCAGGTATCCCTTGCCCGGCATGCCCGGTGTGCTGTAATCGTAAGGGATGGGGGGGTGCAGCTTTTTAAATTCCTCGTACTTACGTTTAATGTAATCCGGATCTTTAGCCAGTCGGGAGGTATCCAGGTTTACCTGATCCATAATATTGCCTTCATCATCGGTAATGAAAAGGGGGATGGTCTTATTTTCATCAATTACTTTGGTGGCAAAAGTAACATCTGTCTGGGAAGTGTTGGCAGTCATACCTACTGTTCTGATAGCCTCTACCAGCATCAGTACCTTCTTTTGTTCCTCCACTTCCATTTCCTTAGCTACCTGGTTAAAATAGTATAAAGCTAAACCAACGATAGTGAGGGCGAAAGCAACGAGATATGATTTCCAGTGCAGGTATTTGCGCATGCACCAAAAATAGGTAAAAAAAACAAAGCCCAAAGGATACGTTAAGCCTCCCTTTACTGTTTTCCAAACCTATAATTTTTATGTTTATTTCCTTTTAACTCCCTATTTTTGAGCCTATGGGCTTCCTATTTCCCTTATTCCTGCTTGCAGGCCTGGCACTGGCCATTCCGGTGCTCATACATTTATTCAACCTAAGGCGGTACAAACGGGTCAATTTTCCTGATACCCGCTTTCTGCGCAATATCCAGTTGTCCACCAAAAGGCAGTCTAAGATCCGTAACTGGCGGTTGCTGGCTATGCGTATGTTATTCCTGGCGGCGTTGGTTGTAGCCTTTGCACAGCCTTACTTTGGAGGTGACACTAAAGCACCTGCTACTGTATCTGCCATTTACATTGATAACTCTTACAGCATGACCATTGCCGACGGACAGGAGAACCTGCTTCAAAAGGCAAAGAATAAAGCAAGACAACTTATTAACGCTTCGGGCAACGATTCCCGCTTCCTGCTGCTGACCAACGATAAGATATCGGCTATGAGGCCTATGTTGCGCAGTGAAGCATTAAAGGCTTTATCCGAAATAAAACCGGTAGCCGTTGCCGGTTCTCTGCGTAGGCTAATGGCCAGTCTTAATGCTGCACAAAACAATGAGAAGAAAGAACGCTGGGATGTGTATTGTTTTACCGACCTGCAACAAAGCACCTTTCTGAAAGATAAAAGCAAGATGGCTGTTCCTGCACAGACTAATTTTTATTTCTATCCCCTTGCTGCAACAACGGCCTCCAACTTATATATTGATACTGCTTACTTTTTGTCGCCCAACCTTGATACCCGTCAGCCCAATCCATTGGTGGTGAAGGTAAGGCAGAGTGGTGCAGAAAGTAAGCGTACCAGCAACCTGCAAGTCAGTGTAGGCAACCAGGTACGGGCAGTAAGTACTATAGATATCAGGCAGGATAGTTTGTGGACTGATACTTTACCGCTACAGCTTTCGGGCAACGGATGGTTGGATATTACCATCGCCTTGCAGGATAATCCTTTAAACTTTGACGACAGCTTCCGCATTGCAGCCCGTACTGCGCCCGAGCTTTCTGTATTGGTGGTTACTGAAAATACTATTAATCCATACCTGCAGGCTGCCTTTCGTACCTATGAAGGTTTTCGGGTAAAAGAAGAAAACGCAGGGGCGGTACATAAAGAAGAATGGCCACAATATGGTCTCATCGTTTTGCAGAACATTGCAGTCATTAATCCCGCCCTGCAAAACGCAGTGAAAGAAGCCTTGCAGCACGGACAAAACATATTACTCTTCCCCGGTAATATCACCAACCTGGAAAGCTATAACCAGGCATTGAAAACCTGGGGTGATATCACTTTTGAAAAAGCAGATACCTCCAAACAGCAAGTGGTAACCTTACAACAGGCACATCCCTTATTGCAGGATATGTTTGAAAAGCTTCCCGATAATATTCAACTGCCAACTACGGTAAGCCGTTACCCTATCCAGGCATCTATGACTGCCGGACAACAATCGCTCATGAGTTTCCGCGATGGCAAACCCTTCCTGGCACAGTATTCCCTGCAACAAGGTAAGCTATATATCTGCGCTGCTACCCTTGATGATCGCAGCTCCAACTTTGCAGTCAGTTACTTTTTTGTACCTATGCTATACAAGATGGCCGTGCAGAGTGGGGGAGGCAATATGTATGCCATGTCTGTAGGCAGCAATACACCATTATGGTTACCCACAGCCGGTTCTGACGATCGTAAAGTGTGGCACCTGTCTCGCAATGGTTTTGATGCTATACCATCTCAAAGACCAGCAGGCGTAGGCGTAGAGCTATTCCTGAATAAAGCAGCAGAAGAACCCGGCTTTTACCAACTACATAGCGAAGCCTCCAAAGACACCGTACTCGTAGGCATGAACGCCACCCGCGCAGAATCTGTACTGACCTATGGCGATAAAAAAGAAGTAGAACAAATGCTAAAACCCGCCACCATCAGCTGGCTCGATGAAAAATCAGTAGCGAAGCAAGGCTGGAATAAGACCAGCACACCTTTTCCGGTATGGAAGGTATGTGTGATTATAGGGCTTATATGTCTTGCAGGAGAAACGTGGTTGTTGCTTCAGAAGAGGAAGGTATCGACAGAAGGTGCACAGGCTGCGGCTGCAGTGTAAACGTTTTCTTTACTCACACTTCATTACCACCCTGAGGTGTCTGCAATACGTAGAGATACTTCGATTGCTGCGCAGATCTCTGTATGACAATGTTATTGTGTATTCATCACACTTTGTTATACAGCCCTATTGTCACCCAGAAGTACGAAGGGTTTCTGCACACATTGTCCAGGCACGATAGAGATTGCGGGTCAAGCCCGCAATGACGCCAAGCCTGGGTCTGATCACGCCAAGTTCGAACCTGCCCACTCTCATCATGCGAAGCTCCAACTTTCCTACTCGCGTTATGCCGGACTTGATCCGGCATCTGTACAAGGCTGTGCCGGGCCCCTCAATATACAACGTCAGCACCCCACAACTCACAACCCCATTGCCACCCAGAGGAACGAAGGGTCTCTTCTCCTTAATATCCGAATGGTACTTGTTTGTTCCCGCAAGGCATCCTGTACCTTTTGTGCAAAATCATGTGCCTCCCGGAACCCTTCCTGTATCTTGCGGAACCTGCCATGTATGTCATGTACCCCCTTCGGGTAAGACAGTGGATGGCATCATGTAATATAGGTAACCTCATCTTGTACCATCCGGACAGGGCCGGGTACGGCTTGTACTCCCTTCAGGTACGCTGCGGACAGGGTCATGTACGACTTGTACCCTCATCATGTACCGTCCGGACGAGGCCATGTAAGACTTGTACCCCCATCTTGTAGGCTCCGGACGGGATCATGTACGACCTGTACTCCCTTCGGGTACGCTGCGGACGATGTCTGGTACAATACTTTACCCCTTCTGGTACTGCTGGTAACTGACCTGGTACGGTGTGGAACCTGTCATGTATGCTGCGGAACAGGTCATGTATGCCCCGTAAGGGGTCGTGTGCGACAGGGAACTGGTCTTGTAACACTTGTAACGGGTCAGGTACGATGTGGACACTACCTTGTACGATACGGAACCTGTCATGTACGACAGGGAACTGACCGGGTGTCATGCGGAAAGGGTAGTGGCGCTGCTGTTGCTAATACTATTATGCTGTATATCAATGCCAGGGTTGGTTTTAAAGCTGTCTTGCATAAGCGGTATTAATTTTGATAGCATAATGTATGCGAACTTTTTCAAAGTGAACCCCATATTTATGGGATAAATTTTAATTTGTACTATTCTAATTTCGTCTTTCATTAAATTATTTTTTAAAACATGAAATCGAAACAAGAAAATTTTCTCACCATGGCCCATGCGGTGAACTCGGTGATAGAGAAAAATCAACCCAAATGGGCAGCTGTAAAGCGCTTTGCACTGGCTGCGAAAGAGCTGAATGACCTGGTTAACATTACCAGTACCGCAAACGCCAAGGCAGACAGCAAAAACACGGGTGCTACCAAAGACAAACATAGCGCAGGATTTGATGCTATAGACTATGGTGTAAAAATTGCCAAACGGGCCAGTGTTTATGCCCTGGATCAGAAGAATATGGATCTGCACGACAGGCTACGGTTTAGCCGCTCGTCGCTATTGAGCCGTCACGATACGGAGGCATATGCCAAACTAAAGGAGGTTTATGAACTGCTAAACCCGATAGTGGCCGATCTTGGGGACTATGGTATTCTGCTTGCCGATGTACAACACTATAAAAAGCTTATAGACAAATACAACAGCCTGCTGACCAAACCCCGTGAATTGATTGTTGCACGTAAAACACTGAACGGAACCGTACTGCCGGAATTTGTGAACAAGATACGCGAAGTATTGTACCAGATCGACAGCTTGATTAACCTGTTTGAGCTCACTCCTTTCTATAAAGATTATATCAATGCCCGTAAGGTGATAGAACTGGGTACCCGCAGCGAAAAGCCTAAAGATGATCCTAAAAAAGACGATCCTAAGGATGGTACAGGCGAAGTAGATATACCACCTGTAACGCCTGGGGCGTAATGGTAAGAGAGGTTGAATAAAAATACCGCAGTGTGAGCTGCGGTATTTTTTTATGTTGATTGCGGGCATAACTATATTACTGCTTAGCATAGCCTTCTCTGCCTGGTATATGAACAGGCAAAACACAACAACGAAGTACTTTTTGAAGCTGTAAACTTACCTGAAAAGGACGACAGCATAAAGTTTGAACGCACCCGCCAGCTTAATAAAAAATATACATTCAAAACTGTATTTGCCGACTCAAGTGCCGGGCGAGTATTCGATATTGATGGTGTACCAATGGTGATTGTGTTGAAGAATGATGAAATTGTTTTCAGAGGAAGTATTGAGCTGGCGCAGGATTTTTTAGCCGAGACCCTGAACCCTTAAATTGCTTTGGGTAGATACCGCAGTGTGAAAAACTGCGGTATTTATTCTGTTATTAAAAGGGTAGGATTGATTAAAAATAAGATAGAAGAAATCTCTAAATAACTATGAAAACTTCTTTGAAAAAAGTATTAGTGTATCTGGTTTTTGCGATAGCCTTTTTTTGTGTTTTTCTTCTTTTAAGTAAAGCTTTTAACTTGGGTTATTCATTGGTAGGATTTTGATGCTAGCTATTTTGGTGGCTGTTGCGGTTTTTTTGAAAGATGAGTTAGCAAAAGGAATCTTTAGAAAAAAGATAAAATAAAAACTATCGCAGCATGAGCTGCGGTAGTTTTTATTAAAGTAGCAATATCTTCCTTATTACTTTACTCTCTAAGTACTGACTCATTATTAATTCTCTTTAAAACTAACTGTAAATCAAAATCAGGTGGCAAAGGTTTGAATTCTTTCTTAATATGAGTCAAAGAGTAGGTCTGCCTTTGAAATTCCCTAAGTGCTTGGGTTCCCAAAGTGGCTACTAGTAGAGCGTCATTATCTCCCCCCTTTAATCTTAAAACATCTTTTAAAGCACTCTCAACAGGTTTTGTCAATCTTGAGTCTCCATACTGGCTGGTGTTTACTTGAGCGAAAAAGCAATGTAGGTCACGTGAGGTTGCCTCCACTATATTTGAATAGTAAGGGGTATCTTTATTCCATTCAACACCAATAACCAAATCAACTTTATTTTTCCATAGCCCTCTATGATGAATATTAGCTAATTCAAAACAGTAGTATGGGCTGAAGTAGAGATTTTTCCATGTAAATAAATCGTAGCGATATATTAATGGTCTTGGCACCTTTTTATGATTCCCTTCTATAGTGTGTTGTTCGATATGTGCATAATGATTTTTCAGACGAGGAACGACAATCGCATCTTTTACACCGCCAATTGTCAAAGGAAGAATTGTAAGTATAAAGTTAAATGCGTAATCATCCATCATAATGTGTTCGAGTCCTGTCACAACCATTTTTTCATTCTTTCGGGCATAATCCACAATACTAGACAATAAGTCAATTGGAATGAAAAATTCGGGGAAAAGAAGTATGTCTGCATTTTCCTTGCGCGCCGCTCGTATAACATTTCCTAGTCTGCGTATTCGCTCGTTACGGATATTCGCTTTCCCTCTAATGCTACTGAGAATATTGTCTTCTTGGACAATTGTATTTGCAAATGCAATCTGAAACCGATCCTGTTTAATTTCGCTTTTGACGCGTATTTCATTCAGCCAGACTTCTGGACTGTTAGATTTTATAATAGAGTCTATTGTAAAAATATTTTCTCTGCTGGCGGACCCTCCTTTGTCGAATTCATAGCGTGGAATATGAATATGATTGACTTTTTGAAATAGCAAGTAGGTGTCTTCCAAAAGACATTGCGTTTGAAAAAAATCCTCTTCATCCGTTTTTTCATTTATGGTTTCTTCCTTAATTGTCTTATTGAGTGTGAAGATTTCCGTAGGCTTTTCTTCATTCTTTTTAAGTGATTCCTGTCCTAATTGCACAAAGATTTGTGCCATATTGCATTCCCAAAATTTTAGCCGGCGAGGTGAATTTATCAAAAGCTGCTCGTCTAACTCGAATTGGGTAAAGTCAATATGCGGATTTACTAGGTTTTTTATACTAGCTTTTTTAGCTGCTTTAGTATAATTAAGCAAAGGGTGAATGATATAGTGATGCCTAATCATATTTGCTCTACGGAATCGCTTATGCCAATAAACATTGGCTTTTGTGGGCTCATAATCATGTATTGAAAAGAATATGTCGGCTTTCCATTCCTCTGTTTTAAAGTCAAATTCTCGTGCTGCACGGAATGCCTTATCGTAAAATGATAAATTAAGGGAAAAGGTAATTTCATTAGCAACATCCAAATAGTCAGACAAAGCTTTTTTTAAATCTTTTAAGCGGGATTTGAGGTTTGGATTTGTTTTTAATTCTTGGATTTCTTTTACACATTGAAGGTAGAATGCAACATAATGCCAAGATTTATTATTCACCAGGAATAGAGTGAATATCTTTTCCCACAAACGATAGAACTCTATTGCAGTCCTATTCTTGAAAAACTTTAAGATACTGTCACAAGCCTCATCGGATAGCTGTTCCTCTTGCCGCAAAGAACTAAATATTTTGTTCGCTAGAAAAAGTGTAAGTCCAAATCGATCTTCTTTGTAATCCTTTAATGTTCGGACTTTTTCTTTTGAATCTTCGTACTGAAGATGATAGGCGGCGTCAGTAAAGGTGCCCTTACTTTCTTCTTCGTCTGGGAAGTCTCTGAACTCGCTGGTTCGTTCTTGTAATTCTTCCTTGAGTTTGTCGATAACGAGGTGAGACTCTTCGGCATCAAATAAGTATACTAAAGATTTTTCACTTTGACAATGAAGTGATTTGTATTTTTCTCCCTTTATTTGAATGATTTTATCTTCAGATGAAATTTTGCTGTTAGTAGCCTTTATAGTATCTACCGCAAGTATTGGTGAGAAATTTTCTACAATAAATTTCTCTAAACGTGTATGGTTTTCACTTATTTTATCTGATGGCGTAAACTCGTCACTTTCCAAATCATCTGGATGTACTGGGTCAGCAACAACAAATAATAGATCATCAACATACCTTCCATAATAAGCAGGCTTGATATGTCTATTTATATTGACATCAAATTGTTTTAAATAGTAATTGGCTAGTATGTATGAAGAAACAAGTCCAATGGGTAAAATCACATGGTCTCTTTTAAGAGATTTGGGTATTGTTCTTGAAGATGAACTTTTTTGTTTTGATAAGAGTAATTCTGTATAATAGTCATGTAAGGCTAGGAAAACTCTTTGCAGGTTATGATAGCCTTCTAAAGCAGGATGCGAACTTTCGTCGGAGTTGTACAATTCTGTTTTTGGTAAGTGTACTGAGTTGAAATACTCCTTAATATCTAGACTTATAAACGCGACATCCCGACCATCATTCAAAAGTTGCTTAGCATTATCAAGTGCTTTGTCGCGCCAGTGTTGATATTGATTAAAGTAGGGTCTAAATAAGCCTGAACCTTTTACTAATTGGCTTTTTTCTTTATTGAGGATAAGTCGGTTGCCTAAACATTCATCCCCTAATTGCGCATCGAGCTTTACCCCATGACGTATAATCCACAAAACGCTGATTATATGTAACTCGATAGGAGCATTAATAAATGGAGTCAATTTCTCAACGTAATAAGCATCTTGAGATTTTTTATTAGTTATGAAATTTTGCTCTGGGGCTTCACTTGCTAACTTTTTCGGATAATAATTAATAGTGACTTGCTCGATTAATTCATCCCAAAAGTCAGGTCGAGTGTGATATGAATTAAGTTCTTCCGCAATATACTCTAGTTTATCTTGGACTGTAATTATGCGTTTATTTTTGACTTTCTTATATTTCACTTTAGTGAAAGAATCTAAGAATCTGTCTTTAGTAATACCAGTCTCAAACTCAACTAACTGTCTCCGAAGATATAAGTCCGTATTATCATGGTAGATATAGGAGCGTAGTTTAATATAGGCTTCCTCTAGATCATCTGTGGAAAAATAGTTCATGACATTTTTGGAGGTTTTTATTGTATGTTATTGCGGAATTTATTTTGAACTTAACTCGTAAGACACACGTCTATACTCATTACTTACTTGCCTTTGGACTTTTTATTTAGTTTGGATGCACTAGGTTTATCTTTCGTTGCATCAACAATCTGCTGTTTATTAGTAGATGTCGCCCCGTTCCTCTTAACTCTTCATAAGTAAGTGTCAATGTTGCAGTCTTGCCACAGCTATGTGGCCCTCTTAAGGCAATTATTTTCATTTTTTCGAATGTTTGGGGTCTATTTCACAAAGGTTAACATTTCTTTTAGACTTTGCAACCCCACAATCGTCCCCCCTTAACATTATCTGGCCCTGTCTTTATTACTGCACATTAGTTTTAACCTTGCTGCTCAGTGGCGTTTTGTAACCCATTTGCAGTTGTACAAAATCATTACCACTTGTTGTCGCATAGAAATTATAGTTCAACCGCAAAAAGATTTTCGATTGCGGGCGGAATGGCGGATGATAAGATAGCGTCACACTTGATATTAGCCACACCATCCCTTCCTTCCGGTAATCGTGGGTTTGTATCAGGCGGCTTAGGAAGTATAAGCGGGAATCACCACTGATCCTGAAATTGTCAAATGCACGGGTGGCAAAATTAACCCCTGTATAAGCACTGATCATATTGGCCGATTGTTTATCATTATCCCTGATCAGCAATCTCGATTGCCTGAACTCCGTACCTATAAAAGCATTAAAAACATTGGTACCGGTGGTAGAAGTCATCACATTCAGGTCAAAACCACCACGCAGGTATGCCTGCCTGAACATTTTCGGGAAAGTAGTATCTGCCAGCATTCCATCACTAATATCATCCCGCACATCAATCGTCTGAAACTCCTTATCCATACGGATCAGGTCGAAATATGGTCTTATGCCCCGCAAAACAAACCAGTTACGGTTTTGAATATTTCCATGATTAAGCGGTATATAGGCATCAGCCTCAAACTGTACCAGGCCATTGGCCTCGCCAAACAAGCCTACCACATCTGTAAATACGGAGAAATTAATGATATTATCTGCCGTAGGTACTGCTATCAGCGGTTTGGCAAATTGAGTATCTTTATCTAATTTAAGGGAATAGGTCTCCATAGAAACCCGGTTAAGCGCCGAAGGGTCAAAGTTTAGTACGCTGCCTAATCTCAATTTAAAAATCCGATTCTTGTCATCTCTATAGAATAAAAGGTCATTCCTTCTTGGCGCCGATTTTTTATATCTTCCTTGGTTGTAAAACAGTAAGGAAATAGGAAATCTGCTTTGGAATGTTCCCATACTGGTTCGTACAAGACAGCGGGTAATATGCCATTCCTCTATGACCACCTCTATTCCGTATACGGTAATATTTACCGACTCTTCTTTCTTTTTATTCGTTTGCTCTTCCTTAGGTAGTGCTCTGAAAACGGGAACAGTGCCGGTTTTGGCAGCATTAGTCATAGAGATCAGGCCATAAAATACAGTATCCAATGTATGTGGCGCTATAATCAACGTGTTGCGTATTGTATTTGCCACAACAGAATCCTCCCGGATTTGACTTTGAGTACCAGTACCAGATTCTGGTACCGTGTCGATGGCCTGCGTAGCCGTGTCGGTGTTTGCCGTTGTTGCGGAATCAGTCTGCGCTCCGGCCGAAAAAGAAAAGACACTTACGAGTAATAAGAAGGTAATGGCTTTCATAATAGATTGGGTTTGGGTTTCACAAAGGTTAACATTTCTTTTAGACTTTGCAACCCCCACAATCGTCCCCCCCTTAAGATGGCAGATCATACCGGCATGACGTTGCGTCTGCGGTTTTAATACAATGAAGTGGTTGCCTGCTTTTAGATTCTTCGATTGCTGCGCAGATCTTCCTGAAAGCTTTCGGGATAAACCTGAATGACAATGGGGTTGATTTGTAGGAGGTGTTTCAAAACAAAACCGCCTGCTATACCAATACAGCAGGCGGTCAACGATAAATATAATTAGGAGTTTAAGCGCTCTTCTTCTTTTTACTATGAATACCCAATAGCAAAAAGATCCAGCCCAGTATAAAGAATATGCCGCCTATAGGGGTAAGGATACCCAGGCCTGACAGTCCTAAAGAAGCAGTAGTTTTCAAATACACCAACAAATAAATAGAACCCGAGAACAAGATAATACCTGTAATAAAAGCCCAGGTAGCCCTGCGCACCCACACTCCAGGGAACACCAGGTACAAAAATCCGGCAAAGGCCAGGGCAAAACTATGATAGAACTGATACTTCACCGCAGTCTCGAACGATACCTGCATATCCGGTGTAAGGTAAGGGCGCAGTGCATGTGCTCCCATAGCGCCAATCATCACACCAATAAGGGCAAATATTAAAGCAGCAGTCAAAGCGGGTCTGTACATCATCATAATACTAGGTTGGATTTTGGTCAGATAAATATTGTGTAATCGCGTCGGCAAAGGTAGCAAGCGTAGCCTTATCTGCATTGATTTTGATATGTGCCTGCTCGTATATTTCTTTTCGCAGCCTATATAGGGTAGACAGTTTTTCCGCAAGTTCCTGGCTGGCGCCATTAACCAGTAAAGGTCGTGGCACACCCGATTTTTGTACATTACTCAGCAAAGATTCCATCTTTGTTTCCAGGTAAATAACACATCCTGCAGCCATCATTTCCTGCATATTATCTTTATAGCAGGGCGCCCCACCACCTGTAGCAATCACCACCTTATCTTCGTATTGATGCATAATAGCCTCCAAGGCAAACTTCTCCTGCGCCCTGAAATGATCTTCACTAATAGCAAACAGCTCAGGTATAGTACTGCCGGTTTGTTCCTCGATAAAACGGTCCATATCCACACCCTGATAGTGCAACTGCTCGGCCAGTTGCCCCATCCAGTAAGTCTTTCCGCTGCCGGGCATGCCAATTAAGAAGATTCTCATGTTAGTTGTCAGTATTAAAGTTGGCAGTTGGCAGTTGGCAATATTGAACGTTAAGATGCATTTTGCCAACTGCCAACTGCCAATTGCCAATTGCCTACATCACCTTTATAATTTCCGGTAGTACAGATTCGGTAAGCAAATAGTGCCCTGTATCCAATACGTGCAATGTAGTTGTTTTCAGGTTTTTTACAAACCGCTCTCCCTGTGCCGGAGGAAAAATGCGGTCATGTTTTCCCATGAACAGATCTGTTTCAATCTTGTGTTTGTTCAAGTTCCATTTTACCAGGGTAGTGTTCACCACAAGTCTGCTGGTTACCGGCCATACATAATTCAGCTGATGCCGCACGTTTTCATCTGTAAGGTTTATCCTGGCAAATTTAAACCTCGATTCATCAATGATCTTATATTTCCGTAAAAAATCCACGCGGCTTAGCCATTGTTCCGGTTGGGCCATCATTCGTTTAAATATGGCTTTGCCCAGCACATTGCGCGTAGCTACATTGTACCAGAAATTCTTTTCCAATCCATCAGGAGCCAGCAATACCAGTTTGTCTATCCAGTCGGGTTGTTGTTCCACCACATTGAGGCATACTCTGCCACCCAGGCTAAAGCCCAGTAGCGAAAATTTATCTGCACCAAAATCATTTTTAATACCCTGTATAATGGCCATCAGATCTTTCTTGCCAAAATACTTATCCTTCCACTGCGTCTGTCCATGGCCGGGCAAGTCTATAGATACTGTGGTGTATTCCTCTGCTAGCGCTGCCGCCAATGGAATAAACAAATGCGACTCATTGCCAAAGCCGTGAAAAGCAATAAGCAATTTGCTACCGCTACCCATGCGCAGGCAATGAATTTCATTGTCCTGATATTTTAATATGCCTGATTTTGGAACCATGTTTTTCTATATTCAAAACGCAGAACTCCGGTAAAGAAATCCTGCGTCTTATATACTCTGATTTACTATGATTTGTTTGATTTGTGTGATTTTTATGATTCCAGTATGATCCTGATTGATAAATCATAAGAATCAAAAGAATCACACAAAATCATAGTCTATTGTTGCAGCGTACCCACACCTCTCAGCAAGCGGCCCCAGCGTATTCCTTTACTGGTATAGGCATCAGTACTGCCTTCCGGATTACTGCCGTAGCTTAGCCATACAAAGGATGCTTTACCCACCACATGATCTTCCGGTACAAAACCCCAGAAACGGGAATCGGCAGAGTTATGCCTGTTATCTCCCATCAGCCAGTAGTAATCCATCTTAAAGGTATAAGCAGTTGCTTCTTTATCGTTGATAAAACATTTACCGTCGCGCAGTTCAAACTTGTTGTGTTCATACACTTGTATGTCGCGCTGGTACAGGGCTATGTTTTCAGGCGTCAGGTTTATGGTCATCCCTTTTTTAGGAATCAATATAGGACCATAATTATCCTGGTTCCATTTGAAGAGGGTAGTGTTTTGCGGATAAACGGCAGCACCCGTAGGCCCTGAAGCATCCCCTTTAGGTTCACCGTAAGTAGTTACTTTTACTACACCAGGCAGTTTACTGACTTCAGCCACGGTTTCATACTCCATTTCCATTACATAACCCATAGTTGGATTACCACCTTTTGGTAAAATATGGTGTTCTTCAGCATAATCCTGGGCAATGGAAAAATTACCCTGAGCCTGCACTAAATAATCCATACGTTGGTGCGGGAACATCTGTCCTTTTTTACCGTTCACATATACCACACCATCTATTACCTGTATCTGATCGCCGGGTAAGCCTACACAGCGTTTAATGTAATTCTCTTTTTTATCTACCGGACGGGTAAGGATCTTGGTCTGGCTCCAGACTGCTTCCCTGCCAGCCATGCGTACTGCTGCGTAATAATCTGCAGCCGGATCAATAGCCATTGCGGTATCGTTATTCGGGAAATTAAATACCACTACATCGTTGCGTTTTACATGGCCAAAACCAGGCAGCCTGCGGTATTTCCATTGTACAGCATCGGTATAAGAGTTGCCACCGAAAATAGGCATCGTATTATGTACCAACGGAATAGCCAGCGGTGTTATCGGCATACGCGGGCCGTAAGCTACCTTACTTACAAAGAGGTAATCGTTGATCAGCATAGTACCTTCCATGGATCCGGAAGGAATAGTATAGGCTTCAATAAGGAAAGTACGGATGAGGGTTGCGGCTACTATGGAAAATATACCGGCGTCAAGCCATTCCCGCCATACCGGTTTCTTTTTCTTGTTCGGATCTTCTTTTTTCTTTTTCCAGACAGCTAGGCGCATATTGGTACGTTGAGATTTATATCTTTTTATTAAGGTTTGGCTTTATATCATAAGCCTGTCAACCTATTAGCGTCAAAAATAGTAACTTATTGCCAATAAGCCGTTTTTGATTTATCCTTTCGGTGAAATGTAGGTGAAACGACTATGATTTTATGTGATTGGTGTGATTCGTATGATTTTTAATCTCGCAGCGGCGCGGCGTCGCTGCGAGATTAATTGAACTATTTTATATTTAGAATTGGTATTAGAACCAGGGTGATCTTGAAAATTATAAAATACACCTTGTTCGGGCAGTAATAAAAAAGACCTGCGATCGGGGAGAAGGCAGGTCTTTTTTGCAAAATTATGTAAGCTTGTTATATAGCAGCAGCAGTATCTACCATCACTTCAGTAGTGTCTGCTTCGGGAATAACTTCGTCAAAGCTATCTGCTTGTCTTTTTTCTGCTTCAGCTACTTTCTGCGAGAAATTAATGATCTGCATCAGGCTGTTCTCTTCTTTATTCTGGAAATTAACTTCAAAATGGAAATCAGATTGACTGTCTTTTACCTTGCCGCCATGAGCTGAAATGGATTCCAGCAAATTGCGTGCATCGTGAAATACAGCAGTATCTTCTTTGCCATACAACAAGTCAAGCGGTACCGATTTGATGGAGTTCTTAATGTCTGCAAAGAAACCATAAGGATTGTTCTTAACCTCTGCCGGAACATTAAAGTTAGCATTGCCCGGAGACACCAGGAAGGCGCTGGCAACTGTAGGATCGTTAGAAATAGCCGCATATTCACCATTGGATGCCAGCGTAGCAACACCTGCAAAAGTGTACACACCCGGTGCTGAAGTAGCCAGCATTTCGTTGGTAACGGCTACCTGCATCACTTTATCGAAGGCTGCTTTATCTTTTATTTTGAAAGAAAGAGAAGCTTTAAATGTAGGAACAGGACTTGTATAATTTACAGCGTTGCCATTCATAGTATAAGATTTGCTTTCGGTGCTTACCGCAAAATCTGTAACCGCCAGCAGGAAATCGCCGGTAAACGCATTCAGGATATCATCTATAGTAAGGCCGTATTCTTTCAATGCAGCATTGGCCAATGGTCCAACACCCATAGTATCTACCACAGCTTTAATGCCTTGTGGATTAAAATGGTAGCTCATCATCAGATTCATCTGAGTGCCAGGTACTCTTTTCAGTAAGTCGTTGTTTACTGATTTGGATTCCATGGCTTCAGCAATAGCTTTTACCGAAGGGTTGAAATAATAAGTAGCATCGCCTGCAATTTTTCCTTTTTCAAAATCAACACCACCGGCAATAAACGCATCTTTCAACAATTTTTTCTGAGAAGCAAGTATGGTACCTGCGCTACCAATTTGTTCCTGCGGCATACTGGTGGCCAATGCTTCGTAATTCAACCAGAAACCAATATCGTGGCCTGCTTTTTGCAGATCAGTAAATTTATTATTTGCCGCAAGGGACTGATCTTCTTTTAAGGCAAAAGTCTTTTGTACTTCTTCCATTAAAATAGTCGTATTATCTGCTGAAGGCAGTGGTTGTCCATCATCAGACCATTGTGTTTTAGGACTGGCGGCAGCTGCAATAGCTGTCTTTTTATCCCAGCCTATAGTGGTGTTTTCATTTAAAACAGCGAACGTTAGATTGTCTTTGGTTTCAATTTTCGCTTTGGGGAATTTCTCTTTTACAAATGCCTGGAATTTAGCGGCATCTTTCAAAGGAATGATCACCATGAATTTGGACTTGCTGGCCAGGCGCTGATCGGGCAGGGCATAAGCAAAAAAGGTAGCAATATCGATACCGGTTTTTTCAATATCGAAAGAAGTACTGTCGCCGCCGGCTTTCCCGGTAATGTCTTTAAATATAGGGCTGCCGGAAAGCGCGCTCCAGGCTACTTTCTTTACCAATTCAGATGTATTGATACTTAGTACGCCTATTGCGTCTTTGGAAATGTAACGGCTGTTTTCAGATGGTTTGCTACAACTGCTGAATAAAAACAGCATGCATACAATGATAGGGATAAAGCGAAATACTTTCTGCATTGATAATGTTTTAGTCGGCAAAAATAATTAAGCCCCGTCATATAACAAGATATAACGGGGCTTATTTTAATTAATAACTGTAAGATCAGGTTCTTGTTAGAACGGAAGATCGTCCGGTTGATTATTAGTGTTGCCGAAATTATTGTTTTGTTGCGGCTGGAATTGCTGTTGTGGTTGCTGATTGTATTGCTGTTGCGGCTGTGGTGCACCTGGTGCAGCAGCTACATTCGCTCTTTCCACGCGCCATGCATTCAGGTTGGTAATGTATTTCACCTGTCCGTCACGTTCCCATCTGTTACCTCTTATGTTAAATGTAACTTTAAGTACATCACCTTCCTGGAATTGGTCCACTACTGCACAAGCCTGGTTAACCAGCTGAAACGATGCATAATTGGTAAATACCATTCCGGTAGGGCTTTCGTCTGTAAGCTCCAATACGAATTCTCTCTTTGAAAAATTGTCTTTGATCTGCTGTGTAGGGAATTTGGCATGTAGTCTGCCGGTTACTTCTAAACTCATATTATATCTATTTACAAAATTGAAAAACGAAGTTAATGCTTTGTGCTGAATTTGAAAATTTGAAAATTGAAAAATAAGCAAATTAGATCATTGCATTTTCAAATTTTCTAATTATCACATTGTCACATTAAAAAGCCGCCTTGATAATGCCTTCAAAATCATCAGCATTCAGCGAAGCGCCACCTATCAAGCCTCCATCAACATCAGGACAGGCAAAAAGTTCGGGAGCGTTAGAAGGTTTGCAGCTTCCACCATAAAGGATTGTAGTATTTTCAGCGGTTTCCGCACCATATTTATCGCCAATCACGCTGCGGATAAAAGCATGCATTTCCTGAGCCTGATCTGCTGTGGCGTTACGGCCTGTACCTATTGCCCAAACAGGCTCGTATGCAATCACTATTTTCTTGAATTGATCTGCATCCAGGTGAAATAATCCACCTTCAATCTGGCTGCGTACCAGGTCGTTTTGCGTATTGGCATCGCGTACTTCCAATAATTCACCCGCACAAAAGATCACTTTCAGGTCTTCGGCCAGTACAGCATTTACTTTTTGAGCCAGCAAAGCTTCGTTTTCGCCAAAATACTGACGACGTTCACTATGCCCCAAAATCACATAAGTAACACCAACACTTTTTAACATATTGGCCGATACTTCGCCGGTATAAGCACCGGATTTTTCCTGGTGGCAGTTTTGTGCGGCAAGAAAAAGTCCGGGTACATCTTTAAGCTGGGCAGCGGCCAGTTCCAATTGGGTAAATGGCGGTGCGATAACCACTTCCAGGTTTTCAGGAAGTTCTGTACTTCTTTTCAGAATATCAGTTACCAGTTGTTTCCCTTCAAAAAGATTCTGGTTCATTTTCCAGTTGCCGGCTACAATTTTTTTTCTTGACATTTATTTTTAGTATTAAGTTGTAAGTGGTCAGTTGTAAGTATTGAGGCTGAAGAATTTAAGACTCAATATTCAATGATCAATGTTCAATATTCAGTTTTTTGATTTTTACATTTAAAATCAGACATCATTTAGCAACGTTCATGAGTTCGCGTTGTTTTTCTGTTTGTTTAAAGATATGATGCAAGACCTTAATTTCAGCTTCTGATAATTCTTTGTTTCGGCGTATCATCATTCTGTTGGCTGTGTTGATGGCTTTGTCCAGGGCATAGGTTACCATGCCGTCGCTGCCGCCCCAGCTAAAGGAGGGGATGAATTTTTCTGGAAATCCGGCACCATATATATTACAGCTTACTCCGGCTACGGTACCGGTATTAAACATGGTATTGATGCCGCATTTGGAATGGTCGCCCATGATCAGTCCGCAGAATTGTAAGCCTGTTTTCAACGATTTATTTTCGTATTCGTCCCAGATCTTTACTTCGTCGTAATTGTTCTTCAGGTTAGAGCAATTGGTATCGGCGCCCAGGTTGCACCATTCGCCTATCACGGCATTGCCCAGGAAACCATCATGACCTTTATTGCTGTTGGCAAAAAATACCACATTGCTGATCTCGCCACCCACCTTACATCCCGGGCCTATTGTGGTACCGCCATAAACTTTGGCACCCATTTTCAATACCGCATGTTCTCCCAAAACAAATGGCCCGCGTATGATACAGCCTTCCATAATTTCAGCATCCCTGCCAATGTATACCGGGCCCGCTTCCGCATTAATAATACAAGGATATACTTTGGCTCCCGGTTCTATAAAAATATTGGAAGGATTGATTGCGGTAACGTACTCGGGAAGTAGTTGAGATTGCTTTCCCCGAGTCAAAAGCTGGAAGTCTGCTTTGATAGCATTCTCATTGTGTTTAAAAATATCCCATACCCGCTGCAACGGATAGTAATTCGCAGTAAAAGGAACCTTTTTTAAGGAACCGGCAAAAGCCAATTCTTCATTATGACTGAGTACTGTTGTGGTTCTAAGTGCTATCAGGTTATCGTCAAGCATCAAAGCCTCACCATCATTCAGGCTTTTTATTGCGGCTGTTAATTCTTCGGTAGCAAAAATGCTGCTGTTAATATATATGTAATCTGTTGCGCTAATAAAGGGGAAGGCCTGTTGCAGGTAATCTTCCGTTAAGGTTCCTGTTTTTTGGCCTAAAAATATTTCCCAGCGCTCTCTCATGGTAAGTATTCCCCACCGGATATCCGCTACAGGACGGGTGTGTGTAAAAGGAAGCAGTTGGTTGCGTACCGGGCCGTCAAATAAAATAAATTGCATGTGTTGTTGAAAATCAGCAGCGAAGTTCGGGAATTTTTTAATAGTTGGCAGTTTGCAGTTGGCAGTAGGCAATTGGCAAAGATGTTGATACTTGTATATTTACACACTTTCAATACTATATCAAACTATTCCAGCCTTTTTTAATACAGATATAGAAGGCCACCCATTACATATTGCTGCTGTCAATTGCCTACTGCCAACCTAATTGCTTACTGCCTACTGCCAACTACTAATTGCCTACTGCCAACTGCCAATTGCCCACTATATTTTACTTACCTTTGCACTCTTTTGAAATAGAAAACAGTTTATTTTTAAGATGATTTTACCTATTGTTGCCTACGGTCATCCCGTGTTGCGCAAGGAATGTGAAGATATAACCAAAGATTATCCCGAGCTTTCCAAATTGATTGAAGATATGTGGGAAACCATGTATTATACTAATGGTGTGGGTCTTGCCGCTCCGCAGATCAATCGTCCGGTGCGCATATTTGTTGTTGATACAGAGCAGATTGTTGAAGGCTTTGACGAAGAAGATAAAAAAGAGTTTCCGAACGAAAAACCGGTAAAAAAGACATTTATCAACGCACATATTGCAGAAACTTCTGGCGAGCCCTGGGCTTATAATGAAGGTTGCCTGAGCATCCCTAAAGTACGGGAAGATATTAAAAGACCTGAACATGTACGTCTGCGCTATGTAGATGAAAATTTTACAGAACATGTTGAAGATTTTTATGGCATCACTGCACGTGTAATCCTTCACGAATACGATCATATCGACGGTAAACTTTTCATTGATTACCTGCCACCTTTAAAAAAGCGTTTGCTGAAAAAGAAGCTGGAAGATATATCTAAAGGAAAAGTGCGCGTGGATTACAGAATGTTATTGCCTAAATAATAAACATGGAAAAAGAAGCAGTGCAGCCGGAAGTTGTGGGATCAAAAAATATATTCATGCGGTATTTTACTGTTATGCCTATATTTTTCCCGCTTATAGGATTGTTCTTATTAGGTCTTACCCTGTTTGAATGCTGGAACTACCTGGGAGATGATTCTGTTTTCGCTCTTTACCGGTTCAGACCCGGTGTAATGCTTTTGTATTTTGTCTTTTGGGCAGCAGCTTGTCTGGGTCGCAAATGGGGCGCTTTGGCATTTATCGTTCTTACTATTATTAATGTAGCCCTTCATTTATTCATTCCTGATATTTTATTGAAACGGGCTTTCGGCGATCTTTTATTTGTACCCATTCCCATTAATTTAGTGTTTTCCTTTCTGCTGCTCTTTTACTTCAGAAAGTTTAAATAAGACCTTTAACAGAATATCTTAACAGATTGGTTCTTTATTCCTGATGATATTAGGAGAGAACCAATTTTTTTTTGTTGATTTGTGGTGGGCTTATATGACCTGCCTTAAATATTTTATTCTTAAATGAATTACGCACAATCGTTTGAACGTTTACAGCAAATACTTGCAGAGCTGAGGGAAAAATGCCCCTGGGATAAAAAGCAGACCATACAATCTTTGCGGATACAGACCATAGAAGAACTATACGAACTGGCTGATGCCATAACCGGCGAAGACTGGCAAGGTATTAAAGAAGAGCTTGGTGACCTTTTGCTCCATATTGTTTTTTACAGCAGAATAGGGGAAGAACAAGGGCAATTTAAAATAGGCGATGTAATAGAATCGGTATGTAACAAGCTGGTAGCCCGCCACCCGCATATTTATGCCCATGTAAATGTGGATGACGAAGAGCAGGTAAAACAAAATTGGGAAAAACTAAAACTCAAAGAAGGACGAAAATCTGTATTGAGTGGCGTACCCAATTCGTTGCCGGCAATGGTCAAAGCATTGCGCCTCCAGGATAAGGCCAAACAGGTAGGATTTGAATGGGACAATAAAGAGCAGGTGTATGAAAAAGTAGAAGAAGAAATGGAAGAGCTGAAGGAGGCGCTGGAACATAAAACGCAGCTTGAAGTAGAAGAAGAGTTTGGTGACCTGCTTTTTTCATTGGTCAATTATGCAAGGTTTATACATGTAGATCCGGAAAATGCCTTGGAACGTACCAACAGGAAATTTAAATTCAGGTTTGAACAAATGGAACTTATGGCAGAAGCCGAAGGACGAAAACTTCATGATATGAACCTTGAAGAAATGGATGCTTTCTGGAACAAGCTAAAAATATTAAACACTGATTTTTAACACAAGCGGCTATTGAATAAATGGTTTAAAAGGTTTCCTTTTAGGGGCTGGGTGACAATATTTTTTGTCACCTTAATAGCATGTGTCACTGCTTATCATTTCGAAAAAAAACAATATACGCCGGCCAGGCTTAGCGCCACTGTTCAAAAAGATTTCAACGAAAGGGAAAAGGAAGTATTGCATGACCGGCTCTATGAGTTTTCGGATAGCTCGGTTAAAACCAGTGCGTTTAAATCCGAAAACGCTTATTACGTCTTTGTCGTTAAGGGCGGTAACACTGTGTCCTGGAATACCATTACTGTTGATCTTCCTGATTCTATAAAAAATAATCCGAAAGCCTTTTCTGAGGGCAGATTAGCCAGGCTTTCCAATGGGTATTACTATATCAGGACTTTCTCCATGGCCTGCAAGCAAAATGATAAGTATAGCTTTACCCTCATTCCCATCGTTTATGATTATCCTATAGACAACCAATATTTTCATTCCAGTTTTGCTGCTGGTGATCGTGTACCGGTTACTACTCTGATCAGTATAGAGCCGGAACCGGGTGCTTACAAGATCATTAACCATGAAGGTAAGCCGGTATGCTATCTTAAATACACTCAGACTGCCGATGAATTATATGTAGCAGGACCATGGGTATGGTTACTGGCTCTTGTATCAATATTTGCACTGTTATTCTGGATACATGAATGCTGTTATTATATCGGTTTAAAAACAGGTAAGCCTGTTGTGGGATGGTTTGCGCTATTACTTTTCCTGGGCATATTCTATATAGTCAAGAATAAAGTAGGATATCCTTTAGGCTTTCTTAATGCTACATTCTTCTCTCCCGAATTGTTTTCCTCTGAAGGAATCAAATCGCTGGGAGGGTTTTTAATTACCATTCTTACCAGTTTGTGGGCGCTATGTTACCTTTTGGTTTATGTGCCTTTATCTAGGATAGACATTGTTAAAATACGGTGGATCGATATAACCATAAGGCTTATCGTATCCTTTGGTCTCACCATCAATATATTCTCTCAATTAACAGACAGTATCCGCAAGCTTATTTTTGATAGTAAAATATCGTTTGAAGCGGGTAATTTTTTCGGGCTTAATATTTATACATTTTTTGGCATTCTGTGTCTGTGTGTTATTACTATTACTTTCCTTATCCTGTTAGGTATTATCAATGCTTTACTCACAAAGTTTATCAAGCATAACCTGATCAGATATGGGGTATTTCTATTGATGAGTGTTCTGTCAGTCTTACTCTTATCTGCGCATGAAATTAAAACGTTTGACCTTGTTATATTAATGATGTCCATAGCAGGGTTGCTGATGATAGATGCATTTGGCCTGCCTTTGCAAAAACCTGTAAAAAGCAGCGGCTTCTCTATCGCATCTTCAACGTATATATGGTTTGCTATTTTGTGTTCCTGGATCACCCTGGAAATTTTCTTTTTCAATTATTCCAAAGAGAAAGATTTGCGTAAACTGTTTGCCATTAAAGAGGAACAACAGGATGAAGGATTGGTGCAATATAGTTTTATAGAAATATCTGAAGGCCTGATGAAAGATACCATGGTAATGGATTTTCTGCATGCCGGCAACATGGAACAGCGAAACAGGATCAGTAAGTATATTCTCTATCACTATCTCTCTGATTATTCGGAAGAATATGCGACCAATATCTATTACTATGACCGGCTCCGAAAGCCAATATACCAGGCAGATAAGGCCGATGAAATGCTGATGTCTATTGCAGACAGTATTTCTGGCAGCAAGTTCACATTCGGTACTGTAAATGTACTCAGTGTAATGGAGAGTAACCACATGTATTGGTTTCTTTGCCCCATAATAAAAGAGCAGGATACAGTAGGGTATGTAGGTGTAGATATTGCTGTAGACAAGAGTCCTGAACTTACCAGCCGAAGGTCTTTCCTGGAGAAGAAAAATAACCCTACAGACCAGCAGTATTACGACAACTATTCTTATGCTGTCTATCGCAACAACATTTTGTGGACACAGGTTGGGGAAGAAATATTCCCTTATGTAAACAAGGATAATATTCCTGGCAAGGAATTTACTTTTCAGGATGAAACCCTGACCAGTTCAACATTATTGGTACGCGCTCCGGGAAATGAATTGATAAAGGTAGTTTATAAAAGAAACCTGCTTACCAATATTGTATCACTCTTCAGTTATGTGCTGGGCGTGTTGTTGGTGTTGGCTGCCTTATTGTTTTTGATGAGGCACTTAATGTTCTATCCGGGCAAATTAAAATTCTTTCTGAACACGGCTAACTTTACTATACGTGCCAAAATAAACCTAACGATATTGGTTACGGTTTTTGTTTCCTTGCTCGTAGTAGGTATCATCACGCTGTCTTTTTTAAATAATAAATACAAGGAAAGTCAACACAGGAATCTGCAAAGTATCTTGTTTTTCTACACTCAGAATATTCTTAAATTTTCGGAAGAACAGGGTTATGATTTTAATGAATTATCCGCCGGTTTTTTCTCTGCTTATTCCGACCTGAGCTATAAGCTGAATGCCCTGGCAGAAGAACAAGGTGCAGATATTAATCTCTTTAACAGAGAAGGAAAACTGATAGCAACTTCACAGTTACAACTATTTAAAAAAGGCCTGATATCGCAACATATGAAGCGGGAAGTATTCCTTTCTCTTCGCCGTGGCGACCAGTCGGAGTTGATGATAGAAGATAAAATAGGTGATCTTCAGTACCAAAGCGTCTATACGCCGATCAGAGGTAAAGACGATAAGATACTTGCTTATGTTAATCTGCCATACTATGCTTCAGGCCCGGAACGCAAGAATGAAATATCCAATGTACTGGTGGCACTTATCAATGTATATACTATTGTATTCTTCCTGTCGGGTATTTGTGCTATTATCATATCCAACAGCATTATCAGATCTTTCAGACTATTGATAGATCAATTCCGTAATATCAGGTTACGGCACAATGAATACATTGAATGGCCTTATAAAGATGAGATCGGTATCCTGGTTAAAGAATACAATGCAATGATGCGTAAAGTAGAAGCTATGGCCGCCAGGCTTGCACGTACAGAGCGCGAAGAAGCATGGCGTGAAATAGCAAGACAGGTAGCGCATGAAATTAAAAATCCGCTTACACCTATGAAGCTGAACATTCAATACTTACAGCAAGCCATTCTGAATGGCAGGCCGGATATAGATAAGCTGGCTTCAAAGGTGTCTGTAACATTGATTGAGCAAATCGAAAACCTTAACCTGATCGCTACGGAGTTTTCAAATTTTGCAAAAATGCCGGAAGCCAACCCGGAAGTATTGAACCTGTGGCAAAGCCTGCAATCACTGATCAATTTATTCCCACAGGATGATAAGCTAAATGTAGCGTTGGAACCAGGCGATGAAAGTCTGCATATTTTGATGGATAAAAGTTATTTTCTCAGAATATTTACCAACCTTATTCAAAATGCTATACAAGCTATTGATGATACCAGAGATGGTAAGGTGACTGTTTCTTATGAACAAAAAGAGGGTAATATTGTTATAAAAATCAAGGATAATGGGAGTGGTATTCCTGATAATATGCAGGAGAAGTTATTCCTTCCATATTTCACTACAAAGTCATCTGGTACTGGTTTAGGCTTACCGATGACAAAGAATATGGTGGAAAATAGTAATGGAACGATATGGTTCGAGACAGTGGAAAATGAAGGGTCAACATTTTATGTACGATTACCGCTGTATCATAACAATGGCGATGATCACAATTTAACTGTTACCCAAACGGAAACAGATATACAATAGACAAAAGCCGGAATATTTCCGGCTTTTGTCTATTTTTAATCAATTGCTTTTATATAGATTTGCGATTTTTGCCTATACTTATTGATGCGTCGTCTTTTCAGAATCATACTATATATTTTAGGTAGCATAATTTTGCTGCTTATCCTCATCATTGTGTTTCTTCAAACGCCATGGGGTAAAAATGTTGTGCGTCAGCAGGCGGTCAAATATCTTAAAAATAAACTCAAGACCGAGATCGTAATCGCAAACCTGGATTACTCGATCCCGGATATGTTTCTGCTGGAAGGTGTACTGGTAAAAGATAGAAAAAATGATACCCTGATGAATGTTCAGCGGCTTGCAGTAGACCTGGACATGTTTGCATTGATAAAAGGAAAACTCTCGGTCGATAATTTATTGCTGGAAGGCGTTAATGCTCATATCTACCGTACTATTCCGGATACTACTTTCAATTATAATTTTATCATTGAAGCTTTTGCCGGTACTGATACCACAACCGTAACACAGCCGGAGGACACTACTTCCAAGCCGATGCAAATTGATATCAACAAAGTGGCCCTTAAAAATATACGGCTGCGTTATGATGATGGCACAGGCGGAACTTATTTTTCAATGAACCTGGGTAACCTGGTGCTACGCCCACGCAAGATTGATCTTGAAAAGATGAAATTCGAGGTGAAGGAATTTACTGTAGGCCAATTACAAAGTTATTTCGCTACAGATACATCTTACCTGCCACCACAACCAGAAGATACTTCTGCCACAACAGATTTTCAATTGGTTGTTGATAAGGTTCATTTTGATGACGTGAAGTTTGCCTTTCTTGGCAAACAGGATTCTATGTTCTTTGGTATTAATGTAGGCTTGTTGAATGCTAAGATCAATCGTTTCGGGCTTCAGGAACAATTTGTAGATATAGAAAAATTCCAGTTGGAAAACGTACAGTCCAGTGTAGCCATGGGCAAACCACATACTGCTGCAAAAGTAGCGGAAGATATAGATGAAGCCACCGAAGATTCAGTTGGCACCAATAACTGGAGGGTAGTAGCTTCCAGCCTGATGTTGAATAAGATTGGTTTTGTTTTTGATGATAATGCGGTACCCAAACAAAAAGCTGGTATGGACTATTCTCATCTGAATTTTGAGGGACTGTCCTTCAACGGAGAAAAAATATATTATAGTACAGATACCATAAGCGGTAACCTGAAACACCTGGCACTTACAGAACAGAGTGGTCTTGATATTATAGAGTTCCGTACTAAATTTTTGTACCACAACCAGGGTGCACAACTAAATGACATGTACCTGCTCACGCCGGGAACAGTACTGCAAGACAAGATAGAAGTAAAATATCCTTCCATTGCTGCGCTGCAAAAGGAAATGAATAAAATGCAGTTGAATATTGCTTTGAAAAAAAGCAAGGTTAGCATTAAAGACATTTTACTTTTTATGTTGCCGGAGCAACGCTACATGCTTACCCCTTACGATGGCCAGCAATTTCAGCTTACTGCCAATCTTAAAGGCTTCCTGAATGCCCTTGTAATTAACGACTTTGCAGTGAGCGGCCTGACCGGTACTGAAATAGCACTGAAAGGAAAATTGAATGGCTTGCCGGATGCTGATAAATTGTACTACGACCTTGACATTGCAAAGCTTAGAAGTACTTACAAAGATGTTGCACCTTTTATACCGGATAGCATAAAAAGACAAGTACGGGTTCCGGAATGGTTTTTTATGTCCGGACATCTTGCCGGAACAACAATGGATTATCGTCCTGATGTAACTATTAAGACCTCCGATGGTGATGCCACAGTCAAAGGGTTTCTATTTATGTCACCCGGCGAAGGCAAAGAAAAGTATGATCTTGCCATTACCACAAACGGTCTGAATATCGGCAAGATATTACGCCAGGATACTCTTGTAGGTAAAGTAACCATGAATGCTGTAGCTCAAGGTACCAGCTTTGACGTCAATAAAATGAATACCACATTTGATGCCAATATACTTTCCGCCTGGGCTATGAATTACGACTACAGTTCCATTCACCTGGCCGGAAATCTTTCCAATAAAATTGCAGATATAACAGGCAGCTCGTCAGATCCCAATCTGAATTTTACCTTGAAAGCGCTTGCAGATCTTAATGGTAAATATCCAGCCTTAAAAGCCGATCTTAATATTACAAACTTTAATGCCCAGGCCCTGCAACTGTACAGCGACACTATGCAGATACAAGGCCAGATCAATGCCGACTTTGAAAGCCTGAATCCTGATTATCCAAGTGGTACACTGACCTATGCTCAACCCCGTATAAAAATGGCGGGGTATAACCTGAACCTAGACAGCATTATTTTCCGCTCACAACCAGATGCAGACAGCATTCAGAATATTTATCTGAATGCCTCCAACATTCTTCATGTCAATCTTAATGGTCGTATCCCGCTTACGCAAATAGGTAATGCTGCAATGAGCCATGTTAATAATCATTACCATATTTCTGACACGTCTTTTAAAGCACCTCAGAATTATGATATGACCTTGACTGCGAATGCAACCTATCGTCCTATATTGAAAACCTGGATGCCCGATCTTAAACCTTTTGATACCATAAAAGTTGCTGCAGTTATAAACCCATCTACTTTTAACGTTGATGCTTATTTACCCAGGATTATAAATGGTACAAACAGGATAGATAGTGGTGTCGTAAAAATATATGAGGCCGGTGATACCTTACGCTATGCTGCTTCATTAAAGTGTTTCAGCCAGGGGCAATTGCAGTTGTGGTATCCGTCTATTACAGGTAGCCTGCGTAACGATAGTATTTATACTAAGATCACTATTAAAGATTCTGCGCGTAAAGATCAGTTCGCATTGGGGGGAGCTATCAATCATGATATGAGTAATGATTCTAGTCTTACTTACATAAGAATGTATAAAGGTATATTACTTGATTACCAACGTTGGGATGTTAATCCTGCAAACAGGATCGTGTTAGGCAAGGAAGGTTTTTACATCAAAGACTTTGCCATGAATAAGGGCAATGAATCCATACAGCTTCAAAGTGAACAGGCAGACTTAAAGTCACCTTTTACCTTGACCATCAAAAATTTTGCTTTATCCAACCTTACCCGGATGATAAGCAGAGATACACTTGTAGCCGATGGCAGTCTTAATGTAAATGCCAGGGTCGATCTGAGTGATTCTTTCCCGAAGGTGAATGCTGATGCTTCTATCAACAACCTTGTTGCTTATAACGAACCTGTGGGTACCTTGCAGTTAAACGCTAAGAACGAAACAGAAAATGTTTATGATGCTTTGTTGAAATTATCAGGCAATGAAAATGATATTGTACTACAGGGAAATTACTTTTTACAACCTGTAGATAGTAATGAATTTAAATTTGACCTGAATGTAAATGCGCTAAGCTTAAAAAGTATACAGGGCCTTACTTTCGGGTCTTTGAAAAATAGTTCAGGCTTTATAAGAGGTAAGGTTAATGTTTCGGGAACTACTGCAAGACCAAAGTTGTTGGGTGAATTGCATACCGATCAAATAACTACAACAGTAGCTACGCTGAACTCACCATTCAGTATGCCGGCAGAGCAAATCACTTTTACCAAAGAAGGAATGTTGCTTAATAATTTTACCATAAAAGATAAAGCCGGACAAGAAGCAGTAATTGATGGTAGAATCCGTACACGTGATTTTACCAAATATTTTCTGGACCTTACGGTGAAGGCTAAAAAATGGACGGCGGTAAACTCTACAAAAAGGGATAATGAATTGTTTTATGGCAAGCTGATTGTAAGCACCAACCTTAATGTAAAAGGCCTGGCTACAGCACCTAAAATTGATGGAGAACTTACCATTCATGATAGTACCAGGCTTACCTACGCCATGATCGATTACGGTCCCGGTGTGCAGGCTACCGAAGGTATTGTACGGTTTATTGATAGCCGGGATACCACGTTTATTGACAGTACCCAGATCATCACCGCAAAGAATATGCGTATGTCCCGTAGTGCATCTATGAATGTAAATGTCGGGATCGAAAAGAATGCCATCTTTAATGTAGTGATCGATCCCGTTACCGGTGATAATCTACAGGTAAAGGGTGAAGCTAATCTGAATACCTTTATAGGCCCTGATGGAACAGTAGGGCTTACCGGTACTTATACACTTGATGATGGCTATTATGAATTAAACTATAATTTCCTGAGACGTAAATTCAAAATTCAATCAGGAAGTATGATATCCCTTTCAGGCGATCCTCTGGATGCTGAAGTAGATATTACAGCAGCTTACTCAGCAAATATTGCGCCATACGAATTGGTTGAGAAACAAGTAGATCAATCTGAACTTAACTATTACCGGCAAAGATTACCTTTTGAAGTTTTACTAAAACTAAAAGGTAAGATCATGAAGCCGGATATTTCATTTGATATTGTATTGCCTGATGATAAGGATAATGTGGTAAGCACCTCCGTAGCAGAACAGGTACAACGTAAACTGGTAGAGATCCGGAACGACCCATCTGTTTTGAATAAACAGGTTTTTGCTGCTTTGATATTGGGCCGTTTTATTGCCGACGATCCGTTCGCATCTGGTTCAGGTGTCGGACTTGAATATGCTGCCCGTCAAAGCGCCAGCCGTTTTCTTAGCGATCAATTAAACACTATAGCGGGTCAGTTGGTACAAGGCTTCGAACTGAACGTAGGGCTTGAATCATCTGAAGATTATTCAACAGGCCAGAAATCTAACCGGACAGATTTGAACATATCTGCTTCCAAACGATTATTTAATGACAGGCTGAACATCACTGTAGGTAACGATTTTCAATTGGAAGGACAGCAAGCTCAAACACAACAGAGCAGCCTCATTCCCGGAAATTTATCTGCAGACTATCGGTTAACCAAAGATGGTAAGTACCTGGTGCGGGCCTATCGGGTAAACCAATTGCAAAATATAATTGATGGTTATGTAATAGAAACCGGTGTAAGTTTCAGGCTGACACTGGAGTACAACAGGTTCAAATATATTTTCCGCAATATGGAAAAGTACCGCAAGAAGATGGAAGCCCAAAGGGCGGCAGAAGGGAAAACCGGTAATGAAAAGGTGAACTAACTATTGGAATTTTCAGGTGGAAAATACAGGAGTAAAAATCAATAAAAAATAATGTTGAGGCATAGCAGATATCTTTACGGTTCTCTTTTGGTTTTATATGTAGTGCATGCTATGTCATGCAGCAATTCGAGGTATCTAGCCGAAAATGAATCGTTGTATTTAGGTAGTAAGGTTAAAATACTGGATACCGTTGCCTCTTCAGCTGATAGAAAGGCGCTTGAAACGGAACTGGAAGAATCTGTTCGTCCGAGGCCCAATTCTTCTTTTCTTGTTGTCCGCTTAAAACTTACTTTATATAATATTGCCGGTGTTCCTAAAAAGGAAAAAGGTTTTCGTAATTGGCTGCGCAATAAAATTGGCGAACCTCCGGTGCTGGGAAGTGATGTGAATGTTGATGGAAACAATAAAGTACTTGTAAATATTTTACAGAATTATGGTTACTTCTACGCTGAATCTACTGGCGAAAAAGTAACAAAAAAGAAGAAAACAAATATACGCTTTGATGTAACTACAGGGCCCAGAACCTATATCAGGAATGTGACTTATCAAAAAAGTGATAGCTCAAAACTGGCAAAAGATATTATTGAAACACAAGACAAATCGCTGCTTAAACCCGGCGATCCTTATAATTTTCAGGCTATAAAAGATGAACGGATACGTATCGACAATCATTTAAAAAATAAAGGGTACTATTATTTCTCGCCGGAGTATATGCTCATTGATGCAGATACCGGAATAGGTAAAAATCTGACGGACCTTATCCTGAAAATAAAGTATAATGAGATACCCAGGAATGCATACAAGCAATATGAGATCAATACTGTAACCATTTTCCCCAATTACAGATTAAGCGGCGGCAACAGAAGTGGCCGGAGCAGAGATGCAGGTGACACTACCTCGCGTAGTAATGTAAGAGGTGTGGGCGATACCCTTAAGTTTGAAGATTTTCAAATTGTTGATCGCAGGCAAACTTACAGACCATATGTTTTTTACCAGGCTATGCAGTTCAAGCCGGGTGAATTATATACAAAGAAGGATCAGAATATATCATTGAACAGGTTGGTAACATTAGGTGCTTTTAAATTTGTGAAAAATGAATTTACTCTGGTAAAAGATACTTTTAGAAATTTACTTGATGTTACTTATTTGCTTACACCCTATGCCAAAAAATCTTTCAATGGAGAGGTGGGTGGTTTTACGCAGAATGATAGCAGAGGCGGTGTGCGAGGTTCTATCAGCTGGAGGAATAAGAATCTTTTTCGGGGTGCTGAGATATTTACGGTAAAGCTTTCAGGGAGTTTTGAAGCGCAATATGGTGGTAAAACAGAACGCCCGAATGCCTATAATGCAGGAGTAGAAGCCAATCTTAATGTTCCCCGTTATATCATCCCGTTTCTGAATATTAAACCTTCTGGAATGTACATTCCGAGAACTATAATGTCTGTTGCTTACAACTATTCTTTACGTGCAAAGGCCTACCAGATCAACTCACTTAATTTTGCGTTTGGATATAATTGGAAAGAAGAGATCAGGAAAGATCACAAGTTGTATCCATTCAATATTACTTTTGTCAGAACAGACACTCTCGAAGGAGCGGATATGAGCCAATTTAATTTAAGCAATCTTGTTTACAATGGTATCATTTTCGGCCCTACTTATGAATATACTTTTAATACACAACTTGATGGTGTGGAAAGAACCAATAACTTTTATTTTAATGGCTCTATAGATCTTTCAGGAAATCTTGTAGGTATTGCTCAGGGCGCTAAACTTGACGCTCCTAAAAAGATATTTAATTCTAATTATGCCCAATACATAAAAGCTCAGGTAGATTTCAGGTATTACAGGAATCTTACTCCGAAAACGGTATTAGCAGCCCGTGCCTTATTCGGCTATGGATATGCTTATGGCAACTCTTCCAGATTGCCCAATATCAAACAATTCTTTAGCGGTGGAAGTAGTAGTCTTCGTGGATTTCCATCAAGGTTGGTGGGACCCGGAACATTCAACGAGCAATATCTGAAAGGAACAGATTCCATTTTTGAAGTGTTGGGTGATGTGAAAACGGAATTAAGCGTGGAATACAGAGCGAAGCTATACAAGTTTATAGAAGGCGCCGCATTTGTAGATGCCGGTAATATATGGCTCTTGCGTGATAATCCCGATTTCCCGGGCGGTAAGTTTACGGGTAGCTTCTATAAAGAACTTGCAGTAGATGCTGGTTTAGGTATACGTCTCGATTTTTCAATCTTGCTGATACGTTTGGATTTTGCCTTTCCTATACGTAAACCATGGTTCCCTGAAGGCGATCGCTGGAAGCTGAATGATATCCATTTTGGAGACCCCGACTGGCGTAAAGAAAACCTGTTCTTCAATCTGGCCATAGGATATCCATTCTAAAATCAGAGGGCGCAATTTGCGCCCTCTGATTTTAGAATGGTAGATTGAATATTATTCAACCTTTCCTAAAATGACGTTTTTAAGTTTGATTGCAAACTGCATGTTCAATAGTCCATAAATGATGGAGAATATACCCACCATTACAAACGATGCGACAGGGCTGAAAACATTAGCCAATAGGCCTACGGCAATAACAGTACCCACTAATACACTTATAAAGCGCATCAGCATGTTCTTTGCACTAAAACGCTCCATAAGCAGCAAAGTATAACCATAAATAAACTGCAGGGTAATGATGAAGATGATACCGTAACTCATATACCTAAGAAAATGCTCTACATCAGGTACAAAAAAGGTAAACACAACACCTGCTACGAACTCTACCAATCCCTCCAGTAATAGCCATTGGTGGGCTATCTTCAAATGCCGGTTGTTATAGGCATATAAAAATGTAAGCACAGCAGCCGCAAAGTTGAGGATACCAAAAGAAATAATAAGTGCCATTGGATTAATCAAAACGCCCAGCAATGCAGCTACTCCCCAAACTATTGCCAATGTTCCTTTGGCAATTAACAGGTTATTCTGATGGGTTGTTGTTTCCGGTTTTTGAATTGTATAATCCATAACGCAAAAGATTTAGTTCGCTAACTAGTACAAATCCTGATCTTTATTGTTTACGCATCTTTTTCCTGAAAATGGGAATTAATCAATAAAAATGGCTCAAATTTGCATACTGTATTCATACACAAGGACTAAGACCAAGCCTTGTTTTTTCTAATAATTACAATCAGTTTTAACTATACAATGTCTTTTTTAAAAGATCACCTGGAGCGTATTATAGATACTTATGAAGGTCATCCGCCTTTACCCGGTTTTTTGCGTAACTATTTCAGGGCATACCCCAAATTAGGTTCACGTGATCGCAGAGCATTGTCAGAGGCGGCATTCTTGTATTACCGGTGTAAATCTTTTTACCGGGATGTGTCTTCTGCAATGGAAGTGGTTACTTATGGATATCTGCTGTGTAAAAGCACAAATGTATTTCTTGGTAAAATGCTCCAGCCTTATCTTGAAGATAAACGGCAGAATTTTATAGAACCCGATATCGTAACATCAATCCAGTCGCCGCTTTCACCTTCAATATCACAACAACATTGGCTGAAGTCCATGTGGCAACAGCCACAATTATTTATCAGGGTAAGAAAAGAGAGAGAGCATGTATTGGCTTTATTAGAGCAACAAAATATGCCTTATGTAGTAACGACTATTGAGGAAAATAATGAACAGGATTGTATCATGTTGGATAATGGTACCGCTATTGATAAGTTTTTACCGGAAGACGCATACACAGTACAGGATTGGGCTTCACAGGCTAGTATGTATCAATTAATGAAAGTAGCGAAGCAACCTGCAACAGTATGGGATGTTTGTTCCGGTGCAGGTGGTAAATCTATTTTACTAAAAGATAAATTGCCTCCATTCAGCTTGCTCGCTTCCGATATAAGAGAAACTATTTTACATAACCTAAAAATGCGCTTCCGTTTGTATGGTTTGCATAAAACAAAAACCATAGTCGTAAATAGTGCAGATGCAATGGCTGTAGCAGCCAGTATCGGCTCGCAAAAATTTGATCTTGTACTTTGCGATGTGCCTTGCAGCGGTAGCGGTACCTGGGCAAGAACTCCGGAGCAGTTTCTTTTTTTTAAAGACGATCAGCTGAAGAAATTTGAAGAACTGCAATACCCCATAGTATACAATGCAAGCAAGCATGTTGCAGACGGTGGCATATTGGCTTATGTTACCTGCAGTATATTTAGGCAGGAGAATGAAGATGTAGTGGAAAGACTATTACATAACACTGGCCTTGAGCTGATTCACCAGCAGGTCATTAATGGAATTGAGCAAAAAGCTGATTGCATGTTTATTGCTATTTTCCGTAGGGCCTAACGGATAATTAATTTATTGACCTGGTACGCTTTTCCATTGTTCATTTTCAATAAATACATACCATCCTGAAGGGTTGATACAGTAATGCTTTCAGCCGTTTTTACTTTTCCTTGTTGCACCATTCTGCCTTGCAGGTCATAGATAGCAAAGGTCAATGTGCCACTGTAATTTTTTGCAGAGATGAAGACTTTATCCGTAGCTGGATTAGGGTATAAACTAAAAGCATCTTTGACCCGGATAATTTCCTCCACGGCGGTTATCTGATCGTAAGCTTTCTTGAAATCAGGTACCCCATTACCGATATTGTTAGTAGGTGTGGCAAATGAGTCTGATACAGATTCAATTAGGCTTCGCATTTCAAGAGGAGATAAAGAAGGATCAGTTTGCATGAGGCAGGCTGTGAGCCCGGCAAGTATAGGCGTGGCAAAAGATGTTCCGGTTTGCGTGCCAACACTTCCTGTACCAGAAATTACAGAAGCTGATACACCCATGGCACTCACATTGGGCTTCAAAGTGCCGGCTGCATTTGGCCCTTTCCCCGATGTTGCAGCATGTACTTTTAGTGCATTTACTGATCCTACAGTCATAGCGCTATCAGCATCTCCGGGTGTAAGAATATGTTGCCAGGAATTAGTGCCTTCATTGCCCGCACTCGCAACTACCATGATTCCTTTTCTTGTTGCTGCATTTGCTGCCTTGGCAGTAATGGTGGTATTACCATCAAGGTCACTATAACTATAGGAATCTGCAGGATCATCAAATTCATTATAACCAAGCGAAGTACTGATCAGGTCCGCACCCAGGCTATCGGCACGTTCAGTTGCGGCAGCAAAGTTATCTTCTTCTATTGCCTGTTCGGATGTAAGGGCATCTGTTGCATACAAAGCATACATAGCTTTGGGCGCTGTGCCTACATGGGTTTCGGGTAGGTAGGAAGCCATGCTGGAAAGAACCTGGCGGCCATGTTCGCCATATCCGAATACATCTGCAGTGTCATAAATATAATTCCAGGTGTCCATTAATCTGTTCTGTTGAAACATACTGTCGAAAGCGGAAACAGTATTGACTCCTGTAAAACCTACATCGATTACTGCTATCAATATTCCTTCGCCCATTTTACCTTGCTGATGCAGGTATTCCCCATCGCAAAGATGTATTTGTGTCCATGCTGCTCCGTAAAAGGTTTCATCAAAATCTGTAGGCTTATTACCTGTGCTTGAAGAATCAGGTGTGCCAGGCCTTTGATGAAGTCCGTTATTGTAATAAGCAACTTTTTTAAAGCTCTTTACAAAAGAAATATTTTGCAAGGCGAGTATATTCACAGAATCTTCCAGCAGAATGACACAAGAATTTTGCCAGCGCGAAGTGAGATGAAGAACGCCTTCTGTTAGTGTAAGAACGCTGTCTACATAAGTCTTTACAACTGGAAGATCTGTACTGTCGGTAGCTATATTATATTTGTTTCTTCTGTCCAGTGCACGTTGGGAAAGATACTCTAGCGGATTGGAAAGGGTATGTATTGTTTCGTTTTTATCTTTAAAAAATACACGGAAAGCATATTGCGCGTTCTGGGCCGAAGCTTGAATACCAAAAATTAAAATTAAAAGGCCGGTAAGGTATGATTTGGTCATTTATGATAGCATTAATCGTACAATAAAGTTAGGACTTTATATTCAGGAGATGAAGTGCATCTTCCTCTACGAAAATAGCGATAATCATTAAACAGGGAGGTCATCATTAAAAGTATCCGCCTCATGTTCTGAAAGTGAGTTCAGTTCTATAAAAGCACAATCTGTAAGTGCAATCATTTCGTGCCACACGTACGGAAGAATTTCGATTTTTGCTGGTCCCTCTACAAGAGTGTTCATCAACTCTTTGCTGTTTACCTTTCTATAGTTGAGCATCAGTGTTCCATGAGCCAATATAACGATCTCTGGATTTTTTGTGAGCGACGTACCGGTATGATAATGCCTGCCACTAATACTTTCCGCTTTTCTGAAACAAACTAAATGCCTTCCATAGCGCTCATGAAAGTATTCATAAGTATATCCTCTGTCATCAGACCCGATTTTATCCAATGGAGTAATAGTAACCATGTTTTCTTTTTTTTAATGGTAGAGATATTGCTATTTGCTAATCAACGTTGTCTTCACTATTTTCTTCTTCGTCAGTATTGTTTTTTCCTTTAAGCTTCACATCTCCTTTATTCATCTCAATCTCACCCAACTCTGCCATGACGCGTAAGCGCCAATGTAAAAATATATCTCCGGTTGGTAATTTATGTTTACTTAAAGCCTGGGTTACCACTTTAGTCGCTTTTTGATTTTGAGCGGTAATAAAAGTTAAAAGCAAAATATCATAATGATCAATAGGGTGACCTGACAGTTTTTTGCCGCCTTGAAGTATACGCAATCCGGCATTTTCTTCTATCAATCTTGGCCATTCATCAGCATCAGTCTCCCATTCGGAAGGTGTGGTAACCCTGGCCAACTTGCGGGCTTTTATCATTTCTTTTACCGGTATATGTCCTATGCTTTCAGGATAAAATAACTTGCCGTTTTCATCGAGAAAGGGAAGCCCGTTAATATTAACAACAGAGAAGCGTCCCTGGTGTTTTTTCAGAAAATGCAGTAACCAGAAATATGCTGTTACATCGGCAGGTGTAGGAGCCATCCAAAACCATATTTTCAGGTCTTCGTCATTGGACAATCTGCTGGATACTTCCATCAACCTTTCCAGATCGTCAACAAGTATATCATGTTGTTTTTCCGGAATCACATTGTTCCAGAAGGCTGTTCTGCCTTCACTAAAGGTCATGCCTTCAGTTTTCAACGGGCCTACGTGCAGGATATCCTTCAGTACAATTACTTCACCTTTTAAATGTTCATCCAGGGCAACAGCCTCTATCAATGGCTTTGCTGTAGCATCGCCTACTATCAGATGTATTAAACTCATGACTGCAAATTAAAGGCTAATTTATGGAAATGCAAATCCTGCGGCGTTAGCTAAATGCTTATTTTCGTTTACTAAAACAGGAATTTTTATGTATGCTATAGCTATTCATGGTGGTGCAGGCACTGTAGCCCGTCATTTACTTAATGAAGAAAAACAAAAACAATACGAGGACGCGCTTAAGGCTGCACTGGAGGCTGGTTATACTATTCTGGAAAATGGTGGAACGGCGTTGGATGCTGTTACCAATGCTGTGATGTCGCTGGAAGACTGCCCTTTATTTAATGCAGGAAAAGGATCTGTATTTAATCATGAAGGCAAGCACGAGATGGATGCTTCGGTGATGCGTGGTGATACATGCGATGCAGGTGCGGTTTCCAGCCTGCGAAATATAAAAAACCCTGTGCTGCTTGCTAAAGAAGTAATGGAGCAATCGGAGCATGTTTTCCTTAATGGTGAGGGTGCTGAAGCATTCGCAAAACAACAGGGTATTGCTTTTGAAAACGATCAATATTTCCATGATGATTTTCGCTATGAGCAATATAAAGAAGCCCTTGCAGCAGGCAGAACGCAACTGGATCATAGTGCTTCCGGTGACCGCAAATTCAGTACCGTAGGAGCTGTGGCTCTTGATGCTGAAGGAAATATCTGCGCCGCTACCAGTACCGGCGGTATGACTAATAAAAAATATGGCAGGGTAGGAGATACGCCTATAATTGGTGCTGGTACTTATGCAAACAATGAAACTTGTGCTGTATCCTGCACTGGTCATGGCGAATTCTTTATCAGACAGGTAGTCGCTCACCAGGTACATTGTATGATGAAATATAATAAAAGTACTTTGGACGAAGCTTGCGAACAGGTTGTAATGAAGGATCTTGTCAATATAGGCGGAGAAGGCGGACTTATTGCGATTGATAAACAAGGTAATATTTCCATGACTTTCAATTCCGAAGGAATGTACCGCGGATTTAAGAAAAGTAATGGTGATGAAATGGTTGGTATATATCGTTAAAATGGTATATCTTTATTGACTTTTTTCAAAATACCAATACAGATGAAATTTAAATTTTTATGCTTGGCTGCGGCTTCACTCAGCATTTTAAATAGTTGTAAAAAAGACGATACGGTAGTTTCAGGACAGAAAGGCAATGTTGCTGTTGAATTTCAGAATTACGTTGGCAGTCAACCTTTGAGTGTTTCCGTGACCGGGTTTCCTTACGTAAATGCGAATGGTGATTCTTTTAGTGTCTCTACGTATAAATATTACGTTAGTAACCTGAAGTTCGTAAATAGCAATGGCACTGAATACGCCGTACCTGAAAGTTATTATTTAATTGATACAGAAAACCCATCTTCGTTTTCTTTTAGTATCTCCAATGTTCCGGCAGGAACATATACAGCAATAAAAGTGTTACTGGGTGTAGATAGCATCCGGAATGTAAGTGGCGCACAAACTGGCGCTTTGGATCCAATGCATGGCATGTTCTGGACCTGGAATACCGGATATATTATGGCTAAGGTTGAAGGGACATCACCTCAATCCTCAACTGCTGATGGCAAACTTTCTTTCCATCTTGGTGGGTATTCAGGGCCACTAAATGTGTTACGTGAAGTAACGATTACCTTACCCCAACAACTTGTTGTAGGCAATAATTCAACTTCAAAGGTTACTTTTAAGTCGGATGTGTTGAAGTGGTTTGAATCACCAAATCTTATTAAATTCGGTGAGCTTAGCCAGGTAAACTCACCAGGAAAAGCTGCCTCAACTCTTGCTGATAATTTCAGTAACTCTCTTACCGTTTCTCACGTGCAGAATTAATTTCTCTTTATAAGTAGTACATATGATTTTGAAGAATAAAGGGAAAATAATTCAGGCAAGTATAATAGCATTTTGCGCTACTATATCCGTTTTTTATAGCTGTAAAAAAGATAACCCGATAGAAACCCCTGATCCGGGCGACCCTTCCCTGACAGGTATTGAGTTTAAAATCCCTGCTGACTGGCCGGTTCCGGTTTATAATTTTTCGCAGAATCCTTTAACCAAAGAAGGATTCAAACTAGGACGGAAATTATTTTTCGAAACTAAATTATCAAAAGACAATACCGTTTCCTGTGGATCTTGCCATCAGCCATTTGCAGCTTTTTCGCAAATAGACCATGATGTGAGCCATGGTATTGAAGAGAGAATCGGGACCCGAAATTCTCCTGCTCTTTTTAACTTAAACTGGCACACCAGCTTCTTTTGGGATGGTGGTGTAAATCATATTGAACTTCAACCTTTTGGTCCTATTACCAATCCTTTGGAAATGGACGAAACGTTGGTGAACATTGTGAGCAAATTACAGGCTGATGCCGGTTACAGACAATTGTTTAAAGATGCTTTTGGATCTGAAGAAGTGACTACCCAAAAAGTTGCAAGATCGCTGGCTCAATTTATGGGATTGATGGTCTCGTCAAATTCAAAGTATGATAAACATATGCGTAATGAAAGTGGCGCGACATTTACAACACAGGAACAGAATGGCTTGAATTTATTCAAAAGCAAGTGTTCTTCCTGCCACACAGAACCATTGTTCAGCGATTTTACGTTCAGGAATAATGGCCTGGCGCTGATTCCCAATACCAAAGGTGTAATTGATAGCGGAAGAGGTGTTATTACTCCTGATCAACCTTCCAGTTATTATAAATTTAAGGTGCCTTCGTTACGCAATCTGAAATACACTAAACCTTATATGCATGATGGCCGGTTTACCTCTATTGATCAGGTGTTGGAACATTATTCAACAGGAATTCATCAGACGCCTAATCTGGATCCTTCTTTAACTTCCGGCATTCCTTTAACGGCAGTTGAGAAAGAGGATTTGAAAGCGTTTCTGAATACTTTGAATGATGAAGAATTTGTAAAAGATATTCGTTTCCAGGAGCCGAAATAAATACTATCGAGCTAATAGATTTTTGTAAATGCGCATCAGGTTTTCTGCATGCGCATTTTCTTTGAACTGCTCTGCATATAATTTTCCTGCAACAATCATATCCTCGCCCAGCCTGGAATCCTGCAAAATATTATTCACTGCTTTTGCCAATGCTTTATGATCGGTAGGCGGCACGTATAAACTTGATGGCCCGCCAGCTTCCTCCAGGCAGGAACCGGTTGCTGCTATTACCGGCACACCAGCATTTAAGGCTTCAAGAACAGGAATGCCAAAGCCCTCAAATTCAGAAGGGTAAATGAAAATTTTTGCAAGCTGATAGATAGCAGGCAGATCATGGAACGGTATATCTTTCAGCAAAATAACACGATTTTCAAGCTGATGTTCTGACAGATATTTTTTTACTTTTCCAGCATATGGTGTTTCTTTCCCGATAACGACAAGTTTGATTTCTTCCGGAACTTCTGAAAGTGCTTTAACAATCAACATCAGGTTTTTCCGGTCTTCAATGGTGCCCACATTCAATAGGAATTTTTCAGGAAGGCGGTATTTTTCTTTAATGCCGGTTAAATGATCCGCAGTATATTTTTGAGCAAATGATGGATCACAGCTTTGGTACACAACTTCTATTTTTGCTTCATCTGTCCCGAAATAATGAATAATGTCCCGTTTGGTTTGTTCGCTTATGGCAATAATTTTATTAGCGTTTTTGCAGGCATTCCTGAATTTCATCTCATAGATCTTCCGATCAGCAGGTTTATAATATTGCGGATATCTTAAGAAAATAAGATCGTGTATAGTTACTACCGTTTTTATTGAAGTGTTTTGTATGGCAACCGGTATTTCGTGGCTTAATCCATGATAGAGATCAATTTCATCTTTAATCAGACAATTTACCACAAACCTGCTTCTCCATAGGGATTTTAATATTGGAATAGCCGGCGTTCTTATTATAACTCCCGGACGGTCAAGCATGCCGGCGGTTCTGCTATTATTTATCTGTTTGGTAGTATAAAGGAAGTATTCGTTTTCAGGGAATGATGAAGCTAATGACGTGATTACAGATCTGCTGTAATTGCCGAGGCCGGTATTGTTCAGGAAAGCTCTTTTAGCATCAAAACCTATTCGTAACATATTTGCAAAGTTCAGAAATTATAAGGGTAAAAGAAAGGGCTGATCCTGTGAAAAGATCAGCCCTCTTTTTAACTTAAATGTTTAGCGCAATAAGGTTACGTTGCCGTTATACTCTTCGATGCGTTCATTTTTCAAAACCACTTTTATAGCATAAATATAAACACCGACCGGTTGCGTTTTATCATTGAATTTTCCGTCCCAGCCACGTCCTGAAGGATTTTGGGTTTCAAATATTTTTTGCCCCCAACGATTATAAACAGTCATATTAAACCCGGCTACACCATTTGATAAGTATTGCCTCGGAAAGAAATAATCGTTTACACCATCACCATTTGGCGTAAAGGAATTTGGAATATCTATGAAACAATCTTTGTGCACAACGATCTCATCCGATGTAGAACATTGACCGATAGTTACTGTTGCAGTGTAGGTTCCATCATGTTTCACTTGTATGGACGATGTTTTATCTCCGGTATTCCATAGCCATGTAGCTGATGCATTTGAAGCATTTATATTGTCCGTTACGGTTATTGCTTTTCCATCCAGGCAAAGAGCAGTATCGCTGCCAAGATTGATTACCGGAAGCGCTTTTACTCTTATCTGCGCCGTAGTGGATACATCAGGACATACTCTGTAATTGCCATACAATGTAACATTATAAACTCCCGGTGTTTCATAAGCGTGCTGTGCAGGATTTACATTGCTGATCAGGTCAGGGCTATCTCCAAAGTTCCACTGGATATTGTCCAGACCACTTTGTACATAAGTTCCTGTAAAATTGATTTTATGTCCTTGGCATATAGCAGTATCACTCATGGTGAATGATATTTGTGGCAGCGAATCAATATAAATCAAACGATAGGTTGTATCTGTACAAGGCACGCCATTTTTTACGACCATCATTACATTGTACGTACCCGGGCCGCCGTAAGTATGCGTAGGGTTTTGTAAAGTTGATGTAGTACCATCAGCAAAATTCCAGTAGTAAGAAGGAGCTGTATTGTAAACATTGGTGGCCGTAGAAGTATTGGTAAAAGTTACCGTGCTTCCTACACACAATGTATCGGCAGAGGTATTAAAGGCTGCAATTAAAGGGTGGGTAATGACAATCGGTTTAGAAACACTATCTGTACAATACTGATTATAGGCTTTTAGCTTTACATAATACGTATTCTGATTGGCGTATACATGTGATGGATTGGCAGTAGCGTCTGTAAAACCATCATTAAAGTCCCAAAGGTAAGTTGTTGCATCAGTTGATAAATTCTGAAAATGTACGGTATCATCATTACAAGCGTAACCGATTGTTTGTGTAAAATCGGCAGTTGGTGTTTGCCTTACGATTGCAGTTACAGCCACGCGGTCACTTTCGCAACCGGTAGCATTGGTTTGTGAAGCATACCAGGTAAAAGTTCCGGGTACTGCCGTGCTTACAACAGGCATTACCGCATCACCTATCCCACCTGTAGGGGCGGTATACCATAACACATTAGTTCCGGTAACAATGGTAAAAGGCAACGATCCCTGTCCGGAGCAATATTGTGGTACCTGGATATTGGGAGCTGCTGGTTTGGGATTAATAGTTACTGTTAAGGTATCGCGAACGCTTGCTACAGCGCAATTTGGCACAGCCTGACTTACATACCACTGAAAAGTACCGGGTACTGCTGTACTTGGAGTAGGGGCTCCCGGCAATGCAGTGCCTCCTGTAGGCGTGGTAAACCAGCTTAAGTTAGTTCCATTGGCAGTAAGTGGTGCTGCAGTGGCACCCTGACAATAAGTAATATCGTTGGCAACCGGGGCCGCAGGTTCAGGTGCGCCTGTTATGGTTACATTTCTGATGGCATGTCTTGCCCAGGAAGCTCCTGTGCCGGCACTAAAACCAAAATATCCGTTCAGATTTAAAGTTGTACTTCCGGTCATTACTGGTGGATTGCCATCAAAGGCAACAGTTACTACTCCAAAATAATAGGAAAGGGTGCAGGTATGCCAGGTGCCATCGGTAATAAAAAACTGGCTGGTAAGATCGGGTACAAGCTGACCGGTTGTAGATCCTTCTACATAGTTCGAAGTTCCATCAAGGTTACGAAGCGAAATTTTAGGATTAGTAGCAGGTCCTCCATTGGTATAAGTATCCAATATCAGCAATAACCCGTTAGGATTATTGGGTAACCCTATACCACCACCAACAGTAAATCCGGTAGGTGGGTTAGAAATATACCAGAATGCAATACCATCGGCAGTAGGGGTTGAACTATTGGTAATGCGAAATTCAAAGCTCACTGTAAATTGTGAGCAACTGGTAAGATTTTGAGGGGTAGAATAATAAATATATCCAGCCTGGCTTGCCAGGTTATTAGTCAATACAAAATTATCATTATCCACAAAGCTTTGCGGGCCGGTGGTCCAGCCTGTAGTATTTACCGGATTGCCCGTCAGTTGAAAGTTAAAGCTTTGTGCTTTGGCTTGTAAAGATGCAATTGCAAGGGAAAGCAAAACTATAATCTGCTTCATATTTATGCGGAGATTGTCAAAAAAAGTTAACTTATAATTATTCTTAAAGACAGCAAAAATACGCTTTAAGATAGGCGTAAATATAAAGCTAATAAAAGTTAATTTGATTTAATAATCAAAGATTTAGAAAGCTACTACCACTTTATGTGGGGCTTGTAGTTCAGATGAAAAAATATAAACCAAAATGCCTGATGTAGTTCATACATCAGGCATTTTGTTATGCATAGTTTAGTTTTACTTCCTTTCTTTCTTCAAATGATCCAGTAGAATATTTTTGAATTCTCCTTCGGCTTTATACAGGGCAGCTAGTTGTTGTGCTGTAATAATTTTTAAGAAATCATCTTTGTATCGGCCTTTTATATCTACCATCTTTTCTTCCAGCTTTTGTCTTTCCTGAACGGTATAGCCGCTGTTCGCATTTTTGTCTAAAGCTTTTATTGCTCTGCGATGTACCAGCAACTCATCAGAATATCGGTTGTATAACGGAAGAAACTTTTGCAATTGGGTTTGGGTCAGGCTCATTTGGCTTGTTACATATTCAATCTTTAATTTCCTGATCTGCGGATCAGGTTTGGCTCTATCCTGGGCTTGCAATGCAAAACTCAGGGTGACCATTAAAAGCAATAGAGAAATTATTTTCTTTAACATGGGTACTTTAATTTATTACGGTTGGTTGGTGATTATTACTACCACACTTCAGTTTCTAAATAATCCTGTATTTCTTTTTCGGAAAAACTATTTAAAGTGTGGCTGGTTGTTATCGTTTTAATATTGGCAATACTTCCGCCAAGGTTGTTGATATCTGCTTCATCCATATTGTTGGAAAGCCATTCCTGTATCTTATTATCCGGTATTTTAGCCAGAGATTGTTCAAATGAAGGTTCGGAAGAAACCTCGGATGAAGGAACAAGATAATGAAAGCCTCCAAAGGTAAATATAGCCATTACAGCAGCAGCAGCGGCCCATCTGGCCCATGTAATACTCTTAACAGCAGGGTGTTGTACTACTTTAGCCTTAACTTCCTGCTCCTTTACCTGCTGTGTGAAAACTTCAGTATTAAAATAGTTTTCCGGAACGGTAAATGTTTTTTCGTGCTTTAAGCCTGCAAGCAACGGCGAGATCGATTCAATTTCATGCTGCACGCCTACTTCTTCATTTGAAATCCTGTTTAATAACCGGCTTTCAAATGTTGCAAAGTAGTCCTCGGGAATGGCAAATGGAGTACTCTTTTCCTTATCCTGCCATACGTATTCCCCTTGATGTACGATGCTGTCCATAGCCTTGATTTTCAACATAATCTCATGATTAAGACCATCAAAATAGTTGGAAGGCACTGCAAACGGGCCACTTTTATCTACTGACATATCAAATGATGTTTCGTCATTCATATGCTGAATAATGTCCATCATCTGACCGGGGAATTGCCCGAAATAATTTTCAGGAACATGAAATACATTTTCAGCGCCTATACCGGCAATAATTCCGGCACCAAGCGTTTTTAATTCTGTTGTTATTTCGTCCTTGTTTTTCATATCGCAATTTAGACCTGTACTGGTAAAGCAAGTTTAATCCTGTTTCAAAAATTCCTCTACTTTCTTGACCGCATGATGGTAAGAGGCCTTAAGCGCTCCGGTTGACGTTTCCAGCACTTTCGACATTTCTTCGTACGGCATTTCATCATAATATCTTAACAGGAATACTGTCCGCTGCTTATCCGGCAGGCTTTGTATGGCTTGTTGTAATTTCCATTCCAATTTATTGGCATCAAATCCACTCTCTGCCTTTAATTTATTCGACAACCCGGATTCGTGATCGGAAAGCGAAAGTGACGCCCTTCTTTTCTCCTTATCCAGGAAGGTAAGGGTCTCGTTGGTAGCGATACGATATAGCCAGGTATATAAATTGGCCTCTTCCCTGAAATTATCCAGGTAATTCCACACCTTTATAAATACATTCTGGAGGATGTCGTTTGCATCCTCATGATTAATTACCAGCCGGCGTACGTGCCAGTACAACTTTTCCTGGTACTTCCTGATTATTTTGGTAAAAGCCGGTTCCCGGGTAGCCTCGTTCCTGAAGGCACTTAATAATTCTTTATCGTCATCGGGCAACAAAGGTTGCGTCATAATCTTTTATGTTGAAGGGGTAAAAATAGCAAATTGAATTCAATAAAAAGAAAGACAATTATACAGGCCCAGACCCTGTATTATATGGTAGCATAATTCTGTTGAAGCCATCGCTTCCTGCTTTGTAAAACACATCTTACATTTGCGCCATGGTACAGAAGACTTTTCCAAGAATAATATTTATGGGTACGCCTGATTTTGCAGTTGCCTCCTTACAGGCTCTTGTCGAAAATGGCTATAATGTTGTTGCTGTAATTACAGCGCCTGATAAACCAGCTGGCAGAGGAATGCAATTAAAAGCTTCGGCGGTTAAAGAATATGCTGTCGCCCAATCTATACCTGTACTGCAGCCTGAAAAGCTAAAAAGTGAAGATTTTCTCAATGAATTAAGGTCTTATAAAGCTGATCTGCAAATCGTGGTAGCTTTCAGAATGTTGCCGGAGGTAGTATGGGACATGCCTGAAATGGGCACGGTAAATGTGCACGCGTCTTTATTACCACAATACAGAGGTGCAGCACCTATCAATTGGGCTATTATTAATGGAGAAAAGGAAACAGGTGTAACCACCTTCAGGCTGAAACATGAAATAGATACCGGCAATATTTTACTACAGGAAAAAATAACAATACTTCCGGAAGATAATATCGGCACGGTATATGATAAATTGATGCGCAAGGGTGCCGGTTTATTAATAAAGACAGTAGATGGCCTTGTGGATAATACTATCACAGAACAGCCCCAACCAGAATCGGCAACCGAATTAAAACACGCACCCAAAATATTTAAAGAAGATTGCCAGATCAATTGGTCTAAAAATGTTGAAGAGATTCATAATCTCATCCGGGGACTATCTCCTTATCCTGCCGCTTACACTTCAATAGATGGTAAACAATTGAAAATTTTCACCTCATCATTTGAAAAGACGAGTACAGGCACGCATTCGCAAGGCGACTATGAAACAGATGGAAAATCTTTTCTGAAATTTGTAGCTGCAGATGGCTGGGTCAATTGCCTTGAGATACAATATGAAGGGAAAAAACGGATGCCGGTTACAGACTTTTTAAGAGGATTCAGGGCAAAGTAATTACGATTCCCGGTAGAGAATAATGTAGAGACGCAATGCATTGCGTCTCTACGAAATGAACAGGATTATTTCAAAGTCAATCTTGTCAGGTATTGACCACTATTATCTTCGGTTATTACTTCCATATTCCAACCTTCATCTTCAGCAACTAAAGCCAAAGTATTACGGTCAATATAAAGCCATGTAAACCAATCTGATTTTTGCTTTTTGTACTCGTAGCGGCATTCAATTTCTCCATAATAATGATCCAGAATCGGGATGTCGTCTTCAAATAAATAAGCAACATCTGATGAATCGAAGATGAGCTGTCCGCCAGGCCTGAGCAATTTTTTAGCATGAATAAGGAAACGACGGAGGCCATTAATATTTCCGCAAAGCCCAATGCCATTCATCAATAATAATAAGGTATCGAACTTTTTTCCCTGGAAAAGAAATATGTCCTGAACCAGGGCGTTGCTTACACCGCGCATGCCCATCACTTCTACAGCAAGCGGGGAAATATCTATAGCGGTTACCTTTATTTTCCGATCTTCCAGCGCCAGGGAGTGACTTCCTGCACCCGCACCAATGTCCAGTACTTTCCCTTTGCACAGATCTAATGCAGCAAGTTCCAGTTCAGGCATCTTATCTTCATTTCTAAAATAAGTAGCAACAGGCATTTCCACCTTGGGGCCATGTTTGTCATGCACCCAAAGTATCTGATCTCTTTGGTAATTGTAATAATCGGAAATAGCCTGACCCAGTATGTCTTTCGTCATTTTGTATTATATGCGGTTAAAAAATCCGGCAGTTATGGACTGCCGGATTTTTAATTATTTTTTATTAAAACTTAAAGGACATGAAATTTTTTATTGGCCACCTGTTCGTACACTGCTTCGTACATGGGCACTATTTTATTAATGGAGAATTCAGAAGCCTGTGCAAGAGCATTATCTTTAAATTGCTGTAATCGCTCATCATCTTCCAGTATATAACAAGCATGTTCTGACATCGTATCTACATCGCCAACATCAGCCAGGAAGCCGGTTTTACCTTGAATATTGATCTCCGGTAAGCCACCGGCATTTGAAGAAATTACCGGCACACCACAAGCCATAGCTTCCAGCGCTGCAAGGCCAAAACTTTCATATTGCGACGGCAACAGGAACAGGTCAGCTATGTTCAATATCTCTTCCATCTGGTCTTGCTTACCCAGGAACCGTATATCATTACAAATACCCAATTTGCGGCAAAGATCTTCAGCATTCTGGCGTTCAGGACCATCGCCGATCATTAGTAATTTGGAGGGCATCTTTTCATGTACTTTCTCAAAAATTGCCATTACATCTTCCACACGTTTTACCTTACGGAAGTTGGAAACGTGTGCCAGTATGCGTTCTCCATTGGGTGCCAGCATTTTTTTAAAATGCTCTTTGTTGGTAAGATGAAAACGGTTGGCATCTACAAAATTCGGAATGACTGTTATTTCTTTTTCAATAGCAAAAGACTTAAAAGTTTCTTCCCTAAGATTTTCCGATACGGCAGTAATAGCATCCGATTCGTTGATGGAAAAAGTAACCACACAACCATAAGTAGAATCCTTACCTACAAGCGTAATATCTGTACCGTGTAATGTGGTAATGAAAGGAATGTCTTTGCCTTGCTTTTTCAGCATTTGCCGGGCAAAATAAGCTGAAGAAGCATGCGGGATAGCATAGTGGACATGCAACAGATCCAGGTCATTGTTGTTTACTACATTCACCAGAGTGCTGGCCAGGGCAGTTTCATACGGTGGAAAATCGAAAAGCGGGTATTTAGGTACAATTACTTCGTGATAATATATATTGGGTCTGAATACATTTAAACGTACAGGTTGCTGATAGGTGATAAAATGGATTTCATGACCTTTATCAGCAAGGGCAAGTCCAAGTTCGGTGGCCATTACGCCGCTTCCGCCAAAAGTAGGGTAGCAAACAATTCCTATCTTCATAAAGAGATTTGATGAGGATGCAAAGTTACTAATAATAAAGCCTGTCCCTAATAGACAGGCTTTATATTCCGATTAATTATCCTTGCTTAGAATTGGCGATCAGGTAGGCTTTTACCAGTTTGCCATCTTCCTCACTTAGTTTTGCCTTTGGAATCATCCTTTTCAATACACGCTCCCATTGTTCTGGTGTGCGGCTACCCGGTTCTTTCAGGCCATGGCATTTGGCACAATTGCCGGTGAAAATAGTTTTACCTTGTTCCAGTTGTTCCGGCGTATTACCTGCTATGGCTTCATCCTTAGTCATTACATGGGTTTCGCTAATGGCTTTGCTGGCTTTGGGCGTACATTGAGCCATAAATACAGCACCAAAAGCTATCGATGAAATGATGATTATTTTTTTCATTGTCTTTATTTTGAGTACCGAAGATAGTGTTTGTCATAGAAATGTAAAAAAATAGCTCATTGTTATTTCTTTATTTCCATTTCCCGAAAATAAAAATTGAGCATCTTTGCAGTATGAATATCAGAATAGTCGTAGCCGCTTCAGAAAATAATGTGATCGGCCTGGATAACCAGCTGCCCTGGCATTTGCCCGATGATCTTAAATTCTTTAAAAAGATGACTACCGGTATGCCTGTGGTTATGGGGAAGAATACCTGGATGTCTCTTGGTAAAGCTTTGCCGGGACGGTTAAATGTGGTTATCTCTTCTACGTTGCATGAACTGCCGGAAGGTGTGTTGCGTTTTGATACTTTAGAGACGGCACTCGAATATTTAAGAATGCAGCCACTGGAAGAGATCAGTATTATTGGTGGTGGACAGCTGTATCATTCCGCTTTAGATTTTACCAATACCGTTTACCTTACCCGTGTGCATACCATACTTGAAAAAGGAACAGCATTTTTCCCTTCTTTGCCTGCCGAAGATTGGAAACTTGTGTGGGAAGAATTTCATCCCGCAGATGAACGGCATGCTTTTGGTTTCACCTTTCAACAATGGGAGCGGAAATAAATGCCTGTTGGCGCTATGAAAAATATATTGCGATACGGCCGGCATCTCTTGCATGCTAAAGGCCGCCATGGTACACACTCTCCCTTTGTTTATGCTTTTGTAGAAAATGTTTTACGAAACAAAAAGCGGTTCCATAAAAATATTGCGGACAGGAAATTCAGCAACAAAGAAATAAACTTACTCATCAGGACAATTCACTTCCTTAAGCCAGAGAGCATTTTGGTTGATAAAGAATTATTGAATTTGCTAAATGGCATAGCTTTAATGCCCGGTTTTGAAGCTATTGTAATAACAGAATTAAACGAACATAATGTTGACCAACAGGCTGGAGAGCGAACACTTCTTATTTCAAGCGGTACAAGTATTTCAGCTGTTGCGCTATTAAGCGCAGCAATACAAAAATCTACCGTTTCAATACTATTCATCAATCCTCATACTACAATATCTTCAGAGGAAAACTGGCAATCATTATCTGTATTGCCTGAAGTAAAAATGAGGCTGGACCTTTGGTATTTGGGTTTGCTACTGAATGATCCTGCGTTTAAAGCCAGTCAGTATTTCCGGTTAAGATAGGGTAGTCCCATCGTTTTTCAGAAGCTCTTCATTTTGTTTGGAAATCAGGTGATCAACAATAATGAGTAGCGTAATGGCTAAGAAAAATAATGCGCCTATCTTATGGCTCTCCAGCAATTCTGAAAAGAAATTGTTGATAAAGCCTGCGGCAAACATCATAATCAATGCCATAACCACTTTTTTATAAAAAGGATCACGGGCCTTATGGTACAGGCGTTGCGCCGTTGCCAAAACCATAATAACAAGTACGCCGTATAGTATCATCGCTGGCCAGCCTTGTTCTACCAGCATTAAGAGGAAATAATTGTGTGTAGTTGATTTTTCAGGGTTACGCCACACCCAGGTTTTGAATATGGTAGACGTATACGCTTTGTAATGATCGTAAAAATTATTAGGGCCTACACCTACTATCGGATGATCTTTGCTCATTCTGCTGGCAGCTATCCAACGGTAAAACCTTTCCATGGAGGACATATCCGTTCCCTTAAAAGTAGCTATCATCAAATCACCGAATGTACGTTGGGTGTAAGTGTACTTCATATTCGGCCTGTATTTCACAAAAGTAGAATCGTGGCTTAGATAAAATACCATAGAAGCTATAAAAATGAAAAAGGCAGGCATAATAAAATTGACCAGCTTTTTACGGATAGCAAATGCAACAATAAGTGCAAAAATAACACCTAGCATCGCAGCCCTTGCCCCGGTAACATATATAGCCGGTATCAAAAATATAAGCGTAGCCAGGCATAGTCTGCGTAGCCATTTCTTCCCTTTGGTAAGCTGGTAAGCGACCAGCATTAAAGGAAATAACATGGACAATACCGTTGCATGATCCACATGGTTAACATAAAATGGCCTTACTACTTCATTAGAAGACCAGTAATCAAAATCCAGGAAAAAATGCCAGACAAAAGCAACAACGGCATGAAGTAATGCTGGAATGACGAACAGTAAAAATGCTTTAACAATATCGCTTTTCTTGCGGATAATGAGTACCGGCAACACAATATAACTACTCAGGAACCATATTTTGGCAGCTAAAAATTTAAAGGATAAAAAGTGATTTTGCGAAAATATCACTGCAACAGTGAGCCATACAAACTGCAGAAAGATAACGAGTGTTAGGGGATGCTTTAAAAACCAGTCAGGGACGCGTTTGTAATTATACAGGATCACCAGCACCAGCATGGGCACAAACAACCACATCATAGGCTCATCAGGAACGGTTGTGGCAAACGAGCCCAGTTTTACTTCAGCTGATAAAGGAATGCAAAACAGGAAAAACCAATAAAATGATTTCCAGTCAAAAAATAACCAGATCAACCCGGTAAGTACGAAGGGTATAGCAAGAAAAATAAAATTGCTTGTATAAGCGAACAGGGCTATGCAAAGCAACAATAACGCAGCTCCGGCAACTATAATTTTGTTGCCTGCATTACTGGTATATGTCGCTTTGGGTAGCATAAGGAATGAACAGTTTTAGTACAAAAAGATAAGCCCTGAAGAAATAGTTGATTTTAATCTTTTGATGGATGCATGACTCTGGTATAAAATGCACCTATCAGTACTAAGACACAAGCAAAGAACAAGCCACCTAAAGTACTTGCAGCAACTATTATCAGTGTTTTAGGGTGCGATGGGGCACCTGGCTGGTATGCTTCCTGTACCACGTAAAATATCCGGATATTACCATTTGACATTACTTCGTATTCGTTTATCAGCGATTGATATTCAGCAACATTGTCGGTGATCCGGTCTTTCACAGCAGTAATCTCTCTAAGGCGTTCCATAGCCTCTGCATTTTCAGCGTTTCCTGTTTGCGGTCCGGATAACAGCACCATATTATTCCCCCTGGAAGGCAACAGTTGCGTGTAGCTACCCGTAGTAGCTCTGATGTTTCTTATTGAATCATCCAATACAGCAATGGTACTTTTCATACCTGATGTTTTTTCTCTTAAAGCATTGCAGATGTCTTTATTTGTAGCCAGGAAGTAGTTCAGGAATTTTTCTTCAATATATGCGCGTGCTGCAGTAGTAATCAGTTTTGCTCTTTCAGGGTCCGGATCAGTATAGAATAACTCAATGTTCTTGGTATCTTCCATTACTGCCTTGAAGTTGTCCCTGACTACCTCAATAAGATTGCCACTTTGCTCCATGTTATAAGCCTTTGCCAGCTTGAAACTATCAATAATGTACCAGAGCAAACCATCGCTTTTTGCAATAGTCTTTACGTGATCCACATCATCAGGAATTGCGAAAAATTCTCTATGCTCATATGATGTATTACGGAACACATAGTTACGGTCAATAAGCAGGGGGTTCTTTACAATAAATACAGTTTTTGAAGTGTATTTATTTTGTTGCAGGCTACAGAAAATAAAGCTGACAATAAGCGCAGCCACTGTAAGTATCAGGATGAAAATTTTCTTCTTGAAAATCTCTCTGAAAAGGCTAATCAGGTTGAAGTTTGATTCGTTCATTAGTGTATAAGATTTATTGCGCAATGTTAATAATTCTTAAGTGAATTATGATTTTTAATTAACAAACGTATTTTTTCTGAAAACTATATTGTCTGATTCAAGTTTATTCTTCAATAAATAAGAATCTATATCCTCTATGTCTTTTAATAAACCGGAAGATTCAATAATGTAAGTTTTATATCCATGCTCTTTTAGAAAGGCAACTGCTTTTTGATGTTCTATGTTATGTCGGCCCGGCTCCAGGTATTCCATTGCAATAAACGGCATATTATTTTCAATGAATCTTAAAGCTCCTTTCACAACATTATACTCACCTCCCTCCACATCTATTTTTATTATTTTGGGACAAAAGCCAGATGCTGTTACCTGATCTATTGTGGTACAGGAAACGCTGATTTTTTTAGGAGGAGATTGTTTAAACCAATCTTCCTGTTCAAACTGCTTAACATCGGCCGAATTATATTCTGAGTGTAAATTGTCAAATTCGTAAAAGTGAATTGAATCCTGAGTATTGGAAACAGCCTGCTGATAAATAGAAATATTGGAATGAGAATCGCAATTTTGCTGTAGCAAATGGAAGCTATTAACAGAGGGCTCGAATGCAGAGATTTTGCCGGTTTCGCCAACTAATTTGGCAGCCAAGAGTGTAAAATAACCGTAGTGCGCACCAATATCTAAAAAGTGATCTCCACTATTTAAGGTCTGAATGATAAATTTTGCAAGCCTGATTTCAGAGTCATGAGATTTGCCGCCGGTAAGATAAATATCAGTGGACGCCGGCAATGCGATATTCATTATCTCACCAAAAAAGACCTGTGCTTTTACCAGTTTTTCTTTCTTGCTTTTTTTATATAAAAAATCACGAAAAAAAATGCTGGAAATATATTTATACGGATTAAACAATAACCTCTGCAATTTGGATGCAGAGGCTAATATTTCAACCTTATTTATTTTTTGTAAAAGAAGTGAGTTTGCCATGTATTAAATACCACCATTCTTTGCTTCGGATAGAGATTTTTGACCTCCGGAATAAAGAACATTTAAGAAAAATTAAACACTTTCTCCTGCCTTCATCTTCTCCGAGTTCTCTGCAAATTGCAATGCTTCTACCATTTCATTAATGTCGCCGTTCATAAAATCATCCAACGCATAAACCGTCATATTGATCCTGTGATCGGTAACCCTTCCCTGAGGATAATTGTATGTACGTATCTTGGCAGATCTGTCGCCGGTACTCACCAGGCTTTTTCTACGGCTGGCAATGGATTCTTCATATTTGCGTACTTCTTCTTCGTAAAGTTTGGTACGCAACATCCCCATTGCTTTTTCGCGGTTACCTAATTGTGTACGTTCTGTCTGGCAAATAATTACCGTACCGGTAGGTTTGTGGGTAAGCATAACCTTGGTTTCCACCTTGTTTACATTTTGACCACCGGAACCGCCACTGCGCGATGTTTCCATTTTTACATCACTCTCTTTCAATTCAAAATCCACTTCTTCTGCCTCAGGCATAACGGCAACAGTAGCTGCTGAAGTATGTACCCTGCCACTAGCTTCTGTAGCCGGTACACGTTGCACGCGGTGCACTCCACTCTCAAACTTTAAAGTTCCATATACGTCATCACCTGTTATTTCCAATTGAATTTCTTTGTAGCCACCTGCAGTACCTTCTGCTTCTGAAAGCAGTGCTACTTTCCAGCCCTTCTTTTCGCAGTAGCGCATGTACATTCTAAGCAGATCGCCGGCAAAAATGCTTGCTTCATCGCCACCGGTACCGGCGCGAATTTCCATTACAGCATTTTTCTCATCCGTAGGATCTTTAGGTATCAGCAGTTGACGAATGCTTTCTTCCAGTTTTTCTTTTTCCTGCTCCTGCACCTCAAGGTCCTCTTTTGCCATAGACCTCAGGTCTTCATCACTTTCGGTCTGCAATACTTCTTTGCCAAACTCAATGGAATCGAGGCAATTGCGGTATCTGATATATTCCAGGACAATAGGCTCCAGTTTCCGGTATTCTTTGGAAACCTGGGTAAAACGTTTATTGTCACTTACTATTTCGGGATTGGTTAAAGCTGTACCCAGATCATTAAATCTGGCCTTAAGAGCTTCTAATTTCTCTATCATAATAAAAGTGCGCGAATTTAAGCATATTACCTGTTATTTGGTAAAATAAAAAGACGCGGAATGAACCGCGTCTTTTACTATAAATGCTAAATTTTTATCTTATTAAAGTCACATTGCCTTGTTTGGTGAATGTCTTGCCATTGTCCGATACGGCTTCAATAGCATAGATATAAACACCCATTGGCTGCTCTTTTCCTTTATAAGTGCCGTCCCATCCTTCTTCTATATTGGTGCTGCTGTACACTTTATTGCCCCAACGGTTAAAGATGTTGAAACTTTTAAGCTGGGCAATGCCCCTCTTGGAAGGTTTGAACAAATTATTGACACTGGAAGGCGTAAACGCATTCGGCATATCAATCACGGTTTCTTTTACCAGCGCATCCATGGAATCGGAAACGATACAACCATGTTCCGTAGTTGCCGTTACATAATATCTTGTCCTTACTTCAGGGCTCATCAACGGATCGGAAATGGTGCTGTTGCTCAGGCCTGAAGGCGGGAACCAGGTAAAATATAAACCATTGGTTTCCGGCTCTACATGATACTGCTCGCCAGGGTAAACATTTACACTATCCGGCAGGGCAAGTACCGCTTCAGGATAAACATAAACCGTAACTTTTTCGGTATCTGAACAATTGTGCTGATCTGTAATATAAACAGTATAATAAGTAGTAGTACCAGGCGATGCAACAGGATTAGCAATGGAACTATCGGAAAGACCATAAGCTGGTGTCCAGTTATAATTTACACCACCAGTAGCCCAAAGCTGTGCCTGATTTCCCGGACAATACCCTGTATCTGAAGCTATAGCTCCGAATGCGCCGGGGTAAACGGTAATTTTAATACTGTCATTATCAGCACAGCCAATCGGGGTCTGTACATTGAGATGATAAGTAATAGTAGTATCTGAATTAAAATGCGTGTTAGGCCCTGTCGGATTGCTTAGGTTAGGTGTAGCGGGAGTCCACTGGTAAGTGTAATCGTTACGGAAAGGGGTAACAGTAGATTCCAAAGCAACGTCAGTCCATTGGCACACAAATTTATCAGGTCCCAATTCCAGGTCAGGAATGAAGTGCATGTCAAAATTGATCTGTACAGCTGTATCCGGGCAATTGGGGTAAGAAGCTGTAAGGGTATAAAGGTTCGGTTGGTTAATGGTAATGATCGGCTGCAATACTATAGTATCACTTACACCAATAGCCGGGGACCATAAATAAGTATACCCTGGTGTACCTACTGCCGTAATGGGAATCATTGCTCCCTTACAAACTACGGTATCATTATTGATAATATCGAGCACACGCGGCGACAGATCTATATGAACAGTATCCGTTGCCGAGAAGCCGCAGATACCCGGTATCGTATCTTTTACCGTAACCCAATATACATTGTTTACCGATGGATCAACAGTAATTATAGGTTGGTTGGGTGCTGTAAGTATACCTGTAGCCGGTTCCCACAGGATCGTATTATTAGGTGATGGATTGTTTAAAGTAAGACCAATATCTATAGCCTGTGTGAACGTACATACAGTGGTATCATTTACAATAAAATCAGGAGGATTGGTTTGCAATACGACTACAGTCATATAAGCGGTATCATCGGTAATGCAGGACGTATCGTTGCTGGCATGCAGGGATATGTTATAAACGCCCGGTACTGTATAGGTATGGCTTACATTTACGGCACTTGATGTAGGCGAACCATCGTCAAAGTTCCAAGTATAATCAACCGCAGAGGAAGATAGATTTTGAAAATGCACGGTGAAGGGTACACAGCCGGTATCGTTCAGGTTCAAATTAGGATCAAGTACGAAATTGGATTGAACACCGGTAGCTTCAAAGTTGAATTTAAAGGTGATGTTATCGTTAGTAAAACCATTTAATTTATTAGGTGCAAAACTCCCTGGGGTAGTAGGGAAGTTTATAGTTGCCGGATCTCCACTTGCACAAACAGAATGATAAATAATACCGTTGGGATCCATTCGGGCTACTCCAGGATGATAGTGATCGGAATTGCTTCCAAAATAACTACCAAAGAAAAGATCACCAAAATTTGGGGTTAAAGCACAGAACCAAAATGGCCTTGGCGTGATATCAAAAGCATCGGGAGTAAGCGGCATATCTGCCTGAGCTCCTGATGAAATTGTAGCTAATAATATATTTCCACAAATATCTACGATCATTGCTGATGGCACAACAGTTGTTGAAGTTGTAGATGCCAGCGTTGTAGATGCTAACCCTGTAACTAAAGTTGAATTCAGTTTTTGAACAAAAATTTTACCATTAGCAATGGAATATGCATTTGTAGTTACCGGGTAACTGCCATCTGAAGCTCTACCGGCAATATAAATATTTCCACCGGCATCAAATGCGATACGGTGTGCATGGTCAGCGCCAGCAGTACCTAAGAACGTTGTTCCGGTATTGGTCAGGGCAGTTGCATTATAAGTAGTTACAAAACCATCATTACTGCCGGCATTGGTGGGTTGGAATTTTCCGGTAGTATTAGGTAAACTGCTGCTTTGTGTCCATCCTGCTACTACAACCTGGGTATTTGCAGGATCTAATTCTATAGCAACACCGCCATCCCAGCCGCTATCACCAAAATAAGTACTGTAAAGCAAATTGGAACAATCGGCTGATAGATTAAAGACAACTGCATCATGAGATCCAGCGTTGGTAGCTTGTGCAGCGTTGGTAGTTAATGGAAAATTGGTTGAACCCGAATTGGAAGTGCACCATACAGATCCGTTATTGGCAAAGGTAATTTCTACAGGATTAATAGCTTCTGCAGAAGAACCCAGGCTCGAATAAAGAAAAGTGCTTCCTGCAAGGCATGCTTCTAATCCTGTACCGCCAATATAGGTGCTTCCTAATAAAGTAGCCCCATCCTGGCTGAAGTGGGTAACATAAACATCGCTGCTGCCACTTAATGTTGACTGGAAAGCACCTGCAGTTACCGGCATGTTGGCTGTGGAAACATTACCTGCCAGAAACAACTCATTGTTGCTATTTACCCTTAAGGTATTGGGTTGACAATTGCCGCCGGTTCCGCCAAAATAAGTAGCGTAAACTATAGCACTGCCAGTAGCATTTATTTTAGTAATAGAAGCGGTCTGGCTACCGGGATAAGTAGTTTGATAGGCTCCGGTAGTAGTAGGCCATCCTGTACCCGACGACAATGCTGCTGTATAAGTATTGCCAAGAATGTCGTATGTAGTGCTATGTGCATAAAAAGCTGAACTACCTGTAGATCCGCTAAAGCTGGCAAATACCAGGATGGGGTCAATTACAAGATCATAAGCGGTATTGTATCCTTGTGGAAATTCAAAAGATAGTACACCTTTTACCAATTTATATTTGCTTGGAACCACAACTTTCTGATTATTAATAACCTGGTAGGTATATGGTGCTTTTTCTGTAATCTCGTTAACGGAAGTCTTGATATGAAGATTGCCTTGTTGATCCATTTCCGGCGTAATACCATCAAAGGTCATCGCTATCTGGGAGGGATCTGCTCCTGCTTTTACAACAAAGTCATATTTAGCCGATTGGCTGTTGGTGCTGTATATAACCAGATCTGTACCGTTATAAATGTTTTTATAGCGAACATTTCCATAAAGACCTACATGACCTTTCCAACGGGATGGATCATTGTCTATGAAGTAATTATGGTAATGACTGCGTTGTTGACTGCCCTCAAACGTTGGTGTATTGGCACCGGAAAAGTTAACTTTATAGGCATGCCCGTGAATTATTTTTTTGGACGTACCCTGATGTTCCATGTCTTCCACGTAATCATGAAGGTCCCCGGTGTTTATAAAATTATAAACAAAACCTTTATCGGTTAAAAACATTACACCACCGGGTATTTCAGTTTTATACCTGGATTCGTTTGCCCACTGTCCTTTGTTTTCAATAAAATCAAGGCCTTCCTTTTTTACAGGCTTAGGGACTTCGCCTAAAGCCGGATGCTTTTTTGCTGAGGCTAATGTGCCGGCAAACAAAAGTAAGAACAGGGGTAAAGTTTTGTAAAGTGCTAAGTTCATTGAATCGGTTTTTTTGGGGAAAATGTAGCGCAATATAACAAAAATATAGACAGCCTGTATCGTTCAAAAAGTTGGATAATCTAATTAAATACACTAAAATTTATGGTTTCCGGGAAATTTAAGAAGGGTGCCGAAATAGATCGGCACCCTTCGATAATATAAATTTTAAGACAACGCTAATCGTTGAATCAGTTAGACTTTAAAATTTTGAAGGTTTTATTCTGTTTATCAGAGGTAACTTTTAACAGGTACATTCCGGGTACCAATGCGTTACTTTCCTTGTCAAGTTGTTCATTAACGGTTGACAACGATCCATTTATGCCGGTTATTACTTTTCCCTGTATATCACAAAGCTGAACAGAGAGTTGATTGACAACGGCTCCGGCAGCATTGATCCTGAACTGGTTTTTAAAAGGATTCGGAGAAACGCTTACGTTCAGCTCATTTCCTTCCGTTTCATGTTCATGTACATCTGTAACTCCTCCTGGTCTGAAGGAAGAGGCATTCCAGGGTATCAATTTAGTGGCTATGTAGAAATTACCGGTTGCCGATGATGCCATGGGATAAGCAATGAAAAGATGATCATTGGTTTCTGTTTTTTTACTGAAAGCAGGAGGTGCCGGATACCATCCATAATCTGGTCCAAGGCCAGTTGGGTCTACTATGCATTGATATTCAGGTGTTATTGGCGTTCCGCCATTGTTCATATGTACTGCTACATACCAGCCGCTGGACAAGGGATTGCTATTAGGATCGCCGGGATTGCCATCGCCATAATGCCAGCCATAATATATATCACGGCCCGTCTGACCATAAGCTATACCTGTAGTATAATTCATGGTATTACCCAAGGCAACGGGTCCAAAAAGCCCCTGACTTAAAGAATAGGTTGTAGTAATGAATGAGGTGGGACTGTTATGCCTGCGAACTCTTGTGCGTACTTCACCGGGCGAATTATCAGTATAAATGTAGGACCAATCGTCTAAACCATAATGTACCGGGCAGTCAATATTCAGGCTGGTATGGTCAAAAGGAGTATTGAGCGGTACAATAGCATCATCAGTAGTAAAAGTAATAGAAGTTGTTACTCCTATTTGTTGAAAGCTGCTATTCGAAACAATAATCTGGTTTAAGCCTACGTCGAAGTAAACTATCCTTACACCTGGCAAAGGATTGGCGCCGGGAAGTGTGCATTTAACAGCAACATCAGGTGATATGGCGTTGGCAGTTCCGTTGATTTGTGTATTAGGCAATACAGTATTACCAATTAATTTTATCATAAGACTATTTAACGCATTGTCGCGCCATACTATAGCAACCTCATCCATGCGGTGCACATCAAGGCTTATCCTGCCATAAGTGGGCGAAGAAGAGATTTGCTGAGGAGCAAGGGGAATAACGCCACCGGGGGCAAACTCAAACAGCTGATAGTAATGTCCTATAGGCATAGAAGGATCAGTACTGTAATAAGCCGCTACTATGAAAATTTGTGTACCGGAACGGTAAATACCTACTTCAATATTTCTGTAGTTATGAGATAGCTGAAGAAAATCCTCATCAAAAGTCGTTGTGTTTCCGTCATCATCCCTTCTCCAGGCAAGGTAGGCGTTGCTGCCATCACTCCAGGCATAGGTATAAAGATTTTGGATGCCCAATGAGTAATAATCATCAACCTTTACTTGAAAGCAGGAAGTTTCATTGCCCCTGCCTACATCCAGATTGTCTGGCGGAAAAACGTGTTCGGGTGTAGTAGGGAAATTGAACTGGGCTTGCACTGCCTGTCCGAGTGTAAGGAGGAGGCAGAGCAGCAGGGAGATTTTTTTCATAAATAACAAGATTAAATGGTTAAAAAAGATGGATTCAATGCAATATAATACAAATATGTTAATGTAGTAATTGTTTCTATAAAAATATTATTAGCGCAATATTTCGGATTACCAAGTGAAATCGGCGTGGAAAATACCAGACCTACCTTCGGATGTGGTATTACTTCGTAAACCACGATGTGTTACTTCGTAAACCACGGGGTGTTACTTCGTAAACCACGGGGTGTTACTTCGTAAACCACGATGTGTTACTTCGTAAACCACGGGGTGTTACTTCGTAAACCACGATGTGTTACTTCGTAAACCACGGGGTGTTACTTCGTAAACCACGGGGTGGTACTTCGTAAACCACGATGTGTTACTTCGTAAACCACGAAGTGGTACCTCGTAAACCACGATGTGATACCTTGTAAAGCACGAGGTGGTACTTCGTAAACCACGAGGTGGTACCTCGTGCCAATGGAGGTCGAGCTATATTTTGGACAGCACGGCATGCATTGGTATAAAAAAACAGCTGATATACAGCGGTTTATGTTTTTGTTTGTTTTCTGCCATTAATATTTTCACCACATAAGTGTTTGGCAATCTCACAGGCCATCACAAATTATATACGTAACACAACATGAGCCCAATAGAAAAGTACGATCCCTTTACAAACTTAATATCGCCCAATAGTACATTATCCTCATTGGGGTTGTCAAAATTTACAGGTTGCAAAAAGGTTTTATTGGAACCGTAAGTCAGTAACAGGCCTGCACGAAGGTTGGATTTATTACGTCTGAAATTGCCTCCAAACTGCAAATGATAATTGTCCCATCGTGAAGTTGTTGGCGATTGACCAAATTTCCCATCGGGTGAATCATCATCACTAACATAGTTTAGATCCTGCCGCACGGACGCTATCAGTGTAGCCTGTGGGTTAATATAATAACTGGCACCCAAAGCCCAATTAGTTACCGTTCTACGCTGCTCTCTGAAGGTTAGAAAACTGTAGTCATCATCTCCCGTGGGCCCGGTATTCGATTTTACAAATGAAGTAGTTTCCAGCTTTATCAAATCATAATTAGGGACTGCCCAAAAGTATTCACCCTCAATACGAAATTGCCATCGATCAATGTCAACAGCATAACCGGCGGCAATGCTCCAAGGTATTTTATAAGTTACCGGCAGGCTTGTTTGCCTGGTATTTCCAAATATATTTATCTCTGGCGCTGTTGCTATATCCGGATCATGGAGGTTAGAAACCAGCAAGCTACTGGTTACTGTAGCATTGCTTTTAAGCGTGATAGACGGCAGGCTTACCAGCATTCCCAGGTGATGTATTCCGGAATTATAGGCAACCCCCGCCTTTAACCGCAAACCAAGATGCCAGTATGATGCCTGGTAGGAGACTTCGACATTGGTAAATGGTCCGATAGGGCCATTAGGGTCGGTAGTATTTATCAAAGCCGTTGAACTATATTGATCAAGCTTATCCTGGTTGCGCAGCCGTACTTCTGCAGTAAGGCCGGCAGACCAGTGGCTATTCAACTTTACACTTGCAGTACCTACACCTGTGGTAAGGTTAACCCGGTTAAGGCCCGTATATTGACCTACATAATACTCCTTGCCGGGACTATAGTTATCGCTCAATACCGCTACTGGCTCTTCTCGTCTTTGTGTAGCCTGGTAGTTTATTATTGGATCATGTATCAGGGCGTAGCCCAAAGCAAATGTTTTGTTCTTCTTGAATGATATAGTACCAGCTACCATTTGCGAATTGATCCTGTAATTTGTATTTTTCAATTTTTTTCCGGAACCAATACCGTCATTAATACTCATACGGCTTAGCTGGTATATATTTGAAGAAACGGTAACAGCACTTTTGGGATTAATGGCCATTAAAGCCGGATTGTAATAAAACAATCCTTTATCATTATCATAGGCAATTACAGCGCCCGGCGTTAGCAGCCCTCCTGTTCCATAATTAGATTGCCAGTAATTAGCATCCTGAGCACGCAGGGTTAGTGTAGAAATACAAAGCAAGAATATTAAAGTAAAAGAAGTCTTCATAGTGGCAACTTTTTATCAAAACTAAAAAAGTATTTGAGATTCGCGCTTACTTCATTACTTTAGAAAATAACTATCAGGAAAAGGTATTCATTCATCTGGTCAATAGCTTTAAATTATTCAATGAGATCACTGACTGTATTCGTTGTTTTTATATTGCATTGTTTTGCAGGCTTTGCGCAAAGTTTATCCTTTACCGCTCCTCAAAACATTGTTCCGGCTGCCAGGTCTGATAACGCTATAAGTATCGCCGCATTTGATCATCATTATTTTTTAACCTGGAAAGATACTGGTTCAGCAGGCAATATTCATATAGGTACCCTTCCGGCAAAAGATGATAGTTTTTTCGTTCAAAAAGAATATTTACTTAAGCACGCCGTTACGCAATGCGCTCCTGTTTTACTCACCACTGCGGGGCAATGTTACTTGTTTTGGATCACGGCAGAGGGTAAAATAAATTACCTGGTCAGCGCCACTGATACAGGTTTTAATCAGTCACCGGTTAATACCTTAACTGCCCGTAATCCTATAACAGCCACAATAGGATTGTGTGCAGCAGTAGTGGATGGTAAAATATTAATTGCAACACATGCCAGCCAAAAGGGCCGGTTATCCCTTCTTATATGCGAACAAAACACTGATGGTACATTAACAGTATCTGACGTAACCACTGTAAAAAGAGCCAGGTCCAATGTTTATCCTTCTATAGCAGCTATTAACAATGGAACTATAGCCCGCATTGTATGGACAGACCATATAACAAATACAATTTGTTATGCTGATTATACACCATCAAACCGCTCCTGGCTCCCTCCGCAAACCTTTGGTGAACTGACCACTAAATTAACCCCGGCGCTGTACCAGACCACTACTTCCGGCTCCACTATCACTATATGGAAAGACCATAATAAAATAGGGAGGTTATCTTACAGCTTAACCCCCGAAGAAAATACTCCGGACAGAGGAACCATACTGCCGGAGTATTTCTCAACAAATTTTCCGGTCAGTATTACCAGCCATGATACGGATCAGATCATAGTTGCATTTGCCGGAACAGATGATAAGCTATATGTAAGTCATGCATTCAAGTATAATCCGGCAAGCTGGATAGGAGACATTTTATTGCCTTTACGCAACAGCTATACACTTAAAGACATTGTAATACCCGGCGCACACGATGCCGGAATGTCCATACTAAATGGAGTAGGGGGACCAGGCGGCAGTACCATTAATGATTGTAATACCCTTACGCAGGTGCTGAGCGTAGAAAAACAATTGAATGCAGGCATCCGGATGTTCGACCTTAGAATAGGCCAATATAAAGGGGAACTATATGCCAAGCATGCACCTTCTGATTGCATGGATGAAGCTGTTGCCGGAGGTTATGGAGAGAAATTGCGGGATGTGCTGAATGCAGTAAAGAAATTTCTGAATACAAATGAAAAGGAATTTGTTATCCTGAGCTTCTGTCATTTTTGTGAACAGCATATATCTCTGGAAGAACAGGCAAAAGCAATAACAGATATTGTTGGGGAAGATAAATTGTTTTACCCGGGTGATAAAAAACTGCAGGATATAACCATAAACGATATAAGCGGTAAGGTAATAGTGACTTTTGAAAATCATGCTTATCCTAAATTGGGTATTGATTCCAATACTATGACAGAAGGAAGAACTGATGCATTTATCAATTACCGCAGGGAATATGCTGCTACAAACCAGCTTGATAAATTAGTACTCGCTCAGAAAACCTTTTTTTCAAGACTAAAAGGAAGTGTGTCTGAAAATGATCTTATCAGGCTCGACTGGCAGCTGACCCAAAATAGTGATGAGGCAGCATTGATCTGCAATGATTTTGAATCTGCAAAATCAAACCCTATTCTGGATGGTATTATATTATTGACCAACACTATAAACAAGAATAAGAGCATAAGGGATCTTTCTTATTTAGGCAGTCTTTATTTACAGGGAAAAGTTATCGATTGGATTAATACTGGCACAATTAATAAAGAGAACAAGCCCAATATCCTTTATGTAGATGTGGCCGGCACCTGGATTACAGATTTTTGTATCGGTTTGAATAATGAAAAACTTTATGGAAAATAAAGGGTTTGATTTTTCCTCACCGCTGTTAGTGAAAACACCAGTGGCGGAAACTCAAAAGGCCAAAGAGATGTTGAGATTATTATAAAACGATAGGGCTGCATGACATTCATGCAGCCCTATCGTTTTATTCATTCTTAGCTTTTACCTTATCAAAGTCACATTTCCTTTTTTTACAAAAGGAACACCCTTATCGGTAACAGCATCTATAGTATAAATATAAACACCCATTGGCTGCTCTTTTCCTTTATAAGTTCCATCCCATCCTTCTTCAATATTAGTACTGCTGTACACTTTATTGCCCCAACGGTTAAAGATGCTAAACTCTTTCAGATTGGCAATACCACGTTTGGATGGTTTGAACAATTTATTGGTTCCTGAAGGTGCAAATGCATTCGGCATATCAATAACGGTTTCTTTTACCAGCACATCCATAGAATCGGATACGATACAACCATGTTCGGTAGTTGCCGTTACATAATATCTTGTCCTTACTTCAGGGCTCATCAACGGATCAGAAATGGTGCTGCTGCTCAGGCCTGAAGGCGGGAACCAGGTAAAATACAAGCCATTGGTTTCCGGCTCTACATGATATTGCTCACCAGGGTAAACATTTACACTATCCGGCAGGGCAAGCACCGCTTCCGGATAAACATAGACCGTAACTTTTTCGGTATCTGCACAATTATGTTGATCGGTAATGTAAACAGTATAATAAGTAGTAGTCCCGGGCGATGCAACCGGGTTGGCAATGGAACTATCAGAAAGACCATAAGCTGGTGTCCAGTTGTAAGCCACGCCACCAGTAGCCCAAAGCTGTGCCTGATTACCAGGGCAATACCCTGTATCTGCAGCTATAGCTCCGAATGCACCTGGGTAAACGGTAATTTTAATACTGTCATTATCGGCACAGCCAATCGGGGTCTGTACATTGAGATGATAAGTAATAGTAGTGTCTGCATTAAAATGCGTGTTAGGCCCTGTCGGATTGCTTAGGTTAGGTGTAGCCGGAGTCCATTGATAAATGTAATCGTTACGGAAAGGGGTAACAGTAGATTCCAAAGCAAGATCAGTCCATTGGCACACAAATTTATCAGGTCCCAATTCCAGGTCAGGTATATCATGCATGTCAATATCAATAGTCACCGAGGTGTCGGGGCAATTAGGATACGAAGCTGTAAGGGTGTACAGGTTAGACTCGTTAATGGTAATGATCGGCTGCAATACTGTAGTATCACTTACACCAATAGCCGGGGACCATAAATAAGTATACCCCGGAGTACCTACTGCTGTAATCGGAATGATTGCCCCCTTACAAACTACGGTATCATTATTGATGATATCGAGTACACGCGGCGATAGATCTATATGGACAGTATCCGTTGCCGAGAAGCCGCAGATGCCGGGTATCGTATCTTTTACCGTAACCCAATATACATTGTTTACCGATGGATCAACAGTAATTATAGGTTGGTTGGGTGCTGTAAGTATACCTGTAGCCGGTTCCCACAGGATCGTATTATTAGGTGATGGATTATTTAAAGTAAGACCAATATCTATAGCCTGTGTGTATGCACACACAGTAGTATCATTTACAATAAAATCAGGAGGGTTTGTTTGCAATACGACTACAGTCATATAAGCCGTATCGTCTGTAACGCAGGAAGAGTCGTTGGCTGCATGCAGGGAAATAGTATATACCCCCGGAACAGTATAGGTATGGGTAGGGGCCGCCAGGTTTGAGGTGGAACTACCATCACCAAAATCCCAGATAAAATCTTCTGCTGACGTAGAGTTATTTATAAAATGAACCGTGTATGGGACACAACCGGTATCGTTACCATTAACCATGGGATCCAGCTCAAAATCAGAATGTACACCAGTGGCTTCAAAGTCAAATTTAAAGCTGATAATATCCTGGTTGAAAGAACCATTTTGTTTAGTAGGAGAGTAGGAGCCAGATGTGGTGGGGAAATCTGAAGCGGAAGAGCATACAGAATGGTATACCACCCCTTGTTTATCAAGTCTGCTTACACCGGAGTGGGTGTGATCGTCGCCTGGAGATCCGTAATAAGAACCAAACAAAATATTGTTGAAATTGGGTTCCAGTACAATAAAGTAAAAATTATCGGCTGTAGTAGAAAAAGCATTAGCGGTAACCGGCAATGTGCCAGGCAAAGTATCTGAGCCAATAGCATTTTTACCAAGGCCTGTTACATATATATTTTCGCAAACATCGTACAGGAATGCTGTTGGAAAATAACGGATCTCGCTGGTTTGCGTATTCCCAATGCGGGTTGATAATAAAGAAGCTGTAAGGTTTGTATTCAGCTTATCAATAAATACATCACCATCTGCAGTATTATACACTCCTGCAGAAATAGGGTATGCCCCTAAGGTTTGTCCTAATACATATATATTGTCATATTGATCTACCTGGAGGTTCCCCGCCTGGTCGGCATTGTCTGTACCTAAATAAGTAGAAGCAATGAGCGCGCCTGTTGAGTAATTGATAATCGAAGCAAACCCATCCCAGGTGCCACCGGGGGGAGTAGTATGCAAGGCGCCTGTGGTCGTAGGAAAATCCGTGCTCTGTGTACTGCCGCATATTACAATATTTCCCGAGCTGTTGAGCTGGATAGCAGAAATGCAATCATTGCTGCTTCCGCCTAAAAAACTGCTGTATAATAATTGGCTACAGGCAGGGTTTAATTTAAAGATCACACCATCAGTGTTGCCACTCATAGTAGATTGATATGCATTAGCCGTAACCGGGAAGTTTAATGATTGAGTTGAACCCACCACCCAGATATTGCCGGTAGCATCAAAATTAACCTCTACCGGACTCGTTGTATTATGATCTATCAGGCTGCCTCCTTCAGGGAAGCCAAAATTTAGGGGTTCCATTGTAGCTCCACCCATATAAGTGGCGCCAATAAGCGCAGTCGCGGTACTATTAAAATGTGCAACAAAAATGTCTTGGCCACTTAATGAATTATCATAAGCTCCTGTAGTTGTAGGCAAGTTAGAAGATTGTGTACTGCCGGCAATAATCAGTTCACCCTCGTCATTTACGATCATGGCATGAGGATAATCTGAAGAATTACCGCCGTAAAAAGTAGAATAGACCAGGGAGCTGCCCAGAGCGCTGTATTTATTTACAGCAACATCGGTGCCGCCGGCAAATGTACTTTGAAAAGCACCGGTAGTTACAGGCCAGCCGGCCCCAAAAGCAAAAGACCCTGCGTATAGATTTCCTAAACTATCGTATGTAGTGGACATACTGTAATTGCCATCTCCGGTACCGCCACTATAGGTAGCAAATACGAGCGTAGGGTCAATAATCAGTGCTTTACTCTGGTCATAACCCTGGGGGAAATGGAAGGTTAATTTCCCGTTGGTTAGTTTGTAAGAAGAAGGAACGCTTACTTCTTTTCCGTCAATGATCTGGTAAGAATAAGGAGCTTGCTCAATCACCTCGTTTACCGAAGTTTTGATCCGGAGATTTCCTTCTGGTGTAATTTCAGGTTGTACACCATCAAAGGTTAATGCAATCTGGTTGACATCGGAGCCTGCACTAACTATAAAATCGTATTTAAGCGATGATTGTTTGCTGTAAACAGCTACATCAATACCCTGGTAAACATTTTCCTGAATGACCTTTCCGTAAGCAGCAACATTTGAAGCCCAATGTGATTGATTATTGCCCAGGAAATAGTTGTAGTAATTCTTTTTCTTTCCTTCAGTCCTATAGGTCATTCCACTATTAGCTCCTGAAAAGGTCACTTTGTAAGCATGATGGTGTACGATTTCATTACTTACGTCGGCACTTTGCCCATGGGATTTTTCATGAATCCTGTTCAGGTCATTAGTGCTGTAATAATTGTATAAGAAACCGCTATTGGTAATAAATGCAGCACCGCCAGGCAAACCCATCTTGTATTTTGCTTCCTGCACCCATTGTCCTTTATTTTCTATAAAATCAATTCCCCGGTTCGCCGAAATTTTGGGAGTCTCTCCTGTTGCAGGATGTTTTCCACGGGCGGAGGCAACTGCTCCGGATAGCAATAGTAAAAAAACAGGCAAAGTGTTTTTATGAATGGATAGATTCATTTATTCTTATGTTGTATAAAAAATGCATTGCAAAATAACGAAAATACAGACACAGAATATTTGAAAACGGTTGGAGTATGGGCAGTTGCAGTCTATATTTTATAAGAATATTATGCAGATTTACTATTTCAACGTAAGCATTTAACAAAGTGTTGTTAATATAGTATTACATGCTGGGGCATGCCTTATGTTCCGGTATGAAAATATAACATTTGCTAAGGCAATAGATTGCCTTCATTGTTTCAATTAAAGGTTCCCATGTTTATGGGATTTTTTTGAAAAAGCGAATAATCTATTTTAGCTGCCTGAAAACAGGGACCCCAAAGATGTGCGCTTTTGTGGGGTTCAGGGTGGTTTATTTTGAACACAATTAATACTAAAATGAAAAACAACAAATTATCTATTTTCGTATTGGCTATAAGCCTTGCTTCAGTATCCTGTAATAGCAGCGATTCCAAAACTGAAAACGATTCCAAAGCTGATACTACAGCTGTTATCACAACAACCAGTCCGGTAAGTGCTGATGATATTTACACAGACACGACAAAAAATAAGGAAGGCAAAATTTTGATCACATCCTTTAGTAATACTAAAGGAACGGTAGAAATTATATTTAACGGCGAGAAAATAGGGTTAACACAAGATACTACGGCATCGGGTGTTGGTGCACATAACGAACATTACACGTATACAAACTGGCATGGTGAAACCGAGCTTAAAAAAGATGGGAAAGTAATTTTTGCAACTAAGTAAGAAGAATAAAAAGATTGCTCTTCTTTAATCTGAAAATAATAAACCGCAGTGTACAACACTGCGGTTTATTTATTGAGAACGTGTAATCAAATGTAATAAGACCGTACAACTTCCGATAGCTATCGTATCAAAGTCACATTTCCTTTTTTAACAAAAGGAGTACCTTTATCACTTACAGCATCTATAGTATAAACATAAACACCCATAGGCTGTGGCTGGCCATTGAAAGTGCCGTCCCATCCTTCTTCAATATTAGCACTGCTATATACTTTATTGCCCCAGCGGTTATAAATGCTGAACTCTTTCAGGTTGGCAATGCCACGTTTGGATGGTTTGAACAATTGATTGGTTCCCGAAGGTGCAAATGCATTAGGCATGTCAATCACCGTTTCTTTTACCAATATATCCAACGAATCCAATATCCAGCAGCCGTGCTCTGTAGTTGCCGTTACAAAATACCGGGTTCTTACTTCAGGGTATAAAAGTGGATCGGCAATATTTACATCACTAATACCAGACGGTGGGAACCATTTGAAATAGGTAGCATTTGTTCCGGGTTGAAGATGGTATTTTTCTCCGGGGTAAATGTTCACACTATCCGGCAATTCAATAATCGCTTGCGGGTAAACTTGTACAGAAACATATTCTGTATCCACACAATTATGGATGTCCGTGATATACACAGTATAGTCGGTTGATGTTTCCGGATTGGCTACAGGGTTTGATACCGAAGCATCACTTAAACCATAAGCAGGTGTCCAGGTATAATTGGCGCCACCAGTAGCCCATAAGTCAGCTTTGTTGCCAGGGCAATAACCAGTATCATTTGACGCTGCGCCAAAGCCTCCGGGATAAACTGTAATCCTTACACTATCAGTATCCTCACAACCTATAGGTGTTTCCACATGTAGTTGATAAGTAATGCTGGTGTCTGCAATAAAGTTAACATTAGCTGTAGTAGCGCTGCTCAGGTTAGGCGTGGCTGGCGACCATTGATAAATATAATCGTTACGATATGGCGCCACATTGGATTCAAGTGCAACCTGTGTGCCCTGGCATACATATACATTGCCGCTGATTTCAATGTTCGGAATATAATGCATTCCAATATTAATCGTAACCGTAGTGTCCGGACAGGCATAATACGATCCTGTTACAGTATAAATATTAGGCTGGTTAACGGTAATAACTGGTTCCAATATGCCGGTATCGCTTACACCTATAGCAGGTGACCAATGGTATCTATAAGCCGGGGTTCCTGTACCGCGTATCTGTATAGTTGCACCCTCGCATACAACAGTATCATTAGTGAGAATATCCAACACACGCGGCGCAAGATCTATATGAACTGTATCGGACGCGGAGAAACCACATATACCCGGAATAGTATCTTTTACTACCACGTAGTAAACAGTATTTACCGAAGGGTCTACCGTTACTGTAGCCATATTGTTTGTGGAGAGTATGCCTGCGGGTGGTCCCCAGGCTATTATATTATTAATGCTTGGGTTGTTGATGTGAACGGTGAGGTTCATGCTCTGTTCAAACGAACAAAGTACAGTGTCGTTAAGGACAATATCAGGCATCTCGGTTTTCAACACCGTGATGGTCATATAAGAGGTATCATCTGTAATGCAGGTATTAGGATTGATAGCATGAAGCATAACCTTATAAGTACCGGAATCAACAAAAGTATGACTAGGTGCTGCTGTGGTAACCAAAGGACTACCATCACCAAAATCCCATACATAACTTGTAGCCGAACTTGAAGTGTTTACCATCTGTACTGTATATGGAGCGCAGCCGGTATCGTTTTGATTCGGTGCAAGCTCAAAATCGGAACGTACGCCCGTAGCTTCAAAATTAAACTTAAAGCTCACAATATCCTGGCCTATACCGAGATTTTTGGAAGGTGCATAGCTGGTTGGGGTAGTGCCCGGATAAGTATTGCTATTACAACAAATAGATTGGTAAACAATACCATTGGGGTCCATACGGCTTACCCCGCAATGACCATGGTCGCCCATTACGCCAAAATAAGAACCATAAAACAAACCTGTAAAATTGGGTTGCAGTACACCAAACCAGAAAGGTGCCTGTGCTGTTTGCTGTGCATCAGGAGTAAGCGGCATGCCAGCGTTAGCATAGTATCCGGCTACATATACATTCTGGCAGATATCAATAAGGAAAGAAGAAGGGAAAAAACGGCCTCCTGCCTGTGGATTTCCCAAACGGGTAGACAAAATAGATGTTTCCAGTAATGGATCAAGTTTATCGACAAACACATCACCATTTACATCTCCGGTCCATACTCCCGGACTGATAGGGTAAGCACCAGTAGTACGGCCCAATACATACACATTGTCGTCGTTGTCTACCTGTACGGCCACAGCCTGGTCTACATTTCCTGTACCCAGATAAGTAGATCTTACCATGGTACCATAGTTAGGATTAACGATAGATATAAATCCATCGGTGCTACCTAAAGCAGCAGGGTTTAAAGTACCCGGAGTAGTACGGAAGTCATTACTGTTTGTAATACCGCTTATCACTACATTACCTTGATTATTTATGATCAACCCGGTTGGCGATTCATCGCCGGTACCACCCAGGTATCCACTATATAACATATTGGAGCAAGTAGGATCCAGTTTGAACAAGACCACATCAATACCACCACTTAACACATCTGAATTGGTCCAGGGCCCGGTGAGTACCAACCTTACTACACTGTCGCAACCTGTAGCTGAGGTAAAGGTGTGGTAATAGGCACCCGGTGCAGTTAAAATATTTCCACCAAAATAATAGTTACTTCCGCTGCAATAGTTTTCTGTAAAGGTTACCGTGTCCTGCGGTATGATGGAAAGCGTAAGGGTTACAACACTATCGCACGTAGCAGTAGGGTAGAAGTTCATATAAGTACCGGCGGTTGTTAATACCTGTGTGCCGAAAGTATAACTGCCACCGAAGCATACACTGTCTGTAATAAAGGTTGTAATGTAAGGGTTGAAATTCAATTCCAATGTAACTGTACTGTCACAGCCATTTGCAGTAGCAAAAGTATGGGTGTATGTACCGGCATTTAATAAAGTATCCGGGCCAAAAATATAGCTTGTACCCTGGCAAATAGAAAGAGCAACCGTGTCATGCGAATTAGCTCTTACAGATAATACGAGTGTTACTACACTATCACAACCGCTGGTAGCAAATGTATCAATATAGGTGCCGGCAGTATTAAGCGTCTGGGTGCCGAAGGTGTAGCTTCCACCCTCGCAAATGGTTTCATAATAAGTGTAAGTAGATTGTGTGCCAATAGTAAGGTTAAGCGTAGCAATACTATCGCATCCGGAAGTACTGAAAGTATCTATATAAGTGCCTGCTGTAGTAAGCGTATCTGTTCCGAACACATAACCTTTACCTACACAAACACTTTCAGTTGCAGTGTGCGTAATGTATGGGTTTACAGAAAGTGTAAGGGTAACAATACTATCGCAGCCTGTTGAGGCAAAGGTATCTATATAAGTACCTGCTGTGGTAAGTATAACAGATCCGAAGGTATAACTTGTGCCGGGGCACAAAACTTTTGAGATATTATTGGCTATGTATGGCTTTACAAACAGGTTAAGGGCAACAACACTATCGCATCCTAAAGCGGAAGGGAAAGTGTCTGTATAGGTGCCGGCCACAGTCAGGCTCTGCGTCCCGAAAGTATAACTGGTGCCGGGACAAATACTGGCTGAAACTGCATTGGTGATTTGCTGACCAACAGTAAGATTTAGTTTTACTACGCTGTCGCATCCACTGGGAGTAGTAAATGTTTGAACATAGTTACCGGAAGTATTCAAAACTTGTGTGCCAAAAACATACGTAGATCCCTGGCATATCCATTTTTTAATGGAATAAGTATTTTGCGAATTGTTAGCTACAATATTTATGTCGGCTGAGTTGGTATTCCCTACCACCCAAATGTTATCATTTGCATCGAAGGTAAGCTCCATAGGACTGGAATACCCGGCGTTGTTATCGGTAATAGGATTTGTCCCGAAGAAAGAAAAAGCAGTTGGCTCAATATTGCTGCCACCAAGATAAGTAGCACCTATTAATCCTGTTCCGGTACTATTAAAGTGTGCCACAAACATATCGGAACCGCCACCAAGGGTATTGTCATAGCTTCCTGTAGTTACAGGCAGGTTGGCGGAATTGGTACTGCCTATCAAAACCAATTCTCCGTTATTATTTACCTTAAGTGCATGAGGAAACTCATTCAAATTACCGCCATAATAGGTGGAATAAATTAAAGTGCTTCCGGAAGCGTTATATTTATTGATACCTACTTCCCTGGAGGCAGGGCTGTTAGCTACCCCATTAAAAACGGCTTGGTAAGCGCCTGCAGTTGTTGGCCATCCAAGATGATACGCTCCCGATGAGGCGTACATATTCCCATCATCATCATAAGTAGTACTGTAGGCATAGTAACCATTTCCGCCTGCTCCGGTACCCCCACTATAAGTGGCAAATACCAATACCGGATCAATGATAAGTGTTTTGGTCTTGTCATAACCTTCAGGACATTCAAAAGTCAGTACTCCTTTTTCTAATTTATAATTACATTTTACAGCTTTTTCCCTGCCATCAATTATCTGATAAGTATAAGGCGCAAGCTCTGTAACTTCATTTACACTGGTTTTGATGTATAAGCTGCCATCAGGTCGCAGCACCGGCGAAACACCATCGAAAGATAATTTTATCTGGCTTATGTCAGCGCCCGGACTTACTACAAAATCATATTTCAGGCCGTTGCCTTTGCTGTAAATTTTTGCATCAATCCCGTTGTAAATATTTTCCTGCGTTATTTTTCCATACAACCCTACATTGCCGGCCCATTTTGATTTATCGTTTCCGAAAAAATAATTATGATAAGCATGTCGCTTGTCTTCATAAGCATACTTTATTGCTGTGTTGGCACCGGTAAAATTTACTTTGTATGCATGAAAATGTACTAGTTCAGGATCAGTGCCTTTAGCAGTATGTTTATGGTCAGGATCACTATGTTCATCCAGTTTGTTCATGTCTTCTCTACTGACATAGTTAAAGACAAAGCCTTTGTCCGTAAGGAAGAAAACACCGTCAGGCACTTCTGCCTTGAACTTTGCTTCCGTATTCCATTGGCCCTTATTTTCAATAAAATCAAGGCCAATTTTTTTAGTGTTAATTTGTTTTTCTCCTGTGGCTGGATGTTTTGAATTGCCTTTAGCGAAGCTATTAAGGCTTATGCAAAGCACAAAGAGAGTACGCAATGCATTTTGGTAAATACATTTTTCCATGTTAGGGCTATTTAATGCTGAATTATGTGTGAGGTTACTGGATTTTAAAGACAAGATTTAAAATCAATACGTTGGGTAAATATCTTTTTCAGGCTCTTAAAAAGAGGAGTAAATATCCTGTCCATTTGATATTACGGGATTTTTGAATAATTTTGGAGCACTCATGAGCATTATATCTCCGGCTATAAAAAGTTATATGAAATTGCGCCTTAGCGCAATTGATAACTTTGCATTAAATCCAATCGATACCCAAAAACAAGTTTTTAATCATCTTGTGGGTTCTGCTCAGTTTACAGAGTATGGTAAACAACACGGCTTCGAGCATATAAACTCGATCAGGGAGTTTAAGGATAGGGTGCCGGTAAATGATTATGATTCCCTGAAACCTTATATACAAAAGATACTGGAAGGCCAGCAAAATATACTTTGGGCCGATCCTATTAACTGGTTTGCCAAAAGCAGTGGTACCACAAGTGATAAAAGTAAATTTATACCGGTAAGTAAAGATTCTCTTGACGATACACACTTCAAATCAGGTAAAGATGTATTGTCGCTTTACCTTCGCCAGTTTCCGCAAACCAATATGATGAATGGCAAATGCCTCACTATTGGCGGTAGCCACCAGGTGAATCAGTTAAGTGCAGATTCTTTTTATGGTGATCTTTCGGCGGTAATGCTGCAAAATATGCCTTTCATGGGCCAGGTAATGAGAGCGCCGGAACTTTCCGTTGCATTAATGGATGAGTGGGAAGCCAAACTGGATGCTATGATCTATAGTGTCTTTCATGAGAATATCACTTTTATTGCCGGTGTACCCACCTGGACGCTTGTACTGATTAAAAAAATATTAGAGATATCGGGCGAAAAAGACCTTCATAAAATCTGGCCTAATCTTGAACTGTATATTCACGGCGGTGTTAGCTTTAAACCTTACCGGGAGCAGTTTGCAGCATTAATACCCTCGGGAAACATGCGCTATATGGAAACCTATAATGCATCTGAAGGTTTCTTCGCAGCACAGGATAATATTGATGAAGAAGGTATGCTCCTCTTTTTGAACCATGGCATTTTCTATGAATTTATGCCTATGGAAGAATATGGGAAGGAAGATCCGCAGACGCTCACCCTGCGCGATGTGGAAGTGGATAAAAATTATGCAATCATTATCAGTACCAACGCTGGTTTGTGGCGCTATATGGTAGGTGATACCATTCAGTTTACTTCTACCGAGCCCTATCGGATAAAAGTCAGTGGCCGGTTAAAGCATTTTATAAATGCCTTTGGTGAAGAAGTGATTGTAGATAACAGCGATCAGGCCATTGCAGAAGCCAGTAAAGCTACAGGCGCTATTGTGAACGACTATACCGCAGCACCGGTATATATGAGTGGTACAGAAAATGGTGCACATGAATGGATTATAGAGTTTGAGCACCTGCCCGTTGCTTTAGATGTTTTTGTTAGGGAAATGGATAAAGCGCTTCAGGCAATAAACAGTGATTATGAAGCTAAGCGCTATAAAGATATTGCCCTTAGAATGCCTGTAGTGCATCCCATGCAAAAAGGCGGATTCAATAATTGGCTTAAAAGCAAAGGTAAACTGGGTGGCCAGCACAAAGTGCCACGCCTGAGCAATGAAAGAAAGTACCTGGAAGAGATACTCTCCTTCATGCAATAATATGTTGTTTTTCTTCTGTTGGTGAATAAGTTCGCATGGTGATAAAAATTATTTTTTTGTCGTTAAACCAGTGGTGAAGGTATTGGTCTAAGCCGCTCCAGACTGCTTACTAAAAGACCAATTACGGACATCAATCTATGAGTTTACCTTCATTTGCACTTAAGAGGCCGGTATTTGCTATTGTAGCAAATGTTTTCATATTGATCTTCGGCTTTATAGCCTTTAAGTTTCTGGGTATCCGCGATTATCCTTCTATCGATCCTCCTATTATTAATGTAAGAACCAGTTACGCAGGTGCCAATCCCGACATTATCGAATCGCAGATTACAGAGCCTTTAGAGAAATCTATTAATGGTATTGCCGGTATCAGTAATATATCTTCCTCCAGTAGCCAGGGTACCAGCAATATTACCGTAGAGTTCGACCTTGGGGAAGATCTGGAAGCCGCTGCTAATGATGTGAGAGATAAAGTATCGCAAGCTGCCCGTAACCTGCCCCAGGATATTGATGCTCCGCCGGTTGTGTCCAAGGCAGATGCCAATTCGCAGCCCATCCTTTCCATGACAGTACAAAGCAATACCCGCAACCAGCTTCAGCTGAGCGACTATGCCGAAAATGTGTTGCAGGAAAGATTACAGACCATACCCGGTGTGAGTAGCATACAGATATGGGGCCAGAAACGGTATTCAATGCGCCTTTGGTTCGACCCTATGAAGATGGCAGCTTATGGCATTACCTTCAACGATGTTCAGGTTGCTTTAAATAAACAGAATATAGAACTTCCTTCGGGAAAAGTATCCGGCCATCAGACCGAGCTGTCGGTACGCACTATTGGCCGACTGCAAACAGAAACTGACTTTGAAGGATTGATTATTAAAAATGTAAATGGCAGTGATATTCATCTCCGGGAAATAGCAGAAGTAGTGTTAGGACCTGAAAATGAAGAAACACAACTTAAAGAAAGCGGAGTACCTATGGTTGCGCTTGCAGTCATACCACAACCGGGTTCTAATTATGTAGCTATTGCCGAGGAGTTTTATAAACGTTTTGACCAGATTAAAAAGGATGTCCCGTCAGATATAAAACTCAATATCGCCCTGGACAATACCGTTACTATTAAAAACTCCATTAGTGAAGTAGAAGAAACAATTTTCATTGCCTTTGCACTTGTGGTTATTGTTATTTATCTGTTTTTCCGAGATGTCCTTATTTCCATTCGTCCGTTGATAGATATACCGGTAAGTCTTATCGGGGCGTTCTTCATCATGTATATTTTTGGCTTTACCATTAATATCCTCACATTGCTTGCTATAGTATTGGCTACGGGCCTTGTGGTGGATGATGGTATTGTAGTGGCGGAAAATATTTATAAAAAGATGGAAGCCGGTATGGATAAAAGAAGGGCAGCAAGGGAAGGTAGTGAAGAGATTTATTTTGCCGTAATTGCTACTTCTATTACCCTTGCTATTATCTTCTTACCTATTGTGTTTCTTCAAGGCTTTACCGGGCGGCTTTTCCGTGAGTTTGGTATTGTAGTAGCTGGTGCTGTTATTATTTCGTGTTTTGTATCGCTTACCCTTACACCGGTATTAAATGTTTATCTCTCCAGAAAAGATACTACCAAAAAATCTAAATTCTATGTAAGGACTGAACCCTTTTTTGCTGGTATGGAAAATCGATATAAGCGAATGCTGCATTGGATTATGGGGCATCGCTGGATAGCTGTTACCGGTATTTTACTTTGCTTTGTCGCTATATATTTCTTTGGTTCGGGATTGAAAAGTGAGTTGGCTCCTTTGGAAGATAGGTCTCGCTTCCGATTGTCTATGTCTGCTCCGGAAGGTACTTCCTACGATGCTATGGAAAGTTATGTAAACCAGATTGCACAATTTGTAATGGATTCTGTACCGGAAAGAGAAGTTGTACTTACCGTTACTGCTCCGGGCTTCAGTGGTGCTGGCGCGGTTAACTCTGCAAACGGTAACATCAGAATCTCAACTCCTGATAAAAGAACCCGTAGTCAGGATGATATTGTTCAAGCGCTTAATAAAAATTTCAAAAAATTTAATTTCGGACAGACCTATGCAATACAGGAGCAGACCATAGCTGTTCAACGTGGTGGTGGTAGCCGTTTACCGGTTTCCTTTGTACTGGAAAATATCAATTTTGATAAGTTGAGTAAAGTATTACCACAGTTCATGGACGAAGCCAATAAGAGTAAGGTGTTCCAAAATGTGGATGTGGATCTGAAAGTAAATAAACCTGAATTGCGCATAACCATTGATCGTGCCAAAGCTTCTGCTTTGGGCATTTCAGTTGAAGATGTATCGCAAGCATTACAACTGGCTTTGAGCAACGGTCGCCTGGGATATTTTACCATGAATGGAAAACAATACCAGGTAATAGGTCAGGTAACAAGGAGCAATAGAGATGAACCGGTAAACCTTAAGTATTATTACGTACGTACTGCCAATGGAGAAATGATTTCGATGGATAATGTGATCAGCATCCAGGAAAGCATCAGTCCATCACAGATCTATCACTATAACCGTTACAAATCTGCAACCGTATCCGCGAACCCTGCTCCGGGCTATACTTTAGGAGATGGTATTGCAGAAATGCAACGTATTTATAAAGGTCTGGAAGATAAAAAAGTAATTGACGAATCCTTTACTTCAGCGTTATCAGGTTCTTCAAAAGATTATGCTGAAAGCTCTTCCAACACTTTATTTGCATTTGTACTTGCGTTAGTATTGATCTATCTCGTACTGGCAGCACAATTCGAAAGTTTTATAGACCCGATTATCATCATGCTTACGGTACCGTTGGCCATAGCTGGAGCGGTTTTATCTCTTTGGTTATTTGGGCAAACGTTGAATATATTTTCACAGATCGGTATGATCATGCTTATTGGTCTGGTTACCAAAAATGGTATTCTTATTGTGGAATATGCTAATCATATCAGGGACACAGGCGTTAGTAAAATGGAGGCGGTAATTACTGCTGCCAAAATGAGGTTACGCCCCATTCTGATGACGAGTCTGGCTATGGCGGGTGGGGCTTTGCCGCTGGCGCTATCGCTGGGAGCAGCCAGTACCAGCCGTATTCCGCTGGGTATTGTAATAGTAGGTGGTGTTATGTTCTCTTTGTTTTTATCGCTATTTGTAGTTCCGGTTATGTACACGTTCCTTTCCCGCAGAAAGATCAAGGAAGTAACGGCCGCGACTAAACTAAACGACTAGCAACAGAGAAATATCTTACAGCCTTAGTATTTAAATGAATAACCGCTTTATGAAGCTAAAAATAATTTTACCTGTTTTTGTATTTATGATGTTATTGGCATCATTTGTCAGTGCGCAAAATACAGATTCCATACTTACCCTTACCGATGCCATTGATGTGGCTTTGGATCAGAATTTTGATATCCGTATATCCAAAGTAGAATTGGATCAGGCTAAGGCTAATAACACTATAGGCAATGCAGGTATGCTGCCGGCTGTTACGGCTATTGGTGGTATAAACGGGAGTATTACAGATGCACATATTGAATTGGCAACAGGTGGAACGCAAGACAGAAAAGGAGCAAGGTCGGAAACATTGAGTGGTGCTATACAGTTGGATTGGGTATTGTTTGATGGCTTGCGAATGTTTACTAATAAACGGAGATTGGCAGAGTTGGAAGGTATTGGCAGTACTACACTTAAAAGGCAGATACAATCGACAATAGCCAATGTGATCATGGCTTATGCAAGTGTGGTAAGAGAAAAGCAACAGCTGGTTGCAATTGATACCGCTATGGCTTTGGCAAGAGTTCGTATGGAACTTGCAAAGAAAAAATTTGAGGTAGGTACTTCTGCAAAAACAGATTATTTGCAGGCACAAGTTGACTTTAATGCAAGTAAGGCGCAATCATTAATTCAGGGTGCTACCTTGAGGCAGGCAAAAGATAGCCTGATGGTATTACTGGGCAGAAACCAATTTGCAAATTACGATGTGCAGGATAGTCTTCAACTTAATAAAGGCCTTACTTATAAAGATAAAGATCAGTGGATGGACCGTAATTTCTCTATGCTATTGGCACAGCAACAAAGGGAATTGTCAAAGTATGATCTGAAACTGGCTACAGGAGCACAATTACCTGTGCTTGCATTGTCCTCTTCTTATAATTATAACCGCACACAAAATGGCGCCGGCGCTACTTTATTCAACAGGACTTATGGCCCGCAGGCAGGACTGAATCTAAACTTGCCTTTGTTCAATGGTTTTAATTTGCAGCGGGAAAAGAAAGTAGCCAGGCTTGAAGTCTCGCGCCAGGACTTGATCGTAGATCGTTTGCAAACCAGCATTGCTGCACAATATCGCACCGCATGGCGCGCTTATGATAATGCCTTGAAAAGCCTGGAACTGGAAAATGAAAATATTAAGTACGCCGAAGAAAATGTGATGATTCAGCAAGCAAGATTCAGGGTAGGGGTAGCTAATACTTTGGAGCTAAGAGAGGCGGAAAATAGCTATGTTACTGCTTTGGCACGGTTGGTTGATGCTGCTTATACCGTAAAGATCACAGAAACCAGTTTGCTTCAAATAGAGAATGGGTTAGTGAAGTAAAGCTGGCAATTTGCAGTTGGCAATCCAGATGGACCTTTTTTATTGAATTATTTAATACATAAAACAGCAGCTGAAACTTCAGCTGCTGTTTTATGTATACCATGTGGTTAGTTTTTTTGCCAATTGCCAATTGCAAACTGCCAACTCAAAACTATTCCGCAGCTTCTATTGTAAAATCATTCTGCGCTCCATAAGCTTCCTGTGCAGCATTTACCAACTTAAGTACTTCTTCTTCTTTCGAAGCCTCTGCAGTAAGATGATTGTATGCGGCTTCTACTTCTTCCTGTGTAGATGACGCTGTTAATTTTTCAATTTTTATAAAAGCATTGTCTATCATCTTATTTTCAAAATTCAGAAAGCTGATAACTGCTGATTTCAAACCTTCTCCGCCCTTTCCTACAGGAGGCTGTCTTTTGACTTTTTCAGTAGTACGCAGGATATAGGTTGTCAGGCTTTTTCTTGCGGGAGCGAGTTTGGAGTAATCTTTATCTCCATTATAAACTTCATTAAATTTTTCTCCCCAAAACTTGCCCATAGTATATAGGGAATCCGTAATGTCGGCCATCTGGTCATTGTATTCAATCGGCGTCATTTTTTGTTTGCTTTGAGCAAACGCACTTAGCGAAAGGCATGCCAAAAGAATACTGGTGAGTAGCATTTTTGTTTTCATAATCGTTTTGTTTATTTCGTCGGAAAGATAAATAAATAATCAGCGGATTACAATGCTTCCGCTTTATTTTGATGAAATACGCTATAAAAAGAGCGTACACGATATAACCGTATACGCTCCTCAAAAAAACTTTATTGATTATTTACGTTTGATTGCTTTTTCAGCTGCCGCAATAATGTTCTCTGTAGTAAGGCCATACTTTTTCAACAGGTCAGCAGGCTTTCCGCTTTCTCCAAAAGTATCCATAACCGCTACATATTCGTGAGGAACAGGGCAGTTACGGGAAGCTACATTGGCAACACTATCACCAAGCCCACCGTTGATCTGGTGTTCTTCGGCAGTTACTACGCAGCCTGTTTTTTTCAAAGAAGTAATGATCGCTTCTTCATCAAGTGGTTTTATGGTGTGCATGTTAATCACATCGCAGGAAATACCTTTGGCCTCCAGCGCACGTGCCGCTTCCAGTGCATTCCATACCATGTGACCGCAGGCAATGATAGAAACATCTGTTCCTTCATTCATGATCTGTGCTTTGCCGATCACAAAATCGCTGCCATCTTCTTTTGTGAAATTAGACCATTTTACACGGCCAAAACGAAGGTAGACAGGGCCTTGATATTCTGCAATAGCGAGTGTAGCAGCTTTGGTCTGATTAAAATCGCAAGGGACGATAACCGTCATGCCCGGCAGCATTTTCATCATACCAATGTCTTCCAGTACCTGGTGGGTTGCGCCGTCTTCACCCAGGGTAAGCCCCGCGTGAGAAGCACATATTTTCACATTTTTGCCGCTATAAGCCACCGACTGACGAATCTGATCGTAGACACGTGAAGTGGAAAAATTGGCGAATGTAGTAGTATATGGTATTTTGCCGCCAATGGTAAGGCCTGCAGCTATCCCAATCATATTTGCCTCTGCAATACCTACCTGTATAAAACGTTCAGGGAAATCCTTGATAAAGGCATTGAGTTTGAGGGAACCAGCAAGATCGGCAGTAAGTGCCACAACATTCGGGTTCTTTTTAGCTGCTTCATGAATACCTTCGCCAAAGCCGGCGCGGGTTTCTTTTTCGTTTTGTGCGGTAAAATCCTGCAACATGAGGAGAAGAAAATTGTGAATTTTTAAAAATGTGGTGCAAAAGTAAAACTAATTATTCTGTTATGGTAACGGATTTGCTCCGTTATTGAAAAAAACTAAAGCGATCAAAACTTTTGTGGCTTATTTTTCTAAACTTTGCAGGAATCCGGTCTCTACCTTTTCAATCTATAGTTGTGAAAAATATGCTCAAAATTCTTACCAATAAATATATTATCACCGCAGTTCTTTTTCTGCTGCTGATGATATTCTTTGATCAGAACGATTGGTTTACACAGCACGCCAGAGAAGAAGAATTGCAGCAAACACAGGAAAAGATTGACCATTTGAATAGTGAAGTAACCCGGATGGATAAGGAATTAAATGATTTAAATTCCAGCAATGCCAAACTGGAACAATATGCCCGCGAAAAATATCATGAAAAACGCGATGGGGAAGATGTTTATATTATTATCCCCGATACGGTAAGGCAACAAAAAGCTAAGTAAGTTCGTTATATTGTGGTAAACGGCGATTATGTAAAAAATCAACTTTTCACATAATAAAGGACATTTTTCCTCGTTTTACACTCAAATAATGTACTCAATGGAAAAACAACTACACTCTTTTTTACTTTCTGATCAACATTCAAATCCTTTGCCAGATCCTCACCATACGATTCAACAATCAATTATGGAAGAAGAATTTTCATCAGAGTTGGCAATACTGCAGACCTATAAATTGAACCCACGTCCCGAAGCTGTAGCAAACCTGCTTCAGATGATTACGAATAAAAGCGTAGCGGAACATCATTAATTGCTATGTTTTTGTGCTAATAATCATTTAGCTGCAACCTTAACAGGTTTCGTAATTTCCTGTAAATTTCCCTTAAACAGGGGGATTGATATGTATATAATGCGTCGTACATTAGCGGCTTATTTTATATATCATGATGCTTTATTACGCTATACGCCGGCCGCTGGTTTTGGCCACGGTGCTTCTATTTTCCACTGTTCTGACCTTTGCCCAGGGACGAAAACAAATTTCTCTTGAAGACATATGGCAAAACGGAACCTTTGCAGCAAAAAATGTTCCCGGTTTTAACGCCCTTAAAGATGGTAAACATTATACGCAACTTGACGAAAGCGGTGATGAGCAACAGATCAATATCTATGATCTGGCCAGCGGCAAGAAAAGTAAAACATTGCTGACCAAGAAAACCTCCGATGAGATTGGTGAAATAGGTGAATATTCCCTAAGTAATGACGAGCAGAAAATAATGCTCTTAACCAATCCTGAACCTATTTACAGGCGCTCCATTTTACATAAGGTCTGGATTCTTGATCTCAAAACCGGCAGCCGTCAATTATTGGATAATGAACCCGTATTGCATGCAACGTTTAATCCACAAGGTACTAAGGTCGCTTTTGTCCGGGACAATAATTTATATATCAAAGACCTTTCCACCGGCAACCTTACTGCAGTAACACATGATGGTGAGCACAATAAGATTATCAATGGTAATTGCGATTGGGTATATGAAGAAGAATGGGAATTTACACGCGCCTACGATTGGTCACCTGATGGCAATTACCTTGCCTGGTACCGTTTTGATGAGAGCGGAGTGAAAGAATACACCATTCCTTTTTATGAAGAAACAAATAGCTATCCACGTTTATACACTTATAAATATCCCAAAGCCGGAGAAGCCAATTCTGTAGTTACCATTCATATTTTTGACGTTAAGAACGGAAACATTGCCCTGGCACAAACAGGTCCGGAAAAAGATCAATACATTCCACGAATCAAATGGGCCGGAAACACGAGCAAGCTTTGTGTTTACCGGATGAACCGCCTGCAAAACAAACTGGAATTATTGCTTACCGATGCTGCAACCGGTAATGCCGAAATTATTTATTCGGAAGAAAATCCATACTACATCGAGATCAATGATAACCTCACTTTTTTACCTGATGGAACTTCATTTGTACTTACATCCGAACGTGATGGATTTAACCATTTGTACAAATGGAATTTTATAAATAAAGAATTGACCCAGCTTACTCATGGTGGCTGGGACGTAGATCAAATGGTTGGTGTAGACCAGGCTAATAAATGCGTATATTATACTGCCGGAGTAACAACGCCGTTGGAAAGAAAACTATATAAAGTAGACTGGAATGGTAAGGAAACAAAGTGTCTTACTCCTGCTGATGGCACACATGAAGTTACACCTTGCGCAGGTTTCAGGTATTTCCTGGATAAATACTCCCGTATGAATATGGTGCCGGTGTATACGCTGATCAGCAATGATGGTAAAAAAATAAAAGTACTGGAAGATAATAAAGCACTGAAGCAAACAATGTCTTCTTATGCATTAGGCGTAATATCTACCCTGCAAATACCCAATGGCAATGGTGACATGTTGAATGCCTGGATGATAAAGCCTGCAGACTTTGATCCTTCAAAAAAATATCCGGTTCTTTTATATCAATATAGCGGCCCCGGATCACAAGAGGTTGAAGACAAATTTCCGGTGAAAGATTATTTCTGGTACCAGATGCTGGCACAGAAAGGATATATTATAGTATGTGCCGATGGTACAGGTACCGGTGGCCGCGGCGAAAAATTCAAGAAAAAAACGTACCTGCAATTGGGCAAATACGAAAGCGATGACCAGATAGCTGTAGGAAAATATATGGCCAGGCAGGATTATGTCGACCCTGACCGCGTAGGTATATGGGGATGGAGTTACGGCGGTTTTATGAGTTCGATCTGTATTCTAAAAGGTGCTGATGTATTTAAAACCGCAATAGCTGTGGCTCCTGTAACCAATTGGCGTTTTTACGATAATGTTTATACCGAACGATACATGCGTACGCCTGTTGTAAACGCAAATGGTTATGATGATAATGCCCCTGAAAAAATGGCCTCCAAACTGAAAGGGAATTTTTTGATGATCCACGGTACGGCAGATGATAATGTGCATTACCAGAATGCTGTTGTATTTACTGATCAGTTGATAAAGGCCAACAAACAATTTCAAGCGGAATATTACCCCAACAAAAATCATAGTATTTATGGCGGAGTAACGAGGCTGCAATTGTATCGCCGCATGACAGATTTTATTCTCAAAAATCTTTAATAGAATTTCATGACTTGCAAAAAAATGCGTCGCTCTGTGGGCGACGCATTTTTATTATGCTTTTAAGCAGGAATTATTTAGCTGCTTCCGTCTTTTCCATTTTTTCTGCCTTTTCTGCTTTATCAGCTTTTTTTGCGTGCATTTTTTTGTGCTTGGCAGCTTTCGCTTCTTTTTTTACTTCTTGTTTTTCTGTAGTGTTTGTAGTTGCTTTTTGAGCAAATGCAGCGCCACCAACCATAGTTAGTGCAAATGCTGCGATCAGTAATTTTTTCATTTTTGGTTTTGTTTTGAGACCTAAAGGTAGATGTCCCAAACATCCAAAAGATTTAATTCGTTGTTATTAGCAATAGCTTACCATAGGTTAAAGAGAGTTTAAATAATTGTAGGGTCGTTCAGATACTCAAGGAATAATGCTAATCCTTTTTTCTTATCCTCATCCAGTATATAATTAATGTTTTGCCGGTAATAAATATTAAGGTCATATGCGGGGAAGGGGTTATCAGCCACTACCTGGTCTATATGTTCCAGTCCGGAAGCATTTGCCTCGTTGAACGCTTTTACAAAATCTTCAGGAAGTTCTTTATTCGCAACCCAGGCTGCGAAAATGAAAGGAAGGCCTGTAAATTTTTTCCAATGCGCTGCAAGGTCATATACATGTTCAAAACGCTGTAACTGCAGCAGGGCCCTGTCTCCGATAATTACACCGGCCGTTGTGCCCTTGATCTCATCTATATAATTTTCTGTGGCCTGCAAAATCTCCACATCTTTTTTCCAATAGTGTTTCAATAACACCTGAGCCAATCTTATAGAAGTACGCGATTGATAGTCCAGATAGATCTTTTCTACATGCTCAATAGCTACCTGGCTGAAGATGCATACAGAAGCAACTTCGTTATCAGCACCAATACCGTAATCAGATATAATGCGTGCATTGGGAATAGTAGGAATGGCTGCAACTGGTACCAGTCCTGCATCTACAGTGTTATCACGCAAATGCTGCGCAATAAGAGCCGGATATTCGAGTATCAATTCTATATCATTGATTACCTTGTGGTGCTCAATGCCGTAGAGCAATGGTTTGGTATTGAGATAACTTACAGCAGAAACTTTTATTTTGCGGTTCAAGATTGTAATTTTGGCCGCAAAGGTAGTGAATTAGCCAATTAGCTAATTTGCTCATCAGCTAATTCATATGTCACTTACAATATATACAGATGGTGCCTCGCGCGGTAATCCGGGTAGAGGAGGTTATGGTGCTATTTTACAATGGGGAGGAAAAGAAAAGGAACTTTCAGAAGGATACAAGTTAACGACCAATAACCGGATGGAGTTACTCGCAGTTATTAAAGCGCTGGAAGCGCTTACCCGTGAAGGACTGGAAATACAGATTTTTACCGATTCCGAATATGTAGTAAACTCTATAGAGAAGGGCTGGGTATTTGGCTGGGAGAAGAAAAATTTTGCCGGGAAAAAGAACATGGATCTTTGGCAACGATTTTTGAAACTATACCGCAAGCATCATATAAAAATGAATTGGGTAAAAGGCCACGCCAGCAATGCCATGAATAACAGATGCGATGTATTGGCCACGCGCGCCGCAGATGGCGGTAATCTACTTACCGATGAAGTGTATGAACTGGAATATTACGCTCAATAAATTATTGTTTATTTTCCTTACATTTATTATGTTTAACATTATTCCTGTTCCTGCATTCGTTATGGCGAAAGCTTAAAATATATAGCAATTGAACCTGAAACTTATTATTACTTCATTATTGCTTTCTTCATCTTGTATTGCCGGTGCGCAACCTGGTTATTGGCAACAAAGGGTTGACAACGACATTACTGTTACACTCGATGATAAAGAGCATATGCTTCATGGGAATATTAATATTTCCTACCAGAATAATTCCCCCGATACACTGAAGTTCATCTTTATTCATCTTTATCCTAATGCATACAGCACCGATCGTACGGCTTATGAAAAGCAGGCGGTAGAAAACGGCGAGACCAAACATTACTTCAGCGATCCCGAAGACAGGGGCTACATAGACAGCCTTAAGTTTACGGTGACCAATCAGGTAAATGTATCGCAGGCACCAGGCATTGTCGCCACTAAAGATGTAGATGTCATCCGGCTTATACTTCCTGAACCTCTTGTGCCCGGTGGAAAAATAAATATAGAAACGCCATTCAGGGTTAAGATACCTCTTACCTTTTCCCGCATGGGGCATGATAAACAATCGTACCAGATATCGCAATGGTTCCCCAAGCCTGCAGTATATGATGCTAAGGGCTGGCATCCCATGCCATATTTGGATCAGGGAGAATTTTACAGCGAGTATGGGTCTTATCATGTGGAAGTAACGCTGCCCGAAAATTATATAGTAATGGGTACAGGAAATATTTTGGAGGAAAAGGAAAATGCCTGGTTGGACAGCTTGTCAAAATTGCCTGCTCCTAAGTCAATGCTTTCTAAAGCGAAAATGAAGGATACCACATCCATACCTTCTTCATCAACATTTAAAACAATAACTTTTGAAGAAGAAAATATTCATGATTTCGCCTGGTTTGCTGATAAGAAATGGGTGGTAAGAAAAGATAACGTTCAGGTGCCGGGTACCGGAAATATTGTTACGGCTTACTCTTGTTATTTTCCCCGTCATCAATCCGGGTGGGATAGTAGTCTTACATCTATTAAGAAGGCCATAAGGGGATATAGCAATCTTGTAGGACCTTACCCATATAAAACGGTAAAGGCAGTGGAAGGAGCGTTAAGTGCGGGCGGTGGCATGGAGTATCCTACCATTACCGTAATAGCGGCTACAAACGATGAGAAGGAGGTAAATGTTGCAGTAATACATGAAGTAGGCCATAACTGGTTTTATGGTATGTTGGGCAGTAATGAGCGTAGCTATCCCTGGATGGATGAAAGCATTAATAGCTTTTATGAACGCAAGTTTGCACCATCGGGAAATAAAAAGAAGGATGATAATTTCCTGGCTTATGCATTTATAGCAGGTATGAGCGATCTGGTACCAGTGGATACGGCTGCAGCAGTAGTTTCGTATTTAAATTATGGAAGTGATATTTATGGTAAGGCCAATTACCTGATGAGCTGGCTGGAAGCATATATGGGTGCCGAACATTTTAATGCTGCTATGAAAGAATATTTCAGCACATGGCAATATAAACATCCCCAACCTGAAGATTTCAGGACTATTTTTCAAAAACATTCAGATAAAAGCCTGGCCTGGTTTTTTGATGAAGTAATGAAAAGTACGAAGCCTGTTGATTTTGCAATAGGCTCTGTGAAAAAGGAAAATGGTCTTACGGTAACAGTGAAAAATAAAACGGGCTTGAAGGCACCAGCGCAAGTCGTGCTATATAAAAACAATTTAAGTGATTCTACTTATGCCTGGACGGAACCTTTTACAGGAACGACTTCTGTTAATTTCGATGCCGGTAAAGATTACGATAAAATAAAAATAGCTGATGCTATTCCCGATTATAATATCCGGAATAATGAAAACAGGTCGCCACTTTCCTTAAAACCTTTCTTAGGTTTTAATATGGACCCTAAAACCCCAATATGGGTATCGCCAGCTATTGGATATAATTATTATGATGGATTTATGGCGGGCATTGTACTACATAATCTTACCGTTCCGCAAAACAAATTTCAATTTGCAGTAGCACCTTTGTATGCCTTTGGCAGCAGTACTTTTGCCGGTACAGGTATTGCAGGTTATACTTTTAATTTTGATCAGGGTTGGCTGCATGATATACAGTTAAATGTTTCCGGTAAAACGTTTTCTTACAATAAAACAAACCTGAATATTGACGATTATATTCATACCCGTTTTGTAAAAGTAGCTCCCGAACTGGTTTTCAACATTCGCAAGCCTGAATGGAGAAGCACGGTTGAACGTTCTATTTCATTGAAAGGCTATTGGATCAGGGAAGAGCTTCTGGCCTTCAATATGAATCCGGTAGATAGTTTATATTATCCTTCCAAGGATGGCTCTCAGGATAATTTTTATGGGAAAATTCAGTATCAGCATAAAAATAAAAGGACGTTTAATCCATTCAGTTATACGCTGGAGGGTCAGGCTGGAAAACAATTTGCCAAAATAAGTATTGAAGCCAATCTCCGCGTCGATTATTTTAAGAAGAACAAAGCCCTTTACATAAGAGGCTATGCCGGTAAGTTCTTCAACTTTGCCGATAATAGTGCTGATGCCTATCGCTACCAGATTGCCAATACTTATAGCGGACAAAACGATTACCTCTACGATGAAACTTATGGTGGTCGTAATGAACAGTCTGGTTTCTGGTCGCAACAAATCAGTATGAAGGAAGGTGGATTTAAAGTAAATACGCTGCAATACGCTACACAGCTTGGTTTAAGCGACGACTGGCTTTTTGCCCTGAACCTTAAAACAGATATACCATTCTGGAATTTGCCGGTTCGGCTATTTGCCGACGTAGCTACTTTTTCCAATGCTAAACAATTGAATCCCAGTGGCGCTGCAGTTTTGTATAAGGCTGGGGTAGAGGTGTATATCGGAGAATATTTATCTGTTTATCTTCCGTTGGTTATGAGCAAGGATTTTACGGATTATACTAAGTCTGTTTACCCGGAAAAAAGATTCCTGAAAACTATCTCTTTTAGTCTCAATATCGGCAATATTAATTGGATGAAATTGCCGGCTAAAATATTGAAAATGTAATTATCTGTGCAGAAGGTTGCGTATCTTTGCAGCCCTAAAACAATATATTAAGCATACAACATGGCTACATCCCGTAAACTGATTACGCTTGACGAATTTACTATTCAGCAAACCCGTACTTTCCCAAAAGCTACAGGAGAATTATCTGCATTGCTACGTGATATTTCACTCGCTTGCAAACTGATTAACAAACAAGTAAACAAAGCAGGTCTGGTAGATATTATCGGCAAATTTGGTGCAACAAATGTGCAGGGCGAAGAACAGATGAAACTGGACATTTACTCCGATGAAATGCTGATCAATGTATTGCGTAACAGTAATGACTGCGCCGGCATTGCTTCTGAAGAAAATGATGACTTTATAGCTTTTGAAGATGATTACTCCATCAACTCCAAATATGTGGTATTGTTTGATCCGCTTGATGGATCATCTAATATTGATGTTAACGCATCCATAGGAACCATATTTTCCATTTACCGGAGGGTGTCTCCGTTGGGCAAGCCTTGTACCAAAGAGGACTTCCTTCAGCCCGGCAATAAATTAATGGCGGCCGGTTATGTCATTTATGGTAGCAGTACCATGCTGGTTTACGCTACGCGCCTTGGTGTTAATGGCTTTACGCTTGAGCCATCTATTGGTGAGTTCTGTTTATCTCATCCAGATATGGTATGCAACAACAAAGGCAAAATTTACTCGCTTAATCAAGGTAACAGCCGCCTGTATGATAAAGGTATGCTTGACTTCCTGGACTATTGCATGGAAGTAAATAAGGAAGATGGCAGGCCATATTCGCACCGCTACATTGGCTCTATGGTGGCCGATCTGCATCGTACATTGATCAAAGGCGGTATCTTCATTTATCCTTGCGATAAGAAAAATGTAAATGGCAAATTAAGGTTGCAATATGAATGTAACCCAATGTCTTTTATCATTGAAGCAGCCGGGGGTATGAGCTCTGATGGTAAACAAAGAGTGTTGGATATTATTCCGACTGAATTGCACCAACGAGTTCCTATCTTTATTGGTTCTAAGAATATGGTAAATAAAGCAATGGAATTTGTAGCGGCTGCAACAGAAGAAACTGCTGTTTCTTAATGATATTTTTTAATGTAAAATTATCATTTGCCAGATCGTGAGATTTGGCAAATGTTTTTAATAAACCTGTTATGAAAGTATTTATTTCCGGGGCTTCCGGTCTTGTCGGTGGTAATTGCCTTAAATATTTCAAGGAAATGGGTTGGAATGTTATTGGCTCTCATCTTTCCTTTTCAACCGGGGAAACCGTTTTCTTTAATACCCTTGAGCCTAACCATCCTGAAAATTTTGATGTAGTAACTTTTTTGCCTGATGTGATCGTTCATTGTGGAGCATTGACCCACGTGGATTATTGTGAGACAAATCCGGAGGAAAGCTATGAAAAAACGGTACAAAGCACTAAAAACCTGATTGATCTGGCGAAGAAATGTAATGCCCGTTTTGTATATATATCTACAGATTATGTTTTTGACGGGAAAGATGGCCCTTACCTGGAAGACGCACCGGTAAACCCTTTGAGCGTATATGCCAGACATAAATTGGAAGCGGAGGAGCTTTCCCTGAAGGAACTGGACAATACCCTTGTGCTTAGGGTGACCAATGTTTATGGTAACGAAATCAGGGGCAAAAATTTTGTAGCCCGAATAATAGAGCAATGTAAAGAAGGCAAAAAATTGACGCTGAAACTTCCTTATGATCAATTTGCCAGTCCGGCCAATGCATGGGATATAGCGAGGGCAATGTATGTATTGTTGAAGGATGAGAAGAAAGGTATTTATCACATTGCTGGAAGCGATTACATGAATAGAGTGGAGCTTGCCCTGCGTGTAATCAGTTATTTCCCTAACGCTGAATACGACTTGATGCCGGTCAATACGGCAACATTAAACCAGCCGGCTGCCAGACCTTTATTAGGTGGTTTTGTCAAATTAAAATTTGCTTCAGAGTACCCTGATTTTCTTTTCGGAACGGTGGACAGCTATGTTCAGTCCCAATTAGGTTAATCAGTATCAATATGTAATGCAAAAATGCACCTGGATATTTCAGGTGCATTTTTTTGCGTATCCCGTAGAGACATGAAATTGCACGTCTAACTCCAGCACGACCGTGATGACGCGCAATTGCGCGTCTCTACCCGGAAAATGTAAGACATATTGACCACAATTGTTTTTATCTATTCCACGAAAAGTTACTTTCCTGCAAAAAATTAATTAAACGTTTGTTTAATTCAAACGTTTGTTTAATTTTGCAGTTGTAAATATCAACCAATAAATCCGCGGTTATGGAGAATGAACTGAATGATAAGCAGCTACAGATTATGGACAAGGCCCTTGAAGTTTTTGCTGAGAAAGGCTTTGATTCTGCTTCTGTAAGAGATATAGCACAAAGGGCAGATGTAAATGTGGCCATGATTTCCTATTACTTTGGTTCTAAAGAGAAGTTACTGGAAGCCATTTTTATGAACCATACAGGTTCTATGAGGGGTAAAATTGAAACTATTCTTCATTCTAAAGCATACGGCCCTCTCGAAAAAGTAGACCTCCTGATAGATACTTATATCAATGTAATTATAGAAAACAGAAGTTTTCACAGATTAATGATGAGAGAGCAGGTACTGATAAAAGAAGGCCCACTATATCAATATCTGAGAGACATGAAAAGGCAGAACCGGGGCATGATTGAAGTAGCTGTAAAAGCGGGGCAGAAAGCAGGCCTCTTTCAGAAAAATATTGATGTGAGCATGTTGGCAGTTGTGTTGTTCGGTAGTGTAAACCATTTTTTCTCCAACTATAAATTCGTTTGTGAGGAGAACGCAATAAAAACGAGTGATACAGATTTCGACCTGGAATCTATCGAAAAACTCAGGAGTCATATAAAAGTCATGTTCAAAGCATTTTTAACTTATGGAATATCTAACAAAAAATAGGATCACAAGCATATTGCTGTTTTTATTGCTATCGGCAAATTCACTTTATGCGCAACAGACCCGCCAGCTTTCTTTGCAGGAAGCTATACAATTGAGTGTAGAAAACAGCAAGTCTCTTAAAGTGTCCAATGCCAAGGTAGATCAGGCTATTGGTGAATTGAGCGAAGCAAAAATGAAACAGTATCCCGATCTGAAAATTTCCGGTTCTTATCTCCGTGTCAATCAACCCAATGTAGATCTTAAAGTTTCATTAGGCAACAATAGTGGCAGTGGCGAAGGTTCAGCCAGCGAGGTTAAAGTAGATCAGCTTGCTTATGGTATGGCTACAGCTTCATTGCCTCTTTTCTCGGGCTTGCGTATTCGTAGTGGTATAGAGTCTGCAAAGTACCTGAAAAAGGCCGCAGAACTGGATGCGCAACAAGATAAAGATGAACTGATTCAAAACACAATTGCAGCTTACTATAATTTATATAAAGCACAGGCAGCTGTAAAACTGGTAAATGAAAACCTGAAACAAGCAAAGCAAAGGGTTAAAGATTTCAGTAACCTGGAACAGAATGGACTTATGGCACGTAATGATCTGCTAAAGGCAGAGCTGCAGGAATCAAATGTAGAACTCACTCTGGTAGATGCTGAAAACAATTTGAAAATATCCAACTTCAATATGAACCTGATGTTGGGTCTTGACGATAATACAGAACTGAAACTGGATGAATCGGGTCTTGGTCGTATGTATAAGATACAGAGTATAGAAGAATGGGAAACCAAAGCCCTGGCCAATCGTGCAGATTACCTTGCGTTGCAACAACGCCAGGAAGCAACCAAAGCTGGTGTGAAAGCTGCCAAAGGAGAATACTATCCTTCTCTGGCTGTAACTGGTGGTTATGTAGCTGCTTATATTCCTAATGTGCTTACCGTAACTAATGCAGTAAATGTAGGTGTAGGTTTAAGTTATAACCTGGCTTCTTTATACAAAAACGGTGCTAAAGTAAAGCAGGCAAAAGCACAACAGGATCAATTACATTGGTCGGCACTGGAAATGAACGATGGCATCAGGATGCAGATCCACCAGGCTTTTCAGAATTATATGGAAACACTGAAGAAAATAGATGTATATCGTAAAGCAGTAGAGCAAGCTAATGAAAACTATCGCATTACCAAGAATAAATATGATAATGCCCTGGCTAATACAACCGACCTTCTGGATGCTGATGTAGCGCAATTGCAGGCTGGTATCAATTTTGAATACGCGAAGGCAGATGCAGAAGTTGCCTATAATAAACTTTATGAAACAGCAGGTATAAGCCGTGAAGTATCTTCAGAAAATAAGTAAGCATTTTTAATCAAAACGATCCACTATTTCAATTTAAGATTTTTATAAAAATGGAAAATAATCAATCGCAACCCCAACCTGCAGAAGAAGTTAAAAAGCCAAAGAGTAAACGTTTTGCCATAGTATTCGGCCTGCTTGTATTAGTAGGGGGAACTTATGGTGTAATAAAATACATGCATGCTCAAAAGCATGAAGAAACTGATGATGCACAGGTAGAAGCATTGATCAGCCCGGTTATTCCGCGTGTTTCGGGTTATATTAAAGAAGTGCGCGTTAAGGATAATCAGATGGTTAAGAAAGGCGATACACTTATCATCCTGGATAATCGCGATTTCAGCATTAAAGTTGCTGAAGCGGAAGCAACTCTTGCATCTGCACAAAGCAGCGCATCTGTAGCAGGAGCTGGTATTCCGGTGATTAACGCTAATGTATCCAGTGCAGAATCTAACGTAAATACAGTAGATGCACAAATAGAAGCGGCCAAAGTTAATGTCTGGAGAGCTAACCAGGATTTTGCACGTTATGAAAACCTGATCAAAGACCATAGTATTACGCAACAACAATATGAGCAAGCCTCGGCAGCTAAACAAACTGCTGAACGCCAACTGGATATTTTGAAAGCACAAAAGCAAAGTGCTACAAGGCAAACAGCTGCTATCGGTCAGCAAAAAAATGTTACAGCAGGCCAGGTATCTGTAGCCAATGCAACCATCAAGCAGCGCCAGGCCGAACTGGATGCTGCTAACCTTAACCTAAGCTATACGGTTATCACAGCTTCTGTAGATGGACAAGTATCCAGGGTGAATTTGCAGCCAGGGCAATTACTTCAGGCGGGTCAGTCGCTTTTTAATATTGTACCGGAAGGTAAAATATGGGTTGTGGCTAATTTTAAAGAAACCCAATTGACCAAAATGAAACTGGGTCAGAAAGTGATCGTCAAAGTAGATGCATATCCCGATCATGAATTTGAAGGGAAAGTAACCTCCTTCAGTCCGGCTACAGGTTCAAAATTTTCTTTATTACCTCCGGATAATGCCAGTGGCAATTTTGTAAAAGTAGTACAGCGTCTACCAGTCAAAATAGAATTTGTTGATAACAACACGAAGCTTAGTCAGCTACGTGCAGGCATGAATGTTGTTGTTGATGTGCATTTGAACTAATCTACCTTATCGGAAATATGTGTTTGTAGCTATGTAATCAGACATGGTAAATGATCTTATGATCGGAAACAGAAGATAGAGCCCGTAGCATAATACAATAGAATAATAATGGTATAGCTGCAAGCCATATAACCGTTAATCCCACCGGGAGACAATCAAGAATTAAAATTTTATGCAACAGGAATCTTTAGTTGAATACGGTAGCCGAAGAGCCATCATTACCATGACCGCAATTTTATGTGCGCTATTGGAAATTGTGGATACCACTATCGTAAACGTTGCGCTTAACGATATGAAGGGTAATCTTGGTGCTACCCTTAGTGAAATAGGATGGGTTATTACCGCTTACGCTATTGGTAATGTAATTGTAGTACCCATGACCAGCTGGCTATCCCAGCAATTTGGCCGTCGCAATTATTTTGCGGCATCTATCATGTTATTTACCGTTTGCTCTTTTTTATGTGGTAATGCCAATACTATGTGGGAGCTTATACTGTTCCGTTTTCTGCAAGGTGTAGGTGGTGGTGCATTGTTGGTAACTTCTCAAACTATTATTACCGAAAGCTGGCCTCCTGAAAAGCGAGGTATGTCACAAGCAATTTATGGTCTGGGTGTAATTATAGGACCTACACTGGGTCCGCCTTTGGGAGGATATATAGTAGAACATTACAGCTGGCCTTATATTTTTTACATCAACATTCCTATTGGTATTGTAGCCTTCATGCTTACGCTGCAATTTGTAAAAAGCCCCAAATATGGCGAGAAAAGGGCAGCCAATGAAATTGATTGGTGGGGCATTGCATTTCTTGCATTAGCAGTAGGATCGTTACAATATGTGTTGGAGCGAGGGCAGGAAGATGACTGGTTTAACAGCAGGGAAATTACCATTCTGATTATAACGGCAGTGCTGGGTTTCTACTTCTTTATCTGGCGGGAGCTTACCTACAAAAATCCTATTGTGGAACTGCGGGTTTTGAAAAACGGAAATCTGCGTATCGGTACTATACTTTCTTTTATTATGGGCTTTGGTTTGTACGGCTCAACCTTCGTGGTGCCACTGTATCTGCAAAACTCATTGGGTTGGAATGCGCAGCAAGCGGGCATGATCATGATACCGGCGGCATTGATGACTGCCTTTATGATGCCTATTGTCGGCATGCTGATACAAAAGGGTGTGAAACCACAATACCTGGCTGCCCTGGGTATGTTCCTGTTCTTTGTGTATAGCTTTTGGGGCCATCAGATACTTACACCCGATACATCGGGCAACACATTCTTCTGGATGTTGATGATGCGTGGATTGGCTTTGAGTATGTTGTTTATCCCGGTTTCTACTATGTCGCTATCGACGCTAAAGGGGCAGCAGATAGGGCAGGGTGCAGCTTTTACCGGCATGATGCGCCAGCTTGGTGGATCGTTCGGTATTGCCTTGATCACAACCTTTATGTCCATTGGTAATGCTACGCATAGAAGTGACCTTTTAAGAAATATAACACCTGACAATGCTGTATTTGTGCAAAAATACAATGGTATGGTCGCCCAATTTATGTCGGCTGGTATGTCGCCCAATACTGCATCTGCAGCGGCATACAAAATGATAGACGGTTCGGTTATGCGTCAGGCAGCCGTGTTGACTTATATGGATGTATTCCTGTACATTGGTATCATGTTCCTGGTGTGCGTTCCGTTTATACTAATGATCAGAAGCGGGAAAGAAAAAGTTAGTATGTCGGAAGCGATGCACTAAATACGTTACTACGGACAAAATATTTGTAGTGATTATTTTTATGCAACTATTATTTTTAAGGATAATCCTTATAAAATGCTTGAAACGCCAACAAATATGAATTACTTTTGCTCCCAAAAACACTATTAAATGGAATATTGTACATTTTCATACAGCGTGCACTATAATAACCGCAAAGTTAAAAGCGGTATTGCCCCCTACAGAGGTGAAAATATTGATGATGAAAGCCTGACAGAATTTGTTCAGGAATATTTTTCCGGTGCACCTGAAAGTTATAATCAGATAGAAGTAAAGGTCGAAAAGGTATTTAAAGATGAAGAGCAGTGGATCAACGGCGTTATCGACCTGGATTCATTCCGTTACCTGCAAAAAGTAAATGGATACGCAGGTGAATTGCTGATGAAATATTTTAGTAAATAAATATTAATCTAAACGATCCGTTGAAGTCATACTTCATCGGATCGTTTGTGTATAATTCAGTTTATAATTAGACGGTTATGAAATTAACCTGTCCATTATAATTGTTCCACTTCCACGTTTTTCCATTCATGTTTCCCTTCAAAGGAAAGTTTTTCAAACTTTACATGCAACCGTTCAAAGTCGCTACTATCTCTTATCATAGATACTTTGAATAAATGAACACCATTTATAGTCAACAATTCACCTGCCTCATTAAAAAACCTGCAATAGGATTCACTGTTGAAAAATTGCCCTTTTTTAATAGGATAAGGCAGCGAAAGTTCAGTAATGATTGTACTTAACTTTTGTAAAGCAGTTGTGTTTGGTACTTCTTCCTCTTCTTTGGTATAGATGTTAAGCACGGTGTTTGTGTGCTCTATATTGTCTGCCGTGCGCTCCTGTACTCCAAATGGCTCGCCCGTAATAGAATAATAAAGTTCGCCTTTAACCTGTGATGTCATAATGAATTAATTTGTTCGATACGGTAACAACCACGTAGATGGTAAAAAGTTTAGTAAAGGCTTTTCATTGTTTCAAACAACTTCCTGTGCCAACTTTTCGTAGTTGTGAATGTTTTTAAAGCGCTTCTACACTCACTATTTTAAGTTGGTATGAAAAGAGCCATTTTATTTTTATCGTTATTGCTTATTGCCTGTAACAGAACATCTACTTCTAATAACGGGCAGGTGCAAGATAGTCGAATTATAGAACCGGATAGCCGTAAATTGTTACAATTGGCAGCAGAAGGAAGTATGACAGAACTTGCAACGGGACGCTTTGCATCGGGCCATGCCACAGATCAACGCCTGAAAAGTTATGGTTTTCAGATGATCAAAGACCATGAACAGCTGTTGGGGGAAATAAAGCGCATGGTGCTTCTACAAATATAAATTTACCGGATACCGTAAATAATGAGCATAAGCAGTTATTGCAAGTACTCAGCGCTAAAGCAGGCAATAGTTTCGATTCTATATATGGCCGAAATCATCAGCCATCAAAAGGAGTTGGGCCATCTTTATGATAAAATCAAAGTGTCTTCAGATTCCGCTCTGGCATCATACGCAGTAAGATCAATACCTGTTATTACCAATCATTTATTACGCCTGATCACCATACGGGATAGCATTTATATAAAAAGGATTGATATTCATTAAAAATTCTTTAACAAGAAACTACTTTTTTATATCGACGAAAAAAACAAAAATACCAAACTGATAAAAGTAAATTTATATATAAGCCGCTCCCAACGCCGTTTTGGTCGTAAAATTACCGCTTGTAAACTTATAACTACCGTTCGTTAAATTTTGTACAACCATTTCAATACTTGCCTTTACATTTGTATTGTATTTGTAAAGCAGGTACAATTGTTCATTGAGTTAGTTACAAACAACTGCAGTATTATTTTAAGTGCGGGTAATATTGCAAACCCGGATTTTACTAATTGCGAAAGCATTTACTAGAATCCGGTACTTTGAAAATTCTTGCCGGGATTATTCTTCGATAATCTGAATGGCAGTAAAAATATGGTACTGACGTGCGATCAGTACTATCACCTCGAAAAAAGATAAGGGTTATATGGTCTATCCATGTAACCCTTTTTCTTTTCCAAAGAAATGAATTGATATTTTTTAAACTGTTAACTGCCTTCCAAGGCCAATTCTAAATCCTCCTTTATCAACGAAATAGAGTTGTGTTAATAAATAATATGAAGATCAATGAGGATATTAGCATTCCTTATACAAATCGGGCCGCACATTTAAGTATCTTTGTGCTTTCATGGTGATAGGGTTTATAGGGGCTGGTCCATTCTTGGGCCGGCTTTCCTTTTGTTAGACCCTTTCCTATCTCTTATTTCCCCATTTTAGATAATAATTCTTCAAGGAGCGGAATTTGTTTCTCATTAATGAGCTGCATAGCTTCATCCATATCGAACCAGCCGGCCTCATCTATTTCCGGAAAACTTTTCATTTTACCTGTATTCGGAGGCCATTCCATCTCAAAAGTATTACTCGTAATATTTTCATGGTTCAAATCGTCCTCAACAGCCCAGCATAATACTTTTTTGCCGCCTTTTTGAGTAACAGAATTTAGTTCAATAAAATTTCCGGAAGGCTTGTAGCCCGTTTCTTCTTCAAATTCACGGATCGCAGCGGTTAATGGCTCCTCATCGGGAGTAAATTCTCCTTTGGGGATACTCCATACGCCTTCCTGTTTTTTAATGAAATAAGGTCCGCCGGGATGAACGAGTAGAAACTGTATTTTCTTTTTTCTTTTCCTGAACATCAATATTCCTGCGCTTACTTTCATAGCACTATCCACGTTTAATAGTTCAAACTAAGATAAGCTTTCTGCCCAAATTAAGAAAGGCTTCCTGTAAGGAAGCCTTGGTAGGTTATGATTATTGGTTGAAATACCAGATTATGAAACAGTAGTTTTTCTTTCTGTTGTAAAGTTATTATTTACGCTCTAGCTGGCATGTAGTACCATTATTATCTTACTGTAGTATTAATGCTACTTGTAATTGGTATTCCTTTTTCAAAATTAATTAAGCAATTTTGCAATCTGTTTATATTGTAGCTTATTCTTAAGAGTGCCACATGTAACAGTAGTCTGCTATGTACCGAAAACCGTTCTACTACTTTACCCTTTTATCAGGGTTTCTTTATTTGTTATTGACCGGCCATCAGGTACAGGCAGGAAATGTCGATTCTTCTGCATACCATATAGATCATTATTCAAACGAAAACGGATTGCCGCAAAACAGTGTAAAGGCAATTGCCAAAGATGAATATGGTTTTATATGGCTGGCTACTGAGGCTGGATTGTGCCGCTTTGACGGGCAACATTTTTCCTTATTCAATAAGTTTAATACCGGCATTTTATCCAGTCGTATTGTTGATATATGGAGATCACCAACTAATAATCAGTTGTATGCCATAACAGAAAGATGGAGTATGTTGGGTATTAAAAATGGTACCGTTACTTCCGAACTTAAAAAATGGGTCAGCGCCTTTACTTTATCATCAAACGTCTTGCAGCCAAGCTGGAAGTACAAACATTGGAAGGATACATATCGTCTCGACAGTCTCCAACTTACTCTTACTGATAACCAGATCATATTACTCAAAAGGAATGGCATAGTGCTATGGTTCAAGCAGGGGAAGTTTATGGCAAAACAGGAACTGCATACCCCAAAAAAATTCAATAGCTTTTTTACTATTGATAGCTCTCTTTATATGCTTGACAAAAGCCCGGCTATTAATAACGTAATGGAAATAACTCCTTGGGGAATGGTAACCGTATCGCTAAAAGGTGATATCCTTAAACAAAATCAGCCAGGAGACCGGTTTTTATGTATTAATCAATCTTCAGGACAATTATTTATCTACAGCAATAAATGCTTTTACCTGGTAAATAAACTGTATGACGGTAATCTGAATACCCGTTTATTATTGGAAGGGTTTGATTTTGAACAGATGAAAATATCTGCAGGGTTCTATGATACAGCAAGCCAAAGGATATTTTTAGGGAGCCAAATAAATGGATTATTTGTTTTTACACACAAAATATTTACACCCAAAACATATAAAAGGGATTCGGGGTGGGATAATATCTTTTATGACTTAACACCTTATAGTGATAGTAGTGTACTTACAGGGAAAGGCATACTTTTTTATTCCGGTAGCGACCGCGCTCAGATATTTCCTAAAATAAATGTCAACAGTTCTATTATAGGCCGTATGCTTTACCGTTCGGTTGATAGTACCATATGGACGGCAGACTGGGATTATGTTTACAGGCTTACTGAAGATGGCAAAGATGTGATTTCCAAATGGAAAATGAAAGCAGTTTCTGCTATTACGCGAATATCATCCTCCGGCGAAATATGGTTAGGTACCAATAAAAATGGACTTTATGCTATTCATCCGCAGAAGCCGGACAATCCTCCGAGGTTGGTCCTGGCAAATACAGATTATATCGGTTGCCTTCAGCAGCAAAAAAATACAAACATTATATGGATAGGAACAGATAATCGTTTGTTTCGATGCCACTTGCCTGATATGAAACTGGATACCATAAAGCAACTGGATCACAAGGTGGTAAGGGGTATACATATTTCAGATACCAACGAAGTATGGTTGTGTACCTATGAAGACGGATTGTATCTTTACCGCGACCATAAAGTCACAAAGTTTCCCACTGACAGAAACAAATTTCTCAATACTGTACATTATATAACAGAAGATAAAAAAGGTTTCTTCTGGATCACGACCAACAATGGTGTATTCCAGGTTTACAAGCAGGCACTTTTGCAGTATGTTCAGCACAAAGATAGAGTTCCTTACTACTATCATTACTCAAAAAATAGCGGGCTAAACACCAACGAATTTAATGGCGGTGGGCAACAGGTAGGCGCAAAGCTTAAGAATGGATATGTCGCTTTTGCTTCTATGGACGGCGTAGTATTTTTTAAGCCGGACGAAGTGCAGGCCGAATTGTCCAACGGTCCTATACTTATAGATCAGCTGGAATTGGATGGTAAGAGAATTATAACTGTAGATACGATAATACTTGACCACGATTTTACAAACCTGAAATTCAGAGTAACAACAGCTTATTTTGGCAATCCTGATAATATCCAGTTTGAATACAAACTGGATAATACTCATTGGGCTATTTTGGAAAATGAAACATTTGCCTTCAACACACTTGCAGCCGGTAAGCATACACTAGTCATAAGGAAAAGATCGGGCTTTGATAATCGTTATAATTATAAGAAGATCATGATCCAGGTAAGGCCTGCTTTTTACGAAACAGGAGTATTCCGGTTCGGATGTTTATTACTTTTGTTTGTTCTTATATGGCTGTTCCTGCAGTTAAGGTTAGGGTTTCTCAATCGTAGAAACAAATACCTGGAACAAGTTGTTGCTGACCGGACTTCAGATCTGAAGGGAATTATCAATGCACTGGAAATGTCGGAACGGAAGTTAGGTGATGAATTACTTTTCCAGGAAAAACTAAATAAGAATATTGTCCACGATATAAGAACACCGCTAAAATACCTGGTTCTGTTTTCAAAATACATGTTCCAAAAAGTTAAAAAATCAGAAGTGCCTTCTGTAGATGAGGTTGAGGGCATTTACTTTTCGTCGGAACGCATTTATAATTATACCGACAAGTTAACCTCATACCTGAAAGCAAGGATGGAAAAGACCCAGAGCAAGTCAAAGGTTAATCTATACGAAGTAGTAGGACAAAATGAAGCAATATTCCTGCTAGCCTTACGTGAAAAAAATAATACCATAATTAATGATCTTCCTCGGGATCTGACCATTGTTACTTACCATCAGATATTTGACATACTGATGCATAACCTGATAGATAATGCCATTAAAAATACACACAACGGAACTATACATATATCATCAACACATGATGATCATGGAAATCTTATAGTTAGAATAAGAGACACTGGTAAAGGTATGACCGTACATGAAGCTGATATTTACAATAAATACCTGACGGGAAAGGGTGATGACGAAAGCGAACAATATACCGGTTTCGGATTTTCTACTATTAAGGAAATTTTGCCTTTATTGAATATAGATATTGTAGTAGATGCCAGTAAGGAGAGTGGGGTATGCTTTGAGCTTCACTTTAAGGAGTAAGTTTTTATCTACTTATATTCTTTTCAGTTGTAGCGTAGTTTTTAAAAACGACCAATAATTCAGGAATATTGGAAATGTTTAATTTCTCGAAGACCCGGGTTTTGTAAGTACTTACAGTTGAAATATGAAGTTTTAATGCATTGGACATTTCAAGCAGACCAAGCCCTTGCGTCAACAAAAGAGCAACCTCCATCTCTCTGTTGGATAAGTTTTTTAGCGGATTACCGCCCTTATTTGCCAGGCCCTCACCTTGCAAATAATTTTCCAGGAGATGATCACTGATAAATCTTCCTTTCTTCAGCACAGTAGTTATTGCACTTTTAATAGTTTCTGTATCTGCATCTTTGTGCAAATAACCATTTGCTCCTTCCTGGATATATCGGGTGGCATACAGATCTTCAGGGTAAGCGGAAAAAATAAGAATTTTAATATCCGGTTGGATATCTCTTATTGCAGATATTATATGGAAACTGTCGCAGCCAGGCATGTTTATATCACATATAGCCAACTCTGCTTCATGAACTTTTAATTGCTCAAGAAGATATGGAAAATCATGCGCATGAATAATTTCTGCAGCAGGTAGAAAGTCCTTTATGATCAGGCTAATGCCATGTCTTACCACGGCATGATCATCTGCAAGTAAAATTTTAATTGACATTTGATTGAAAAAGACTGACAAGGTACAAACTCTTATTTCTACGGAAGTAGATAAATTTTGTAGTATTTTTACTACAATTGTAAAATTCAGCAATGAGATAAATTTATTGGACTATTTTGAATTTGATAGTCATTTAATTGTGGATATCAGCCCCGTGTTTTTTTAGCTGCTTAAGTAATACATTTGTCAAACTAATTACTATCTTTTCTTAATATTCCGACATCGTTTATATGAATTACAAAGGCTTACAGCTTAGGACAGAAGAATTTGTCCGGAGTTATTTCTCTTCTGCAACTGACGAAAGGCTGGCCTATCATAATGTGCAGCATACTGAAAGAGTAGTAAGAGCAGCTATGCAGATAGCAGATCATTATCAGCTTAATGATCAGGACTATTTTATAGTTACTGCAGCAGCCTGGTTTCACGATATCGGATACTTTACAAATCCTGCAAATCATGAAGCAGAAGGAGCAATGAAAGCAGTAGATTTCCTCAAGCAAAATGAAGTAGATCCAGAGGTGATTACAGCTGTCGAGCAATGTATTTTATCAACCAAAATGCCGCAATCTCCCAAAAACCTTTTGGAACAAATTGTTTGTGATGCAGATCTTTTTCATCTGGGAACTGATGACTTTACATTGACGAACAAGATCATGCGGAAAGAAGTAGAACAGATAAAAGGAATAAAAATCAGTAAAGATCAGTGGCGTAATAATGCTATGCATTTATTGGAAACACACCAGTATCATACAGATTATGCCCGCTTGCTGCTGAATGATAAAAAAGAAAAAAACCTGGAAAAACTTCGAAAGAAAGCAGAGGAGCCTGAAGAAGTAAAAGAGGATCAGCCCCTCCCGGTTCCGCCTATGTCTCTGATTGAAAGCGCAGAGCCTAAATCTAAAAAAGACAAGAACAGGCCGGACAGAGGTATTGAAACCATGTTCCGTACCACATCCGGGAACAACCAGCGCCTAAGCGATATGGCCGATAATAAAGCGCATATCATGATTACGGTGAATTCCATTATTTTATCGGCTGTCATCAGTTTATTGTTGGGCAAAATACCTAAACAGGAATATCTTGCTATACCAACTTATTTTATTCTGGGTGTCAGTGTGGCAACTATTATTTTTTCAATCCTGGCCACCCGGCCTTCGTTACCCAATGGTATCTTTACCAAAAAGGATATAGAGGATAAAAAAGTTAACCTTTTATTCTTCGGCAACTTTTACAAAATGAACCTCACAGATTATTCGGAAGGTATGTGGAAAGTAATGGAAGACCGTGAATTCCTTTATGGTTCGCTGATCAAGGATGTATATTCACAAGGCGTTGTACTGGGCAGGAAATATAGGCTGCTGCGTATTTCTTACAGTATATTTATGTTTGGCCTTATACTTGCGGTTATTGCTTTTGTTGCTGCATCGGCCATTAATGCCCAACTTCATTCTTAAAGAACTTATTGCTTCGTTTTGAAAAATCATTTTATTAACCGTGATATTAGCTGGCTCTCTTTTAATGAAAGAGTACTGCTTGAGGCTTCCCGCCCCGAAGTGCCTGTCCTGGAGCGATTGAAATTTCTATCTATTTATTCGTCCAATCTGGATGAGTTTTATAGAGTAAGGATTCCGGCGCTTATAGCTTTGCACCAGATAAACAATACAACACATATTGATAACAGGCTTACTGAAGTTAACGAGGTAATTGCCCGGCAGCAAAAAAGGTATGGCAAAATATTAAGAGAAGATTTGTTGCCACTGCTGAATCAGAATAATATTAATTTTCTATACAGCCAGCCTATCCCGGATATATTGAAGGAACGAACAAGAGATTTTTTTCTGACCCATATTGCGGCTTTTCTGCAGCCCGTTCCCCTTTTTACTGATGAAAATTTCTTTCCGGAAAATAATAAAATTTACCTGGCTGTTCAGGTAGAACAAGTGGATAATGCAGGCATTGTTATTGTCAATATTCCTTCCGTTGAATGTGGGAGATTTTACACTGAAACTATCGAAGAGATCCGGTATGTGGTTACTGTAGATGATATTATCAGAGACAATATTAAATTCCTTTTCCCTGATGCTGCCATCAAAGGTATCTTCAGTTTCAAAATTACCCGTGATGCGGAACTTGATCTGGAAGATGAATTCAAAGGTGATATAGCCGAGAAGATTGAGCAACAGATTTCTGTGCGTGATCTTGGGTTGGCTACGAGGCTATTGTATGATGCAGATATGCCCCCGGTTGTACTAGAGCAGATCATCGCTTCATTTCAATTGAGCAATGCTACTTTGGTGGAAGGTGGCCGTTATCATAATCTTCGTGACCTGGCAGATTTTCCGGTGAAGCAGGACGTATTAAGTTATAAAAAGTGGCCGGCATTAACTTATCACACAATTGCCGATAACATTTTTGAAAGCGTGAAGCAAAAGGATATCATGCTTCATGTTCCATATCAAAGTTATGATACCTTGTTACAGTTCTTTAACCAGGCAGCCATTGATCCTTATGTTACCGATATATCCATCACTTTATATCGTATTGCAGGCGATTCTTTAATAGCCAATGCCTTGATCAGTGCAGCTAAAAATGGTAAGAACGTAACCGTATTTGTGGAGTTGAAAGCACGTTTTGATGAGGCAAATAATATTCGCTGGTCAAAAAAGATGAAAGCTGCTGGCGTCAAAATCATTTATAGTATTCCGGGCCTTAAGGTACACGCCAAAGTTGCCTTGGTTAAAAGAACGGAAGAAGGGAGAAGTAATTACTATGGCATATTTGCTACCGGGAATTTTAATGAAAGTACAGCCAGATTTTATACAGACCACATTTTAATCACTGCGCATAAAGAAATGTTGCGTGAACTGGAGTTATTGTTTATTTTTCTTGCTAAAAGAAGAAAGCCGGAAACTGCAGATAACTTCCCGTTGCAGCATTTACTGATTGCCCAGTTCAATCTTCAAGCTGAATTTCTCCTGTTAATCAGTAAGGAAATTGAGCATGCTCAAAAGGGGCTTCCGGCTTCGATCACCATTAAGCTGAATAATCTTGAAGAAGAAGTATTAATTGAAAAACTTTACGAAGCATCGCAGGCAGGCGTAAAGATCGATCTGATTGTAAGAGGCATTTGCAGGTTGAAACCCGGAGTAGCCGGATTAAGCGAGCATATCACAGTTCGAAGAATTGTAGACCGTTATTTGGAACATGGCCGTATTTTTGTATTTAACAATAATGGTGACCCTAAAATATACCTGGGCTCTGCAGATTGGATGAACCGTAATATTTATCGCAGAATAGAGGTGTGTTTCCCTTTGTACGATCGGGAACTAAAAAAGGAAATCATAAGTATAATGCAATTACAACTTGATGATAATATAAGTGTTGTTTTAGTGGATGCATCGGGTGCGAATAGTCCTATTGCAATACCGCAAGAGAACCAGGTGCATGCTCAATATGAAATTTATCAATTGATCAAAAAACAATTTGCATGAACAGATTAATGATTGGTTTAAGCTTAATGGCTTTTTCAGCATGTAGTCAGACAGAAAAAAAGTTTGATAGTCCGGCAGGTTACGATTTTAATAACCCTGTAGTATATAAAATGCCGGTGGAGTTGATGGAAATATCAGGCATCGCTTTTGCTCCGGGTACTAACGATACGATGTATGCCATACAAGACGAGGATGGAAAGATTTTTTATTGGAAAAACGGGAAACCGGAAATATTGTCGCACGCGAAATTTGGCAAACATGGGGATTTTGAAGATGTGGCTATAACAAATATTTATGCTTTTATATTGAAAAGTGATGGAACTTTATTACAGTTCCCGCGGACAGAAATAGCTTCAGGAACAATTAGCAATGTAAAAGAATGGACCGGCCTGATTCCAGCCGGCGAATACGAAAGTTTATATGCTGATAATGAGCATAAAGAGCTTTATATTTTGTGTAAAACCTGTGCTGCCGATAAAAACAGTGGAACATTGAGCGGATATATTTTGAGTATTTCAGATGATGGAACAATCGGGTTAAAAAGTAATTTTACGATCAATACAGGCGATCTTGGTCAGCAGAAGAAAAAGCAAAAAGCAAGAGTGCATCCATCGGCAATGGCTTTTAATAACAAAAATCAGGAGTGGTACCTCTTGTCTTCTATCAATAAAAAGCTTATTATTGCTGATAGATCCTGGAACGTTAAACAGGCAATTTTATTAAATTCATCATTATTTCCACAGCCGGAAGGCATAAGTTTCGATAGCGACAATAATCTATACATTTCAAACGAGGCTGGTAATTCAAGTGCAGGAACTGTATTAAAGTTCGTGCTAAAGAATAATGGCCGCTGATCAATAATTAATAATTTTTTCAATCCTTTATTTTTTATGAAACGTATCGTTGTGTGTCTGGGTATGTGTACGCTCGCTTGCAGCCAGGTCAAATCTCAGAATATGGATATTGACCTTTTGCGAAAATTTAATGCTACAAACCCGGGAGGACAGAAATATTGGTTACAAACCAGTAACTCTGTCTACTGGGCTGCACCAACCATGACTATGGGCAACCTGGCTTACGGCGTTATTTATAAAGATAAGGTCGCCATGAAGAATGGCTTTGAGTCTGCTTTGTCCGTTGGCATATGTCTGGCGGTTTCGGGCGGCATAAAAACCTTGGTAAACAGACCAAGACCTGACCAAACTTATCCCGATATGGTACATACTTCTACCTATTCCGATGGTAAGTCCTTTCCTTCGGGACATACGACCTTGGCTTTTGCCACGGCCACCACATTGGCTTTGGAATATAAAAAATGGTATATTACTGTGCCCGCATTTGCCTGGGCGGCCTCTGTGGGCTACTCTCGCATGCGTTTGGGCAGGCACTATCCTTCAGATGTAGCTGCCGGCGCGCTTGTAGGTGTAGGGAGTGCTTATCTCAGTCATTGGATTACCAAAAAAATCTTTAAATAGGTAGGGAGTAGGGACGCATTGCAGCGTCCATTGTAAGATATAGAACGCATTGTCTCTGTAGGGACGCATTGCATGCGTCCACTGTCAGGATATAAGGACGCATGCTGTACCTTTGCCGTATAGGACGCATACAATGCGTCCCTACATGATCAAACCCGGATTTCTTTCTTATTGATGCTTATGAATAGAACCTTTACCTGTATCTTCTTTTTACTATTAATACATTTCCCTTCGCTTTTTGCCCAGGATTCTATCCGTGCCCGTGTTATTCTGATTGGTGATGCCGGCGAAATGGATGAACAGCAGGCTGCTGTAATACCCAACGCTGCAACGCACATACTTCAAGGCAAAACAACTGTTTTATACCTGGGTGATAATATTTATCCTCACGGAATGGGGCTGTCCGGAAGCAAAGAAGAGGAAAAAACACAGCAGATATTACAATCACAATATAAACCGATGCGGGAGAAAGATGCTTCCGTATTTTTTATTCCAGGCAATCATGATTGGGACAGAATGGGGCCTTTGGGTTTGGCCAAAATTAAAAAGCAATGGGAATACCTGGAAGCACAAAATGATGAAAAGTTAAAACTGGTTCCGCCCGATGGTTGTCCCGATCCGGTGGAGATAAACATATCCGACAGTCTGGTTGTTGTTGCTATGGACAGCGAATGGTGGCTGTATCCCTTTGATAAAACCAATAACGATGCTGAATGCAATTGCAAATCGCAAATGGATATCGTTAACTCCCTTCAGGAAATATTTTATAGAAACAGGTATAAGGTAATCCTGCTGGCTACGCATCATCCCTTCCAAAGTTATGGAACACATGGGGGCTATTTTTCTATCAAAGACCATTTGTTTCCATTAACGGCTATAAAGCATAATCTTTATATACCACTACCTGTAATCGGTAGTCTCTATCCTTTTTTTCGCAGAACCTTCTCCAATCCTGAAGATCTACATCATCCTTTATATAAAAGTCTGATCAAAAATGTGGATGGTGTTTTTGACAAATTTCCCAATCTCATCCATGTATCCGGCCATGAGCATGGTTTACAGCTGATCAATGATAAAGAGCATAATGCCTTTCAGATTGTGAGCGGCGGCGGTGCAAAAGAAAATTATACGATAAAGGGTAAGTATTCCCTGTTTGGTGTTGCAGCGCAAGGCTATGTTGTAGCCGATTTTTTAGAAGGCAATAATGTCCGCTTCACTTTTTATACTTATAAAGATGGTAAAGTAAGCGAAGCTTTTCAATACGATTGGAAGTATACACCTTATAAACCTCTTGAAGAAGAAGTTTTTAAAAGTATAAAAGGTGATAGCATAGTAGCTGTAGCTCATGAAGAATATGCGCACGACAGTAAATTTTATCAATTCTTTTTTGGTAAAAATTATAGAAAAGAATGGGTGCAGAAAGCCACGCTTCCGGTAATCAGGGTTTCAGAAGTAGCGGGAGGCTTAACGCCGTCAAAACTTGGTGGCGGATTTCAATCTACGTCCCTGCGATTGAAAAATCCTGATGGTAAAGAATATGCATTAAGAACAGTAGAGAAAAAGGCGGATATGGTTGTTCCGCTTCCCTTTCAGGGCACCTTTGTAAGGGAGTTGCTGGATGATGCAACCAGTGCACAGCATCCTTATTCTGCTTTGATCGTTGCTCCGGTGGCCGAGGCTGTAGATGTTCCGCATTCTACGCCAATAATAGGTCTTGTAGCGCCGGATAAGAGCCTGGGTATGTATCAGAAATTGTTTGAGGGGAAGGTCAGCTTACTGGAAGAACGGGAGCCACTTGGTAAATCAGACAATTTTATTGATGCGCTAAAAGATCTTCAAAAAGATAATGATAACAGTTATGATGCGCACAACTTTCTTAAAGCAAGGATGATAGATGTATTGCTTGCCGACTGGGACAGGCACGGCGATCAATGGCGCTTTTTTAATCAGCACAAAAAAGGAGAAGATAAATATTACCTCATTATTCCGCGCGATAGGGATATGGTGTTGAATATTAACCAGGGTGTTCTACCGGTGATCTTGAAAAGGCTAATCCTAATGCCTCGCATTCATGGCTTCAAACCCAATGTAATGGGTGGCGTTAATTATTATCTCTATAAATCTGCTTTCCTCAATGCGCATCCCGCCAGCCAAACGATGGGGCATGATGTGTGGATGAAACTGGCACAGGATTTTAAAGGCAATGTAACGGATGAGGTGTTGGAAAATTCCCTGAAACAATTGCCGCCGGAAATTTATCCGATACGTCATGATGAATTATTATATGCCCTGAAACAAAGGCGGGACAAGATGCCTGAAGCTATGGATAAGTATTACCGCTTTAGTAATAAAGTCGTAGATATACATACCAGCAATAAAAATGAATTTGTGTTGGCAGAAGATGCCGCCGATCAAAACGGAACGGTAATTACCATCAGGAAAATAAATAAAGAGGGGGCTCTTGAAGATACTCTTTTACACAAAACTTACCCGCACAACATTACTAAAGAAATAAGATTGTACATAGGCAAGGGAGATGATAGCGTTGTGGTCAATAATAAAACTTCTAGTGTAAAATTGAGAATAGTAGGTGGCAAGGGTACTAAAGCCTATAATATTGTAAAAAGCAAAAAAGGAATAAAGCTTTACGATAAAGAAACAGAGCATTATTACGGGCAGGTATCCAAACTGAAAAAGCATATTCAAAATGATAGTTTCAATACTGCCTTCACGCCGGTAAACCTTTACAACACTACATTACCGCTTGTTACAGCAGCCATCAATCCGGACGATGGTTTGTTTCTGGGGGCAGGTGTACGGTATACACATCAGCGTGGATTCCGCAAGTGGCCATACAGTTCTCTTCAACAAGTCATGCTATCTCATTCTTTCAGCACAGAGGCATTTAATATTAAATACCATGGGGAGTGGATCAAAGCTATAAATAAAGCCGACCTGATGTTGGATGCTAATATTAAAGCTCCTGATAATACCCAGAACTTTTTTGGTAACGGAAATGAAACTGAATTTGATAGAACAAGAAATATCAGGTATTACCGTACCCGTTTTAATCTCGTTGATATTTCAGCAGCATTACGTTGGCGTGGTGAGAAGGGCAGCAGTTTTAGTATTGGCCCTGCTATACAATACTATCATTTTGATCAGCAAGAGAATGATGGCAGATTTATAAATAATACCGATAGGATCAAGACTTACGATAGTGCTTTTATAAGCAGTGATAAAACTCATCTTGGCTTCAATGCCACTTATACCCTCGACCAAAGAAATAATAAAATCTTGCCTGCATGGGGTTCTTATGTAAATGTAGAATTGCAGGGTTATACCGGTCTTAATTCTTATTCCAAATCTTTTATCCGGATTATGCCGGAGGTAGCTTTGTACAAAAGCCTTAACGCAAGGCAAACTATTGTACTGACTGATAGAGTTGGTGGCGGTGTAAGCATCGGATCTACAACGTTTTATCAATCCATGTTTTTGGGCGGTCAAGGAAATTTATTAGGGTATCGACAATATCGCTTCGCCGGGCAGCATTCTTTGTATAATAATCTGGAACTTCGCATATCCTTAGCTGACTTTGGAAATTATATTTTTAAAGGTCAATTAGGTATTACAGGATTTTATGACATTGGAAGAGTGTGGCAGAATGGAGAAAAATCGGGTAAGTGGCATAACGGCGTTGGTGCAGGATTGTATATCGCCCCGGCATCTCTGGTTGTATTCCGTGTTAATGCTGCTTATTCAGAAGAAGGCTGGTATCCGAACTTTGCAATGGGTTTCAGGTTTTAATGTGAGGGTGTCATTTAATTTTGTACGGTAAAATTTACCAGGTATTTAAACCAAACCAGTACAAAAAATTAAACAATGAAAGCCGACTTATTAAATATTATTACACCAGGCAAAGACTTACAACCTGTAAGTTCTACCTTGTCTGTTGTCCCTTTTGTAAATTATTTAAAAGAAAGAATTGGTCCCGAAAGCGGGATGAGGGTAAGGCAACTGAAATATGTTCTGGACCGCATTCAGGAATATAAGGATTGGGATAAGGACATTTCGCCAGATAATATCGAGCAGTATAAAGATATATTTGAGCTTATTTACATGACATTATCTACGCCGTTAACGGACGAAAATGAAGACATGTGGGCATTATCTATTCCCTTTACACCTTCTTTATTTTATGGAACCAATGCTATTTACAATTTCCTGCAAAGCAAAAAGGGGAGTGTAAAGAAGAATATAGTAGACCATGCTGAAATGGATGAAAAGACCAAAAAACGTCTTTCCTCTATATATAGTATTGCGCTTGAACGATTCTATGGTTTCCCTTACGATACTGCTGCCCAGGGCGAAATGATTCACCATATCAGGGATGAAGTGACCGGTTTAAATAAATATTACCGGATCGATTTCAATGCCAGTTTTCTGGATATTACCTATGAAGGAGATCTTCCAGAAATAAATTTTGAAAACATCAGGCTTACGGAAGACAGTAAACATGGTGCCCTGGAAATTCTGCAGGAATATTTACCGCTTGATAAATTCAGGTTCAAGGGGCTTTCTATCATCAGCATTAAGGATATAACATCACAACATGTTATTGAGCATATTAAAGATGTAATTGTAAACCTGGCGCCAGGCCAAATGATCTATGACGATATTACCGCTTCTCTGAAAGAGATTATGGGTAATGATTACTTGGACGTAAGCCTTACACCGGTAATTAAGGTCAATGGTAAATTTGTAACAAATTGTTTCGAGACCATGAATGAGAATATGCAAAATGTATGTTCCCGTTATAACATGCCTATGAAGGCTTACCTGGATTCTCTTGAGCGATATTCTAAAGACCCTCAGATCATTTTCCGGAAAAATGTGAACGAAGTTATTGAAGGAGAAGAGGAAGTATTCCCTATGCTGCGCGAAATTGGCGTAGAAGGAATTATGGTACTTCCTATCTTTTTTCAAAAGGAATTAGTAGGTATTTTGACGGTTTATTCGCGGCAAAAAGAGGCCCTGAATGAAAATATGCTTTCTGCCCTTGAGCCGGCAATCCCTTTGCTGGAGCAGCTATTACAAACTACCATTGATGACTTTAATATTATCCTGGACAATACGGTTAAGGAGAAATTTACCTCTCTGCAACCTTCTGTGGAATGGCGCTTTAATGAAGTAGCATTTGAGTACCTCCAACAACGTAAATCGGATTCAAAGGCAGAGGTAGCACAAGTATATTTTGAAGAAGTTTTTCCGCTGTATGGCGCTGTGGATATAAGGAATTCTACCATGGAGCGTAATAATGCTTTACGTGCTGATATGCAAAGCCAATTGGAGCTGCTGATTAAATTGCTGGAGCAGTTCCGTCAACAAAGGGAACTGGGCCTTATTAATGAAATGATATATAAAAGCAGGAGATGGCTGGGCCAGATTGAAGCTTTTATTTCTTCAGATGATGAATTCAGGATCAATCTCTTTTTTGAAGAAGAGGTAACACCATTTTTGTTGCACTTCAGACAAATGCATCCGGCTACTGTTGATATGATCAATGACTATTTCATAGCCATTGGGCCTACGGGTGTTGCACATACCAACAGGAGGGCGCTTGAAGAGTCGTTACAAATGCTGAACCGCACTATAGGCAACCTTTTGGAGCAAATGAATGTTGAAATACAAGGTACCTATCCCTGTTATTTTGAGAAATACAGAAGTGATGGTATCGAATACGATATTTATATAGGACAGTCCATAACGCCTGATAAAGAATTTCATCCGCTATACCTTAAGAATTTACGCCTTTGGCAATTGAATTCCATGGCTATTATTACCAAGCTTACCAGAGCTTTGGAGGCCGAACTACCGCAGAGATTGGAAACTACACAGCTCATCTTTGTACATTCCAACACTATTGATATCAGTTTCAGAAGTGATGAGCATCGCTTTGATGTGGAAGGGGCGTATAACATACGCTATGAAATGATCAAGAAACGTATTGATAAGGTGTTGATAAAAGGAACCAATGAACGCCTTACACAACCCGGCAAAATAGCTTTGGTTTACTTCCAGCAGAAAGATGTGGAAGAATACATCTCTCATATTCACTATCTCCAGGATCAGCAGATACTTACAGAAGGTATAGAGTATCTTGAGCTGGAAGAACTGCAAGGTGTAAGTGGCTTAAAGGCAATAAGAGTAAATGTGCAGATGGAAGAGGACCATTCAGGTTTGCTTACGGGAAATGATAAAGAAGCAAAAACGCCGCAAAAAACAGTAACCTCTTCTAAAAATTAATCTTTCCTATTAGCTATTACATCAGTACAATATTGTTGTAAAATACCGCTCGATAAACAGCCCCATTGTCATCCTGAGGAACGAAGGATCTCTACGTGTTATGAGATTCTTCGATTGCTGCGCAGATCTCTGAATGACAATACGAGATAGATTGTTTCCTCAATGCGGATAATCAAATTCATTCATTTAATTAAACTAAAAAAACATGAGCACTACAACTAATGAAGTAACCAATGATCTTTTCGTACTGATGGCAGTAGACGCCTGGAACGTTCAGGTTAAAAGGTTTAATAAGTTTCTGGAATCTATGGGTGCAGTACAAATTGGTAAGGAAATAGCGCCCGGAAAAAATACCGGGACATATTTACTAGGCCATCTTGTTGCAGTTGCCGATGGTATGTTTTCATTGTTTGGCCTTCAGGATAAAATGTATCCGCAACTTCAGGAGCCGTTTATTGTACAGCCTGATAAATCCGGATTGACCTTTCCATCGGTTGATGACCTTAAGGAATATTGGAAAAATGTGACGAACACACTGGATGGACATATTAAAAACATGGACAGCAAAACCTGGTTTGAAAGACATACCTCAGTCTCTGAAGAAGATTTTTTGAAAGAGCCACACCGCAATAAACTGAATGTATTATTGAGCAGAACCAATCATCAGAGCTATCATTTTGGCCAAATGATGTTGCTGCAGGTAAAGCCTTAAGCGCTTTAAATTCAGTTTAAAAGCCTTACCAGATATCCTTTATCAGAAATAATTATATCCCTATCAGGTTATAATCATTGCTTTAGGGCTTCAAAATTTGGTTAAATGAGACAAACCCTATTACCTTTGCTTAACAGTGTTAAATAATCTAGGTGCTGTAAAATTTTTTTGAGATGGCAAGTAAGGATCGCGTATTGCGTTTGAAGGAAGAGACAAGAAATAATATTTTGACTGCGGCTTTGCATATTGGTAAAACAGAAGGCTGGCAGGCGTTGAGTATGCGGAAGATCGCTGACGAAATAGAATATACTGCACCTATTATTTATGAGTACTTTGATAATAAAGATGCTATTCTGACGGAGCTGACTAAAAAAGGCCTGACCCTTTTGTCGGAACAAATGCAGAAGGCAAAAGCAAAACACAGGTTACCCGCCAAACAAATGGAAGCCATGTGGATGGCATACTGGAATTTTGCTTTTGCAGAGAAAGAGTTTTATCAGTTGATGTTTGGTGTGGAAATGAGTTGTTGTATGTCGAAGAAAATGGTAGGCCCTGATTTCATTAAACCTGCAGACCTGGTCAGCGAAGTGATTGCGGAATTAATGAAAGATAAAAATCCTGCTGAAGATGAGATATGCAAATGGTACTATACTTTCTGGTCGGTAGTTCACGGTCTTATTTCGATCAACATTGTACAACAAGGAACATCCGATAAAATTAACCAGCAAATCCTGTCCAATGCAATAACAGGTATCATAAATACCATTTCGAGATAAATTTTTGAACATTGATTTAATGCCGTTGAGTAATATAATCCGGGTAAGAAATTTCAACCAGTGAACGTAACGAAAAAATGTCGCAATTCACCCCTGAAGTTGTCTATATCACCCACTGTCGGTATAGCCTTTTGTTTCTAATTTTGTATTCATAGAGGCAATTACAAGCAGAGAAGGAATCCGAACGATACTAATCTAATATTACAAGACCAAGCCTGATACAAACCGAAGCACGATTTAACCTGTACACAAACCTGGACCGCAACCACACAATTATTTATTGACGATTACCCTGAATTTAACCAATCCCTGTTTTATTTTTTCCTCATTTAACACTGTTAAATAATTTATTACTGTTATGAAATCCGTTTTTGTTCTAAGTCTATTGGTATTACTTTATAGCTGTTCTTCCAAACCTGCTGAAACTGCAATGCCACCAGCACAATTGCCTGTAATGTCTGTTGTGACAGCACCAGGCACTACTTACCAGGAATTTTCCGCCTCGTTGGAAGGTACTGTGAATGTAGAAATACGTCCACAAGTAGAGGGTTACCTGGAGAAAATTTATGTTGATGAAGGTGCCTATGTAAAAGCAGGTCAGCCTTTATTCAAAATCAATGCACGTGTATACGCCGAGCAACTAAACAGTGCCAGGTCAAGCTTATTGGCAGCACAGGCCAATATACAAAAAGCACAGGTCGAAGTTGATCGTTTGAAGCCTCTTGTTGATAACAAAGTAATATCTGATATACAACTGAAAACCGCTAAAGCTGAACTGGATGCAGCCAAAGCAGCCGCAGCACAAGTAAGGTCTATGGTAGGCAGTGCAGAGATCAATATAGGCTATACCTTAATCACTGCACCGGTAAGCGGCTATATAGGAAGGATACCTTATAAAACCGGAAGTCTTGTAGGTAAGGGTGAAGCACTGCCACTGACCTTGGTATCTGATGTGAAGGAGATATATGCTTACTTCTCCATGAGTGAACCTGATTTCATTGCTTTCAAAAACAAATTCGAGGGTAGCACTATAGAGGAAAAAGTGAAGCATGTACCACCTGTAGAATTGATCATGGCTGACAACAGTGTCTTTGACCAGAAAGGAAAGATTGAAACTATAGAGGGCCAGTTTGATAAAACAATGGGTGCTATTACCTTCCGTGCTACTTTTCCTAATGCAGGTGGTATACTGCGCAGTGGTAACACCGGTAAAGTAAGGATAACACAATTGTTCGAGTCAGCGCTTGTCATCCCGCAGGAAGCCACTTTCGAGATACAGGATAAGGTGTATGTGTATACTGTTGCAGATAGCAATAAAGTGATCAGCAAACTGATTGGCATTTCAGGCAAAACTACCAATTACTATTATGTAGATAATGGTATTAAGGTTGGTGATAAAATTGTTCTGTCCGGTATTGGTAATCTGAAAGATGGCGTAGTGATCGCACCGCAAATGGTATCTGCAGATAGCCTGTTGAAGACGAAATCGCTCTAGTATATATTATTGATTTTTTTCGTTGAAGTAGCAAAAGACTTTAAGTTGGATGCTACCTGGGAGGGCTTTGCCCATGGCAAGCCAAAGCGTATTGACCTTCTGTTCCGAAGGATAAATTGTTCTCTATTATTTCTGCCTTTAAGACAGCAAAAAACTACATTACATGTTAAAGAAATTCATTGAAAGGCCGGTATTATCTACCGTTGTTTCTATTATCTTGCTTTTACTGGGCGGACTATCTCTGTTCTCCCTGCCCATTACCTTGTTCCCCGATATTGCACCACCCAGTGTACTGGTAACTGCTGCCTATCCGGGTGCGAATGCTGAAGTGGTGGCGCGTTCTGTGGCTACTCCTTTGGAGGAAGCGATCAATGGGGTAGAGAATATGACCTATATGACATCCAATTCCAATAATGATGGTACGATGTCACTTACTGTATATTTCAAACAAGGTACCAATCCGGATATTGCGGCAGTAAACGTACAAAGCCGTGTGTCTAAGGCCGTGAGTCAAATACCTCAGGAAGTAGTACAGGCAGGTATCTCCACTCAAAAGCAACAGAACAGTATCATCATGTTCATAGCCTTGTCCAGCACCGACAGCAGCTATGATGAAGCCTTCCTGCAGAACTATATCAAGATCAATATGATTCCCCAGATACAGCGTATTCCGGGTGTGGGACAGGCACAGATATTTGGTTCGAAAGATTACTCCATGCGTATCTGGCTCAAGCCTGACCGTCTGGCTGCCAACAATCTTTCACCCAATGATGTAACCAAAGCTATCAGGGATCAGAGTATAGAAGCTGCTCCAGGACGTTTTGGAGAGGGCAGTAAAGAAGTATTTGAATACGTATTGAAGTATAAAGGAAAGCTGAACCGTGGTGAGGATTATGAGAATATTATTATTAAAGCCAATAGTGATGGTTCCATGCTGCGCTTAAGAGATGTGGCCAGAGTAGAATTTGGTTCTTATACCTATTCTTCCAGCGGTCGCCTGAATGGTGGCCCTACATCTGGCTTTGCTGTATTCCAGACTGCCGGTTCCAATGCAAATGATATCCTTACAGAAGCGGAACACCAGGTGGAAGCATTCTCCAAAGAATTACCGAAAGGGGTAAAGGCTACTATCATGTACAACTCCAAGGAATTCCTGGATGCTTCTATTGATCAGGTGCGCGAAACCTTGTTGATCGCATTTATCCTGGTATTCATCGTAGTGTTTATCTTCCTGCAAGATCTGCGTTCTACATTGATACCAGCCATAGCTGTACCCGTTGCTATTATTGGTACCTTCTTCTTCATGCAGTTATTTGGTTTTACCATTAACCTGCTTACGCTGTTTGCATTGGTACTGGCCATCGGTATTGTGGTGGATGATGCCATCGTGGTGGTGGAAGCGGTGCATTCCAAAATGGAGCGAACGAAGATGTCGGCAAGAAAAGCGACCATTCAATCCATGAATGAAATATCAGGTGCTATCATATCTATTACCCTGGTAATGGCTGCTGTGTTCGTTCCAGTAGGCTTTATGCAAGGACCGGCTGGTGTGTTTTACAGACAATTTGCCTTTACGTTGGCTACCGCAATCCTGATCTCGGCCGTGAACGCACTTACCTTGAGCCCTGCGTTGTGTGCCTTGTTCTTAAAAGATCCGAATCACGACGGGGAAGAAGGGCATGCTAAGAAAGGCTTTGGCCGTCGTTTCTTTGATGCCTTTAATGCAGGCTTTAAGACAATAACTGCTAAATATGTTCGCAGTCTGCAGTTCCTGATCCGCCGCAAATGGATAGCTATAGGTGGATTGGCCGTTATTACGATAGCAACTTTCATCATGATAAAGAGAGCACCGACCGGTTTTATTCCGAACGAAGATCAGGGCTTTATTTTGTATGCTGTTAATACACCTCCGGGTAGTTCATTAGAAAGAACACACAAGGCTATGGCTGCTATTGACAGTATTGTAAAGGCAGAACCAGCAGCTGATAAACGTTACATTATTGATGGGCTTAACTTTATTTCCAATGCAAACGCAGCGCCTTACGGTGCAGGATTTATACGGGTAAAGCCCAATGGAGAAAGAGGTGCTGTTGATGATATTAACCAGATCGCGAACTCCTTATCGCAGAAAGTAAGCCAGGTAAAAGATGCCAGTACCTTCTTCTTTTCTTTCCCTACGATACAAGGATTTGGTAACGTAAGTGGGTTTGAATTTATGCTGCAGGACCGTACCAATGGATCATTGCAGGATCTGGGTAAGAATGCCTGGGCCTTTATCGGTGCCTTGATGCAAAGGAAAGAGATCGCTGTTGCGTTCACCACTTTTGCCGCAGGTAACCCGCAGTATAACATTGAGATCGACAACGTGAAGGCCATGCAATTGGGCGTACCAGTGAGTGAGTTACTGCAAACCCTCCAGGTGTATTATGGTAGTAGTTTTGTTTCTGACTTTAACCGTTTTGGTAAATACTACCGTGTAATGGCACAGGCCGATATAGCCTATCGTGCTGATGCAGGTACGCTCAACAATATCTATGTGAAGAATGCGACAGGAGAAATGGTACCGGTAAACACAATGGTAAGCCTCAAGCGCACATACGGCCCTGAAACAGTAACCCGTAATAACCTGTTCAATGCAGTTACTATCAATGGTATGCCTAAGCCAGGCTACAGTACCGGTGATGCGATTAAAGCGATTGAAGAAACGGCTCAACAAGTACTGCCAAGAGGATATGCTTATGAATGGACAGGTATGACAAGAGAAGAGAAAAAGGCCGGAGATCAGACTTCTTTCATCTTCTTGTTGAGTATCATATTCGTTTACTTCTTGTTGGCAGCGCAGTATGAAAGTTACATTCTGCCACTCGCGGTGATTTTATCCGTACCTACAGGTATACTGGGCGTATTCATGTTCATCGGCTTTGCAGGTATTGATAACAATATTTATGTGCAGGTAGGTTTGATCATGTTGGTCGGGCTGCTGGCGAAGAATGCGATCCTTATTGTGGAATTTGCGGTGCAGCGAAGGCGAGCAGGGATGCGACTGTTGGAGGCCGCTCTTGAAGCTTCGAGGTTAAGGTTACGCCCAATCCTGATGACTTCCTTTGCCTTCGTAGTAGGTATGCTTCCACTGGTATGGACAAGAGGTGCTTCTGCCTTGGGTAACCATTCTATCGGTATCAGTGCTGTAGGTGGTATGCTTACCGGGGTACTTCTGGGTATATTCATCATACCGGTATTGTTTGTCATCTTCCAATATCTTCAGGAAAAACTGACTGGCAGAGCCGGTCCCAGAGTAACAGAATTGGAACCTGAAGACGTGGTTGTAAGCAATAATTAATACATGAGCAGTAAAATTCAATTTCAATACACATGAAACCATATATCAGTAAAATTTCAGTTGCTATTCTAGTCCTATTCTTAAGTGCCTGTAATGTTTCTAAAGACCTGTCAGCACCTGTGGATGGCGTTCCCGATAACTTCAGGAATGCCGGTACACAAACACAGGATAGTAGTATAGCTGATTTACCCTGGCAGAATTTTTTTGCAGACGCAACGTTGCGTAGTCTTATTGATAAAGCAATCACGAAGAACTATGACATGCAACTTGCACTTAAAAATATAGAAGCTGCACAAAAACTATATCGCCAGGTAAACTGGAATTATGCTCCTGAACTAAGATTGCAGGTAGGAGCCAGTTCCAGCAGACCATCCGATAATAGCCTTAACGGATTAAGTGCAAGCCAGTTTTTAAAGACAAACCATATTGAAGATTATACAGCAGGTATCGGCCTCTCCTGGGAGGCAGATATCTGGGGTAAGATCCGCAATCAGAAGAAGAGCGCCATGGCAGCTTACCTGCAAACCCAGGAAGCACGAAAGGCAATACAGACCAGCGTCGTAACCAATGTAGCCAATGGTTTTTATAACCTGGCAATGTTGGATGCACAATTGGGAGTAGCACGAAAAAACCTGGCATTGAACGATAGTACGGTTCGCATGATGCATCTGCAATTTGATGCCGGGCAAGTAACCTCACTGGCGGTTGATCAGGCAGAAGCCCAGCAAATGGTTGCTGCACAACTCATCCCCAAGCTGGAGCAAAATATTGCTTTGCAGGAAAATGCATTGAGCATTCTTGCCGGTGAATTACCTGCGCGCATAGAGCGCAATACGCCATTGAATGCATTTGCTTTGAACGATGATCTGGCTACAGGTGTTCCTGCAGCTATGGTCAGCCGTAGGCCTGATGTGCATATATCAGAACTGGCACTTACTATGGCCAACGCAAGGGTGGGAATCACTAAAGCAAATATGTATCCTTCACTTAGTATCACAGCAAGCGGTGGTGTTAATTCTTTTAAGGCCAGTAACTGGTTTAATATTCCTGCGTCTGTGTTTGGCCTTGTAGCCGGAAATCTTGTACAGCCTTTGTTGAATAAGAAGCAACTTAAAACACAATTTGACGTTGCGAAAATTGAAAGAGAGAAAACAGTGATTCAATTCCGTCAAACTGTTTTACAAGCAGTGGGTGAAGTGTCGGATGCATTGGTTACTGTAGAAAAGTTGAAAGAACAACATACTATAGCGGCCAAAAGGGTAACTGCTTTGCAAAAAGCAACATCTAATGCCAATATGCTTTTTGAAAGCGGAATGGCTAACTACCTTGAGGTGATCACTGCCCAGAGTAGCGTATTGCAGGCAGAGCTTGATATTGCAACAATAAGAAGAGATCAGTTGGTTGCTGCGGTTGACCTGTACAGGTCATTGGGTGGTGGCTGGAAATAACTAAAAAATTTAAGATTATGAACCAACCTTGTAAAGTAGATACCATTGGCAAAAATGCTGTGTTTACCACAATTGCAAACACAGAGGAGCCAACGTATACAGAAATGTTAGCCGTACTTCCTCCATGTGGCGAGGAAGATTCACTGCACGTTCATCCATTGCAAACAGTGCGTTTGGAACCTATAGAAGGTAAGCTGGGCATCATGCTTTCTGACAGAAGGCTTGTGATAAAACCCGGAAGATCTTTTGAAATACCTAAGAATACAGAGTTTGCTTTTTACAATGCTGATGAAAAGGAAATAAAGTTTAAAAGCACGCTGACTCCTGCTTTACATACAGAATGGCTGGCTAAAGAAATGGTAGCTTCTGCCCGCAGGAAGAAATCTAAAGTAATGTCTTTAATCGAGCAGTCCTATATTCTTAGCCAGATCAAAGGAGAATATTACCGTTCAGGATTGCCTGTTGCCTTGCAGAATATTATTCATCCGGCATTAGCCTTCGTAGGTAAAATGATCGGGATGGATAAACAGGTAAACCCTCTCTATTAATTATTCTATTATTGCTGATGTAAGTAAAATTATCATGCCCGGACATATCGAAACGATTCGTGTCCGGGCATAATAAAAAGCCGAAGCTTTTAACCTATTCCTATTGTTTTGAAAAAGTACGTGCGATCTGTTGGCCGCTGCCCTCTATTCGCAAAAAGTAAATACCTGGTTTCAATGATTTAAGTGAAACGGTCCATCCTGCAGCAAAATTCAAACGCTCACTACTACCAAATACTGCTCTTCCATTGATATCCAAAATGCGGATATCATATTTCCCATTAGCTATACTTTCCGAACGGATATGCAAAACTTCAGCAACAGGATTAGGATATAATTTCAGATCGCTGTACTGCTCAAGGTCATGGATAGCCGTTTGCCCGGGCTGTTCTGTGAGGTTTATAGCGGCCGGTGCACTTGTTCTATCGCCATTCGTACCATTATCATCATTTACTCCGTTTATGATACCGTAAAAGGTTACTGTTCCTTTACCTGCCACAGGTGCTGTCCAATCGAAGGTGGCTGTATAAGCTCCATTTACCTTCGCAATATTAGTGCTATGCTCCACTATTTGCAGACCGCTCAGGTTGCTGATATGTTTATTTCCACCAAGGTTAGCAAAGGAGCCTGCTTGCTGGTTAGCCGCTGTGGCAGCACTCAACTGGAAACCAAAGAAAGGAAGATTGGGATTGTTACCACTTAGCGTAACGGTATAAACTACACCTGGTTTATAGACTCCGTTTGCTGCAGTACCTGTAGCTTTCTCTGCTAAAGCAATATTGATAGTAGTAGTACCTGCACCACCTCCATGACAACTAGCGCAGGTGCCAATACTACCCGGACCATTATTACGTATGCCGTTCCCCGAAGATCCCGGACCGTTGCTGTTGCTACTAAACAAAATGAATATACCCGGAAGCATAATTGCAGAAATGATAATTGACTTTTTCATTGAAGTATTTTTCTACAAAAATATTCTTGTCCTTCAAGCTAATAAAGGACAAAAGGTAGAAAGAACGGTACTTTTAATCCTGACTTGAAATCCGGTATTGACCGACGGCAGGAGACTTTGATAAAATATTAACCCTCAAATTATTCCGGCTACCAATCTCTTTTGTCAAAATGCCCGTCTATCACCTTGCTTCGACTACCTTAAGATTAATACATGCTATCGTGAGCCAGCATATTTTTAAGAAAAAGTTGCAAAGCCTTTATAAAACCATATACAACAAAAGCCTGATTTTAATGTAATACGAACCACCGTAGAATACTCAAATTTTTTCCGGAAATCTATTTATTCATTTTTAATTGTTTAGCTATGAAAAAAATTATTTACTCCACTATTATGGTTGCGTGCAGCTTTCTGACTATGAATGCCTTTGCACAAAATGATCCTGGTACTACCGTAGGAGATACCGGTACCGTAACGTTCTCTTACCAGGGCAATACAGTAACCTACATTACTGTTCGTGCTGATGATAACCTGATATGGTTGCAGCAAAACCTGGGCGCTTCCGAAAGAGCAACCTCTGCAACACATATAGCTTCCTATGGAGATCTCTTTCAATGGGGACGCTGGGATGATGGACATCAACTACGTACCAGCGCTACTGCTTTAGCATCTACATTAACCTCCAATAACCCTACAGGTCTTGGTACAGGAACTTTACTTTTCTATACAGGAAATAATCCGAATGACTGGTGGAGTGCCGGTGCCGCAACAGATACCTGGACCAATAACCCGGCAACTGCAACAAATGGTATGGATCCCTGTGCAGCTATAGGCCCGGGTTGGCATATGCCTTCGCAAACGGAGTGGGCAAATATTATTACATTAGAGAGCATCACTAATGTTGCAACAGGCTTTGCTTCCAACCTTAAACTACCTGCAGGAGGCCAAAGAGATGGTGGTAATGGTAATTTAGTAAACGTAAGCCTTTATGGAGGCTATTGGACCAATACACCAAGCGGCGTCTATGCCAAGAGTATAGGCATCCTGGACAATAGTGTGAATAATAATGATGATGCACTAAGAAGCTACGGATTTTCGTTGCGTTGCATGACGACCTGTACCGGTGTATTCCCACCACAGGTTATTAATGGTTCCGATACCGTATGTGGGCAGAGCATGCAAACCTACGCTGTACCTGTAGTAAATAACGCTGGCGGTTATCAATGGAATGTACCTGCAGGCTGGGCTATCTTTGGTTCCACTACAGGAAATACCATTAATGTAATGACCGGCACTACAGGCGGAACCATTACCGTAATGGCTACCAACACTTGTGGCAACAGCACACCTATTGCTATGGATGTAGTTGTCAACCCCGCGCCTAATCCGGTTATTACAGCATCAGGCAATGTATTAAGTACAGGAAGCTACACTTCATACCAATGGTTATTTAACGAAGTGGCAATACCTGGCGCAACAAGCGCAACCTATACCGCTACCAATGGTGGCAGTTATAAGGTGAGGGTAGTAGATGCAAAGGGTTGTGTGGATACATCGGCTGTTTATAATCATACGGTAACAGGTATTGAAGATCCTGAACTTGCAGCAAGTATTAAGGTCTATCCTAATCCTGCAGGAGCGGTATTAAATATTAGCGCTCCCGTAAGTATTAATATTGCTATCTATAGTCTAGATGGCAGATTACTATTGCAACAGAAGAATGCAGAACATACCGATATCAGTTCGTTGGCAAAAGGTATTTACCAGGTACGCATCAGCGACAAAGCAGGTAAATTGCTGAAGGTGGAAAAACTAACTGTTATTAAGGAATAGCAGTGAATAGATTTACAAAGCGGCAGGCATGTTATATGTCTGCCGCTTTGTATTTGTAAGATAAGAGAACGAAATTGTTGGCTAATAAACATTTTATTGGTTTTACTAGAGAATGCAACGGCGAAGAATAAAGGATTGCTAATTGGAGAAAGAAAAATATTTCCCTAATTACATACATCATTTCTATTTAATACCTATATTTATACTACCTACCAATTAGATTTATACTGCACTGCCAATTAAAACAGGGGATGAAAAATTATTTTCTCACAGTTTTAAAAAAGTACATTTATGGATCTATTAATCACATCGTTCGCATCGCCAGACGAAATGATCAACGCCACACAAGCAATTAATGATTTTATTGCCTCGTTTGCCCCACACAAAAAATCACTAACTGCAAAAGCCCGGCAAGGCATGAGAGCTGTTGGAAGTTCACGATTCGGATTAGTAAAAATCGTGGATAAAATTTCCAGGCAATATGATGGCAAACTTTCTAAAGAAGATAATTCGGCAGACCTTACAAGCCGCATGGATTACATGGATAACGTACGTCAATACAAAATTGCCGTTCAGAATCTGTACGAAGCCCTTGACGATACGGACAAAGCTATAGGGCAAGATATAATGGCCCATGTAGATAAATTTAGCAGCAGCCTGCAAACAGCCCGTCAACATGATGGCGACCTGGACGAAGCCATGAAGGAGCTGGATGACTATAATGCCCGCTTTGGCGCCAGAATGGAGGAAGAGGAGAAAAATCCGGATACACCAGCCGGAAATAAACCCTTGGAACCACCAACGCAAGCATAGCAAAAATATCAATTTCAACTAAGCCGCTGTAAATCAGCGGCTTTTTTATGTCCATCCTTAAAAAATATAGCCCGACCTAATGCCGGAACGAGGTGCACCTACCTGTACAACGAGGTTGACCTACCTACACAACGAGGTACCACCTCGTTCCGAACGAGGTTAGCCTACCTATATAGCAAGGTAGTACCTCGTAATCTACGAGGTTCTACCTCGTTCTGAACGAGGTCAGCATACCTATATAGCAAGGTGGTACCTCGTGATCTACGAGGTACCACTTCGTTCCGAACGATGTCAGCCTACCTATACAACGAGGTTGACCTACCTCTATAGGAAGGTAGTACCTCGTGTGGAGGTAGGTTGAGGAGTTTTTTGGGGATTTGTTGTGTGGATTTGAGATGATGTAAAATAAAAAGCCATAGCAAGAAGCTACGATAGGCTTATTTATCTTTGTAATAAACATATGAACATAACTTGATAGCAATGGATACAGATTTTCTAGAATTAGAGTTTGATCAAAAAATGATCTCTCAATTACAAGATATGATTACTAATAGTCCAGTCATTTATAAATACATCAGATTTGATATTGGGAAAAAAGCGTTGTTGGGTTCCACGTTAGGTTTTACCAACCCATTAGCCTTTAATGATCCTTACGATTGCACAACTAAATTGATTGACTTTGCCAGCATACCCGAAGGTTACCGTAAACAATTAGTTAATCAGTACTTTCCCAGTTTGGATGATGCTCGTAAAATGAAGTTGCTGGAACAATTTAATACGACGCCGGACGATATATTAATAAAAAAAATGAGTACAGAGGGCATGGCTAATGAAATTAAGAACAGAGGAGTAAGTTGTTTTAGCCGTAATTTTAATAACATTCTAATGTGGGCTCACTATGCAGAATCTCATACTGGGATTTGCATAGGATTTAATCTTGAGAAACTTTATTTAAGTATCTCGGAAAATTCAAGAGAAAAAATGATGGTCCCAGTTGATTATGTCGATAATCTTAGCCCATTAAATTATTACCGACACAGACGAGAATCTATCGTAAGGTTTTTAAAGACTAAAGCTAAATGCTGGTCTTACGAAGAGGAAATTCGGATCGTAATGAATCATTTGAATTTTAATGGTGAATCCAAACTAATTCAAGAGGTTAATAAAGACTGCTTTCATTCGGTCCACTTTGGAACAAGGATAACAGAACAAAATAGAAATGAAATTATTCAACTTTGTAAAAATCAATACCCACAAGTAGAATTATTCGATATTAAACCAGAAGAAAGTCATTTTGAATTAAAAGGACATCCTATTGAATAGTGTATTTCCGTTGGTATTTTCACCAACAACAATCAAGCAGCGACTTTCATAACGATCTAATATCCTCCGCTACCAAAGATAGATCATTATTAAGCTGATGCCCACCAGTAGCTATTTCACGGGTAATAGCATGTGGCAGCTTTTGCATATAAAGACCGAGATGGGTAAATGGAGCCTCTTCGTCATCGCGGCAATGATAAAGAAAAACCGGAACATCTTTAGGCAACAAATCAGCAAAATTTTCCTGTAGTTTAAGCCCTTGTTTCCAATCTTCCTCTCCGCTCCAAAATGGTGTGGCAATAAGAAAAATACCCGCAATCTTTTGTTGAACCTGGCTTTCTGATAAGTATTTCAGCAACATGGAAGCACCCAGAGAGTGCGCGGCCAAAATAACTTCACTCTTGATTGATAAAAGCTCTTTGTCAATTTGCTTTTTCCGCCCGAAATCCGGTCCTGACTCGTCGGGCAGGACCGGGTAATGTACCAAATAAGATTCCCCTAATGCCTCTTGCAAAGAAGCAACTAGCTTGGCATCAGCTTCATAATCTTCTTCGCCCCCTCCGCCTTGTATAAAGAGCACATGCTTTTTCATATCAGAAGCTGTTTTAAATAGATAAGATGTTTATATCCACGCTGAAATTTCTTCACTTCAGGATGGAATTTTTAATAAGTAAAAATAATAAAAACTTCTCGTCATCGCTGTGTATCCTGAAGGGTTCTACAGTAGAAAAAAACCTTCCGTTCCCTGATCTTTTACCAAACAAAAACATCCCCGCAATTAAAAAATTGCAGGGATGTTCAACCAGAGTTGATAATGTTTGGTAATTCAATTCAAACGTTCCATCTATGAACGTGCACTTAGCGAATAATAATCTTTTGATTGCTATTCATAGTTGCGCTATAAGCTTTAACGAAATAAACACCTGGTTTTAATCCTTTGATCTCTGTCTGGCCATTGAATTCACCGGAGCGAATTAATTTACCGGTTTGATCAAATACCTGATAGTCTACTTTTTCAAGCGTATTAATCTTTAAGTGAATGCCCTGTTGCTCACTACTTGGATTAGGGAAAATAGAAATGAGCGCACTTTGACAATCGTTATTGACAGATGCCACAGTACTGTAACGATAAGTACCGTCTATATCAGACATCTTCAGGCGGTATAGACTGTTGCCCTGAGGTGCTTCAATATCTATGTAACTATAATCCTGGTAACCAAAACCATTACCTATAGCTGGTACCGTTACAATACTACGCCATGGTTTACCCGGAGCACTTCTTTCCAATATGAAGTCTCTCATCTTTTCATCGGTTGTTCTCCAGCTCAGGTTAGCCTGGCAGCGATCCATATACCCTTTGAAATAAACCAGTGTTACCGGCAATGGCTCGGATGGAGGAACGATGAAGATATAAGTAGTATCACATACAGTACCATTACAGCTGATGATACAAGTGCTAACAGAATCAGTAGGAGCTTGAGTACCATTGGGCACCCAGAATGCACAACCATTAGAATCAACACTTATGGTACCAAAAGAAGCATCGTCTACAGATAAGCCACAAGTTAAGAAAGTTGTTGAATCATTAACCGGCAGCTCGGGGTTAGGTGTACCGCAAATTGTGGTACCGCAAGTATCGCAAGCCGGAACAACTATAGTATCCGAAACACAATTAATAACCCGGATAGCTACCGTATCATTACAATCAGGACCATTGGACCAGATGAAATGATAAGTACCGCCAACACTAAAATCGGTAATTGTAGTAGTAGCAAGCGTAGGGTTGGTAATGGTTGCTGTTCCCGGATTATCCGATTGTGCTTCCCATGCAACACCTGAAACCTGGGTGGCAGTCATAGTGGCTCCGGGACCAGTAATACAGATCATCATATCTGCACCTGCATCAGGTTTAATACAGGCATTATGGTTCATAGCTCCGTCATTTCCTGCAGAAGGAACTCCCTGTGAACGCAACGCCGCTGTAGTATTACCGATAACATTGTGTACTGTACTTATTTTGTGCACACCACCTGCTGTATTATCACCCACGTATAAGTTGCCGGATGCATCCATATAAGCTGCTCCAAAGGAACCTGCCATAAATGCAGCATCACCGGTTACATTACCTACCGTTACCGCAGCTCCTGTGTTAGGATTGATCCTGTATAAAGGATGCGTGGGGCCAGCGAGAGTCCCAACACCATAAAGCAAACCATCAATTGGGTTAAATGCCCAGTCAGCAATACTCATAGCTGAAGTCGTTAATACAGGAGCTAATAACGTTAAGAAAGTAGGCGATGTTGGATTAACATCTACTCTGAATATCTGGGTCTGGTTGGAAGAGTATAAAAATAGTACCCCATTATTATCTACAGTACCCACATTATAACCACCGCTGTATAAACCAGGTACAAAGAAGTAATGTGGTATACCATCTTCACCAATACGGGCAAGGCTATCGCCGGTTGTTGCAAGGCCTGTTCCATTCGTTACACTGCCCCATATTTCTCCATCTGTTACGTTAAAACCAACAGCATTAATAGTACTTGCGTTCGGACTATTTACATCGGTATAAAGAGTAGCTTGTGTACCGTTTGAAATATCTACAGAAATAATATCTGTGCCAGAGGCGCCAACAGATTGATAAAGGAACGCACCGGTATTATTTACAATAGGGCTTAAACAATCATCTACAGTTACGCTTATGGTATCACTACAACTGGCATTAGCCCAAACAAAATAATAAACCCCGGCTGTAGTAAAACCATTAATCCTGGTAGTAGCACTTGCAGGGTTTACAATAATGGTTGGGAGAGGGTTTCCGGCCATTGCGGTCCATGTAGCACCAGCCAATGCTGTAGCATTCATAATAGCAGGCTGGAACTCACAAATAAATTTATTGGAACCAGCCTGTGCAGGTTTGGTAATAACAAGATTGGCCGCAGGATTGGATTCGCAACCAGAGCTAACCAGTTTAGCTACCGGTGAATAAGTACCTGCAGCAAGATTCGGGAAGAAGGTCATCCCTGTTATCCCAAAGGTATTTCCGCCATCCACACTATATTGGTAATTGCCAACTGGCGTAGGAGCAGAAAAAGTAATTGTTCCATCTGCAGTGTCGCAATCAGTAACATTTGTTCTGGTAGCTGTAGGTACCGTAACCACAGGGTTGGTCAGTACTTTATTGACATTTGCAGAGGCACATCCTGTAACAACCGACCTGGCTTTGGTAACATAAGTTCCGGCTGTAAGGTTTGAGAAAGTTGCTGTACCTGCCGCACCATAGGTGGCCCCACCATCAATACTAAATTCGTGGTTAGCCACTGCCGGTCCTGTAAATGTAATAGACCCATTTGGTGTATTACAATTGGTAGGATTGGTTCCGGCAGCTGTAACAGGCGCAGCAGTAACGGTATTAGTAATAACTTTATTGACTGATGTTGCAGATATACAACCTACACTGGATCTTGTTTTAGTAACATAAGTACCTGCCGGAAGACCGGAAAATACTGTTTGTCCCTGTATGCCAAAGGTGGCACCACCATCAATACTAAAAGAAAAATTTGCCGTAGGAGTAGGCGCTGTAAAAGTAATGGAACCTGTAGCAGATGAGCAACTACTGGTAGCAACGGTAGACGTAGGTGCTACTACTGCCGGGTTGGCAATTACTTTAGCAGCTGCCGGCGATATACATCCTGTAGATACCAGTTTGCTACGGGTAGAATAGTTCCCGGCACTAAGGCCATTGAAAATAGCTTGCCCGGCTGCTCCATAAGTCAGGCCACCATCAACACTAAATTGGTAGCTGGTTAAAGGTGTAGGTGCTGTAAATGTAATGCGTCCGTTAGGAATATTACAGTTGGTAACATTAAGTACTGTAGAAGTAGGTACAGTAACAGCCGGATTGGCAATAGCTTTAGCCACCTTAGCCGATACACAACCTGTAGATACCAGTTTGGCTTGTGTTTGATAAGTGCCGGCAGTAAGGCCGTTGAATACAGTTTGACCTGCTGTTCCAAAAGTCACGCCACCATCAACACTGAATTGATAATTGGCTAAAGGGGTAGGGGCTGTAAATGTGATTCGTCCGTTGGGCGTATTACAATTGGTAACATTAAGTACTGTAGAAGTAGGAGCAGTAACAACAGGACTGGCAACAACTTTATTAGCAGCAGCAGATATACAGCCTGTAGATGTTTGCCTTGATCTTGTAGTATAAGTACCCGGAGTTAAACCATTAAAAACTGTTTGGCCAACTGTTCCGAAAGTAGCACCATTATCTATGCTAAATACAAAACCTGCCTGGGCAGTAAAGGTGATTGCTCCATTAGGTGTGTTACAATTGGTTGCAGCAGTTACTGCCGAAACAGGAGCTGCTATAGCAGGATTGGCAATGGCTTTGGTGGCAATACCGGAAGCACATGTTGTAGCTACTGATTTAACCACCGTGGGATAACTTCCGTTGGAAAGGCCATTAAATAATGCAACACCGGGAGCGCCAAAGGTAGCACCATTGTCTATGCTGAACTGGTAATTGGCTACAGGTGCAGGTGCGGTGAAGGTAATGCTTCCGTTGGGTGTATTACAATTGGTATTGTTTACTACGGTAGATGTTGGGTTGGCAGGGGCTGCGGGGTTGGTTATTACTTTATTGGTAACCGGCGATACACAGCCGGTGCTTATTAATTTGGAAACTGTGGGATAAGTACCTCCAAAAAGTCCGGTAAATACAGTTTGTCCAGCTGCCCCGAAGGTAATACCACCATCAATACTGAATAGATAATTGGCAGTAGGAGTGGGGGCAGTAAAAGTGATTTTTCCGTTAGGAGTAGTGCAATTAGTGTTGTTGACTACGGTAGAGGTCGGCGTGGTACATTGTGCATACGTTGATTCTGTGACGAACAGCATCATCAGCAGCAATAACGCCGGGAATATGGCGTATAATGATCTTCTCATAAAATTTTTTGGTTTAAAATTTTAACGTAATTGGTTATAGTCGGAAAAGCATGGATGGAGCATTGACCCGTATAAGCCAATCTCACATTTTTTGTAGGCAGTAAACTTTAATCAGTAGTCAGGTCCCGGAAGAAGGGAAGAAGTCCATATCGCCAGCGAAGCTGCAATGAAATTCGCCGGCAATTGGGTCAGTTAACGAAGTGTTCGGATAAAAAACATGTAGTAGTTCTGGCATAAAATTTAGGTTTTAAATTTTAACTAGTTGGTTATTGATTGGTGCACTAAAAAAGACTAAAGCAAACTTGAATAAAAGGAGTAATAATTGATTTGATTTCTTATGAGCAAACTTGATTTTTTTGTTATTCTCAAAACATTATGGAATGCTAATACAAACATAAAAATCTTTTTTAAATTTCTACTATCTGTGTCATTAAATTAAACTAAGTTTTTGCAAACTTAAGCAGAGAAATGATTCTGTAAACAAAGATAGTATAATAATCTGTTGATTTACAACAAAATAATTTGAACAATTAAGCCCCTTAAAACTAATATTATTTTAGTGTTAGGTTAATTAATCTTATTTGTGAAAAATAAATGCATGGTATAGATGTATAATGTATGACAATTAACTGTTAAAATACGTTGGATAAATAGGTTTTAATTGTTAAAATAATACGGAATATAATAGCGAAAAATTGTTAAAATGGCTCAAGCATATAACGATAGCGTTTCAATAAAAAACGAAAGCCCCTTCATTCTTGAAGAGGCTTTTTACATTTAAAAATGGCAATTAATTTCTATTGCATAACATTAGATAATCCGCCATCAACTATAATTTCAGCACCATGAATATAAGTAGCGTCATCAGAAGCCAGGAAGAGTACGGTCTTCGCAATCTCATCGGGTGTACCAAATCGTTTGAACGGTAGCTTAGGCGTTATGCCTTCAATAGCACCTTTTATCTGATCTGATGTAAGCCCTGTATTATTGAAAATATTTGTTTTAATATATCCCGGACTTACGCCATTTACCCGGATATTTTTTAAAGTGCATTCTGCAGCAAATGTTTTGATGAAAGATTGAACAGCAGATTTGGCAGCGGTATAAATAGAAAAGTTCTCCATTCCAAACCGGGTAACAATAGAAGTATTCAGAATAATGGACCCACCTTCTTTAATGATCGGTAATATCTGTTGCACCGTAAAAAATGTTCCTTTTACCAGCATATTGAATAACTCATCAAAATGCTCTTCACTTACCATTTCTATTGGTGCAAACTTACCGTAGCCGGCATTTACAAATAAAATATCTACATGATCAGTATAGCCTTTTATCTGTTCGCAGAGTAGGAGTATATCCGACAATTTTCCAGCATTGGATACTATCCCCAATGCATCTGGGCCTAATCTTTTCACAGCATCGTTTACTGTCTCATCACTTCTTCCGGTAATAATTACTGTGGCTCCTTCACGAATAAATTCTTGCGCAGTGGCAAAGCCCATTCCATTTGTTCCGCCCGTAATTAAGGCAACCTTGTTCTTAAATTTTTGCATGTCTGTTATTTTTAAAATAGACTGCAAAGGTTCACCCGGTTGCCTTTTAATAAAACCCGAAACTTGCTGATATTAAAATTGTAACTCGCCTTAAAATGTATTAAAGTCTTTTTACTACTTTAAATACACTTTTGCCTGCTGGTCCGCTTATCTCCATAAAATAAATACCGGCAGCAAGTTCTGCCAGATCTATTTTGTTTTTGTATTGCAAACCAGACAACACCTTTATTTTTTTGCCCAAAGGAGTACTTACGGTAAGTGTGTAGCTTTGAACATTAACTAGAGATGAGGCGATGGTAACCTGAATTTGCCTGTCGAATGGATTAGGATATACCTGGAGGAATGAACGGATATCCGGTAGTTGGTCAATACCTACATTACCAATAGCTACAGAATCTGAGTAACTGGTACAACCGGTAACCGGATCGGTTACACTTATCTTGTACCAGCCACTGGCACTGGTTATCAGCCTTTGGTTTGTTGCACCACTTAATGGTGTACCATTTTTAATCCATTGATAGTTGATGGCTGAACTGGAGATCAAGGTATCTCCCTGAATAGTAATTTCCGGAATAGGAGGGAGGTTGAGGAACAAGGGCAGGGAACAACTTCCTTTTGTAGCCGGCAAAGATCCGCTTATTCTTAAACGGTATCCACCGCCCGGTGGTACGGTCTGGGGTATAGAGCACTGAATAATTCCGTTGGTTGTAGCAGCATATGTTCCGATAATAACAGGATTGGCAAAGGAGCCATTATTGTTCGAAAGCTCCGCTGTAAATACATTACCGGCTTGAAATGTTGCAGTAATCGTATAGGGCACAGCAAAAGTATCGTTGATACAGCGTACCGAATCAAATATTCCATTTGGATTTTCCTTATCACCTACAAATACATCCAGGAACTTCATCAGGAAAGCATCTTTGATACCTGCAAATGCAGATTGATGTATGCTATCTGTAGCAATGCCGGAATCACTTGCTGTCATGCCAGCCAGGTAAAGGTTTCCTGCGTTATCCATAGCTATTGCCGACATATTATCTTCTTCTGCTCCGCCTATATAAGAGCAATAGGTGGATTTACCTTGCGGATCATAGCGGATAAGCGCACCATCAAAAGTACCGCCACCGGGAGTTTGCTTGTACGCATCTTCCGTTGGGTTCAGTCCTACTGATGGAAATACATCACCGGTAACATATACATCACCACAATTTCCAAGAGCTATATCCGATACATAAACGCCATTGGTCACATTGCCGGGCCCTACATAGGTACCCCATTCCTGAACGCCAGCGGCAGTAAAGGAAGCCAGGTATCCATCGATGCCGAATGAATAAACAGGCCTGGATGTGCCGGGTGTTGCAATCTGATTATAGCTATACGTAATGCCTGCCAGGTAAATATTATTATGGTCCCCGACAAGGGCTACAGGAAAAGTGCTTTCAGCAGCAGTCCCACCAAAGTAAGTAGCCCATTGCCTTTGTCCGGCAGCATTAAATTTGGCAAGATAGTTATCTGAGAACCCACCATAACTACTCTGGTGGCTGCCTGCAGTACTTATATCTGCAGGGGCATTAGTACCTCCTGTAAGATATACATTGTGGTTCTGATCCACTGTCACACTGTTTCCTGTAGTGGTACCTGCGCCGTAATAAGTAGCCCATTGCCTATGTCCATCAGTATCCCATTTTACAAGAAATGCATTGCCGGTATTGCCACCATAACTGGTAAGTACAGATTGATAACTACCGGCAGTTGACATGCTGTTACTATAAGTAAGACCACACATGTATAAGTAAACACCATCAATGGCTATAGAGTGCCCATAATCAGGGGCACTGCCACCATAATAAGTGGACCAGACTCTTTGCCCTGTAGCACTGAACTTGGCAAGAAATGCATCGGTAGTACCTGATCCGAATACAGGCTGATAGCTCCCCGCAGTTGCAATGCCAACACTACTTTCCGTATAGCCGGCCATATATACATTGCCAAAAGCATCGGCTACAATACTCCATCCGAGGTCATTGCTATCCCCACCATAATAAGTAGCCCATAACAAGGTGCCTTCTCCGGTAAACCTTGCCAGGAAAGCATCGCCTTCAACACCGCCATAATAATTGGTTTGATAAGTACCGGTAGTGGCTATCTGGTCGAGGCTTGTAGTGAGCCCTGTAACATAAATGCTTCCATTATTTGTACATATATCCTTGGTTACTTCCAAGCCGCTTCCGCCATAGTAGGTACTCCAGCTAAGCCCCGGATCCAGTACCAGCGTTCCTTTCCATGGATCCGTTGTAAAGCCCCATCCGCCATTTTTAGGTTCAAACTTTACTGCTATATTTTTATGTTCAGATGCAGTCCATGCTACCGGGGTTTCTTCTTTTATCGTTCCTAAGGGAGTGGAAATATTAAGGCTGCCATCTTCAGTAAGCTCCTGCTTTGTAGCACCATTGTATTGTATCGCTATATTTTCAGATAATGCACCTTCATGTATGATAAAATCATACTTTAATTTATTGTCCTTGATATATACCACCCAATCTATACCAGGGTAGATATCAGTGTAAGTAATGTGATCGAAACCGGCTACCTGGGTTATGCCGTTTTCATCAGATCCGGCAAGATAATAGTTAAACTTACTTATTGTTGGGGCTCCGGTTGCTGGAGTTGAATTGAAGTTGGCACCCCTAAGTTCCATGTCCAGCCTGTAAAGAGTATACGCCTGGTCGGATATGTTATAAGCTTGAGTAAAAGCAAATTTACTATCGTTATATTCTTTTAGTTTTTGTGCGGCATCTTTACCGGTATTGCCTTTTATGAATTGGTAAGAAATACGACCTGCACTTATGAAAATATTGAGGCCATTGCCATGTAAAACAAAATCAATATCCGGGCGGGAATTTTTATATTGGTCTTTTATTTGCCCTTTGTTTTCAATAAAAAGAAGCGCCCTGGTGTTCAGCTTACTATAATGATCGGGCTGTTGGCCATTTGCTATATTACCTTGTATCAGTAGCAGCATAATTGCTACAACACCAAAATAAATCTGCTTCATAGGATGACGGCATTTTTGGGAAATGAAACACTAATATACGATTTAAATTTATTGTATTGTGAGGGATAAGTTAAGTTTCAAGCTGATTGTATTCTAATCCTTTGGTTTTATTCATGGTTTTGCTTGTACGTCAATGTCTTGTTTTTTGAAAATTTAATTAAGCTTCACCCTGTTGAATAAGCTAAGGTATATTTGCACTGCTAAAAATATCATTATACCATATGGCAAAAGGAAAGCCGCTTATCCATCCGTCAAGCTTCGACTTTTTAAATGCATTGAAAGAGAACAATAACCGGGAATGGTTCAATGCCAGTAAGGCAATATTTCAAAAAGAACAACAGCTCATTGAAACCTTTGCGGAGCAATTATTGCAAGAGCTCAATGTACATGATCAGATAGAAACGCCCTCAGGGAAGCATAGCCTGCATCGTATTTACAGGGATACCCGTTTCTCTAAAGATAAAACCCCTTACAAAGTAAATTGGAGTGGTGGTTTTAAGCGTGCCACTAAATATCGAAGAGGGGGTTATTATTTTCATCTTGAGCCGGGAAACAGTTTTGTTGCCGGTGGTTTTTGGGCACCTAATACACAGGATCTTAGGCGTATCAGGGAAGATATTGCTTTCGATCCCAGTCCTCTAAGGAAAATTTTGAGTAGCAAGCCCTTTGTTTCTACATTTAAAGCATTGCAGGGAGAACAGCTTAAGACTTCGCCAAAAGGTTTTGAGGCTACTCATGAAGCCATTGATTTATTGCGGTATAAACAATTTTTGCTCATCAGGAAGTTCACAGATAAAGAAGTTTTAAGTGAAGATTTCCTAAAAGAGGTAAACCAGGCATTTAAAAACATGCGACCATTCTTTAATTATATGAGTGAAGTCCTGACCACCGATGTAAACGGATTGGAAGTATAATGTGTTTTAATGATACAGCGCTACCAATAACATATAGCGGCCGATCATGTATAGAATTATTAGCGTACATTCGCGCCGGTGCCAAACCTCGTGATTGTCGTGGACAAGCAATTGTCTTTACAACAATACAAACTAAGCCTTGCTGAAAAGCAAGGCTTTTTTATTAGCATTATAAAGTTTAAACGAACAAGGCGCACCATCTGTGGTGCGCCTTGTTCATAAGCAAAGCTCTATGAATTATTTTACTATCTTAAGATAACTGGTTTCTTGTCCTTGCACGCATTCCAGTATATATACGCCGGAAGGCAGGTTGTGTAGGTTCATGATATTGATCTCATTCAAACCAACCTTTACTTCTGTTTCAATATGATATATTCTCATGCCTGAAGTATTGTAAAAGTTAATTGATGCAAATCCGGTTGAAGTGCTGTTCAACTGTACAGATATTTTGTCTTTAAAAGGAACAGGAGATGCTTGTAAGCCGGATTCGTTATTCGAACGATTTAACGATACCGATCTTATCATGCTATAATCATTTTTGCCATCCAGGTCCACCTGGTGAAGTCTATAGTATAGAGTTCCTGTTTTTATAAGAGCAGCCTGCATATCCCTAAAGGAATAATTAGTTGCCTCGCTGCTGTTTCCAAGCGATTTAACGGTACCTACAGTCTCAAATAATTTGCCATCAATACTTCTTTCTATTTCAAAACGATCATTATTTATTTCCATTGCAGTTTCCCAATCAAGCATCACATCATTCCCTTGTTTTTGCGCAGTGAAATATTGAAGGTTTACTGGCAGTGGGGTCTGGACCATAGTATAAACAGTGTCCGCATTATTAGTCGTATCTATATCCTGAATAGAACTGGTAAATACTTTTACTGTGTTCCTGATCGTTTGCCCTGCTTGCAGGTTACTGATTGTTCCATTCACATGAAGGGTAATCTCTGTGTTTGATGCTAATTTTGCCACACCCGAAAGGATACCATTGTTAACGGCAAGGTTGCTTACTGTATTCGTAGTGTTGCCATAATCCTGCACTGTAATTCCTGTAGCAGCATTCACAACATATCCGGCAGGTAAAAGATCTTGTATCTGGATGTCATCTACGGTTACCGGAGTTTGATTCCGGACTGTTATATCATAGCTTAAAGGCGTAGCAGCACCGGGATAGGTAATATAAGCAGGGCCTTGTTTCACTACAGAAATATTGCCCGGAGTGGTAATGACCATATTCCTGATCTCATGAAAATTATGCAAAGAACCTGTAGACGCAGCAAGGCCCAATTTCAACATTGCCGGAGGTACGCTGGTCATGGTAACAGGCCCGAATAGTGTGGTAAAAGGAGTTGTCTGGCTCTTCTTCCACTTTACAGTAACTGTATAAAAACCATCATGCGGCTCCAGGCTTACCTGAACTCTTCTGTAAAACTGTGTAGCAGTAGGTCTTGTACTGGTAGTGGTATTATAATCGATCCCACCATTATCTCCGCTGCCATTATCGGAACTGATTACCTGGTTGCCTCCAAGGTAGGCATAGGTTGGTGCCGGCCCACGAAGGCCTACAACATTCTTTACAAATCCGGGACCACCAGTCCTGCTTTCGGTTGGATTAGAATAGTTTCCAAACTCATCCAGCCCAATACCCATATAGCCTCCTGAAAGTCCGGCAGTACCGTTATGAGGAGCATAACCTAAAGAACCTCCGTAACCACCTACGTGGAAAGAGCTGGCAGAAGCAGCATCAAACAAGAAAACAGATAAGCCATCTGCACCGTTACCATCACCGGGAGAGCTCCATGTGGTATATTCAAAATCGATAAGTACGCCCATGTTGGAAGGAAAGGGCTTTTCAATAACGGCATAACCAGCCTGATTATTTACGCTTCCGGTAAGTCTCAACCAGCCCTGACCTTGCGGGTCGCTTGTTCCGGAGGTGAGCGCGGCGCTACCTCCTAAAGTAATACCATTGTTGATGGTATTGTTAGTGAATGTTTCATTAATACTGAATTGACCATGTGCGTTGTTGGCATAGATGGACAATAACGCAATACTTACAGATGTAAATTTTACTAGGTTTCTCATTGGTAGTTTTTAATTGATATTTTAAATGGTTCCCTTAGTCGGGAAACATTCTAACGTCAAACGCCATGCCAATCTTTTCATTAAATAGGTTTTTTGTATATACTATCTGTATTTCTGATAACATACATCTTTGAGCTATTTTTTATCTTTACTTTTATTTTTCAATAGTTCAAGTAGCTGGTTCCAGGAACTTGAACATATAAACCAGGAGTATTGACTATTAGGGTAAATTCAATACTTTTAGGGATAGTCCACCATTAAGCACTCCAATATGGCCACAGTCTCATTAAATAGCAGTGAAGGAAAGTGGGTGATGGCTACGACTATCATGGCCTCAGCAATGGCATTCATTGATGGAACCGCGCTTAACGTAATATTGCCATCGTTGCAAAGAAGTCTGAACGCAAGTGGGGCTGATCTGTTCTGGATATTAAATGCTTATTTGCTGATGTTGGCCTCTCTTACCTTGATCGGTGGATCGCTGGGCGATAAACTGGGCCGTAAAAGGATTTTCGCATGGGGGATATTTATTTTCCTGGTTGGATCCGCGCTATGCGGCTTTGCTCCAAATGTTTTTTTCTTAATTATTTTCAGGGCCATACAAGGTGCCGGTGGTGCATTGATGATACCGGGCAGCCTCTCTCTTATCTCTTCTTCTATTCATGAAAAAGAAAGAGGGAAGGCGATCGGCACTTGGTCTGCAGTAACGACTATGGTAACCATAGGCGGCCCTGTACTGGGTGGCGCATTAGGCGATGCAGGATTGTGGCGGTTTATCTTTTTTATGAATATTCCTATCGGAGTGGTAACCCTGTTACTGCTTTGGAAAAAGGTAAAAGAAGTAAAAGGCGATGACAATGATAAGAAGCTTGATGTAGCGGGCGCATTCACTATAGCTGCGGGGCTGGCACTGCTCACGTTTGGATTACTACGTATACCGGCAATAGGCTTGTATAGTCCTGAAGTATTAGTTTCTCTAGCTGCAGGTTTATCATTCCTTATTGTATTTATATGGTTGGAAAAAAGAAGCAAACATCCTATGATGCCGCTGGACCTGTTCTCTAATATGACTTTCAGTGGAGTTAACCTGCTCACATTTTTCTTATACGCAGGTCTTGGTGCCGGAATGTTGTTCCTGGGCTTAAACCTGGTACAAGTACAAGGCTACAGCCAGTTACAATCAGGTCTTACATTTTTGCCTTTCACATTATTGATGATAATATTAGCACGATATGCCGGAGCACTTGCAGACAAGCATGGTCCGAGGATATTTCTGATAGCCGGACCAGCTATAGCAGGTGTTGGTTTATTATTACTGGCGTTTATAAAACAAACAGACGGTCCAAAGGATTACTGGACGACTTTCTTTCCCGGTATACTGATATTTGGCTTTGGTATGTCCATCACTGTTTCACCGCTTACAGCTGCAGTGATGGGTGCGGTAAGTGACCGGTTTTCCGGCACAGCTTCCGGAATTAATAACGCTATTACCCGTGTTTCCAATGTATTTGCAAATGCTATTTTCGGAACATTGGCTGTTTTATTTTTTGCCACTTCGTTGAAAGATCAGCTAAAAACGACGGACCTGTCTTCCGTACAAAAGCAGCATGTAATAGCGCAGGCCGGTAACCTTGGAAATGCAAAAGTCCCTGAAAACATAACGACCCAAAAGAAAGCGACGATTGAGCAAGAATATCGTGAAGGGTTTATTAACGCATACTCTTATATTATGTTTCTGGCTTCCGGCCTGTGTTTTGCCGGAGCACTGATGTCGGTTTTATTTATTAAGAACGATGTTATTATTAAGGCCAAATCAGAATAGGGGAAAACGCTTTTATCATTAATTTTTTTGTTCCTGATAACGCCTGAGATCAGTTATGGTCCTGATCTTCAAATCATCTGCCTGCTGCTTACGCATCATCAACGCATAAGTATTATTGAAGCCTATTGGTCTAAGCCACTTAATGCCATAGCGTTTGCTGAAACTGTCTTTCACAAAATTATATACTGCGTCTTTATCCCTGATCAGCCGGTTAACTATCTCGTTTCCAGGTTGCAGAATGACCAGTAATCCTGTACCGGTATATTCCGGGTACATATCTATCTGATCATTTTTAAGTGCATCGAAACAAATTTTAGTACCGCCCAGTCCGGTTTTGGTAACCACGTCAAGATCGGTATAACCTTTAATCAGTATGCTATACATACTACAGAGAATGTATTGTTCTGCAAATATTTTGGAACCAATTCTCACAACTCCCTTTCTTCCATTGTGCGGTGCTTTCCATAAACCTTCTGAGATTAAAAAATCTTTTGCAATTTTTTCCGGGCTTTGATGCAAGTAATCCGCTTTGTAATTTAAATAAGTCATGATCGAATCATTGATTCTCCCCGATAGCATGTTAAGCACACTTTCCAGTTCGGGATATTGATGCAAAGTTTTTTCCAGCACTATTGGTGCTGCATAGTAAGGAGGAAAGATGCCTTTATCATCAACAAGCGTAACTAAATTATAAGCCTTAAGACGGCCATCAGTACTGTAACCACTTACAACATCCAGTTTTTTTTCAAAGGCAGCTTTATACATCACTGCATCACTGATCACCACCGTGCGTATGTTAAGTTTGTATTTCTGTTTTAGTCCCAGATAGCCATCGTTACGCCCCATAAATTCAGGTGTAAACCCTGCCAGCAATTTTCCGTTCAAGGCAGTTGGAAGTAAGTAGAAAGAGCACAGGAAAAGAAAGATAAGAGGAAATATGCAGTACGCTATCACCGACCGTTTAAACCTTAATTTTTGAATTCTGCTTAGCAAAAAGTCAAATAATATAGCTAGTAATGCTGCGGGGATAGCACCTGCCAAAATCATATTTGTATTGTTAAGCGCAATTCCACCAAATATAAATTCACCAAGACCACCTGCAGCAATATAAGCGGCAAGTGTGGCTACACCAATATTGATTACCGTTGCCGTACGGATACCAGCCAGGATCACCGGCATGGCCAATGGAAGCTCTATCTTAAACAACATTTGTGCAGGGCTCATACCCATGCCCAATGCAGCTTCTTTCAATTCCGGGTTTACACCATTTATTCCGGTATAGGTATTCCGGATAATGGGCAGGAGTGCATAGAGAAATAAAGCGACAATAGCTGGTTTGGCACCAATGCCTAAAAGCGGTATCATAGCGCCCAGCAAGGCTATACTCGGTATCGTTTGCAGTATACCGGCAATGCCCAAAACAACTTGTGCAAGTTTCTTTTTCCTTGAGATGAATATACCCAACGGCAGCCCTATCACTACTGCAATGAGTAATGCTATAAAGGTAAGACTGATATGTTGTAAAGTCTGTTCAAGAAGCTTGTCTGAGTATTCCGACATAAAACTCCACAACGTTTGGCTTTCTTCCATTAAAGATGTTGTTTGTATGCTGTGAAAGCTTGAAGTATATCCGCTATAGAAACATTTCTGATCTCCTTATTTTTTTCATGATGCACATTCAGATGTGTATCGTTTTTGGTTGTCAATTGTTCCATAACATTCCATAAGGACGTGTTACTACTGATAACAGGGTGAGAAGACACATCATTGTTCCCTGACTGCAAATAAGGCCATAGGGCATTTATTGTAGTAACTATAAGCGCCAATTGCATATACGCACCGGCTAAGAAATTCTTTACAAAATCATTAGCCGGATGAAACAGTAATTCGACGGAGGTGCCAATCTGCATGACTTTACCTTTATCCATAAGGCATATACGGTTGCCTAGTTCGAATGCTTCCAGTACATCATGCGTTACCATCATAATGGTTTTTCTTTTGAATTCATCTAAGGCACTGAATTCCTTTCTGATGGCCACACGGGTTAAAGGGTCCAGGGCACCAAATGGTTCATCCATCAATAATATGGGAGGATCGGCGACCAGTGCACGTGCCAGATTTATTCTCTGGGCCTCACCACCACTTAACTGATGAGGATACTTTGATAGATAATTGGCAGGGAGATGTAGTTTTTCTAATAATTCTATTGTCCGTGTTTCTGTTTTACTTTTATTCCACTTAAGCAGTCGCGGTACCACAGCAATATTTTCAGCAATCGTATAGTGCGGAAAAAGGCTGTTGTGCTGCAGCACATAACCTATTCCTCTTCGTAATATTTCCGGTGACTGATCAGAGATACTTTTGCCGTTTACCAATATTGTTCCAGAAGAAATGGCTGTAAGCCTATTGATCATTCTTAAAGTTGTCGTTTTGCCACAACCGCTGGTGCCAAGCAATATGAAATTTTCTCCTTCCTGTACCTCAAAGCTGATGTCCGTTACCGCTGCTATAGATCCGAAAAACTTATTGACTTTCCTTATGCTGATCATGGCCATATAAATTTCTCTTAAGATGAAAAATAATTAAAAGAGGATAGGCAAGGATTTAAAATACTTTGGAATACATTTCCTGAGGTTTTTCCTTTGCGCACTCCCTTACTTCCAATATTTCAAACACATTATTCCGTATGGTGTGTGCTATATCTCCGGTAGGCAAATCATTGCAATCCAGTCCGAATGGATCTTCTATCTCCTCTGCCATCAATTCAAGACCGATGAACGCAAAGAAAACAAAAGCAACAATAAGTATAGACCAATACCCGAATACCGGGATCAATGCAAAAGGAAGGCCAATAGCATAAAAGGTAATGAATAGCTTGAGGTAAACGTTATAGGAGAAAGGAATAGGAGTCTTTTTGATCCGCTCACAAGCTCCCGAAATATTCAATAATTCCTGGGAATGCTGCTTGATGTTGATATGGTCGGCTGTGGAGAGATAGCCGGCGTGGTGCGCATTTTGGATACACTGTACAATTTCATAAGCAATGAAATTAGGGATATGCGCTTTCTTATTGTACTGTTCAATTTCTTCAGCAGATACCAGGATAAATTCATCGATTTGAGTACCCATGCGCAGATGCTCTTTTAAAGCAAGCGCAAAATTGGATATACGAACAGCAAGGTAGTGGCGACTCTCTTCGTTTTCCGGTGGGAGGCAACTGTGCAGATAGATAGCAAGGTTCCGGCTATTGTTTACCAGTTCGCCCCACTTTTTGCGCCCCTCCCACCAACGATCGTAAGCAGAATTTGTACGAAAGGATAATAAGATACTCAACACTACACCCAATAGAGAGAATATAGTGATATCTAATTTTCCTCCTTTCCATTCAAACACCTCTTTATAAAACAGGCTGATAATGGCTGTAGCAATAGCAACATATAATGTGCTGCGCATTACCTTTTGCATGGTCCAGCTTTTGTAAAGATGGCTTACATCGCGTAGCCAGTTTTTATTGGATTCGTATACAATCATTCGTAAAACTTAAGATGATAAAATAACAATTTAGAATAGCAAAATCACGTTATTTATATTCCGGTTAAAAGTTCATGCTCATAACACCACATCCATTGTTCACCAGGTTCTGCCGAGATGATAACCGGATGCCCTGTCTCCTTAAAGTGTTTAGTAGCGTGTTGTTGCGGCGAACTATCGCAACATAAAGTAATACCACAGGTCTGGCAGGTACGCAGGTGTACCCATGAACCGCCATGTTGTACACAAACCGTACACTCCTGCTTCTCTGGTAATTTTAGTTCCGCAATGGCGGACATATGACTGCACTTCCTCATGATCGATTAATACTTTGGTAAATTAGATTAGACTTCTGCCAGGTATTTATGTACAAAGCTGATTGCCATAGAACCTTCACCCACTGCAGATGCTACACGGTTCATTGCGCCTGATCGTACATCACCGGCAGCGAAAATACCTGGTGATGAGGTTTCCAGCAAATAAGGATCACGTTCAAGTTTCCATATTTTCCGGAATTCATCTTTCAGCTTCATATCTCTGCCTGTTTCAATAAATTCTTTCTGATCCTTGATCACATGTTCGCCGATCCAGTCGGTAAATGGCTTGGCGCCGATAAAAATATACAGTGCATCTGCCTGTACCGTTTTTGTTTCACGAGTTTCAATATTTTCAATTATCAGTTGTTCCAGTTTATCTGTTCCTTTGGCTTCCTTAATTTCAGATTGACCCCAAATGTGTATGTTTTCTCTGCCAGTAATCTGGTCAATAAGGTAAGAAGACATTGTTGGCTTTAAATCTTCTTTTCGTATTAAAATGTAAACTTCCTTAGCAAATTTAGAAAGATACATAGCAGCTTGTCCGGCAGAGTTACCACCTCCTACCACAAATACTTGTTTCTCTTTGCATGCAGCAGCTTCAGTCATAGCGGCGCCGTAATATATACCGGCGCCAGTAAATTCAGAAATACCTTTGGTTTCCAGTTTCCGGTAATCTACACCGGTGGTAATAACAACAGACCGTGTAATAATTTCCGAGCCATCATCCATCACAATAATCTTGTAGCCATCCTTAAGCTTAATCGCATTTACCATAGCCGGTGATAGCAATTCTGTTCCAAAGCGGGTAGCCTGGGTAATCGCTCTTCTGGCCAGGTCAGAACCACTGAGACCTGTTGGGAATCCCAAATAATTTTCGATCCGGGAACTTGTTCCCGCTTGCCCGCCTGGTGCACGACGCTCTATCAGTAAGGTTTTCAGCCCTTCCGATGCCCCATACACGGCAGCCGCCAGTCCAGCTGGGCCGGCGCCGATGATGACTACATCATAAGTATCGCTTTTTACTTTCGGGTTCAGGCCTACATGTTCTGCGGTCTGGCGTACAGTAGGTTTGCGCAGAATGGTACCATCCTCAAAAATCAGTACCGGCAATTCTTTATGTTCAATATTGTTTACAGAGAGTAATTGCCTGGCTGTGTCAGATGTTTCTACATCAAGCCACAGGTAGGGTTTCAGGTTGCCTGCAAGAAAATCTTTAATCTCATGCGAAAGCGGAGAAAACTGGTAACCAATTAGTTTGATGCCATGAAAGTCAGGACGGTAGCCACTTTGCCATTCGTCTAACAGGTCAGATAAAATGGGAAACAGTTTTTCTTCAGGCGGATCCCAGGGTTTGGTAAGGTAATAATCCAGTTGTACGTTATTGATACCGCGAATGGCAGCATCTGTATCAGAATAAGCAGTGAGCAATACACGTTTCGCCTCGGGGAAAAAATCCATTGCTTTTTCTAAAAAATCAACGCCTTCCATTTCAGGCATACGTTGGTCGGATACGAATAAGGCTACATGCTCACCTTTGTTCTTTATTTCCAGTAAGGCTTCCAGCGCTTCTTTTACAGAGGTGGTACTCATTACTTTAAAATCCTGCCGGTATTTGCTCTTTAGATCACGGCTTATGGCTCGTAAAACCTGTGGATCATCGTCGATAGAGAATATAATAGGCTGGCTCATTTTTATGTTCGATTGTGTAGTTTTTCTTACAGTATTTATCAATATATGGTTTCCTTCAGATGGTTACAGTTTCATTTAGCCTGCAATAGGGAAGCATACTATAAATGCTGTTTTCCCTGGTACAGATGTTACTTTGATGCTGCCATGATGCTGCTTCACAATACGCGTTACTACATCCAATCCGAGGCCGGTACCGTTTCCTATTCCTTTTGTGGTAAAAAACGGGTCAAATATTTTATCCAGGTCATCCTTTGGAATACCGGGGCCATTATCGGTTATGGTTACTTTCACAAATTCTTTATCACGTTCTGTTTTAATTTCAAGAGTACTATCCGGTGTGCCTTCCAGGGCATCCAGTGCATTGTCAATAATGTTTGTCCAAACCTGGTTTAGTTCACCTATAAATGCTTTTACATCCGGCAACGTTTCATCGAAATGTTCCACTACAGTAACGCTACCCTCTTTTACCTTATGATTCAACATGGTAAGTGTATTGCGAAGGCCCACTCGAATATCAGAGAACTGTTTGTCTTGTGCACGATCCATATGGGTGAAGTTTTTTACGGAACCTACCAGATCCGAGATTCGTTGAGAAGCTTCCTGTATGTCTGTCACCATTTTCTCAGTAACAAGATTATTATTGATCCAGTTCAGTACTGGCGATAAATGTGGCATCTTAACGTGTTCCCCAATAAATTCCAGGTCATCCAATTCAAAACAAAATTCTACGAAATGTTCTGCGACTTCCATAGCATTTTCCACTTCATGCTCATCCAGCCAATCTGTCAACTCATCTTCTTTATCTGAACGCTGCATCAACGTAAGCGCCGTCTGCCTGCTACGCGACATGACTTCAAACATGCGCTCCGTGAGTACATCGACCTGGCTGGAATCCATGCGCACACTAATAACTTTTTTAAAGGTTTCGGGTTGCTGCAATAAATGTTGCTTCAATAAGGCCGAGCTGCGAACGATAGCCGCTGCAGGATTATTTAATTCGTGGGCAAGTCCGGCAGAAAGCTTACCCAGCGCCATCATTTTTTCATGTTGTTGTAAATATGCAGTGCCTTCCCGGACCCGGTCCGTCATGATATGTACAAGTGCCTGCGTGAGTTCAAAATGAGTATGGATTAACTCCTGCATCAGAGTAACCGGAAATTCCATGAGCTGTGCATCTGATATTGCACGTGCTGTAACTCCGGCAAATTTACCACGGGAAAATGGTAAGTGCCCCAGAATTGTCCCGGCGCCGTATTCAGGCAATTCCCGCATAGAGCCATTTTGCATATAAAAGAGCTTGAAGCTGCCGGAAACAACAACTAATGTTGCCTTTATGGGGTCGTCTTCTTCAAATGCATCGTCTCCTTCGGGAACTATAAAGTGACGGCTTTTATCTATCCACCATTGCAATTGTTCGGTAGGAACTTCCTTTAATGCATCTATAGACTTAAGCCAATCGGATGTTACTGTGGTCATGGTCAAAAAACTTTCAATAAATATACTGATAAATTAAATTAGGGTGCTTGTTCAATTCCGCCGGGCAAAAATACATCGTATACTACAATAAATAAGACCAGAGCTCTGGTTTGCAGCATGGTCACAAGTTGGAATTGAATGAATCAGGTAAAGTGTTTACACGAGAAAAAGTGCCGAAAGTTTTCGCAATTCTTCCATTAAAACTCATTTTTTTGATTGTTATAAGGAAATCTTTTAAACTAAACAGGGGGTTTCTTATTTATAACTTCTCCATATTCAAAATGAAGGTCACCAACATTATTTTTACAATATGGCAATTACAGTATCTGGCATATTCCGTGGGCACAATCCTTTTATTTTAAATGGTGCAACTTATGCTTTGGAATATGCCGCGGATCTGCAAACAGAAGAATATTTTGTATGGATAAAAGATGAATCCAAAGTTCAGCTAACGCATTACCACACTTTAAATGATTTTCTTAATGACTGGGATATTATGCTACGAACATTAAAATACGAAAGCGAATCAAATAACTGAGTTATTATTCGACCTGATTTTTTTAATAAAAGAAAGGTGGCCGGGATAAATTTTCTTTTACAGAAAAGAGGAGCGAATTTCGCTCCTCTTTTCTGTAATTGCCTTAGCCTCTTGATCCAAGTAATGATTTCTCTCTATATGCTTCCTTCATTGTTTGGTAATATTATCGTAACCTTTTGATAATAGTTGCTTTTCTAATTTTGCGTTTTAATAACCAATTTATTAAAGTGCATAATTGAAAAATAGAGCATGATCGAGGCTATTCAACAAAATGATGAAAAAGCTTTTGAAAAATTATATAAGCTATATAAGGATAAGCTCTATTTCTGGCTTTTGGGTAAAACCCATTCAGAATATCTTGCACAGGAAATACTTCAGCAGACTTTTGTAAAGGTTTGGGTAAACCGTCATCATTTATCTCCTGCACTTGCTCCTGATATTCAACTTTTTCGTACAGCGAGATCATTGATGATTGACCATTTACGCAAACTGACCAATGAAAGGAATTTAATCAATAATCTCACCATTTCCGACGCGGACAACTCATTGCAACAGCATCATAATTTTGTGGATACACAATATGAAGTATCAAAAATAATTGAGCAGTTGCCACAAATGGGGCAGAAGGTCTACCAGCTCAGCCGTGAAGAGGGGCTGACCTATAATGAAATTGCACAGAAACTTTCTATATCTCCTAAAACAGTAGAATACCATATCTCGAAAGCCCTTGGGCTTTTGCGCAAGGCCTTAATGGTAATCGCAGTTTTCCTCTTTTCATAGGCAATGACCGCGTATTCAATTTTACCAAATTGTTACGTACTAGGGTCTTCTTATTTTCAAACGAACTATTATCAGAATAAACACAAATGACTATTTCCCCACAACTGGTAGCACGCTTTCTGGCCAATACATGTTCAAAAGACGAAGCCGATATGGTTGCAAAATATTTCGAAGATCATCCGGAAGAATTGGAACAATATGTTACTGAAGAGGAGTGGCTTTCGTTTAATACAAAGGATCGCATTAATAACAATCTGGAAAAGATAATGTGGCAAGAGATAAAGCGTAATACGACCCAGGTAATGTTGGTGCCATGGTATAGAAAAGTCAGCTGGATGGCTGCCGCATCTGTTATGTTGATCATTGTTTCGGGCGCATGGTTGGCTAGTAATTATTATCATAAGGAAACAACAACATTGATTGCTGCTAATAAAGACACGATTTCCGGCTATGCTACTATAATCAATACAGGAAAGGAATTGAAGAATATTATTATGGAAGATGGTTCCATAGTAAGCCTTAGTCCGAATAGTTCTTTACACTATCAAAAGCCCTTTGATAAAAACAAGAGGTTATTAAAGTTAGAGGGCAGAGCTTTTTTTCGGGTAACTAAAGACGCTGCCCGGCCTTTTATTGTAAGTGCCGGCGGTCTGAACACTACAGCTCTGGGCACATCATTTTGGATTGATGCCTTTAAGGATGTAAAGTACATGAAAGTGCAATTGATAACAGGGAAAGTATTGATACAAAAAGAACATCGAAATGACCGGATAATTTTTGAAGACGTGTACCTTATTCCAGGACAAGAAATGGTTATGGACCGGATAGCGAAACGCACGATTGTGTCAGAAATAACATCTGAAAAAGAGGAACATAAAAAGCAACAAAAGAAGGTAGGACATCCTGCTGCAACAGTTAAGCTGGAATTTAAACAAACACCTTTAAAGGAAGTATTTAAAAGATTGCAACAGCAATATGATGTACCTGTTTTTTTTGAAGAGCAGGACGTTGAAAAGATGAAATTTTCGGGAAGCTATCAAAGTACAGATAGCCTGAAATCTATATTAAATACTATAGCACTTGTAAATAACCTTAAAGTAGAGCTGTCAGGAAAAGGTTACCGGATTACGAAACCATAATCAGATAAATATATAACGGCAGGTATTGTTTCTCGTAAACATATCAACAGCTTAAACCGGCTGACTGCTATTCTTATGTCAAAATTTTCAAACAATATATGATGAACTCATCTACCAAATCATTTTTTAAAATTGCAGGTGCTTCTTGTTTGTTAAGCATAGGCTACGTACAAGTCTATGCACAAACCAAGAGTGCGGTAAGCGGCATTGTACAAGACGAACGTGGAGAGTCTTTACCCGGCGCTACTGTTACACTAAGTAATACAGATAATAAATTCAACGCAACAGCATTAACCAATTCAGATGGGCTTTTCAGTTTTACTAATGTGCCTTTAGGCAAAGGGTATACCATATTGGTTTCTTATATGGGCTATGATTCACAATTGCTTCCTGATTATAATCTTGAGGGAGGGGAGCAACAATCTATGGTCATTAAGCTGAAGGCAAAGAAAAGTAATCTGAATGAAGTAGTGGTAACGGCTTTGGGTATTAAAAAAGAAGAACGGGCGCTGGGTTACTCGGCTCAAAAGATAGATGGCCAATCATTGACGGATGCTCCGTCCAGCAACTGGTTAAATACATTGAGTGGTAAGGTACCTGGTATGAATCTTCAGAAACTTGACGGGCCAACCGGATCTGCCAATATTATTCTAAGAGGTAATAAATCCTTTGACCTGGATAACAACTCTGCTCTGATTGTGGTAGACGGTATTGTAGTGAGCAATAAAGTAATGAGTAATAATGGCGGCAATAACCTGGCATCCGAATCGCCTGTAGATTTCGGTTCTGCTATAAGCGATATTAATGCTGATGATATTGAAAATGTAACTGTGCTGAAAGGCCCCGGAGCTGCTGCTCTTTATGGCTCACGTGGTGCCAATGGTGCTATTGTGATTACAACAAAATCAGGTAAAAATAAGAAGGGCTTAGGTGTTACTGTTAATTCTTCGGTAACCTTCGATCAGGTTAATAACTGGCCCGATTATCAGTATCAATATGGTCAGGGCGGTGCCGGTGGTGCTGATTATTATTCTTACGGAGCCACAATTGACGGAGCGGGAACACAAGGTACGAGCCAGGCATGGGGCCCTAAATTGAATACCGGTGCCAGCTATTTCCAATATAATCCTATTACCCGAAAAGCAGATACCGTAAGGACACCTTGGGTATCATATGATAATAACAGGAAAGATTTATTCCGTACCGGAGTGACCTACAATAATTCTGTTTCATTAGACGGTGGTAATGATAAAACTTCTATGCGGCTTTCCTATAACAACGTTCAGAACAAATGGATATTGCCGAACACGGGTTATACGCGCAATACCATCAATCTTTCTGTACAACATAAATTGAATAATAAAGTGCGTGTGTTTGCCAAGGTAAATTACACCAACAAACAATCTGATAACCTGCCTAACCTTGGCTATGATAATAAAACCGTTACTTATTTTCTTTTAGGACAAGCACCCAATGTTGACCTGAATTGGTATAAGGATTACTGGATCAAAGAAAATGAGCAACAGTTCAGACCATTCAGTACCTTATTAGAGAATCCTTACTTTGCTTTATATGAGCAATTAAATCCTGTTAATAGAAATGCGGTTTTTGGCAATGTAGGCCTGGCTTATGATATTCTTCCAGGGTTATCCTTTACGGCTAAAAGCGGTATTGATTTTTCACAGGACATCAGCAGCAGTCGTCAGCCCAAGAGTAGCCAGCGCTTTATAGATGGTATGTACAACGAACAAAACGCACTTCGTTATGAGATAAATACCGACTTCCTATTGTCTTACAATAAGCCTATTGGTAAGGACTTTAAGCTGGGTGTATCTTTTGGTGGGAATAACATGAGCTATAGTTATAACAGAACTAAGGCTGCCGTTTCTCAATTGGTGATCCCTGGTGTTTATAACCTGAACAATGGTGTGAATCGCCCCGTGTTTTCAGGGTATAAAGAAGAAAAGGTAATTAATAGTTTATATGGTTTCATCAATTTGTCTTACAAAGATTATCTCTACCTGGATATAACTGCCCGCAATGACTGGTCGAGTACTTTACCGTTGAAGAATAATTCTTATTTCTATCCTTCGGCAAATTTATCAGCAATCATTAGTGACATGTTTAACATACAAAGCAATGTGCTTAGCTATGCTAAATTAAGGGCATCTATATCATCCGTAGGGTCGGATACCAGAGGTTATAAAATCTCTAAATATTATACTGGCAGCCCATTTGCGGGTAGCCTGGAGAATCCGGATGTTATGCCTAATTACGATCTTAAACCGGAGATTACCCACAGCTATGAATTTGGTACTGAAGTCCGTCTGTTGAAAAACAGGATAGGGTTGGATGTTGCTGTTTATCAAAATAATACTTATAACCAAATTCTGGAAGTGCCTGTAGAAAGGGCTTCGGGTTACAGGGCCGCAGCGATGAATGCAGGCCTGGTAATCAACAAAGGTATAGAAGCAACCGTATGGGCCATACCGGTTAAGCTTAGAAATTTTAGCTGGAAGACTACAGGATTGTTCTCTAAGAACAGAGGTGAAATTGTACGCCTGCAAGAGAATGTAGAAGCTTTCCAGATTGCAAGTGGGCCAGGTGGTGTTGCTTTGGTGGGCGTGCCTGGTGGCGAGATAGGTGACATTTATGGTCGTGGATATGTACGGGCTCCTGATGGTCAGATTGTGTATGAAAATGGTTTGCCGTTATTGGGTACAGAAGTGGCCAGAAGAGGGAATGCTAATCCGGATTTTAAATTGGGCTTCAATAATGAATTCACTTACAAAGATTTCAGGTTGAATATACTTTGGGATGGAGAATTCGGAGCGGAAAAATATTCATTGATGTATTCGCAGTTGATGCAGCAAGGAAAACTAAACGCTACTATTCCGGGCCGTGATGAAGGAGGAATATTAGGTGATGGTGTAGTGTTGACAGAAGACGGAAATTATGTGCCTAATGAAACTGTAGTCAAAGCGGTTTCCACTTTTTACGGTCAGCATTATGTACGTGAAAATGTGGAATCCAATATGCTGGATGCTTCTTACATCAAACTACGAGAAGTACGGCTGGATTATAATTTTAAGTTTTCCTTCTTCAGGAGGGTAGGGATACGGAATGCCAGTATCGGCGTATTTGGCAGGGATTTGCTCCTGATTTCAAAGTGGCAAATATTTGACCCTGAAGCTAGTTCAATCAATAATGGTCTTATTATACAAGGATTTGAAGTAGGCCAATTGCCTTCTACACGTTCAATGGGCATCAATTTAAAAGTAGGATTCTAATACTCATACACAATAGCAAATAATATGAACAGGCTAATTTATTTATTGACATTAATATGCTGGCTGATAACAGCTGGTTGTACTAAAAATTTTGACGAGATACAGAAGAATCCCAACGATGTTCAGGGAGCAACACCAGGAAGTTTCCTGGCTCCGGTTCTATATGATATAACGGTTACCAACCTTAGTCGGGCACATCGTATTGGTAACGAACTGATGCAGTATAGTGTGCATAAAGGGGATGGTATTGAATTTCATCGCTACTATGTATCCCCAACAGAATCAGATTACATATGGGACAGGCATTACAGTACTGCCTATAATATCCAGGACATGTATAACCGGGCTATTGAATATAAGGATTCCAACTTCGTAGCTGTAGCACTTACACTCAAGGCCTATGTATGTTCTCAATTAACAGATATCTACGGTGATATACCTTACTCGGAAGCGTTTATGGGAGATCAGGGCAACCTTACGCCTGTTTATGATCAACAGGAATCTATTTACAAAAGCCTGATGGCCGGACTGGACTCTGCTGCTAAATTATTTGGAACTGGCAAACTTGCTTACGGCAACGACATTCTGTACAACGGCGATATAGAAAAGTGGAAGAAATTTTGCAATTCATTACGCTTAAGGCTTTACCTCCGACTGAGTAAGCGATCAGAGATGCATAGCGCGGAAAAGATTGCGGAAATCGTGTCCAGTCAGATCAAATACCCTGTGTTTGGCTCTGATGATGATGAAGCTATTCTGAAGTTTACAGGCGTTGAACCCTTTTTTAATCCTTTTTATAATGCGAGGGATCTGGATTTTGGAAATGCTAAAGCACCAAGTAAATTCATTATTGATTTGCTGGTCAACATAGCAGACCCACGTCTACCGGTATGGTATGCTAAAGCGAATGGTGATTATATACCTGTAGTAAGTGGCTACGGTCGTTATAAAAATGGAGCGACTTTTGCATCCTCCACTTCTTATATACAAAACAACCTGAAATCTTCTCCCTTATTGGGAACGATATTAAGTTATGCTGAAGTATGTTTTATACTTTCCGAAGCCGCGCAGAAAGGTTGGATCAGTGGCGATGCCAAAAGTTTTTATGAAGAAGGTGTGAAATCAAGTATGAAGCATTGGGGAGTAACTCCGCCAGAAACCTACCTTACCCAACCTGGCGTTGTTTATGATGGCCAGTTATCTACAATCATCTTGCAGAAATACCTTGCTCAATGGTTCGTTGGACTTGAATCCTGGTTCGAGTTTCGTAGGACAGGCTATCCTCAATTACCGGTAAATCCCGAAGCACTGAACGATGGTAAAATGCCGGTACGTCTTTTGTATCCTACCAGTACGCAGTTATTAAACAACAGCCATTATCATGAAGCGATTGATCGCATAGGTGGTGATAACTGCAACAGTAAAGGATGGTGGGAAAAATAAAATCATTTGCAATAATTCAATAAAAACTCATAGAATGAAAATCGGAAGATTATACACCTTAGTATTGATTGCCCTATGCTCCTTATGTGCTTCGTGCATGAAGGAGCCAGGCATAATGGGAGTTCCTACACCATATCCTTATGCGGTGATCAGCGATATGAAAAAAATGTACAAAGGCACATCTGTTACGCTTAACCCTAATGAGATAAAAGGGTTGAAAAAACTTTGTGGCATTGTAGTATCCAATAATACAGGAGGCAATATGCCTGCCGGTAAAGTAGCTATCCAGGATGGTAATGGGGGCATCCTGCTTGACCTGGGAAACAATACAGACATACCTTTTGCTTTTGGTGATTCCGTATTAATAGAATTTTCGGGAGCTGTGCTGGAACGCAAAAATGGAATGCTTCAGATTTCGGGACTATCCTTAAACACAGTGACTAAAGTAGGAGCAGGAAAGATCATAGAACCGGTGAAAATGACTTTACGATCATTGGTCGATAGCTTTGACCGTTACGAAAGTACTTTAGTAAGTGTTGCTGGCGCAGACGTGCTGAATGTGGGTGCAGGAGATAAATATGAAGGTACCTATGGCTTGAACGATGGTTCCGCCGAACCTGGAGCAATAAAGTTACATACAGAAGCTACAGCTGTATTTGCTGGTGATGAAATACCTGGTATGGCTAATTTTACTGGCCTTGCATTGTACTACAATCCTAATGGTGATCAAAAGGAAGAAGCAGAGAAACAGATATGGATGCGCACAAAAGATGATGTAGCTATCACCGGTATTCCTTACAATTCCCCGGTTATCATTACCGGATTTCTTTCTGATTCCAGAGGGTCTGATTGTCCCATTGTAGGTGCTGTATCCGGTAATGTAACCCACTCCGGAGGTTATGAGTATATTCAATTCATGGCATTGCGCGATATCAATTTTGCGGAAACACCTTTTAGCGTGGTAACTTGTAATAATGGTATTGCTACAGCTAATGGTTGGGCCGAAGGCGGAGCGCGTACTTATAAATTTAATCTGAGTTCTGGGTTTGCTGCTAGAGGTACTTTCTTCTATGTTGGTGCCAACTCTAAAGTGATTGCCGGTTATAATGCCACTAATGGTAAAAGCACTGATATCAGTGGAGCCAACTGGATTCGTACAATTGTAATTAACGTAGGCACTACAAACCCGCCAACAGTTACCGGTGATGGTTTCGGCGATTCCAATGGTGGATTTATGGGAAACAGTAGTCCTGCAGATGGTATCGCAATATTTGAAGGTACAACGGTGACACCTGAAAGCGTGCCTGTTGATGCTTTATTTTATGGTACTACAGTGGGTACGTCTTTCAGCAATGGTATGGGTTACAGGGTTCCTGATAATGATCATTACAACAAGGTAAATGCTACTACCGGAGAGGCTCAACCCTTTTTTGGACAGGGTACCAATACTTATGTCTTTAAGCAACCCAATACTGATATCAGCAGCTTCTCCAAGCTTGGAGGTGTGATTACTGCCGGATCCTGGATTACGCCGAGGGAAACTACTTTAATTGATCTGCCTTTAATCGCGACACTTCCCGATATTGAAACAGCAGTTGGCGTTACTTTTTTCAGGCATTGATCTATTCTTAATAGCATAAACAGTAAATTTTAAAATGAAGAAACTGCTACTGGCTTTCATCGGCTCACTAAGTGTATTGAGCCATGCATCTGCTCAAAAAGCAAAATATGTGGTGTTGGTAACTATTGATGGTTTTCGCCCCGATTTTTATTTAGATCAACAATGGCCTGCTGTTAACCTGCAGCAACTTAAAAGTAAAGGAGTAAGTGCTCTGGGTGTTGATCCTATATTTCCTTCCGTTACTTATCCTAATCATACCACTATCATTACAGGTGTGCATGCGGCCAAACATGGCGTGTATTACAATGATCTTTTTGCACCGGAGTCGGATGGCAAAGTACGTTGGTACTGGAACTATGATTCTATTAAAGTACCCACTGTTTTTGATGCAGTAAAAAAAGGAGGGGGCCATACGGCGGCAGTGATCTGGCCGGTATGTGTTGGTGCGAAATCTATTGATTACAATGTACCGGATGTATGGGATGTAGATGGAGGTAGTGATCGGAGAGCTGCTACAGCCGCCACAGCCAAGCCCGCCGGTCTCTTTGAAGAGCTTGAACAAAATGCTACGGGTAAGCTTACAGCGCAGGATTTTAATATGGATAAGGACTATTTGTCTATGGATGATGATCTGGCAAAAATGGCGGGATATATTATTCGTAAACATAAGCCTGAATTTATCGCTGTGCATTTGCCGGTTGCTGATCATATGCAGCATATAGAAGGTCGTGACGGGCCAGTTGTAAGGCGTGCTGTTGCTTCTGCAGACCATGCTATAGGCGTTTTGCTTGAAGCTATTGATAAAGCGGGGATTAAGGATAGTACTGCAATATTGATTACCGGTGATCATGGTTTTGTTACTATAAATACTGCATTTTCTCCAAATGTTCTGCTTAAAAAAGCTGGTTTGCTGGATGATGCCAAAACCGGAAAATGGAAAGCAATGTTTCATGCCGGAGGTGGAGGAGCATTCTTAAGGTTAAAAGATCCTAATGATAAGGCTACACTTGATAAAGTGAATTATATACTGAACGCCTTGCCTGAAGATCAAAGAAAAATGTTTCGCATCCTGAATAAGGCTGCACTTGAAGCTGCGGGGGCTGATCCCAATGCAGCATTAGCGTTGGCAGCTACTCCTGGTATTACAATTCGAGGAGCAGTTACGGGAGAAGTGACTAAAGCCACCAAAGGCGGTACTCATGGCTACTTTCCTGACTTTAAAGAAATACAAACGGGCTTTGTAGCTTATGGTGCAGGAATTAGTAAGAGTGATAAACTAATAGAGCAGATGAGCCTAACTGATATTGCACCTATAATTGTAAAGTTGCTAGGATTGGAGTTGAAAGGAATGGAAGGCAAGGTTCCTGCTGGTTTACTCATTGACTAATAATATTGAATTGCTGAATTAAAAATGAAAATCTATGTCTCACATTAGCCCTACACAACATCGTAATTTCTGTGCACATGTTGCTGAAAAGCTGGACCAGCTCAAAGCTTCCGGCATTTGGGATAGTGAAGGAAAGCATTTGAAAGATAATTATGAGACTATGCAAGATTACTTTGATATCTATCAGTCCAAAATGAAAGAGTTGCGGGAGTTGATTCAAAGATATGAAGGTGTTAAAAAACAGACTCGTATTCTATTAAGAAAAAAGCATCTGAAACATAAAGCAGACAAGAGTGTCACCCACTTTCTTGATTTTCAGTTTAAGGTTTCATGATAAAAAGGCTACAGCAAAGTTTATTGATTACATAAATACGGGCACATGCAACGAAGAAATTTTTTAAAGAGTATTGGATTATTATCAGCAGGTCTGGCACTTCCGGCAGCAGAATCCTGGACACATGAAGGTGCCGAATTTGTTTCCAGGCAAGTAAAGGGAAAAATTTCTCATGAGGGGAAAGGTATTCCCAGCGTTATTGTAAGCGATGGGTATACCGTAGCACAGACTGATGGGAATGGTATATATAAGATAAGTACTCACCACGATGCAAAATTCATTTTTGTTTCTCTTCCATCAGGATATGAAATACCCAATGACAAAGGCATAGCAAAGTTTTATAAGCTGCTGAACAAAAATGGTAAAGCTGAAGAAATCAATTTTGAACTTCATAAACTTGCAGTGGATGATGATAAGCATACTTTTATTGTATGGGCAGATCCCCAGATGCAGAATGCCGCTGATACCGATTTCTTTCACCAGACTTCTGTCCCCGACACAAAGGCGCATGTTATAGACATGGGCAATGTTCCTGTATTTGGAATAGCCTGTGGTGATATTGCTTTCGATCATTTTGAAGTGTATGATGATTATAAAAAAGGTGTAGCAACGACAGGAATACCTTTCTTCCAGGTAATAGGCAATCATGATATGGATTATAACGCCAGGACTGATGATGAGTCGCAGGCTACCTTCACTTCACTTTTTGGCCCGACTTATTATTCCTTCAATAGAGGTAAAGTACACTATGTAGTACTTGATGATGTTTTCTTTATCGGGACTGGACACCGGTATATCGGTTATCTCACGGAAGAACAATTGAAGTGGCTGGAGAAGGATCTGCAATTTGTACCCAAAGGTAATACAGTAGTCGTAGCTATGCATATCCCTTCTAATACAGGCGCCCGCAAACGCGAGAAACAGAAAGAAGATTCCATAGGCGGAGTAGTTATGAACAGACAGGCACTATACGATTTATTAAAACCATATAAAGTACAAATCGTTTCCGGGCATACTCATTGGAACGAGGTTTGGGAAAAGGATAATATTATTGAACACAACTTGGGTACGCTATGTGGTGCATGGTGGTCTGGGCCTATATGTGGCGACGGTACGCCAAATGGTTATGGCGTATTTGAAGTAGATGGAGATCAGATCAGTTGGTATTATAAATCTACCGGATTTGAGAAGTCACATCAAATGAGGCTTTACAGACCTGGTGTTATCGAAGACAAGCCGGAGCATTTTATGGCCAATATCTGGAATCATGATGAGCAATGGAGTATTGAGTGGTTTGAAGATGGAGTAAGCAAAGGGGGTATGGAAAAGTATATCGGCCAGGATGCGGCAGCCATAGAGTTATACAAAGGGAAAGATAAGCCGCTACGGCATAAAGGTGTGGAACCTAATATTACAGATCACCTCTTCATAGCAAAGCCATCAACAGATGCAAAGGAAATAAAAGTGATAGCCAAAGATCGTTTTGGTAATGTGTTTGAAGAGCAATTACTGCTACATGCTTGATTTTTAAAAAGAATAAGAAATGATCTCTGGAAATAATGTTACACTAACATAAATGACGCTCGTGAATTGTAAAATATAGCAATTATATAAAAAGCCGATCTGAAATGATCGGCTTTTTATATAATTGCAGTTATCGTGCCTTCACAAAAAAAGCCCTTGTCCAATTTAGAAGACAAGGGCTTTTAAAAATAGTAATCGTTTAATTATGGACAAACCTTAGTACATAAACCTGGGTGCCAGAGATAACTCGTAATAGATAAATGCCTTGAGTTAATTTGTCAGATAGGTTAATGCGATGATTTAATTTTCCACCAGGTGTATTGGCTTCACTCCTGTAAATGATACGACCGGCTTTGTCTACTACATCAATGTTCGCTTTATTTTCGGATACTGTTCCCTGGACAAAGAACATGCCGTTATTAGGATTCGGATAAAGGGTAAGCCTGTTATGGTTGCCATTCAGGTCTATTGTACCAGTGCTGCCATTTTCATCCTGGATAGTAATTGTAATTTTTATCCATGGAGAGTAATCACCATTTGCACAACGGGTTCTGATATGGAAGTAATGTGTTCCCGGCATTAGTGTTGATGCATGATAAGCGGTGTCTGTGGTAAATAATCCTGATGACGGATCGCTCGACTGCATGTCCAACACAATTTCGTAACCGGATGCGCTGGCAACGTTTGCCCATCTGAATATAGCAGAACTAAACTGTATATCAGTAGAAATAAGTGTAACCGGAACCAGGCATGGTGGTGGCGGTATAATTACAGTTATAGTAATTTCATTGCTCGATACGCTATCAGGGAAAGCGCATTGTGCATTGCTTAGCAAAGTACAGATAACAACATCTCCCGAGTCTATACTGAAGTCTGTATAGGTAGCACTATTGATGCCTACATTAATGCCGTTCTTTTTCCATTGAAGTATTGGTGCGGTACCTCCATTGGTTATTGTTGCCGTAAAGGTTACCGGTGTTCCGGGAGATACAGTAGTGGCGGGGAACACGGAGATATTGATTGTTGGCAGTATTGCCGGCGTTACAGTAAGATTAAGGGTGACAATGCTATCACAACCAGCAGTATTGGTATCAACAAAAGTAGCTGCACTAGTTCCGCCTGATGTTACAGTAATGCCGTTCCATGTATAAGGCAGTTCACTGGCGCAGATGGTATCGTGATCGGTATAGGTAGAAGTATTGTTAACCGTGAGGTTCAAAGTAGTTACACTGTCGCAACCAACTGAATTAGGTATTGTATAAGTAGCAGCTGTGGGACCACCTGTAGTCACCGTGATCCCATTCCATACGAAAGGCAACTGGTTACTACATTTTGTCATCAATTGTGTAAAGGCCGAAGTATTGTTTACGGTAAGGTTGAGTTTAACCACACTGTCACAACCCACTGCGTTATTAGTAGTATATGTAGCTGCTGAAGGTCCTCCTGCAGTTACGTTAATGCCGTTCCATATGAAAGGCAGTTGGTTGCTGCATTTGGTCATCAATACTGTAAAGGCCGAAGTATCTTTAACATGCAGTTGTAAGGTTACTACACTGTCGCAACCATACATCGAGGATCCGTTGTAAATGGCTGTGGCACTATTTCCTGCAGGGCTATTGATGGTAATGCCATTCCATACCAATGGGAAATCATTACGGCAAATCGTATCATGAACGGTCAGGGCAAAAGTATCGCGTACCACAAGGTTAAGCTTTACTATACTATCGCAGCCGCCCATATTGGTTGTGGCATATATAGCATAAGCAGGATTGCTGTTTGCAGTAATGGGTATGGTAAAACCATTCCACACCACAGGCAGATCATTTCTGCAATACGTTTTGGTTACGGTAACTGCCGAGGTATCCCTTATATAAAGATTCAACGTAACGATGCTGTCGCAGTTATTTGCAGCAGGTGTGGTATAAGTAGCCGTGGTGGTATTACCGGTAGCAGGAGCAGGTACGCTAATGCTGTTCCATACAAAAGGAAGATCATTACGGCAAACAGTATCATTAACGATTAATGTAGAAATAGGTTTAACAATAAGAGTAAGGTGCAATACGCTGTCACAGCCTGTTGCATTGGTTAAAGTATCGGTAGCAACATTGATGCCGCCAGCTGGTACGGTATTGCCTTGCCAGGTATAAGGCAACTGATTGCTGCAAATGGTTTGTGTAACCACTACCGAATCCGGAAAACAAGCTGGAATATCGCTGATCTTAGCCAGGAAAGCATCATCAATGCCGCCGAGACTGCCGGCTAAAGTTGTATCAAAAGCACCTGACGTAGCGATATTGCCTGCAGAGTTTGTTTTGCCGAGAATGAACAGATCTTGTCCTGATGTAACGCATGCAGTAATGTAATCGATACTGGCTCCTCCATAATAGCTGGACCACTGTAGTGAGCCGGTGTTGCTGTACTTAAAGATAAAGCCTTCGGCTCCACCTGAATTGTAGGACTTGAATCCGCCGGTTAAGGTATTGTATGAATAAGTTCCACCAGCAAGGTAAACACTGCCTGCAGCATTCACAGATACACAGGCCGGGGCTTCCCATTCAATGTTGCCCTGGTAAGTAGCCCATTGCAATGTTCCTGAAGTATTGAATTTAGCCAGGAAATTATCACCGTTACCTGAGTATGCTGTTTGACTGGCGCCGGCTGTAGCTATACCAGTAGTAGAATAAGTATCGCCGGTAAGGTATATGTTATTATTTGAAGTATCTACAGCTACGCTCATACCGACTACTGCGTCCAGGTCACTGCCCCCGAAATAAGTGCTCCAAAGGCGGCTGCCCGAAGGGCTGAATTTAGCCAGGAAGGCATCAGTCGGCCCATTCAGTACCGTCTGCTGAGCGCCGGGGCTGGCAATGCCTGATGTAGATTCGGTATTACCGGCTACCAATATATTACCCAGGTTGTCGAGTGCACAGTTGTGAAAAACGGAAGTGACACCTGACCCGGCGGGTCCCTCAATACCCGTTCCGCCTATATAAGTACCCCATTGCAAGGCACCGGAAGTATTGAATTTAGCCAGGAAAAAATCAGAGCCTCCTCCTCCATAAACAGTCTGATGCGCTCCGGCGGTAGCAATGCCTGATGAGGAAATGGTTATCCCGGTAATATAAACATCGCCAGCAGCATTGCTGGTACAGCCAAAAGTATATTCATATCCGCTGCCGCCATAGTAAGTAGCCCATTGTCTTACCCCGCTGGCATTAAATTTTACCAGGTAGGCATCAGAGCTCCCGCCCGGTACCGTCTGGTAGGCGCCGGGAGTGCTCATATCTACAGTAAGTGGGGCTACAGGCGTTGTAGCCAGGAGGTACACATTACCCGAATTATCCGTAGCACAGGCTCCACCTTGTCCCAGGTTAGTACCGGGTTGAGCTGCACAGGCACTGCCATAGTATGTAGCCCAGAGTGGGGTGCCGGAAGCATTAAATTTTACCAGGAAGTTATTGTGAACCGCGTTTATAGTTGTCTGGTAGCCACCAGTCATAGCAATACTGGTGGTAGAGGCGGTGATCCCCGCTATATAGATATTGCCGGAAGCATCAAGGGTAAGGCCTTCTGCATTTTCCTGGCCGGTTCCACCATAATAGGTACCCCAGGTTACAGAGGGGTCTATAACGAGGGTAGCACCGGGTACAGTAGTTATTTCAAACCCTATAGTACCATCACTGTTTTGCTTAAAACGGCTGGGCACTTCTTTGCCATTGGCAAAGCTTAGCGGTGCTTTCTCCTTTACTTCTCCGAGGCTGGTTTTCATGAGTAGCTCGCCTGCTGCTGTGATACTTACGCTTTCTGCATCCTGTATGTTCAGTTTTATAAGAGAAGGATCGCCGCCCGGGTGAACTACAAAATCGTATTTCAGTTTCTTGCCCTGGCTGTACAATACCCAGTCAATGTGCGGATATATATTTTCATACACTATTTTCTCATAGGTGGCTACTTGCGTAATACCTTCCTTCGGTACATTGGGCGTATAGAAATTTTCGGTGAAAGGGTTCTTCTTTTCCCGGCGTATTACCGGTTCAGGATTAGCTCCTTGCAAGGTTAAAGAGAACAAATGAGTTTGTGTTTCCACTTGCTTTGCCAGCTCCTCCTGTTTTGCAGCATCTATACCCCTGGCTCCATATCCCTCAGGATAAATGATCCTTGTAAATTGGTATTGGATACCGGTGGCCGTCAGAAATAATTGTGTATGGTCGCCCGTAGCGGTAAATAAGATATCAGGCCGAGGTTTGCCTTCTATATTTGTCACCTGGCCTTTGTTCTCGGTAAAGAGCAAGGGTAGAGCCTTTTTTAGGGTGCTCACTGTAGCCGGGCTACCATTGGGTTTCTTGGCCTCCGTTGCAGCCGCTAAAAAGAGGAGTACCGATAAGCAAAAAAGTAACTTTTTCATCATTGGTTTACTATGTGGAATATGAATTAATGTTTTTCACCCGGATAAGGGTTCTTAGCATACAAAGCTATTTTATGACCTTGTACCAGCCTATAATCCGCTTGCTATGTATTTTATACTAAAATATTTAAGTAGTTAAATGACAGGGGGGTATGATAGGACTATTTTTAATAGTAACATTAAGATAATGCTAATAGTAGGTTGGGCTTACCCCTAAATAGTCGACCCTCAAAAAGTCTACACATATCAAGTAACAGCCCATTGTCATCCCGGAGGGATCTACACAACCTGCTACAGCGTTTCAAACAAGCAATGTGTAGATGCTTCCAGCATGAAAATGGGGTTGAGAAACAGTAGGATTTTCCTGTAAAATGCAAGGTTTTGAAACAATTTAATCAAATCCTTTTCCTTTCATTTTATTTAACCCCTTTTATGATTGAATACTAATACCAGTTTGGGTTACAGACTTTTTGAGGGTCGACTAAATAGTTGGCTCCTTAAGCATCCGTATAATGTTTCCGGGATTGTGTAGGCCCCTCCCATATTTATGGGATTGCACAGGAACAGGAGGATGATATCTTTGACCCCAACCATAGCAACAAGCAATAACTGCTTTTGCATTTAAGAAACCATTTCTTTTTCAACTTTAAAACACATCAAGATGGCAAACATCATGAAGAACCGTATCAATACGGTATTATCCCAGAATGCAATAAACCTGATCGGCGAAAGCCTGAAGACCGTAATAGAGCAACTGCCCGAAAAAGGTGCAATAACCCTTGAAGAAGGCGACCGCCACTCGCTGGAGTCGCTCGATGTAGACAATAAAGCCTTTGTAGAAGATGCTATAGCCGAAGTGACAAGCCGTGGTAAAGGCATTATCCCCGAATTTATTACCCCTCAAATGATGACGAGCGACCTGGTAATCTATAGCCAACTAGACCGTATCGAGAACGATGTGATGGATGTACTGCAACGCATACGAGACATGAAACGTATAGCAGCCAGTGAAGCTAAAGGTGTAGCCAATGTAGTATACGGTGTATTTGGTACCGCTGCCGATGCAGGCTTGCCCGGTGCTCAGGCAGCTTATGATAAAATGAAGCCGAGATTTAAAGACAACGGTGCGGGTGCTCCTAAAAAAGAATTGCCCGGCGCTGAATAAGGAATTATAAAGGGCAAAGACGCTGACAGCTTTGCCCTTTATACATTTAAAGTGTAAAACAATTACACTTTAAGTACAAAACAATTACACTTAAAGTACAAAACAATTACACTTAAAGTACAAAATAATTACACTTAAAGTACAAAAGAATTACACTTAAAGTACAAAAGAATTACACCTAAAGTACAAAACAATTACACTTAAAGTACAAAACAATTACACTTAAAGTACAAAACAACTACACTTAAAGTACAAAACAACTACACTTAAAGTACAAAACAACTACACTTAAAGTACAAAACAACTACACTTAAAGTAAATAATTAACGTTATGCGAGGAGAAAAAAAATACTTATTAAATAAGGGATCGGAAATGCCTCATATTGGCGGGCTTTTACAAACTTATATTACTAAGAATAATACTCCTCAGTCAGCATTGGCAAGAGCCATTCATCGGGAACCAAGAACTATAGTTAAGTATAAGAAAAACCATAGCCTGCAAGCTGCTATACTCTGGGAATTAAGCCATGCATTGAAGCACAATTTCTTTGCCGACCTGGCCGCTGCATTACCCAATACTTTTACCCGCATTGGCGATGATGTTCCTGAACCCAAAGATGTAGCAATAGCTGCTCTGCAAGCCGAAGTAGCCCGATTGCAACAGGACAAGGAGTTGCTGATGCGTATAGTAGATGGAAAGGAAAAGTCGTAGTAAAGATTATAATTTAAGTAAGGTGCAGATGCTTAGCATGACAATATTATTGTAAAAGCAGAGCGCTATAACACAACCCCATTGTCATGCTGGAAGCATCTGCATATCGCTTATAACTATAACCTTATGTGATGTTGTTTAGATTCCTACGGAATGACAATGTGGTTGTGCATGTATTTTATATTATAGTTCGTAAAAGTAACAGTAAAAAAAGAGGCTGCCTTACGGGGCAGCCTCAGATCAATACTGAAATTGTTGTACTATTTCAGCTTATTTTTTAACGAACTTCTCAGCTTTCAGCAGGCTGTTGTTTTCGCCATATACCTGGATCAGGTACATACCGCTTACAAGGCTGCTTACATCGATGCGTGAAGCATCTTTTTGCTCGATCAGTTTTTTACCATCAATACTCATGATCACAACGTTTACTTTTTCAGACGCTGTTACATTCAGTACGTTAGTAGTAGGATTAGGGAACAACTGAACGTTTGCATTGTTTTCCAGATCAGAAATTCCGGTTCCTTTCATCAGCTGAGTACCACTACCCAAAACACTGATAGTGTTAACCTGTAATGTAGTAGTAGCAGTACCATTGTATCCGAATACTGCAAATTCAGTACCGGCACCAGCAACAGTAACTGATACTGGGAAAATAAGCTCGTTGTGGCTATAACCGCAATCGTCTGTTTCTACATCTACCGGAGCAGAGACAAGAGTCCAGGCACCACCAGCAGCTGGTCTGTAACCCAGGTAAGCTTTGTAAGTACCAGAATTTGTTTTTCTTAAAGTAGCACGAACTGAAGAAGCAAGAAAAGTAGATCCGGCTACAATAGTAGAAACACGACCGTTAGTAGCCTGATCCTGAACAGTAGTAGTATTGGTCAAACCAGAGATACCACCGCTTCCGCAAGCAGTAGAAGAACCCCAGTTAGCAGTAGCTAAAGCAGTAGCAGTAGTACCAGTAGCAGCATAAACAGCAGTGCTGTTACCGCCTTTACCTATGTACAATACTTTAGTACCAGGGTGGTAAGCAGCAACAGTATCTTTTGAAGTACCAGTGCAACCACCTACAGATGTACGGTAAGTGATGATAGCATCGCCAGGAAGGTTAGGAGTAGCTGTGCTAGTACCACCAAAAGAGATAGAGCTAGTATCGTTGCTAGACCAAGTACCACCAGCGATAGTGCTAGTCATGGCATAAGTAGTACCAATCAACATGTGTTTCATTGGGAATGCTACAGATGGAGCAAGAGCACCTGAAATAGTACCAGCATTAGCCGGAGTAGGATTAACCGTTACTACGTTAATAGCAGAATGAGAAGTATCACCACTAGCATCACAAGTAATTACAACACGGTAGTAATTAGTATCAGGATCAACACCAGCGTGGAAATTAGGAGTTTGATAAACAACACCGTTAGCATCTACGATATCAGACCAAGTGGTACCGTTAGTAGATCTCTGCCATTGGTAGATAATGTTTACACCAGCAAGACCGCCATTACCAACATTGTAATTCAGGAATCTTGCACCGCTATCGCAGATATTAACTACTGCAGGAAGTACAGAGTCAGCAGTAGTAGCAATAGAACCGGCATTGCACTGAGAATCAGAAGTTACAATACCATAAACTTCAAGAGTGTTCAACTGGAAAGTACCAGTGCTTGCACCTGGAGCATATGGGAATACAGCAACTTCAAGACTATCCATACCGTTAACGGTTGGATTTGGATTTGCAGGAATACCTGAATTGAAATCCCATGAATTAGCACTAGCACCGCAACTGCCGTCAACAAGATCAACAGCCGTAGGTTCAACCTGCCAGCCACTAGGTGTACCGTTGCTAGACCAGTATTGATAAGCAATACGAGCTTTAGTAGGACCAGTTGATGATACTCGTGCACGGGCATGGATACGGAACATGTTCAAAACTTTACCAGCATTAGCATATACTCTGTAACCTACGTGAGGATTGGTAATATCAAAAGTACTATCAGCAACAGGTACAGTGATACCACTTAAACCACCACTACCACAAGCAGTAGCACCGCCAAAACCTACAGCGTATAATGAGCTTACTACATCACCAGGAACATTGATAACTGAAGTACTAGTACCATTCTGACCAGCATAAAGAGCGAGTGTATTAGGCCATACAACGTTAACATTAACAGTTGAAGTACCAGTACAACCAGTACCAGCATCAAATACTGAGTAGGTGATAGTAGAAGAACCACCAAATTCACCAACCAAAGAACCAGTAATTAAATCTACAGAAGCAGCTGATGTGTTGCTGCTTGACCAAACACCACCTGGAGTAGTATTAGCAAGAGTCTGAGTAGCACCTACCAATAATGGAGCAGTATAACCAGTGATAGCGGCAACACTTACAGTGTTTACAGTTACTATAGTAGCTGTGCTGTTAGCAGAACCGAAGCCAGCGCAAGTAACTACTGCACGATAGTGAGTAGTAGTGCTCAGGACAGGAGTAGTATAAGACAGACTTGTAGCACCTACGATGTCAGTCCAGGTAGAACCGGTAGGTGAAGACTGCCATTGGTAAGTGATACCAGTACCGGCAGAAGAACCAGTCAGTGTCAGGTTAGCAGAGCTACCAGCGCAAACACTACCAGGTCCATTAGCTGTACCACCAGTAACAGAAGTACAACCACCAGAAGCAGCATCAAATACGTTAACTGAATCAACGCGGAAAGTACCGGCAGCGTTAGTTGGAAGCGGTGCTATCGGCATAAGTCTAACTTTAAGGTCAGCAACGCCAGCACAAGCTGCAGGTAAAGTAGCTATTTTAGTAGCGCAACCAGTACCTACAGTAAATATACCACCTTGACCAGCTGGAAGTGCAACTGGGGTACCATTATTGATGATGTATATAATTTGTACAGTAGTTGGACCAGTGCTTGATCTCTGAGTACTGAAATCCATAGTAACCGCACCAGAATAACCTGAGGTATTCAGAGCGTACTGAAAATAATTGCCGGAAACGTTCCAACCAGCAGCATAGTAACCAACAACGCAGCTAGCAGTTGCGGTTTTTGGTGTCGTTGAGGTGGTGCTTATAATTGGAATGTTTACCGCATTAGCTTTAACGGCGAATAGGGAAGCAAGCATCAGCATGCCGCGGAATACCCATAATTTAGTTTGGTTCATAAAAATTGATTTTGTCATTTTTTACTAATACTGAAAGCGTGGTTGCTTTTTTTTCAGTATTTTATTTGAACGGTACCTTTGGTCGGATACTATGTACTATGGATCGGATACAGTGTAAAATTATGAAGGAAGGAAGTGTTACGCCTAATTAAGAAATTATGATTGGCGTGTTATGAAAAAGGAAAAAAAAGTTTTACATTTTTAAAAGATCAGCCCTGAATGGGAAGAAGAATTTGCATGGTCATATACATGCAACAAATTATTTTTTACTAATTGATTAGTATATTTTTTTTGATAAAAATGAGCATTAAAAACCTCATTCTTTTACTATGGTCATTGTTTAAAAAAAACATGAGTTACCCTGTACTCCTGAATGTAAAATACGAACGTTGGTTGGGGTGAGTTCCAGCAGTTGGTTTAAAAGCAAACTAGCAAGGAATGGGGTTGATTTTTATTCAGGAATTTGGGGCAACTCACGGTATCCGACCGAGATACTGTGTAAAGGTATAAGAGCTATCTTTTATTGCTACAATACGTTTATTATGTATTAATTATTGTTATTTATATAATACTAATTTGCAAATATTTACAATATCAAATTAACAATTTGACAACATGGGAAATTTGAAAATTTCTTTCTCCCTACGGTAGTTGCAATTTGTGTTTTTTTAGATTTAACCAGCCCATAAGACAGGCTTAAAATACCATGCTAAAATGAGATGATTTTCAGGAAGGATGTTCAACTTATTTTACTGGCTCATTTCTTTTAATTAATGGAACAAATGGTAATCGTATTTGATCTTCTGTAAGGGTTTAAAACTCTTATAGGATTTCATGAAAAAGACCCATCGTTTAGATGGGTCTTTTTCATGAAAATGCCAAAGGCTTTGGATCTGTAATCGAATTATTTTTTTACGAACCTGATAGTTTCCATTCCATTATCATCGGTCAATTGAAGAAAGTAAATGCCTTGAACCAACCCTGAAATATTAATAGATGTCAGAGCGCCTTCAGCATGAACAGCTGTAGTAGGAATTGCTTCTCTTCCAAGTGCATCGGTAATACGATAAGAGGAATTATTTGTCAGGCCCTCAATAAATAAAGTATTTTCAGCAGGATTAGGATATACATTGATTGTGCTTTGTATAGCACCCTTACGCAATACTACAATGTCAGAATAATTAGCTTTGTCATCTCTGTCAATCATTTTCAAACGGTAGTAAGCAGTAGTGGAGGCATCAACATCTTTATACGTGTAATGATTGTTGGTCGCAGTATTATTCCCTTTTGCACTTAATGTTGCTATTTTATCAAAGCTACTACCATTTGTTCCGCGCTCCAACTCAAATGATGCTACATTCTCTTCATTAGCAGTAACCCAATTCAAAACGTTTGCATTGTTTTCTGCCTGGCCTTTAAAACTGATAAGCGTTAAAGGAAGAGGCGTAGAGGATATGGTACCATTAATTGTCAGCGTAGGATTTGTACCTGCGCTATTAAAGTAAAAGGTTCCGGTTAAACCCGAAGCACCCCAGGCAACTATTCGGAAGGTTACTGTGGTACCTGAAGGGACATTCTGTAAAGCGGGAATTCCGCTTAACGTGATGGCTGGTTGCGGATTTCCCGGGGAGTTTACATTTCCGCCTGCTATGATAGAGTCTCCAACTCCAATGTTGGTAAAAGAAGTACCATCAAGGCTGTATTGCCATTTATACTTTGCTGGTCCGGTATTAGATCTTCTGATATTATACGCCCCGATTTCTGATAGGGACAAATTATTTCCAATAGTAGCAGAGATGGAAAACGTAAAATAATTTCCAAGAGAGATGGCTGAATCCCGCGTTTGTGACGTCGTAAGAACATTATCAAAGAAACCTGCGCCGCCCCAGGCACTAGCAGCGGCTGAGCCTGTAGCTAATGCTGTTACTCCAGGACCACGGATCAGACCAACAACAGTAACATTGCTATTGGAAGTGGTGGGTGGGTTAGGACTTGGACCCCAATTTCCAGATCCACCTGTCAGATTGGTAAAATCCCATGAAGCTAATGACACTTGAGCCCATGTAAATTGTGTAGTAACACAAAGCAAGGCAATTATACAAAGTAATTTTACTCGTTTCATTTTTGATTTTTTTAGCGGTTAAAATGGATTGATGATTTGAGATTAAATGAGAATAGCAGATAGATCTTATATAAATGGGGCAAATTGTGTTGTAATTTTTAAAGGAATTTTTTACCTGGAGAAGCGCTCAAAATGACTATCATTTCTACGATGCAAAAGTACCTTGGTTATTAATCTGCGCCTATAATACAATCGTTATGTATTATATTTTGTGTTGCTTTAGAAGCGGGTTTATAAGCGTTTATGCGATGCCTCACGTTGCAGAATAATGATATGATAACATTGGTTGATTGCCATTAAAATGAAAGACACTTTTTAATTTTTAAAGAGAATTGGTGTAACTCCTTAAGTTGTAAAAAGATGCCCGATCCCTTGCAAGTGAAGCGTTATCTTATAAAAAAAATCCGGATAGAATTTATCCGGATTGCTTTTCAATATTAAATTAGAGGATACTTAAACTATCGTACAGTACTTCAAATTACCACTTGCGTATGATTAATTAACCAGAGTAATATCCCCTTTCATAACACCTTCTTTTCCCAATGGATCCTGAAGGGATAGGATATAGTAATAAGTACCTTTTTCACATTTTGTACCTTTATAAGAACCATCCCATCCTTTACCCAGTTGCTGGCTGTAAGTGATTCCATACACCCTTTGACCCCATCGGTTAAAAATGGAAAATTCTTTGATAGCATGCTCTCTGATAAACTCTGGCCTGAAGTAATCATTCATTCCATCTCCATTTGGAGAGAAGGCAGAAGGGATAAAAATATCAGGTGCCTGTAATACATTTATCGATAAGGTTGCAGTATCTACACAATCATGTTCACTCTTACCAGATACCGTAATTTGCACTGCTCCTTTTTTATAAAATGTTGCTGTTTGAAGCGATATATATTGATTAGGGAAAAGGCTTTCCGGTTGCCATCCTGTAACGGAAAAGTTTTGATTTGAACTGACATTAAATGTAACAGGAAGGCCTATTTCAGCTTCGATCGTTGACGCATTCAAGGATAAACTCAAACGCTCTACAGATACTGTAACTATTGCCATGCCTTCACAATTAAGATCATTAAAAACCCGTGCTATATATTTTGTCTTTTTGACCGGACTTACATTTATAGTTGCACCTGGTCCGAATCCATCCCATCCCACCGGTAAGTCAGAGGTAGCAGTGAGTGTGGTTGATGCACCTTCACAAATAGTAAAATCTTCCGGCACATTTATCTCAGGTGTTGGGATTATATTGAGGTAGACTCTTTTATACACACTATCACAACCTGCTGGAGTTTTGATAGTATCAGTAATAAGCTGGCTGGTTGTGTATGGTACTCCTTTATACACTATAGACTGGCAGCCGCTAACGGTGTCCCATTGTTCACTGGTTGTAATCGCTTGTATTGCTATAATCATGTTGATGTAAGCACTATCGCAACCTAATGCAGCGTGAAGAGTATCGTTTACAACTGTTGATGAAGTATAAGTGATACCATTAAAGGTAACCGGTTGGCAACTGCTGATCGTACCGCTAATGATAGCAGGCGTGATTACAGACAGGTGCAAATGAATGATGCTGTCACAACCTAATGTAGTGTTGATCGTATCGATATAGATGCCGGCTGTTGTTAGTGTGTTGCCATCGAAGAAATAGGAATTTCCTTGTTCGATGCAAGTATAAATGTGATTATCCACTGCCCCGGTTACATTAGTAAGCATACTGTTGATCCATGTAGCATTCGTGGGATTGTTGGCTGCGCCCGGAGTTTCGTCTGCAGGCGCATTACCCACATTGTACGATGCAGATAAAGTGTATTGATCATCTGTTAGATAATAATTTTTCGAACCGCCTGATGTAGCTTTTTGAATAACGGCACTGGCACCCGAAGTCAGGTTACCATAAGCTATGGAATGGTGCGCTGCACCAGGTGTTGCAGGATCAATCACAATCACAGCATCACCTGTATTGGCAAGTCCTATAGCACTCCAGGCGGGGCTTGGCGAATACACAGTGGATGATGGATAAGAGTATGTAAGGGAAGAAGGCGAAATAGGTGTAGTAACTGCTCCTTCTATCAATGCCGAAACGGAAGGCAGTACATAAACATTATCATTGTTAGCATCCGTAGGATCATCAACCATAGTAATAGCAGGGTTTTTGTCGCCCAGGTTATACAGCAAAATGATAGAACCATAAGGCACGCAAGACCAGTTTGCATCATTGGAGAAACGAATGTGCCCGGGAGCAATGCCCTGGCCTGATGCAGCGCCGTACCAGCCATTGTTATCATCTATCATCCAACCCCGGATATCTACACAACTATCGCCTGCGCAATTTCGTTGGCCAACAACAACCAGCTCAATATATTCCTGAGCTCCGCCAGGGCCTTGCGAAAATTCATTGATGATAAGCTGCGCATGGGCAGTGCAAAAATGAATAGATAATGAAAATAGAAAAAACCAGAATTTCATAAAAATAATTTATTGAGTTGATGGCCTTGATGTAAATTTTAACAGGCTTTCCTTTATTAATTGTTTGCCGTTTCAGCGGGGGGTAAATTGACCAGTATCGGTTTTTTATTATTGGAGATATTAGTTTCGCTTATCTCCAGCGTATTGCCTACATTTTTATTTAAACTGAACAAGATATTGGTCTTGACAAAAGGAGCATGTTGATATCCATTGTTCCAATTCCGCGCATTGCGAAAGTTTGTTCTGACACAGTTTTGTACCTGGTCATATAACTTAACCAATTCGCGTATTTCCTTAATCTTGTTAGTGTACTCATTATAGATTTGCTTTAGTGCTTCAAGGTTGGCCTTAAATGCAATAAGCACATCTTCACTTCCCTTAATTTTTTTGTAAGCTTCAATGTTGTTTAGGATTGATTCGCTTAGTCCTTTGTGCGTAGCAGGAGTTATGTTTGTCATTGTTTACTTGCTTTTTGTAACGATGTTTGGTTTAGTTGTGGTTCACTCTTTAATAATTTAATCCCGGATTAATATTTTGAATATTCCACAGCGCAAAATTCATAAGAATACAAGGATGCACCTATAATCCATACGTTATGTTCTGAATAACTATAATTGTATTGTTTTGTAATTCAGGTTAATACAATATAGAAACTGTACAACTTAACAGTAACTTAATCTTGAAAGGCCTGGCGGGTTTGAGGACTACTACTCTTGTAGTTTATCAGCTTATGTAAGGTTTGAGTTGTTACTTCTGATTCATTTATTATGATAATGTTACCAATCAGTTTCTGATTATTACAAATGCTTTGCTGTTATAGCAAAATGCATTAGATAAAGTTCTACATAACCATTGGATTATAGGTGACCATATTGAGCGCACATAATTTTGCCTCTTGAAAACAGGATAAAGGTTTGTTGTTCTCAAGTCATGAAGCTTAAAAAAACTAATTGTTTGAAAAGCGACGATCAAAGGGAGAGACTAGCCATTGTTTGTTTAATCAATCATAATATAAAACCAATAAAAATGAGCAAAATTTTAAAAGCCGGTGTATTGTCTGTATGTATTGCGATGACTGGCATGAGTGCAATGGCACAGGTTTCTCCTTACTTCGTAGATTTTGAAATAGACAGTACTAAGGCTTATGCAAGTACTACACCGGTTCTTTTGAATGGAAAAAACTGGGTAATGCCTGGTGTGTATTTAGGTGATATGATACCTACAAGTGACAAATACAATGGTCTTCACGCAGCAAGAGTACGTCGTGTAGATAATACTACTGGTGCTAATGGATCAATAACATTGAACGAAGATCTGACGCAAGGTATAGGAAATGTGACCTTTTCGCATGCAAGATATGGCTCTGAAACAGGCGCTACGCTTCAATTACTTTATACTATAGATGGTACTAACTGGGTACCGGTTGGTGGAACTATTACACCCGGCGCCACGCTTACTCCAGTTACTATCCCTGTTAACATGGCAAGTGCGAAACGAATCAGAATCCAGAAGTCAGATACATCAGCTTCCAGAATTAATGTTGACGATATATTGATCTCCAACTTTAATAATGTTGCTACCAATGTAATTCTGGTAAACAAAGCTCCTATAGGCTTAAATGTTCCTTTAACCCAAAATACTTTAACACTGACATTTAATGAAAACGTTGCGTTAGGAACCAGTGGAAGTATTGTATTGCATCCTGTTGGTGGTACTCCTCTACCATTTCCCGTTGCTACCGCTACAAACTTGTCAGTAGTTGGAATGACGGTAACCATTAGTAATATTACCTTAGCTTCAAATAAGGACTACTATGTTACTTTTGATTCTACAGCTATTGTAAAAGCTGGTGGAACAATAAAGAGTACGGGAATATATAATAACAATACCTGGAAATTCTCTACTGTAGATACCAGTACTCCTCCAAACATTACTACTTTAAATGAAACATTCGCTGATTGCCTTGATCCAAACATGGGTGTGTTCAAGCACACAAGTGTAACCGGTACAGCAACCTGGAGATGTGGTACACAGGGGCATACAGGCAACAATTCAGTTTATATCAATGGTGGTTTTTCAGGTGGTGCAAATGATAATGAAGATTGGTTGATCACAAGAGCTCCAGTAGATCTTGCTGCTGCGAATAACCCTTCACTTGAGTTTTGGTTAAAGACAAATTATTCCGGAACTACCACAAAGGATGTTCTTATCTCTACAAATTATACTGGAACCGGTAATCCTGGTACAGCTACATGGCAGTCTATTAAAGATGTTTCTACCGAAACAAGTGCAACATGGAAAGTGTACACTAATATTTCTTTGAATGCCTATAAAACAACACCATTCTACCTTGCATTTAAATATGTATCCTCTTCCACCAGTACTGGTGCACAGGAATGGTCTTTGGATGATGTGAAAATTAAAACAGGTACAACAGGAATTGATGAAGAAAAAATCGGTGAATTAGGATTGTCCGTATTAGGTAATGCTACGTCAAACCAAATACTGTTGGGCCTTACGCTAAAAAGTGCATCAAAAATAGATGTAAGTGTTTATGACATTACAGGGCGTAAAGTCTACGATGCTAAAACAGCAGTGCAATCAGGTTTCAACCAATACAAAATTGAAAATATTAGTTTGAACGCAGGTCTTTATGTAATCCGTGTTCATGATGGAACACATTACGATGTCGTTAAAATATGGTACAGTAAGTAGTCAATTTAATAAAGAGCAACGCATTGCCTGTTTAAAAATGCTTTGGTATTTGCCAGGCAATGCGAGGCTTTTTATAAAAGTAATCAGTAAGTGATAGAAGCAGCCAATAGCCTTTCTGGTTATGGATGTATGGGTTTTTTATGGCCAATATTTTCATAGCTTATAAAGTATAATAAACTACTTTCTATTTACTAGAATAATATTCATACCAAAACTTTATTTATAAAAAATGAAAAGGAATTTTATTTCCATAATCAGCCTGGTATTCATAGGCTTTATCATCACTTTGTCTTCTTGTCTTAAGAAGGAGTTTGACACTCCGCCGGATGAAAGTGGTTATGATCCTAAGCTTACTGTTACGCATTCTATTGCCGACTTCAAAAGCCTGCCTCAGGGAGAGATGATTACTGATGATGTAATCATAAGCGGTGTGGTATGCATGGATGACGAAAGTGGTAATTACTACAAAAAGATAGTGATACAGGATGCTACCGGTGGTATAGAAGTGTTGATAGATCAGACTAATCTGTATACTGATTATCCTGTTGGCAGAAAAGTGTATATCCGTTGCAAAGGCCTTTATCTGGGTAGTTATAATGAACTTCCTCAATTGGGTTACACTCCTGATGAAAGAGGAACATTGACACAAATTAATGGTACAATGATTGGTGATTATATCGTAAAGGCCAATTTCCCCAATGTAATTAAAGTGGATACCTTCGATTATGCTGATTTAAGCTCTATTGAAGATAGCAGACTGAATACCTTGGTGGCTCTCAGAAACGTTCAATTTACAGATGGGGATGCTGGAATACCTTACACTCCTCCAACAGCTTCTGACAGTCGGAATCTTACGGATTGTTCTTCAAGTGATATAGAAGTTCGTACCAGTAATTATGCCAAATTCCAATCCTTTCTAACGCCTAAAGGCAATGGTGTAATTGTTGGTGTTTACACTAGATATCGCAATACCCCGCAAATAATCATCAGAGATACTTCGGACGTTCGTTTTTATAACGCACGTTGTCAGTAAGGTGTATCCCATTGAGTTGTATGGCATAGAGATTAAACAAGTTGAAAATATAGTCGTTTTATCAGTTCAAAATATTTACGTTTTATAACATGAAACATTCCTTTATTACAGGATTGCTTTTACTATGCTCCTTTTGCTTGTTTGCACAGAAGGAGGCATTAATTAAAGGTAAAGTGGTAGTTTCTGCCACTCAAAAAGGGGTAGCAGATGTTGAGGTTACCATCCCGGAACTGAAGCTTATGAAAACCACTGATGGTTCAGGTGAGTTTACATTCAGTAATGTACCTTTTGGTACTTACCAGGTAATTATAGCTACCAACTTTATACATAGCGATACTGTAAAGCTTTCTGTTGCGGAAACAGTAGTAGACATGGGTATTGTAGGTGTTACTATTGATGATGCTGCAACAACTATGCAAAGTCAACAAATGCCCACTATTGCACTGGAAGAAAGTGCTGTAAGTGCCGATGATGAAGGCGTAAGTGATCAAAGTGTATCCGGCGTTCTTACTGCATCACGTGATCCCTTTCTATCAGCGGCAGCTTATACATTTGGCCCATTGCGTTTTCAACTTAGAGGCTATAAGCGAGATGGGCTTGAAGTATATATGAATGGTGTGCCCATGAATGATGTTGAATCCGGTTCTGCATTCTGGGGGCAATGGGGGGGGCTTAATGATGTATTCCGTAACCAGTCTGTAACCTTTGGCCTGCAACCGGCAGAAACAGGATTTGGTGGGTTGACGGGTGTAACGCAAATAGAAGCTACTGCAGCATCACAACGTCAGCAAACACGTATTTCATACTCTGCTTCCAACCGTACGTATCGCAACAGGGTAATGGTTACGCATAATACAGGGTTAATGAAAAATGGATGGGCTTTCTCTGTTTCAGGTTCGAAGCGTTGGTCAGAGGAAGGTTATATTCCCGGCACTTCTTACAATGGATATTCTTATTACTTAGGCATCAGTAAAAAGTTGAGCGAAAAAAGTTCTTTGCATCTCACCACTTTTGGCGCGCCCACTACCAGAGGCAAGGCCATGCCTGCAACACAGGAAGCTATGGACATAGCAGGCAGCAATTTCTATAACCCTAACTGGGGATTACAGAATGGCGAGATGAGGAACAGCAGGATGAATAATTCTTTCCAGCCAACAACAATATTGAATTATCAATTCAAACCTGATAACAATACCTTTTGGAATGTGGCACTGGCCTATCAGACCGGGTATAATGGTAATACTGCACTTGATTGGTACAATGCTCCGGACCCTCGTCCGGATTATTATAGAAATCTTCCAAGCTATTATTTGAACGATCCAGCTGGTGCCAATTATGGGGAAGCAGATAAACAACGAGCTTACCTCAATGCAGATCCTAACAGAATGCAGGTAGATTGGAATGGCTTGTACCAAACTAACATGATGAATATCGAAACGGTAAATGGTGTAACCGGAAAGCGTTCGCTCTATGTTATTGGTGAAGACAGAGACGATGTAGACCGCTATACGTTTACAACTAATATGCAGAAAAGCATTAGCGAGCATGTAACAATATATACCGGTATAGCAGGCATATTACAAATGGCTGAAAGCTATCGAAAAGTGGAGGATTTATTGGGTGGTGATTTCTTCGTTAACCTCAACCAGTTTGCAGAACGCACTTATATTGGTAATGCACAGTTTAATCAAAATGACCTGAATAATCCTAATGCCATAGTAAAAGAGGGAGACAAGTATAGCTACGATTTTAATTCTCGTTTTCATAAGGCTTATTGGTGGGGCCAATCCTCTTTTACTTTTAATAAAGTCGACTTCTTTTTATCTGCAAGAGTTGGTATGGAAGGCTTTCAAAGAGATGGCCTGTTTAAAAGCGGATTATTTCAGAACGAATCTTTTGGTAAATCTGAAACCTTCAATTTCCTTACCTATGGCGTAAAAGGTGGTATTACTTATAAAATAGATGGCCGAAATTACCTTTATGTAAATGGTGGAGTGATGACCAATGCTCCAACATTTGACAATACTTTCTTTTCTCCCCGAACAAGGAATAATACAATAGAAAATCCTAAAACGGAGATGGTAAAAACAATTGAAGGCGGATATTTGCTTCGCTCACCAAGCCTCAGCGGAAGACTATCTGTTTTTGCAACAGACAATACAAACATTGTTGATATAAAGAGGTTTTACCACGAAGACTACCAGACTTTCGTAAATTATGTAATGAGCAATGTAAGCATTAGGAATACAGGTGCCGAATTTGCTTTACAGGCAAAGATCAGTCCTAGCTTTTCAGCCACAGCAGTGGCTACCTGGATGCAGGTATTTTATACGAGCCGTCCTGATGTAAGCATTTATCTTGATAATGATACAACAACTAAAATTGGAACTAATAAGGCATACATCAAGGATTACTATGTTGCCTCAGGCCCGCAATCTGCTTATACTTTAGGCCTTAACTACAAGTCGCCTAAATATTGGTATGCCAATGTGAATTTCAATTATCTCGATAGAAATTACATTGATGTAAATCCAAGCAGAAGAACTGCTGATGCAATCGGATTATTGGATAATAATTCTCCCGAAAAAGCTTCAATATTAACGCAGGAGAAATTACCATCCGCATTTACAGTTGATGTCTTCGCAGGCATGTCGATAAAGGTGAATAAATATATTAAGGCTGCATCCAACAACTCGTTTATATACCTAAATGTAGGTGTAAATAATGTTTTGAATAATAAGAATATTATTACCGGAGGCTTTGAGCAGCTTCGTTTTGATTACGGTACGCAAAATTCAGATCGTTTTCCGTCTAAATATTTTTACGGTTTCGGAGCTAATTATTTTATCAACATCAGTTATAAGTTTTAATCTTTTTTAAAATGCCCTTAAGGTATCTTCTCTCGTTTTTTCTTTTTCTGTGTCTTGCATTTTCTGTTGAAGTTCATGCTCAGCTTGTAGTCAATGAGTACTCTCAGGGCGCATCAGGTAATAAAGAATACATAGAATTTGTAGTTAACGGACAGCGTACCTGCAACGATACCTGTGCGGATATCAGAGGGTGGATGTTTGATGATAACAATGGCTGGTATGGGACTACAGCTATATCGCCTGGTTGCTATCGTTTTAAAAATGATGCGAATTGGTCTTGTGTTCCCTTTGGTGCTATCATTGTGGTTTACAATAGTGGAGATCCTAATGCCAGTCTTCCTGCAGATGATCCTACAGATGCCAACAACGATGGTGTATATATATTGCCCATTACTTCCACTTACCTGGAAATGAATACTACAGTGCCTAGCAGCGGATCTATGACTTATCCGTCTTCAGGTTTTAGTGCCTCTACAACCTGGACTAACCTGGCGTTAAATAATACTAACGACGCTGTGCAGACAATTGACCCTACAAATCTCACTACTGCTTATCACGCGGTGAGCTATGGCGGTAGTGTAACAGCACCTGTGCACATTAACGCTTCAGGTTCTCAAAAGGTGTATTACCTGACTGGTAGTCAATACAATTTGTCTTCGGCTTGGACTTCTGGTACTGTTCCTGCAAATGAGACGCCAGGTGTTGCTAACAACGTTGCAAATGCTACGTGGATTAATGGTATGCTGAATGGAGTAGGGGGAGGCGCATCTTTTAATGATACAATTGCTGTGGCTATTTGCCAGCCAGATAGCTATTTATTTTATGGCAATTATTATAACACTACAGGGTTGTATACAGAAACATTTGTTACCGGCTCTGGCTGTGATTCCTTAATTACACTTAATCTTACGGCCAGTCCTATTCCTCCTGCGCCGCTTGTAGCAAGCCCTGTAACTTACTGCCAGGATGAGACCACTATTGCATTATCAGCAACCGGTACAAACTTGTTTTGGTATGATGCTGTTTCGGGAGGGGTAGGAAGTGCTACTGCTCCAGTGCCTTTAACCGGTATTCCGGGTTCACAGGTTTACTATGTATCACAGCAGGTTGCAGGATGTGAAAGTCCGAGGAATGGTATTACTGTTATTACAAAGCCACGCCCTGTACCACCTGTAGTTCCTGCTACCTCATTAGTAATCTGCCAGGGGGCGCCAGTAGTTACATTGAGCGCACAAGGGCAGAATATCTTATGGTACAATCAAGCAGTAGGCGGTACCGGCGTAACTAATGCTCCTGTAATTAATACCACTAATGGTCACACCGTTTCCTGGTACGCAACACAAACAATAGATGGATGCGAGAGTGAACGTACACAAATAAATGTGAGAGTGAGTGCTATTGGTGCTGACTTTAGTTTAAATGTGGATTCACTTTGTATTTCAGACTCTTTAATTACCAACAACCTTTCTATCGGAAATGATTATATAAACCATTGGGATTTTGGCGATGGCTTTAGCTATGTGCATGTCAATCATACCCATCTTTATGATCACCCCGGGGTCTTTACAGTTACACTGGCTCTGACCAATAGCGATGGCTGCATGGATACAGCACGCAAATCCATCTGGGTATCGCCTTTGCCGGATGTAGAAGTAACTCCTGATAAATATCATCTATGTACGGGCGATGAAGTTCTATTTAATCTGAAATACATCGAAGGCTTTAGTCTTTTAACCTGGGATTTTGGCGATGGTAATGGTTCACAACAGGACAATATGAGTAACAGTGCAAGAAGGGGAGATGTATCTACGCTGCAAGTACAGCATGCTTATGATACGGAAGGTATTTATTTCTTTACGACAACTGTATACACTCCGGGTTGTGGGTTAAAGGAAAGACGCGATTCTGTAAATGTACATCCTATGCCGAAAGTAAACCTTGGGTCGGATACCGCAATTTGTCTTCATGGTTCGCCAATAATATTGAAGAATGAATTTGAACCAGTTGCCGAAGGGAAGTATATCTGGAGTACTGGCGAAACCACGGAAGAGATTAAAGCAAAGCATCATGGTGACTATAGTTTAACTGTAAATACACCTTATTGCAGCAATACCGACATGGTTCATATTGATAAGGATTGTTACATAGATATTCCTAATGCTTTCACACCTAATGGCAATGGAGGTAACGATTATTTCTTTCCAAGACAATTGTTATCATCTTCCGTTTCTACTTTCCAGATGCAAATACTTAACCGATGGGGGCAATTGATTTTTGAAACCAGGCAGAAGGATGGAAGAGGCTGGGATGGCCGTTTTAATGGCTCAGATCAACCTGCAGGTGTATATATCTATCTTATTAAAGTAAGCTTTGCAAATGGTGCTTCAGAATCCTATCAGGGAAATGTAACCTTACTCCGCTAAACCGATCGCCTGATAAATCAGTTCGATTAACGACTTAAACCAGCAGTATAAATTTCATGAATTTCAGATATCTCATTATTACTTTTTTTACCTCTTTCAACCTGCTGTTCGTATCGCCCATACTTGCCCAGGAACATGTTCACAATGATGATTGCAACTTTAATGAACAGGAGAATATTATCCGCTCAAAGCAGCAAGCTGTAGCAGATAGCATAGAACTTTTAAATTTTGTTCCGGCTACATTAATCCAAACGGAACCTTGTGCTGTTCCTACCAAGACCTCTGTTGAAGTAACTTTTAATCTGAAAAAAGATAGGATTTATGGGTTTTTTAATAGCGTAAAAAATGCAGATAGATATCTTGTAATTTTGAGCGAAGGCGATGGATCTGTATCCACACCTGCGAACGGCCTTCTTTATCGACAAGGGGATTATATTGGGAAGGGTCTGGTTGTATCGAATGATAATGCTACTGCTTTTGCAATATTAGATCTTAAACCATCCACATCGTATAGGATTGACATTTATTCCGGCAATACGAATTGTACTCAAGGTATTAAATACAATGCTGTTCCAATTTTTACAGGTCAAAAAACAACATCAGCCACGGATGAGCTTAATCATTATTTTGGCAATCTACATAGCCACAGCGGCTACTCTGATGGCAATAAGGATGACGTAAATGTGACCCCAGCTCAGGATTATGCTTATGCAAAAGATGCACAGTGTATGGATTTTCTGGGGATAGCAGATCATAATCACTTTTCTTCTCCGGGCAATCCTGGTATGTTGCTCGCCAACTATCATCTTGGGATACAACAGGCAAATACATTCACCAATAGCAATCCTGGCTTTCTGGCATTGTATGGTATGGAATATGGTGTCATAGATAATGGTGGACATGTTGTTGTTTATGGTATTGATAGTCTCTTAGGTTGGGAGACCGTAAGTGGTTCTCCTAACTATGACATATACGTTGGCAAGTATGATTACTCTGGAAGTAATGGATTGTTTAGTACCATTAACCGGTTTAAATGGGCAAACGCCTTTGGTTACATGGCCCATCCTGATGATAACGATTATGGTAACTTGCTTAATACACAGTTTCGACCATTAGCTGATAGTGCTATTATAGGTTCAGCATTGGAAAATGGACCTGCTTTTACCCAAGAGGTTAATTACCAGGACTATCCTTCTACGATGAGTTACTTGCAATATTACAAAGGTCTATTAGCCAAAGGTTATCACATAGGGCCAATAATTGATCATGATAACCATAATCTCACCTTTGGCCGGACTGCCCGTTCCAGGTTGGTTGTACAAAGCCCTTCTCTTGATAAAGATAATTTTATGAGTGCCATGCGCTCACGTCATTTCTATGCAAGCCATAGTTGTTCTGCTATTCTTGATTTTAAAGTTTCAGGATCTGATATGGGTACGGTAATGGAACATGCCCATGAGCCAGCTATTGTAGTTTCTATTGAGGATGCTTCTTTAAGTCAACAACCAGCTATAAGAATTTATAAAGGAACCAATAATGGTAATATACCTTCCATCGTTGCAACGGGAAGTGGTAGTACTCTTACTTATACTGATAATACCCTTACGGATGGTACATCGGCTTATTACTTTACGGATATAAGTATAGGTAATTCCCGGACAATATCTTCACCTGTATGGTATCATCGTAACGACAATGGAAATACATCTGTTGGCGAGCTTTCATTAGAAAAAGAGCATACGATTTATATCATAGAAAATCCGGTTAAGAACCAGGTATTACAATATAGGTTACCAGACGATAATGATGGTTTAAATGGGATAGTACGGATTACGGATGTTTACGGAAAACTATTATTCAGCGAATCAATTAAGATGGATAATAAAACTAAAAGCATTTCCCTATCTACGTTTTCTGCAGGCACGTATCTGTTGCATGTTACCTCTGATAAAGTCAGGTGCTTTGCAAAATTTATAAAGTATTAATTCTATTGCCATCCCATTTTATAGAAATTTTCGTTTAACTACATAATACAACACACTAATGTTTTCCAGGTTAGTCATTATACTTTGCGCTGTTTTTATTCTTGCATATAGTACCTCATTCGGTCAAAAGAAAGAGTACCAGATTAATGCTATTGCATTCTATAATCTGGAAAACCTTTTTGATACGCTTGATGATCCAAACAAGTTTGATGAGGAGTTTACACCTGCAGGAACCAATCATTATACAGCGCAGATCTATACAAAGAAGCTACATAACCTGGCCACTGTACTCTCGCAAATTGCAATTGAAAAAGTGCCCGATGGCCCTTCTATTATTGGCGTAGCAGAAATTGAAAATATCAAGGTGTTACAGGATTTGATTGCTCAGCCTGAACTTAAAGATCGTAAACTAAGGATTGTTCATTTTGAATCCCCTGATGTAAGGGGTATAGATGTGGGTATGTTGTACAATCCTAAATATTTTAAGGTCCTGAATGCAGAATCTTTACCAATCAATATTACAGAAGACGGAAAGAAAGAATATACGCGGGATATATTGTATGTCGAAGGACTACTTAATGGAGACACAGTTCATGTAATGGTAGGGCACTGGCCATCGAGGCGCGGTGGCGAATCCGCTAGCAAATGGAAGAGAGAACGTGCAGCATCAGTATGCAAAAAGAAAGCTGATACTATAAGGAAGCAGAATCCGAATGCAAAAATTATTGTAATGGGCGATCTTAATGATGATCCGATTAGCCCAAGCGTGGCAGTAACATTAGCAGCATCTGATAAAGAAGTTGCTATGAAATCGGGAAAATTCTTTAATCCCTGGATTACTTATTATAAAAAAGGAATCGGGACGCTAGGCTATAATGACAGTTGGAATTTATTTGACCAGATTATTCTATCATCGGCTTTTCTGAAGAAAGAAAATAATGGCTGGCAATTTTATAGGGCCGAAATATTTAACCGTACTTTTCTTAAAAGCCAGTTTGGTCAATATAAGGGATACCCTCATCGTTCTTTTTCAGGTACCACATGGATAGATGGGTATAGCGACCACTTTCCTACTTATATCTATCTCATAAAAGAGTAAGCAAGTACTTTATGAAAGGCTGATATGTTAAGCGAGGATACACTTTTTACAGCAGACGATTATATAATTATTGAGCGAGGCCGGTTCGCAACGCATGTGCTACTAAAGCTGCTGTGCTATTCACTTCCAGCTTAAGAGAAATGTTGAAATGATATTGTTTTACAGTATTCGTGCTAATGCCCAATTCTTTCGCAATGTCTTTTTTGCTTTTACCCAAAGCTATAAGTTGTAACACCTCTTTCTCCCTTGGACTCAATGTTGTTTTTACAGATGCTTCTCTTGTACGACCGTCACCCAGGTTCGTTATTTTATCCTTTAAGGTTGGCTCAATATAAATTTCATTGTTATAAACTGCATGTATTGCCTTTCTCCATTCTTCCAGGCTTGCATGCTTCATGATATAACCCAGTGCGCCTAGTCGTAACATGGTATTGGCGCTTATGGCGCTGTCCAAAACGCTTATAGCAAGTATTTTGATTTCGGGGTGTGTCTTTTGCAATTGTTGGGCTACAAGGTCCCCGTTCTGGTCTGGTAATAGTATGTCAAGTAGAAGTACATCGATTTGTAAGCCTTGTTCTATTTCTTTTAAAAAGGAAGTTGCATCGCCCCAGGAATGGGTTATTGTTATTGCATCGTCATCTTCAAACATTTTCTTTATACCATTTACTACTACCAGATGGTCATCTAATATTGCCGTATTTATTTTCATCTGATTTACTTTTCGTTTTCAAGGGGGGTATCATATAAGACTCCTTTTAAAAGATAATTGTTGGTACGGAGCGTATCTTATTACTATTGTATTTTAGTGTCCTCATAGGGTATGGCAATATGCACAATTGTCCCTTTGCCAATGGTAGATTCTACACTCATCAAACCCTTCAGGAAGGCCACTCTCCATCGTATATTTCTTAATCCGGTGCCGTTGCTTTTGCTTTGTTTGTTTATTCCTCTGCCATTATCTTCTACAATCATTTTAACGTTCCCGTCCAGCAATACAATGTTGATCGCGGCTATTGTCGCATAGGAATGTTTGATGATATTGTGTACCAGTTCCTGCACGATCCTGAAAATGTTTAACGAAATATCATGACTAACGGCTGACCAGTTGCCATTGATATAAAGCTGAATTTCCAGTTTCTTTTCTCTGTTTATTTGTTGGCAGAAATTATTGATAGCTTCCTCTAATCCCTGGAGAATAATCGTTTCCGGAATAAGATTATGTACGGTATTCCTTAATTCCCTTGATGTGTCATTAACCATGGTCATGATCAGATCAAGATCCTTATCCTCTTCATCAGTGCGATGTTTTGACTTATATGTTTCCAGTTGTTGGTTCATAGCCATTAGCATAGCTCCTATCCCTTCGTGTAATTCCCTTCCCAATCTGCTGCGTTCTTTTTGCTCACCCTCAAACAAGGATTTCACACGGAGTAATTCGTGTCTTTTTTTTGTGCTTGATGTTTTGCTGTTATTGAAAAAGTATCGGATAGTAAAGTGCACTACTTTCTGTTTTTTGTTGAAGTATAAACAAGGTATTTTTTCCATTATCTATGCGAAATTAGAAAGTAAAAAAGCGCTTTTTACGTAACGGGACAATTAATCATTAAATGATAATATAAGTTTCGGTTGCATTGATTCTTATATATTATGGTTGTGTTACTAAAAAGTATTTCGGGTAACTATAACAATGATTTTCAGTAGAAAACGATTTATTAAAATATAAACATAACAATTGGACTATATGCTGGCTTATATGGGCAAAGTAATTTTGCTTCTTTGAAAAATGTAGTAATAATTATTGAATTCAATTCTGGAAAATGTTTCCTTTCCGGTTACGTCCCGAGCCGTTTATGTTTCGAATCATCGCCTCTAAACCTACATTATAAGGGTTATAAAATCTTGTAAATATTTGTATGCGCCAGTTGAAAATTTCAAAGTCAATCACTATCAGAGAAAGTTATTCTCTGGAAAAATATTTACAAGAGATCGGAAAGGTTTCATTACTATCTGCAAAAGAAGAAGAGTTTCTTGCTAAGAGAATAAAACAGGGAGACAACAATGCATTGCAGCAATTAGTACTGGCCAATTTGAGGTTTGTTGTTTCTGTAGCTAAACAATATCAGAACCAGGGAATAGCTTTAAGTGATCTTATAAATGAAGGTAATCTGGGCTTGATCACTGCAGCAGAGCGATACGATGAAACAAAAGGATTTAAGTTCATCTCTTACGCAGTCTGGTGGATACGTCAATCCATTCTTCAGGCGTTGGCGGAAAATGGCAGACTTGTACGCCTGCCACTTAATAAGATATCACTCAAAAACAAAATCACTAAAGGGTATAATGTGTTGGAGCAGAAATATGAAAGAGAGCCTACTGTGAATGAAATAGCGGAGCATCTGCAGCTACGCAGGATTGATGTGGAAAATGTACTAACCACAAGCCAAAGACATTGCAGCATTGACGCTCCTATAATAGAAAATGACGAAGCTACTTTGGTGGACATCATGGTGAACGAAGCAGCAACAACTGCAGATAGTCTTTTGACCCATAATGAATCTTTAAATAAAGACCTGGTAAGTGTACTGGGCATGCTTTCTGAACGACAAAGGAAGATCATCATCATGTATTTTGGAATCGGTTTGGAGGAAGCTTATTCTTTAGAAGATATTGCTGAAAGCTTTGACCTGTCCAGAGAGCGTGTAAGACAAATTAAGGATAAAGGAATCGAGAAAATTAAAAACATTAGCCACCTGGATTTGCTCAGATCTTATTTGTGAGTCGCAACAGTCTAAACACTCATATTCTTAACTTCTAAAAAATCTATGAGTAATTTTTATGAATAAATATCTACATTATTTAGGAAGAGTATTGTCTATTCTTCTGCTCTCTTTCTATTCTTTTTTGAGTTTTGGCCAATTAACAGTAACAGCAAATCAAACAGCTTTTATATTGGCTCAAAAGCTTGCCGGTACAGGTATTACCATAGCCAATGCAAATCTTACCTGTTCCGGTACTGCCAATGGTATATTTACTGTTCAGGCAAGTAATCTGGGGTTGGATAGCGGTATTGTTTTAACTACAGGACATGCTGCTTCAGTTGCAGGAAGCGAATCGGGACTTACGAGTTATAATAACAATACAACAGGAGATGTAGCATTACAAACCCTTTCAGGCGCAGCTACCACACGTGATGCTTGTATACTGGAATTTGACCTGGTACCTAAAGGCGATACTTTAAAGTTTGATTATGTATTTGGCTCTGAGGAGTATATTAATTCAGTGTGCGGGCCATATAATGATGCCTTTGCTTTCTTTATCTCGGGACCTGGAATTACAGGAATTCAGAACATGGCACAAGTACCGGGTACTACTATTCCAGTAGCTGTCAATTCAATTAACAATGGGGTTCCGGGAATGTATGGTGCTCTTCCCAATTGCACTTCAATGGGAGCAGGCTCTCCATTTACTACTTATTATAATAATAACACGTCAGGAACTACGGTAGCTTATCGTGGCCTTACTACTGTACTTACTGCTGCACACGCAGTTAATCCTTGTGATACATACCACCTTAAGCTTACTATTGCTGATGCGGTAAACGGATTATATGATTCCGGTGTTTTTATAAAAGCAGGAAGCCTGCAGTCTTCAACATTTTCTATTACAGCAACAGGCCCTGTAACTTATAATGGCGGTCCGGCAATCTATAAAGGATGCTCACCAGGCAACATAACTTTCAGCCGTTCTCTTCCTAAGCCTTCACCACAGGTACTTACTTTTCAAATTGTGGGAACTGCTGTAAACGGCATAGATTATACTACGTTACCAACCACTGTTACGATCCCGGCTAATGCTTCAGACTTCGTACTCCCGGTAAATGGATTAGTTACGCCTCCATCCGGATTTAAAACTTTAAAAATATTGCTTAATGCACCCTTAAGCTGCACCGGAATAACAGATATAATTGACTCTGCGGAACTATACATTATCGATGAACCTGCTATCTCTATGATTACAGAAGACACAACTATCTGTGAAGGAACTTTTCTCAATATTGAGGCGAATGGTAGTACAGGGTTGACTTATAGCTGGTCGCCAGGCAACGGTTTGAGTAATACAGCTGCAGTAAATCCGGTAGCTAATCCGGCTATAAGTACTTTATACACTTTAAAGGCTTTTGCAGCAGGGAGCGGATGTGATACTTTATCTGAAGCGATCTCTATTACTGTAATGCCTAAGCCATTGTCCCTAGATGCTGGAGACGATATTGATATTTGTGAACATACACCCATATTCATTACACCACTGATAACTCCGGATGATAATTCATTTACCTATCTGTGGAATATGCCTCAAGCCAATACGAGTACTGAAAAAGAATTGCAGATTACTGATCCTGTAGTTGCACAATCTGGAATCTATTATTTCACAGTTAAGGGTGGTGTTTGCGGAACGCTAATGGATTCTGTTTATATAAATATCGTTGAATTTCCTGCATTGCCCCAGGTAGAGTCACCTCTTAAGGTATGTTTGAACGAGGATATAACAACATTGCCAGCTAAAGGAAAAAACCTTAAATGGTATAAAGAAGCCTCTGGTGGCCAAGCCCTGGATGGATTGCCGATAATCAATATCGCAATTGAAGGTACGCATGACTTTTATGTAAGCCAATCCTATGGGATATGTGAAAGCGAACGTGTAAAACTCACGGTCATTGTAGAACGTTGCTGCGATGATTTCATATTCATTCCATCGGCCTTTACGCCCAACCAAGATGGTATGAATGATTATTTTGAAATGAGCGTAAATAATGGCAGCAGGATAGAAAGAATAGAAGTGTATAACCGGTGGGGACAAATGGTATATCAACGGGACAATGGAAGTGCATGGAATGGTATGTACCAGGGACGGGTAGTAGATCTGGGCAATTATTTTTACAATGTAACCTACACCTGTAAAGACGGAACAGTTATTCATAAAAAAGGAGAAGTCCTGGTAGTAAAATAAATAACCTGAAAACTCATGAAACAAGTATTACAACGCACTTTATTTTCCTTATTATTTTTTGCTTTTACTATAGGGCAAGGCTTCAGCCAGGTTTCTATTACTACTGCAAATTTCATTTACCTGGAAGATTTTAATAGCTACAGTGGTAATAACATTAATACAGTACCGCAGTGGACGATAGGCGGAACTTTTACCTATAGAGGGCCTGGAAATGGCTCCAGTAACTCAGGGGGTGCATGGGCTTATGGAATAGGATCAGAAAGGGCTCTGGGATATTTAGGATCAAACGCAGCCTCAAACCTTAGCTATAGTATTTCATTTGTCAACAATACCGGAAGCCCCATTACGCAACTTGAAATTTCGTATGATTTTGAGCAATGGCGTTTTGAATCAGGAAACACTATAGGCTGGACTGTATTCGGGACTGGATCGCTCTCTTCAACGTCATTGGCCGGATTGAACTCGAGCAGCGTAAATGTCGGCGTTACCGGTACGGTGCAGGTAACCCCTAAATCTATAGTGCTGACAGGGCTGAATTTGCTGCCTAACTCCACATTTGGTGTTCAGCTGAGTAGCGGTAATGGTGCAGGCAATGATAATGGTATTGCTATAGATAATTTTCGGCTGGCTGTTATTTGTGCTCCCAATGTCGTTTCTGCAGATACCACATTATGTGCAGGAGAATCTTTTGTATTGAATGGAAATACATATACTACTAACCAGATTGTAAGCGATACATTACTGGCTGCTAATGGTTGCGATAGCATCGTAAACTATAATCTGAATTTTTTGCCAGCCATTACTCATTCTTTTGCGGATACTACATGCTTTGGAACAACATACAACTGGGGAAGTCAAAGCTTGACTGCAAGTGGTTCGTATAATCAAACTTTTACTTCAGCTACCAACTGCGACAGCGTTGTTACATTGAATCTTTTTGTTCGTCCGGCAATCACTTATACTTTTTCGGATACTACTTGCTTTAGTACAACATACAATTGGGGAAGTCAAAGCTTAACTGCAAGTGGTTCGTATAATCAAACCTTCACTTCAGCTACCAACTGCGACAGCGTTGTTACATTGAATCTTTTTGTTCGTCCGGCAATCACTTATACTTTTGCGGATACTACTTGCTTTAGTACAACATACAATTGGGGAAGTCAAAACTTAACTGCAAGTGGTTCATACAATCAAACCTTCACTTCAGCTACCAACTGCGACAGTGTTGTTACATTGAACTTGTTTGTTCGTCCGGCAATCACTTATACTTTTGCGGATACTACTTGCTTTAGTACAACATACAATTGGGGAACTCAAAGCTTAACTGCAAGTGGTTCATACAATCAAACCTTCACTTCAGTTACCAATTGCGATAGTATTGTTACATTGAACTTGTTTGTTCGCCCTGCAATCATTTATACTTTTGCAGACACGACTTGCTTTGGTACAACATATAACTGGGGAACTCAAAGCTTAACTGCAAGTGGTTCTTATAATCAAACCTTCACTTCAGCTACCAACTGCGACAGCATTGTTACGCTGAATTTATTTGTTGGTTCTGCAATCACCTATGCATTTGCAGATACGACATGCTTTGGAACAACATACAATTGGGGGCCCCAAAGCTTAACTGCAAGTGGTTCGTACAATCAAATCTTCACTTCAGCTACCAATTGTGATAGTATCGTTACGTTGAACTTGTTTGTTCGTCCGGCAATCACTTATACTTTTGCGGATACTACATGTTTCGGAACAACATATAATTGGGGAAGCCAAAATCTTACTGCAAGTGGTTCATACAATCAAACCTTCACTTCAGCTACTAACTGCGACAGCATTGTTACGTTGAATTTGTTCGTTCGCCCGGCTATCACTTATATTTTTGCAGATACAACATGTGCTGGTGCTACTTACAGCTGGGGAAGTCAAAATCTTATTACTAGCGGTTCATATAGTCAAACCTTCACTTCAGCTACCAACTGTGACAGTGTTGTTACATTGAATTTGTTTGCCCGTCCATCAAATAATACAACAGATAATCAATCTATCTGTTCAGGTATGAGCTATACGTTTGGTACCCAAGTGCTGACTACATCCGGAACTTACTCTGAGGTGTTCCAGGATATAAATGGCTGTGACAGTAATGTGACGCTAACGCTTAATGTTGGTTCCGCTATTACTTATGCATTTGCAGATACTACATGTGCTGGAGTCACTTACAACTGGGGAATGCAGAGCTTAACTACGAGCGGTTCATACAATCAAACTTTCACTTCAACTACCAGCTGTGATAGTATTGTTACCTTGAATTTGTTTGTTCGTCCATCAAATAATACAACAGATAGTCAATCTATCTGTTCAGGTATGAGTTATACGTTTGGCGCTCAAGTGCTAACTACATCTGGATCTTACTCTGAAGTATTCCAAGATATAAATGGCTGTGATAGTAATGTGACGTTAACGCTTAATGTTGGCTCTGCCATTACTTATGCATTTGCAGACACTACATGCTTTGGAGCGACATACAATTGGGGCAGCCAGAGCCTTACTACTACTGGCTTGTACAACCAAACTTTTACTTCTGCTACCAACTGCGACAGTATTGTTACTTTGAATTTGTTTGTTCGTCCGGCTATCACTTATACTTTTGCTGATACAACCTGCGCTGGGGTTACTTATAATTGGGGCAGTCAAAACTTAACTGCAAGTGGTTCATACAATCAAACCTTCACTTCAGCCACCAACTGCGACAGTATTGTTACGTTAAATTTGTTTGTTGGTTCTGTAATCACCTATGCTTTTGCAGACACTACTTGCTTTGGCATAACATATAACTGGGGAACTCAAAGCTTAACTGCAAGTGGTTCTTATAATCAAACTTTCACTTCAGCTACCAATTGTGATAGTATCGTTACGTTGAACTTGTTTGTTCGTCCATCAAATAATACAACAGATAATCAATCTATCTGTTCAGGTATGAGTTATACATTTGGTACTCAGGTATTGAACACATCCGGAACTTACTCTGAAATGTTTCAGGATACAAATGGTTGTGACAGCAATGTGACACTAACGCTTAATGTCGGCTCCGCTATTACTTATGCATTTGCAGATACTATTTGCTTTGGAACAACATACAACTGGGGAATCCAAAATTTAACTACTAGTGGTTCATACAATCAAACCTTCACTTCAGCTACCAATTGTGATAGTATTGTTACCTTGAATTTCTTTGTTCGTCCATCAAATAATACAACAGATAATCAATCTATCTGTTCAGGTATGAGCTATATGTTTGGTACCCAAGTGCTGACTACATCCGGAACTTACTCTGAAGTATTCCAGGATATAAATGGCTGTGACAGTAGTGTGACGCTAACGCTTAATGTTGGTTCTGCCATCACCTATACTTTTGCAGACACTACATGCTTTGGAGCGACATACAATTGGGGCAGCCAGATCCTTACTACTACTGGCTCGTACAACCAAACTTTTACTTCTGCTACTAACTGCGATAGCATTGTTACGTTGAATTTGTTTGTTCGTCCGGCTATCACTTATACTTTTGCTGATACAACCTGCGCTGGGGTTACTTATAATTGGGGCAGTCAAAACTTAACTACAAGTGGTTCATACAATCAAACCTTCACTTCAGCGACCAGCTGTGATAGTATTGTTACACTGAATTTCTTTGTTCGTCCATCAAATAATACAACAGATAATCAATCTATCTGTTCAGGTATGAGTTATACGTTTGGCACTCAGGAATTGACTACATCCGGAACTTACTCTGAAGTATTCCAGGATATAAATGGTTGCGATAGTAATGTGACGTTAACGCTTACCGTTGGCTCTGCCATTACTTATGCATTTGCAGATACGACATGCTTTGGAACAACATACAATTGGGGAATGCAGAACTTAACTACCAGTGGTTCATACAATCAAACCTTCACTTCAGCGACCAGCTGTGATAGTATTGTTACACTGAATTTCTTTGTTCGTCCATCAAATAATACAACAGATAATCAATCTATCTGTTCAGGTATGAGCTATACGTTTGGCACTCAGGTATTGACCACATCCGGAACTTACTCTGAAGTATTCCAGGATGTAAATGGCTGTGATAGTAATGTGACGCTAACGCTTAATGTTGGCTCTGCTATCACTTATACTTTTTCTGATACAACATGTGCTGGTGCTACTTACAACTGGGGGACCCAAAATTTAACTACCAGCGGTTCATACAATCAAACCTTCACTTCAGCTACCAACTGCGACAGTATTGTTACGTTAAATTTGTTTGT
>JBAZWL010000001.1:152886-315034 GCA_041660405.1 Taibaiella sp. | reverse complement strand
CACTACTTCTGCTACTGCAGCATTAATAGCTGTTTCGATATTAGTAGTTGGAATGGCAATCAGGGTAAAGTTCTCATAACCTCTTGGCGCTACACTACCCACATAACCGTAAGCGGCTGCAAATGGTGGTGTTGCAGATTGGGTCAACTCCTGAAAGCGTTTATTCAGGATCTGGATAAATGTATTTTTTATAATGTTGCTTCTATAATCATTTACTGTTACTTCTTTAGACTCTTTACGTGCCGAGAAAAATAACTGGAACATATAATTTGTAGCTTCCTTATCTGTAATTACCATTGCTGTGGTACCCACAAATGGCTTTACTTCAAAGTTCTTACGCTCACGTGGATTTGCAGGATTTTTAATACCGGCAAAATATTTTTTTATTAAAGCCTCTGCTTCGGGAACGGTAATATCTCCAACCACTGCTACTGCCATCAGGTTTGGTCTGTACCAATCTTTATAAAAACTCCGGATTGTTTCCGGCTTAAAGGTTTTAAGAATTTCATCTTTACCTATAGGCAAACGCTTTCCATATTGTGAGCCGGCGAGAATCTTTGGCAAATATTTCTGCATCATTCTATCCTGAGCTCCTTTACGGCCACGGCTTTCTTCTAATACAACGCCTCGTTCGCTATTAATATCCTCTACAGTGAGGTTAGCATTGTGTGCCCAGTCACCAATTACCTGGAAGCCACTTTCCAGATTGCCTGGTTTATCAGTAGGAATGGGTAGAATATATACTGTCTCGTCGAAACCGGTATAAGCATTAAGGTCAGCACCAAATTCCACACCAATAGATTGAAGGAAATCCACCAGTTTGTTTTTGGGATAGTTGGTAGTACCGTTAAAGTTCATATGCTCCATGAAGTGAGCAAGGCCTTGCTGGTCATCATTTTCCAGAATGGAGCCTGCATTAACAATGAGACGCAGTTCCACTTTCTTTTCCGGTTTATTGTTAGGGCGTATGTAATATGTAAGCCCGTTAGGAAGCTTACCCATAGTTACTTTGGAATCTACAGGTAGTTTGGCATCCTTGGTAACTTGTGCCGTGGCAACCAAAGAACTTAATGTGGCTCCGGTAAGGAAGCACGCTAAGGCCAATTGTGATAAGAATTTTCTAAGCATATTAAGATTGATTAATTAAGAGCAAATATAAAATATATAGACGGGTTAAAATTATTTTAATGCTAATTAGTGTTAAAGAGTACGCAAGTACTTATACATTAAAATTACGTGCCTTCCATGGAACGGAAGTAACCCGTTAAGGGGTAATTATACACAGAGTATAACGAGGTGACTATCTCTTCAGGAAGGCATCTGCCATACGTTTCACCGTATGCTCCAATTTGTGATAAGTAAATTGAGGGAATTGCGCGAGAAACTTTTCGTTGTTGTAATAATGCTTGGATTGAGCCGTACGTGCAGATTCCCTGGTTATCGTAGTTTCCTTGCCGGCAATACGGCTTTTAAATACTTCGGCTCGCCATACGATTTCCGTAATCAAAGGGCTGGCCTGTTTAAAAGGCGGGCGGCGATGAAGTGCTTCCGCCATCAGGGTAAATACTTCTTTATAAGAAAAGTTTCCACCGCTGATGATATATCTTTCTTCCGAAATCTCACTATTCATAAGCAATACCAGGGCCGTTACTACATCTTTCACATCTACCCATGAATTTATGCCTTCAGTAAACCAGGGAAATTCATCATACACAATCTGCATCAGTTTTGCAGATCCTTTTGTCCAATCTCCTTCGCCAAGAATGATGCCGGGATTTACAATAGCTGCACTCAACCCTTCGGCCATGGCACGCCACACTTCCATTTCAGATTGAAACTTACTTTCTGCATACGCAGAATTTGCCTTGCTCTCTTCCCAATGTGTTTCTTCACTGATACTGCTCTCAATACTTTGAATAGGTGTACGGCCCAATGCGGCTACAGAGCTTACGTGTATTAATTTTTGTACACCGGCTTCCAGCGCAGCGTTCACTACATTGGCTGTTGCGGCTACATTTTTCTGTATTATTTTATTTCTTAACCGGGAGTCGAAAGATACTATGGCTGCACAATGATAAACAAAGGTGACATCACGCATGGTTTCTTCTACAGCAAAAATATCGAGCAGGTCACATCGTTTCCAGGAAAGATTGGGATAGTGAACATCAGGCTTGCGGCTGTTGTACAAGCCTATCACCGGCAAAGGCTGTTGTGCCAATGCTTCCAGTAAATGCTGGCCTAAAAAACCGCTGGCACCTGTAACAAGTATCAAGAAAGAAGAATGAGTTTTATGGCCGGTTACGGACAACGATCAAAATTGGAAACAGGCTGTAAAAATAAGGGTCATTGATATAATTTCAATGACCCTTGCTATAAATTAAGTTCGCACGGTAAACTGCTTCAGAAACCGTACATCGTTTTGTGAATATAAACGAAGATCATTAACCTGGTAACGGATCTGGGTGATGCGCTCCACACCCATACCAAAAGCAAAACCGCTATACTTTTCAGGATCAATATTAAAGTTGCGCAACAGATCAGGGTGAACCATACCACAACCCAGAATTTCTACCCAGCCGGTATGTTTACACAGGCTGCAACCACTACCACCGCATACTGTACAGCTAATATCCATTTCGGCACTAGGCTCTGTAAACGGGAAGTAAGAAGGACGGAAACGTACCTTCGTGCCTTCACCAAACATCTCGGTTACAAACGAATAAAGTGTTTGCTTCAGATCAGCGAAGGAAACATGTTCGTCAATATAAAGGCCTTCACATTGATGGAAAAAGCAATGCGCTCTGGCACTTATGGTTTCATTGCGATATACACGGCCGGGGCAAATAACCCTTACCGGTAATTTGCCTTCTTCCAATACACGAGCCTGAACCGATGAGGTATGCGTACGCAAAAGCCAATCAGGGTTTTGTGCTACATAGAAAGTATCCTGCATGTCGCGCGCAGTATGATCTTCCGGCATATTGAGCGACGTAAAGTTATGCCAGTCATCTTCTATTTCAGGGCCTTCGGCTACGCCAAAACCCAGGCGTTCAAATATTTCAACAATCTTATTTTCGACAATACGCAGCGGATGCCTGGTACCTAAACCAATGTCAGTACCGGGAAGGGATAAATCTTCAAATTTTGCTCCTTTGGAATTATTCTGTTGCAAATGACTGAAGCTTTCGTAGTGTGCTTCGGCAAATTGCTTGAAAGCATTAAGTACCTGTCCCGCTTCCTTTTTGTCGGCAACCGGCACGTCCTTCATGCCACCAAACACATCTTTTACAATGCCTTTGGTACCCAGAAATTTAATTCTGTAAGCCTCCAGCTCGTCTTTTGTAGCTGGTATAATATTTTTAATTTCCTGTGTTAACGCTTCTATGCGCGCCTTCAACGATTCCATAAGGCTGCAAAGATAAGTTTCCCAAAGGATACAAGGAAGTATTGTAAATCATTTCCCGCAGATTACGGGGATATCCGCAGATTTCTGTTTTTGTAAGATCATAATCAACACTCCATAATTTCTCGCAACGACGCCGCGACGCCGCGAGAAAAAATAACACTGTACTACTCAATTCTACTATTTTCTGCGGATATCCCCGTAATCTGCGGGCAAGGGGAATTCCCTTTGTCCTACCTGTTTGCGCTTGAGGGCCAGGTATTTCCTTTTGGCAAGCTGCCACATGAAAAAAGCGAAGATGAAAAAGCCGATTACAAATTTTATCCAATAGGAAAAGAAAGTCCAGGTAAATATATCGCCAAACAGCGTGCTGAACGAAAGCTCACCTTTAAAGGCATGTTTGAATGCTTTGATTACTATTGGAAAAATAGAGCCCCATACAAATGCGGTAAGAAACAGGTAACTCCATTTTCCTTTGCTACGCTTTGTTTCCCATTCATAAATGTATTTCTCTTCGCGAGGTAACATACTATTGTATTTGGCGGCAACAGCTACGGCCTGCTGCTTAAAGAATAATAATCTAAACGGCTTTTTGTTTAAAATGCTGTAAAGATAAATTTATGTAGAGATGCACAATTGTACATCTACGCAGGCAAAGTAAAATTAATTTAAACAACTAATTTTATAGTTTTTAGGAGGCAGTGCTCGCGTAATGAACTGCAGCCAAGAGGATATCATTTATTTTTTCCAAAGGTAAATCTGCCAGTGGATCAAGGTTTAAAATTTTCATTCTTTTACGCTTGTCCTGTACCAGGTCTGGATGTTGTAGTGCAAAGCCATTGGCAATACCCAGATAAGGTAATCCGGATTTTTTTTGCGTCCAGAGGTAACAGAACATTTTGCCCTTATAATAATAAAGCGGCATGCCGTATTTCCATTCTTCCGTGATATAAGGACTAAAGGCGATTAACAGGGTTCTCATGGCCTGCATACATCCAGCAGTAGGTTCTTGAAGCTTTTCAAAATAATGATCGACAGGGCGAAGGGAGGACATCATTTACTTCACTCTTACGTAAAAGTGAGAGATGTTATTCTTACCGGTCTGGCGTTCATCTATTTCAATACCGGGAATGGTTTTGATCAGGTCCAGCAGTTTTTTATGCCCAAAATTTCTGGAATCAAAATCGGGTTGTTTTTTAAGAATAAGATTGCCCAATACACCAAGAAACACCCAACCATCTTCCTCGGCCAGGTCTTGGATAGAAGAAGTAACCAGTTTGCGGATGTCCCTATTGATATCGTTGCTATCTTTTTCTTTGGTCTTTTTTGTTCGTTTTACTGGTTTGGTTACATCTGGCGGGGCAACCTCTTTGTGTAATATTTCAATGTAAATAAACTTATTACAGCTGGCTATAAAAGGCTTAGGTGTTTTACGCTCACCCATGCCAAAAACCTGTTTGCCTGCCTCTCTTAGCCTGGTAGCCAGTCGTGTAAAGTCACTATCGCTGGAAATGATACAGAAGCCATCTACATTGCCGGTATAGAGTATATCCATAGCATCAATGATCAATGCGGCATCGGTTGCATTTTTACCTGTGGTATAAGCATATTGTTGTATGGGTGTAATAGCACTTTCCAGCAATACCGTTTTCCAGCCGGAGAGTGTTGGCTTGGTCCAGTCGCCATATATTCTTTTGAAGGTAGGCGTACCGTACTTGGCTATTTCTTCCAGCATTCCTTTTACATTGGAGTAAGGAACATTATCTGCATCTATCAGTACTGCCAGCTTCAGATCTTTGGTGTTATCCATATCATTCATATTTAGTATGCGTTCTGTTTCCAAAACACTTCATACAAATGTAAGTAAAACAATAGCGCAAACTTTTGATACTGCGGGAATACACATTTCTACTGAATCCTTATAGGTTTTCAAAACCTATAAGGATTACTTGGGGCTTAAAGGAAATGAAGAAAAGATAAAACAATGATAATTAGTTGTTTACCATTAGATAATGATGCTACCCCCGTCTGGAAGTAGGTCAAACCCCGCGGACGGTGGGGTCAGACCCCGTATATGATCGGGTCAGATCCCGTGGTAATACCCCTTCCAACCCGCTGCGGGACGGATGTAGACCCCGTCATCGGACGGGGGTAGACACGTACCCGGACGGAGTACGACCCGCTGTTTGACGGAGGTAAGACCCGTAACACTACGGGGTATGACTACGTGCCGGACGGGGTAAGACCTACTTCCAGACGGGGTAAGACCCCTTATTTGGCTTGAAAAGCCCATAAATTAAAATAAAAATGCCTCTTTTTATTCTTTTGTACTTTTGCAGCAATGCAACATAAAAATTACGACCTGGATCAGATCCTGGCCAACCTTAATATTGAAGCGCTCAACGATATGCAGCTGGCTTCGATAGAAAATAATGAAAATCATAAAGATGTAATATTGCTCTCTGCCACCGGCTCGGGTAAAACCCTGGCCTATCTGCTGCCTTTGTTAAGCACATTGGAAGAAGGTAGTAAGGATACACAGGCCATGATCATTGTTCCCTCCCGCGAACTGGCCATGCAAATTGAAAAAGTATTTAAACAAATGGGCACTGGCCAAACCATTACTTGCTGTTACGGAGGCCACAAAAGGGAAATTGAAGAAAATAACCTGATACAGCCGCCAACAGTAATAGTAGGTACGCCAGGAAGAATTGCAGATCATATACGCAGAGAAAATATTAAAACTGCCGGTATCAGAACACTGGTACTGGATGAATTTGATAAATCGCTGGAGCTTGGCTTCCAGGATGAAATGTCGGAGATCATCAGCGCTATACCGGAATTAAACAAACGCATACTTACCTCTGCAACCGCAGCTGTGGAAATACCTGATTTTGTGGGCCTGGAAGAACCGGTAGAAGTAAATTTTCTTTCGGATGAAGATGAGGTAGATAATGGCCTGGCCATAAAAGTGCTGAAGGCCGGCGATAAAGATAAACTGGAAGATCTGTTTCACCTTATTTGCTATCTGGGCAATCGTTCCACTATTATTTTCTGCAATCACCGCGAATCCGTAGAACGCACCAGCCATTTGCTTTGGGAAAAAGGAATTACCAATGAATTTTATCATGGCGCTATGGAGCAAAGAGATCGTGACAGCGCTCTTTGCAAGTTCCGCAATGGCACTTCCAACATATTGGTCACTACCGATCTTGCAGCTCGTGGCCTGGATATACCTAATATCCGTTACATCATCCATTATCATTTACCGCTGGGCGAAGATGTATATACACACCGTAATGGCCGTACCGCCAGGATGGAAGCCAGTGGTACTGCAATCCTTATTTTGTCTCACGAAGAAAAACTGCCGGCTTACATTACCGTACCGGTAGAAGAAATAAAACTGGAAGGGCCTTACGAAATTCCGGAAAAGCCAAAGTGGACTACCTTATTCATACCATTAGGCAAGAAGAATAAAGTAAATAAAATAGATATCGTTGGCTTTCTTTCGCAAAAAGCAGAACTAAAAAAAGAAGACATCGGCCTGATAGAAGTAAAAGATTTTTTCTCCTTTGTAGCGGTAAGAAAAGTGAAAGTAAACCATGCGCTTCACCTTATTAAAGAAGAACGTATTAAAGGCAAAAAAGCGAAAGTAGAAGTAGCTAAGTAAGTTCCTGAACGGCTTGCCTCACAAGGCTTCGGCTTAAAAGATCCACTTCACGATTACCATAAGGCACATCAGCATTTTGTTGATGTGCCTTTACTTTTATAAAAGAAATATCAAGGTGCTTAAGAAGCTTATAGAACCGGATAACAAGATCATCATTCGCTATTTTCTTTCCACTTTTAGTCATAAAATTTTGACTGGTCAAAATAGCTTCCCTTTGTAAAAGCCCGGTAACGTACTGGCTGTCTGTAATTATCCTTACAGAAGCTGCTGCATGATTTTCCTTTATAAACTCCTGGCTCTTCAATACAGCTACTAGCTCCATTCTATGATGGGTTGTATTGTGCTCAATACCTTGCAATATTTTCCTTTCCCCGTTAATAAGTATCAATGCAACCCATGCCCCAATCAGCTTTTGGGTATGGCAACTGCCATCTGTAAATACGTCTATGTGTTCCTGCTGTAAGGTCATTTATGAAATAAAGGTAGGCAATTCATTGCTCCGGCTGATTCTAAAAGCGAAAGCCTTCCCGATGTGGAAAGGCTTTCATTTTTTTAAAAACGGAATACTAATTCTGCAAAATTAGTTTCTGTGTAGTGGTACCATTGTCCGTTACGATACGTAAGGTATAAGTACCTTTGGCCAAAGCGGAAGTATTAATATTATGACTACTGTTTCCATAAGTGACAGGAGCATTGACCATTTGACCTAATACATTGTACAGCGAAATATTTTTTATCGCAGCTGCATCAACTGTAACCATGCTAGTCGCAGGATTGGGATAAATTTTTACAACCTGTGCATTGTCAAATGCAACACTAACAATTTTGCTGTATACAGATTTACCGTCTTTATCCATTTGTTTCAAACGGTAATAGTTAATACCTGCAAAAGGTCTGGCATCAGTAAAGCTATATTCCAAAGCAGAATTGCTGTTACCATTAGTTGCTTTACTGTTCTGGAAGCCTATTTTGGTAAATGCTTTACCATCGTTGCTACGTTCTATGTAATAGCCAACATTATTCATTTCGAATGAAGTACCCCATGTTATTACAGAGGCATTGTCTCTTTTTGTAGCTTCAATGTGGCTAAAGGTTATTGGCAAAGGAACGCCGGCAAGCCCTACAAAGCTTGTAGTAGGGGCAATGGTAGCCGGAGTCGATTCTGCATTGTCATAGAACCTTACAGCGTAATTTGTAGCATCACCATTAGTACCACTTGGGTCAATGTTAACATAGAACTGGGTAAATTGGTTTATGCCTGTTCCAGTAAATGTTGTTGCTGATGGATCTGTGAACATTTTGGTGTCTACAAGGTCCACCTGTACTGATCCTGTACCATTTGAGAAAGTTCCGGCAAAGATGTCCTGTTCAACATTTTGTGCAAGGCTTATTGGATTAGGAAGAGCGGTTGGCGCTTCATAAAAGATATTGTAATAAGTATAGCCAGCCACACTGTCCGTGTAAGTGCTGGTAACAACAATTGTTCCCAGAGGTAAAAGGTTGCTAACAGTAAGCGTTGGCGTTGGTGTAGTTTGAGGTATTCTGATAGCAGCATTATACTGGGCGAAATTACCTGCAATAGTTGCAGCAGAACTGTTGCGGATGGTGATTTTAAAAGAGCTGGTAGGGCTGCTCTTTATGGTTCCCTGAATTTGTGCTTCCGATGTTAGTTGTAAACATCCAAGTGTTGCGAGAAGTAGAATTAGTCTTTTCATTTTAGTTCTTGTTTTAATTGATAATTGAATGGATTGGTTAAATTGATTGCGATGCTTTAACAAGAAAAGAATAGATAATAAGGTTGCTGATATTGCATGCAATATCAGCAACCTTGCGAGGTTTAACGTATTTGCTGAGCCCTGACTACACTTACATCTCCTCCTAAGCTATTGAGGATAATAGCTCTGTCGTTACCTGTACCGGAATAGTAAACTGTTCCGCTAAGGTTGAGATCGGCAGAAGAATAAACGTTGTTGACAACATTGGTATTGATTCCTCCGATTACGGCAAGGATTACAGCTCTGTCGTTACCGGAACCGGCATAGGAAACATAATTGTTACCACTTGCATTACCGGCTATCATTAATGTTTTACCGTTAACGGTGTTATATGCATTTGCATCTCCATAAAGATCAGTATCAGTGGCAATGGTATAGTCAATGATATTCTGACCGGAAACAAAAGCGTTGAGATTGCTACTCAGGCCTAAGTGATTGCGATGACGAATAGTAAGATGATATTGTCCTGCAATGGCTTTAAGTACTACTGGTTGTGTTTTATCGGTATTGGTTACATTACCATTTTCAAGTACTAATACTGCTTTCCTGTCGATCAGTGTTCCACTGCTGTCTTTTAATTCCAGTAACATCCAATCCAACACATCATCATTTGCAACTGTCGAAGTGAATATTGAAGGGGCAACTGTTTCTGTCCCTGCATATCCAAATGATGGTGTATTATAAGGTTGGCTGGTAGCGTTGGCAGCAAGGATAGCAGCCCAGTCAGGAGTTACATCTTTATTCATGTTTGTAACAGGATTAAAGGCGCCCTGCAAAAATGAAACCGGAGAAACAGCAACACAATTGGCGTTAGTGCCTATAACAGGCACTACAGTAGGAACAGACTCAACATCAGGACAATCTGAAGAGGTAACATAATAGTTATTCGTTATGCCATTAGCTGGTACTGTAGCGTTATAAAAAGTATCCGTGCTTACTACTACATTAGCGCTGTCGTACCATTTGTAACTTACACCCGCTGTAACATTAGCAACAGACAAATGCACTATAGTACCAGGGCAGCTTACACCTGTGGGTACATTTACCAGTGGTTGTGGCGGAACACGGTCTATACCATATAATTCCATCATCTGGTCTACACCTACAGAAAGGAGTTGGTTATAGGTAATTCGTACCCGATTGAACTGTGCAGTGTCACCAACAGGAATCTGTACATATACAGGCAGGTTATTGTTAATCCCTGTTTGCAGAAGGCCTAAAGCCTGTAAACTAAGTACACTGTCAATATCCGTAGTGGCCACAAGAGTATCATTGCGATAAGCGGTAACGTTAATGTTGTTCAATACTCCCAGAGCCAGCAAACTTGGAGGAAATCTGAATTTCATTTTTACCTGGTGACCGACCTTAGAGAGGTTTGAAAAATAAACATCCTGGCTGATATTGCCCAATGCCCCTACATTTACTATACCATAGCCAAATGTTGAAAAATTGGCTGTATCGGCATCTATTGTACGCTCTGCATTTTTAACCGGTGCACCATTACTGTTTAAAAGGCTTAGGGAAAGTCCCTGTGCATCAAATGAGGTAGTTAAAAGAGGATCGCATGGCGTGGCGGTGCCACTTAAATAATAAGCGTCCTGTACTTTAAGTTCATAATCTGCGGCAACTAGTCCACTGGTATTTGCAGTAACTCTGATCCTGCTGTAGTTTACACCAGGATTGGCCATGAATGTAATGAAAGTCTGGCCGGAGCCATCTTTCACAAAATTAAATGTACCTTGGGGAAACACCCTTGTTCCGTTACCTGCAGAATTGTAAGTAACTATTGATGTTCCGGTACTGGATTTAATCTCAACCTGGAAGGATTGATCACCTAAAAGGCCGGTAAGCAAGTTGCCTAATGAGCCGCCGGCAAGTGTGCTGAGTAATCCCTGGCTTGGATCATCCTGCACTGGGATGTACAACATGGACCCTGCAGGAACATTGGCCGAAAATCCGAATTCAACAAAACTATTATTGGACAGAACCAATAAAATTGTTTGTGCATCTAATGTTGCAAAAGTCGATTCTACACCATCGGAGGCATTTGCAAAATCGGGAACATTAAATGTCCCTGAAAATGCGGCGCCTGTACTATGGCTGATTTCATCTGTTGCGTAATTTTTTGTGAGTTGGGCATTAAGAGCAGTTGGGAAAGCAATTGAGCCCGACATTAAGGTCAAAACTGTAGCGCACAGTATTAACCTTCTACGGAGTAGAGGTCTTCTTTTCATTTTGTTCGGTTTGGTTTGATTAATTTATGTCCGGATGAATTCTGATATTTTAAGTGGTTGGTTAAAATAAAAGATCAGAACCATCTGACTTACGTTGCAAAGTTCAGCACGTTTAACTAAAGCCGTCTTAGACTATTTCCTAAAAAGCTTGCGGATATACCCTAATAATTAGTAGCTTGTACTAAGTAATCCCACTAAAAACTAGGAGATGTGATAGTGGATGTTAATAATAAACTAATAATATTTAAAAAGTTGCAATGTAAGCATACTGTCAATGGATAAAGAGCTTTATTGTAAATTGCAGGCAGATATTACCAAGTATGTACACATGAAAAATATTAAAATTCAAATAGTGCATAAGAAATCTTTGATTTCATAATCATTAGATTCCCAATAAACCCGAACCCCAATTTATGATTACCATTGTTATTGTTGATGATCATCCTTTTTTTAGGTTGGGGCTAAAGGAATACCTGAGCCTGCATCACAACTATAAGGTTGTAGGAGAAGTAGGCACCGGAACGGAAGCAATAGAATTGGCAGAAAGTTTAAATCCTCATATTATAATTATGGATGTAGATATGCCGGGAATTAATGGCATAGATGCAACCAACACTATTTTGAAAAATAATCCTGATATCAAAATAATTGCGCTCTCCCGTTTCGAAAAGGAAAATGATATTATGGATATGCTGAAAGCCGGATCCAAAGGGCTTTTATTAAAGTCGGGAGATGTGGAGGAATTATTTCATGCTATTGAAAAGGTGCTGAAAGATGAAGAGTTTTATTCCAGAAGGGCCGTGGAGGTTATCATTCACCGTTTTGCCAGAGGTAATCCGGATGTAAAATCATTGTTGCGAATTCCAGGTTTTTCTGATCGGGAGCTGGAAATAATTAAACTCATTTGTCAGCAAAAGACCGCGAAAGAAATAGGGCAGTTATTATTCGTCAGTGAAAAAACAGTTGATTTTCACCGACAAAAAATAATTGAGAAAATGAATGTGAAAAATATAATTGGCCTTGTGGTTTATGCTATCAAAAAAGGATTGGTAAACATTGATGATCTTGATTTGAAATAAAAAATAACGTAGACGAGCATCCACGCTATTTTTTATTTCAGGTCATAATTACATTTTTGCGAAAGTCTTGACGACCTTACTGTTGTTATCTGTGTTTACGATTTGAATAAAATAAGTTCCGGACTTCAACGTTCCGAGATCCAGCGAATACTCTCTCGACCGCATGTTTGCTTTCACCATACAGTTACCTGCAACATCTGTAATCCTTATTTCCCGGGGCTCACCGGGCCAATTATCAAAACGGACAGTAATCTGACCTGTAGCCGGATTAGGGAACACCACTAACCCATCTTCTTTTGACTTCAGGTCTTTTACAGATAACACGTCTTCATAAAAATAATTAACATAGTAGCCATTTATTTCCTGTCCTGTTTCCTTAAGGTAGAAATGGCAATAATCCTGGGTAAGGTTACCATGTGCATTGTATTTGAACACTTGCCTTTCATAATTATACATGTCATTTGGGACACCATTTCCCGCGTAGAAGTATACCGTATCAGTAAGACCGTTCTCATTAAATGTTCTCACCTCTTGTGCATCCACAAACCAGTTGTTATTTTCTATATTATAGATTGAAAAGACAGTTGGCAAAGAGTCTGGTTGCGTATCAAAAGTATATTGTTTGTCGTTACGGTAATATTTGTGCCACTCATTATTCTCGTACAACTCCATCTGATCTGTCTTCATTCTTCCGAGGTTATCCTTGCCGTATATATGACGAGAATAAGGCTTCCATATACCATTTTCTAAAACCATAGTTTGACCTATTTGCTTGCCTGTTTCGGGATAGGTGTACACCACGATTTCTTTTATGGCAGCACTGTTATTGATCCTTACGCTATCCGTTATCAGGAGATGGTTATTATCGTAGTAATGTTTGATTTGCTTAATGGTGACAATATTGTTATCTATAATGATCAGGCTGTCTGCATTGGGAAGTGTATCGGTGTAGTGTTTCCAGGTAGAAGAAACATAGTCGTATGAACCCGGATCATATCCCTCAATAGCAAAAGACGTAAAACTCAAACGGTTGTAATTATCATAACTATAACGGTCTTTCATGCTAAGGTTAAAACCCGGTTGGCCCGCCTGAAAAAATGAATCAAGTGTCAGTCTTCCTGCTTCATCATAATCTTTAACATCAGTTCGGGAGGCTCCCGGCCCTGAGCTGAAACTATAATCCGCGAAATACAAACTGCGCAACAAATTTCCCGAAGGATAAAATCGTTGATAACCGTAAGATTCATTAGTGGTACAATACATGCTGTCGAAATTCGAAACGGGATAGGGACCATGTATAGGTGTGATAGAAGCGTTGTTACCCGAATACAAAAAAAATTTTTCATAATTGCGATAGAACGTTCCGCCAGGGGTCCCAGCTTCGCCAATTGTTTTGATCAGGCGCTGCTTATCGCCTGTAGGTTTATTTCCACTACTGAATTTTTGGATTTCTTGAGTAGTAAGAGCTAAAATTCTCGTGGTTCTTCTTAATCGTTCGCGTTTGTCAGGTAAAGTCTTTAACTCGTTTTGAGCAACGGCGTCCATTGCAAATGCTGATAAAGTACAAAGCGTGATAAGGAAATATGATTTTTTCATTCTGATGGATATTGATGCTTAAAACGAGGAATCAGTGCCTTTATTATTTCAGGCAGAGAAAATCCATGCGATATGTTTTTGAAAATATTGTGTGATGCAAGTGTAATTATTCTCTCGTAATAATATCAGGCAAATCTTAATCTCATCCCTTTGGTAATGTTGTTTATTTTCCCGTTTTCAAAAACTATATTTCCATTAACAATAGTGTGTGTAATACTAGCAGGAAGCGTAACGCCTTCTAGTGGAGACCAACCACACTTGTACAAAATATTGTTTTTGGATACCAGGTAATTTTCGTTAGGATCTACCAAAACAAGGTCCGCCCAATATCCTTCGCGCAAGTACCCTCGCTCTTCTATATGGAAACACTCTGCCGGAGCATGACACATTTTTTCTACTACTTTCTCTACGCTTATTCTGCCTTCTTTTACATAGTGCAACATCATTTGCAAAGAGTGCTGCACAAGTGGCAGACCGGATGGTGCCTGTCCATATGGTTTCTGTTTTTCTTCCCAGGTATGTGGTGCATGATCGGTAGCAATAATGTCAAGCCTGTCATCCAGCAAGGCTTTCCACAAAGCCTCTTTATGATGTGGCGCTTTAATGGCCGGGTTACATTGTATCAGGGTGCCTTGCGTTGCATAATCATCTGCTGTAAAATGAAGATGGTGTACACATACTTCATTGGTTATCCTCTTATCTTTCAGAGGAAACATATTGGTAAACAACTGCAATTCCCTTTCGGTGGATATATGTAGAATATGAAGCCTGGTATCATGCTGCTTAGCCAACTGCACTGCCGAAAATGAAGACTCGAAACAAGCCTCTTCATTCCTGATCAATGGGTGAAAAGATGCGTTATCCGCTTCAGGATATTTCTCTTTATTTGCTTTAATGATACGCTCATCTTCACAATGCGTTGCAATCAACATTTCTGTTTCGGAAAAGATGGTATTGAGCGTAACATAATTATCAACAAGCATATTGCCGGTACTGCTGCCCATAAAGATCTTAATACCGCAGACGTCTTTCCTCTTAGCGTTTGTCTTCAATACTTCTTCCACATTATCGTTGGCCACGCCCATAAAAAAAGAATAGTTGGCTACAGAAGTTTCAGCCGCGCGATCATATTTTTGTTCCAGCAATTCCTGCGTGGTAGCAGGAGGGTTGGTGTTGGGCATTTCCATAAACGAAGTAGTGCCGCCGGCTACAGCAGCCATCGCTTCGGAGCCAATAGTGGCTTTGTGTGTAAGGCCGGGTTCACGAAAGTGTACCTGGTCGTCTATTACACCTGGCATAAGCCATTTGCCTTCTGCATTAATTTCTGTAAAGCTCCCCTCCGGATTGATCTGATCCGCAATCTTTTCTATTCTTCCGTTGCTGATATATACATCAGCATTCCATTTTTTACCCTCGTTTATAAGGGTTGCATTTTTGATCAACAGAGGTTGCGCCATCATTAGAATTTTTTTTCTTTGGGCCACAAAGGTAGTTACCCAACGCCTCATAGTAAAAAATAAATCCAGACTTATTGTCCGGATGCTAATCGTTATTAAACAATATAAGTATAGTAAATTTAAAAATCCTCTAACACCTGGATACGCTTTTCAATAGGTGGATGCGTGGCAAAAAGTTCATTAATGGAAAAGGAACTTTTCTTTTTGGGTGATGGGTGATCAATAAACAATTGAGCTACATCCTGGTTTTGTACGGCTTCGATGTATGGATCTTCTGAAATTTTACGAAGGGCACTGGCTAAAGCCTGTGGGTTCCGCGTCATTTCGGCAGCGCCGGCATCGGCCATATATTCTCTGCGGCGGGATATACCAAAGCGCAGCAAAAGAGAAATGAAATAGGCTACAGCAGTAATGATTATTGCTGCTATCATAATGACTCCGCTATTGTCTTTATCCCTTCTGCGGCCTCCGGAAAAAAACAGGCTACGCATAGCTATCTGACTTAGAAAAGCAAAGATGCCTACAAACACTATAGAAATGATTAAAAGCCTTACGTCCCTGTTGCGTATGTGGCTTAACTCGTGGGCAATTACACCTTCCAATTCTGCATCGTTCAACTTATTCATGATACCTCTCGAAAGGGTTACTGAAAATGTACCTTCATTAATACCACTGGCATAAGCATTGAGCGAATCATCTTCTATCGCAAATACCTTAGGCATTTTCATGCCCTGCGAGATACATAGGTTTTCCACCAGGTTATATACCCTCATATTTTCCCTGCGCTCCAGCGGACGGGCGCCGGTAGCCATTTGTATCAATGCAGCATGGGAAAAATAGGCAATAGCAAACCATATGCCCACACCAATTAATACAAGTGGCATGGTTTTTAAAAACTGGTAGCCAACCATGCTTTTATCTTTAGTAATGATGTATAGAAACGCATACACCATTGCAAGTAAGAGCAAAGGGAAGGATACCAATAATAAGGTGGTGTTACGATTGTTCCTGCTTATCTGGGTCTGTATTCCTACGTAAGACATAATAGGATGCTGATTGTCCGTCGAAAAATATTCAGTAATCAGCAACGGAGCCGATTACTGAATATGCGTGTGCATGATTTAAAAATTAATTTGCGGAGGAGCGTCCATCGTTGTTCTTTGCTCAGCACTTAATTCATACATTGGCTGGCGGGTGAATCCAAAATTTTTCGCAATGATATTGGCCGGGAAAGATTCCACTGCATTATTCAGCTCGCGGGTAGCACCATTAAAGTAACGACGTGCAGCAGCCAGCTTGTTTTCAATATCAGAGATTTCTTCCTGTAATTGCAGGAAATTGGTATTGGCCTTCAGGTCGGGGTAAGCTTCCACACTTACTCTCAGCCCTTGTAAGGCCTGGGTCAACTGTGTGTCGGCCTGCATTTTATCATTAATGCTTCCCGCATTCATTACAGCAGAGCGGGCTTGTGTTATTCTTTCCAGTAACTCTCTTTCGTGAGTAGCATATCCCTTTACTGTGCTTACCAGTTGTGGGATGAGGTCATTACGCTGGCGAAGCTGCACATCAATGTCGGCAAACGCGTTTTCACGATTGTTTTTGTATCGCACCAGTTTGTTGTACAGGCCTATCAGCCAGAAAACCAGCAGAACAATTACGGCAATTACTATGATAATTGTGATCATGGATGTAAAAATTTTATTTACGAAAATAGTCCTTTTTATTATTTGTATTGCGTTAAAAAACCGTTTATTTTGATCCTTCAGGTTGTAAATCTACTAAAGCTCCGGGCATCTTTTTTGTAATGAAGATCGTTTTTGGCTCGATATTTGATACAATGGTTTTACAACTGCTCCATATTAAGAACGGACCAACATTCTAAACTAAAACAAGTATTATGAAAAAAGTAATTATTTGCACCGTAATCGGGATCATGGGTCTTCAGACCACTGTTTCAAATGCACAATCGATGAATATCGACTCCAAAAAGTTTCGTTTTGGTGTATTTGTAGCGCCAACCATGTCCTGGATGCGCCCTACAACTGATAAAACGGACGATAATATGTATGCGCCAACTAACGAAGGAAGCAAGATTGGCTTTACCTACGGCTTAATGGCAGAGTATAATTTTCAAGATAACTATGCTATTGTAACCGGCTTGCAGATTAATATGACTGGTGGAAAGATCAATTCAAAATACCTGGGAACTGATAAAGCGGATGTAGTACGGAATGCAAATTTCAACTATCGCTTAAATTACCTGGAAATTCCTGTAGCATTGAAATTGCGTACCGACCCAATTTCCGGTTTCCGGTTTTTTGGACAACTTGGCCTGACCACTGGCTTCAATATTGCCAAGAAAGCCACCTACAATGTTGATTATTATGATGGAGCAGGACAAGCGCTTAATAGCAAAGGTGAAAATGAAAAGATAAAAGGCACACTGGCCATTGCTCCGGTAATGTTTACCATGAATATTGGTGCAGGTGCTGAATATCCTATAAATAACAAGCTTGCTGCTTATGCAGGGATTTTCTTTAACAACGGCTTTGCTCCCGATGCCACCAATCCTAATAAATATTCAATGCCTTACGGGCAATCATTTAAAGATGGTAACACGCGTTTGAATAATTTCGCACTGCGTCTAGGCTTATTTTTCTAACACTATTTTATGAATTGTACGGCTGTTGCATACCAATGCAACAGCTTTTTTTTGCGTCTATCCACATAGTTTGGCAAAATCTTAAATATTTGCCCTCATTGAACGCCATACCTTCACGTTACTAAATTTTGAAAGACCTTTATGAAAAAGCAACTACTACTCGGCGCCACGTTATTTTTTGGATGCATTCTGACCATAGTTTCCTGTAAAAAAGACCCTGTACCTATAACCGAAAAGGTTAATACTATAAACTCCTTATTCCAGGAATTAAAGAGCACCCCTCAAACATTCACTGTAACTGCCGGAACACAGCAAACAATCCAGGGCGCCAAAGGAACAAAAATCACTTTTAACCCGCAATCCTTTAAGAATGCAAGCGGCACTATTATTACGGGCGGAAGCATTAAGATTGAGTTGACAGAAATGTATAAACCCGGTGAAATGATTGCTAACAGGGTTACTACCACTACTGCATCCAATAACCTACTGACCAGCGGAGGTTGTGTAAATATTAAAGCCACACTTAATGAACATGAGGTTTTTGCCAATAATTACAAAATAGCATTCAAACAACCTGCTGATTCAGAAAATCCTATGGCGCTGTTTAATGGTTATACCGTAACAGATGAAACAGGAACAAACGTCAGATGGTCTGATGATTCAACAAATACGATACCTCGCACAACCAAAGATCCTACCGATCTGACTTTCTATTATGCATTCGATTCCTGCACCAATTTTAACTGGATCAATTGCGATTATTTTTATAGCGCTCCGGCTCCCAAAACCGATATAACTATTGTAGCACCTGATAACAGCTATAACCTGGATAACACACAGATCTATATCATATTCCCGGCCATGAATTCTTTGATGAACATGTATGCTTATGACGCACCAACGCATTCTTTTAGTTTTGGCCATCCTTCTTTTCACTTACCAGTAGGCACAGTGATTCACATTATGATACTAGGGTCCAAAAACAATAATTATTTTATGGATCTGCATCAGAACGTTACTGTTACCAACGGAATGTCTGTAAACTTTACACCAGTCAATCAAACTTTGGGTTTTATACAGAATACTCTTTCGACTCTGTAATTTTATAGTCATTTGAAAAAAATGATCCGGTAAAATGGATAATAAAAAAGAGCGGCTTATTCCGCTCTTTTTTTATTACCAAAACCCAAAGACTGCAAGGTTTATATACCATATTTGATAATAACGGAAGGCAAAATTATGATGGAGCATATGTTGCCGCTTTTCTTTTTGCCAGTAAATTTTTCCTGATTTTTAAAAATGGCAATTCATTGGCAAGTAAATGCAAAAAACAGGAACATATTACACAAGAAGTGTAGTTTAATTACATAAGAAGTGTAGTTCCATCATTGAGATTTTAGCTAACAACGACGGTTAAAAATAAAAAAGAGAGCGACACATTTGCATCGCTCTTTGAATATGTGGTGTTGTAATGAACCGTAATTATTGTTGATCGTAACTTGTATCCCACTCTGTACCATCATCACCTTTTTGGCCATCCATTTTGATCATAAAGTTTTTGGCAGGGAAATAAGGTTTCATGTGAATATCAAGATGGATCCGATCTTTCTGATGCGGGTCCTGCTCGAAACGACGAATGGTAAAGTCTTCGATCAATTTATCGGGGCCGGTAATGCTATCCAGGAATTTTACGATCTGGCTCATCAAGTCCTTACGCGTGTTGGCATTAAAGTTTTCAAAAGCGCGACGGTTCAGGAAGTCCATCAGTACTTTGGTTACATAGTCAAATACCCTTACCACAGAGTAAGTCTGCAAGCCAAGGTTATCACCATTGAACAATGTTTTGGCAGAGAAGGCCATCACCTTGCCATACTCTTTTACCATAGGCACCAGCCCCATTTTTTCAAGGTTGGCAATCTCACTTTTCTTCAGGTCAAATTTTACACCATCAACCTCGTTCATGCTACCGAATTTTTTACCGGCAGTTACCTGGCTCATCAGTGTTCTATATATTTTACCAGCAAGTGCCCCTGATGGCGGTACATACAGGTCTTCTTCCTCGTCAAGCTCATCAAACTTGCCACGGCCTACCAGCCAGTTGCAGGACATCATTACGTTAGACCGAAACTTATCACCACCCGTTAGATTGGCCAGTTCAAACATTTCCATCACATCATCCGGAGCATCCAGGTGTTCAAAATCGGTAACCAGCATCACTTTGTTTTCGTGCGCAAGTTTAGCCCATTTCTCTACCACTTTATTGCTGCCCAGGTAACCCGGTACAACCATAATGCTGTAGTTATTGCGTAAATCAAGACGGTCAAAATTCTTTTTCAGCTCTTCCCCTATATGATCTATAAACCTGGTATTGTCGAGGTCTTTAAGCTGTTCGGCTTCGCAGTTAATGAAGGAAACATTTTTGAGTTTATCTCCTTCGGTATTTTTGAAAAATAAGCCAACATTGCGGTAAGAGCGTTCCAGGTCGCGGGTTTCCTCTACTGCTTTGGCTAGATTTTTTTGTAAAACTTTCTGGCTGGATTCTGCGCGGGCTTCGCACAGGTTCACCATTTCAGAAATTTCATTGCCCGATTCCAATACCTGTGCCCATACGGAAAGCGCTTTTTGAAGTGCTTCCCTTTCACCTTTCTTCTGTGATTCGGTAAGGAAAATATTGCGGCGTGCTTTACGATCGGGGTTCAGGTTTTGCGCACCGTCAATGGAGGATTCGATCAGATCAAAGCCACCAAATTTGGCGAGCTTATCTGCCCCTGATTTTAAAAGCTCTAATGGATTTTTAATGGCTTCGCGTTCCTGAACCGGTGCCTGTTCTCCCGAGGTTTGTTGTTGCAGTTCTTCGCTCATGGCGTTTATTTTTATAGGTTTTAAACTTGGTGTTTAATGCTGCAAAGTACAATGAAACCGGGTATAGGGCAATACGTAAAAAGACGTAATTATTACCTGGATAATAAAAATGCTTTCAATATTTTACTTGTAAAAATGGTTATTTGATGGTTTCATTCCGAAAGTTAGAGAATTAAATGCTTATTTCCTAATATATGAAAAACCCGATTGTAGTCTCAAAAGAGAGAGCCACAATCGGGTCTGAAATTCTATATTTTGAGCGTCTATTCTCCTTGTATCAACAAGCGGAAACCATTCCCATGAATATTAACGATGCTTACATTTTCATCATCGCTAAGGTATTTACGCAGTTTGGCAATGTAAACGTCCATACTACGGCCATTGAAATAGGTATCACTACCCCAAATGCGTTTAAGCGCCTGGTCGCGTGGCAACAGATCATTTTTAAACTCACAAAGCATCTGAAGCAATGCATTTTCCTTAGGCGATAAAGTATATTGTTTATCGTCAATGGTAAGAATGCGCAATTTGCTGTTGAACTTAAACTTGCCGAATTCAAATTCGATCTGTGACGGATTCTTTTCCTGGATTTCCTGGTTACGCTTAAGAATTGCTTTTATTTTAAGCAGCAGAACCTCACTGTCAAAAGGCTTTGAAATGTAATCATCCGCGCCCAGTTTATACCCGCTTATTACATCTTCTTTCATGCTACGCGCAGAAAGGAAGAATAAGGGAACATCGGGATCAGCATTTCTGATCTCTTCGGCCAGGGTGAATCCATCCATATTTGGCATCATCACATCCAGCAGACAAAGATCAAATTTTTCTCTTCGGAAGGCTGCAAGACCAAGAATACCATCACGGCAAAGTTCTACTATATAATCGTGGAGTTCAAGGTAGTTTTTCAACACCTGACCCAGGTTGGTATCATCTTCAACCAATAAAATTTTTGCTTTTTCAGCTTCCATATTTATTTTTTAATTGCTCAAATGTAATTACCCACAACAAACTATTTGTGAGAAAGTAATGAATGTTTTGTTAAAAGCGAGGACAGTTATAGGAACTTCTGTTAACTGACCTGGAACCATATATGCCTTGATATACAAGCGATAGCTCAAATGCACCATTAGCACCAGTAGCCGGACTCATACCCGAAATTGGAACATCCATAGATGCCGTAACTCTTATTTTGTTCCACTCAAAGCCTAATACCGGAATAATAGCATCGCTCATTCTATGATACACACCAAGAATAAAAATGTTCGGAATTTTTTCTCTCGGACTAACATTATAGGTAAATAAACCTCCATAAACCAACTCGGTAGCTCCCTTTTGATAAGTATAATAAGCCGATATATCTGCTATCCAGCTATCGCTTACTTTAAAAAGCATGTCCAGGTTTCCCGTAGGGCGCATACCCAGTTTATTATCCATTTTATAAAAACTTTCCTTTGGCCTGTTAATATGCAATAGCCCGACCCCAAGTTTTAGATAGACATTTTCATTGGGAAAATAAGCGTAGTTGACACCGGCTGTAATATCAGCATATGATGTTTTTTGAAACGAATAGGATTCTCCATTGGGGGTTGTCGGATTAAAAGTAAAACCATCCCATTGGGTATCGAAAGTAAGTTTTCCGAAATTGACACTGCGCTGCACGAATGCCGCGCCCAAACCTATGGAGAACATATTGTACTCACCCATCTGTAAATGATAAGCAGCTGATATTTGCGCTTTAAGTAAGGAAAGATCGCCATTGCCTGCACGATCGTTAAAAATGGCCCCGCCTATACCCAGCCAGTTAGTATGATTGCTGTTGCGGAAGGCCTGAAAATCCCCATAGGCAGAGAAAGTATGAAACGGCGCCGGAACATTATTCCATTGGTTCCGATAATTTACCCCTATCCTGAAATCGTTATCGGGCATCAAAGCCGTATTTGCAGGACTTAATAACAACGGAGCATTGTAAAATTGCGAAAAATGTAAGCCCTGGGCATAGCTTTGCCCTGTTGCCAGTGCAGCGATCATCAATAAAGAATAGCGTAAACGTTTTCGCATCTGCTTCCCCGAGATTTTGTTTTTGCCCAATGCCATTTTAGCAAAGTCCCTGATAAAATTAAAGTTTTTTTCGTGAGCTTACAATTTTTTTAACTAAGCGGCTTTTTTATGGTTCATTCGTGGCATAGATATTGTGCTATAAAGCAAGGCATAAAAGAATTAATAATAAACATTATGCCTTCCTCCATGAAAAAAATTGCTATCCTTTTTTATGTCTTTCTATGCCATGTCGCGGTTGCACAGCAAAAGGTAAACACGATGTTCTACAATGTTTATCGTTTTCCGGATAATCCTCCGGCACACCGGGAACTGGTTTTAAAAAATATATTGGACGAATACCATCCCGATTTGCTCATGACCTGCGAACTGATACGGGAAGAAGGTGCCGATCGCATTCTGAATACTTCGCTTCAAACGCCACAATTCAATTTTGCACGGGCTGCTTTTACGCCTACCCAAATAAATTTTTCCGATCCGCTGCAACAAATGGTGTTCTATAATATGGATAAGCTTACACTTATACATCAGAAAGCGTTGCCTACCCAGGTAAGGGAGATCAATCATTATACCTTTATATTAAATGCTACAGACCTTAGCACAGATTCCGTGTTCCTGGAAGTATTTGTAACACACCTTAAATCCAGCGATGGTGTAGCTAACCAATTAGCACGGCTCCACATGATCGATACGTTTGTAAAAGCGTTGGAAAGTATTCCAACAAGCCATCATGTACTGCTTGCCGGAGACTTTAATTTGTACAGCGCTTATGAAGAACCGGCATATCAAAAAATACTGGACCCTTCCAATCCTATCAAAATGGTAGACCCCATTGATAAGCCCGGCAACTGGAGCGATAATGATACCTTTAAAGCCATTCATACACAGGCTACGCGTATATCGGCAACCGGGTTTGGTATTGGCGGTGCTACAGGAGGCCTTGATGATCGTTTTGACTTTATCATGATGTCGGAAAACCTGAAAAACGCAACAGATCTTAGCTATGTAGATGGAAGCTATAAAGCGTTTGGTAATAATGGTAATTGTTTCAATGAAAGAATAGATCACTACGATTGTGATGGTGCTTATAGCCTTTCTTTAAGGCAAAATTTGTACAACATGAGTGACCATCTTCCGGTAGTGATGCAGCTTCAAACGAATAAGCATTTTCTTGCCATAACAGAAACGGATGCTACAAATGCTGTTTCATTACCTGCTGGTAACATTGCCAAAGATTTGCTCCAGGTAAAAATGGATGTATCTGTACTTAAAAGTTCAACCTTATCCATATGCAATAACCTTGGCCAGGTAATGCGAACCATTTATACAAACGGAAAGAACAGCATGATAACCATATATACCAATGACCTCCCTGCCGGAATGTATTATTTAAGGGTAACAGGTAAGGTCAATGTTACCCTCAAGTTTTTGAAACAATAATCCTTACAATTCTGTGACAATTTTCTGCTGCACGTATCGGAATTTTGCGCAACTATGAAGCGTATATTACCTCTTCTGACTATAGCTATTGCAACCACTTTTCTTTTTTCGTCCTGTATGAAGGAGGAAAAACCTTATCCGGTGCCTGAACCTCCAAAATCGGAAGGTGAATTTAAGGTACTGAATAGCCAGGTTACCATGGGAGAAGATTATGGAACGCAGATCTATTTCAGCTTCACCACAGGGCAGGCATATACAAGCAATGTTAAATCGTGGGATGTAAGTTTTACAACCGGCACAGATAATAACGAACTCTGGATGAATAGCGGAATGCCCGTACAAATGTATCCCACAGGTAATACTAATTATGCTGCTATCACTACAAAAGTAGGTATCGCAGCAAACGCCTGGAAATATGATAGTCCTTCAGGCCTTACGGGAAAAAGCGGCCTGGGCATTCTTTCCAATCAAAATCATGTAGGAGAGGTATTGATTGTAGACGGCGGAGAAAATATCTTTTTCAAATTACAGATACTGGAAATTACATCAACTCAATATAAAATTAAAGCCGGTCCGCTGGAAGCTGCAACGGGTTCTGAATATACATTGGCTAAAGACGATAATTACAATTTTATCTATTTTTCATTTAATAACGGTATTGTTAAGCCAGAGCCTCCAAAGAAAGATTGGGACATTCTTTTTACCCGTTACCGTACTGTTTATTACAAATATAATCCCGATGGCAGCGATTTTCCTTACCCGGTAAATGGCGTACTGACCAACCCTTATAAAACACAAAGCGCAGGAGATAGTACTAAAAGCTATGAATTTTATCCATTCTCCGTGGAAGATGCAACAGACTTTTTTACCTTAAAGTCTGACAGAGATGCTATAGGTTATAACTGGAAATCAGTTAATATCAACACTGGCCAGTATACAGTAAAACCTAAATCTATCTATCTGGTAAAAGATCAGAACGATGCTTTATGGAAATTGCACTTCGTAAATTTTTATGATGCCGGAGGCAAAAAAGGAAGTCCGCAATTTGAATATCAACGATTGAAATAAAAGATTTGAATTTTTTAAGAAACCATTCCGTTCGGAGTGGTTTCTTACTTTTTATAAAATGAAAAAGAACATAACAGAACGATAAATTGCCTCTAAAGCAAACATTAGGCTATATTTTATAAAATCATTACCTTTGCGCTCATTTTTGAGCCCTTTTGGGAAAATATTTTAGTATATAACTCCATAAAATAAATACAAAATGAGCGTGACTATATCTGCTGCAGATGTAAACAAACTGCGCCAAATTACCGGCGCTGGTATGATGGATTGCCGTAAAGCTTTGACTGAAAGTGATGGCGATTTTGAAAAAGCAATCGACTACCTGCGTCTTAAAGGCCAGAAAGTAGCTGCTAACCGCATGGATCGTGACGCTAAAGAAGGCGTGGCTATTGCTAAAGCTAATGCCGATGGAAACTACGGTATCATTATCCAGCTTTCTGCTGAAACTGATTTCGTTTCCAAAAACCAGGAATTCATTGATTTCGGTAACGATATCGCTGAAGTTGCTTTGCACAATATGCCTAACGATATTGAAGCCCTTAAAGCTTTGCCTTTGGGTGGTGCTACTATCGGTGAGAAACTGATGGAAATGGTTGCTAAAATCGGTGAGAAAATTGACATCATTCGTTACGAGCAGGTAAATGCTGATGCTGTTGTTCCTTACATCCATGGTAACTACCGCATTGGTGTATTGGTAGGCCTTAACAAGCCTGAAAGTGAAAAAGTAATCGGTGCAGGTCGCGATGTAGCGATGCAGATCGCTGCAATGAACCCATTGGGCCTTGATGCAGACAGCATTGCTCCTGAAGTGGTTGAGCGTGAAAAAGCACTGGCTATCGAACAAATCGTTGCAGAAGGTAAACCAGCTGATATGGCAGAGAAAATTGCTGCTGGCAAACTGAACAAATTCTTTAAAGACAACACCCTGCTGGCACAGCCTTTCGTAAAAGATAACGGCATTTCTGTAGCAGATTACCTGAAAGGTATCGAAAGCGGATTGACTGTTACTACTTTCCGTCGTGCTGCTTTAGGTTAATAAAGTACTCCTTATTGTAAAAATCCCGCTGTATAAGGCGGGATTTTTTATAGGTAATAAATTGCATTAATTTTACCCCGTATAAACATCTTCGCTAATAGGAACCATTTGAAACACAAAATCAATTCCATCCAATACTTAAGGGCTGTAGCAGTGTTGCTTGTGATTTTTAGCCATATATTCTTCATGAGGGATGTAATGGGTATTGAAAGAGATACAAGTACATTGAGCTTGCAAGAGTTTGGTGCTATTGGCGTAGATATTTTCTTTGTAATTTCAGGTTTCATTATTACTTACACCGCCTCACAATGGAAAGGCAAAAGAGCGGCTGCGGATTTTGCCAAAAGAAGATTTATAAGAATTGCTCCCGCTTATTATATTGCCAGCGGATTATATTTATTACGGCTGGTTCTGACTGCCATTTCCCAGTCCATTCCCGGATCAAATCGTATTATTGATGCCCTTACACTCCTAAAAACGGTTACCATTTTACCAATATTCGACAAGGGTCATTTTCAGGCACCGATATTAAACATTGGTTGGACGTTAAGCTTTGAGTTTTTATTCTACCTGATTTTCACATTGCTTATTCTATCCAGGGTAAACAGGAGAGATTTATATTTATTAGGCATCATTATAGCTCTTGGAGTAACAGGAATTATTTTTCCGGTCCAACAGGTTCAACTAAAGTTTATTACCAACCCTGTCATTTTGGAATTTGCATTTGGCGTTTTTATTTGTATTCTTTACCAAAGGTTGAAAAACATTTCATTTGGACTAAGCATTGGCATCCTGATCGCTGCTTTATTCATGTTCGTATGTCTTATTAAGTTTGGATTTGAGGATATAGGAGGGATCAAGTCTACTACAGATGGCAACCTCGCTCCTTTACGCGTTTTACAATGGGGAATACCCTCAGCACTCCTTGTAGGCAGCTTACTGTTTATTGAAAAATGTAACCCTCATCTGATGAAAGAGAATAAATTTTTGCTGTTCATCGGAGAAGCATCTTACTCCTTGTATCTGGTACACCAGTATGCTTTTATGGGTTTGGTCAGGGTTGCTAACAGGTTTCATCTGCAACAAATGAATATCGTTTTATTTATTGTAATAAGCATGATAACAGCTCTTATCTGTGGTGCACTCTTTCATGTTTTTGTTGAAAAGCCATTGATCAAAAAACTAAATAAAGTTTTTATTAAACGAAGGGAAACACAAATTTTACCTTCGCTGTAATATTTATACCGGCACTAAATCTTGCATAATATTTACCGGTAAATATTATGCAATCAAAAAAGAAAATGGTCTTTTAAAAAAGCATTTAATTATGAGTTACGATTCAGGTAAAAAAGGAAGAACATCCTTCAACAAGATAAGAGGCTATACCGGTATGGGTATGGGTGTTATTTATCTTATTATAGCAGCGTGTGTTGTCTATTTCGAAAGAGTAAAGCAAATAGATATAGGTGAGGTTTTTTCTTATATCGTAGCAGGTCTTATGGCTGGGTACGGCATATTCAGAATATATCGTGGATATAAAATGATGAAAGGCGAAGTATAGATATGGCTATTCAATATTATGACGAAGAAGTAAAATCCAGGCTAAAAAATAAAAGGCGTTTGTCTTCTTTTTTGAAGGAACTTATCCTGCTGTATCTCGACGTTAAGAAGATAGACATCACTTATATTTTTTGTGACGATAGTTATTTGCTGGAAAAAAATCAGCAGTTCCTGAATCACGATACACTTACCGATATCATTACCTTCGACCTCAGTGAACGCGATACAGAATTGTTGTCCGAAATATACATTAGCGTAGAACGGATAGCAGAGAATGCAAAGAAATTCTCTATAGATTACAACACAGAACTGCATCGTGTTATTTTTCACGGCGCATTACATTTATGTGGTTTTAAGGATAAAAAGAAAGAGGATAAAACCCTCATGACACAGATGGAGAATGACTGTCTGAAAAAATATTTTACAGAGAAATGAAGTTTGACATAATATACGAAGATGAAGATATCGTTGCGGTAAATAAGCCTAGCGGACTGTTAAGTATACCCGACCGCTATAACGATACAATACCTTGCCTGTACCATCAATTGGCTGCGAGTTACAAGCAATTATTTGTAGTACACCGACTGGATAAAGATACCAGCGGACTTATCGTTTTTGCAAAAAATGAGGAAAGTCATAAGTACATGTCGCAGCTTTTTGAAGGCCGCAATGTAGAAAAATATTACCTCGCCATAGTGAATGGTAAGCCTATAAAGCAAGCCGGAACTATAATTGCGCCAATAGCCGAGCATCCTGTACGTAAAGGCAGAATGAGCGTTCAGAAAAAGGGACGGTTTGCACACACCGATTATGAATTGAAACAAAGCTGGAATGGGTTTTCCTTGTTGCGGTTGCGCATATTTACAGGGCGTACACATCAGATCAGGGTTCACATGGAACACCTGGGCAATTCAATAGTTTGCGATCCTTTTTATGGAACAGGAGGCACGCTGCTGCTTTCTTCTATCAAAAAGAAATTTAAACTTGCCGAAAATGAAGAAGAGGAAAGGCCGTTGTTAAAAAGGCTTGCCTTGCATGCGTCTGAACTTATTTTCATTAACCGAAAAGGTGAAAAAATGGATATCATTGCTCCTATTCCAAAGGACTTAAGTGTTGCTATAAAGCAATTGGATAAATGGGCGAATAAGTAACAACGATAATACCTTAAAAGCAAACAAGCAACTTCTATTCGATGTTGCTTGTTTGCTTTTAAGCAGCCTAGTTTAGAAATATTCTTTTATCTGTTCCCATATCCGTTCTTTTATGTTACGCATACCCTTATCTGATGGATGGGCAGCTACATCTTTATTGGCAAATAAACCTTTTGCAGTATTGGTAGAATCGGCAAGCAAATCATCATTTCTAACAAATATGTAACCATGTTCTGCAGCGTATTTTTTCTGCATAGCATGTGTTTCCGGTTTGTGCCATATACCGGTAACGATCACCTTCACTGCTTTATCTTCCGGATCGATGTAATGAATAAGTTTATCGTAATTTTTTCTAAGCTCATCATTAGTAAGCGTGGTACCATTAACATTTTCAGAGAATCTAAGAATGAGCATATCTGGTCTGGAAAAGGAATCCAGCCGATGGAAATCGAAATCCGGCATAAATTCAAAGCCTCCTATGTTAGCAAAAGCAAAAGTTACATTAGAGTCTTTTGCTTTAATTTCTTTGATCAATAAGTGCACAAAATCACTATCACGTGTTGTTGCGGCCATTCCCCAATTGCCATGCCATCCTATTTGCGGCGCAGCTCCATGTTCTACAATGCTATTACCCAAAATCAATACAGATTTAATCTCCCCTTTACCTTTTTGATGTTTCCCGCAGGAAAAATATAATGAGGATGATGTGAGTATCATCAATAAGTAAACTGCTTTAAGAGAAAGGTTTCGAGGCATACAAGGTTATTTATAAATCCTTAGATAAGAGCATATTCAAGAAGCAAAGTATTAGCTCACTTCTTCCAATATCTTTTCCAGCCTGGATTTTACAGTTTCATAATCGGTAAACCCTTTGGCGACCAGGTAAAATTTATTGGATGAAGTTTGTAACAGTAATTGAGGAAAGCTGCTTACCTGCAGTTGTTTTACTAAAGCAAAATCATAATGAGCTTTTTCTTTAAATTTTTCGCTTCGCAGATCACGGTAAAAGGTTTCCGCATCTATTTCATATTTGGGCAATAGGTGCCTGTAAGCTTCATCGTCAGTAAGATCCCTGCCTTCATAGTGTAATGAATATTGGAGATCTGCTGCGTAGGAGACCGCTTGCTCAGGTTGGTATTCTTTAATAATACTCAAGGCTATAGCAGCTTTCTCTGAATCAGGAAACCAGTCGCTTTTTTCCGGATTAAAAATATGCCAGAGGTAATCTTCACCAAAGGTAATTCCGGTATATTCTTCCACCGTTTTATAGGCGTCACGTATATAAGGAGCAGTAAGGCCAATTGGTTTGGGTTGATCAGGAAGCATCATACCTCCGCTTAATACCTCGACGGCAAGCCGGCCTTTGAACTCAGTTTCAATTTTTTTAATTACCGGACTAAATCCGTAACACCATCCACACCAGGCATCGTAACAATAAATCAGCATCATTTTTCAAAAAATATAGCTGGCAAAAGTACTGAACAAAAGGGGTAATGTAATTGTATTGCGTAGTAAAATTGTTGAATAGCAGTATAGTTAAAGGGCTACATAATGATGTTAACAAAAGAAATTTTTCCTTATTTGGAAAACAAATCGTAAAATTGCAGGACATTACTGCCATTGATTCCATCCTTTTGGCTGATGTTCAAAAAAAATCCGCTTACTGTTTCCCCTCAAAGAATATGCTAAGCTTCAAGTTCCCGTTAAATTTTTATTTATAACCTCATATTAATAGAATCATTTGATTCCATCCCACATTAAGATTAGTAAATCCCACAATTGAATGGCTTACGACATTTTGCAACTGAACGACATGCTCGTTCCTGAATTACTGGACATTGCTGAAGGGCTTAGTATAAACGATGCTAAGAAACTCGGAAAACAAGATCTGGTATATCGTATATTAGATAAACAGGCTCTAAAAGCATCAGAAGGTGCTTTAGCCGAAGAGCCAAAGAAAAAAAGAGGGCGCAAACCCAAAGAGCAGGAAGATAAAAAAGAAGAAATTGCAGAACCAGAAACAGTGAAAGAAGAGCCCGTAGAAATAGCGGCTTCAGAAACTGCAAGTGAAGAAAAACCGGCAAAAGCAAGAAGAGAGCGCAAACCTGTAGCGCACAGACCTGAAAGAACTCCGGATTTTAATACCACCAGGGAAGATAAAGTGCAGGAAATAAAACCCGATGCAACTTATTTTGATGAGCCGCAACCGGAAAGCAATGAAACTCCTGAAGTTAAAGAGGAATTGCCTGCAGAAAACGTCCCTCAGCAACAGCAACCTGAAATAATTGCTGATACTGAAGAAAAGAAAGAACAAACTTCAGAAACGCCAAGAGAGCCATACCAACAAAATCGCCCGCCGAGAGATGGCAACCGACCCCAGCAAAGACCACAAAATGAATCTCATTTCAATATAGAATTTGACGGTATCATTCCGGGCGAAGGTGTGTTGGAAATGATGCCTGACGGATATGGCTTTTTACGCAGCAGCGATTATAACTACCTCAGTTCTCCCGATGATATTTACGTTTCTCCTTCCCAGATAAAATTATTTGGCCTCAAAACCGGCGATACTGTTACCGGTAATGTTCGTCCGCCGAAAGAAGGGGAGAAATATTTCGCCCTATTAAAAGTAGAACATATCAATGGCCGCCTGCCTGAAGAGATCAGAGACCGTGTACCATTTGATTATCTTACACCGCTTTTTCCAAGCGAAAAATTAAACCTTACCTCTACATCCAACAACTACAGCACCCGTATTATTGATCTGTTTACCCCTATAGGTAAAGGCCAGCGCGGATTGATCGTGGCCCAACCCAAAACAGGTAAAACCATGTTGCTGAAAGAAGTGGCGAATGCTATCGCGGCTAATCATCCGGAATGCTATCTGATGATCGTGTTGATTGATGAGCGTCCGGAAGAGGTTACCGATATGCAACGCAGTGTAAATGCAGAAGTAATTGCATCCACATTTGATGAACCTGCCGATAAACACGTAAAAGTTTCCCAGATAGCTTTACAGAAAGCAAAACGCCTGGTAGAAGTGGGTCACGATGTGGTTATCCTCCTGGATTCTATTACCCGTCTTGCCCGCGCACACAATACCGTTGCACCTTCCAGTGGTAAAGTATTAAGCGGTGGTGTGGAGGCAAATGCAATGCAGAAACCGAAACAATTTTTTGGTGCTGCCCGTAAAATTGAAAACGGCGGTTCCCTTACTATATTAGCTACAGCCCTTATTGATACGGGTTCCCGTATGGATGAGGTGATCTTTGAAGAATTTAAAGGTACCGGTAATATGGAATTACAGCTCGATCGTAAGCTGGCTAATAAACGTATTTTCCCTGCTATCGACATTACATCTTCTTCTACCCGTCGTGATGATCTGTTGCTGGATAAAGAAACCCTGGGTAAAATGTGGGTGCTCCGCAACCATATTGGTGGTATGAATACCGATGAAGCCATGAACTTCCTGATGAATCAGATGAGAGGGACAAAAAGTAACGAAGAGTTCCTGGCTACTATGAATAAATAAGATACGTTTCCAGACTAAGATACATGAGCCCTTTTGCGTCTATGCAAAGGGGCTCTTTCTATTATGGGCTCACCATACGAAGTACTTTATCCTTATGAATGTTATCCAACGACTCATTGTTAAATGACTGTCTGAATGATTATAATTACTCCTCATTGTGATGCGTGTATTAACCCTTACTCTAACCTCTATTCTCTTCTTCGGAATGAACCTTTGCAATGCACAAAATCTTGTGCACAATGGAGGGTTTGAGGAATATATTTATCCTCCAACAGGTTCAGGCCTTTTGCTCGAAGACTTTGTGCATGACTGGGCAAGCTACTATAACACACCAGATTATTTTAGCACACAATTTATGGGCGATGCCGGTATGCTCGACTATTGCGGCACTTTGCCTCATGGCGGCAAGGGAATAATTGGCGCCTATGTTCTGGGGTATTTCTCTTCCATGCCGGCGTACAACAGAGAGTATATACAGGGTGAACTCAGCGAGCCACTAAAAGCGAATACCATGTACTATGCAGAAATGTATGTGAAGCCTATGTTGAAAGCTCCGGTCATCAATTTCGGTATTGATAAACTGGGCATTGCCTTTACAGACAAGCATTACAACTTTGCTACTGTATCAGACTTGTTATTGATTGAAGAAGTTCCTGAAGTGGAAAACAAATTGGGGGTGATAACGGATAGGAATACGTGGACTAAAGTGTCTGGCTGTTTTATAGCAGAGGGTGGGGAAACTAAGATTATCATTGGTAATTTTCGCATTGATGAAGAAACCGATTCCACGATGTTGCCGGGAGCTTTTGGCGAAGAGCAATTTCACTACGGTATGAGCTATTTTTTGTTTGATGATATACTGGTAAAGGAAATTCCTTTGGCATATATACTTCCTGGTGATACTTTGATTTGCCGCGATAGTATCATAAGTCTTTCTGCCTATCCTGATGACGCTGCCACATATATCTGGAGTATAGGCGCCACCACACAAATCATACAAACCGGTAAATCCGGAACATTAACCGTCGATATTACTACAAAAGAAGGGTGTAAACAGGAAGCCGCTGTAACTATTAATACAAAATATTGTGGCTCTGCATGCCCACAACTCTTTATGCCCAATGCTTTCAGTCCTAACGAAGATGGCAGAAACGATTATTTTCAACCCATGAATGCAATAGATATGTCTTCATTGGAGTTCAGTGTATACAACCGTTTTGGAGAAAGATTGTTTTATGGTAAAGGCCTGCAAGCCAGGTGGGATGGTCGTTTTAAAGATAAGCCCTGCGATGCCGGCACTTATTTTTATTACTCCAGGTATAGCGATTGCCGCGGCACGGAACTAACAAAAAAAGGGGATATTGTTCTTGTAAGATAACAACACCCCCCTCAATAAAGCACTCACCATTAATCCTGTCTATTGCAGCAAAACCAGTTTCCTGCTTATCTTTCCAAGTTCTGTTTCTATATCGAGATAATAAGTTCCTGAAGCATAAGCAGACAAATTCAGCGATTGTTTTAAGGCCGGTTTATCATTGTTCAAAATTAATTTTCCGGAAATATCATACACTTTTATGGTATGAGGTATGGGTAGTACTGTTGTGCACATTCCTGTAGTTGGATTTGGATATAGCTTTAATTTTTCTACAATAGAAGCTGGTGCATCAATACCATTAACCGGTGCAGGTTTGTTGGTAACAATTAATCCGCTATCGCCCACAGCATAGGCTATGGTATCATTGCTCATGGCTACACTATATAAAGGATGATCTACATGTTGAAATTTATTAGCCGTATGATCATGCCAGTAAATAAGGCCTTCTTCAGGAACCGTTTCACCATTTCCAACAGCAATAAAAGAATCTTTCAACGAAAAAGTTATTGCTTTCATCACCGGATAATCAAATGTGAGCGAGCCGAAGTCCGTATCCCAGGTGCTGCCGGTATCATGGCTTATAAGCAGTACGCCTACAGTCGCTGCAAGTATGGTGCTGTCATTCAGAAACTTGATGGCATAAATAGCAGTATCGAATGGGCTTGCCTGAATGGTATCCCAGGTAGAGCCTTCATTAAAGGTGCGATATACCTGTCCCATTTCGCCACCTACAATTCCGGTCTGCGTATTCAGGAAATCAATAGATAAATTGAATGCCGAAGGGTTGAAGGAAAAGGTATGATAATCGGCAGGAGCGCCTGCACTTATCTTACTCACTACATTCCCTGCAAAAAAAGCAGAACCAATCACATACCCTTCGCCTTCAGCAAGGAAATGAGTGCGGTAAGCAGCAGTATTTCCGGCATCTACAAATGTCCAGGAAGTACCGCCGTTGCTGGTTTTATACACATCTCCCCTAAGGTAAGGGAAAGTGTGGTTGGTCGCTGTAATATACCCTACCGAAGCAGAAAGAAATTCTACGTCCTCAATATCATCGGCCCCTAATGGAAGAAGCACGCCAGTAAGGGAAATGGGGTGCCACGTTTCCCCGCCATCAGTTGTTTTCAATAAAAGGCTGTCTTCGCCCCCAATATATCCTGTAGCCGCATCTCCAAAGGAAATACTCAATAGCTTTTTTGTAGTTCCGGAAAGAACATTATGCCAATAGGGTTGTTGTTGCCCGAAGCCCTGTAAACCAGCAAAAAGCAGTATGATAATAATTACTTGTTTCATAAAAAAGGATTTAAAGTATGCTATACGAAGTTCCGGCACTTTAGTACTCCATAAAATGGACAATGATGGCTATTTAAGGCACTTTTGGGTAATGGGTTTATGTATTTTATTAATTACAATCATTCTTCCTTCAGCCTGGTACTACTTTATAAATAGCAGATAGTCTCCTGCTTTGTGGAAAAATCGGCTCTCCTTAACCCCGCCTTTTTTCGTTACTTTGTAAGTTCAAAAAATGTAGGATTCCTGACGTTTTGATTTCTGATTTAACCCCTTTTCTCAACACAAATTGGCTAAACACAAAATGAAACATCAAAAAATCAGACATCATCACATCAGACATAAAAATGCAGTTTTCCCACTTACATAATCATACCCAGTTTTCTTTATTGGATGGAGCATCTTCCATCAGCCGCCTGTTTAAAAAGGCTGAAAAAGATAATATGCCCGCTGTAGCCATTACCGATCATGGCAATATGTTTGGTGCCTTTGAATTTGTAGCCCAGGCCTGGAAGAATACCAAAGTGGTAGGCACCACAGCTGAAGGTAAAGAGATAAAAGAACCCGTAGTAAAGCCAGTAGTAGGCTGCGAAGTGTACCTGGTAGAAAACAGGCACAAACGGCAATTTACCCGCGAAGAAGGTAAAGATAAAAGATACCACCAGCTGTTCCTGGCTAAAGATGAAAAAGGATATCAAAACCTTGTAAAGCTATGCTCATTGGGCTTCATGGAAGGTTTGTACGGTAAATATCCACGTATTGATAAGGAGCTGATATTGCAATATCACGAAGGCCTGATCGCTACTACCTGTTGTATTGGTGCTTCGGTGCCACAGGCCATTTTAAAAAAGTCGGAAGAAGAGGCGGAAAAGGAATTTAAGTGGTGGCTCGATCTTTTTGGCGATGATTATTATGTAGAATTACAGCGCCATGAAATACCGGAACAGATTAAAGTAAATGAAGTACTATTAAAGTTTGCAAAAAAATATAATGTGCCCATTATAGCATCCAACGACTCACATTATGTAGAGCAGGAAGATGCCAACGCGCATGATATTTTATTGTGCATCAATACCGGAGAAAAACAAAGTACGCCTACCAATAAAGAGTTTTCAGACGATGATGAACAACGTCCTAAAAACTCCCGTTTCGCTTTTTATAACGATCAGTTTTATTTTAAGAAAACGGATGAAATGGCCCGTCTGTTTCATGATGTACCGCAAGCTATTGATAATACACAGTTGATTGTGGACAAGATAAAACCGCTCAAATTAGAGCGTGATATTTTGTTACCACACTTTAAAGTACCCCCTGAATTCAACGATGACCAGGATGCATTCCTGGAACACCTCACCTGGACCGGAGCAAGAGACCGGTATAAAGAGATAACAGCTGAAATAGAAGAGCGTATCAACTTTGAGTTGTTTACCATACGCACTATGGGGTTTGCCGGTTACTTCCTTATTGTATCCGACTTTATCAGGGCCGGCCGTGATCTTGGTGTATTTATAGGGCCGGGTCGTGGCTCGGCTGCGGGTAGTGCTGTGGCATATTGTATTGGCATTACCAATATCGATCCTATTAAGTACAACTTGCTGTTTGAGCGTTTCCTGAACCCAGATCGTAAGTCCATGCCGGATATCGATACGGATTTTGATGATATCGGCCGCCAGAAAGTAATTGACTATGTGGTAGATAAATATGGTAAGAACCAGGTCGCACACATTGTTACCTATGGTACCATGGCTGCAAAATCCAGTATCAAAGATGTGGCGCGTGTATTGGATCTTCCTTTGCCCGATGCCAATGCACTTGCAAAACTGGTACCAGATAAGCCAGGCATTTCCCTTAAACGTATGCTGCGGGCGCCTATTGATGTTTCAACAAAAGAAGAAAAAAGTCTTAAAGAAAAAGAAGGGTTGCAGGAAGAAGACCTGGTGAATGTGCGGCGTCTTCGTGAAATACTGGAAGAATCGAACCTCCAAGGTGATGTGGTACGTGGCGCTGAAAAACTGGAAGGATCAGTAAGAAATACCGGTATTCACGCAGCAGGTATCATCATTGCGCCTAAGGATCTTTCGGAACTGATACCGGTAAGTACGGTAAAGGATATCAACCTGTTAGTTACCCAGTTTGAAGGTAACGTAATTGAAAATGCAGGTGTAATCAAGATGGATTTTTTGGGATTAAAAACCCTTACTATCCTGAAAGATGCACTTCATCTGATCAAGCGTAACCATGGTATCGACATTATCATTGATGATGTGCCTCTTGATGATCCGGAGACGTATGAGCTTTATCAACGTGGTGATACCAATGCGACTTTCCAGTTTGAGAGCCCGGGTATGCAGAAACATCTGCAAAACCTGAAGCCCGATAAGTTCGCCGATCTTATTGCCATGAATGCCTTGTATCGTCCGGGGCCTATTGCATACATTCCTAACTTTATTGCCCGTAAACATGGGCGTGAAGAGATCACCTACGATCTTCCTGAAATGGAAGAATACCTGGCCGATACTTATGGTATCACCGTGTACCAGGAACAGGTGATGTTGCTATCGCAATCTATCGGCGGTTTCTCCAAAGGAGATGCCGACGTATTGCGTAAGGCGATGGGTAAAAAACAAAAGGCTGTACTGGATAAAATGAAGGTTCAGTTTATTGAAGGTGCTACCGCAAAAGGACACCCTGCCGATAAACTGGAAAAGATATGGACCGACTGGGAAGCCTTTGCACAATACGCTTTCAATAAATCGCACTCTACCTGTTACGCTTTTGTGGCCTATCAAACGGCTTATTTAAAAGCACATTATCCTTCCGAATTTATGGCTGCGGTCATGAACAATGCCAACAGCATTGAGAAGATCACCTTCTTTATGGAAGAGTGTCAGCGTATGGGTATTAAAGTGCTGGGTCCTGATATTAATGAGTCTATCAAAGGCTTTTCACCTAATCGTGAAGGGGTAATTCGTTTTGGATTGGGCGCTATTAAAGGTGTGGGCGAAGCTGCGATAGAAGATATTCTTACAGAACGTGAAAATGGCGGGCCTTACAAATCTATCTTCGATCTGATCACGCGTGTGAACCAACGCACAGTAAACAAAAAATCTCTAGAAAGCCTTATACTGGCTGGCGGGTTTGATTGTTATAAAGAATATCACAGGGCACAGTTTTTCCATACTCCGGCCATGGATCCTATTACGGGATTGGAACGTGTAATCCGCTTTGGTAGCCAGTTTCAGGCCGCATCATCACTGTCGGTTAATAGTTTGTTTGGCGATGCCGAAATGCCGGATATCAAGCCACCAGATTTACCTAAGTGTGAACCATGGACCTTACATGATCTTCTGGAAAAAGAAAAAGAAACCATTGGTATTTACTTGAGCGGACATCCATTGGATGGATTTAAATTTGAGATGCAGCATTACAATATCGTTCCTATAAACGAATTGGAAAATTTCAAAGGCAGGCAGGTACGTATTGCAGGATTTGTTTCTGCACCTTATCATGGTATTTCCAAAAAGGGAGATAAATATGGTCGTATGATCCTGAATGATTATTCCGGCAATCTTGAAATGAATTTCTGGAAAGAAAACTATGTGCATTACGGAGATTATTTGCAGGAATCGCAAAAGCTTATGATAACAGGCACCTACGATGAAAGCCGCTTCCGTCCCGGACAATTGGAGTTTAGAATATCGGGTGTAATGTTATTGAGCGATGTAAAAACCAAATACACCAAAAGGCTATCCCTGTCGTTACCGCTTGAAAAGGTGGACCTCGATTTTGTAAATTTCCTGCAACGCAATATCCAACAAAATCCCGGTGGCTGCGAAGTAACCATCCAGGTAACGGATGAAGAAACAGAAAGGAGAGCAGGGTTGCGTACCGGTAATGGAAAATTATTGGTCAACGATGACCTGATTGAATATTTACAAACTGCGGATATTTTATATAAAGTAGAGGTGAGTTAAGCAACTCTTTTTTACAACGATAATGATACAAAATTAAAGTCCGGAAGTTTGACAAATCTGCAAAAAAAGATCGGCGATCCTTAAAGGGTCGCCGATCTTTTATAGAAAAAACTAATGTGGCCAAGTTATGGAACAATAGTGTACACAAGATTGATAAAAGGCTGTAATTTGAATAATCCTGCAAAAGTGATTTGAGGATTTACATGAAATACTGCGCCTAAAGTGAGCACAGTAATACCTGCTACAAAAAAGCAGATACACGTCAGTAACAACAAAAAAGCTTTTCGCTTGCGGAAAGCATTTTCAGGTTTCATCTTCAGGAGTTTGGAGCAGTAAAACTAAGATATAAATTTTTATTTTCCTAATAGCTCACTTGCTAAAAATTACCGTCGTATCTTTATTAGAGAAGTCTGGTATTTTAGCCGGATGAAAAAAATTGGAATCAGGCGATGTTTCCATCGAATCCAGCAAGTGTTGGATATGTAAAGAAACAGGTGCGTCACTTCTATAAGCAGCCGGCTCTGGAAAGTTGGTACTATTGCCGAACACAGAACGAATCAGCTGTAAAGCCAGGACGGCCATTATTCCGTAGGAAAAATAGGAAGTTTTCCGTTTGTTTCTCGTAGTGTACCGATGTTCGTACGTGTTTGTATTTTCGGGGGTATCATCTTCAAAATACTCATATTGTGGCCCCTCATGAAGTACTAATTGCCGGTAGCGGAAATCGTAATTTCCCTTTTTCAGCGGGTCAGACAAGACTTCATAGGCTTCCGTGATTTCCTGGAATTTTTCTGTATAAAATGCTGATTCTTCAGGATGCATATCCGGATGATTTTCCCTGGCCATTTTCCGGTAGGCAGCTTTTATCTCTGCTTCAGTAGCGGTAAATGTTATATCCAACCTGCTGTAATAATCCTTAAAGTCCTGTAACACAATATTTGATGTTAATGAGTACGCAAACTTATATTAATTTATAGCGCATCTTTATAAGCGTATTCGATGCCACTATTGTTGCAATATAAGTTTTACCCTTACCTTTGTCCTTTCTTTGTAAAATTTAAACAGAAAATAAAATGGCAGCAGTATTCACCGATGCAAATTTCGACAACGAAGTTCTGCAATCTGCAAATTTAACAGTAGTTGACTTTTGGGCTCCATGGTGCGGACCTTGTATCGCTTTAGGACCAACCATCGATGCACTTTCAAAAGAATACGAAGGTAAAGTGAATGTAGGTAAAGTAAATGTGGACGAGAACCCTAATTTATCTGTAAATTATGGTGTAACCAGCATTCCATGCGTACTGTTCATCAAGAACGGCCAGGTAGTGGATAAACAAGTTGGCGCAGCTCCAAAATCAGCATTTGATAAAAAAATTCAACAACACTTAAGTTAAGTTTTTCTTCAGATAAAAAAATGCCGCATCATAATGATGCGGTATTTTTTTATAGCTAAAATTCAATTTCGGCATATACCGGACAATGATCTGAATGTTTTACATCAGGATAAATAGCAGCATCCTTCAGCTTTTGCTCCAGGCTTTTGCTCACACTGATATAATCAATTCTCCAGCCCTTATTATTCGCCCTTGAATTGGCCCGGAAACTCCACCAGCTATATTGATGCGGATGCGGATTGAAATAGCGAAAAGTATCTACAAAGCCACTCTCAAACCATTTGTCCATCCAGCCACGCTCTTCGGGCAGGAAGCCACTACTGTCTTTATTACTGATCGGATTATGGATGTCAATAGGTTGGTGACAAATATTATAATCGCCGGTTATGATTAAGTTCGGTCGCGTCTTCTTTAGCTCATAAATGTAATCGAAGAATTCGTTTAACCACTGAAACTTATATTCCTGGCGTATTTCACCACTGGATCCACTTGGAAAGTATGCATTTACCAAAGTAACATCACCAAAGTCTGCACGGATCACTCTGCCTTCTGCATCGCTTTGCATAAGGCCATTACCCAATTGAACCAGTTCAGGTTTTCTTTTAGTAAAAATCGCAACACCACTATATCCTTTCTTTTCCGCCGGATACCAGAATGTTTCGTAACCCAATGCTTCAATCTTTGCATAGTCAACATTTTCTTTATGGGCCTTAATTTCCTGCAGGCAGATTACATCTGCCGGGTCTGTTGCCAGCCATTCTACAAAACCTTTGGTCATGGCGCTTCTTAGGCCATTTACATTGTAGGATATGATTCTCATTGAATTGTTTTAGTTGGTAAAATATTTTAAAGCGTTCCCATAATACCTTCAATCTCCAGCTCCTTACCATTGTAAATAGGAACTACAGGATGTAGATTAGGTGTGGTGCAATATTCCATATCCTTTACCAGGCCAAAGCCGGAAAGACGCCGGTAATGCGAACTGTCTTTCAGAAAATCCAGCAATGTAGGAAACCCTTTAGCTTGCTGATACAAAGCAGATGCAATCCTGGCGCTATCACATTCTATAGTAAATTGATCCTTCAATGCATCTGCCACAGCACCGGCAAATAAAGTATCTTCCATATTCACTCTATCCTTCCAGGCAGAACAGGCCAACAAAACCTTTTTATTTCTTTTGATCAGGTACTGGCACGCTGCATCAAGATTAAGGAAGGAACCTGTGATAATAGTATCCGCATCTTTAACCATATGTAATAGTTTAGTACCATTGGTAGTGGTAAGCGCCAGCGTTTTCCCGGTTATAAATTCATTGGGATATTCAAAAGGTGAATTACCATATTGCAATCCTGGCGCAACCTGTCCGTCACGTTCGCCCGCAGTAATGCAATTATCAACCGTATCTTTCATAGCAATACATTCCTCAACTGAAGCAACGGGGATGACTACCCGGGCACCATTATGCAAAGCAGCAGCAATTGTGGAAGTAGCACGGAATACATCTATAATAACTACGATAGTATCATTTGTATCGTAAAGATGAAGCAATGCCGGCGAAAGGCATACCTCGAGTAATGGCTTTTCTGTCATGCTGCAAAAGTAAGGAATAACGTTGCATTTGAGTATTGGGTACGTTTGGTTTTATGGCTTGTTTTCCTATCTCCCGGTAGAGACGTTGCATGCAACGTCTCTACCGGGAGATAGGAAAGAAAAAACCGAAAACTAAAAAATTAGTTGTTCAACTAAGAAATTAGTTTACCTTTGATTTACTACAACTAAAAACTTAGTTTAAAAATTGAAAAGATGCCTGTATTTAAACCATTAACCAAAGCGGAAGAGCAGATCATGCAAGCTTTATGGAAAATTGAAAAGGGATTTACCAAAGACATTATTGATACATTGCCTGAACCTAAGCCACATTACAATACGGTAAGTACCATATTGAAAATATTACAGGATAAAGAATTTGTAGTTGCAGAAAGTATTGGTAAGTCGCATTTGTATAAGCCCAGGGTTAAAAAGGAAGTGTATAGCAAGCAATCTATGAAACAATTGGTAAAAGGCTATTTCAACGGATCGTTCAGTAATATGCTTTCCTTCTTTGCCAAAGAAAAAGATATCTCGGCTTCTGATCTTGAAGAGATTTTGAAAGAAATGAAAAAATCAAAATAATCATCTAAAAATATTTGCCATGATCCGTTATTTTTTATTGGCCAACCTGTATGCCTTGTTACTATTTGCACTCTACGTTTTATTTCTGAAAAACGGAGATAACCAGAAGTGGAGCCGGTTTTATTTATTGTCTTGTATTATTATTTCTATTGCTCTGCCCTTCGTAAAATTGGACTTGGCGTTGGCAAATAGTGGAACAATTATAACCGCAGCTCAACTACTGCCAGACGTAATACTAATCGGTAATCAGGACAACAATAATGTCCAAAATATTGATTGGTTATTATGGGCATACCTCTCGGGAGTCGCCCTGATGTCAGGTTATTTTTTATACCGGATTTTAAGGCTAAGTATCTTTTTAAAGAAGCAAAATTTCAGAAAAGAAAATGGATATCGAATTGCATTGAATACAGGAATTGGTCCTGCCAGTTTAGGAAACAAAATCTTATTTCCGGACGATGATATCAAACCCGAAATTTTAAAACACGAGTTGGCCCATCTTCGCAGCAAACATCATTATGATAAGCTTTTTCTAAACATGCTATGGTGCTTTTTCTTTCCGGTAGTCATATTCTATTTCATACAAAAGGAATTGGAAACGGTTCATGAATTTGAAGCAGATGCACTTGCAGCAAATGACCAGGAAGAGTATGCCACACTATTACTCAATCAACATTTTCACACACAACAATTCAATTTATTACAATCTTTTTTTCATCATCCAATAAAACGAAGAATTATGATGCTATACAGCAAAAGGGCGACTAATAATAAACGTCGCGGAGCCACAATTATTTTCTCCGCAGCTTTGGCAGTTGCTGTTATTGTTTTCCAGTCACAAAGTAACCTGATGGCCCAGGACAAAAAGAATAAAACGGCAAATTCCGATGCAAAGAAGATAACACGGGAAAATATAAAAGCAACCGGCAGTGAAAATTTATACTACCAGGAAAAACAAGGCGAGAAAATGGTCATGCTAGACCCGCAAGCACAAAATCAAAAAGAAATTTTTACTACAGTAGAGCAAATGCCCGAATTCCCGGGAGGGCAGGACAGCCTGGTGAATTATCTGGCTACCAACATTCGTTATCCTGAAGCAGCAAGGAAAGATAAAATTGAGGGACAGGTTATAGGCCAATTTGTAGTAAACGAAGCTGGGAATGTTGTAGATGTGAAAATAGTAAGAGGTCTGAACGCTGATTTTGATGCTGAAACAATACGAGTGCTTAACAATATGCCGGATTGGAGCCCTGGCAGACAAGCCGGAAAAAATGTAAGCGTTTATTATACCTTACCGATAACTTTTAAACTCAATTAATAAAAGCAAAAAAAGCGTCCCGATATGGGGACGCTTTTACTTTATAAAAATAATGTAGCTTAACCAACCTTCTCTTCTTCCTTCGGCGCTTCTCTATCCACAGTAATAGTACATTCGCCTATTAAAGCTGCCAACGCACCTACAGCTGCAAGAACCGGTGCCAGCAAAGCTCCTACAAGTCCTACGTTCAATGGGAACGACATAAGCTCCTTGCCCGACTTATCGGTAATGGTTATTTTCCGGATATTACCTTCTGCAATCAATTCTTTTACCTTTTTCAAAAGGCTCTCGCCATTGAGCGTGAAAGATTCTTTGTTAAACATATTCCTTGTTTTTAGAATGAACGTTTTATTTTCTCCTGATAAAGGTACTTAACAATATCACGATCATCCATTACTTTTCGGTGAATGTTATCTTAATTCCAGTAAAGCCACATTTTCAATATGGTGTGTGTGTGGAAACATATCGACTGGTTGCAGTTTAATGATCTTGTAAGCTTCATCCAGTAACTGTAGATCGCGCGCCTGTGTAGCAGGGTTGCAGCTTACATACACCACACGTGGCGCTTTTATGCGAAGCAATTGTTGTACCAGCTTTTCATGCATACCCGCACGTGGCGGGTCGGTAATGATGACATCAGGTCTTCCATGTATCTCAAAGAAAGCATCAGTAGCAATATCGCTTACATCACCGGCAAAAAACTGGCAATGCTCCAGTCCATTCCAGCTGGCATTCAGTTTAGCATCTTCAATAGCATCGGGAACAGCCTCTATACCAATTATTTTTTTTGCCCCTTTCGATAAAAAGATACCGATACTTCCGGTACCGCAATAAAGATCATACACCACTTCTTTACCGGTAAGGCCTGCAAAGTCGCGGGTGATCTGGTATAGCTTTTCAGCCTGGCGCGTATTGGTCTGGAAAAATGATTTGGGAGATATCTTGAACCGGTATTCTTCCAGGTATTCTTCTATATAACCTTTGCCTTTATAAGTAGTAACCTTCAGATCATAAATGGTATCATTCACCTTCGGGTTGATGGTATAATGCAGGGAAGTAATTTCAGGCACCTCCAGCAGCAAAGTATCCAGTATCATTTTAAGTTCTTCCCTGTCGTGCTGCACAATGAGGTTAACCATGGTTTCGCCACTGGTAGCCACTCTGATCACGACATTACGCAACCAACCTTCTTGTTTACGGTGATCATAAAAAGGAAGGTTATGTTCAAGCGCAATTTTACGAAGCAGGTTTTTGATCTTATTAGTAGGTTCAGGCTGCAGGTAGCAGGTTTGAATATCTACTATTTTATCGAACATACCGGGAGCATGGAAACCCAACGCTGGTCTGCGTTTTATTTCACCATCACCAGCCGCATCTATTTCTTCGCGGGTAAGATAACTTAACTCACTAAAGGTAAATTCCAGTTTATTCCTGTAATTTCTGGTGACAGCACTTCCGACTATGGTTTCGATTGGGGGTAGTTCAACATGACCAATGCGCGTAAGCTGGTCTGTAACTTGTATCTGTTTATACTCCAGTTGTTTTTCATAAGGAAGCATTTGCCACTTACAGCCTCCGCATACGCCAAAATGTTGGCAGAAAGGCCCCACTCTATCTGGCGAAGGAACGAGCACCTTCATGGCTTTGCCTTCCGCATAGCTCTTCTTATTCTTCATGACAAGCACTTCCACGACGTCGCCGGGTACTGCACCTTCCACAAACAGGGTTTTACCATCTTCAAGATGCGCTATGGATTTGCCTTCTGCTGCATAGCGTTCCAACCTTATTTCGTTAATTACCGTCTTTTTGTTTTTTCTAGCCAATGTTAATATTGCTTGTTAATCCTTTGCAAAGGTAGCCCGATTTTTCTTGTTGCGTTCAAACCTTCTTTAGCTTTGAGCATACCGCTCAAACAAAAGCTACCCAATATACCCTTGTAAAAAATACCCGGAAAATATGAAACAGATATCCATTATCGCTTTATTGTTCCTTAGCTCGCTTGCTACTCATGCTAAAAATGGATATAAAGTAGAAGTAAATTTTAAACAGGATGTGTCTGATTCTATCGTTTACCTGGCCCACTATTTTGCAAAAAACCTTCCTACTATTTATAAAATGGATTCTGCAAAGGTGGTGAATAAACGAACTGCTGTATTTGAGCGGAAGGATAGTATACTGGGCGGGATTTATATGGTGATTTATAACCACAACGGCAAGTTGTCAGAATTTTTGCTGGATAATGGAAACCATTTTTCCATGACTATAAATAATAACGAAGAAAAAAAGCCCGAAAGTCTTGAATTTAAAAATAGTCCTGAAAACACTCGTAACCAGGAGTACAATAAAATGATGTTTACCCTTACTGAAAAAAATAAGGCCATAATGAATAAGCTGGCAACCGCTAAAAACCAGGCAGATACAGCTGCTATTACCAAAGAGCTTTCAGCGCTTGCCGATCAGCAAGCGGCTTATCGTAAAAACTACATAAAGCAATATCCCAATACTTTGCTTTCAAAAATATTTCAGGCATTGCTTGCTCCGGAAGTTCCGGAAGGCAAGCACTACCTGGAAGATGGAAAAACAGTGGATACCTTATATCCGTACACTTATTTCAAAACCCACTATTGGGATAATTTTGATTTCAGAGATGACCGCCTGATCAATACACCGATATATGATGTTAAGCTCAACGATTATTTTACTAAATGGATCTACCAGATTCCGGACAGCATCAACTACGAAGCAGATAAAATATTGAAAGCCACAAAAGGGACTAAAGAATTATTCCGTTACACCTTACGCACATTAGCCACCAATGCATTGCAAAGCAAGATTATGGGCATGGATGAAGTGTTTGTTCATCTTGTAGAGCAATATTACATGAAGGGAGAGGCCTATTGGTTATCGGCCAAAGACCTGGAGTGGTATGAGGACCGTGCTAAAAAAATTGCCCCGAATGTATTGGGCAATATTGGGCCAGACCTTAATATGCAGGATGTATTCACCTTAAAAGATATGCCGCTGTACGAGGTGAAAGCAAAGTATACGGTATTGATCATATGGTCATACGATTGCGGTACCTGCCAAAAAGAAGTGCCACAACTGGACTCTGTGTACCGGGCAGAACTGAAAGGCAAAGGCGTGAAAATATATTCTATTGCAAGCGGCGGTGAATTGTCGGAGATTCAAAAATTCATTGATAAGAATAAGATCAAAGACTGGGTAAACGTTGCAGACATTAACAACAATACACAATTCAAAACCAAGTATGATGCCTACACCACACCTAAGGTTTATCTTTTAGATGAAAATAAAAAGATCATTGGAAAAGGGTTGGATCATAACAATATTATGGAAGTAATTAAATGGACAGAAGGGAAAGCGAAAGGATAATATAAAAGACTGTATTATTATTGCGTATCTTAAAATACAATTTGTAATTAAACGTAAAAATGAAAACACAACTATTAGGCTTGATTTGCTCTGCTTTGAGCATAGCATCCTTTGCAAAAGACGGCTATAAGATAGAAGTAAATTTTAAGCAGGATGTGAAGGACGAATATGTTTACCTGGCCCATTATTACGCCAAACCTTTACCTACTATTTATAAAACAGATTCGGCCAAGGTTATTAATAAACGCAAGGCTATAATAGAGACCACGGACAGTACACTTGGCGGTATTTATATGGTCCTTTTCGACAACAGATCAAAATTTGCAGAATTCATTTTACAGAACGGTGATGAGTTTAGCATTAATGTAGATACCATGAATATACCGGAGAATATCACTTTTAAAAATAGTCCCGAGAATACCAGGTATGTTGAGTATGAAAAGTTCCTGATGGGTTATGGTAAGAAGCAGCGGGTATATGTGGAGGAGTTGAAAACAGCTAAGAATGCTGCTGATACTCAGGCGATCAAAGATAGATCTGCAAAGACGGGCAAAGAACTTACAGCGTATCGCAAGGATTATGTAAAAAAATATCCCGGCACTTTCCTGGCTTCCATATTCAATGCCCTTACAATACCGGAAGTTCCGGAGGGAAAGCATTACATAGCAGGTACAAAAACTATTGATTCTATTTACAGCTACACTTATTACAAAGAACATTATTGGGACAAGTTTGACTTTAACGATAACAGACTCATGAATACGCCGATATATGATGGAAGGCTGGATGAGTATTTCAATAGATTGGTTCTGCCTTTACCGGATACCATGAATATGGAATCGGACAAACTACTGGCCAAAACAAGGAATTCAAAAGAGCTTTTTAAATATAGTTTGCATTGGCTGGCCGGCAATGCAGAACGCAGCAAAGTAATGGGCATGGATGAAGTGTTTGTGCATCTTGTAGAGAAGTATTATATGAGAGGAGATGCTTACTGGCTGGACTCTGCAGGTCTGGCTAAATACGAAGACCGCGCCAAAAAAATTGCTCCGAATGTACTAGGCAATACTGCTCCCGACCTTGTAATGCAGGATATATGGAGCTTGCAGGATAAAACCTTGAGCAAGGAAGAAGGAAAATATACCATGCTTGTATTCTGGTCAAAAGAGTGTGGCCATTGCATGAAAGAAATTCCGCAACTGGATTCACTATACAACGTGGCTTTAAAGAAAAAAGGCGTAAAAGTATATAGTGTATCAACGGAAGGAGACCTTACCGATATTCAGAAAGCAGTAGATAAATTAAAGATCAAAGAATGGACAAATGTGGTAGACGCCAATAATAAAACAGAGTACCGTAGCAAGTATGATATCTATTCCACTCCAAAAGTATATTTGCTGGATGAGAATAAAAAGATCATCGGGAAAGGGCTGGACCACGGTAATGTACTGGAAGTAATTGAATTTGCAGAAAAGAAGAAGGCAAGAAAATCATAGTCATAATTTTAATGGAGAGGAACGCTGGAGGCTTTGATAGCTTTCAGCGTTTTTGTTTTGCAGCATTACATCCACAACCTAATTTCAGTACTTTTACTAAAATTCAATTTGGATGAACGTTAAGTTTATTAATCTTTTAAGAACAATACTTTTTCTATTCCCGGTCAGCGCATTTGCCCAATCCACGCCATCACTAACTGCAGATGTAGCGGAGCAACTTTCCAAACTTCCCCTACATTGTATCAACCAGGAGTTTCCCAATAAAACCTCTCATACTGCCAACAGCGCTACAGATGCGCGTTTGCTACCGAGTGAGCTGCATCCTGCTTTTTATGGTTGCTTCGATTGGCACAGCAGTGTACATGGCCATTGGATGTTGGTACGATTATTAAAAACTTTTCCTGAATTAAAGAATAGGGCAGAGATCATTAGTACTTTAAACAATACCTTTCAACTCGATAAAATTAAAGCAGAAGCCGCCTACTTCACTACTTATAAAGTTGCCAAAAACTTTGAACGCACCTATGGCTGGGCATGGCTGTTGAAACTGGATGAAGAACTGGCTACCTGGAATAATGCGGATGCCAAAAAATGGCACACAGCCTTACAACCTTTAACACAAGAGATCCTAAAACTTTGGAAAGCCTATCTTCCCAAACAAACTTATCCCAACCGTACCGGCGTACATCCCAACACTGCGTTTGCCATGGTATTTGCGCTCGATTGGGCTCGGGCTGTAAAGGATACCGTGTTTGAGAAAGAAGTAATCCAAAAATCACTTTACTTCTATAAAGACAATAAAGCTACACCGGCTTATATGGAACCAGATGGCAGCGATTTTTTCTCTCCCAGTTTAGAGATTGCAGATCTGATGAGAAGGATATTGTCCCGCAAAGCCTTCGTAACCTGGTTGAACGCTTTTTATGAAGACAGAAGCATCAAACAAATATGCTCATTGCCTGTAGTAAGTGATAGAAGCGATTACCAGATTGTACATCTGGATGGACTTAGTTTTAGCCGTGCCTGGTGTATGAAGGGCATAGCAAAGCAATTGCCTGAAGGCCACAAATGGAAGAAACTTTTTAGTGCAAAAGCAAATGAATTTTTAGCAAAAACATTGCCTAATGTAACCGGAAGTTATGGCGGAGAACATTGGCTGGCCTCATTTGCGGTGTATGCTTTGGAGTAAAGATACCTTCGCCTAACTTTTGGAAAGTTTGAAACTTTCCAAAAGTTATTAAGGAGTAACCGTTTAAAAGCAAGAGGACATCAAAGTGCTAATTGCTTTAAAGTTTTAAGATATAATTCTCGCCAACTTTTATTTTCATTGTTATTACCCAACATATGATTATGCCAGATGCTGATGAATGTTCCATTTACTTTTTTTACAGCGTACCATAATCTTTCCAATTCCTGCCACGCATCCTGCGTGCTCTGTTTGTTATAAAACCTGCAGGTGGCATCCATAAAAACAAAAGGATGAACCCGTAGCCCTGTTTCCTGCTCTTTCAATAAATGATACCAGGGAAAAGAATTGGAAGTGCCGGCACGGAATCCGTTACCGGATGCGTAGCCCATCGAATAGTCGTCTGTAATACCTGCTGCAATAAGGTTTTCGTATGCTTCGGGTAATGTGAATTTGATATAATGTTGCCTGCTTTTGGTAATGGCTTTGTGTGTGGCATTTACCAGGATATCGATTTCTCCTTTCAGGATATTAGCCGATTCATGCGACCCATAAGAAGGGTGAATACCCAGATCATATTGAGCCGATAAATCCAGCATCAGCTTTTGCATGGCAGGCAAAGCAGGGTCTGCGTTTTTATCGTAATCGCTTAATTTGCCTAGTAATAAAAAATATAAAGGTTGTAGTTTATGCTGCTGGTGTATTTCATCCAACCAGGTAAAACAATCATAAGGATCTTTTTGCTTGCCGGCTAAAACAGCCCTGCGTTCCAGAACACTTTTTACATTAAACGTCAGAACATCTTTAAGATATCCACCCCATAATCTTTTATTGCCTTTGTGCAAATACTTCCAGGCAATATCAACATCATAACTAGGTTGGAACTCGAAATTTTTTGCTTTAATCTTTACGCCGGTTTTTTGCACTAATATTTCACCAAAATGCATGAGCCATTCATCTACTACCGGCTGTTGCAAAAATGAAAATTGTGCCGCTACTGATTGCTCCTGTTTAAACCGGCCATGATTATCCTGCTCATGAGGCAAATATTCTTCATAGCGGCTGATCAGGTAAAATACAGCAGAAAAAATATCGAAAGGAATAGGAGCTCCCGGTTGATTGTAAAACAGGATCGTACTGTGTTTCCACCTGTTTATGGACAGTTCCTGTTTCCGTATCGTTTCTTCCTGCAAAAGACTGCCGGGAATAATCCGCAACGAATTTTGTCCATGGTCATCTTTATCGTAATTGATCCTTGGGCCTTCACACCGCTTCCATTCTTCAAGATTGCTGGTCAGCCTGAAAGCGATATCGAGTTGCTCCGTAAAAATCCATTTCAGGACATATAGCAGTCGGGAAGAAGTGAAGGGGCAATATATAAGCAAGTCGGCATTCAAGGGCGATGGCGTAAGTTTTTGTAAGTCAAAGATAAAGGCTTCTGTCAAATTATTTTTTTGAAGATCAGATGGATTTGTAAAGTCCCAAAAGAGCTATTGAACCTTAAATAAGGATGAATTAAAAGAAAACATAAAGGAACACTACGAAATGGGTAAATTTTGCCCCATGGATAATTTTTTTATCTTTGTTCAAATTCATGCCGAAATGAAGCAGACAACTACTATCTTATCGACATGCATCGCATTGATTTTCATGGTATCATGTGCTGCACCCAAGCCAATGGGCTCTACAGCTAAATCCTCAAAAACACCAGAGTTTATCGATGGTATTACCCTTGATGGGGGTAGTAACAACGTTAAACTTACCCAAAAAAAGCAGGTTTACCGCAACCAGATCGGCTCTATACCCGACGAGCTCGAAACTGCAGAGCAGCGTAGCATTGCTATAAACAAGATCAGGGAAGGAAAGAACAGGAACAAATCCTTATATACTTTTATTGAAGAGTGGTATGGTACGCCATATCGTTTTGGTGGTACCGGAAAAAATGGTATCGATTGTTCTGCCTTTACCCGTCAGCTTTATGGTGAAGTGTATAATACAGGTTTACTGCGCACTTCGATAGAGCAATTTTCAAATGCCTTATTTATCCCGAAGGAAGAGCTTAAAGAAGGTGACCTTGTTTTCTTTAAGATACACAGCAAGCGCATTTCCCATGTAGGTGTTTATCTTTACGATGGTAAGTTTGTACATGCATCGGTAAGCCAGGGTGTGGTTATCAGCGACCTTAGCGATTCCTATTGGGTACGTTACTATGCAGGTGCCGGAAGAGTAGGATAAAACAAAGAGTGAGAAGATATTCTGAAAAAATTTCTTTGAAAAAAAGCAGGAAAAAATAACGCAAAGATTTGGTGAATTTAAAAAAGTGCTTACCTTTGCAATCCCAAACAGGGAAACAGTTCTTGAAAAGTATGCAGAAGTAGCTCAGCTGGTAGAGCACAACCTTGCCAAGGTTGGGGTCGCGCGTTCGAATCGCGTCTTCTGCTCACAGAAATTCCAGGCTCCTCAAGAGTTTGGAATTTTTTTTTACCAAAGCCGTTTTTTAGAAACGGATGATTGCCCTGGTGGTGAAATTGGTAGACACGCAGGACTTAAAATCCTGTTTGCAGCAATGCAAGTGCGGGTTCAAGTCCCGCTTGGGGCACAGTTACAGAGGATTCACGAAAGTGGATCCTTTTTGCATTTGCATACACACTATTTGCACCCCATTTAACTTCTAACAATTGGACTTTTGCTGAATAAAGCCCCTTGAGCTAAGAGAAAAGCCTTGATTCAATGAGATACTTGACAAGGGAAATAGAGTATATCACTGTAGAAAATACTGCAGACAAAGTGTTTCTGATCTATCAAGTGGTTCAGGATTAAATAACTTTTACGCCGCCAGTCATAGGCGCATCTCCTGTGTAATTTTGTGCTTGAAATGAAAGTAAGTGTCACGTTAAATAATTGTTTTTTCCTATACAAGCAGTAAGCATTTATTCCGCATTTGCGGACTAAAAAACTTTTTTCATAATTTTGTATCTATATTTGTCCTGTTAAATGGGACAGATGATTCCAACCACCTATTTCTTTTATGACTACAGAAAAGCAGATTCCAGAAACTTTGGGTAAAAGCGAAATGGCTGCTTGGTTTGATAACCTGCTAGACGATGTAACCAGCGCGATCAGAACTGATCAATTAATGATGGAAACAGATACTGCTAGCAAGTCTACAATCAGCTTTTATGATGCCCTTTTCAGCAAAAACGATGCTGAATTGATGAAACAATTTAACACGCTTTACTCAAAAGTCGTGATCAGAGAGCTATTGTTCGGCTATATTGATGAATTAAAATCAATCAAAAAGTTGCCGAAGCGTTTGGCTATGGATTTGAGCGAAGGCAAAATTCTGGTGTGGGCTGAAATTAACGAAGATGATGAGGAGGTGGAAAATGCGCTTCTTCTCACCGAAGCAAAACTTAATGCAAAGTTTGCCGGGAAAGGCTTGCATTTATCTTCTTTTATTGTTGAAGAGTCTGATCATTTTCCTATTCCCAATCACTACCAAGAGGTTCGTCTACCATCATTGGTCTAATATTTATCGAAATATTGGCTACCTATACTGAGCATTTATCCCAAGCCCGAAAAAACCTGAATTATTTATTACAAACGAATGAAAAGCTGGACAGCTGCTGGGATTGGCATGTTACAGTAAGTTTCTATGTCGGTGTACATTTGGTTAATGCTTACTTAGCTGAAAAAGCTAATTTGCATTATCGGTCACATGTGCAGGTTTCGGACGCTCTAAATCCCTATAGTCTTTCACCTACCAAAGTTGATGAGTCCGTATATCTTGCATATAAGAAACTCCAAAACCTCTCCAGACGTTCAAGGTACTTGATTAGTGAGTCTCCCGACAACGAAGAAGATAGGGCATTTGGTACCTTTGATAAGCATTTCGGAAGAAGTTTAAGCCACTTAGATACTCTTCTTAAATTTATATCGTCTGAGTACCAGGAAGGTTTTGAGAAAATGAAAATGAAATGCCCAGGCTTGAGCAAGAAGAGCCTTCAATACTTTATAGAACCGTGAAATTGTTTCAACACTATAATATACCCCCACTTTAGTGGGGTTTTTTATTGTCATTTCTGTAGCTATCTTGCAATCTTAAACCAAACTATTCCAAATGAAAAAGCTATTACTGGCCATCTGTATTTTCTCATTTTCGCTAATAGTCATTAGCTGTGAACAAAGAACGAAAGCCGAGACAAAAAGCACTGTAAGTGATGAAGCCATAATTGGCGCAGATTCTACTATAATGGGAACGTTGAAAGGGTCTATGAAATATAATCTTGTAGACGAGATTAGAAATAAACCAATATTCGACGCAAAGTCCTACTTTATTTCTAAACATGGTGATGAAATTTTACGCACTTTAGAAATTGCCGATACAACCTATATTCCAGGTGTAGACCTCTATATGGTTTTCTTTAGATACTCGGTTGGAGCAGACATTATCAGGGAAACTACCTATATGAAGAAGATTGATAATCGCTGGTTTACTTACTATAAATATTTTTCTTCTTATTACGATGACCCTTTTGGAAATGGCCTAGGCAGTGAGGGCAAAAAATTATTAGAGAAAGGAGAAGAATGGGAAAAATCAAATAAAGCAATTTGGTGGGATTAATGGCTCAGTTTGTTATCATTTTTTGAATGTTACCATGTTGCTTTATTAAAAGTGGTATTGATTTTCTAAAGTAATTTTTCTATAGTCCAAGTTTTGCAGACATAGATACTTTTATTATTAAAAGTTGGCAGTAATGTGATAATACTAAAACAATGACCTTCTACCAAACCGAAATAAACAGAATCAAAAGCATCATTTACTCAAACCAAGCACAGCTTGATGCCGTAATCGGAACCCGTAATTATATCGACAACAATTATGATGCTGATTTGAATTTAGACTTATTGTCGCATGTTCGCTTTGTTTCGAAATTCCATCTCTTGCGCTTGTTCAAAAAGTATTACGGGCAAACGCCAAAGCAATACCTGACTGACAAACGGATTGAAAAATCAAAAGAATATTTAAAGAAAGGAATGAACATAACCGAGACCTGCTTTGCTATCGGATTTGAAAGCCCTTGCTCGTTCAGTACCTTATTCAAAAACAGAACAGGGCTAACACCTACTGAATTTTCGAAAAAAGCAACTTTCACAAAGCCGGTTTAATGCTGATTTTGAAACTTTGCAGTACTAAACAAAAATCAGGCAAATGAAAGTAAAAATCATAAGCGTTCCGGTTCAGAACCAGGAAAAAGCATTAGCATTCTATACCGGGAAATTGGGCTTCGTGAAAAAAGCAGATGTACCATTGGGTGAAGATAGATGGTTAACTGTTGTAAGCAAGGAAGAACAAGATGGGGCAGAGATCTTGTTGGAACCATCACCCAATCATTTTGAACCAGCCAGGATGTATCAAAAAGCACTTTTTGAGGCAGGCATTCCTTACACACAATTCAATGTTGACAGCGTTCAACAAGAGTATGAACGACTTGCAAGTCTTGGCGTTGAATTCAGCGTAAAACCAACTGAAATGGGAACCGTGAAAATTGCTGTTTTCAATGACACTTGCGGAAACAATATTCAGATTGTAGAAATGCTTTGAAATTACTTAAATTAAATATCAGCAATTGCCCTAATTGCTTGCATCATTTTTGCCAGGTTAGAATTATTTAGTTGACCCTCAAAAAGTCTACACCAGGTCCTGTCTTTCATTATCACGCTATAAGCGCATCTACACAACCTTTGGATTTGCCACGAGGTTGTGTAGATTCCTGCGGAATCACAATGGGGATGAGAGAAACAGCCGGACTTTACTTGTGCTCCTCATGATATTCCATCTCTGTATTAATTTCATAGGTTCTCCTTATTAATATTACCTGTCACAATGTTATCGACTGCAACCATTGCTGCAAGCATGGAGTGGTCACTGTAGTTATATTTATACATTCCATTACCTGGGCAACATTATCTTTTGGAAAATAGGTTTCTTATCCAATGAAATCGCGAGAAAATCACGCGGATCCTTTTACATCTGTAGTCAATAAATACTAACCCTTTGCATTAAATAAAAAACTTGTTTTACTTTTACACTTCCTTAACAATTATCAAACATTCCAATTTTAACCATTAAACAGAAACCAATGAACCAAACATTACATTCCCAAAAAAAACTGAACGGAAACACAAACCATAGAAATTCGTGGCGTGGAGTCTCCATGTCTGTCCTCACGATGTCTGCTATGCTATCGGTGACAACTGCTACAGCACAGGTACCCGATACTTTAATGGCTGTAAAGGACAGCAGCAATAATACAATGATGACATTGCATAAGAACGGAGCTCTTTTGGTGGGTGGCGCCTACGATGGCGGCACATCAAGCGGCGGTATCCCTGTAGAAGGAGCAGGCACACGCATGATGTGGTATCCGGAAAAAGCCTCATTCCGTGCAGGCCATGTAACCAGCACGTTTTGGAACAATGCCAATATTGGTTATTATTCTTTTGCTGCAGGCGAAGATGTAAGCGCTTCCGGAGATAATGCAATTGCATTCGGAGCTCGCTGTATTGCCACAGGGTCTTCCACTTTTGCTGTGGGTGAGCAAAACACTGCCTCCGGTGCAGCTTCAGTTGCTATGGGTTATCATGCCCATACCAATGCCCGCCAGGGAAGTTTTGTTTTTGCCGATCGCTCTACTACAGATACGCTACGTGCAGGTGTAAACCACTCTGCCAATTGGCGTGTGAATGGTGGCTTCCGCATATTTACAAACTCCAACTTAAGTACAGGCGTTACCGTTCAATCTGGTGCCAGCGTTAGTAACTGGGGGCAATCAAATGCAGTCATCTCAACCTCTACCGGTGCCTATCTTTCTACCAGTGGTATATGGACCAATACTTCCGATGTAAACCGCAAGCACTTGTTTGAAAACATTTCGGGAGAAGACATTTTGATAAAGATCCGCAGCTTACCTATCACACGCTGGAGCTATCGTACAGATAATGACAACATACGCCATATAGGGCCAATGGCGCAGGATTTTTATGCTGCTTTTAAATTGGGTAATGATGACAAAGCCATTGGTACGGTAGATGCAGATGGTGTAGCACTTGCAGGTATAAAAGCTTTGGAAGAGCGCACCACCAAACTGGCCGCTGAATTACAGGCACTGAAAGCGGAAAATGCCGCGCTTCGTGAACAGCAGAAAGGAAGCGATAATTTTGCACCATTGAAAACTGCAGGTCTGCCTTTGCTGGCTATAGCTGGCCTTGGACTGGGTGGTCTTTTTCTTAACCGCCGTAAAAAGGCACAGCGTACTACAGATGAAATTTAATAATCAGCTCAAATTTTCTACAATGAAAAACATCTTTTTATTTTGCATTGTATTGGGCCTGGTTTTTCACTGTTCAGCCCAGCAGATGACCGTGAAAACGGGAGCGCTGGTAGTATCGCCTAATACGAATTTTTATTTTGCAGGACTTACGCTTACGCCTTCTGCAACATTCACAATAAGCAACACAACCCTTTCCAGGGATACGGTTACTTCTGATACATTTGCTAATACTTACGTATCGAGGACCTATCGGTTTTCTGATACACCTGTGTTTAGTGGAACAATCCTGATCAATTACCTGGATGCAGAGTTGAATGGTCTGGCCGATTCATCCTTGGAAGTGGGTAGTTACAATGGTTCTTCTTTTCAGGCTTTAGGTAGCAGCATTGTCAATACTATAGATAATTATGTCCTCACATCCGGCATCAGTTCCTATCCTTTACGGGAGCTTATTTTGACAACAGGGGTTGCTTTACCGCTCGGGTTAGTCAGCATATCAGCAATTCGGCAGGGCACTGTAGTAACGGTAAAATGGGAAACCGCACAGGAGTACCATGTAAAGCATTACGATGTACAGCGAAGCACTGACGGAATCCGCTGGGCCACAGCAATAAGTGGAGTGCCTGCAAAAAATGTGCCTTATTCTTCTAACTACCAAGTTATGGATGCGCCCGGTTTTGATGGTCAGCTTTTTTATCGGGTTCGTCAGGTAGATATCAGTGGAGCTACTTTTCTTTCCAATGTGGTATCAGTAGCCGGACATAATACATCGGGCCAGGCGATCATTATGCCTAATCCGGCAAAGGATAATTTCATCATTTTAGGTATTGACCAGAAAAATATTGTTGCAGTAGACATACTAAATTCCGCTAGCCATCTGGTTCGCCATTGGCACCAAAGTCAAAATACGTACGATCTTACTTCTCTTTCAACAGGCGTATACTACGTACGGATCAAGACAGCAAACAAGACCATTATTCATAAGCAGATTATAGTAAGATAATATTTCTGCCTCTTGATCCAATACTTAAAATACCGGGGAATCTCCCGGCATTTTAAGTATTTACACTCCACCATATTATAAGAAGCTACGGTCGATAGGGCGACACGAGTATTGGCTCCGGTTACAGACTACAACTTACCTCCATCATAATGCCACCGGGCATGTGGAAGTAAAAAGCGTAACTATTCCTGATCTTCGCCGGTGCTCTGGGAACCTCAATGCCTTCTGCTATTAATTGCTCGTATTTCAGAAGCACTTCAGCTTCGGTATCCAATATGAAGCCGAAATGAAAATCAGAAGGGTAAGCACTTTCGCCTTGTCTTAGTGTTGTAAGCACGAGTACAAAATTATCTTTTCCCCGTAGAACGGCGATAACATTGTTTCCTTTAATATTTTCGGTCTCAAATCCGAAAAACTTTTCCATGAATGCCGTTGCTGCTGCTACATCTGGTACGGCAACGCTTAAGTGATTTAATTTCATAATAAACGAACATTCGTTCTTTTTTGTGTTTAAAAATTTTTATTTCTTTTTCAACGCTCTCATGACCAAAGCAAAAGCCTGTTTCATTTTAGGGTCACTCAATGAAAATGGTTTTCCTGTCATGCTACTATCGTCAAGGTGAAATTTTACCAGGGTATAAAAAGGTCCATAAGCCAATGACCAGAATATTTCTACCGGCAGATCATCAATTTCCTTACGTTGTACCGCATGGTATACAAACTCTTTCATTGACTTCTTAAACCTGTTCTCCTGTATATCCTTATGTCTTATCAAAGGTGAATTGCGGAACTGTTCTGAAAAATGAAAATGCAGCGGGTACTTCAGTATATGACGGTAACGATTTTTCCATTGCAGCCAAAGGCCCTCTTCAAAACTCATTTTCGGGTCGAAATCTTTCAGACTTTCTTTTGTAAAAATATCTTCTACGTAAAAGAATAACTTGTTCAGCATATCTTCCCGGCTGTCAAAATATACATATATCGTAGAGGCCGAAATACTTGCTGCCTTAGCCAGCTTCTGCATGCTTAATCCATGAAAGCCTTCTTTCACAATCATTTCAATTGCTTTATCCCTGATCGTTATTTCCTTATTTTCATCTTTAGCTCTCATGGTGCAAATATAAACGAATGTTCGTTCTTTTTAGGATTTAATTTTTTCAATTCAACTTTAGTCTACATTACCTTTTAATCAAAAACTGTTTAAATCGTTGCTCCGCTTGCTCCATTTGTTTTTTATTCGTCATTGATAATTCGCCAAAGACCGTTGAATTAATCATTACCTCATTCGCCTTCAGTGTTCTTTTCCATGTACCACATACCTGTCCGTTAATTATTATGGTATTGATGAATAATGGATTCCCCTCTCTGGATAACTTGTTTTTATTATTTTCAGGCATTAAAGCATCCCTGTTAGTATAGCCAACTATATACTCATCATAATTGGGCAAAAGATAAATAGTCTTATCCATTTTAATCTTATCCTGCAGATCTATATACCAAAGCACTTCTTCATTATAACTGACATTATTAATTTTCCCTTCCAGTAATGCTATTCCTTCTTTAGCTTCCTTTGCCGTTAATCCGCTCCACCACATGTAATCTTTAAGCGTGGCTGGCCCGTGGCTTTGAAAATATTTTCGCGTAAGCATTGCCAACGATTCATCTCTATTATATTTCCTGGTAGCAGGAACTCTTTCTTCTAAAAGTGCATAAGTAATTTGCTTTCCCTTTTTCGCTCCACTACAAATGAGTCCTTGCAGTTCGGCATGCATCAATAAATGTCCGAAACGCATGCCATCGCAGTTGAATTTTGCTTTTGTAAAAATTTCTTCCAGCTCCGGGCGGGTTAATTGTTTTTTCCCTGTCAGTGTTTTTTCAAAAAGTTTGGCACTCTTCATCAGTTCCCTTTGTTCTATATCAAGTTGGCGGTCATAGTAAGCCATCTGTTTATATATTCCTGGTGCGGTGAGCTGCAGCATCCAACGAATATCTTCAGGAGTTACCAAATGCCAGGTAGTTCTAAGAACATGTGTCCGGATTATTGATCCATCTGTTATTGCTTTTTCAATAATATCGTCGTTGGCATTTTTAAGTCTCAATCCTATTGCCCACTTCGCCATTGCATAATCTTGCGCCTGTACAGCACCGATCCAGGACACAAGCTCAGCGGGCGTTTGCAAGGTAGACGCCGATAGCTGTTGGTTAAAGAGCCGGTAAGAAAGCAGTTCTTTTTCTTTCATTCTGATTTAATGATGTTTTAATTAATCGAACGTTCGTTCTACAGTGTTTATTATTTTTAAGAAAATTACTTTTTCTATCTACGAAATATTGATTTTTTATTTGTTGCCGCAATTACAACTAAAGCTATGATCAGTATAAAACTATATTCTATACCTCCGCTCCCATGTTCACCTACAAACCAGCCATTAGCAACATGAATAATAATTATACCTGACAATAACAGTATGATAAAACCAAGCGATATCCATTTAGTAAGTTTTCCAATGATAAGCAATACACCTCCTATAATTTCATAAGCAGTGATAAGCCACACAATTATTAGTGCAAAAGGAAAACCTTTACCACTTAAAAACCCTGCAAATCTTTCAATAGTTCCATCAAATATTCTCACTATAGCATGTGCCAAAAAAATACCAGCTACAGAAATACGCAAAAGAATAAGTGCTCGATACAAACTTATAAATGGAAATTTCATAACCCTAAGTTTAAGAGTAATACATCAGTTTCTCTTTGTATCCTATAATAGCATAACAATAAGCATCTTCATTTCTGAAAATTCTTATACCACAATAATAATATATTTTCTTTACCGGTTAAAGACTAAGATCTAAATACCTGGTACTGCAGCAAGTAATTTTTTGGTATAGTCTTCTTTTGGATGCATCATGATACTTTCCGTAGGTCCTTGTTCTACAATTTTTCCTTTTTCCATAACCATAATACGGTTACTAATTCGGCGGACCACTGTGAGATCGTGTGTAATGAAGAGATAAGTAAGTTCTCTTTGTTTTTGGAGGCCGGCCAACAGATCCAGTATTTGTTCCTGAATTTTTACATCAAGAGCTGATACACTTTCGTCGCAAATCACAAGCTTGGGTTGTACGGCTAGTGCACGGGCGATACAAATTCTTTGCCGTTGTCCTCCGGAGAATTCATGAGGATATTTATGGCGGGAATCTGCAGGTAGTTGTACCATTTCCAACAGTTCTTCCACATACTTATTCACATTTTTATGGGTCGCCAGTTTATGAACCAACATAGGTTCTGCAAGGGCATCTCCAACTTTTATTCTTTGGTTCAGGGAAGAATATGGATCCTGGAAAATGATCTGAATATCTTTACGCAATACACGCCATTGTTCATTTGAATATTGCGTAATATCCTGGCCTTCAAAGTAAATACTACCTGAAGTAACAGGCTGAAGTCCTAATATACACCGGCTTAAGGTACTTTTTCCACATCCGGATTCACCAACCAGGCCAAGTGTTTCGCCGGGGTACAATTCAAAGCTTACTTTATCTACAGCCTGGAAATATTTCGTAGTTTTCCCCAACCAATTCGTTTCTTCTGCATAACAGATTTCCACATCCTTTACTTTTAATACAGGCTGGCTATCTGCTATGTTTATCTCTGAAATTTTATGGTCTTTATTTACATGCGGAGCACCTGATGAAATTACTTTACCTTTTTCCATAACCAGGTAATCGTCAGCAATAGTTTTTGCCAGTGCCAGATCATGAGTAATAAATAAGATTGCAGTTTGATATTCTTCCTGCAACTCCTTCATCAGGTTAATGATTTCTTTTTGAACGGTTACGTCCAGAGCTGTAGTAGGTTCATCAGCTATAAGCAGGGCAGGGTGGTTACACATAGCCATCGCTATCATTACCCTTTGTTTTTGCCCGCCACTTAACTGATGTGGATAACGTCGGAGTAATTTTTCTGGTGTGGGAAGTTTTACTTTTTGAAACCATTGCAAGGCCAAAGCCTTTGCTTCATTTGTGGATAACTGCTGATGTGCTTTAATGCTTTCTACCAGCTGGTAGCCACAGGTTTTAACCGGGTTCAATGCGCTCATCGGTTCCTGAAATACCATACTGATCTCTTTGCCACGTATTTCAGTCCAGGAACGGGTTTCAAGGTTTGTAAGATTAGCTTTTCCTGCCAATTCCATAACCCCTGTAACCGTTGCTGTGGTAGGTAATAAACCCATTAAAGCCAGTGATGTTACCGATTTTCCGCTACCGCTTTGCCCGATCAATGCCAACGTTTTTCCTGCCGCAATGCTGAACGAAACTTCCTTCACAGCTTCGAAAGGCTGATGGCCTCCAAAGCTTACGCTGAGGTTTTGAACGGTGATGATATTTTGCGGCTTGGCTGACATGAATCCAAAAGTAAAACCTTTTACCGATCAAACATCATTTTTGCTTCAGCCTGAAATTGGAGATATCCCCAACCCTAATTTTAATAAATTAATCTTTTATAAAAAGATGACTACTACTATTAGGGGTGTTAATATGGTGGAAACTTTTTTGACTTAACATTGTTTTTCTCAACTATAAGGCTATTCCCCTGCTTATTCACATAAAGATAATATTGGTATTAGTTGGTGTTACTGCATTTCTGAAAGTTATTCCACAATGTGGATCATTTTTGCAAAGAATAACTTTTGCATTGTGAAATAGGGATATCATATGAAGTTAAGATGAACAGTAAGTGAACAAATCTTTAAGAATACGATCCAAATTTATTTATGGTTTATTTTGGGTAGGTTTTAAGAAGGTTTTAACCACTTGCCAACAACTTTTTGTGGTCTTTTGTGAATAAATATTTGATGAAAGAGGTGAAATAAATTTTTTGTTACACTAACTGTTTAATTCACAAAATGTTGCAACTTTATGTGGATAAGCATTTGGTAAATGGCTAATAACATTTTGATTACTCTTTGAAGGAAATATTTTTAGCTAAGACCTATTCCAAAGTAAAAAATGGAGCTAGTATTAATAGCTCCATTTTTATAATAAATCAATATAAGAGTTTACTTACTCTTTTCTATAGTCCATTTAGCAACTGCAGGTGCGAGATCTTTTTGTGACTTAGTACCAACAAATACACCAATATGTCCACCAGGAAAAGGAATTTCTTGTTTGTCTTTACTTCCTATTTTGGACATTACGGCTTTTGTACTTTCATTAGGAATAATGGCATCGCTTGTAGCGTAAACATTCAGATAAGGAACATTCATTTTTTTAAGATCAATCAATGTTCCACCAAGAGTCATTTCACCTTTGATCAACAAATTATCGCGGAACAGATCCTTAATATATTTACGGTACATTTCGCCCGGAATAGCCGGTAAATCTACTTTCCAGCTTTCCATACGTAAGAAATTCAACAATTTATCTTCATCTTCAAGTGAATCCATTACGCCAATATATTTACTTACGTTCATAGATGGTTTCAACATACTAAAGGCAGAATCAATCATTTCGCCGGAAATAGTTCCTACGTTATCCACCATCGTGTCAATATCTATATGTTTAGCCCATTTGTATAGCATGTTATCATTTTCACCAAAGTCAAATGGGGCAACATAAGTGGTTAAAGACTGTAATTTTTCAGGATAACGGCTGGCATATATCATAGAGTAGGTTCCTGCCTGGCATATACCTTGTTTGTGAATTTTTGGAACTTTATGTTTTCTGCGGATAAAATCAACCGCGTCATTCATGTATCCATCTATATAATCCTCCATGGTCAGATATTTATCTGCTTGGGTAGGGTAGCCCCAATCCATAATATATATATCCAGCCCTTCTTCCAATAGTTTTTTCATCAGGCTGCGATCAGGTTGCAGATCAAGTACATCATGACGGTTTAACATAGCAAAGGACACCAATACCGGTATTTTACATTTTGCCGGTGTTTCTCTTATATAATGATAGAGCTTCACTTTATCACGCTGCCAAACCAATTCTTTAGGTGTTACAGCGACATCTATATTATTGATATGCTGAAGTGTTTCATAACCTTTGGCTAGTTTTTGTGCAGTAGAGGTTAATTCTTCAAATAGGCCTGATGGATTAAATGTCATGAAAAAGTTTTTAGATTATGGATGATATCAACAAATGAATTTAATCAAATTAAATGTAAAGCGCGCAAAATTAAATGAAATTGTACATATATAAAAAAGGGCTAACAATTTGTTAGCCTTGATCTTTACATTAAGAAACTTTTTAACAATAAGTTCATTACTTTTTACTGACTGTTTTCATTGCGTAATTTCTTTCACCTATCAGGGTATATCTTACCCTGTTATAATCGCCGTTTTTTTCTTCCTCATTCTGATAAAATTCAAGTTTATCAGGACTTGTTGCAGTTATAACGAACGGAGTATCTCCAAAGCTTATAGAATCTGTACCTATTATTTTATATTCCAGTGTATCATGTACGCCATTAAACAGGCAGTAAGCATAACCATTTTCCTGGAAACTTATATAATCCTGTTCGTTACCGATTACAGTATCTACATCAGTACCACTTTGGTCATGACTTGCAAAAGACTGGCTTTGAATATGCCATTTCTGGTTAGTAAGATTATTAGTACGGAATTGAGGTGTGGCTTCTTTATCGTTAGCGAAAGAAGTGATTGTAGTTAGTGCGAAAAGGATAAATAATAGATTTTTCATTTGGAATTTGGCTTTTTAACAATAGATCAAAAACTATGCCAAAAAGTAATATTGTATAAATAAATATTTATTTACCAATCTGTTTTGTGAAGATGTTTCTTTGCTTGGATCTGGAATTTACAATAAGTTTCAAATTCTTCTTTATTAATAACAGACTGCGGATTGGCTAAAAGTATTTGGTAAAGCTTATTGTCCATACAATCTACTGTAAGAATATTGTGGCGAAGTAATATTTGCTTAATAGCTTGCCAGGGTAAATCTGTGTTTTTACCAAGTCCGGGAATGTGGACACCATTATCGGTAAATGTTGCTATCCTATTTCGTTTTCCTGTTTTTTCCCAGTAAAAGGCTAATACAATTCCTAATAAGGCGGCAGCAGAATAACCAGCGGGTAAATACCACTTTTGATATAAGGAGTATAAAAGAACCAGGGTCAAAGAGGATATTTCCAATAAGCGTAAAGCAAGATTTGCTTTTGTCTGAATTACTTTTTTATTGAAAAATATACAAACAAATACAACCACCAACCCAAGTATAGCCAACACTAAGCCTGCATAATTAAGAAAATCGAATTCCTTTTGTTTAACAGAATTGGGAACAAGCCAGGTGAGCAAACCCATTACGATAAGTAAAAAGCCGGCCATAAGGTGCATGCCTGTTACCTGGTTTCGTTTAATCTGTTTACCCTCTAAAATTAATTGGTACATGAATTGAAATTTTGAAATCCGCTTATTATAAAGAAAGGGCTTTTTACAGCCCTTCATTTTTATTTTTAACCAACAAGGTAGTTGCAAAGTTTATACAAAGCCCGGGCGCCTACAATAGGATCAATACAGTCGTGGCCATGTGATCCGGAAGAAACTTCGTTAAGATCAAACCCTATGATTTCTTTTCCGGCTTTCTTTACTTTACTGAAGAGATAAAAGATCTGCTCCAATTCAAAGCCACCGGGAACGGGTGTACCAGTATTTGGGCAAAGCTTAGGATCTAGGCCATCTATATCGAAACTGATGTAGACTTTAGCTGGAAGAGCACTTATAATATCATCTACGATCTCTTTCCAATGAGCACCTTCATATTGACGGTCTTTAATGTCTTTATCAAAGAAGGTTTTGATACGGTCTGGGTTCTTGTTTATTATTTCTAGTTCTTCGTTGCAATAATCGCGAATACCTACTTGCACCAGTTTACTTACCTGTGGTATATTTTCCAGCACATTGTACATGATGGAAGCGTGGGAATAGGTAAAACCTTCATAAGCTTCTCTAAGGTCAGCGTGTGCATCTATTTGTAGTATTCCGAAGGATTCGTGTTTTTCGCCGAGGGCTTTAATGTAACCCAGAGGTGTACTATGATCTCCTCCGAGTAAGGCTACTTTTTTACCTTCACTAATGTAACGTGCAGCAAGATCATGTATCCAGTCATGCATCATTTTACCACCGTCGTTTACCTCTTTTAGTTTAGTTACAAGCTGGTTGCTGCAGTTTACCGGGTTACCTTCCGACAGGCAGCCAATGATCAATTCAGCACAACTACGGAGATAATCACTTTTATTACGGATGTTTTTATCGTATGGCAACATGAAATAGCCTTTCTTCCATACATCCTGAAATTCGGGATCATAAAGATCGACCTGCATGGAGGCGTCAAATATTTGTTCAGGACCTCTTGATGTTCCGGGACGGTAGCTTACCGTTACTTCCCAGGGAACAGGGATGATAATGAGTTCTGATTCTTCCTCGCTGAAGGGCAAACCAAAGATGTTGTTTGATGTTAATCCCGGTGAGTTAGGATCAAAATTATCAAGCGCAGCTGATGACATTATTTGTTATCTTTTATTGGGCCGCAAAGATACACAAAATCTGTATGGTGACGTATAAGCAAGGACTATTCTTGTATGTGTGAAACAGTTGTTGGGAGATGTTCCACGTGGAACTTATATTCTTAATCCTGCCCCGATTAATACATTTGCTGCCCAGTTATTGTAGTAAGCATTTCCAGGATAGGTAACTCCATCAATTTTGTAATATACATTGAGGTTTGAGGTTAGATAGAGGCGCTTACCCAAGCTATAATCTAATCCTAATCCACCAAATGCCCTATCGAAAAGGGTAATATAGTTTTCTGTTTCATTATAATGCCCCTGAGTTACGCCTTGCTTATAAGAGGAGTTGGAATATTTGTCAGAGAATCTTGTAAAAGTAAAACCCAGTTGACCATATAGAGTCCATTTTGGTTTCGTGAAAAAAGGATACTTCCCTGCAATATTTAGTCCTAGTTTGGTCTGCTTAATATCATTTACAAAGGAGTCTACCTCAGGAAGATCGGGCGTGCCTGTGCCAAAGTAATTTTTGTTCGTATGAAACAGAGCAACTTCCAGCACAAATTTATTACCCAACCTCCTGGCCAGGAACAAATGATTATGCCAAATATGGTTTTCAGTTTCAAAATCTTCTTTATTCATTTGAAAGTTTACTAATTCCAAACCGGTTCGATATCCTACTGACCATTTGGATTGACCATAGGATAGGGCAGTTATACAAAGAAGAAAAGCAATGAGGAGGATTGAGCGAGTGTTCATGGATAGTGGTTTAGGTATAAACGCAAGGGTTATGGAAATAATTGTTCCACGTGGAACAAATGAATTATCATTAGTTCAGTATTAAGACCCTTCTAATATACCGGATTGTTTCACGTGGAACAATGAACCTATAGGAACAGTTGTGTAGGGAGATACTTTATGTTTTGTACCTTTGCACCCATTGGCATAAAAGTCAATTCAATAGAAGAATATGTTTCCAGAATACGATGTAATAGTAGTAGGTGCAGGGCATGCCGGTTGTGAGGCAGCAGCAGCAGCGGCTAATATGGGTAGTAAGACTTTATTAGTCACCATGAACATGCAGACCATTGCACAAATGAGCTGCAACCCGGCAATGGGTGGAATAGGCAAAGGACAGATAGTACGTGAGATTGACGCTATGGGTGGTTATAGCGGCATAGTGAGCGATAAAAGCATGATCCAATTCAGGATGTTGAATAAGAGTAAAGGTCCCGCTATGTGGAGCCCACGCACTCAGAATGACCGTCATCTGTTTGCCGCTACCTGGAGAGAAATGCTAGAGCAGACTCCGAACCTGGATTTTTGGCAGGATACAATGAAAGGGTTAATTGTTTCACGTGGAACAATTGAAGGTGTGGTAACAGGAATGGGGCAGGAAATAAGAGGTAAGTCCGTAGTATTAACCAATGGAACCTTCCTGAATGGAGTGATACATGTAGGAGAAAAACAGTTTGGCGGCGGTAGAATGGGGGAGAAAGGAGCTACGGGAATTACTGAACAACTCGTAGAATTAGGTTTTGATAGCGATAGATTAAAGACAGGAACACCTCCCAGAATAGATGGACGAAGCCTGGATTATACCAAAATGGAGATACAGGAAGGCGATGATGAAATCGTTGGCTTCTCTTATAATGATGTAGATCGTATAAAACCAAAGGAACAACGCCACTGTTGGATCACATATACTTCGCAGGAAGTGCATGATATTTTGAAAACAGGCTTCGACAGATCACCGATGTACCAAGGTAGAATACAAGGAAGTGGCCCAAGATATTGCCCGAGTATTGAAGATAAAATAAATCGGTTTGCCGATAAAGACCGCCATCAATTATTTGTAGAACCAGAAGGATGGAACACGGTGGAAATATATGTAAACGGATTCAGCACTTCTCTGCCGGAAATAGTGCAATACGAAGCCTTGAAAAAAGTCCCTGGTTTTGAAAATTGCAAATTTTTCCGCCCGGGTTATGCCATTGAATATGATTATTTTCCACCAACACAATTAAAATTTACGCTTGAAACCAAGCTTATTCATAATCTTTTCTTTGCAGGACAAATTAATGGAACCACCGGTTATGAAGAAGCTGCATGCCAGGGATTGATAGCTGGAATTAATGCACACCAAAATGTAGCCGGAAAAGATCCCTTTGTGCTGAAAAGAAATGATGCTTATATAGGAGTGCTGATTGATGACCTGATCAATAAAGGTACCGATGAACCTTACCGCATGTTTACCAGCCGTGCAGAATTCCGCACATTAATGAGACAAGATAATGCAGATATCAGGCTTACCGAAATCAGTCACAACATGGGTCTTGCTTCTGAAGAAAGAATGCAAAGGGTAAATGATAAAAAAACAGCCGTTCAGCAGATAAAAGAAATTTTAGCGAAAACAACAGTTGAGCCTTCTGAAATCAATGGCTTTTTGGAAGAAAAGGGTATTTCAACCCTAAAAGAGCGTCAAAAAGTGCAGAAAATCCTCTTAAGGCCCGATATTACGCTGAAAGAATTGATGCTGGGCATTGATACGATACGCGAAAATCTCAAAGGCTTCAAAAATGATGAATTGGAGCAAGCGGAGATCCAGGTAAAGTACGATACATACATAGAAAAGGAAAAAGAGATGGTGGCCAAAATGAGTGCAATGGAAGATCTTATTATTCCGGATGCTTTCAATTACGAAAAGTTACAGGCACTGAGTACCGAGGCCCGTCAAAAACTGACTAAGATAAAACCACACACTTTGGGGCAGGCCAGCAGAATATCCGGGGTGAATCCAAGTGATGTGCAAATATTATTAGTGTATATGGGAAGATAGTCTTTTAGAAATAATCAAGAAAAAAGATCAGCAATTATGCTGATCTTTTTTCTTGTGAAAATATTTTATCAAAATTACTTAAGAGAAAAATTCGGAAGGCTAAATTTCTTTGACTATATTTTATCGTGGCAAATTATAATGCTCTTTCATGGTATCGATCAGAATATCCTGTAAAACCCTTTGTGTTATAGTTGCGTCTTTCTTCATCAATTCTTTGCCTATTGCGTCGAGCTTAGGTAATTCGTTCCTGGTAAACGCCGCCATAACTTCAGTTTTCTCATGCAATGAGGAAACTGTACCGGAAAAAACCGGATTAGGATAACGTTGTAATAATTCCTGAACTTTTAGTTTATACATTTCTAAAGGTGTCATTATATAATTTAAAACCCCTCCGGCAAAATCAAGTTTGCCAGATTAAGGTTTATGAATTTTACAATAGCCCTTGAGATTCGCAAATCTGTAAAGAAATACAGAAGGAATTGGTTTTAGTTTGGTGCTATTGTTAAATGGTTATTGCATTCGCCAATGCTAAACAAATATACAACACAAATTTTAACAAAAATGTTGAGACTACATAATATTTAACGAGTAGTTTAAATTTTTAGTCTATACATTGCCTGTTTTATAGATTCTTACTTAAAATACAGATATACGATAAAGGATCAACCTCTAAAATGTTTAGTAATAGCTCTGATTAACTTTAAAATGAAAAACCCAGTGGTAGCTTAATGTTAAACAATATTAAGCTTAATTACATATAAATAAAAAGCAATAAATGAAGATAGTTGACACGTGAATATTTTAATCGAGATTTCAATTGTTAATTTAACAATTGAAATCTCGATTAAATGCGAATAATCTGGAGCTGTACTGGTTTATAAATTTGGGCTTGATATTTTTAATTGGCATGGTTTTTGAACGAACAATGATGAACATTTATTGAAAAATCTTAATAATAATATTATGCCAAGAAGTAAAAAGTTTAATTACGCCATTGTGACGCTCCTTTCCATGGGTATATTTTGCTTCGCAGTCAAATGGCTCACAGAAATGTTTGATGCATCAAAATCTTCGATTAAGACCGATGGTGTTCTTGTAGAACCCTACTTCTTTCTTATCCCGGTAGGGTGGTTATTTCTTATAATAAGCCTGGTGATCTTTGCGGTTAAGGTTGTTCTTTCATTTACTCACAGTGCCAGATAAGTAGAAAAGTAAAGACCGGGAATGAATAGTTAAAATTTTTCTCGCTGCTGTGGTAGGAAATAATGTATCGCTCCGGGGAATCAGTATACGGTCAATAAATATCGCCCGTTACATCTCCATTTAATTCAACAATATCCGGCTTACTTACATAAGAACCATTGTATCTGAATTTAAGGTTAACAGCCACACTCAATTTTACCCTATTATCGCCCGCAAGCTTGCGTGGGTTAATTAGTGCCCTGAATTCATATGTGCCAAATGGAAGGTTCTCATTTCGGGTACGCAGGCCACCACCGATACCATAGAACCAACCTGAATCATCAATAAGGCTCTGATTTCTACCGAGATATACCAGGTCGCCTGCAATAAATGGCGCCAACTTGAAACCAAATAATTTTTGCTGAAGGAAAAAGAAACTTTCGCTGCGTAAAGCCAGCCGGCAATCACCGGATGCCATATCGGAGTTAAAGCTACGAAGGCCCAAAGCATTGTTGATCCGCAAAGGATTGAGTGCAACCCGGTTGATCATTGTTGCATAACTTGCCCGGAAGTATTGTCTCATTTTAGCATTGCCCACATTCATGAGCCGCGTAAAAAAACTTGCACCAACAAGTAAACCTACATCCTGCAAACTGCCTTGGTGCAGAAACCCGCCACTACGCAGAAAAAGACCAGTAACATCTCTATTGCTGGTTACATAATAGCGGTATCCGTCAAAGCCGAGATAGGGTCTTGATAAATTCAGTTGCTTATACCAGCCAGCGGTCATGGATATATTAAAGCCAGCGGGAATATCCTCTGTAATACCAAAGCCATACAGGTATTTTGTCTTATAATAATATTGCCGGAACAAAGTAATACTGGCAAGCACACCCTGCCTGGAATTGAAACGTTGGTCCAGAATATTTTCATTGACCTGGGACGGTGTTTCAAAAAAATGATAATTGAAATAGCGCAGGCTCACAAATTTCTTTACATGTAATTCATGATCGTTGAGGTATTTTCTAGCACCGATGTTATAACCACCCCATATATCGCCCACCCCGTAATCGTAGCGATAGTAGTCGCCACCATAATAGTTGGGATACATGTTTAACGAACGACCCTTGCCCACAATAAGTCCGCCGGCTATCCTTTTATATTGTGATACCAGTGGTCTTTCCAGCTGTAGCAAAAACGATTCTTCATCTTCTCTGCGGTCATAAATATTCCTGCTTATTTTGCCGAAGTTGAACGCAGCATTAACAAAGGTGCCGGCAATATTGGTATAGCTATAACCGGCATCAAAACCCCAGCCACGGCTGCGTCGGGTATCATGTAAGACATTTAAAGATACCTTCTGGCCGGTTCCAAAAAGATTGATGTTGGATAAGCCTACACGTTGCCTTAGAGGGCTAAGACCTGCAATGGCGGGAGAATAGGCAAACACATCTTTGGTTATCACCAGAAGATCAACCGAATCGCCATTACTGCTTCCACTGTTCACCACTATACGGCTATCTTGTATAAAACCGATGGTACGCAGATGCCGTTCATTATCTGCTGCCAGGTAAGGATTAAAAGGTGTGCCTTCTTTCAGATAAATATTCCGCCTTATGGTATTATCCCGTGAAGTGGCATGTACGGCGTTCAGGATCCGGGTACCGAAATACACGAAATTGCCAGCAGAATCGGATATCCCTTTTTCAAAACCTAACTGATCTGTACGGATGCTCCTGATGATCTTTCCATCGTATGGAAGTAAGGCATCGGTGTTGAGTACGGTTGCGCTTTCGCTACGGCCAACGGTATCTTTACCAAAGCTTGTGCGGATCCCGTAAATAATATCACCGATAATGGTTCTCTTTTTTTTGGACAAAGTATCGGTCCTTTGCGCATATAGTGCAAAAGAAAAGGTGCTGCATAAAAGCAGTACCACGATATGTTTGTAAAAAGAAACCATTATTATAGCAATATAGCAAAAACCCTGCCAAAACCCGTGAAAAGGTCTGAAACATTAATAATACCTAACGATTGAAATTATGTAAATATTATCGCTTCACGGGAACAAACAAGAAGGGTAAAAGTTACTTTTGTCTGCAAACAAGAAAAAGAATTACAAAATATACAAATATGCCTACTGCAGTAATTACAGGAGCAACCAAAGGAATAGGGAAGGCGATTGCAGAAAAGCTTTTGCAGGAAGGGTTTGATGTGGCAGTCTGCGCCAGGTCCACCAATAATTTACGCGACCTGCATGATGAATGGGAACGTATTTACCCGGAGCGTAAAGTGTTTATGCAAAATGTGGATGTGCAGGATAAAACACAGGTTAAAGACTTTGCCAGGAACATTATTAATAATTTCAGGAACATTGACATATTGGTAAATAATGCCGGCCTTTACTTTCCGGGCAGTCTTGCCACCGAACCGGACGACCAGTTGGAAAGCCTCATGGCTACTAATGTTTATAGCGCATATCATTTGACCCGTGCACTATTACCTTCTATGAAACAACATGGGGCGGGCCATATATTCAACATGTGTTCGGTAGCGGCATTACAGGCTTATCCTAATGGAGGAGCATACAGCATTACTAAATATGCATTACTAGGTTTCAGTGAAAACTTAAGATATGAATTACGTAACGATGGTATTAAAGTAACTGCTATAAGCCCCGGCGCAGTATGGACCAATAGCTGGAGTGGAAGCGGAGTGGCTCCTGAACGTATTATGAAAGTGCAGGATATCGCAGATATTTTGTGGAGCACTTATAAATTATCTGCTCAGACCACAGTGGAGCATATTGTATTAAGGCCGCAATTGGGCGATTTATAAGAGGAAGAGGCAAAAAAGGTCAAATGATGACAAAATCAACGAAGATTTTTATTTAATATTCGTTTTAATCAAGCAAAAGACTTACAATCAACAACGCATAGATTTTTTATTTATTTGAAAGTTATTTTGATTTGGTAAATAAAATTTCACTAAGGAAATGCTAATCTTTCCTTAATAAGATTTAATTTTATATCTGAACCAATTTAAAATAACCAATCAAAATGACCATTTCTACAACAAGACTCTTGTTGCTAGTCCTCGTATGCCTATGTCGTTTAGTGAGCTACGGTCAGGCAAATTTTTCCGAATCCAGGACAGCAATTCCAAACTTTACTACATTTAGCCCGAAGGTAACAACCAGCAAAGAGGCCTGGAAAAAATTCAATACGGCTGCTGATTATAATCATCCGGAATTTGGAACCTTACCACAGGATGCCCCCTGTACAGAATGCGTTGAAATATTAGGAAAACGCAAAGCCGATGAACGCGAATTCCGTGATATTAAAGACCCTGCCGAAATTTACACCCAGAAAGCTTATGGAGATATAAACTACCAAAAGAACGGGCAATGGATATCTATTGAAGATAAACTGAAAAAGATAGCCCCAGGTGTTTTTCAATCTGACTTTTACATACAACCGGCGGGTGTAGATGCTAATGCACACAAAAGCTATATGGTTACCCCCCAGGGCAAAGTTTACTTTAACCAATGGAGCCTGTATGCTAAAACGGCAAATGGTGAAACATTATTGGCCAAAGCCAACTGGAGTGCTTATACTGCGGGCGATGATGGCGTTTACATCAAAAACATTTTTAAAGGTATTGATGCTGAACTAAGAGTTTACCGCGGCACAATCAAGACCAGCTTTATTATGAAAAAGAATGAGTTCGGCACTTTTGACCAACTCATTTTCCGTGATGAATACACAACAAGTGGTCGTACCGGCATAGCTTTTGCTGAAGGTGGAAACATGAAAAACGGTGTAGGCAAATTGAATGTTTACTGTGGTGAAACGGAAGTGCTGCGTGTGAACGAAGCCGTTATTTATCCTAAGGATGATGCCAAAAATAATGTGATGACCGCTGCGTACAGCATCACGGATAAAAATATGGATATCCTTGTTCCTTTTAACTGGATCAATGATAATATTGGCCAGCATGAACTGGTAATAGATCCGATTGTATCTGGATCAGGTACTTTGACCGCAATAAATATTACCGGATCAAAATATAATGCAAGTTGTACGTTCGATAGTTCTTGCAACTATTCCCTGAACGCTAATATTCCCGCAGCAGCAACAGTTACATCAATCTCGTTTAACTTTACCTATAACGCAACAGCACCTTGCTTTGGTAGCGATGGAGGGGTAAAATTCAGTTCGGGAACCTGCAATACACAGATTTTCACCAATGCATCCATGACACCCGGGCCTACGCCCATGTTCAATGTTCCCATCACAAATGAGATACAGCCTTGTGCGCCTGCTCCATCCTGCAGTGCTCAGACAATGCCTTTTACAATGCATTTTTATCGTGGTTGTAAAGGTCTTACTGGATGCGACAATGGCTGTATTTCTGCTTCGGCTCCATGGATCATAAATATAAGAGCAAGAACAGTTGAGTTTAACGATCCTCTTGAACCTATCTTTTATAGTTCAAATAACATTTGTCTGGGCGACTCTATATACGTAAATACCTGGGCCAGTTACGGTGTTGCTCCTTATAACTATAGCTGGAGCTTCAGCCCTTCAGGCTCACCTTCATTAGGAACAGGTTCTTCTACTAATATTACCTTTCCCAATATTGTCAATAATACCATTTTTGCATTGATCACAGATGCCTGTGGTAATACTACTATTGACTCCTTACCAATCACGGTAAACTATGCAGCTGTAGTTGCTACACCGTCAAGTGATACTATTTGTAGTGGAGAAACTACTGCAATCAGTCTTACTACACCTGCAGCCGGAAGCACTTTCTCCTGGACCGTTGTACAAAATGGTGTAACCGGTGCATCAGCCGGAAGTGGCACCAGTATTGCCCAAACGTTAAGTACAACTACCAGCGCACAAGGTAGTGCCATCTATACCATTACTCCACAAAACGTAGGTTGTACCGGTGATCCGATTACCGTAACTATAATTGTGAATCCGCCAATAGTAGTTACGCAAAACCTTAGCATCTGTTCCAACCAGCTTCCATACACCTGGAATAACCAAACCATAACTGCCGGTGGAGGGGCAGCAATAGCTACTTATACTACCCCTTCTTTGATTACCGGTTGTGATAGTACTACAACATTGAATCTTACTGTTAATCCATTGCTTAATGCAACTGTTGACCTTACTATTTGTGCCGGTCAATTGCCATACACATGGAACGGAACTACGCTTACCGCAGGCGGAACAGCAGTTGCTACTAACATTACCCCTTCTTCTGTTACAGGTTGTGATAGCACAACAACGTTGAATCTTACCGTAGTAAATACACTTACCGCTACGCAAACCGTGGTGATCTGTGCAAACCAAATGCCATACTACTGGAATGGTGTGTATGTAATGGCTGGCGGACCAACAGCGGCTATGAATAATACCATTTCACCAACAAGCGGTTGTGACAGTATTACTACGTTGAATCTTATTGTGAATCCATTACCTACAGCAACGATACCGGTTACTATTTGTGCAAATCAACTTCCATACACCTGGAATAACCTTACCGTTACCAGTGGAGGCACGAGTGCCGCAACCTTTACGACCCCATCATTAGTGACAGGTTGTGACAGCATTACAACGCTGAACCTTACTGTGAATCCTTTGATTAATGCCGCACAAAATATTTCGAGGTGTGCCAACCAGATGCCATATACCTGGAATAACCAAACCATAACTGCCGGTGGAAATGGTGTTGCTACCTATACCACACCATCTTTAGTTACCGGATGCGATAGTACTACAACACTGAACCTTATAGTGAATCCATTATTGTCTGTTGTGAAAAATCAAACGATCTGCGCTACACAGTTACCTTATACCTGGAATGGTATCAGTATAACGGCTGGCGGCAATGCAGCAGCAACATTTGTTACACCATCTCTTGTTACCGGTTGCGACAGTACAACAACATTGAACCTTACGGTAAATCCGGTATTGACTTCAATAACTAATACCACAATTTGTGCTAGTCAATTACCTTATACCTGGAACGGTATTAGTGTAACAGCCGGGGGTGCCGCTGCAGCGACATTCACTACGCCATCTCTGGTAACAAGCTGTGATAGTATTGCAACACTAAATCTTACCGTAAATCCTGTACTAACAGGAATAGCGAACAAATCAATCTGTGTAAGTCAGCTTCCTTACATCTGGAATGGTATCACTGTTACTTCAGGAGGCAATGCTGTGGCTACTTTCACCACGCCATCTTTAATTACCAGTTGTGATAGTGTCACTAGTTTAAACCTTACGGTGAATCCATTGATAACTGCAACAGTAACGCATACGATCTGTGCTAACCAATTACCTTATGTATGGAACAACCAGACCATTACTGCTGCAGGTACAGCGATAGCTACTTACAATACCATGTCTTTAGTTACCGGTTGTGATAGTCTTACCACACTCAACCTTATCGTTAATCCATTAATCAACCATACACAAACGATAACTATTTGTAACAGCCAGCTACCTTATACCTGGAATGGACAAACCCTGACCAATGGCGGTAATGCTGTAACAACTTTTACAGCACCTTCTTTAGTTACCGGTTGCGATAGTACCACAACGCTTAACCTCATTGTAAACCCCGTAATCAGTGTTGTAAAAAATATTACCATTTGTGCCAATCAACTACCTTATGTATGGAATAACCAAACTATTAGTGCGGGTGGTATGGCAGTTGCAACTTATACTGTGCCTTCACTTGTTAGCAGCTGTGATAGTACAACTACACTGAACCTTACGGTTAATCCTTTATTGACTTCAATTCAAAATATAACCATCTGTGTAAGCCAACTACCTTATACCTGGAATGGCCAGGCCATTACAACAGGAGGGGCTGCGGTCGCTACCTTTACAACCGGATCTTTAATTACCACTTGTGACAGCACAGTCACTTTAAACCTTACGGTAAATCCTGCATTGACCGGGATGAAAAATATCACGATTTGTTCCAATCAATTGCCTTATACCTGGAATGGTGTCACTGTAAATACAGGTGGAAACAATGCTGCAACATTCACTACACCATCATTGGTAACTGGTTGTGACAGTACAACAACGTTGAACCTTACAGTAAACCCAGTGTTGACTGCAACAGTGAATACAACAATTTGTCCAAGCCAGTTACCTTATACCTGGAATAGCATTGTAGTAAATAACGGCGGAAGCAGCGCGGCAACATATACCACTCCATCGCTGATAACCGGTTGTGATAGTATAACAACATTGAACCTTACAGTTAATCCAATACTAACAGCAACAGTGAACAGAACAATCTGCATAAACCAGCTGCCTTATACCTGGAATAGTCAGATAGTTGCTGCCGGAGGCACAGCTGTAGCTACTTACACTACACCATCGCTGGTTACCGGTTGTGACAGTATCACTACGCTTAACCTTACTGTGAATCCATTGATCAATGCTACACAAACAATAAGTATTTGTATAAATCTGTTGCCCTATACCTGGAATAGTCAGACTATAGCAGCAGGTGGTACGGCTGTGGCTACCTATACTACTCCATCGCTGGTTACTGGTTGTGATAGCACTACTACACTTAACCTGAATGTGAATCCTTTGATCACAGCAATTAAAAATCAGACTATCTGTGCCAATCAATTACCTTATACCTGGAATGGTCAAACGATTACAGCAGGTGGTACTGGAGTAGCAACTTTTACCACGCCGTCGCAGGTAACCGGTTGTGATAGCACAACAACCTTAAACCTTACTGTAAATCCACTAATAGTGGCTACACAAAATATCACAATATGTACAGCACAATTGCCATATACCTGGAACAACCAGACCATAGGCGTGGGTGGTACGGGTATTGCTACTTATACTACACCTTCATTAGTTACGGGTTGTGATAGTACAACTACATTAAACCTTACAACGCTTTTGACCTTAACGGGTACCGACTATGTTACCATTTGTGCGACCCAGTTACCTTATACCTGGAACGGAGTTTCCGTAACAGCAGGAGGCCCGACTGCGGCGACCTTTGCAAGCAATATTGGTGGTGTTTGTGATAGCATCACAACATTGAACCTTACTGTTAATCCTACGGTATACCATACGGTAGATACTAACATTTGTTTCGTACAAATTCCTATAATATGGAATGGACAATCTTATTCTAATAGCGGTAACTATACAAACACATACACTTCCGCTGTTAGTTGCGATAGTATTGTTACGCTTTCACTGCATATTACAGTGCCTCCTGTTACTTTACCACTAAAAGATAGTTCAGGTTGCGGACAGGTTTATTTTAATGGAAATACTTATACCAGCAATACTTTGGTTAAAGATACTTTGTATGGTGTATTGGGTTGCGACAGTGCATACAGGTCAACCAATATCAAAGTGTACTATGCTTATGCTGATACCTTGCATGCTGAGATCTGTGCTTATCAAAACTACGATTGGGCTGGTCAGGCTTACAACCAATCAGGCTTGTATACCAAACATTATACTTCGGCTGCGGGCTGTGATTCTGCATTGAGCCTTGCACTTACGGTATGGCAAGTGGATCAGGTAAGCATCACTTATGATCTGGATGAAGTGCCTTGTATGGATGATACGATAACCGTAACCGGACATAATTCTGCTACTTATCTGTGGAAACTTAATGGTGCAGAAATGGGTACCGGCGAGGAAGACAGAATGCCATTGTCTTCTAAAAATAACCAAATTGTGGTGAATGCAACTGATGAACACAATTGCGAAAGTGCAGCTTATGCTAACATTGAAACCGTAGCATGTTGTGATCTGATGATTCCGAATGCATTCAGCCCGAATGGCGATGGCCTTAATGATAAGTTTGGCCCTGAAAGTATTGGTAACCCTATGGAATTCAAAATGACCATATTTAATAGGTTCGGTCAATTGATATTTACTTCAGTAAATATTAGTAACAAATGGGACGGAACCCACCTTGGAAAACCTGTCGATGTGGGTACTTATTTCTACAGGATATTTAATAAATGTACAAATGAATCAGAGAACACTTTCAAAGGTGATATTACTTTGATCAGGTAATTAAAACCGTTATAGGATTGATAAAAAGAGCGTGGACAGAATTTTCTGTCCACGCTCTTTTTATATTCTGAGTGCAACTCAACAACAAATGTTATTGATTGCCTTTAAGCCGATTTTATTTTTTGTTGTAATCCATCACTTGCCGGAACAAGAGGTAAGCGTAAAATATTTTCACAAAGCCCTTGCAGATGCAATGCGTATTTAACGCCGGCCGGGTTTCCTTCTGCAAATAATAAATTGATCCTGTTCAGTAAGCCGTAATGTAATTTGCGGGCTTCGTCCATTTCATTATGAAGCGCATGTTTTACCATAGCGCAAAACTCTTTAGCGTAAGAATTAGCTGCAACAGAAATAACACCTTTCATACCAATGGCAGCTTGGGCAAGAATAAGATTGTCGTCTCCACTTAATACGGTAAAGCCTGCGGGCACACCGGCAACCAATTCCATACACTGTGCTATGTTTCCACTGGCTTCTTTTATGGCAACAATATTTTTAAAATCATTTGCCAGCCTGATCACGGTTTCAGGAAGAATATTGGTAACCGTTCTGCCTGGAACATTATATAAAATGATAGGCTTGTCTGTAGCCAGGGCCAGGGTTTTGAAATGTTGATAGATGCCCTCCTGCGATGGTTTATTATAATAAGGAACCACACTCAAAATTCCGCTTAGGTGGGCCATAGGGTAGGCTGCGAGCGCATCCAGTAGGCCTTGTGTATTATAATCGCCAATGCCTACGACAACAGGCACCCTGTTTTGATTATGAACAATGGTAAAATCAAGGATCTGTAATTTCTCTTCTTTGGTCAAAGTCGGCGTTTCGCCCGTAGTACCCAGGGCAACAAGATAATCTACACCACCTTCAATGACGGTGTCTATTATTTTACCTAAAGCTTCGAAATCAACAGCATTGTCTTTTGTAAACGGCGTGACCAATGCTACGCCAGTACCTTCAAACATTTTTAAATAAATTGTGTGGTTAATTTTATAGCTCTTCGTAGAAACCCATATTGGAAAACTTCTCGATCCTTTGTTCGATGCGTTTTTCAGGGTTTATCTTTTTTAATTCAGCAATGGTTTTCAGCACATATTCTTTCAGAGTTGCAGCCATAGCTTCGGGTTGGCTATGTGCGCCACCAACAGGTTCTGGCAATACACCATCTACCAATCCAAATCCTGACATATCTGTTGAGGTAAGGTGCAATTGCTCTGCTGCCTGAACCTTAAAGTCCCAGCTGCGCCAAAGAATAGTGGAACAGTTTTCGGGAGAAATAACTGTGTACCAGGTATTTTCCAACATCACTACACGATCACCTATACCAATGCCCAATGCCCCGCCGCTTGCGCCTTCACCTATAATAATACAGATTACCGGAACACGCAGATTGATCATTTCAAACAGATTGCGCGCTATCGCTTCTCCTTGTCCACGTTCTTCAGCTTCCAAACCCGGAAAAGCTCCCGGAGTATCAATAAGCGTAACAATAGGACGGTTGAATTTCTCCGCCATTTTCATCAGGCGTAAAGCCTTGCGGTAGCCTTCAGGGTTTGCCATACCGAAATTACGCAACTGGCGCATTTTGGTATTGGTTCCTTTTTGATGCCCGATGAGCATAATGGGCTCGCCGTCTATTTCTGCAAAGCCACCAACAATAGCTTTATCATCGCCCACATTACGATCACCGTAAAGTTCTGTAAACTTATTGCAGATACGACTGATGTAATAATTCGTATAGGGTCTTTCCGGATGGCGGCTCAACTGAACTCTTTGCCAAGGGGTAAGATTTTTATAAATATGAGTACGGGTTTGTTCCAGAGAAGATTCCAGCTCTTTCACAGAAGCAGACATATCCACATGGTTCTTTTCCGCAATCGCTTTTATTTTTTCCAGCTGGGAATTAAGATCTTCTAAAGGTTTTTCAAAATCTAAAAACTGCATAGGTGCTGTATTAATTTGAGGCTGTAAAGGTAGTTTTTTCGTCGCAAATCAATTTTAGATCACGACCAATTCATAATAATCCGCTTTATTCAGGTATTGTTGAGCCAAATCCTGAAGTTTAGCAGGCGTCACTGTTTTATATATTTCTATATTGTTGTTAAACTGCTCTGCCGGAAGATCATTTAAAATGATGTTTTTCCAACGTTGCATAATAGAGAACGGTCCGTCCAGATCACCCAGCAGATTACCTAGTAAATAATTTTTTACCAGTAGTAATTCTTCATCGTCCACACGTTCGCTACAAATCAGGTCCATTTCCTTATAAATCTCCTCAACAGCCAATTCGCAAACATCTTTGCCTGCTTCAGTAGCAATCAGTAAAGCGCCGTCTTTACGGTAATTATAAATCTGGGAATGGATACCATATGTATATCCTTTTTCTTCCCGGATATTAGCCATAAGCCTGGAGCCAAAATAGCCACCGAATATGGTATTCAGCACCAACATTGGGGTAAAATCCGGATGTTGACGGGTAGGGAAATGACGGGCAATACGGATTGCTCCCTGCACACCGTTTTCATCATTAATAATTCTATGCTTCTTTTCTGCAGCAGGATGTGCCTCGTAAACATTGACTTTTGGCAATGAAGAGCCGCCCCAGGCTTCTTTTCCGAAATAATCATTTACCAAAGTAACCTGACTTTTGTCAATTTTTCCAGCCATAAACATCATGCAATTTTGAGATTGATAATGGTTTTGGTGGAAATCACGAAGGGCTTGTGGCGTTAAGGCCAACAGGTCGGTTGTTTCTGTAAAACGCCCGTAAGGATGTGCTGCACCAAAAAGGAAAGCATCAATATGCCTGTTGGCTACAAAGTCGCACTGGCGCAGGTTTACAGCCAGTCTTTGTTGCGCATTGCGGATATAGGTTTGCAATTCCTCTTCCACAAAAGCAGCTTCTGTAATGATCTCTTTAATTACAGGCAGTAAAGCAGGAAGATGTTTGGTAAGCGTATGCAGTGTTACTATGGTGTAATCGTTATTGGGCGATACTTTCAGGGATGCACCATAATATTCAATCGCCTCATTTATTTCCAATGCACTTTTAGTGGTTGTGCCATTTCTAAGCAATGAGGCCACAGACTGTGCTACAGCCGTTTGCTGCTCGTGCCAGAGGCCTGCATGAAACACCCAATCGAGTTGTATTACATCCTGGGTGCCCGCATTCAACCACCACAGGGGAACATTATTCTGAAATATTTCCTTCTGTACCGGTTGCAGATGATATTCAAAGCTGATAGCATCGTGGATTGGCGGTGTTTCCTTTCTATTAATCATGGATGCGAAATTAAGCTAACAGAACGTAATAAAATGATTATCCCTTATTTTTGCAGGCAGTACTCTTTTTCACACGCTGCCTTCGGACGGCTATATCAAACAAAAAAATTTTATGAATTTTCCTCTTCAACAGATGCCGGAACGCACACAATCTCCCCGTTCCCATGGGCTCACTATGGTTATGGATAAAGGAATGGGTATTGCAGATGTACACAATTTCCTTTCGGTAGCTCAACCATATGTTGATATTGTGAAACTTGGCTTTGGCACCGCTTATGTAACCAATAATTTAAAAGAAAAACTAAGTATTTACAAAGAACAACAAATACCGGTTTACTTTGGTGGAACCTTGTTCGAAGCTTTTTTGGTAAGAAATCAATTTGAAGATTATATTAATTCGGCTAAAGAGTTTGGTGTTAAACTGGTAGAAGTTTCAGATGGCTCCGTATCAATTCCACACGAAGAAAAATGCAGGCTCATTGAAAGATTAGTGAAAGAAGGATTTACAGTATTATCCGAAGTAGGCTCAAAAGATGCATCGCATGTAATGCCTCCCTACAAATGGATAGAGCAAATGGACGCTGAACTGAAAGCAGGTTCCACTTATGTAATTGCAGAAGCAAGAGAAGCAGGTAACATTGGTATATACCGTGGTACTGGCGAGGTGCGGGAAGGATTGGTTCAGGAAATATTAACTAAAATTCCAGCAGAGAAAATTATTTGGGAAGCGCCGCAAAAAGCGCAACAACTATACTTTTTGGAATTGCTGGGTTGTAATGTAAACCTGGGAAATATTGCCCCCAACGAGATCATTCCATTGGAAGCCATGCGTATTGGTCTACGTAGTGATACTTTTGATTTGTACCTGGATAAAAAGTAAGCAATGCTTTAATCATTGATGTTGCAAAGCACTAAGCGTATTAAAAAACAGGGTTGAAAATTTTCAACCCTGTTTTTTTCATTTATCTTCGCCTTCATGCAACAAACCATGCAATGGGCGCAACTTTATAACGCCAGACGTAGTGGCGATACGAGAGACAAAGAAATGAATCCCGATCGATTGAGAACTTCATTTCTGCGGGATTATGATCGTATTATATTTTCTTCTGCCTTTCGTCGCTTGCAAAATAAAACGCAGGTCTTTCCTTTGCCTGGACCGGTATTTGTACACAACAGGCTTACCCATAGCTTGGAAGTGGCTTCTGTAGGGCGTTCTCTAGGTCGAGAGGTTGGAACCCGGATTGCAGATAAATATAAAGATACTGCTCAAGCCTTCCAGGAGTTTTATCGTTATGAATTGGCTACCGTTATTTCTTCGGCTTGCCTGGCGCATGATATAGGCAATCCTCCCTTCGGACATTCAGGCGAAGATGCTATCCGGTCTTACTTTAAAGAGCTTGAAGGCGATGCAGAAAAAATCATTACATCGTCTATTTCAGCAAATCAATTAAGGGATTTCCAAAAGTTTGAAGGCAACAGCAATGCCTTTAGAATACTGACCCATAACTTTAATGAACCGGTAAGCGGCGGTTATAATCTTACCCTGACAACCCTTGCCTCTATAGTTAAATATCCATGCACTTCTACTGAAGGATTTAATAAAGCTTCAGGGCTTATTAGCTGTAAAAAGTCTGGCTTCTTTGATTCTGAAATTAATACCTATGAAACGGTAGCGGAACATTTGGGAATACTTAAAAAGGAAGGCTTTGAACATGTGTATGCACGTCACCCCTATGTTTTCCTCACCGAAGCAGCCGATGATATTTGCTACAGGGTAATTGATCTTGAAGATGCACACAGGTTGGGCATTACTTCTCTGGAAAAAATACAGGGATTGTTTTTGCCTTTCTTTAAAGAAGAAAGTGGCTATAACAATTTTGAAAAAGTAAGTTCGCAGTTGCTAACGATAAATGATCCAAACCAGAAGGTACAATACCTACGTGCAGTCTGGATAGGACTTATGGTTAAAAAGCTTACAGACATTTTCATGGATCACGAACAGGACATTCTTTCTGGAAAGCTTGAAAAATCATTGATGGATATCCTGCCCGAAAATTACCAGGTGCTGCTAAAAGAAGTCAATGAATATTCGTATAGTAATGTATACAATTATAAGCCAGTAGTTGAAATTGAAATTGCAGGTTATCATATTATCGGAGCCTTGCTGAAAGAGTTTGTAGCAGCTGTATTGCAACCACAACGTACTAAGTCAGGGAAATTACTTCAATTGATTTCACAACAATTCCCGATCAGCAAAGATGGCAGTCATCTCTACCGAAATCTTCAGTCTGTTGTAGATTATATATCTGGGATGACGGACCTATATGCCATAGACCTTTACCGTAAAATGACAGGCATCAGTGTAACGGAATTGTAGAAAAGTTCAACGGCAAAGGACGCAAAGCTTCGCAAGGAGATCAATAACGCTGTGTTTCTCTGCGCCCTTTGCAGTTAATTATTTTATCTCAATCTGCTCTCCGTAAAATTTAGCATTTTTTCCAAAAGCCAGGTCCAGCAACATTTTCACACGGGCAAACTTTTCGCGGAGCTGTGTTTTAAAACCGCTGTTTCTGCTTACGTCTTTGGCGTTGTAAGCCACAGCTGAAATATCTTTATGATTGGCAATAAATACAGCGCGTTGATTGTGGAATGGTTGAGAGATTATAGTAACAGCGTTTTCGCCAAACACTTTTTTTAATCGTAGAACACTATCCAAAGTCCGGAAACCAGCATAATCCATAAATATTCTTTCTTTAGGAATACCCATAGCAATGAGGTCTGCCTGCATGGCAGAAGTTTCATCATATTCTTCTCGTCCGTTATCGCCACTTACCAGGATGTAATCAATTTTACCAGCTTTAAACAAAGCAACTGCAGCCTGAATACGGTATTTGTAATACAGATTTTCCCAACCACCCTTTAGTGTTTTAGCGGTGCCCAACAAAAGGCCGACTTTGTTATGTGGAATTTGCTGAAGATCAGTATAGACCTGGTTTTTGGTAGATGATGTAACCCATTTGTCTGTTGCAAATATTACAGCAATAATCAGGATGCAGGTGAGGAGTAACATCCGCAATATTTTTCTTCTTTTCATAAAGGTATAGGAAGGAAATTTATAATAGCGAATGTATCAATTCCCCTTTATAATATCATCAAAGTGACCTGACCAACCACTTACTTCTTTTACAATGCTCTAGGACTCTGGGCAAGACATAGCTCATCCTGTCCCAGGCTTTTTGGCTATCGTGAAAAACAACAATATCGCCGGGCTTAAGATGAAATACAACATTTTCAAGGCAACGTTTAGGATCAAGATCTATATCGAAATCGCCACTCAATAAACTCCACATAATAATCCGGTAGCCCATTTCATGAAGTTGATTGGCCTGCATTCTTTTAATGCGGCCATAAGGAGGCCGGAACAACTTGCTTTGAATAAACTTAGCGGCTTGTGTTGTATTCTCAATGTACTCCTTCGTTTGGGTTTTCCAACCTTTAAGATGATTATGTGTGTGGTTGCCTGCGCTATGTCCTTCTTTTATTATCCGCTCGTATATTTCAGGATATTCAATCACGTTTTTACCAATGCAAAAGAAAGTTGCCTTAGCATTATATTTTGCCAGTTGATCTAATACAAACGGTGTGGCAACAGGGTGTGGACCATCATCAAATGTAAGATAAACAGCAGGCTCATCAGCCTTAACTGCAATATCCCATTCTGCAAAAGACGGAGCAAGTGCTCTTAGTAATTTAGGTGTTTGTATCAGGTACATTGTACCAAAATTACTATTATCAGCGCATAAAAATGCCCTGAAACGTCAGGGCATTTTTTATAGAAATATTTTGTTTTTTGCTAATCAGGAATGAAACTACTTATAGCCCCTTCACCCATGCCTTGAGCGCCTTCATAACCCGATTGGGCTATTTCTCCGGTATCTACATTTTCGCCTTTAACGGCAGCGTTGGTGGCGGTAGTAGCCATGCCGGCAGCCATACCAAGGCCTGCGGTAGCAACGGATTTTGCAAAGTCAATTCCAGCTTTTTTCCAATCAAAGCCACCACTTACAATGCTATAGCTATCATCTACGGTTACACTCATTCCGGAAATGTGTAAAATGGTCTTCATAGGCACAGCGCCGTTGGCATCAAAAACATCTTTATGATAGATGAGAAATGCATCCGTAAAACTGATCTTTTTTCCGGCTGCATCGCCATCCCTGCGGTAGAATTCGATCCTGCCGCTTTTCTTCATATTGTTATTGGTAGCCCATTCTGTAATTTCCGAATTCCTGGAAGTTGCCTCCATGGTAAGAATCATCAGATTACCTACCACATTGGCCCTGGGCACACCATTGCGGTCTGTTGACTGAGACATCTCATACTCAAAATTGAGGATGTTATATTCTCTGTCACCTATGATCAGTTTTGCTTTAAAGGACATGGCTTAATGGTTTTTTATGAACGAATGAAGGCTACAGGAAAACCTTTATTTGTTATTCTGCAATTCTGCAACCATACCATTAATCGCATCAAGCAAAGCTTGCTTGGCATCTGGATCAGAAAGGGCAGATTTCAGAATTTTATTTGATTTTAATTGTTTGATGATCTTAAGGTGTTCTTCTTTTTGAGCAGCATTATCTTTTAAAAATTCGCTTTGTGCAGTGATACCTTTGGTACCAAAATCACCCAGATTACCAAAGCGTAAGGTTTCTTTGCGGGAAACACCATCAGCATCTTCAAAATCCACACTCAACTCCGGTTTGTAATGAGCAAATACCTGCTCAACAGTTTGCAGGCCATGTACTACTTCTGGTTTTACAGGAGCATCTTTGGTTAGCTTTTCAGCCATGAGCGTTCTGTTCTGTGGAATATCGCCAAAGGCTTCACTGGCATCTGTTTTTACTTCATTGCCGCCTATACCGTAATTATTGTCCATCATGGGAATATTGGTTTTATTGTTCGTGAAATTGTGGTTATAGTTCTATTACAAAAATAAGATTATAAATTAACAATCCGCTACGTAAAAAGACGTAAAAACGGCTGCTCTAAAAGGAAACTTAAACAGGTTAATTCACTTTCCAATCAAGTTCTTTCACGCCTTCAGTTTCTTTCACCCCTACAGAAACAGTATCTCCTTTTTTAATTTCCTCATTAATGATCATGCGACTCAATGGTTTGCGCAAAGCTGTTCTGATAGCGCCTTTCAACGGACGTACACCGTACTTGGGTGTAAATCCAAGATGGGCTAAATGATCGGCAGCTTCTGGTTGCACTTTTAAGGTTATGCCTTGTGCTTCAAGTTGTTTTACCAATGGCTTAAGGTGAATGTTGAAAATGCGCACCACATTTTCAATACTAACCGGTGCAAACGGAATGATCTCCGTCATACGGGCCAGGAACTCCGGGCGGAAGTAGCCGGACATAATTTCCATCATGTCATCTGACTTTGGAATTTTGCCTTCACCAAAACTGTTGATGATATGTTCCGCACCAATGTTAGAAGTGAACAGAATAACAGCGTTTGAAAAATCTCCTTCTTTACCCAAACGGTCATGCATTTTACCTTCATCCAATATTTGCAGGAAGATGTCAAATACAGAAGGATGAGCTTTCTCAATTTCATCAAAAAGAACAATGGCATAAGGTTGTTGGCGGATTTTGTTCACTAACATACCACCTTCTTCATAACCCACATAGCCTGGAGGTGCACCATATAGTAAGGCGGCAGAATGTTCTTCTTTAAACTCCGACATATCAAAACGGATAATAGAATTTTCATCCTGGAATAGGAATTCTGCCAGCGATTTTGCCAGCTCCGTTTTACCGGTACCGGTAGGCCCCAGGAAGAAGAAAGAAGCTATAGGTTGCCCGGCTTTATTCAGTCCAGACCGAGACTCCAAAATGGCTTCAGATACGGTTTTCAAGGCATGATCCTGGCCAATAACCCTATGGCGCAAATGATCTTCCATATTTACCAAACGCTGTTGCTCTTTGGTTTGTATTTTACCAATGGGGATACCAGTAACATTGGCCACAACGGCACTTACATCAGTGTTGTCAATTTCGTTCTTTTCAATAGCAGCTACGTGTCCAAGATTATCAAACAAAGAATTAAGGTAGCTACGCATTTCAGCTACATCCAGTATTTTATCAAATTCTTTTTCCTCATCATTTCGGGCAAGCAATACTGGGCTCAACCCGGTTTGTGCTTCATGATAGATCCAACGTAGTTGCTCTTCTGTAGCGCCATCGCCGGTTTCAGTCATTCTAGCTTTCAGGTTTTCTACCCTGTTTGGAAGTATCTGCCATCATCCTGCAAACGGCCAATGTTCTGTCCATCAGGTCCAGCGCGGAATCCGGAAGTTTTCTTTCTTTGATAAAACGTTTGGCCAAACGAATAGTTTCACCAAATACACTATCATTTATTTTAAGGTTATGGTGTTTCTCATAATGTTCTGCCTGGTTACGTAGCATCTTCTCTGCAATAGTAGCATCAGGTTCAGAAACCTTTACCACTTCAAAACGACGGCTGAATGTTTCATCTTTTTCAATGCTCTTGCGATATTCATCAATGGTAGTGGTTCCCACTACAGTTAAAATACCTTTTGCCAGCTCGGCTTTCAATATACTTGTTGCACCACCATTAGGATTATTCTTATCAATTAAAGTATGGATCTCATCAATGAACAATATTGGTTTTTCCATAGCAGATAACTCTTGTATAATCTTCCGGATACGATCTTCAATCTCTCCTTTATATGCTGCACCGGCAAGCAATGCACCGTTATCCAATTCATAAATAGAAACATTGCGAAGATGTTGTGGGACATGTTCATTAACCACGGACATCGCGAAACCATCCAGTAACGCTGTTTTCCCCACACCGGCATCTCCGGCTATGATCACATTTGATTTGCTTTTGCGGCTGATGATCTCACACATTTGCCTGATCTCTTTATCTCGGCCTATAACACTTTGTAGAGAACCGTTACGTGCTTGAGCCAGTTTGTCAATACAATATTTATTAATAGCATCAAAAGATGCTTTTTGTGACGGAGAAAGATTACTACTATTATTTGAAATAATGCCATTGCCAGGAACCTGACCATTACTTCCACTCTCATACCATTGAATAATTTGAGCAGCTGTAACAGGAAATGTTTTAAGCTGCTCATAGGCAAAGGCAACACCAGGCGTTGCTATGGCCATCATCAAACATTCCGGTTCAATGGAATTATAGTTCAATTTCAAATGCAGGTGATCTGCTTCAATAAATAAAGGATCTGTATCGTCATCTGGTTGAGGGTCAGCGGACATCTTGCCATCGCGTGGATACTGTTCAATTCTGATCTCTGCCCACTCTTCCAGGTAATATACATCTACCCCTTTCCCTTCCAGAAATTTAAGAAGAGGAAGATCTTTATGCAATAAGGCTTTAAGCAAATGGGCGGCTGAAAAATGACCGTGCATGTTTTCTTTCGCTAGCTGCGCAGCTATATGTAATGCCTGTTTGGCTTTTTCTGAAAAAGAGTATTGGGTAAGAACAGACATGGTATGGTAAGTTTTAGGAAAACACTAATAAGGTTAAAATAATTTTGAAAGGCTTTGTAAACTATATACCCGAAACAGCAGGGAATTCAGGCCTGCTCCTGCTCCAACTACTTAATGTTTGACCGTGTGGACTGGCAGTATAAGTAGGCCCTTCAAATTTAAAAGTATCCAATCCGCCGCCCAACTGATCAATAGTACCAGCTGTGGCCGGTACCCCTAATGTATCCGAAATGCTTTCCAGCAAAGCCCTCCCGCTTTCGCCCCTTCCGGTAGAACAATGCATGAACTGTACGCTGCCATAAGGACCAAAAATATCACGAAGGGGTTCCAGGATAGGTCCCATAGTTGCATAGGTGTCCAGGTCGATATAGGTGCGATGTCCGCCACCTACCTCACCCTCTCCATCAGATACACCGGCAACACCAGAGCTTCCGTGACCGTGAAAACGCAATAGAAAAACGTTGCGTCCATTTGCGGCATTAATAATCTCTTCAACGGCTTGTTCTACACCATTACTCATACCTCCAATCAATATCGGATTAGCGCCAGTCCTGCGTATATCACCTACTTCATGGCCGTACAGAGCATCATCCCATACGTCAATGCAATCAATAATCGGCAAGCGGAAACCAGCCGTCATGCTACTCCAAGTTTGTTGCCCAACTCTTCCATCAGGAAATAAACCTTGTCTGCGTTGATAAGCTATTACTGCCTGGTGGGTAAGCTGACCAAAGTCTCCGTCAACGCTAAGGCTTGAGCCATAAACGTTCAACAACTTTTGCAGCACGCCAACAACGGGGAGTTTGTCGCCTTGCCGTATGTATGGATAGTTCATAGTCGTTTATTTACTCTCGTCGTTTAATGCATCGTCGTACAGCTTCCGGATTTTTTCGTTTCCCTCTTTAATAATCTGTTCCATCTCATCGGCCAGTTTCATTTTGTCAGCAGGGGCATACTCTGCTTTGGCTATAGCTTGTTCCTGGTATTGATTAAACTTTTCAGTTATCTCCTTTAATTTTTCCTGGTCATCACCTTTTATTTCTTCCACGTTTATGGACATAGGATGGCTTCCGTAATAAATCTCAGCAACACTTTTATGATATTGCATCAATTTATCTGCAGTTTCCTTTGCTATTTCCTGAGCTTTGAGGTAAAGTTCATCGAGTAAAGTTTTATCCATAACAAGAGTTTTAATAAATAGAAAATCAGCCACCGATCAACACCGTTGGTGCTCCTAAAATAATACTGCCTCCATGAGCAGTCATTGACCCCATGGTTGCAGCCGGTTTACCACCAATAAGAACAGTAGCAGAACACATACCTACAATTACATCAGGAGGCCCGGTGCAGACAAACATATCACCCATGCCTACGGCAGGCAGCCCGGCTATAAGCACTGTGGGTGTACCCGGAGGCATTACCGGACCGCCAACATGCGGTACTAATACGGTTACCATAGGGCATACATGCATATCGCTAACTCGTGCTGCGGGCTTGCTCATGATTAAGTTTTTATTAATTAATTTTTACCAAAGATCCTTGCAACGAAGCAATACCACTGGCCTTAAGTTCGAGCATACCACCACCGTCCACACTGGCCTGTGCATCTCCTTTCAGCTCAACCTGTGCACCTTTTAATTTCAATACCCCGGTACCTTCTATTTCGGTTTGTGGGCTTGTAATTTTCGCGGCACTGTTACCTTCTATGCTTACTTCCTGTTGGGCTGTAATTTTTACATTAGCTCCGCTCAAAATCAGATCGCGATCAGCAGCAATTTCAATTTCTCCCTGGCTGTAAATTTTTATCTTATCATTCTGTGCATCTATTTCAACATACAGCACACTTACATCTCCTTTCATTACTGAAATCATGCATCCCCTTTCAGAGTCTGCAGTTATTACAGATGCATCTGCGTTACCTTTAAACGACTGCATGGTAGCAGAAACATTACCATCTTTATTGAGTATTGCAATAATATTATTCGGATGCTCGTTGTTAAGCGTGTCGGTAAGTTTTAATATACCCCTGTCATCATTTATTTCCAGTCTTCTTCCGCTTCGCGTGCCAATAATTTTTTCATGATTCCCTTCATGCGTTGCATCAGATCTTCTGTTATCGGTATAAACACTGCCCATCACAAAGGGGAGTTCCGGATCATTATTCAGAAAGTCCACATAAACCACATCGTCTACCTCTGGTAAAAACCGGAATCCATAACCTTGCCCTGCATGTGGTACCACTACTTTAAGCCAGGGCGATGTTTCACTATTGGCTTGCCATGGGAAATGAACTTTTACTCTATCTTGTCCGTCCTCATCTTCGTTGTTCACGACCTTTGCCATTTGTGCAGGGCAGTGCGTATGCAGCTGTGGATTAGTATAAGGTGGTGCTTCAACCTCAGTAGGAACCGCAGAAAAATAATTTTGATAATTATCCGGAGCAGCGGCATAATGATGAAGCTCTGTAATGATATATTCTCCAAAGCTATTGCCTTGGTTATCGGTCAGGTTAATTTTGCCGGCAAGCTTAAGCCTGCTGTTAAACGTACTGCCTGTTACAACTACAGAAGCCGCTGCTCTGCCTTGCTGCTGCAACAGGCTTTGGGAAGAAAGCAGGCTTTCTGTAGGTGCACCAATAAAAGCATATTGAGCATAGCTGGAAGCTGATTGAATAGCATTGCCTGCTTGCATATTAGTTGCTATAAAACCTGTACCCCCCGGCTGTGAAGCCTGTTCGGAACTTTGTATTACTTCACCTCTGTAAGCATCGTAACCTATCGCATTTACAGGTGATTGATCTACTCTTGAGCGGAAAGTAAGGTTATCGATTTCGGTATCGGAAATATCCAGGGCAGCTCCTGATGGTGTGCCCAGTACCATTTCCTGTCCGTTATAATAAATCCACTCGCCATAGCGTGCAGCTGTCATTTTATAAAAGTCGAAAGCAGACTGATTATACTGAACTGTATAAAACAGATTGCCGGTATTACGTGGATTCAACTGTAACGTTGTTCCGGAAGTAATGTTGAGAGCATTGAAGATATGCCTCATATCCTTTTGGTAAAAAGAATTGGATTCGGGGATTTCGGCTAGTTTTACAAACAAACCTTTACCCGCTATCTCATAGGTAATTCCATTAGAGTCTTGTTCTACACAATTAATGGAATAAATGAGCCCTTTGAATGTGAAATCGTTATTAATATTTATGGTCACTTCAACTCCCAGATGATTGCGGTTAAAGGCCACGTAACCTGCTAGTGTGGCTGTTCCCGCGTCCTGCCGCCAGTTGAATGAAAAATCATTTACATCAGCCAGCTGCTGATTGATAATAAGAGCTGAGAAAGAGACAGGGTTTCCTACTCCTTCAATATTGATAGATATATTAGCTAGAGTACCGGGCTCGCTCATGGCTTAGTCTTTTAGGTTGGATAAGGAAGGGAAATTTTTCCCGGAGAGGCGCACAGCATTTTTCGACTTATAATTATGCTGTGCAGCCCATTACGGAAAATGCGGATAACATAATTAAACCCATTCATTGGTGTGCGTACCATTACCCATCGAAATTTCTTTGGCAGAAATACCGAAGCTTACGATCATCGGATTTTTGTTGTCAGAAGCATATACTTCTTCAAATTTGATCAGGTAACCTTCCTTGAACTTCAGCTCTTTCATAGTAGCGTCGGAATCTCTTTTCAGAAAAACAATACTACCATCTTTGCGTTCAAAGTTATTACACATCCACTCGAACAAATCTGTTTCCTGGGTACTTTCAACGGTTACATAAATTTTACCCCCACGGGTTATAGATGATGGACGACCTGTGGAATCTACTTCCTGGTGAAGATCATAACTAGCCTGTAATACATTGTAGTCTTTACCAGCTACGCTGAGTTTTGCTTTGAAGCTCATGGTTTTAAATTTTTTCGGTTAAATAAATAAAATTGTTATAGCAAAAGTAGAAGCTTGCTATACAGCAAACAATACGTTTTAATACGTATTTTTAGGAAAGATCTTTTATATACTTTTGTCAGATAAAGAAAAAGCCACCTGTTAATTAGTAGATTTACCTGCTGTTATGCCAACCGAAACGACCCTCAACATACAAAAATATTTCCTGCTGAAGGCAGAAGCTTTGTGTGCTGAACTGATGGCAAATGGTGTTTCATTTGATGATCTTATTATTAAACATTCGGGATCTTTTCGTAAAAGTTATCGCAACGATATTGAAATTGCAGAGCATGCAAAAGATGGCAGTGAGCAGGTAATTATTGAGATCAACAGAGATGGCATATATGATAAATTACCGGAAGGGCTTTTTCATCAGACACGCGGAGGAAGTAACACGGCAGGCCTGAAAGGTATGGTGGGAGAGTATCGCCGCTATCGGGAAGAAGAAAGACAAGCGCGCAAATTCTTTCAACCGATAGAGCAGGAGTTTTTTCGATATGCGGTGATGGTGGAGGAAGGAGAACGAAAACTACAATACGGAATCCTGAACGGTAACCTGGAATCTGATTTTTATCGCTTCTGGAATATTGATCAATCATTGCCTAAAAAGCCCGCTTCTGTTCTGGTATTGATTATGCCCTGGATCAGGCAGATTAAAGGCGACATGCAGCTTACAGCAAAAGCACTATCGATGATACTGGCAAAACCTGTGCAGGTAGAAGAGCGCATTGTGGAAGAACAACAAGATGATGAAACTGGGTTTATGCTTGGTGAAAATGTTACGTTAAGTATGGACACCGTATGTGGCAACCGTTTTGCAGAACCCTACGTTCAATGGGTGTTTACGATAAGCAGTCTTGCGGCACATGAAACGGAATGGTACACACCTCAAAAGCCTTACGGAAAATTACTGCAACGATTTGAAGAACTATTTATTCCTCTTAATGCAGAAGCTCAATTTGAATATCATTGTGAAGAAACTATAGCAGCGGAACAACCTGAACCCATACTCGGATACGGCTTTTACCTATAACTCTGTTTTGAAATAACAAAACCACCATGGCGCTTAAATCATTTATTTTATATTTTGCCCCCTTCCTTCTGGGATCGTTTGCTTTATTTGCCATGATTAAATATTATGCAGCAAGCTTTTCGGCACAAGGAAAAAAGCCTTTATTATACGGTGGACTTTCTTCTATTATTTCATCAGGCGTGGCATTTGGCACTACCTTTATCAGCAATAATCTATTTCTTGTTTTCTGGATCATGTCGGGTGTATACTTTCTATTCGGATTAGTTCATCTGGCCATAACCCACAAGAAATTTTTTAGCCATCCCAAAGAAACCAAGACTAAACTATTTTATGCTGAATTACTTTTTGCTGTTACCATAGTATTGTTCAGCATTGCAGCATTTGCTGCACTGCAATATTTTTTAAAGGATAAATCTTTCCTCTTTTATCCTATGCTACTAAGCTTGCTCTTTTTCTTTGTACCCTTCTTGTTGAACAATACTTTTATTGCAGCTTACGATATACCGGCCACTTCTTTTACAGGATGGAAATATCCATCCACCTCGTTGGATTTGCCTGATGAAAAAGAAGGCGAAAAGCTTTATGTAATTGGCTTTGAAATCGGGAAAAAAGAAACAGATAATCAACGGACATACTTCAGAGCTAAAGCGCCGGAGGGCATGTTGCTTGGAGATCTGTATTATCATTTTATTAATGATTATAACGAATTGCAAAGTGAAACACCTATCCAGTTTATGGATGGTGAAGGGAAGGCCCAGGAATGGTATTTCCGAACAAAGGCTAAGTGGTATCAACGTTCGAGAATATTGGATGCCAACAAAACAATACATGATACAGGAATAAGAGAAAATACAGTGATCATTTGTGAACGTGTAACGCGTACCGATATTACAGACTTGTAGTAAACCCATTTCTATCAGCATATCAGCCATTATACTATGAGAAGCCAGAGAAAATATTATTCCGTCAATTGGATGGATGGAATGAAGATCAACAAAGATCACTTTATAGCGCAGGATAATGCTGCACAGGATGCTATGAGTGATATAGCAACGCTTGGGCTCTCGGCCATTCGCTATGGTGTACTACCAGCCTCTGCTGCAGGTGAGGAAAGCTATAATGTCAAAATTGCTTTGGACAATCAGAATACGTTGAAGGCAACCGTAATAGGATTGCAGGCTGTAACGCCTGGCGGTGTACGCATTGCTTATCCGGGCTTATCCGCTTCAGAAGCAGCGCTCACTACATCCTTCCAATTTTCACCTTCCAGCAGTGAGTCCGTTTACTGGGTGGTTATTACCGTGCATCCTTTTGACAGAAAGCCTTCCGGGAATCCTGATTCCAATGAAAACCCTCCGAGGTTTCCTTACGTACAGGCAGATTATAAGTTACATGTAGTCAGTGAAAGTCAGTATCCGCAATATGCACTCAATCCTTTCGCATTAGTTATTGGTAAGGTAAGTGTGAATGGCAATAATATAAGAGTAGAGGATGAATATATACCACCTTGCATCGCTGTAAATGCTTCAGCGGATCTAATGGGGCTACACGGTGAGTTGGATCAATTCCTTGCCGGGCTTGAATTGCGTTGTTCCCAAATTGTACAAAAGATCTTTCGCAAAAGCCAGCAAAATGATCTTTCAGAACTAGCCATGTTTCTTTGCGATCGTATCATGATGTTTATCGGGCAAGCGATTACTGATATGAGATGGAACCTGATCTATGAAACACCGGCTAAAATGTTTAGCACCATTATAAGCCTTGCCAGGGTAATGAAAAATACCATTGACTTGCGTACAGGATCAGGCAAAGAGGAGTTGATGAACTACCTTAGTGAATGGTGCGAACTTAGCCAGGGCGAACTTGAAAATATGCTAAGCGGCCTGGCCGGTCTTCGTTATGAGCATAATGATATCAACAGTAATATTCTTCCAGTGATCCGTTTTGCAAAAGTTACCGGAAAGCTTTTTGAATCATTGAGCAATCTTGAATTTATAGGTAAACGTAAGGAGTCCGGAATCTTTGTAAAAGAAGAACAGAACACAAATCAGAACACCAATAGTAGTACTGATCAGAAACCCAAGAGAAGATTTTTCGGTTAAAAATACTCATAAACTGATCAAACCATAATTTCTAATTTCTAATTTCCAATACTCATGACACCTTTAAATTCCCCGGAAAGAAAAAAGGCATTTTCCAGATTTCTGATCTTATATATCATTACCACCGGTATTATTGTAGCATCTGTATATTTTGGTATACAGGTTCCTTTTCAGCAAAATAAAAAATTGCAGGAGCAGCTTGCCAATATTGAAAAGGAAAGAGATTTTGGCAGTATGTTCTTTACCCAGCTGCGTGATGCCAAAGGCCTGCTGGACTCTGTAAACAAGCCCGGCGTTCAGGCGGAACTTATTGATGGGCAGATAGATTCCAAACTACAGCAGCTGACCGCTATGGTGGATAAAGATTCTGTGTCAGAAAAAAGGTTGTACCAGGAAATTATCAAAACTTATTTCGAAATAAAAGATGATAAAAAAAGGATAAGAGCCGGTGGCGATAAAGATGCACAAGCTGCCGAATTTGAAGCCCAGCTTGCACAATGGAAGACCAAATATGATGATTGTAAAAACACATATACTCAGTTACTCACCCAGTATAACATGAGTATGCAACGTTAATCATCATATCATCAACACCTTCAAGCCCACCATTTAAAATATAGTTGAACATGCAAAAAATATCCGGTATCTACACACGTTCCAGGATGGGGATAGACAACAAAGTATGGCTTACTTTGCTGATCACTGCATTAACATCCGTAGGGCTTTTTGGTTTCAAGATTGCGACTACAGAGCCTTGTTATGATATTAATTTAACGCTTAAAGGCGTTGTGGAACATCCGTTTGTCAATAATTATTTTGTAGGCGAAAGCATCATTTTCAAAGCCAACATGAAAAAGGCTTACAAAGTTGAATGGGACTTTGGAGATGGAACAGTGGTAAGCACGGGCGAAAAGATAACACATGCTTATACTAAAGAAGGCAGTTTCCTGGTTACTGCAACAGTCAATGGTAAGTGTATGCAATCCCTTAATGTGCATATCAGCCAGGTTGCCATGTCGGAGGGTAACACAACGGCATCGGCTGCTGCCGATCCTAATGCTATCATCGGAAAAGACTTTGCAGCTGCAGGTGAATTATCTATTTATCAAACAACAGCCACAGCGGGAACTTATGAATGGACTATTGAAGGTAATGCTGTATTCCCACCTAAAAACGGCAATAAAGTATCTTACAGTTTTACAGACCCCGGAACCTATATCGTAACCTTGAAACTGGATAACGATGATTCTAAGACCTATCATAAAACTGTGGTTGTTTCGTTGAATCCTGCTGGAGCTCAGGGTGCTGCAGTTGATGAACTGCCTCCGTTACCTTTACCGGCTCCACCTACTGGCGGCGGTGCCAATCCAGAGGCAGGCGGCGGTTCTGCAGAGGCTCCTGCAGCTGCCGAAAAGAAATTTGAATTGATTCCCGACCCGATATTAAAGAACCAGCTTCAGGATGTAGTTGAGGGAAAAGAAACATTGGAAAATATTGCTAAAAACATGTGCGATGGCATGAATACCAAAGTACGGGGTAATGGAAAAATCTATGCTAACCTTACCTTATTTAGCGAAGAACTGAAGGGTAAAAAAGGTATGCTTGGTCTGGGTGGAAAAAGAAAAATCAAGTCGGTGCATGCTAACAGGGAAACAGGAAATAATTGTATTTATAGGCTTGATGTAGAATACAAGTAAACGTTAAGCATTGAACTTGATGTTCTTGTTCAAAAAAGTAACTTTGTCGCATATAAAACACAAATATGAATACATTCAAAAAGATCGCTTTCCTATTATTGACCTGTGTTGCAGTAGGAATTTTCGTACCATCTTGTAAATCCGGACCTGAAAAAGAAAGCACTGGAAACGGCGAGGCTGTAGACTTAAAGTTAAACTTCAAGGCGGGAGATAAATTTCTTTATTCTACCAAAATAGATCAAAAAATAAGCTACACCGAAAACATGAGCATGAACCAGTCTATGCTTATGGAAATGGTTTATGCTTATTCAGGAGAGGATAGCGGAAATAAAAAACTGTCTATTACCTATGACCATATTATAATGAATATGACCTCGCCAATGGGTAATACTATGTTTGATTCCAAGGACCCGAAAAAGAGTGAAAGCGACATGAATATGATGGGTAATCTTATTGGTAAATCTTTCAGCATTTCTGTAGCACCCAATGGTGAGATTGTGAAGGTTGAAGGCTTGGGCGACCTCATCAATTCACTGGCTGGCTCGGTAGATAAGGCCACAAGCACTGACGTTGCAAGCCAATTCAGCGATACTGCGGTAAAACTTATGATGCAAAACTCATTCGATATCTATCCCGGTAAAACGGTTAAGGTTGGAGAAACATGGAGCAAAAAATCTCAAATGGGGTTTTCCGGTATAAAGGTAAATGTAGAAAATACATACACACTTAAATCAGTAAGTGGCAATAAGGCTACCATTGCGCTAACGTCAGTGATGACCCTTCCTAAAACAAATATGGGCGCCAGCGCTGGCGGAATGGAAATGGAGATGACCGGAAAGCAGGATGGGACAATGGATGTAGACATTTCATCGGGTCAGATTATATCAGGTAAAACCACACAGGATATTAAAGGAACGATGACGGGAATGGGACAGAAAATGCCAATGAATATAAAAGGAGATATTGCCATCAGTAGCAAAAGGCTGTAGATTATAAAAATTAAGAAATGAGAAGGCTGAATCATGCGGCCTTCTCATTTTTATGTAAGCGCTATGTTTTACCAGATCACGGCCAAGGTCTTTTTATGGACGAAGCGTTGTTGAATTTAGTAGTATGAATAAGGCGCGCTGGTTTCTTTGCGCTCAAAAACCTATTTTTGTACCCATCAAAAAAAAGAACAAATGTCTGAAGATGTTCCGGTATTATTAAAAGGCGCACAGATCTACCAGGGGAAAAGCCTCATACTTGGAAATGTGGATCTTGAAGTACGCAAAGGAGAGTTTGTATATCTCATAGGAAAAACGGGAACAGGGAAATCGAGCTTGCTGAAAACTCTTTATGGTGATCTTTTGCTTAAAGAAGGAGAAGGAACGGTTGCTGGTTTTAAACTGAAAGACCTGGATTGGAAAACGGTTCCATTGTTAAGACGCAACCTGGGTATTGTATTCCAGGACTTCCAGTTACTTACAGATCGTAATGTGAATGATAACCTGGAGTTTGTTTTAAAGGCAACAGGCTGGACTGACAAGGTATTGATCAAAGAGAAAATAGAAAGCGTACTGGATAAAGTCGGACTGCGTGCAAAAGGCTATAAGATGACCTATGAGATGAGCGGAGGTGAACAACAAAGAGTAGATATAGCACGGGCTTTGTTGAACAACCCTAAGCTTATACTCGCCGATGAACCTACAGGAAACCTTGATCCGGAAACTACAGATAAGATCATGCAACTGCTATTCACCATCTGCCGTGATTATCATACAGCGGTAGTTATGGCTACGCACGATTATGGTATCATTCAAAAATATCCTGCTCGCGTAGTAAGAATAGACCAGGGTGCTGTAAATGAAATTACTTCGGAAGGCATGCAATAATTCTTAAGGCATTCCTGCGATTATCATAACGTTGTAATAGAAGACTACGACGTGTTTGAATCTCTTCTTCATCAAACGGTACATTCATTAACTCCTTTATTTTTTCAGCGAAAGATAAAGGAGTTTCTGCTTTCCGGCACACTTCGGAAAGGCCGGTTCCCTTTACCATAGCATCGTTCACCAATACATGCCGGCCATTAAATAAAGCGTGTAGCAGTTTCAATTTTAATCCTGTAGCTTGAAACGTAGGTAAAGCATGTACCTGTGCTTCTGCAATCAATTGTGCCATTTGTTGCATGGATGGATTAGCAACAAGCTTACAAGAGTCTAACTTTTCACAGGCCGCAATCACTTTTTGATCAGGATCTTTGCCTGCAAAAATGAAAGGGACATTGGATAAGGGACACACCTGTTCTAATAAAAATAAAGCAGCTTCTACATTTTCAGGATGGCCCAGGTTGCCATGGTACAATACATATTCACCTGTTCCGGTTAAAGATTTTACATCGTTATAGGGTTGGAATGATGGAACATACTCATGCTTTTTTTGAGGATATAATTTCTTAAAAAATTCATGATCATGCTCTGCAACGGTCAGGAAAACATCAGCACCAGTCAGCTTGCTTTCTGCAATCCTGAGCAATTTTGCTTCATTACGATAAAAGAGTTTTTTTATCGGATTGGTTTCCCTTTCGGCAAGAAGAGCATAGTATTCCTGTTCCAGATTTTGATTGCGCATTAACTTGAAACGCCCTTCCAAAGCAGGATGTGAAAGATAATAAGCAGTATGTACACCTTCAAAAAGAATAGGTGCGTCAATGCGATTCAGATTGTTCAGCAAGGCTTCATCTCTTCTCGAATACAGCATATAAGGCAAGCGAAACGACAAACCCTTTATGCCGGTTTTGCGTTTATAGTAGAAAACTTCCTCGCAATAAACTGACATTTCTCTTGGCTCACCCCTTCCGTATTCAAAACAATGCAGGTAAATTTTAACCCCGGCCTCATGCAAATTCTTAATTTTATAAAAAACATCTACCATACCTCCATAGTCAGGAGGGAAAGGAACATCTAACGATATGATATGAAGTTTCATGTTACTCATTAAGCCTCTGCAAATAATTTTCTGTAAACCTGTACAAGTCTTTTTTCTTCTTCCTGCCAGCAGTAAATTTCTCTTGCCTTTAAAGCATTTTCCTGCAAACGATGATGGTATTCTTTATCAGAGATTAATTTGTTAAGTGCCTTTGCGATATTATCAATATTGGGTTCTTCAATCAGGTATGCCAATTCAAATTGTGCATTTACTTTTTCGTATTCAGGATAGGCCATACACAATTGTGGTACACCGCTATGCATGTAATCGAAGAAACGGTTGGCCATGGATAACCGGTTACTTGGTCCTACAGCTTCAAACAAAGTAATACCTGTCCAGGCATTTATGGTATATGCTTTCAACTCGTCAGGAGGCACATAGCCTTTAAAGGTAATCTTATGTTCAAGCCCAAGCTTTTGGGTAAGCGTTACGGCTTCATGATAAAAATTTCCTTCACCGCAAATGATCAACGGTGCGTTTACATATTGCATAGCCGGAATCAGAAATTCAAAACACCGGCCTACATTCACTGCACCCTGGTACAAAATGTATAACGCTTTCTTTTCCGGAATATTGACCGGCCTTAAAACAGTAGCATTCCGTACAATGGCATAATCTACACCATATTTTTCATGAAAGAATGCCGCGTAACATTCACCAATTGTATAACCGGCAGTGAATTTGGGAACTGTAAATTTCTCGATGGCATCCCAGATCTTCTTTTCCCTTGGTCGTGTAACTACTTCCTGCATTTCAGTAAAAAGTTCATGGGCATCATACACTCTTTTTGTGCCTTTTATTCTAGATGCAAAAAGTACGGGTAAAATGGTATCCAGATCAATAGCGCAAAATGCATCCGATTTTTGAAAAAGTAAATAAAAAAATAAACGTAACCAGTAAAGGAGGTACATCATTTTGCCCTCCTCTGGACCTATTGTTATTCTTTTCTGATCAAATTTTTTTTCTTGTAGCGGCTTGCTCTTTTTATGTTTCCGGCCTACAAGCAATACATCATAACCTGCATTGACCAATGAAGTGCAGATACGGATCATTCGCTGATCAAAATTCAGATCATTGATAACCGTTAGTATAATTTTTTTCTTTTTCAAGAAGATTGAGCTTGGTGTATTAACTGTTTGGATTAAAAAAAGGGGCAATAAAGCCCCTTTTCAAAATTCTGATATTTATGATTAATATAGTTCAGATCTGGTATCTTTTACTTCTGCAGCTTCGCGGAGGCCATTAACTACCATGTTAGCAGCATTTCCTTTGATCTGGTAGTCTGCCATCTGGCGCTCTATTGCTATGTTACGTGGGCCTGCTTCAGGCATAACAGTTCTGCTTTGCAGGTTGATATAGTAAACACCTTCTTGTCCTGGTATCGCTTTACTCAATGTATTTTCTTTAAACCCTTTGAAGAAGGCATAACCAGCCACTTTTGGTTCATTACCTAAGCCAGGAACGAAAGCCTGTACAAAATTAACAGAATCAGCAACACCTACTGCCTGACCCTGGCTTTGTGCAATAGCTTCCAGCGTGGATTGACCTTTGGTTTTGTCCATCAGCATCTGCGCCTTTTTTTGTTTCCTTACATAATCTGTAAGAATAGGACGGGTTTTATCATTGATAGGAGCAAGGCCTGCATCCATAACACTGCTTAGTTTAGCAATGATATATTTATTGTTGATGGTGTACACAGGGGAAACATCACCGATTTTAGCATCGTAAGCCCATTTAACCAGGTCGCGGGATGAACCAATACCATTAACTACAAAACTGTTTTTATTCAATCCATCTGCAGGAGCCGGAGTGTATCCACTAGCTTTTGCAAGTTTATCAAACGCAGCTGCATTTTTAGCCTGACCGGCAAATGATGATGCTTTGGTATAAAGCGCATTATTGGTATTATCACTAACATTCAGCGGTTTGCTTACAAAAGCAATTTTGCTGGTGTTGGTTGGAGTTCCTTGTTTCAATATTTCAATGTAATGGTAGCCAAATTCTGTTTTTACTACTTTTGTTTCACCTGCATGGCCGTCAAATATAAAGTCACCGAATTCTTTGGCCAGCGTTGATTTCTGAGCCAGAGGAAAATCATATTTACCACCATTATTTTTGCTTCCCTGATCGTCGGAATAGCGGGCAGCAAGCGTATCAAAAGAAACACCACCTTTTACCATAGCCACAACACTGTCAATTCTTAATTTGGCAGCAGAATCGCTAAGGGCCACCTGGCCTTGAGCGGCTTGTGTAGCAACCAATATATGACGTACTGTTACAGAATCCGGGAGTGATTTTGTTTCTTTAATTTTAGCAAGTACAAAATTGTTTCCATCGTAGAATGGGCCAACTATGCTACCTACAGGAGCACCCATCAATTCGTCAACGTTAGGCAGACTTTGAAGCTGTTGCTTAGTATAATAAGCAATAGGTATCTGATTTTGAGAATTTCTATTTGCAAAAGCCTCATCATCTGTGGCTGTTGCAAATTCAGTTTTTATTTTATCAAGCTGAGCAAAGGCAGCTGCAGAATCTTCTTTGGATGGAACAATACTGAAAGAAACATATTCAATTCCACGCGTAGGTTCCTTGATCGTGAACATGGTTTTATGATTGTCCATGTACTTTTTAATTTCATCATCGCTCACCTTCACAGATGCATCAGGAATCAATGTGTACGGTAATTTTACATAACCGATCTTAGCAACGCTATTACGGGAAGCATTTAAATCGTCAAGTACAAACTTTGGAGTATAAATGGCACCGGAAACCAATGCATTGAATTTAGCAGCATAACGGCGTTTAACCAGGTCATCCTCAAAAGCATCCCATTGTTGTTTACCTTCCGGTGTTTTTTTGATCTGGGCAATCTGGGCTTTTACTTCCATCGGATTAAACACACCTGTTTGCGGATTGGTAAAAGCTTGCTTTACATTAGGATCAGGATTGGGCCCGGTAAGCATATCGTTCAGCTCTGCCTTAGTAACAGTGATACCAAGTTTTTCGTCGACAGCTCCCATCAATTTGTCACTTACCAACTGATTCCACGCCTGGTCGCGAAGTTGCGCCTGGGTATTATCGTCAAGAGTAGCGTTTGGATTCTGGCGTTTGGTCTCAGCTTCACGTTGTGCAATAGCAGCTTCGTATTCCTTTACGTCAATTTTTTCACCATTGATTTTACCAATAGTAGTGGAACGCGATGGGCCACTTTTACCAAGATCGGTAAATATAAAACCAAGTAAGGCTACGACGATTACACCGCCAGCCAGCTTGGCGTATTTATCCCTAATTTTCTGAATTACTGCCATAACAAAATGAAGTACACAATTATCGAAAGTGCGCAAATGTAATGGAAAATTTGGAAAAACAACAGCATTCACCGTCTTTCTGCCCGTATTTATATAGAAAATTTTTACCTAGGGACTAATTGAATGTATGTTTTTTACTTTTTAAGGGTATAAGCAATACATTTTGCAGATAGATTAAATCTTTGTGTGCTACCTTTTAAAAGTATGATAAAGAGAAAATTCCCAATGTTTTTTTGTTTAATTTTAGTGGCTAAAACCAAGCATATGAATCTTAGAAAGATACTTATTCCGGCATTTTTATTTGCCGCCTATACCCAGGTTAACGCTCAGCAACGGACATGCGACATGCAGGTAACACTATTAGAACCAGCTCCTTCTGCTGTTATTAATGCATATGCTCAATACAACATCAGGGTAAATATTGTGAATAACGGACCAGATACTTTACGTACCGGCGATACCTTATATTACAATAAGCCAACTCAACCACTGTTTACTTATAATCCATATATACTTACGCAACCTATTGTGCCCAATGGTAATGTTAACCTAACGCTTGAAACGTTGAATAATATAAATACCAATCATCAGGATGAGACGATGGATTATTACGTTTATGTAGTGAGTAGTCCGACCAACAACGGAGCTTTTATTGATACTACAAATGATGGTAATAATTATGATGTAAACGCAGATGTAACCTTCAAGCCATGCGAGCCTACTGCTATTAATGATGTTGAAAAAAGTAAAAATACATTGAAATTATATCCTAATCCTGCTGGTTCACAGATCAGTTTTGAGATGGATGCTTCTAATACAACATTAACCGCTACGGTGAATGATATTTCAGGAAGAGTAGTTTTGAGCAATACATCTAATCAAAAATCTGCAACAGAACACCATATTGATGTTTCCAGCCTTCTGCCCGGAATGTATATAGTGCAACTGCAAACCGATAAAGGAATAGCGACCGGAAAATTCATAAAAAAATAAAGAAATGAAAGTTGGAGGAAAGGTGCATTTTTAAAATGCACCTTTTTTGTTTTGCTGTATATTGCATATTCATGAAGTTATATTGTTCCATCTTGCTGATATTATCGGGTCTTACCTTTTTTTCCTGCGAGCAAAAAGAGCGTAAAGGCAAAATGATATTCAGATATAACCAGATCAGCGGCATGGAAACGCTTGATCCTGCATTCGCAAAAAGCCTTGCCATTATGTGGGGCACCCATTTTATTTATAATACATTACTGGAAGTCGATTCGGGCCTTAATACAGTGCCATCGCTTGCAAAAAGCTGGGAAGCATCTCCTGATGGGCTTCAATATACTTTCCATCTTCGGAACGATGTTTATTTTCATGATAATGATGCATTCGACCAGGGAAAGGGAAGAAAAATGACCGCAGGTGATGTTGTGTATAGTTTTGATAGAATTATAGATCCCGCAGAAGCCACCGCTGGTGCCTGGGTTTTTAACGGACGGGTAAGGGAACACCAACCTTTTGAAGCGCCCGATGACACAACTTTCGTCATTCGTCTTAAAGAACCTTTCCGTCCTTTACCCCAGATATTAACGATGCAATATTGCTCGGTTGTACCTAAAGAAGTGGTACAAAAGTGGGCCAAGGATTTTAGAAATCACCCATGCGGTACAGGTCCCTTTCAATTTAAATATTGGGATGAAGGCAACATGTTGGTATTGCACCGCAATCCTCATTATTGGGAAAAAGACGAAGGGGGTAACCGTTTGCCCTACCTGGATGCTGTCCAGGTTTCCTTCAACGATACCCGTGCTATCGAATTCCTGTTATTCAACCAGAAAAAGATAGACTTTATAAATGGTATTGACGGCTCTATGAAAGACATGATCCTGACCCGGAAAGGCACTTTACGGCCGGAATTTCAAAACAAGATCAATCTTCATAAGCAAACTTATTTGTACACCGAGTATCTGGGCTTTGTGGTAGACAGCACAAATGCTTTGATCAAAAATGATCCGGTAAAACTCCGGAAAATAAGGCAGGCAATTAACTATGCCATCGACCGGCAAAAGATTGTAACTTATTTCAGAAATGGAGTAGGTGTTCCCGCATGGGGCGGGCGTGGCTTTGTCCCCACCGGCATGCCGGGAGCAGCATATGCAGTAACCACAGGGTACGAATACAATCCTGCAAAAGCCTTGCAGCTGTTGAAAGAAGCTGGTTTTCCAGAAGGCAAAAACCTTCCTGCCATTACGCTTACTGCTCCGGATGTGTATGTTGATATCTGCAATTTTGTAGCAAGCGAATTGAATGAAGTGGGTATTCGTACCCAGGTGCAGGTTATGCTTATGGGATTGCTCCGCCAAATGATGACCAAAAACCAGCTGCCCTTTTTCAAGGCGGGTTGGGTAGCGGATTATCCTGATGCGGAAACCTTCCTGGCCTGTTTTTACAGTGAATTTCCTTCTCCGCCTAATTATACACAGTTCAGGAATAGGACGTTTGACCGATGGTATAAAGAGAGCCTTGTAGCCAGTAATGACACTTTACGCTATCAATTATATGGCCGGATGGATAGCCTGGTAAGCAGTGAGGCGCCTGTGGTTCCACTATATTATGATGAATTACTACACTTTACCCAAAAAGATATAACAGGCTTACAAAGTAATGCGCTGAACATAATTGATCTCCGGAGAGTTAGAAAACCCCGGGATAATTGACCGGAAGCATTATCAAATGAATGAATACTTTTGAAAAAGAGGAATTTAAAGATGAGCGGGGAATTTTTGTTTAATTCAAAATTCATTATTACCTTTGCCGCCCGCTGGCGAGGTAGCTCAGGCGGTTAGAGCGCAGGATTCATAACCCTGAGGTCTCGGGTTCAATTCCCGATCTCGCTACAGAAAAACAAATAACACCTAACATATTGATTGTTAGGTGTTATTATTTTATAGAATGGTTGGCCAAAAGCCGACGGGGCTAAGCTCCTTCTCTCCTCAACTAGTCGCTGTTTTCCTTTTAGCGAAATATCCATGCCTTTTATGGATGCAAATAAATCCAGGAATACTAAAACTTCCGTTTTATTTTTTGAACTAATTCAAATTTTACTGCCAAACATCCTGGTAGGTTTGCATGATCAAAAATTAAAAAAACGATTTATGAAAAAAGCACTGCTAATAATCGATATTCAAAACGATTATTTTAATGGAGGAAGCCATACACTTGTAAATGCTCTGGATGCGGGTGAAAATGCCGGGCGCCTGTTAAGTGATGCCCGTAAAAAGAACATACCTGTAATGCACATCAGGCATATTGCTACTAATCCCGGCGCTGATTTCTTTTTACCTGATACGGAAGGAGCAAAGATACACGCATGCGTAAATCCTAAGGAAGGAGAAAAAGTAATCATCAAACATTATCCTAATAGCTTTCGTGAAACAGAATTATTGAAGCATTTGCAGGAAAATGGTATTACAGATCTGGTCATTTGTGGTATGATGACCGATGTATGTGTTGATGCAACAGTAAGGGCTGCAAAAGATTTCAACTTTAATACTACAGTTATCGGAGATGCCTGCACAACCCGTGATCGCGAACTATATGGAAAAACAATAGAAGCTCAACAAGTAAACGAATCCTATCTGGCAGGAATGGCTGCGCTCGGAGGGTTATATGCCAATGTTATTACCACCCAACAATTCCTGAAGGAAAATAAATAACAAATGATGACAAGATCTTGAAGCTGAAGATTGTTATCGTTTTGTCATGGAAACACATTTTAATCACGAATCTTTTTAAATAAACAATATGAAAAACATACTGGCAGGCACTTTAGCCATTTGCTTTTTGTTATCAGGAATAATTCAGAAAGCAGCAGCACAACATAATGACAAGGGTCACACTGCCCTTATTATTATTGATGTACAAAACGATTATTTTGATGGAGGAAAGATGCCACTTGCTGGTTCTGAGGCAGCGGGAAAAAAGGCAAAGCAATTACTTGAATATTATAGAGCGCATAACATGCCTGTAGTTCATATCAAGCACATTGCGTTACAGCCTGGTGCCACCTTCTTTCTTCCTAACACCAACGGTGCAAAAATTCATACTTATGTCAATCCTCAAAAGGGAGAAAAAGTAATCACCAAACATTATCCTAACAGCTTCAGAGAAACAGATCTTTTAGCCTACCTGAAAAAAAAGGATATAACCAACCTGGTAATTATTGGTATGATGACCGATGTATGTGTTGATGCCACGGTAAGAGCTGCAAAAGATTTCAACTTTAATAACACCGTAATTAGCGATGCTTGTGCTACACGTGACCGTGAACTTGCCGGCGAAATAGTTAATGCAGCAGATGTTCAGAAAGGTCTACTGGCAGGAATGGCCGCTCTTGGAGGGTTATATGCGAGGGTAATAACAACGGAACAATACATACAAGGCAAATAACATTTGGCCAATGTTGAGTATCATAGCTGCCACAAAAGATTTTGATCTCTTGTGGCAGCTATGCTTTTAGCAGTGTATTTGTCATTGCGGGGCCTTCCCTTTTGTGGCAAGTTTTTTCCGTATTTTACTTAAAAATTCGTGTGAGATACCCAGGTAGGCCGCAACCTGCTGTTGCGAAAGGCGCTGCTCAAGATGGGGGTACTTCTCTATAAATTCCAAATAACGTTTATCGGCAGTTTTACTTTGGGAAGAGAATATTCTTCTGTGTAAGGCTACAAGAGAGCGCTGATTCATAATACGAAAAAGCCTTTCCACTTTAGGGAATTGCTCATACAACTTTTCCTTATCTGCCCAGGATATCATCAATACTTCGCTATCTTCCAATGCTTCAATATTTAGCCGGGCAGGAATTTTATTTGTAAAACTATCAATATCCGTTACCCACCAGTCTTCTGTAGCAAAATACAGGATTTGCTCAAACCCGTTGTCATCCAGGAAATAAACCCTGAAACAACCTTTGGTAACCAGGCCTTCAAACCGGCAAATACTCCCTTCTTTTAATAGAAATTCTTTTTTCTTAACTACTTTCAAATTAAAAGGGGCGCAGAATTCAGCAAATTCTTCATCGGTAACCTGTATGCTCTTTTCAATATTTTTTCGAAGCGAGGTATACATTATTCTTGATTGAATGATAATTATAAAATCACATCATTGCTAACGTTGCCATATAATTCAGCCTTTTATTTATAGAAAGTACAAAATGAATTATTGGAATCTCTAAATAAAGATAGCCCTTAAATTAAAGCAACACAATTTTCGGTATTAATATGATTGCCGTTTTTCTTCCTACATTAGACCTCAAATTTCTACTATCCGTTTTGATAAAAGTTGATTTTCTTATTGTAGGGCAAGGTATAGCCGGAACGTTGCTAAGCTATGAATTGCTCAATACCGGCAAATCAGTTTTGGTACTGGATCGTGGTGATACTAAACGCTCCAGCCTTGTAGCAGGTGCGGTTATTAATCCTATGGCAGGTAAACACTGGACTCCCTCCAAGGACGCAGATCTTTTTATAGGAAAGGCAATAAACAGTTATCGTAATCTTGAACTTTTATTACACAACAATATCATAGACAAAACAGATTTGTATGTTTTTCATGAAAACGAAAAGGACAAGGATCTGTTTTACGAAAAGCAAAACCAATTTCCCGGTTATCTCGCTAACGTCACTCCGGAAGAAGAATTGGATTCTGGTTTTAATGCTCCTTTTGGCTTAGGAAAAATTCAGGGGCTTTGGCTGGTAGATGCTATGCGCCTGCTAGAACAGTGGAAAATTTATTTGCAACAAAAAGAGGCATATTTACAGGAACCCTTTTACCATTCTACATTACAGCTTCATGAAGACAAAATTATTTATGATAATATTGAAGCGGGGAAAATAATTTTTTGCGAAGGAGCCTTTGCTGCTGAAAATCCTTTCTTCAAAAAACTGCCCTTCACGAGGAATAGAGGAGAGGCACTTTTACTAGATATTCCGGGCTTATCACGGGCACGTATCTATCATCACAAACTTCGCCTGGTGCCAAGAAGGGATGGCTTATTCTGGTGTGGCAGTAATTACACATGGAACTTCGATGATCTTATTCCCGATGAGCAGTGGAAGGAAAATGCAATTGCAGCATTAAAGTCATGGCTAAAATTGCCTTTCACAGTTAAGGATCATATTGTAGCACAAAGACCTACAACCGCCGGACAATTTCCATTAATAGGCATACACCCCGAACACAATGCAGTGGCTATTTTCAACGGTATGGGTACGCGAGGGTTTTCAGCGGGGCCTTATTGGGCGGAATCATTTGCTGCATTATTAACCAACAAAATAAACGTTATGCCTGAATACGACGTTCCCCGGTTTAATAAATTCTTTACCTGATTTTCCCCATAGAGACGTGCAATTGCAGGTCTTTTTTACAACATGATAGACGCGTAACGGTGCACCTCTACTTGTCTTTTTCTTCGTGGTATTCCATTTCTGTATTAATTTCCCAGATATTCTTTTTGTCCTTTATTCCTGAAATGATATTATCCACTGCTGTCATAGCGGTTAACATACTATGATCGCTGTTGTTATATTTGTGCATACCATTGCGGCCAACCAGGAATAGATTTTCAAATTGATCGGTATAATTTTTAAGCTGGTCAAATTGGTTGTATGTTCCAAAGTAAGCGGGGTAAGCCTTCTCCATGCGGAGCACGGTGCTGTCCAGAACATCTTCTTTACTGATAACGTCGATCTCCGCCAGCTCATCAATAGCAAATTTCTTTAGCGCTTCATCTTCCATGTTCCATAATGGATCTCCTTCATTGCAAAAGTATTCCATGCCAATCCAAACATGATCAGGATCGGCAACCATAAAAGGGCTCCAGTTATTAAAGATCTGCAGTCGACCTACTTTCACTTCTCTTTCCTGGATATAGATCCAATTGTCTTTAACGGTATTGGTTGATGAAGCCGGTTTAGATTTGTCCTTGCGTATTTTCAATTTATTCATCAGCAAACCAACGGTAATAAAATCGCGATACAGTAATCCTTCGGCTATCTTGCTTATAGCTTCCGGGGCTGCAGGTTTCATATTGGTCAGCAATTGTTTCATCGGCATAGTAGAAAAGAAATAATCACATGCTTCTTCTTTTACTTCTCCTGTTTTGCAATTCCTGATGCTTACCGATTTTACCTGATTTCCCTCGGTATGGATGCCGGTTACTTCATGCTCCATCCTGATGATTCCTCCCTTGGCTTCTACTATTCTGGCCACTTCTTCCCACATCTGACCAGGGCCAAATTTTGGATAAAGGAAGCGTTCGATCAAGCTGGTCTCCACTTCTTTTTGGCTGATACCATCGGCCGGTTTTTTCTTTTTAGATTTAATGGCATGCTGAATTGCCTTTAGAATAGAAAGCCCCTTAATGCGTTGCGCGCCCCATTCTGCAGATATCTCACTACATTTTTGTCCCCATACTTTTTCTGTATAATCCTTAAAAAAGGTGAGATATAATTCCCTGCCGAAACGATTGATGAAGAAATCCTCTAAAGAAACTTCTTTCCTTTTAGGCATCATCTGTGTAAACATGTAGGAAAAACCAATCTTCATGGTACGCCATAAACCAAGACCTTTCAAGGTTTCGGCCGATAAGGTAACCGGGTAGCTGAAAAATTGTTTTAAGAAATAGATCCTGGAAAGCCGGCTACGTACAAGCATCACTTTGTCTGCATTGTTATCCCCAGTCATTTCAACATGATGTGTATCTATTACCTTTTTCTTATTTTGATATTGAATTTGAATAGCTTCCTCATGTGTATCCTCCATAGGTAAGATATGCAACCACCAATCCATTACCCTATCTGATTTGGAAAAAAAACGATGGCCGCCAATGTCAATGCGGTTCCCTTTATAATTCACCGTTTTACTAATACCACCGATATCGCTGCTTTTTTCAAGAATTACAGGAATAATATCTGTACGCTGCAATAGTTCATAAGCTGCTGTTAATCCTGCGGGGCCGGCACCGGCTATAATGGCAATTTTTGGGGACATATTCAAGTATACCTCTTTTTTTCTGGGATTTGCGAAGATAAGTTAAAAAATACAGGCTGTGTTACTGATCGAAACCAATGACCTTTATATTGTCTATTTGGCAAGGCCTGAAACCATTATTATCATTTCTAAACAAGACTTCGATATTATCGTAAGTGCCATCTTTTACTTTAGCATCTACGGTTATATTTTTTGTTGTTTTATCATCTAAAAAACGCTGTACTCTAATACTATTTTCCTGTATAACATCTTTTCCCTTTTTAAGTCTGATGATAAACTGAGTCATGAACCATACATTCCATTCTTTTTGATCAATATAGAAATCTGCACTGGCTCGTATCCATTTGTATTTTTTGCCTGTTGTAGTGAAATTTAAAGATTGCTGACTATCGTTTACAACAGTCAGATGGCCTTCCTTAAAATCGGTGTTTAAATCATTGAAATATAACAACGCAGGGCTTTCTACTTTTTCCTGGTATAAATCTTCATTGTCCCTTAATTTTTGAATTTCAAGAGGAAGGTTGAAGCGTAGCGCTGTAGCCCAATAGTAAGCCTTCGTACCTGGTGCACTTCCAATTAATGAACCCTTATGTGCCTGGTATGTCCACCACAAATTAAAGTAAACGCAGATCAGTAAAACCGGAGTGGCTAATATGGCCCACAATCTTTTCTTACTTAAAAAGGTTAAAAGGGAACCCAAAGGGAATAGAAGCAAAGGATAATTTTGAATCATGGCACGTCCGCCATAATCCCATGCATCCCAGGCCGCGACGATGTAATAATTAACAATGATCACAGAGATAATAGCAACCTTATTTTTACCGGATCTGGCAAAAACGACTAATCCTGCCAAAGTAAAAAACATAATGGGTGTATACCATAACCAACCACATTGATAATTGAGCGCGTATTGTTTAAAGTGAGGTGCAAGCCATGAAAATCCCTGATTTTGATACGTATAAATAAACCATTGGCCTGATGCATACTTCCAATAAAAAAACTGAAGACTTAAAATAATACCACAAATAAACACAGATACCAGCAAGGGTTTCCATTGTGATCCCAATAACGATATTCGCTGCTTCACGCTATTGATGGAAATACTATTTAACCCCCACAATAGTGGAATAAGTATGGCTATAAGTTCGGGAGGTCTTACTAGGCCAATCAAACCTATTAATGCTCCAAGCCTTAAAAGATATTTTTTCCTGAAGTTTTGATAATAATGATGAGTATTGAGCAGGATGAATACATAAATCGAAAATAACCAGGTATGGGTCATGCCAACGTCGATTCCTGCATAGTTCAGGTAGTTTGTACCAAAAACAAGTAAGAATAATAAAATGGCTACCACATTATCATGATAATAGAAAAGCAATAGCTTTCGTAAGTACCATAGACCAATTAACGCGAAGAGCACACCACCTATATAAATCATGAATTGATAAGGCAGAGAAAAGCCATCTGGAGGATATCCTAAAGGTTTGGCAATTAAATGTGCAACGAAGAAATAAGGCGCTTCCAGAATGGCGGTACCCATAGTATAGCGAATCACATAATTATGTGATTGCTCATGTTTGATACTATACTGAAAGTCATCAGGCGGGATGGGCTGATATTTGGTCAGCACACTGTCCTTAAATTTTTGTGTTTTTAAATCTTTATAAATAAAAGCAGAAGGTAAGTACCAATAGTATCCGCCGGCATCCCAACTCAATTGAGCCTCTCCACCTGATTTTTCCCAGCGTGGATAAAAAAACGAGCCGGAATAAACCAATAATATGGCACAAAGAATAAATGATATTTTGGAAAACTTCATTGACAAGGGATGACCGTTATAAAATAATAGACCATATAATAAGCGAAAGAAAATGCTTTAAGAAATAAAGAGTTGCGCATGTGATAATTGGAAAAAGCAAGCAGACCAACAGCTATCAGGGCAATTTTTGGGGACGTGTTCAAGTATGTCTCTTTTTTTTCTGGATTTGCGAAGATAGTTAAAGGACGTGAATCCTTGGCTTTTGAAAGGTGCAGTGCGAAAGAATATTGCCTGATATAGGAAGACGCTAATATTCTCCGCAACAATTCACCTTGTTTTGAAATGCACTAGGGTGATATATGTTTTTGGCGGCTTTCTCTTTGCTCAAGATAGTTTTTCAAGATGTACAGGGTACATGCAAAAGGAATTAACCATAATACCCGCGATTCCATTCTCAGGTATACTGTTGAAAAGGTTGCTGTAACCCATGCATTCACAATAGAAAAGGCTAAGAAAATGATAAGTGTGAAGTTCCAGTTTAACTGTCCGGGGTTTCCTGGTTTGTTGTTATAAACGAAGAGGGCAACGACAATAGTACCAAGGCCAAAGAATAAGAAAACGACATCAAATACTGGCATCTTCGTCCCCAATCTATCAATTTGCTGCAAAGAGGTCCGGTATTCTTTTATTTCGCGTGGGTAATACTGCTCAATCGTATTATAAGGGCTGGAACCAGGTCCCTGTGGTACAAATTCAATAGTGTACTGCGATAATTGTCTTAGTGTACCTTCAAAAGATTCGTATATATGAAATGCCAGATATTTAGGTCGCGTAAGTGTCCGCCTGATAATGGTATTATATTCCTTCTCGGCTTTGTCCCAACCCCCTACATCATGTAAATGTCCTTTGTCACTCCACATAAAATCCCAGTAGCGGTCGCCAGTCTGTCCCTGGTATTTACAAAGTGTGTAATGTTCAGTAGGACAATATTCTTTTAAAAAATCATCCAACAGCCCTGTTTCTGTCATACGCGCCATGAGAAAAACATGGCTACTTGCGCTAGGCCTGAAACTGTTGCCTTCCCACAAATTGAAAAAGGAAATAGTAACGAAAGAAGTCAAGGTAATAAAAAAGAGGACGAGCGTTTTTTTGATGAACCACTTATTACGTCTGACTAACGAATAAAAGCGGGCGCACACACAAAATATCAAGGCTATGATCAAATGTGAGTTATGCATTTCTATAAAAATGCAAATAGCAATAAAGGTAAGAATTCGTTTACCTAACGAACCGCGCGGGGATAAATAAAAGTCTACGACAGCCAATACTAAGATAGACGTAAAGATATCGGGAAGGAGCTGACTGCAGTACCAGGGAATTGTTGTAAAAGCAGTAAGGATTATGATAATAGCCAAAAAAAAGCGATCATTATACAAAGTGCCGAGTAACTTCTCCACGACCCTGCGCAGATAATAAACCAGGATAAAAGTCTGCGCCCATACTACACCCCATAGAGAAATACCAAAAAGACTGGATATTAATATAAATATACCATAGGTTATGGGTCTGTCAATAGGCACATAAAATTTCCAGCCACATGCTATGTTTGTACCGGTGTCCTGGGTTACTATAGGAAATCCGTTGTAAAGTGCGGGAAGTAATAAAAAGAATGAACTGACAATAATTAAGCAAAACCGACGAAGAGCTTTATTGGATTTTAAAGCCTGAAAATGTATCATTTAAAGGGTAAGTTTTTCAATAGGGATTAGGATAGTACTATAAATCAATTTTGAATCGAAAATAGGTGAATTATTTTAAATTTTACAAAAGGATAAAATTTATTATGCGTGTCATTATTTAATAAGCTTGTAATTATTTGTTGTATCTATCTGAAAATAATGGGGATTAAGTACAGTATAATTCCAGGGGCCAAAGCTTGCAATCATATCCTTACCCGATATTACCATTCTGTTCTTAATGCCTTCTGGATTATCAACTACAAAGGTACGATTGGGTTTATCTCCTCTTAAGGCGGAAGCGATGAGGCTTTCTGTAGGTGCGCCCCAGTTCATAAGAAGGATATTGTCGACATGCGCCGTATTATATAAATACCCTTTAGTAATATTCTGTGCCTTCATTTTATCAAGTGTAGCAAAAACCCATTCTTTTCTTTCTGTGAATTTTTGAGAAGCCTGAACGATATAGCCAATCCGAACGATGAATATTATAGACAACAATGCAACAGCGACAGCAGGTTTGATCTTTGGAAGAACGTAATACACAAACAGAAGCGTGGTAATTATGGTAAAAGGCATCCACTCGCTCTCTGTATAAAAAGGAATAAAATCATTGAATGTAAGGCACACTGCCATAAAATAACCAGTACTAAATATTACAGTAAGCAAAAGGTGTTTGTATTTTTTTTCCTTCCATGCAGCCCACATTCCGGCAATAAACAATATGGGTATGAAAAAATATTGTGTCAACATTTTGACGGAAATAATCCTTGCCATTGGTGAGGTTAGAGATCCGATTAAATCCTTAATGGATATGTGTGTAGGAGCATTTAATTTTTCAGTATCATAGCCACCCTGTTTCATGATATAAAACTTGGCCCCGCAGATAATGATCAATATTCCGCTCAGCAATATTCCTTTCTTTAAATTGTATGGATTAAGATTGTTGTCAAAGAGTATAAATAGCCATAGAAAAGGTAATACCAGAAGTATTAAAGGATGGGTGAAAAAACTCAAAAAAGAGAGCACTACAAAAATCGGGATATGGATTAAAAAGGAATAAGACTTTATTTTATAATTCATAATAAACCCTATTAGCAGGAACATCCATGCTATGGCCTGATGTAACTCATTGTTTGTCCAGAAATAAGTGTCACTTACAAATAAGGTGTAATAAAAAGCCATCAGTATGGCCAGCTTAATATTCCTGAATCCGAAAAGAATAATGGCAGCTACGATAAGGTAAAAAAGATTGAAGCTTATAGAGTATAATAAGACCACGTCCTTAAGCGGTAAATGTGCTTTGCCTGCAAGTAGCGGAAATAGCTGTGTTATAAAGGAACCATATCTGCGCTCCTGTATCTTTAGGGAATCTATATTTAGAATTTCAGTTAATATAAATGATGCGTCACAAAACAAAATGCGCTCTCGGGCAAAAATGAAAGACCCGATAAGTAATATAACAAAAAGAAAAAATACTAAATAGCGCATTTTATTGGAATAGGAATTTTAATATCGAATATCTTTAATAAGATATCTTGTTATGGTGGCGAAGATATTAAAAGAAAGCTTATCAGAAATATAGCTGCAACAAGTTTAAAATCCTTGTCTTACTTTTATGGTGCTGTTTAAAAACACTATACTTATGAAACCTGTTATTACTGCAGTTTGCGGAATTACTTTATGTGCCTTGATGCTGAGTTCCTGTGTGTCCAACAAAAAGTTCAAAGAATCTCAGTCGGCGCTGGCCAATTCACGTAAGCGGATAACCGAACTTAGCGAAGACCTCGCCAATACAAAAAGCCGGTTGCAGCTTATGGAAGAAGCCAATTCTTCTGCTGCCGACCAGCTGGATGAAAAAGATAAAAAACTTACTGAGAATCAGAAAGAACTTGCTGAACAACAGGGAAGACTGCAGCAATTGCAGGCACTTATTGACCGCCAAAAAGCACAAACCGAATCGTTAAGGAAAAAAATGGCAGATGCTTTGGGTAATTTCAGTTCAGACCAATTATCCGTATTTACCAAAAACGGTAAAGTTTACGTAAGCCTTTCCGAAAAGCTTCTGTTCCCATCAGGTAGCGCTGTGGTGAATACCGAGGGTAAAGAAGCACTGGATAAAGTAGCTCAGGCACTTAACGAAAACAAAGAGATCAACGTAAATATTGAAGGGCATACAGATTCCATTCCCATCCGCCTGAAGTTTGAAGATAACTGGGCATTAAGTGTAGCCCGTTCTACCGCAATAGTGCGCCTGCTTACCAATACCTACCAGGTAGATCCTGTGCGCATTACAGCAAGCGGCCGCAGCCAGTATGAGCCGGTGGCCGATAATGCCACACCCGAAGGCCGTGCAAAAAACCGGAGAACAGAAATTATCCTGGCTCCCAAACTGGATGAATTGATGCAGCTTATAGAAGGAGCACAAACAAAATAATACTGTTGCAAAAAGAAGATTAATTTATAAAATTCAACATCAGATGAAAAAAATATCAGCTATAGCGTTGCTGAGTATTTGCGTTGGCTTTACGGCATTTGCCCAAAAGAATATTAAGATAAGCGGAGTGATTACCAATTCGTCCGATCCCAAACTTATTGTAGTAAATGCAAGCAATATCAATATCGTTCCGGAAAATAAACAGGAGATAATAAACCTGGAACCTGATGGTAAATTCACCATCTCACTGCCCGTTACCCAAAAGTATAACTGGATCATCCTGGCACAGGGAAATCAACGCGTTGATTTTTTTGCAAAAGAAGGCAGCGACCTTACATTTAAAGCCACAGGAGGCAAGCTGGACAGCACCGCGCAGTTTGAGGGCAAGGGCAAAGAAATTCCTCAATACTTTGTTACCTTAAGTAAAACCAGTGGTGGGGTAATGGGCTATTACCGCAGGACACAGGATGTTGCCATTAATAATCCGGATACTTATCAGCATATACTGGATTCTGTAAAGCAAGCTGAGGAAGCTTTCCTGTTAAGCGATAAGGGGGCAGCACTTCCAAAAGACTTTAAACAATACTGGAGTACTTTTCTTAAATATTCCGTTTACGATGCTATGCTGCATTACCCGGTTATTCATGAAATGATAAGATTGAAAACTAATAATGTTCAAAATGTACCGCAGGAATTACTGGTAATAACACAAAAGACACCAAAGGTTTTTGACGATAACAACCTGGATATCCCTTTTTACCAGACCTATATGCAAAGCTATTATTCTTCCATGCTCGCTGCTGCCGGCTTTAGCAATGTAATGGCGGCAGATCCTGCTACAGGCGTTGAGGACAGAAGCAAAGCATTGCAACAGACTGACAGCGCTTTGCACCTTTTATATCGTTCTGCCCCACCAAAGACGGGGGAATTTGCCGCAGGCAGAATCATTGCTACAGAATCTAAAACCTGGACACTGGAAGAGCTTGAAAGCCGGATTGCGGAGTATAAAAAGCAATTTCCCAAGAGTGCAAATAATATAATTCTGGATAAGCTTGTTGCCGATATTAAGAAATTTGACCCCGGCCAGCCAGCCGTTGATTTTGCTTTTAAAACGCTTGAAGGTAAAGACACAAAACTTTCCGACCTCAAAGGCAAAGTAGTGTATCTCGATTTTTGGGCCAGCTGGTGCGGGCCTTGCAGAGGTGAAATGCCGCACGCAAAAAAAATAAAAGAAGAATTTAAAGACAGGAACGATGTCGTGTTCCTATACGTATCTATTGACGATAAAGAAGACGCCTGGAAAAAAGGTATTACAGCCATGGATATTTCCGGTATGCATACCCGTACCCCAGGTTGGGGTGGGGAAGTAGCAAAATTGTACCAGATACAAAGTGTGCCGGCATATTTTCTGATAGATAAAAAGGGAAATTTTGTAACCAAGAAAACACCAAGACCAAGTCAGACAGCCGAATTAATTAAGCTTATAAAAGATCAGCTTTAATATACAATAAGGTAGATATTTTCCTGTAAGCAAGGAAATGTATGATTCTTCCGTTCAAAAAAATTGCAATTTTTAATTTATCTTTTTATCTTGCCTGATTATTGTATGTCTTGGAGCGAAGGGTTTTTGAAGAAGATGGACAAAACAAGCCTTGTAATTTTTATTTATCAAAAGAAAAAAAACGGGGAAAAGCATACAAGGGAATAACTTTTTTTTTACTTTCAACGCTCAAATTTTTGTTCCATCATGCGGAAATCATTACAAGGTATTTTTATTGCCGGTTTGATGACGGTTGGTATGGTAGCCCTGACCACCATCAAATCTAGTGCGCAACACGAATACGATTGGGGCAATCCCGATATTCCTTACATCGAACAGAGGGGTTTTTCCATAGGATTCAACCTGGGTCAAGCTGATATTTGGGGTGATGTAGGTACCAAAAGTGTTCTTGACCACTATCTTAACGACGAATATACCGGCGACATTTTCGGTAATATGCGTTTTATGGGTGGTATGTTTGTACGATACACACACGTTCCTGGCGTTTCCTTCAGACTGGGCCTTAACTATGGCTCGCTGTATGCTACCGATAAATGGAACGAAGAAAAAGCACTGGAAGCAACTAATATAAAAGACGAATACTACCAACGTTACCTTCGTAATCTGGATATTAAGACCAATATATGGGAAGGTAATTTCTTGTTTGAATTCAGTCCGTTCCGTGTGAGCAACTGGGAATTTGGCAAAATGGCTCAATCAAGAATACAACCTTATATCCTTCTTGGTGTTGCAGGCTTTTACTTTAATCCGCGTGGTACATATAAAGACCTGGAAAGCGGTAATGAAAAAGAAGTTGACCTTCAGCCATTGCGTACCGAAGGGCAAGGCTTTAATGCGCCCGGATCTGTATTCCCTAAAAGTTACAGCCTGTTCTCTTATGCAGCTGTAGGTGGCTTAGGTGTTCGTTTCGATATTGGTAAAGGTTTGGGCCTTGGTCTTGAATATCAGCTTCGATATACATTTACAGACTATCTGGATGATGTGAGTGGCACTTATATCGATCCTTTGCAACATGAAATTGCTTACCTGAATCAGGGAAGTAAAGCTGCGCTTTCAATGAAAATGGCCGATCGCTCTAATGAAATCATTCCTGGTTATAAACATCAGGCTGGTGAATTCCGTGGGGACCCGAATAATAAAGACATGTATTCTACTTTGTCTATTATGTTTTTCTGGAAGATCAAAAAACGTGCTAGCCCTTGGTGGAGCTCTTATTAATAATATTATAATTTGGAATGACAATGTTCTTCCTTAATTAAACATTAGCTTTACTTCTTTCAAAAAAACGCTGTCTCTTGTTTACAGCGTTTTTTTATTTTATTATTTTTGCCCGACTAAAAAAATCCGTGTCAGTATAGGCATCACAATTAATGGCTGAATGCAGAATTGCTTAGCATAAATCTGTAGCCCCGCAATAAAATATGTTTGGTTATTTAGAAGGAAAACTTATTGGGCTTAGTCCTACACACACTTATCTTGATGTAGGCGGTGTAGGATACGATGTTCAGCTTACATTACAGACCTTTGAGGTAATTTCCGGTAAAGAAAAATGTTTATTATTTACCCATTTGCAGGTTAGAGAAGATGCCTGGGTACTTTACGGATTTGCAACAGAAAAAGAACGGGAAGCCTTCAGGCAATTATTGTCGGTATCTGGCGTAGGTGCTGCCACAGCACGCAGATTGCTTTCATCCCTTTCTTCAGCAGACTTGGCCAGGATAGTGGGAAATGGTGATAGTAAGGCGCTGGAAAAAGTGAAAGGCATCGGAACCAAAACCGCACAACGCATAATACTGGAATTAAAAGGTAAATTGCCGGAAGTAATTCCGGGCGAAATTAATACCTTGCCACACAATACAAAGGAAAACGATACGTTAAATGCATTACTGGGCTTAGGTATTGGTAAATCAATAGCTGAGGCTGCTGTAAAAAAAGCCAGAACTATTGCAGGCAATGAGGATATAAGTGTGGAAGAGTGGATAAAATCAGCTTTGAAAAATTTATAGATTTGTGCTAACGCAATCAATAGTTATTAAAACAGACTAAAGATTGCGAGGCATATTTTTTGCCTTTACAGAGAAAAACGGGCAGATTCATTTTATAATAAAAAAGAGAATATCAGGATAGCGCATTGGCAAAGAAGCAGCATACCCATTTTGGCTACAAATTATTAGCATTTGTTATTATCATAATAACATTGGCTCAGGTATTTACTGCCCGTGGTTTTGAAGACCCTTATTTTGACCCCCCTCCTCCGCCACCGCCTACAGATACTCCCATACTTCATTTCCCTATTCCTCCCGATGAGGTTGCGCCTACGCCTGAAAGTGAGAAACCGGGTATAGATCTTGACGATCCTTCCAACATTAAAAAAACGGTAGAGTATGATCCTGAAGAAAATCGTTTTTATATAAACGAACAGGTAGGCGATCATGACATTAAAAACCCTACTTACCTCGAAGGTGATGAGTACCTGAAAATAAAAAGCAAGGAGGATGAAACCGACTATTGGCGTCAGCGTCTGGATGCATTAAGCATGTTTAACCAAAAGCCGAAGCTACCTGAACTTACTAAAGAAGGCATCTTTAACCGTTTGTTTGGCAGTGACAAGATCAGCGTTAAACCTCAAGGTAACCTGGATCTTACTTTTGGTGGCAATTGGCAGAATATGAAGAACCCCAATCTGACCCAAAGGGCCCAGAAATACGGGATCTTCGATTTTGATATGCAGATGAATGTGAATCTGCTTGCCCAGATAGGAGATAAACTTAAGCTCAACATCAGCAACAATACACTTCCTTCCTTTGGCGAGCAGAACATGCAGAAGCTGGAGTATACCGGTAAAGAAGATGAAATCATTAAGAAGATTGAAGCAGGTAATGTTAGCTTCCCGCTTAAAAGCAGTTTGCTGACCGGACCTCTTTCTTTATTTGGTTTGAAAACGCAGCTTCAGTTTGGAAAGCTATTTGTAACCGGTGTGCTTTCCCAACAAAAATCGCAACGTAAAAGTATAAATCTGCAAGGTGGAGCGCAAACACAGAGCTTCGAAATAAAAGCGGATGATTATGAAGAGAACAGGAACTTCCTCTTAGGCCAATATTTCTATAACAATTACGATAAGGCCCTGCTTAACTTTCCTGTTATTAATTCGCAGATTGTGCTGACCCAGGTAGAAGTATGGGTAACCAACCGTACCGGTGCCACGCAGAATGTGCGTAACATGATCAACTTCATGGATCTTGGAGAGGCCAATCCTTATGTAACCTCTTTGAATAATCCGTCTTCAGGTACTAATGGTTTCCCGGATAACAGGGCAAACAGGCTTTATAACCTATTGTTACAAAATCCGAATTTGCGTACGCAAGGCAGTGGCACAACCAATGCATTGATCAGCATTGGTTTGGATCCGATTCAGGGCAAGGATTATACTATTGCTACCATGAGGCAATTGAATTCTTCAGAATTCTCCTTTCAACCACAACTAGGATATATTTCTTTAAACACCCAGGTAAATGCTGATGATATAGTTGGTGTGGCTTACAGGTATACTTTAAATGGTAAAATATTCCAGGTAGGTGAATTTGCATCGGATCTGCCTCCTGATTCTACCAATACCAAAGTGATGTTCCTGAAAATGGTGAAAGGTATTTCGGCAACACCCAGGCTCCCTATCTGGAACTTGATGATGAAGAACGTCTACTCTATTGGTGGTGGAAATATTTCAAAAGAAGATTTCAGGCTCAATGTAATGTACCAGGATCCGGGTGGCGGGGAAAAACGTTATTTACCGGAAGGCCCTAGTGTCGGTGTGCCACTTATTACTTTATTGAATCTGGACCGGCTGAATGCGCAAAATGATCCTGCTCCTGATGGGGTGTTCGATTATGTGGAAGGTATTACCGTCAACTCGCAAATGGGTAAAATCATTTTCCCTCAGCTGGAACCATTTGGTGCAGGATTGAAGCCATCTCTTGGCGGAAACCCCGGATTGGAGAAAAGATATCTTTATCAGCTGCTATATGATTCAACTAAAACCATAGCAAGGCAGTTTCAACAAAATAACCGTTTCCTGATCAGGGGAAATTATAAAGGTTCTTCAGGATCGGAAGTAAGTCTGGGTGGTTATAATATTCCACAGGGATCTGTAACGGTTACTGCCGGTGGCCAGCGCCTTTCAGAAAATGTGGATTACCAGATTGATTATAGCAGAGGTAGTGTTAAAATATTGAACCAGGGTATTCTGGCTTCAGGCATTCCTATCAGCATATCGTATGAAGATAATGCTACCTTTGGCCTGGTGCAGCAAAATTTCTGGGGCGCCCGCTTCGATTACTTTTCCAGTGAAAACCTGACCATAGGCGGTACCATTATGCGCCTTACCGAAAGGCCATTTACCCAAAAAGTAACTTATGGTGATGATCCGATTAAAAATACAGTTGCCGGTCTGGATGCTAATTATCAGGATGAGTTTCCATGGCTGACAAAAGCATTGGACAAATTACCCATATACAGTACATCGGCACCTTCGTTAATTTCCCTTTCCGGAGAAGTAGCCGGGATTTTCCCGGGGCATCAGCGTTTTATCAATTCGCTGGATCCGGAAGGTGCTGTTCAGATCGATGATTTTGAAGGTGCTAACAGTTCCATAGATCTGCGCTTCCCGGTAAACAGCTGGACCTTAGCCAGTACACCCGTGGGTGCTAAAGATGGAAATAATACACCTTTATTTCCTGAAGGTTCTAATACAAACGATCTTTCCAGTAATAATAATCGTGCTAAACTGGCATGGTATATGATTGAACCCACACTGGTGGATGGAAGTTTTGGCACACCAGACAATATTAAAGCCGACACCGGTATGCAGGATTACTGGAGATTGGTGCAACAGAAAGAAGTATATCCCCTCCGTAATTGTGTTAGCGGCCAATGTGGATTACAGACTTTTGATCTTGGCTTTTATCCAAAAACCAGGGGCCCCTACAATTTTAACCTGGCTAACATAGACAATAACGGCCTTTTTCAAAACCCCCAGGATAGATGGGGTGGTATCCAGCGTGCGATGGATAACAATTCGAGTGACTTTGAAGCGGCTAACGTAGAGTACATTACCTTCTGGTTGTTGGATCCGTTTATCTACAAATCAGGAAATCCGGGCGGTGATCTGTATATCAATCTGGGAAATGTATCTGAAGATGTATTGAAGGATTCCCGTTTATCGTTTGAAAACGGTATACCTTATCCAAAGACGCTTGATAAACTTGATGCTACGCAATGGGGTTATGTTCCTCGTTTTCAACAACAGATCACAAGGTCTTTTGATAATGATCCCGCTGCACGTGCGGTACAGGATGTAGGTTATGATGAATTGGATAACCCTGAAGAGCAGACAAAATTTAGTTCATTCCTGACTGCTGCTCAGGCAGTTCTTAGTCCCGCAGCATTTCAAAAATTGCAGGCTGACCCTGCATCTGATGATTTCCATCACTTCAGGGGTAATGATTACGATCAAATGACTGGCCGTCGTGGCGAAGCCTTCCAACGGTATATTGATTTTAATAGCCCTCATGGCAACTCTCCGGTGACGGAATTAAATACAGAATTTACCAATTCCGGCTCCTCCATTCCGGAATCAGAAGATATCAACAGGGATAATTCCCTGAATGAAGCGGAAAGCTATTTTCAATACCGGGTAAGATTAATGCCATCTTTAAATCCGGTAATGCAAGTAGGTAGCAATTTTATTGTGGATAAAAAGGAATCTGATGTAAAGTTGGAAAATGGCCGTATCCAAAGGGAAACCTGGTATCAGTTTAAAATTCCGATCAGGGAATACCAGCAATCAGTAGGTGGTATCAGTGATTTCCGGTCCATCAGGTTTATACGCCTGTTCATGCATGGCTTTAACGATACTACTATTGTACGTTTTGCGCAATTGCAATTGGATCGTAACCAATGGCGCCGTTATCAGTTTTCACTAACGGCTCCGGGTGAAAATATTCCTGAAGAAGATCTGCGCAACACTTCATTTGCATTAAACTCCGTAAGCCTGGAACAAAACTCTGACCGCTCTCCGGTACCTTATGTGCTGCCTCCGGGCGTGGATCGGCAGCTTACACCGGCTCAAACGGGGCAAAACATCCAGCAGGATGAGCAATCCCTTGCGCTACAATTGTGCGGACTTAAAGATGGTGATGCCCGCGCCGTATTCAAAGAGCAAAGAATGGATATGCGTCAGTATAAAACCATTCGTATGTTTATCCATGCGGAATCGGTACCTAACCAGGCCACTCTTCTGGATGGCGATCTGAGAGCATTTATACGTATCGGTAGTGACTTTATTAATAATTATTATGAATATCAGGTACCGTTAGCGGTTACTCCACCTAATCCCGGGAAAAATGCAGAAGCCATATGGGCCGCAAGAAACAAGGTAGAATTGGTAATGAGCAAGCTTACCGACATCAAAGCGCAAAGAAATGCGCAAGGTGCTGCATCTTATCTTCCTTTCAGTACGGTAGATGAATTTGGAAATACGATGGTAGTAGTCGGTAATCCGAATTTTGGTGATGTTAAAAATATTATGCTTGGAGTGGTCAACCCTAAAAAGACTTTGCAAACACCTACTGATGATGGCCAACGCAAATGTGCGGAAGTTTGGTTTGATGAATTAAGGATGGTGGATCCGGATGAACAACCGGGCTACGCAGCTTCGGGTCAGGCAAATATTCAATTAGCCGATTTGGGTAATGTTCACCTCGGCGGCAGCATGCATACTGTTGGTTATGGAAATATTGATCAGAAAGTGGATCAGCGTTTCAGAGATAATTTTTACGCATATGATGCCAATACCAACCTTAATATAGGTAAGTTGCTGCCCCGTTCATTTGGCTTGCAATTGCCGGTATTTTTGGGCTATACACAAACAATAAGCAACCCAAAATACGATCCTTATGATAAGGATATCCAGTTAACAGATAAACTGGCATCTGCATTGAATGAAGAGCAGCGTGATTCCATGCGAAAAGCCGCACAGGATTTTACTTCTGTTACCAGTTTCAATCTGGCTAATATACGCTACCTGGGCAACCCCGATAATCAGGGCAAGAATCCAATGCCATGGAGTTTGAAAAATTTTGATGCCAATTATTCTTACAACAGAGGATATAAACGCAATCCTTTGCTGGAAAAAGATGAAATGGTGGAACAGAAATTGGGTCTGGGTTATAACTATACTGTTAAAACCAAATTTATTGAACCGTTCAAAAGAATGATCAAGTCAAAATCCAAATGGCTCATGCCCATAAAAGATTTTAACTTCAATGTATTGCCAAGCAGCTTTACTTTCAGAACCAGCCTGCACCGGATTGTGGCAGAAACCCAGGTTCGTAATATTGATGGTGGGCCCTATGCTATTCCATCCACCTTCTACAAAAACTTTACCTGGGACAGGAATTATGCTTTGCGCTGGGAACTTACCAGATCATTATCTTTTAATTACACAGCAGATAACCAATCCCGTGTGGACGAACCCTACGGAAGAATAGATACCAAAGAGAAAAAAGATTCTTTGTGGAAGAATATTTCCAGGCTGGGAAGAAATACTTATTTCTCCCAGACACTAAATGTTACGTATACTTTGCCAACACAGAAATTCCCATTCCTGGACTGGACAAGGGCAACGGCAACTTACGCTTCCACTTATAACTGGACAGCCGCCTCAAGGCTTGCTTATGAGCAGGGCAACACCATTGCCAATACACAGCTGAAACAAATTAATGGTGAATTTACTTTTAGCCAGTTGTATAATAAGTCGCGATGGCTTAAAGCTATAAACGCAGCAAAAGCCCGGGAAAAAAACAACATGCCTAAGTCAGTTTCTTCAAAAAGCGGGGACAATTCCCTTGATGGGGGAAAGGCCTTTAGAATCGGTGGAGATAAGCCAATAGCGCAGAACGGTAAAGATCAGCAAGTGAAAGAGCAGGAACAAAAGCGTAAGCAACCAGAACTACCACCACGACCGGAAAAGAAAGAAATAGATAAAAGCAAAATTCCGGGAGCAGATACTATGACCGGACCTGAATTGCGTACTGCATATAAAGCTTTAAAGAAAGCAGAACGTAAGCGTTTCAGAAAGGAGCTGGCTGCGTGGCGTGCTAAACGTAGGAATATTGTTCCTGAAATTCCTCAGGGAGTGCGTGTAGCAGGAAGATTGATTACCATGTTAAAAAGAGTAACGGTAAACTACTCTGAAAATGCAGGTACCATTCTACCTGGATTTATGGATAGCACCCAATTTCTGGGCGTGAACAGCCGTTCAAGTGGCTGGTACGATTTTGCTTTCGGTAATCAACCTGATCGTGCTTGGTTCGACCAGCAGGCAGCACTGCAACGTATTTCCAGGGATGCGCTTTTCAATGGGCAGCTCCAGCAGACCTATTCGCAAAATTATAGCCTGCAAGCAACCTTGGAACCCGCACCGGATTTCAGAATAGATCTTATGTGGAACAAGCAGTTTTCTAAAAACTATTCAGAGACTTTTAAATATGATTCATCATCTATAGGGCGGCAGCCTGGTTATGAGCATTACAGCCCTTATAGTATGGGTACATTCAGCATAAGCTACATCGGCCTTAAAACTATGTTTACCCCTTCCAAGGCAAACGAGTTATCAAAGCCTTACCAGGATTTTATTAATAACGGGGCTATCATTTCCCGCAGGCTAGGAAATATCAATCCTTATACTGCCGGCCTGCCTGACCCTGAAGACCCCAATTTTACCAAAGGATATACCCGCTACTCTCAGGATGTGTTGATCCCTGCTTTCCTGGCAGCCTATACCGGCCGGGATGCCAACACAATTCCATTGGTAGAAAGCGACAATCCAAACATTCGCAGCAATCCGTTCAAGAACTATCTCCCGATGCCAAACTGGAAATTTACTTATAACGGGCTCACCAAGCTACCACAGTTCAGTGAGTATTTTACCAACTTCACGGTGACCCATTCTTATACCGGAACATTGTCTATGAATAGCTTCCTGAGCTCATTCTATTACAGCGATTTTCTGGGTGTTGGATTCCCTTCGTTTATTGATTCCAATTCGCATAACTATGTACCCTTTTTTCAGGTACCCAATATTACCATTACTGAAAACCTGGGGCCGTTGTTAGGTTTCGATGTAGCGCTTAAAAATGGTGTGAATATCAGCATCAAATTTAATAAGACGAGAATGCTTAGCCTTAGCCTTGTAGATTACCAGGTGAGCGAAACCAAATCTACAGAATTGGTATTGGGCGGCGGTGCAAGAATAAAAGGCCTGACCCTTCCATTCGCTGTATTTGGTACAAGACGATTGAAGAACGATGTAAATTTCAACATGTCCATCGGGTATCGTGATGACCTTACTTCAAACAGTTACCTGGCACAGAATACCAATATTCCTACACGTGGGCAAAAGGTAATTACGATATCGCCAACAATTGACTATATAGTAAACGACAACTTACAGCTTCGTTTCTATTATGACAGGCGCCAGAGTATTCCGGTATTATCCACATCTTTCCCAATTACTACTACCCGTGCGGGTGTAACCTTAAGGTTCCTGTTTGCACCACAATAAGGTTAAGTTCAATATTTTTAAAAAAGGAGAATGCTATAGCATTCTCCTTTTAATTTAAAGGCCTATTTTCGCGGCATGAATTCAAATAATGTCCGCGTACGCTTTGCCCCCAGCCCTACTGGTGGTTTACACCTTGGTGGTGTACGTACTGTATTGTTCAATTATCTTTTTGCAAAAAAACATAACGGCACCTTTGTCCTTCGTATTGAAGATACTGATCAGGGACGCTTTGTGCCCGGTGCTGAAGATTATATATTTGATTGCCTGGATTGGTGTGGATTAATGCCTGATGAGAGTGTGCGCAAAGAAGGTGAATATGCCCCCTATCGACAGAGCGAACGTAAACCAATCTACCGCGATTATGCAGAGCATTTATTACAAAGCGGCCACGCCTATTATGCTTTTGATACACCGGAAGAATTGGAAAAAATGCGTGCTGATTTAAGGACACCTGAAAATCCAAATCCGCAATACGATCATCGTACGAGGGGTATGATGCGCAACTCGCTTACCTTATCTGAAGAAGAAACCCGGCAACTTATACTGGATGGTACTCCGTACGTAGTGCGTATTAAAGTACCCGAAAACGAGACCATACACTTTACCGATATGATTCGTGGCGAGATCAGTCATGAAACCAATGTAGTGGATGATAAAGTATTGCTCAAAGGCGATGGTATGCCTACGTATCACCTGGCAGTAGTTGTTGATGATTACCTGATGAAGATTACACATGCTTTCCGTGGCGAGGAATGGCTGCCCAGTGCGCCTGTTCATATGTTGCTATGGTGTTACCTGGGTTGGGAAAAAGATATGCCACAATGGGCACATCTCCCCCTTATATTAAAGCCTGATGGCAATGGTAAACTAAGCAAACGCGACGGCGATCGTTTAGGCTTCCCTGTGTTTGCTATGGATTGGAAAGATCCTAAATCTGGTGAGATTACTACTGGCTTCCGCGAAAGAGGCTTTCTTCCGGAAGCGTTTGTAAATCTGCTTGCCTTATTGGGTTGGAATCCAGGTATTGAACAGGAAATATTTTCTTTGGAGGAATTATGTGAACTCTTCTCCATGGAAAGAGTACATAAGGGCGGGGCCAAATTTGATTATGAAAAAGCAAAATGGTTCAACCACCAACACATATTACGTGCAGACAATGGAAGGCTTGCTGACCTTGCTTTGCCGTTTTTCCAAAAAGAAAATATAAACCCCGATAAAGAACATTTAAGTACAGTAATTGGCCTGATTAAAGAGCGTTGCCATCTTTTATCTGATCTTGTAGAGCAAGGTCGCTTCTTCTTTGAAGCACCTAAACAACTGGATATCGAATCAGTTAAAGGCAAGTGGAATGAGCAGAAAACTACATTCTTTCAATCCTGGATGGAGCAATTGGACGCTACAGCACTAACGCATGAAGCACTGGAGAATTCATTTGGCAACCTGGCTACAGAAATGGGTATAAAGAAAGGGGAGCTGATGCTGCCCTTGCGTATTATGCTGGTAGGTGGAAAATTCGGACCAGGTGTATTTGATATTATAGCGCTGATGGGTAAAGAAGAAACAAAGAGCAGGATCAATAACGCGCTCGCGCAGTTGTAATTTGTTACCGGCTATAAAAAGGAAATAAAAAATAAGGACTGAAATTTTTCAGTCCTTATTTTTACTGTTGCAGTTGAATGTTTGTCATGGCAAAATTAATTACTTGCATAAGCAGGGTAGAACGCGATCTGGCGGTTCCACTTTTCCATAGAAGCCATATTGTTTCCATATTCTGTCTCCATCTGGTATTGCTGTTGTAATGATTTCATTCTGGCAATATATTTCTCCCTTAATTCATCAATATCCTTTTTAAGGTTGCTGAAGGTGAACGATTTTGCCTGCAGTTCTTTAATCAATTCATTTGTTACAAAAGCCGATATCTTGAAATAGGTTTGTTCATAAGCCAGCTTCTTTTTAAGATCATCTCCGGTTTTGATCCAGGATTTTGCCTGGTTAAAATAAGGAAGCAATTCAACAAACGCCTCGGCTTTACCATCAATATGCCTTACCTGGTAGTTTACCATTAGCCCGCATTCAGCTTCTGATGGAGCATTGGTAGCTTCGGGTGCCTTAGCCACAAAATTGTAAACATTTAAGGGGCGCGACGGATTATAAGGCAGCAAGTTTTTTTGAGCTGGTTCTTTTACAAAAACGTAGGAAACTTTAATAGGCTGGCTGCTTCTGTACAAAGCCAATACCGGTGCAATTTTCGTGTCAATTTCTGTTAGGTAATTGACCATGCTTCTTCTCATCAATTCACCTGCATTGGCACCCATGTTCATCCCTGTGTTCCGCGTATCTACATTAGAGTAGTCTATGATACGGTCACCGCTTTTATTAAAGATCGCGTAATGCACATGTAGCGCTATCTCCGCACCTTTAAAGGATGATTTTTCAAAGAGAAGGTAATCATAAACGTGTAGTGTAACTTCTTCTGCATTCGTACTCTGTACCGTGCTTTCGTTAAGGAACTGGTTAATCTCGTCCGGGAGGCTTTGCCTGAAACTGGCAGGGAGAAAATAATTGTGTGCCCCTGTGGTGAGGTATCCAATACCATTGGTCTCTAATCGGTCATCCACAACTTTACTGATCCGGAAATTCTTCACTGCTACTTTGTCGTTAGCAGGAGTAATGCTAAGCATTTTTGTCTTAGCTTGTAAGTCGCTCGTGATAAACAAACTGATCGTCACACACAAAGCCATACACAAACCATTGACGGTTTTTTGAGAGCGGTTCATCTGATTATTATTAAATTGGTTCGGAACTAAGTTATGTAATTTGTTGCATCTATTATAGAGTTTCTAAATATTTATTTTAACGCAATATTTAATAAATATCAAAACAGTGCATTGTAAAAACAGATAATTTATCTAAAAATCGAGTTTATTATCCATTTATTCTATAATTAAGCAATTCGGATTTTAATTAAAACGGAAAGTAGTTTTAACCATAAATTTATCAATGCATTTCAAATTTATATTATTCACCTGTGTTTAATATGTATCCTATAAATTTTTTGAACAAAAATCTTACAAAATAAGACGAGCTATTGTCAAATAAATTAAAAAAGGGAACACAATTTGTGTTCCCTTGGTTTGCTATGTTATAGATTAATCGTCTAACTCATTCCTTTTAAAAACCACTCAACATCATTCATGGATTTCATTTTATCAACAATCAGCATAAAGTTTTTACCTACCTGTTTTAGCCTTGCATTATTCACTTCAGTTTGTATATACTGCATGATATTATTGAATGTGTCGCTTTCGAAATAAGGCGAGTCTGGATTGCTGATGAAATATAACCGCATCTGTTCATTCTTTAAAATAAGTTTTTCAAAGCCAAGTTCTTTAGCCATCTTACGACAGCGTAATGTAGTGAACAGATCTTTTACTTGTGGCGGTACAGGACCAAATCTATCCACCAGTTCCTCTTCAAACATTTGTAGTTCCAGTTCTTCTTCAATATCGTCCAATTGAGTATAAAGCGAAAGACGCTCGGTAATGTTCTCTATATAAGTATCGGGGATCAGGATTTCCAGATCAGTATCAATGGTGCAATCTGTAACGTAATCATGTTTGCGTTCCATCTCCTCTGCAAATACATCTTTGAAGTCTGTGCTTCTAAGTTCGTGCATGGCTTCAGCAAGTATTTTCTGATACATTTCAAAACCGATCTCTGCTATAAACCCGCTTTGTTCTCCTCCCAGAATATTACCTGCTCCACGAATGTCCAAATCCCGCATGGCAATCTGGAAGCCGCTTCCCAGTTCATTAAACTGTTCCAATGTCTGTAAACGTTTGCGACTATCATTGGGTAAAGTTATCATTGATGGAGCGACAAGATAACAGAATGCTTTCTTATTACTACGGCCTACACGACCCCTTAACTGATGCAAATCACTAAGCCCGAATTGATGCGCATTGTTGATGATAATCGTATTGGCATTAGCAATATCCACACCGCTTTCTACAATATTGGTACAGCAAAGCACGTCAAACTTATTGCTCATGAAATCGAGCAAAGCCTTCTCCAGTTTGGCACCTTCCATTTGTCCATGTGCGACTTCAATTTCCAGATCAGGACACAACTCCCGTATCTTTTCAGCCATTGACGGCAAGCTCTGCACCCTGTTATGAATGAAGTACACCTGGCCACCACGTTCTGTTTCATAATAAATAGCATCGCGAATGGCAATCTCATCAAAGCCCATCACCTCGGTATGCACAGGCTGGCGATTGGGTGGAGGGGTATTCATAATACTCAGATCACGTGCATTCATAAGCGAGAACTGAAGCGTACGCGGAATAGGTGTAGCCGTAAGGGTGAGCGTATCTACATTGGCTTTACGCTCTCTTAATTTCTCTTTTGCCCCTACACCAAATTTTTGTTCTTCATCAATTATAAGCAAGCCGAGATCTTTGAACTTAACGTCTTTCCCCAGCAAAGCATGTGTACCAATAATAATATCGATCTTGCCTTCTTCTACTTTCTTTAATGTTTCCTTCTTTTCTTTGGCAGATTTAAAGCGATTTATAAAATCAACATTTGCCGGAAAATCTTTCAGCCTATCCTTAAAAGTCTGATAATGTTGATAGGCCAGAATAGTGGTAGGAACCAATATGGCAGCCTGTTTGCTGTCGCCCACAGTTTTAAAAGCAGCGCGCACTGCTATCTCTGTTTTACCAAAACCGACATCACCACACACTAACCTGTCCATAGGCGAAGCGGCTTCCATGTCTCTTTTCACATCAGCAGTAGCTTTACTTTGATCCGGAGTATCTTCATAAAAGAAGGAAGCCTCAAGTTCCGTTTGCAGATAGCTGTCCGGAGAGTGTGCAAAGCCTTCCGAAGCCTTACGTTTGGCATATAGCCGTATCAGGTCTGCAGCAATATCTTTAACCTGTTTCTTGGTTTTATTCTTCAGTTTTTCCCAGGCGTCGCTACCTAGTTTGTTTACCTTGGGTACAGTGCCTTCTTTACCGGTATATTTACTGATCTTATGAAGCGAGTTGATGTTGACATACAGCACATCTTTATCGCGATAAAGAATACGAACTGCTTCCTGCAAATTACCGTTTACCTCAATTTTTTGCAAACCACTATATACACCTACACCATGGTCTATATGGGTTACATAATCGCCAGGTTGCAGTTCCTTTAAGGCTTTGAGCGTAATAGCCTTGCCTTTGCTGTATGCTTGTTTTACTTTGTATTTATGATATCGTTGAAAGATCTGGTGATCGGTATAGGCCAGTATCTTATGCTCATGATCGATAAAACCTTTACTGATAGAAACCGGAATGGGTACAAAGTTGAGCTGTGCACCCGAGTCTTCAAAAATGGTGCGTAATCTTTCTAATTGTTTGGCATTCTCTGCAAAAATATAAGCAATATAACCTGCTTCAGTTTGTCGCTTCAGATTGGATATAAGCAATTCAAAGTTCCGGTTAAAGACAGGTTGATTTTCAGTAGCAAAATCAACAACAGTAAGCTCTTTATTCTTAACCTCGATGTCTGTATCTGTTTCGGTCCATTGAATGATGTGGCGGTTAAATACTTTTCTTTTCCATTCGCCGGCATCTTCAAAATCCTGTATAGTAAGCTGTTTGATGATTTGTTCATGTTCAATAGCTGCAACCGGGCCTTCAGGAAGCTTTTCAGCAAGTTCATCTTCCAGCTTTGCAAGTTTATCTACAGTAAAAGTGAAATCCTTAAACCAGAATACAGTGTTCTCCGGTAAGTAATCCAACAGTGAAATCTTCTCTCCTGTTTCAAACTTTGTTTCAATATTGGGTAGGATAGAAACCTGCAACAGCTTACGTTCTGAAAGCTGTGTTTCCGGGTTGAAAATACGGATACTGTCCACCTCATTGCCAAACAACTCGATACGGTAAGGATGCTCATTGCCGAAGGAGTAAATATCGAGGATACCGCCACGCATAGCAAACTGACCAGGCTCATATACAAAGTCTTCCCGCTTGAAACCCAGATTCACAAATCGTTTCATCAGTTCATCCACGTTCAGCAATTCACTGGTTTTAATGTGGATCATATTGCTGGAAAGGGATGTAGCATTTACCACTCTTTCAAACAAAGCTTCGGGATAAGTAACCAACACTTTTTTCCTAAGGCTACTGCTGTCTTTTGAAGAAAGATGTGCCAGTGCTTCAGTACGCAGCATGATATGGCTACTGTTCAGGCTTTTGTAGTCACCGGTTTTCTTAAAAGAATCGGGGAAATAACAAATATCCAGGGCGTGGGTAAGGCTTTCCAGGTCGTTATGAAAATAGGCGGCTTCTTCTCTGTCGTTCAATACAAATACATGATTGGCATCAGCTTGCTGCCATACTGCACTTGCGATAAAGTTGAGAGATGAGCCTTTGAGATTGCGCAACATCAGGCGCATTTTGGGATCAGGCAATGAGATTCCGGCCGCTATTTGTTTTAAGCGGATATCATTCTGATAAAATCCCAGCAAAGTTTGCAGGTTCATGAGGCCGCAAAGGTATATAGAAATGTTTTGTTTACAGAACCCTTACTATTGGAAATAACAATAGGGTTATCCAAAGGATGTCACTGCATTGTTAATAAGACGAAAAGAATATTTGTTTTGTAGGAAATGCCACATAATGTTCATTCTTTAGCTAATTATTACGCTCTCCTCAAAATAAAAAAGAAGATTATGCGCAAACTCTTCGTAATGGTCTCTGCTATATTATTAATAACAACTTTGTTGTTATCTGTATTTTTAAGCCCTCATTGGTATCCATTTTTCGTCATTGTCTTGTTGCTTACGGGTATGGGCTATTACGACATGATCCAGACCAGGCACAGTATTATGCGCATTTATCCTGTATTTGGACGGTTGCGTTATTTCATGGAAGATATGAGGCCAAAGGTGTACCAGTATTTCGTGGAATCAGATACTGACGGACGTCCTATTAATCGTATTGATCGTTCAACTATTTATCAACGGGCAAAAAAGGAAACGGACACCATGCCCTTTGGTACGCAAATTGACGTGTATAATGAAGGCTACGAATGGATGTGCCACTCTATAGCACCTAAAGACTTTGATAAGCTGGATCATAATCCCAGAGTGGTCTTTGGCAATAAGGACTGCAAGCAACCCTACGAAGCCAGTATCCTGAACATATCGGCGATGAGCTATGGATCCTTGAGCAGCAATGCCATTGAAGCGATGAACGCCGGAGCTAAAATAGGTGGCTTTGCACATAATACCGGTGAAGGTGGCCTGAGCCCGTTTCACTTAAAACACGGAGGTGATATCATCTGGCAGATAGGCACAGGATATTTTGGTTGCCGTGACGAGAATGGATTATTTAATCCGGCTTTGTTTGCAGAAAACGCAAAAAAAACCAGTGTGAAAATGATCGAACTGAAAATATCACAAGGCGCAAAACCAGGCCATGGCGGTATTTTGCCGGCAGCAAAAAACACACCTGAAATTGCCGCGATCCGCCATGTAAAACCATATAAAATAGTAGCCTCACCACCCTATCATTCGGCTTTTAATACACCAAAAGAAATGGTGCTTTTTATTAAAAGGCTAAGAGACCTTTGCGAAGGAAAACCTGTCGGGTTTAAGCTATGCATCGGTTATAAAAGTGAATTCATAGCTATTTGTAAGGCCATGATAGAACTGGATATTTATCCCGACTTTATTACTGTAGATGGCGGTGAAGGTGGCACCGGTGCTGCACCACAGGAATTTTCAAATTATGTAGGGGCGCCCTTGCTGGATGGCCTTGCTTTCGTGCACAACATTCTTCGAGGTATGGATATCCGCAAACATATCAGGATCATTGCTTCGGGAAAGATTGTATCAGGATTTCATATACTTAGGGCTATGGCTTTGGGTGCAGATACCTGCAACAGCGCACGGGCTATGATGATGGCAGTAGGCTGCATCCAGGCATTACAATGCAATACCAATAAGTGTCCTACAGGAGTGGCTACACAAGACCCGTCATTGACCATCGGCCTTGTGGTTGAAGATAAAAAGACCAGAGTAGCCAATTATCAACAGGCTACCGTGAAAAATTTTGTGGAGTTGCTTGGTGCTTCAGGTTTGGATAATATGGGAAACATTACCCGATCACATATTTACCGCAGAATTTCCCTCAATGAGATGCTGACATTTGAAGAAATATTTCCTTCTGTGCCTATCGGTTCCATGAACGAAGGCATTATTCCGGAACGATATAAATCCGATTTTGGCTGGGCCAATATGGATCGCTGGGGTATTAGTGTCTGATCCGGTAAAACGAGGCGCACTTATTTTTTGATAAACTTTTCAAATTCCGTCAAGCCCATAGAGCTAAGGTTGCGATCTTTAGTTAACCCACCTTTCTGCGCAGCATAAACACCATACCTTACCAGATCCATACCCTTAATGGAGTGCGCATCTGGATCAACAGACAACATTGCTCCTTTATCTAAAGCATATGGAATCCAGCTCCAGTCAAGGTCAAGGCGGCGTGGATGTGCATTGATCTCGATAACAACATTGTGCTCCACACAAGCATCTATCAACATTTTATGATCAACAGGATAACCTTCTCTGGAAAGTAGTAGCCGGCCTGTAGGGTGGCCAAGTATAGTGGTAAAAGGGTTTTGAATAGCGGCTAATAAACGCTGCATAGCCTTCTCTTCACTCATTTTAAGGTTGCTATGTACCGAAGCAATTACAAGATCAAACGAGGATAATACTGCTGCATTATAATCTAAAGATCCATCATGTAAAATGTCCGCTTCTATACTTTTGAAAATACGGAAAGGTGCCAGCTTTTCATTCAACATATCAATTTCTGCGTGTTGTAAAAGAATACGATCAGGAAATAGACCGTTGGCATAAAAAGCTGCCTGGCTATGGTCGCTAATCACGAGGTATTCATATCCTTTATCCCGCGCGGCAACAGCCATTTGTTCCAATGTATTTACACCATCACTCCAGGTAGAGTGGCTGTGAATAATACCTTTAATATCTCCGAGTTGTATCAATTCCGGGATCACGTTTGTAGCAGCCTTTGCCAGAATATCGCCTGATTCCCGTAATGATGGCGGAATGAACGATAGCTTGTTATGTTCAAAGATTGCTTCTTCACTTTCTGCTTGCTCCGGAACAGCATATTGACCTGCGAAAGCTTCAGCAAATAACGGCGCTGAAGTACTCGTAAATAATGCTGAATAAAAATTCTGCGTCTGACATTTGTAAAAATGTAAGATTGGTGCGTTGGGAATTTGTACAAATAAGGTATCCTCCTGGTTTTCGAAAACTGTATCGGGAACAAGCTCAAAGGTAGATCTCATCTGCTCATCAGCAAGATCGGTAATAAAGGAAATAGAGGCTAATGCCGGAACCTGCCTCCTGTATTCTCCTGTGAATTCAATCTTTGCATCAGGAAAAGCAGTTTGTATATCATTCTTTACTTGCAATGCTATGGCTTCTGCTTCGGCCCAAAGGTAAAAGCCCATATTATTACGCATAAAAGCAATACTCTTCAGAATACTTTCCTGTGTTTTTGCACCAAAACCTTTTAAGGTGATCAACCGGTTTTCGTTGCAGGCATATTCTAGTTCTCCAATAGATTCTGCGCCAAGTTCTTTCCACAATACGGATATCTTTTTTGGGCCTATACCCTTTATAGAAAGCATTTCTACCACTCCTGGCGGCGTTTTATTCAGGTATTCTTCCAGCAATGGCAATTTACCTGTAGTCAGAATATCCTGTATCTTTTTGGTAACAGCATCGCCAATACCGGAAATGGAAACGATCTGTTCCGGACCCATCTCTGCCAATGTGGACGACAGCTTTTCCAGCCGATAAGCCGCTGTGCTATATGTTTTGGTCTTAAAACTATTTTCGCCATGGATATCCATGAGCTTGGAGAGAAGGTCGAAAATGTCTGCTATTTCCTGATTGGTCATCATGGAGGCAAAGCTAAAAATATTTTCGGCTCGATATTGCTTGTTAAAAAATCGTTTTATAGCTATAAATAATTAATGGATAAGAATTTTTATCCTTCAGGAACTCCTTTTCTCCTGCTTTTTCGGTAATTTTGCCGCTTGCTTTTTTCAAAGGCAGCTATAAAGAATGTCCTTACCCGATTTAATTAAACATGTGTACCATAACGCCACCGACGAAGTAATTCGAAGGGGGAAACGTATATTTCATACTTCCGGCGTTCAGATGCTTGAAAACGATACACTCATAGAACAAGTGGTGTTTCGTGTGCGCAATGATGTGTATAGCAATTTTTACAAAGTAACTGTTCAGAACTACCTGCATCCCAAGGATATATCGCTTCGCTGCCAGTGCCCGTACAACATGGGTACCGTATGCCGGCATGAAGCTGCGGCTTTGTTTCAGCTTAATGATCTGTTGCAAAGCGGCTATTTTGAGAATGTAAAAATGCAGTACGACCAGACGCATACCACAGTGCGTATGCGCCAGATCACCACGCATTTTTTAAAACTATTTTCCTCTGCATCCGTTTTTGAACAAGCAGAAGAAATTGTAGCAGCAAAAAAAATAAAAGTACTGGAAGCTAAGAATGATGCAGTTAAGGCAGAAGTAAAAGATGAAGCCGGAAATGTTTCACAAGTATTTCTGAAACAAAATGAAGAACGCTATTTTGATACTTCCTGCGATTGTGATGAGAAGCGCTTTCCTTTATGTGTGCACAAAGCAGCCGTATTCCTGGATGCGTTGAACAAACATGGTGGCCACTATTTCAGCACATTGCGTAACTGGGATGTACAGAAGGATAAATTGCTAAGTCTTTATGGTTACAGTCTTAAAGATGATCTTGCTGGAAAGTTCGATTTTTCTTACCATGATGGTAAACCGTTTTTGAGAGTGCTGGATCCGTCCATCAAAAAGATATCTATGCAGCCGGCAGCGCCGGTTTCAAAATATAAGGCGGAGAAAGAAGCGATGGTAGCCGAGGCTATTGTGCCTTCTAAAAAGAGAATGGGCGTATTGGTTGGCGGTAGCAAAATTGATCATTTCCCTTATACCAGTTTTGAATTGCTTTCAGGAGAACCGGATGAGAATGGAGAAGGATATAGTGGCACAGTAGAAAAACTGGAAGCTAATCAATACATTTCTCCAGCCGGATTACAAGAGCGCGATAAGCTGCTGGTAACGGCTTTGCGCAAACAAAGCCCTGATGAGCTTTTTAAATCTATAAAACGGGACACACCTTTTGGGGAGTTTTGGGATAGCCTTCCCAAAGAACTGATGGAGTTCCCGAAAGATGAGTTGCGCAAGCAGGTATGGGATTTTTATCTACCGCGCTATCAACGCTTGCTGGAACATTTCAACAGTTATCCTTTTGTATATTATTTGCCGGAAGGAAAATATTTTCTGACCAATAACCTGGAGAAAGCACACTTCTCCCAGAAAACATACCAGACACAAATATTCGTAGAACCTGCGGCTGAAGCCAATGGCGATATCATGTTGGAACTACGTTTTCAAATAGATGAAGACACGTACCACTTCGACCAGGTATTTGTAGTGAACAGTGCTATGATCCGCGTTGGCAACGTGTTTCATGCCGCAGCTAATATAGATGTGGTAATGATTATGGAACAATTCCGTAATGATGGTTCTGTACTTATAAAAGCGGAAGATTGGGCGGAATATTTGAAGGCAGAACTTTTGCCGCTGTCAGGAAATACTGCGATCGACTTCCATGAATCACTGAAAGAAAATATAACTGAAGTAGAACCGGAATTGAAACTGTACCTAAGGGAAACAGACAAGATGATGGTCTTCAAACCGATCTTCGATTACGAAGGTGTGGAGAAGCAATGGCTTGATTATACACCAGCTGTTACCGCTAAAAACGGTAAAGTGGTAGTGCATGAAAGAAACGAAGCTTCGGAACAAACATTCCTGACTATGCTTCGCCACCTGCACCCATTAATGCAGGAAAGCCGCAAATCACATTCCTTCCTTTTGCCTGCAAATGAAGCATTAAAGGGCAATTGGTATTTTGGTTTTATGGATACCCTCCAGGAAGCCAATGTAAAAATTGTTGGCTATGAAAACCTGAAGCAATTAAGGATTAATCCGAATAAGCCCCGTACCAAATTACAATTCAGTAGCGGTATAGATTGGTTTGATGCTGATGTAGAACTTACGTTTGGCGACGAACGCGTGAGTATAGCAGAAGTAAAAAAAGCGCTTACAAAAAAGCAGAATTTTGTCGCGCTTAGCGATGGTAGTATTGGTTTATTGTCGGAAGACTGGCTGGATAAATATTCCCTGATGGTGAAGCTGGGTGCAGTAAGTGGCGGCAACCAGATACGGTTAAAGAAATTCCACTTCTCTGCTATTGAAGGCTTAAGTGAAGAGATTGAAGAATCAGATGTACTAGCAGAACTTGCTCAAAAACGCGAGCGCCTGCTGGATTATGATTTTGAAAAGGATGATAATTTTGAGCTTCCTGAAAATGTACATGCAGTATTGAGGCCTTATCAACAAGCGGGATTCAAGTGGCTTTCTTTCCTTAGTGAGATAGGCTGGGGTGGTATATTGGCAGATGACATGGGTCTTGGTAAAACCTTGCAGACACTGACTTTCCTGCAACATTACCTCAATCAGAATCCGGGAGCATTGTACATGGTGGCTTGTCCCACAACATTGATCTATAACTGGGAAAATGAGATCAAGAAATTTACACCAGAGATCACCTATGTTATTCATCATGGACCGCAACGTAGGAATAAACCGGATGATTTTAAAGACACGAACCTGATTATTACCACATATGGTACGTTGCGTAGCGATATTAAAATGCTGTCGCAGATGCAATTTGATTACGTTGTGCTTGATGAATCACAGGCTATTAAAAACCCGATGTCGCAAGTGGCTAAAGCGTCATTACTGTTGCAAAGCAAAAACAGGCTTGCATTAAGTGGTACGCCGGTACAGAATAATACTTTTGATCTCTTTGCACAAATGAACTTCCTGAACCCCGGCATGCTGGGTTCTATGGAATTTTTCAGAAATGAATTTGCTACGCCTATTGATAAAATGCAGGAGGAAGAAGCAAAGAAACATTTGCGCAAGCTGATTCATCCATTCCTATTGCGCCGTACTAAGGAACAAGTTGCTCCTGACCTTCCAGAGAAAACAGAAATGGTGCTCTTCTGTGAAATGGGTGTCAAGCAAAGGAAAATTTACGATGCTTATCGCAATAGTTTCCGGAGCAAAATTCTGGGAGAGATTGAAGAGAAAGGAATGGAACGTTCGCAACTTAGTATCTTAACCGGCTTGATGAAATTGCGCCAGATCTGTGATTCACCCGCTATTCTGAATGAAGATGAAAGATATGAAAATCACTCGGTGAAAATAGAGGAACTGGTAAGGGAATTAACGGAGAATACAGGTAATCATAAAGCGCTTGTCTTCTCACAATTCCTGGGTATGCTTGCTTTGATCAAAGATGAATTGGAAAAGCAAAGTATTCCTTATGTTTACTTTGATGGTGGTACCTCTTCTACCGATAGGGAGAAAGCTATTCAAGCCTTCCAGAACGATGAAGAATGCCGTGTGTTCCTGATATCGCTTAAGGCCGGTGGTGTGGGTCTTAACCTTACTGCAGCTGACTATGTGTACATCGTAGACCCTTGGTGGAACCCAGCTGTAGAGCAACAAGCCATTGACCGTACGCACCGTATAGGGCAAACGAAAAATATCTTTGCATACCGATTGATCTGTAAGGATACCATTGAAGAGAAAATACTGTTGCTGCAGGAACGCAAACTTACGCTGGTAAAAGAACTGATTGCAGATGATAATGCATTTATGAAAAAACTGACCAAAGAAGATGTGGCATACTTGTTGGGTTAATTATTGGAATTAGAAATTGGAAATTCGGATTCCAATTTCTAATTTCCAATTTCCAATTTCTAACCTCATGCAACCCATAGGAATATTTGACTCCGGATATGGAGGGCTTACCGTCTTCAGATCAATAGCAGACAGGCTTCCGCAATACGATTATTTGTATCTGGGGGATAATGCCCGCGCGCCCTATGGCAATCGTTCCTTTGAAACCGTATATGAATATACCCTGGAATGTGTGCAATGGTTTTTTGAACAAGGTTGCCCATTGGTAATATTGGCTTGCAATACCGCTTCTGCCAAAGCGTTAAGAACCATTCAACAAATTGATCTGCCTAGACTTGATGCATCCAAAAGAGTGTTGGGTGTAATACGGCCTAGCGCCGAAAATATTGGCACGTTTACTCACACAAAAAAAGTAGGTATACTGGGCACCAAAGGAACCGTTACTTCAGGTTCATACCCAAAGGAGATCAGCAATTTTTATCCTGAAATAAAAGTGTACCAACAAGCTTGTCCCTTATGGGTTCCTTTTATTGAAAACGGTGATTACAAAGGCGATGGCGTTGATTATTATATCCGCAAAGACCTGGAACAGTTATTTGCACAGGATCGTGATATAGATACCGTACTGCTTGCCTGCACACACTATCCTTTACTTGAAAATAAGATCAGGAAGTATATACCTGAAGGGGTAAAACTCATCTCACAAGGGCCGATAGTAGCCGATAGCTTGGCTGATTATCTGCTGCGCCATCCGGAATTAGAAACAATCCTCTCAAAAGGTGGCAGCAAATCCTTTTTTACTACAGATGCGACCAGCGATTTTGAAGAGCATGCTACTACCTTTTTTGGTGAAGCGGTGAAGGCGCAGCATGTGCATTTGGAGGGGTAAAAATCTACACAACCATATTAAATAACGTAAAGTACCTGATCCTGTAGCGTCTGGGCAAAATCAGGTACCGTTCGGACCTTGTCAGGTACCCCCTGTGGAACCTGTCAGGTACTGCATGTAACCTCTTCAAATACGCTGCGGAAGTTATCAGGTACCATATGTACCTCATCGTGTACACTGCGGACGGGATCATGTGCGACATGTACACGTATCAGGTACGATCCGGACCAGATCAGGTATGATCCGGACTAGGTCAGGTACCATTTGTACCCCCGTCATGTACAATGTGGACGGAGTCATGTACGACTTGTGCAACCATCGGGTATGTTGCGGACGGGATCGTGTACGATATGATACCCCCTCTGGTGCCGTGTGTAACACGTCAAGTATTGCATGGAACCTGTCAAGTATGCTGCGGAAGGGGTCGTGTACGACACGGAACAGGTCATGTACGCCTTGTGAGGGGGTCAGGTGCGACACGGAGCAGGTCATGTAAGATGGGGATACCATCAGGTACGATCGGTCCCTGTCATGTGCGATATGGACAATTGCCATGGCTCTTTACAAAGAAGCATAGAATAAAAGATTAATTTGAGTAATTGCTATGGAAATGTTAATATTGTAAGTATCACCGAGATGACTTGCAATTTGGTATTTACAAGTTAGGAACTCAAACTCAACATGGAATTGATAAAACAATATTGGGAAGGAATAATTGCAGGGCTCGCACTTCTAACATCTCTTTGGAGTGCCTTGATTTCTTTTAAAACATTTAAGCTTCAACGAGAGCATAATATCAAATCAGTTAAACCTATTCTTCAAATTGGTCAATGGGACTATGAGAATAATTTGTGTGTTGATCTAAGGAATTCTGGTTCAGGTATAGCAATTGTTACAATGGCTTCCGCAGTTAACAAGACTGATGTTTCTAAGAACTGTATCTATGATTGGCTACCGAAGAAGCTTATTGGTAATATGAATTATAAAGAGTACTGGACAGCGTATAAAAGTTTCGTACTTCAGCCTGGACAAATAATAAAGCTTATTGAAATACCGATTGACACTTCAATTGATGAACAAAAATGGCAAAGAGAAGAAATTAGATCTACGCTAAGACAACTTACTATCAAAGTTAGTTACGAAGATATTTATGGTAATAAGATGGAGGACAAAAAAAGCGAGCTTTACCATTTTTCTAGGACAGATAATGAGAATTAAAGGTTTCACGCCATTGGTATTTTATCAACACTAATACAACATTTAGATCATGATTGACAATTTGATATTCCTCACAGAGGCTGAACTTGATAAGCCTGTTTATAGAGTATTTAGCTTTGATCGGCTCGAGGAAATTTTTCAACAAAGGACATTAACGCTTGTAAAACCCAAATTATGGGACGACCCGTTTGAGAATTTCATTTTAAATTCAACAGGGATGCTGCCGGATGGGAGAGAATTTCAAATTGGCTTTAGAGACAACTTTTATGGGCAATGTTGGTCCCTTACAAGAGAAAGCGATGCCATGTGGCGAATTTATTCACCCGAGAAAAGCGGAGTTAAAGTTAAAACCACTATTCGAAAGCTTTTTACTCCAATATTTGAAAAGGGCGGGTCGCATCAAAAGATGAATGGCACTTTCTACAACCTATCATCCTTTGTTGGCAAAGTAAAATATTCTAGTACAAAGACATTGGTCGGAATGTTACAGGACAAGAAACGAATGAGTGGGAAAATATTTGATCAAACAGGTTGGGGTCAAGCATCATCTTTTTTCTTCAAAAGGGTCGCATTTAAGCATGAAAAAGAAATAAGGTTGATTTATAATTCACAAGGCGATAATCAATTCGATACGTATAAGTTTGATATTAACCCCACAGAGCTATTTGACGAAATTGTATTTGATCCAAGGATGTCTAATAACAGTTATCAAGAACAGAAAAACAAGGTGAGGGAGTGGGGTTTCACTAAAGCTATCATTCAGTCAGGTCTTTATAAAATCAAGAGTTTCACATTATTGCTTACACCCGAGTTTTGAAATTGTAAGAGCCTAAACATTAATTAAACTACTTTGAAAATCGATGTAAATGGCAAATTGGATTATATCGGCAAACTCTCAAATGTATGATCACACATCATCCTTTGAACATTTTTCATTTATTGATTGGCGACAAGGAAATGCAAACTTCGAGATTGGCGATATTGTATTTATATACTCTACTAGGCCAATAAGTATGATACAATACCAATGCGTTGTCGAAAAAATAAATTTATATTATCCTGATATTAGAGATGATAAAGAATATTGGAAAAACGAGAAAGAATATCAAAAATCTCTCTATGGAAAGTTTATGAGGTTGAAACTTATAGACCAGATTTATAATCAAAAACTAAGTCTAGATAATTTAAAATTAAATGGATTAGGTGCAGCGCCGCAAGGACCAGTAAAAATTAAATCGAATTTGTTGAAGTACATTACGTCAAATTTCTCAGACAATTATCAGACTGAAATATTTCCTGAAATGTTAGATAATGAGACAATTCAATTTGAAGGAATTAAAAAGCAGATACTTGTAAATAAGTACGAGAGAAGTTCAATTGCAAGAAAAAAATGTATTGAACTTCACGGGCTAAATTGTAAAGTATGTGGGCTTAAATTTTCCGAAAAATACGGAGATATTGGGAATGAATTTATTCATATCCACCATTTGAAGGCCATTCATACAATAGGGAAGGAATATAAGGTTGATTACAAAAATGACCTAATTCCTGTTTGCCCGAATTGCCATTCAATGTTACATCGAAAAATCAATGGAATTGAACCGACAATAGAGGAGCCCAAGGAAATGATAAATAAAAATTACAGGAACTAACATCCCATGTTGGCGCATTGATCCATTGTACGCTATATCTAATAACCGCAAAATCGCACTAACTTTAGCAAACAAAATGCTTCCCTATGCTGCGGTATCTCTTGTTGCTTTTCTTTGTTGCAATCCTCAGACCTTGCCAGGCGCAATACTTCGATACCATCCATATTCATTACGATATTGGTGTAGCAGGTTTGCAAAAGAAAGATAAATCCATGTTGGATTCTGTTGCGAAACATACAGACACAAGAAAGATGCTGATCTATAGCTATGCAGATTATCTTGGTAGTGAAAAACCTAACCAACACCTATCTGATAACAGAGCTATTGAAGTAAAAAATTATCTCCTCAAAAAGGGCATCGCTCCCGAACAAATCATGGAATGTACTGGTCTTGGGAAAGTAGAAGGATCGGGTGGTTCCGATGGAGATGTAACCTTTAGAAGAACCGATATTTTTATACGGAAGGACAAACCCAAAGGGCAAGTTGCAGTATCTGAAAAAGAGCAAGATGTTATTAAATCCCAAACACCTCTTCAGGAAAAAGTAAATCAAAGTATTCCAGTTCCTCAAGAGCAGGAAGGTGTTCCTCCCAGGGTAACGAATATTGATCTCAGTATCTTGAAAGTAAACGAAACTGTAAATCTTACAAACCTTTTCTTCTATCCCGGTCGTGTAGATATTATCACCTCATCTTACTCCGAATTGGATAACCTGTACAATGTAATGAAAGATAATCCTAAGCTGAAAATCAGGCTGGAAGGGCATGTATGTTGTTGTGTATATCCTGATGGGTTTTTTAAAAACACACCTACCTGGGGCCTGTCTGTCGACCGGGCTTTTACTGTTTATAACCATCTGATTAAACGGGGTATTGGGCCCGAAAGAATGCAGTATGACGGCTTTGGGCGTACTAAACCCATAAGAGAAAATGAGCGAACTGAAGAAGAAGGTCAGGTGAACAGAAGGGTAGAGGTCCGAATCCTGGAAAAATAATGACCACTACAGTTTCATTCTCTGCACAAAATCAGGAGTAAGATAATGCTGCAAAGAAGCGAAGGGAACAAAAACATGTATTGGGCCAACAGCATATGCCGCTACTTCATAAGGGAAATAATAAAAGCCGATTCCTTTGTTCGTGAAGTAAAAATTATCTGTTGTAGCGAGGTGATTTTCAAAAAGAATACTGGTTAAAGAATCTGTTGGCTTCAATCCTTGCTGTTTTCTGAATTCGGCTTCTACTATGGGTTGCAGGTGAGCAGAGTCTGCTTTCAGTATGTCTTTCAGTTTAAGCGCTTTCTTGTTTTTTACATCCAGGCAACTAAAGCTGCTGCCACCATTTCCATGAGCGCCACCGGTATAACCATACGCATCTGCGTTTAGAATAACATAACCGTTTTCGTTATAGCATACGGATACGTTTAACATATCTTCATAATTAAGGAAAGATGCAAAACCATCTTTGCCCATGTTTTTGACCTCATCGCGATAGCCTTTCAGAAACTTACCGTTCATTTTTGTAGCACCAGCCTGAATGTCCAAAGTGAGCAATGCGGAATCTATACCTATTGCCTTTTTTATTTGTAACCCCAGCCACTTGTTATCTTCATCATCTTTAAGCGGTATTATAAAATCTTTGGAAACGTTTGCTACCGGAGAGCTATCAACTCCGGGAAATGCTGTCAGCGAATCGTGCAAAGACATAGTGGTGAATGTATAGGAACCCTCAGGATAACTTTCTTTAAGATCAATAAGATAATTCTTCTTGCCATCGGCACTTCTCCAGCTTCCTTTTAAAGTACCCTGATCATATTTACAATCCAGTATTGCTGTCTTTTCCCCGTCGCTGAAATTACTTTCTTCAATGGCAACATTATTAGGATTGGCGGGGTTCAAAGTGCCGGTCAGCATGATCCATACGCCATGATTAAGATAATAATATATACCCTGAATCTTCCCACTATAACATTGAAGTTGAACCACTACCGGCTGGTCGGCTATGGTGCCTTCCATGCGTTTATAAAAGTTCATCGTCAATATAGAATCGTACATAGGTTTGCTTTCTGTTATGGTTTGCTGCTGCACAGGTTCTTTTTTTTCATTACCGCAGGCGGTAAATAAAGCAGATAGCAGAACGATGAGGCTGAGCAGCTTAATATTCATAACAGCGTTTTTAAAAAACACCTTACAGATTCGTTCTTGTAAGGTCTGTATAATGGATTGTCTTATTATTCAAATCCTAAAAGTTTCTTCATCTTTTCACCCACCTCCGTTTCCATCAACCATGTTTTGATTTTTTGCAGGCGCTCGTAAGCCGGGGCATCTTCCACGAACGGTGGAGCCAGTGCACTTAATTCGTCATACATCCAGCGTGTGGCTGGAGAAAGTCTTTCTATAAGGTCTTTATAACTGATAGCCTGGATAATAGCAAGTGCATGTACAGAAAGGATCTCAAAAGTATTTTCAATAACCCTCGCACAGATCAATGCTGCATTGGTACCCATACTCACAATATCCTGGTTATCGTTATTGTTCGGGATACTGTGTATATACATAGGGTTACTCAATGTCTGATTTTCTGCAACATTGGATACAGCAGGATATTGCATGCCCTGTACACCAAAGTTTAAGCCCAGTACACCTGCATTGATAAAGGCTGGAAGTTTTTTATTGAGGCTTGGGTTCAACAGAAAGTTCAATTGTCTGTCGGCCAGCATACCCAGTTTAGTTACTGCAATTTTCAACTTATCCATTTCCAGCGATACGTAATCGCCATGGAAATTTCCACCATGAAAAATGTTGCCATTCTTGTAATCAATAACCGGATTGTCATTTACAGAATTCAGTTCCTGTGTGATAATCTGTGCGGTGTATTCAATGGTGTCGTAAACGGGACCAAGTATTTGTGGCACACAACGTAAGGAGTAATATTCCTGGACCTTATCTTCCAGTACGCTTTCTGTTACCTTTTTATCATAAAGATGTTCGTGACGCTTACGCATCAGTTTACTTTTATGAGAAATAGCACGCATAGCCTTAGCTACAGTCTGCTGGCCTTTATGCAGCTTTACAGCATTCAGTTCTTCCGAAAAATGATCATCGTAAGCTTCCATGATCTCATTCACCATAAGGGAAAACAGGATCTGACCGGTAAGCAATTTGCGGGCATGTACTACGTTGATCGCGCCAATCCCCGTCATGGAAGATGTACCGTTGAGCATGGCAAGACCTTCTCGTATATGTACTTTCAGCGGTTTCAGGTTCAGTGCTTCATATACCACAGAGGCCTTTACTACTTCACCACGAAACTGGAAATTACCTTCGCCAATAAGGCCAAGTGCCAGGTGTGCCAATTGTACCAGGTCGCCGCTGGCACCTACGCCACCATGCTGGTAAATACAAGGGTAAGCATCGTTGTTGATAAGATCCTTCATCAGCATAACCAAATCCGGGTGAATGCCGGAATAGGCCCGCATCATAGTATTAAGCCTGGCCAGCATTGTGGCTCTTGCCTGCAAAGGAGATAAATATTGCCCCATGCCGCTGCTATGGCTGCGTATCAGGTTGAGCTGCAATTGTATCCTGGCTTCATCTTCTATCCGGTACTGGGCCATAGGTCCAAAGCCAGTATTGATGCCGTATATTAATTTATCCTGTGAGAATTTTGTAAGAAATTCAAAACAATCTTCAACCTCCTTGTAAGCTTCGGGGTTAAGGTCTATGTTCTCTTTTTGAAGTACAATCTGTTCGAGACTTTCCAGCTCCAGAATTTTGTTGCCAATGGTTGCCATGCAGCGTTTAGAGTAATTTTTAATAGTAAAAATAAATTCAACGCAAAAGTAATAAAAGCCTTTACTATGTCTTAATATTATTTTAAGCCGGCCATTATTAATCAATAAAAGGCCTCCACTGATAAAAGTTCAGGGAGGCCTTTATTTCACATCGCAATTACTTAATTCATTCTCAACTTAAGATCACTCAATTTTTTCTTTTCTTCATCTAGAGCTTTCTGTTTTAAAGTTTGCTCATTATTGCTTTCGGCTATTCTTTTTTCCAGCTTTTCTTTTTGAGACAACAGGTCTTTATTGTTATCTATGGAGTTGCTATAAGCTTTTTCAGCCTTCTTTATCGCTTCTTCCTGTGCTTTGATATCTAGTGTAAGTTGATAAGAATTGGTGTATGTTACGAACCCGTTCAAAAAGGCTTTAACGTTATCAATCGTTTTAGCGTCGCTTCCTGAAGTAATAAAGTTGTCATAGCCTTTTGATACCAATACGGAAACAGTTGACTTATCTTTTTTACCTTCTACTTTAAAGTACACATCCAGTTTATCAGAGCTAACTGAATTCCATAAAGTTCCTGCATAGCTCATAAAACCTTTGCTGGTCTTCATTTTGCCCAAGCCTTCTTTTTCAAGACGATCTTTCAAAGCAGCTTCTACTACTTCTGCCGATTTATTAAAATCTGCTACAACTGCATTTTCAGATTTCTTATTAAATTTAATAGATGACTCATGTGCATTTTGAGCGGTTGCAGTTCCGGTTACAGCTATGGCAAGTACTAATGCTATTGATTTGATTGCGTTTTTCATATCTTTTTAATTTTTTAAGATCTGGTTTTCCTTATTCAAATCAAATAGCGTGCCAAAAATTAGCTTTACTTCATAAGTTATTGATTGTTAGCAATTAAAAAATTCTTCTAACCTTCTGATTTGGGTCAATATAAATAATTCCAGGCTTCTTTCCTGCCTCTAAACTTCCAATAATATGCTCCATTTGCAAGGCGCATGCCCCATTAAAAGTTGCCCAGCCCAATAGCGTTTCCAGGTCAATTTCCGGAAAATGCTTTTGCAGGGTTTGCACCTCACTCCAAATACTAAGTTGATGATTGGAAGCAAGGCTGTCCGTTCCCAAACATATCGGCAGCCCACTATTTATAAAAAGAGCAACAGGAGGCATGCGGCGCTCTATATACCAGTTGGCATTAGGACATAGGCACAAGAAAATATTCTGGTCAGTTTGCTGTAGCAGTGTTATATCTTCTCCATCTGTAAAAGTGTTGTGCACCAGGATAACCGGATGTTTTGGTGACAGGAGCGGGAGGTAAGTTTGTAATGAAGTTTTTCCTGAAGGTTGAAAAAAAACGGTATCAATATTCAATGTTTGATACAGATCGAACATTTCGCCGGTTTTGTTTTGGTAGAAGTCGTTTTCGGCCTGCGTTTCTTCATTATGTATGGATAACAGGCTGTCTTGCTCAAAATTATCTATAAGCGCAAACATTCCTCTGGAAACGGAATACGGCGCATGCGGCACTATAGACTGACGCAGGATATGACTACCGGATTGTTGTTCGCTAAATTGATGAAATACCTTTACCGGCCAGGCGAACCGGTCTTCCAACTTTGTTTCTGTAAAGCCAATACTTTCAACAAAAGTATGGATATGAAAACCTGCATTTTCCCTGAAAGAAATTGTGTCTGGCCCATTAGCAATGTCACCCAAGGCAACGATCCCGTTTTCTAAAGTTTCTTTTATCGCAGCTTCGAGTGCTGTTCTTTTTTCTTCTTCGGAAAAATTATTGCGCCCCAACATGACCGATTGTAGAAAAGGAACTAACCGGTTTCCTTCGGCTATTGCACCTTTCATATGTGATAGCTCAAGGTGGCAATGTGTATTGACAAAGCCCGGACATAAAATGCCTTTATAATGTACAACTTTTTCAGAGGCAACTTCACCAGGTGGTAAAATGGAATCTATTGTACCGTCTTCTGTTGTGACTATTACACTTCCATCAGGCAGCCAATGCCGGCCATCGTGAATTTTATCTGCGCTTAAATATTTCAATGTTGAAGATTAAATGAAGTGCAAACTTAGAAAGTTTACACTTCTTATCTTTAGTAAATGGAAACAATAAATTGGAATGATTTCGAAAAAATAGAACTGCGCGTGGGCACAATACTTGAGGTATTGGATTTTCCCAAAGCACGTAAACCTGCTTATAAGCTAAAAGTAGACTTTGGCCCTTTAGGCATAAAAATGAGCAGCGCCCAGATTACCAAACATTATACTCCGGAAACACTTATTGGAAGACAAGTAGCAGCCGTTATTAATTTTCCCGAAAAGCAGATAGCTGATTTTATATCGCAATGCCTGGTAACCGGTTTTGCCGATGAAAATGGGAATATTGTATTGACAGCAGTGGAAAGGGCTGTGCCCAATGGATCAAAACTTATTTAGCTGCTACTTAATAATACGGTAGCAATAATGGATCTTTTTATTCCGGAAATCTTCAGGTATTGTTTGTAGGGAAATATCGGTAATTTCTTTAGCCGGTAGTTTACTAAAGTCCGGTGTGAAATTTCTGAGGTTATTGGAAAAATAAATGATGCCACCCGGCTTAACCCTTTTAAGAATGAGATGCAGCATAGCAGGGTGATCCCTTTGCGTGTCCCAGGTTCCTTTTAATCTTTTACTATTACTAAAAGCCGGTGGGTCTACAAATACAAGATCATATTCTTCTCCTTCTGATTTTTTCAAAAAGTCCATTACATCACCCTGGATAAAACGATGCTTTGCTTCATCCAGCAATCCATTCAACTCCATATTTTCCTTTGACCATTGAATATAGGTATTGGAAAGATCGACTGTGGTTACTTGTGCTGCATTGCCCGCAGCCGCGTACACAGTAAATGCGCCGGTATAGGCAAAAAGGTTGAGCACATTTTTGCCATCGGCCTCTGCCTTGAAAATACTACGCAACGGCCTATGATCCAGGAAAAGACCGGTATCCAGGTAATCAGTAAGATTTACATGAAATTGAAAACCTTGTTCTTGTACTATCGTCTTCTTACTCTCACCAGCTACCTTTTCGTATTGCTCTGTGCGACGGGACAAACGACGACGTTCCTTAAGATAAATATGCTCCCGATTGACCTGTAAAGTATCAGATATAACCTGGATGCACGATTCCAGCCAGGCATCATGTTCCTCATCACTCATCCGGTGATTGGCCTTATACTCTGCGATGTGCAGATTATCTTCATACCGGTCTATGCAGAAAGGAAACTCCGGCATATCCATGTCGTAAATACGGTAACAGGTAATACCCTGCCGTTTTGCCCATTTGGATATATGCCGGCTCACTTTCTGCAAGCGGTTGGCAAACGATTGCATGATTCCTTATTGTTCCTTTTGAGGGCCACCCGGATCTTTCCTATCCTGTGGTGGTCTGTTGAATTTTCTTCTTTGTTGTTGTTGCGGACGGTCTGTTTTAGGTGCCGCACTTTCATCTTTATTTCCCTCTGGCTGCTGTGGCTTGTTCTGCTGTTGCGGCTTTTGTTGGCCTTGTGGCCTAGGTTGATGAGGTTGTTTTTGTTGTTGAGGCTTTGCCTGTTGCTGAGGCTTTTGTTGCTGTTGGCCACCCTGTTGATTACCTTGCTGTGGTTTAGGCGGTCTTGGCGGCCGGTTAGGTTGCAGTTTAGCTTCGGGTTGTGCCTGAGGCTGCTCGCCTTCAGGAGTTGCCATAGCTTGCGGTTTGTTTTGCTGCTGTGGTTTACCCTGTGGTTTTTGCTGCTGGCGGTTTTTACCTTGTTGTTGTGTTTGTTGTTTCTTCTTACCCGATTTGGAAAGAGAACTGAGCGTGAGCTGACCTACATCGTTCACAAATCCCATATCAACTGTTTTTTCAGCGTCTTTCTGTTTCACCTGCAGCTCTACAGGCTCGAGATCTTCGGGTTTTTTACCTTCAGCATTCAGGCTCTGAATTTCCAGCACACGCTCAATAGTAAGCGGATATTGTTTGTTACTACCGCCAAAACTATACCACATCAGGTTGCGGAAAATATCCTTTTTCTGCAGGTAAGCTCTGCCGGAGGCCACTTCAATTTGCTCTGCCCCTTCGGGAAAAGAATGAAGCGCATCCATATAAGTATCCAGTTCGTAGTTAAGGCAACATTTAAGTCGCCCGCACTGTCCTGAAAGTTTGGTTTGATTGATAGAAAGGTTCTGGTAACGGGCCGCAGTTGTATTTACCGTTTTAAAATCGGTGAGCCAGGTGCTGCAACACAATTCTCTGCCGCATGATCCGATACCACCTACTTTACCACTTTCCTGCCGCGCTCCGATCTGGCGCATTTCTACTTTAGCCCTGAAATCGGAAGCGTACACTTTGATCAGCTCACGAAAATCGACACGGCTATCGGCAGTATAAAAGAAGGTTACTTTTTTACCATCGGCCTGAAATTCGGCCTCGGCTATTTTCATTTCCAGGTTTAATTCTTTGGCAATAGCTCTTGCTCTTACCAGTGTTTCACGCTCCCGCTGTTTGGCAGCGTTGTACACTTCCAGGTCTCTTTCAGCCGCAGGACGCAATACGCGTTTCATTTCTGCAGATTCGGAAACGCCATATTTTTTAAGCTGAAGTTTTACGAGTTCACCGGTAAGGCTTATTTGCCCTACGTCGAAACCGCTGGCACCTTCTACAGATACCCAGGTACCTTTTTCAAAAATATGATTGGTATTATTCCGGTAAAAATCCTTTCGGCTACCGTTATTGAAGGAAATTTCTATGATGGGGTAAGGTTTACCCAGATCGCTAAATGGTATGTCTGATAGCCAGTTATATACATTTAAGCGGTTACAGCCGCCGGTGCTACATCCTCCATTGCTCTGGCAACCAGAAGGTTTACCGTCGCCGGAACCCGTTCCGCAACTTCCACATCCCATGAGATGAATATTTTATATTGACGTGCAGGTTAATGTAAAATGGAATAGCCGGAATGGCCCCTGTTTCTTACCCTTTCTTCAATACAGAAATCGAGTTTCTATAAAGTAACCGAATAATAACAAAGTATAAAAAGTGGCTTTTACCCATAGTAACAAAACCTTTACACGAAAAGATTGTGTAAAAAAGATTTTTATCCTTACAAAGATACTTTAATCAGTGAAGATTAATACACTTTTATCAGATCTATAGAAAATATGAGGATAGAATTGGCCGGAATGCCATTATTGGCACTGGAGCCATAACCCAAAGACGGTGGCAGATAAAGCGTAATTTTTCCACCTTTCCCGATTAAAGGGATGCCTGCCTGCCAGCCTTCAATCAGGCCTTTTAGTTGAAATCTTACTTCCTCAGCCTGGTCAAATACGGTACCATTTGTAAGTGTACCTTTATAATTAACACTTACTTCGGAGCATGCATCAGGATGAGTTCCTGTTCCTGCGTCATCAATTCTGTAATAAAACCCACGGGAATCTTTGGTTGCTTCAATTTTATTGGTGGCCAGATATTGTGTTAACGCTTCAACTTCCGAAGCAGGAGCACTAATTTCCGGGTTACAACTTTCATCTTTTTTGGAACAACCAACCCATACAGCACAAGAAGTAATGATGGTAAATATTAATATGAAATTCTTCATTATATAGCCTTTGTTTAAAATTGAATGCAAAATTACCGCATTTCAGTTACATAGACGATATTTTGAAACCCGATCATAGTTAAAACGAGGTAAAATGCTACTAAAGGCCAACATTTTGTTTGAATATTTTTACGGCAATAGCAATAAGAATAACACCAAAAAACTTGCGGACTACAATAATTCCGGATGGCCCCAGTAGTCTTTCAATAAATTTAAGGGATCGAAGACAAATAAAAACGATAACCAGGTTGATGATGATACCGATCAGAATATTATAATGATGATAACTGGCCTTCAACGACATAACAGTAGTTAAGGTACCGGAACCGGCTATAAGCGGAAAGGCAATGGGAACTACGCTGCCCGATTTGGCTCCGGCTTCACTTTTGAAAAATTCAATACCCAGGATCATTTCCATACCCAGGAAAAAAATGATGAAAGAACCCGCAATAGCAAAAGACTGAACATCAAGGCCCATAAATTTCAACATTTCCCCGCCTGCAAAGAAAAAGGCCAACATCAGGCCGCCGGATACGAGTGTTGCCTGTACACTATTGATCTCGCCCATTTTCTTTTTCAAGCCTATCAGCACAGGAACGGAGCCAAGAATGTCGATCACTGCAAATAAAGTGATAGAAACGGTGATGATCTCTGATAACATGATATTTTCAATGCCGTACATAAGGTTGATTGTTAGTTTTGAAATCAGGGAGCTACAATACAAAGGTACTCTTTATGCTGACTTTTCAAATGAAGCCGAGCGATCAAAAAAGCCCGGCAAACTATAGTTTACCGGGCTCGCATATTGTAAAGGAATTACTGTTCGCTCTTTTCAGGTTTAGCATCATTGCGCTTTTGTAGTAACTCTTCATACTGGCGGCTTACTTCTTCTATTTTTTCTTTACGTGCCGGAATTTTCTTCTCAATCTGGGAGATGAGGTTTTCCAGATGTTTACGTAATTCATCTTCTTTGTGCCCGGTACCTGTAGTATTGTTCAACGATTCACGGAAATCGGCCAGCTTGCCTTCTTCTTCCTCAAGCTCTTCTTTTATTTTATCCAGGAACTGTTTGGTTTGCTGGAAGCGGCTGTCTAGTTGATTTTGGAAACGCGCTTTACGTTTATCCCTATCAGCATCTTTACGGTTGAAAAAATGATGGCGGGCAGCAATAAAGCGTTCCCATATTTCATCACCATATTCACGTGGTATGTGACCTATCTTTTTCCACTCCTGCATCAGCTCGTTCATTTCTTCGGTCACTTCTTTCCAGTTGTCCGAATTTTTCAATTGCTCGGCACGGTTAAGCAAAGCTTGCTTTTGTGCATAATTATCTTCCAGGTTCACTTTAAACTCTTCGGCGCTTTGTCTTTTGGCGTTAAAGAATTTGTCCCTTGAGGTTTGAAGCCTGTTCCATAATTCATCTGCTTTTTCAAACGGAACCTTTCCTATGCTTTTCCATTCATCCATTATGGTGGCCAGTGTTGCTGTGGTTTCTTTCCAATCCGTGCTTTCACACAGCGCTTCTGCCTTTTCAACCAAGGCCAGTTTCAGGCCGTAGTTGCCTTCCTGCTCTTGTTGGATATGTTCAAAATGTTGTTTTTTACGATCGAAGAAAGTATTGCGTGAAGTAATAAAACGGGTCCACAATTCTTCATTTTTATCTGCGGAAGCTACACGGCCAATGGTTTTCCATTTTTCCATGAGTTCTTTCATGATATCTGAAGATTTACGCCAGTCTTCTGATTTTGCATGCTGTTCGGCAGTTTCGCATATCTCCAGTTTGAGGTCGAGATTTTGCATCATATCCTGCTCTACACCTTCCTGGTGCTGGCGTTTACGCTCGTAAAAATGATTGCGTGCTTTTTCAATGCGCTCCCACAATTTTTCACTGCGGCCTTTATCAGCAGGGTTAGCTTGCTTCCACTCTTCTACAATGCTGCGGTACGCTTCAGTAGTGGCTTTCCATTCTTCAGAGTCCTGCAATGCCTCTGCTTTTTCTACCAGCTGCAATTTGCCGGCATAGTTTACATCATAAAGAGCCTGAACTTCTTTTTCTTTTTCCTGCAGGTTTATATAAAGTGCAGTGTAATCGCCTATAGCATTTGCACGCTGTATATAGTCTTTAAGGCGGGTAATCTTGCCGTTTAGTTTTAATTTATCTTCTGTCTGACCCCACTCCGTATCCAATTCCTGCATCTTACTTTCCACCTCTTTGAATTTCTCTGAAAGGGCTGTAATAATAGTAGCATAGTTTTCCGGCGTAAGCGTTGAAAGTACGCGCTCAGGGCTGTGTGCAGTAGCATTCAACATTAATTCATGACCGTCGTTAAGAGAGCAGAACTCTTTGCCCGCAAAATCAAGCTCATTCCACATTTCAGGTGTAATCCGGTTGTCCGTATTTTGAACTGGCTGCTGTGTCGTCATAACAATTTAAATTTTCCTAACGGTGTGATTACTGTATAATTCAAAATTTTAAATAAACATATTCCTGGTGGCAAATCATTTATGAACACTATCCCACAATTGCAAATTTTTTAGGATATGGTATGCGAATTTAAAGAACATTCACTATGCAAAAAAATGAAATTTTGAAAAACACGAAGATTTATTATGGTATGTACCATATTAATTGTATAGATAAACATTGCATATTGTTGAAGTTTATTAAATTCGGATTAAGTAATTATATTATTGACCTATGTCAAAGAATTGTTATTAATTATGAAATTGGTCAACCATTTCAGCAAAAAGAACAGTCTATGCCTTGACTAATCTTACATTTAACTGACAACATCCCTGATACTGAAAAACAACAACCTATGGCAAAACGTATTTTTATCCTCCTTAGTCTTTTATTATCTATTTACGCTCCTGCCAGAGCCAGCCATTTACTTGGTGGCGAAATAAGCTACGAATATGTATCCAGTAGCGGTACTGCACATAGCTATAAAGTGATCCTGAAATTGTTTGCGGATTGTAGTTCTACCAGTGCAGCACTCCCTCTGCTTATTAGTGCCAACCCAAGAGTAGCATTATACAACAACGGTACTTATGTAAACGCTCTAAACTTAACATACAATGCTACTTTAAGCGATGTGGAAATTACACCTGTTTGCCCTGACGAAGCCAACAATACACAATGCACCAATATTAATAATCCTATTCCCGGCATTAAACTCTATGTATACGAAGGTGTATTTACTTTGAATGGTGCTTCCACCAATTGGAGTTTCCAGTTTGAAGGCTCCATAAGTATAGGCTCCAACGCCGGCCGTACACCGCTTATTACCAATGCTGACGTACAGTTCGGAACCTCGCTCATGTACCTGGAAGCAACGCTGAACAATACCAACGGACAAAATTCTACCAGTACTTTTACTTCAGTGCCTACACCTTTTTTCTGCGTGGGGCATTTACAAACGTATAATCTTGGAGCTGTAGATCCAGACAATGATATAATGCTCTTCAGCCTGGTGCCTGCCCGTGAATCTCTGGCCATAAATGCACCGCCGCCCAATAACATTACTTATAACCCTCCTTATACTGCTACTAATCCTGTGCCTTCTGCTCCCGGCACATTTAATTTCAACAATATCACCGGGCAAATGAATTTTAATCCCAATGCTGCGGTAAACAGTGTTGTGGTGAATAAAGTAGATGAAATAAGAAATGGTGTAGTTGTAGGTACCAGTATGCGGGAAATGACTTTTATTATGTTGGTAAATTGTCCTAACCAGGGGCCTGGCGGACCGGTTATCAATCTTCAAAATGCAAATGTTGATCCTGATGATCCTTTGCGTATCAATGCCTGTGAAGGTGAAGACGGAAATGTATCTTTT
>JBAZWL010000001.1:0-152876 GCA_041660405.1 Taibaiella sp. | reverse complement strand
AGGACATAGATCTTGAAGGTGATAATATAGAAATTACAACAACCAATTTGCCCGCAGGAGCAATAGTAAATGTAACAGGAAATAATACTTCTAACCCTACAATGAATTTTAGCTGGGATATTGGTGGTATTTCACCTGGGGACTATGTTTTCTATGTAAATCTGAAAGATGACGGATGTCCTATAAGCGTTACCCAGACTATTGCTTACACGATCAGGATTAACCCGGTTTATAGAATCGGAATGGACGATGTAAAAGAAATATGCAATGGCGGGGCTTATCTTTTTTATGGTAAATACTATTACGCAACCGGAATTTATGACACGGTGTTTACTACAGTGAAAGGTTGTGATAGCATCTATTATCTTAATTTAAAAGTGAATCCATTACCAGATGTAGTACTAAATAATGGTAATGGAACAACAGAGGTAGGATTATGTCCCGGAGCTACCAGCACTCTTGCAGCCGTGAATCCTGTGGCAGGAACCACTTACCAATGGTTTAACAACGGTATGGCGATGGCAGGCGAAACCGGACCATCCATAACGGTGAATAGTGATGGTGTATATTGGATAGCAGCGGTTACAGACAAAGGATGTACCGATACATCGCAAAAGATAAAAGTAGTAGTGCACCCGCAGCCGGAAGCTATTATAGAACCGTTGAGTGGCGATATTATTTGTGCTCATGATACCATGTCTTTGGAAGCAGGAGCCGGCGGTGCAGACGATTATCGTTGGGAGCCGGCAAAACCATTCCGATTGGTAACAGGTGCAGAAGGCAGAAATGTAACCGGTATTTTTATTGAACCTACTTTGGTAACCTTAACCGTATATAACCAGTATGGATGCCAGGATACAGCCACAACATTGGTTATAACCAAGCCTTGTTGTGAAGTGTTTATTCCAAATGCATTTTCTCCGAATGGAGACGGGCTTAATGAATTCTTTAATGCTGAATTACAACTCGGTCAGATTTTGGTGAGTATGCAGGTATTTGATCGTTGGGGTAAACTGGTGTACAACAATACCAATATTAAAAAAGGCTGGGATGGTAACTATGAAAATGGCACCAAAGCTGTTTCGGATACCTATATGTACTTTATAAAATACACTTGTGCTGATGGTAAATTATATGAAAAGAAAGAAGCAGTATCGTTGATCAGGTAAGGGCAATTGACAATAAAAGACGAAGGCAGGAATTCATGATTCCTGCCTTCGTCTTTTACACAATATTTATTCTTACATTTTTTGTGGTACCTCAATACCTAAAAGCGCCATAGCATTCTGCAGTGTATTGGCCGTCATGGTTGCCAGCATTAAACGTAATTGTTTTTTCTCTTCACTTTCTGCTTTGTCAATATGATGTTTATCGTAAAAAGAATTAAACGTTTGTGCCAGTCGGAAAGCATAATTACAAATAGCGGAAGGGTTAAATTCTTTTGCTGCCTGTTCAATTAAAGCAGGGTATTGTTCCATTTGCAACAAGAGATTTTTCTCCAATTGGAACAAAGGATCTTTACCTATCGAAAGCGGACCGTAAGCTATTTCCGTTTTACGAAGTATAGAACAAATTCTAGCATGAGCATATTGGATAAACGTTGCAGTAAAGCCATGCAAGTCTATAGACTCTTTAGGATCAAAGATCATTTTTTTACGTGGCTCTACGCGCAACAGGTAAAACTTTAATGCTCCAAGTCCAACCATATTGTACAATGCATCTAGCTCTTCCTGTGTAAATCCTTCTGTTTTATTTGCTTCTTCTGTCTGCTCTTTTGCAAGGCGAATCATTTCTGCAACCATATCATCGGCATCTACTACAGTACCTTCCCTGCTTTTCATTCGGCCAGAAGGTAATTCTACCATGCCATAGGAAAGATGATAGATACCATCAGCACAAGGTTCGCCAAGTTTTTGTAGGATCAGCTTTAATACCTGCATGTGATAGTTCTGCTCATCGCCGATCACGTACGTCGATTGATCCATTTTGAAATCATCATACTTGAGTTTTGCAGTACCCAAATCCTGCGTCATATACACCGAAGTGCCATCAGCACGTAACAGTAATTTTTGGTCAAGGCCATCTTCAGTAAGATCTATCCATACGGAACCATCTTCTTTTTTAAACAAGACGTCTTTTTGCAATCCTTCTTCTACGATCACTTTACCCAAGAGATAAGTATCGCTTTCGTAATACATCTTATCAAAGTCAACACCCAGTTTATTGTAGCTTACATTAAAGCCCTTATAAACCCAGCTGTTCATGGTTTCCCAAAGTTTATACACTTCAGGATCTCCGGCTTCCCATTTACGTAAAAGCTCCTGCGCTTCCTTCATAATTGGCGCGTCCTTCTCTGCTGTATCTTTTTCAGTGCCTTGTGCCATCAATGCTGCAACTTCTTCTTTGTAAACATCATTGAACTTTACATAATAGTCCCCAACCAGATGATCGCCTTTAATGCCAGTACTTTCGGGTGTAGCACCATCGGCATAACGCATCCAGGCAATCATGGATTTGCAGATATGTATGCCACGATCATTAATAAGATTGGCTTTAATCACCTCTGTACCATTAGCCTTCAATATTTCAGCTACAGACCAACCCAGGAAAATATTCCTTAAGTGGCCAAAGTGAAGCGGTTTGTTGGTATTAGGAGATGAATATTCGATCATTACCTTTTTGCCATTGCTCTCTTTTTTACCGAAACTTTTATCGTTGTAATGTTCGTTTAAAAAGGTTGCCAGTTGTACATCTGCAATAGTCAGGTTAAGAAAACCTGCTACTGTTTCATGCGCGGTAAACAAAGGATTTTCAGCAACCAGATGATCGCCAATAGCTTTACCTAATACAGCAGGATTTTGTCGTAATGATTTTACAAAAGGGAAAAGGACAACAGTATAGTCGCCTGTAAATTCAGGCTTGGTTTCGTTGACCAGTATATCTTCATCTGTAACATTTGCTTCAGGAAACAGATGGTTCAATGCCTGAGCGGCAGCAGTTTTTATTTGAGTAACTATAGAAAGCATATCGATTTTGAGATATGAAAATTAAGAAATGATGCCTTATTATTAAGGACGGCAAAGATAAGACGTTTTTACAAGGCCGTAGGCTAGGAACGCATTGCATGTGTTCATTAGCAAAAAGACTTGCAATTGCACGTCTCTACCCCCAATGTTATATTCTAAACCGCCACAGGAGCTTTAATATGTGGATGTGATTCGTAATTTTCCAGCGTGAAATCTTCAAAAGTAAAATCAAAAAGATCTTTTACTTCCGGGTTCAGTTTCATTTGTGGTAGTGGAAATGGCTCTCGTGTAAGTTGCAATTTTGCTTGCTCCAGGTGATTACTGTATAAATGTACATCGCCAAAAGTATGAATGAATTCACCGTATTCCAGTCCGCTAATCTGGGCCATCATCATGGTCAATAAAGCATAAGAAGCTATATTAAACGGCACACCAAGAAATACATCAGCACTGCGCTGGTACAACTGGCAACTTAATTTTCCATTGGCTACATAAAACTGGAACAGTGCATGACAGGGGCTTAGAGCCATGTGTGGCAGGTCGGCTACATTCCATGCATTTACAATCATACGACGGCTGTCCGGATTGGTTTTTAACTGATGCAGCACATCTTTGATCTGATCATAAACTTTACCATCAGCACCTTGCCAGCTGCGCCATTGTTTGCCATATACAGGTCCTAGGTCACCATTGGCATCGGCCCATTCATCCCATATTTTTACATTGTGCTCCCGCAGATAAGCAATATTGGTATCGCCTTTCAGAAACCAGAGTAATTCGTAGATGATAGATTTCAGGTGCAGCTTTTTGGTGGTTACCAGCGGGAACCCTTTTTGTAGGTCAAAACGCATCTGGTAACCAAAACAACTGGTAGTTCCGGTGCCGGTACGGTCACTTTTTTCTGTTCCGTTATCTAAAATATGTTGAAGCAGTTGAAGGTATTGTTGCATGCTATTGTTTCTGTTTTGGAGATTCCATTGCAAAAGTAATATTTATCTGCATAGGGGTGAAGCATTCTGTTAGTGTCATTAAAGAGCAGGCAGGGCAATAAGAGCCCGTCGCGTACGTTTTAATTGTATAGCAGGTCTATGTCTCGCTCATTATTTATGTGAGAAACAAATAACTTCATTTTCAAAGCCAAACAATTAAAACTAAAGTCGATATTATTATAAAAGGATGATTAAATTTGCACGATGCGCGAAGGAAAGGAATTAATATTGGCGACGAAGCCATTTGCGAAAGAGATACGTTGGAAAAGCTGGTATTTTACGATCACTTCATTTTTATTACTCATAGGAGGAATTATAGGAACTTTTTTATTTCCATACCTGGTACTAAGGATATTGTCAGGTGTATTTACGGCTTGTATGTTGGCACGCGTGTTTATCATCTTCCATGATTATCAGCATCATACTATTTTGCAAAAGTCCCCTTTGGCCAAAGTATTGTTTACCGTATTTGGTGTTTATATGATCACGCCGCCCAGTATCTGGAAGCGGTCTCACGATCATCATCATAATCATAACTCTAAACTGTTTTCGGCAAGTATAGGTTCTTACCCTATCATGACGAAGCAGAAATACGATTCTGCCAGTAAAGGTGAGAAGCGTTCATACCTTGCAGTAAGGCATCCCTTAACTATGGTGTTTGCGTATTTTACCATGTTCCTGTATGGTATGTGTATTCAATCGTTCATCAGTAGTCCGCGGAGGCATTGGGATTCATTGGTCATTTTTATACTTCATGTGGCTATATCCGTATACATATTTGTCGCTATGGGTTGGCTGGTATGGTTCCTGGCGTTTTTCCTGCCGTTCTTTTTATCTCATATGCTTGGTGCATATCTTTTTTATGCGCAGCATAATTTTGTAGGGGTAAAATTCCGCACCAATTCCGATTGGAATTATAGCAAAGCTGCGTTGGAGTCTTCCAGCTTTATGAAGTTGAACAAGATCCTGACCTGGGTTACGGCTAATATCGGCTATCATCATATCCATCACATGAATGCACGTATTCCGTTTTATCGACTACCAGAAACGATGAAGGCGATACCGGAATTGCAACAGGTAAAACAAACTTCACTAAACCCTGCAGATATTTATAGATGCCTTCGCCTCGCAGTGTGGGATCCAGAACAGGGTAGAATGTTGAGAAGATCTGAATTGAAATAATTTAATGATAGGAATAAAAAAATGTCACACCTTTTAAAGTGTGACATTTTTAGTTTACTTCCTTTTCAAAACGTTAAACTGAACTTTAGGAAAGTTTCAAACTTTCCTAAAGTTGGGGAAATGCTAAAGAAATCTATACTTTTTCCTTCACTTCAAGTTTATCAATGCGGTCAACAATACTATCCAGGTTGCGAAAATGCACATAAACCTTTCTGAACTTAGAGATTTCCATACATGGAGAACCTAGAAACGCTTGTCCCGGCTTTACAATATTCTTAGAAGCACCAGACTGGGCAGCAAGAATGGTATTATCAGCAATATTCAAATGACCTACTACGCCTACCTGACCACTGAACATACAATTCTTTCCTATTTTGGTAGAACCCGCTACCACATTGGCAGCAGCCAGATATGAATGTTCTCCTATTTCCACATTATGAGCGATATGTACCAGGTTGTCAAACTTCACACCTTTGCGTAAAATAGTAGAACCCAAAGTAGCTCTGTCAATAGCACAATTGGCACCGATCTCTACATCATCTTCAATAATTACATTACCGGTTTGCGGTATCTTTTTATGATCGTTACCTATGGCAAAACGGAAGCCATCGCTACCAATTACCGTACCGGAATGGATAATGCAGTTTTGACCAATTATGGTTTCCGAATAAACTTTAACGCCTGCAAACAACGTAGTATTATCACCGATCACCGCATTGTCACCGATATATACCTGTGGATAGATCTTTACATTATTACCTATTACCACGTTTTCACCTACAAAGGCAAATTCTCCTGCATAAATATCCGTACCTACTTTTGCACTTTCAGCAATGAAAGCCATTTTGGAAATACCTTTCTTATCCAGCTTTACTTTATTGTACATTTCCAGCAATTGAGCAAAGGCATTTTCAGCACTTTCCACACGTAACAATGTTGCACTAACAGGAGCAGTAGCTTCAAAATCTTTATTGACAATGACTAAAGAAGCTTTGGTGGTATAAATAAATTGGGTGTATTTAGGATTGGCGAGGAAAGATAAGGAGCCCGGCTCACCTTCTTCTATTTTAGACAGTTTGCTGATCATTATATCGGCATTACCTTCCAGTTGCCCTTGTAAAATACCGGCAATTTGTTGTGTGCTGAATTCCATTGTTGTGATTTTATTTGAGGTGGCTAAATTAGGAAAACGAAACCTAAATATTTTGTGGTTCATTTTAAAACGAAAAAATATGGACTCAAGTATATCATAACATGCAAAAAGCACACCAAATAGGATGTGCTTTGTTGTTATTAAGATTGGATCAGAGAAATCTATTCCCCACGGGGTTTGTTCGCTTTCTTTTCTCTTTTTGCTGCCTTTTTTTCTTTGGCATTAAGCAAGGGTTCTTTCTTGCCTTTTTCTTTTGCCGGTTCTTTTCCTTTAGCCATAAAAATATAATTCAGTTAGAAAGGTAGACATAAACGGCTGGATAAAAAAATAAGATATGGATAAGGCAACAACGAAGCACTTAAAAACAGAAAGAAGTCAACTTTTAAAAAGTTGACTTCTTTGGATTAGATTTTATTCAGCCATCATTTCTTCAATCACCGCTGCAATATCTTCCGCATTGGGTTTGGAGAAATAGTCACCATCAGTAGCATAAGCCGGACGATGTGCTTTGGCCGCAATAGTACGTGGTGCAACATCCAACCAACGGAAGCCTCCTTGTAGTTCCATAACCTGCTGGAACATATAAGCAGAAGCACCACCTGGCACATCTTCATCTATAAATATAATACGATTGGTCTTTTTCAAAGATTCAACAATACGGTGAGTAGTATCAAAAGGCAATAAGGTCTGCACATCTATCAGTTCGCAACTAATGCCTTGTGGCTCCAGGTAAAGTGACATCGCTTCTTGTATTACCCTAAGTGTAGAACCGTAGGAAACGATAGTAATATCCTCGCCTTCCTGCAAAATTTCAGGCACACCAAATGGTATGGTAAAGTTGAATAAGTTATCCGGCATTCTTTCTTTTAGGCGGTAACCATTAAGACATTCAATTACTACGGCGGGTTCATCGCTTTGCAGCAAAGTATTGTACATACCTGCAGCTTGCACCATATCGCGGGGCACACATATATTGATACCTCTAAGGGCATTAATAATCATACCCATTGGCGAACCACTATGCCAAATGCCTTCCAGTCTGTGACCACGGGTACGAATAATAAGTGGGCATTTTTGACCGCCTTTGGTACGATATTGCAGTGTAGCAACATCATCGCTCAAAGTTTGGAGACCATATAAAAGATAATCCAGGTATTGAATCTCCGTAATAGGACGCAGACCACGCATAGCCATACCCAACCCCTGGCCAACAATTGTGGCTTCACGAATACCGGTATCAGAAATACGGTATTCGCCATATTTTTCCTGAAGGCCAGCGAAGCCCTGGTTTACATCACCAATTTTACCTACATCTTCGCCAAAGGCAAATACCGCAGGATTTGTACTGAATGTATGATCGAAGTATTTATTCAGGACCTCAAAGCCATTCAACATAGCACTGCTATCAGAATATTGAGGTGCTACTACATTAACCTTGCTTACTGCTTTTGCAGATTGAGAATGCAGATGTGAATTGAATTTATCCTGTGCATCTGCTTTTAGTTCATTATAAAAATTGCGGACATTCCTGGTAGCCTGGCTATTGCCTGTGCTCAACTTTAAAATGCGTTGTGCTGTGCGCAATACATCTTTACGAATTGGTTCTTTGATCAAGGAAAGATCTTTAACCAAAGCAGCAATTTGTGTTGCCTGATCGCCACCTTCGTATACCAATTGCTGGGCCAATCCGGAGAGCTGTTCAATTTGTGTTTTGATGGGGGTAAGGAATTTATCCCAGGCATTCTGCTTGCAGGTGCGGGCATAGTCTTTTGCATATTCTTCAACAGCAACCAACTCTTCTTCGCTAGCTATTGCATTTTCTAAAATGAACTCGCGTAGCTTCTTTACACAGTCCATTTCTTTCTCCCATTCTAGGCGCTCTTTACTTTTATAACGTTCATGAGAGCCTGATGTAGAGTGGCCTTGTGGCTGTGTTACTTCCTGAATGTGAAACAAAGCAGGAATATGATGCTCGCGTACACGGGCAATACCTTTTTGGAATGTTTCCACAAGTGAGGCATAATCCCAGCCTTTTATACGATAAATTTCTACACCACTACCCAGCTTCTCATCATATTGTAAACCACTAAGTGCTTCAGAAATAGAATTCTTTGAAGTTTGATAGGCACGAGGTACAGAAATACCATAACCATCATCCCAGACACAAACTGCCAGAGGTACTTTTAATACACCGGCAGCATTCAATGTTTCCCAGAAATGGCCTTCACTGGTTGATGCATCGCCAATGGTACAGAAGCTTACTTCGTTACCGTTAGTGGAAAATTTTTCAAAACCCGTTTTCAAACTTTCTGCGTTGCGGTACATTTTACTGGCATAAGCAATGCCCAGTGCTCGCACCATTTGCCCTGCAGTAGGAGATATATCACTTGTAGAGTTAGGTTGTGCTGTAAGATCCTTCCAGTCACCAGTTTCATCCAGCCAGCGGGTGCCGTAGTGGCCATTCATCATACGGCCAGCAGATGCCGGTTCTTCCATAGTATCCGGATTGGCATATAATTGAGCAAAGAATTTTTCAACGTCACTCATGCCGGTAGCAAACATCAATGTCTGATCGCGGTAATAACCGGAACGAATATCCCCCGGTCTGAAATTTTTAGCTAAAGCGATCTGCGCCAGTTCTTTACCATCTCCAAAAATTCCAAATTTTGCTTTTCCAGTCAACACCTCTCTACGGCCTATAAGACTTGCCTCCCTGCTCGTTACAGCAAGTTCGTAATCCTTTAGCACTTCTTCTTTAAATTCGTCAAACGATAGCTTTCCGTTAAGGGCGATGTTATGCTGCGTAGCGTCCATACTTTACATTAATTTATCAAACAAAGGTAATATTTAGAGGCCATAAGCCCAAATGAGCAGGTATTCACCCGGCTTACTTACGGGCAAAATTAAGAACAGGAAACAAATAGGTAACATTATTTATTTTTCTTTGCAGCGCATTCCATACAAACAGGGATAAATCAATATTAATGAAACGAATAGCACTTTTTATTCTATCTATTTTCCTCACAAATGTTACCGGCACATTTGCACAGCATAATACCAAAACTGCCCGGCCAAAACTCGTAGTAGGCATAGTAGTGGACCAAATGCGTTGGGATTATCTGTACCGTTTCCAGGAGCGTTACGGAAAAGGCGGTTTTAACCGGTTGATGAACGAAGGATTTAATTGTCAGAATACTATGATCAACTATCTGCCATCATTTACTGCACCGGGGCATACTTGCATATATACCGGTTCGGTGCCAGCGCTGCATGGCGTGGTAGCCAACGACTGGATGGATATTCGTACGGGAAAAGAATGGTATTGTACAGAAGATACTACGGTAAAAAGTGTTGGTGGTGGTAAAGCCGGATTAATGAGCCCAAAAAATCTGCTGGCTTCAACCATTACAGATGAATTAAGACTGGCAACTAATTTTCGATCCAGAACTTTTGGTATTTCTATAAAAGACAGAGGTTCCATATTACCGGCAGGTCATTCGGCAAATGGCGCTTATTGGTACGATGGCGAAACCGGGAATTTTATTACCAGTAGTTTTTATATGCAGCAACTACCAGAATGGGTTGATGGTTTTAATAAAAGAAACCTGAACGATAGTTTGATGAAGCTGGATTGGAATACCCTTTATCCCATTAATACTTATAAAGAGAGTATTGCCGATGACAATGTTTATGAAGGAGCAACCAAAGGCGAAGCTAAGCCGGTATTTCCTCATAAAACCTCTATAGCCACTGATAAAGGAGCAATTCGTTCTACACCTTATGGAAATACGATAACCAGGCTAATGGCACAAGCTTGTATAGATGGAGAACAACTGGGTCAGAAGGGTGAAACAGACTTTCTTGCTGTAAGTTTTTCAAGCACGGATTATGTGGGACATCAGTATGCACCTAACTCTATTGAGATTGAAGATACTTACCTGCGATTTGATAGAGATCTTGAGCTGTTTCTGAATTACCTGGATCAGAAGGTAGGTAAAGGAAACTATACGGTTTTTCTTACTGCCGATCACGGCGGAGCGCACAATGCAAAATTTCTGCAGGATAATAAAATCCCTGCAAAATCTGTTACCATTGGCAAGATCACTAAAGAGCTAAATCTTTTTTTGCAAAAGAAATATGGTGATTCAGCCCTGGTTAGTTCGCTCATGAATTACCAGGTGTATATGAATGAAAAAGCCATTCAGTCGCATAACCTGGATCGTGAAAAAGTAAGAGCAGAAATCATCAATTGGTTCCGCGTGCAGGATGGTATTACCAATGTATTGGACTTGGAACATCCTGATAAAAGTATAGTGCCGGAACCGTTGAAAACTATGGTTACGAACGGTTATTATCCCAACCGTTGCGGTACCATACAGATCATTATGGATCCAGGTTGGTATAGTGGTTATGCCAATACAGGAACTACACACGGAAGCTGGAATCCTTATGATATTCACATCCCACTTTTGTGGTACGGTTGGGGTATAAAAACAGGAGAAACTTCACGTACTACACATATGACAGATATCGCTGCAACCTTAGCTGCACTGTTGCATATACAAGCACCTAATGCTTGTGTGGGAGAGGTGATAGAAGAAGTGAGGAAGTAATAAAAACAACAGAGGCCAGCATTGCCGGCCTCTGTTGTTTTTATTTATTGTAATTCCAGTTTCAGATATTCCCCGGTATGGCTTCCCCTGCAATTAGCTACATCTTCTGGTGTGCCTGTACAGAGAATAGTTCCGCCACCGCCACCACCTTCAGGACCTAGGTCAATAACATAATCGGCTACTTTTACCATATCCAGGTTGTGCTCAATTACCATCACCGTATTGCCTCTTTCTACAAGGCGATTCAGTACGGCTAGCAAATGTTTGATATCCTCAAAGTGCAAACCAGTTGTAGGTTCATCAAGAATATATACAGTTTGGCCAGTATCTTTTTTGGATAACTCAGTAGCCAGCTTCACACGCTGAGCTTCGCCACCACTAAGCGTTACGGCACTTTGGCCTAAAGTAATATAACCCAGGCCCACCTCATTCAATGTCCTTACTTTCCGGTAAAGAGAGGGGACATTTACAAAGAACTCTGTAGCGTCTTCCACAGTCATATTCAGGATGTCTGAAATGGATTTACCTTTATAGCGTATCTCCAATGTTTCCCTGTTGTATCTCCGGCCATTACATTTTTCACAAGGCACATATACATCAGGCAGGAAGTTCATTTCTATCACCTTCATGCCTCCACCCTGGCAGGTTTCACAGCGTCCTCCTTTTACATTAAAAGAAAAACGTCCTGCATTGTATCCTCTTATCTTTGCTTCCGGAACCTGTGCCATCAACTGACGAACATCGGTAAAGAAGCCGCAGTAAGTAGCAGGATTACTTCTTGGTGTACGACCAATAGGGCTTTGATCTATTTCAATAACCTTATCTACATGTTCCAATCCTTCAATTTTCTTATAAGGCATCGGAACCATCTTGGATGTCGGAAAGCTATGCCTGGAGAGGATAGGGTAGAGCGTTTCATTAATCAAAGTACTCTTACCACTTCCGGAAACACCGGTAATGCAGGTGAACGTGCCCAACGGTATGGTTACGCTTACATTTTTAAGATTGTTACCTGTAGCGCCTTTCAGCGTTAATTTTTTTCCGTTTCCTTTTCTGCGTATTTCAGGTATTTCAATCCGGTCTTTATTGTTCAGGTATCTTGCCGTTACGCTATTGCTCTTCAATACTTGCGCTGGTGTACCTTCCGAAACAATTCTGCCGCCGTGGTAGCCTGCTGCAGGACCCATATCAATCAGGTAATCTGCAGCGAGCATAATGTCTTTATCATGCTCGACCACTAATACCGAATTGCCACCATCACGCAGGTTTTTAAGTGCATTGATCAGACGATGGTTATCACGCTGATGCAGGCCAATAGAAGGTTCATCCAGAATGTAAGTGATACCTACCAATTGCGAACCAATCTGTGTAGCCAATCTTATACGTTGGCTTTCACCGCCGCTAAGGGTACGCGTAGGGCGATTGAGGGAAAGATAATGTAAGCCCACTTCGAGCAGAAAGCCAACCCTGTCGCGTATTTCAACCAATATATCTTTGGCGATAGTTTGATGTTTCTTACTTAGTTTTTTTTCTATGCCTTTAAAAGATTCCTCAAGTTCTGCAAGGGAAAGGTTTGCATATTCCGCAATATTTTTTCCGGCAACTTTAAACCAAAGGCTTTCTTTTTTAAGCCTTGCACCGCCACAATCAGGACAGTTATCCAATACCATAAATTTCTCTGCCCAATCACGCACATAATCAGATGTTGATTCGGTGAACCAGCGCATCATCATATTCAGCACGCCTTCAAAGTCAGAGCCATCCAGCAAATAGCTGTATTGAGCAGTATCATCTGTTTGATAAGTAATGATACCTTCCTCATTGCCATAAAGCAAAAGGTTCAATTGCTTTTCAGGAATATCTTTTAACGGTTTATTGAGCGCGATCTTATTCTTTTTTGCAAAAGCTTCTGCTTGTTGCCAACTTCCGGCTTCCCGTTTTTCGCCAAGCGGTGCAATTGCTCCTTCAGCTATAGTTTTATTTTTATCTGGAAATACTTCTTCCATACTGATACGATGTACTACGCCAAGCCCTTTGCAGGCAGGGCATGCACCATATGGAGAGTTGAAGGAGAAAGTATTCGGTGATGGGTCTTCATAGGAAATTCCTGTAGCAGCATCCATAAGGTGTTTGCTGTACTGATGTATTTTGCCGCTTTCATGATCCTGGACAAACAACAAACCCTTGCCCAATTGCAATGCCTTTTGCAAGCTTTGATTCAGGCGTATGGTATCGGCTTCATTTACTTCCAGCCGGTCTATTACCATTTCAATATCATGGATCTTATAGCGGTCCAGCTGCATTTTTTCTTTCAGCTCTTCTATCTTGCCATCGATGCGAACTCTTACGTAGCCTTGTTTACGTAATTGTTCAAACAGCTCGCGGTAATGACCTTTACGGCCCCGTACTACAGGTGCGAGCAATACTATTTTCCTACCGCCGAGATTTTCTTTGATGTGCATCGTTATTTCTTCTTCAGAAAAACGTTGCATCTCCACACCACTTTCATAGCTGTAAGCGATACCGATGCGGGCAAATAACAGACGCATAAAATCGTACACTTCGGTAACGGTACCTACGGTAGATCTTGGGTTTCTGTTAGTCGTTTTTTGTTCAATAGAAATTACCGGCGAAAGGCCTGTGATCTTATCTACATCAGGTCGCTCGAGGTCACCCATGAACTGTCGTGCATAGGCGGAAAAACTTTCCATGTAACGACGCTGACCTTCGGCATAAATAGTATCAAACGCCAGAGAAGATTTACCACTGCCGCTAAGGCCGGTGATCACTACTAATTTATTTTTAGGGATGTGGACATCGAGGTTCTTCAGATTGTGAACACGGGCGCCATAAATTTCAATATTTTCGGACATATAAGCTCCTTAAAAGACCGATACGGAATGTACCCCCTTTTATGATTTTGGAATGCGAATTTACGATATCTGTGAGTATCCTTAGCTATCTTCAGATAACTAAATATTATCATGCTCGCGGGCAGGAAAGAATACAGATATTATGGAATAATGTTGAAAGAAAAGAGCATTGTAGTTAGAAAAAGCAAGCCAAGGCCGCAAAGAAAAAGAATGTCGGCTATATCTTCCCATATTCTAACCCGGTTAAAACTGCCTCTTATAGACATAAAAGAGAGTATACAGCTGGCCATAAACAATAGGGTTGTAAAAGAGGTGAATTCATCAATTAAGGTCTCATGTGATATCTTTAATATCTTGATAGACGTCAATACCACAAAGCAAAGACCCAGGAGATTCGATGATGCGTTAAGAATATGCGGTGATTTCGTGTTTGGGCTTTTCATAGATTAATATTCAGGTTGGGTTAATGTCTTCCCTAAAGATAAACCGGCTTTTGGTATTTCAACTTTTATCGAGGTAACCATTCATCAAAAAAATCCATTTTAACTTGGTTTTATCCAAATCCACTTTCATCGTTGGTTTGAATTTGACCATATTTAAGGCAATCATGCTTTACTTTGTACCGTATGGCGTTTTTAAAAAACAGGAAACAGCAGACTGACCTTAATGTACTGATTCAGGAAATAAAAGTAACCACGGATACAAACCGCTACAGTACTTTATTTATAGAACTTATTGCCGCGCTAAGGCCTGCCCGCAAGGAAAGCGCTATACAAAACATGACCTTATTGTTGGACATGATCCAGAAGGATAAGCAATTGGAGACCGGTTTGCAGCAAATGTTTGCCTACTTGTTCAATACCCGCGATAGTCAGAGCATTTTTACTAATGTAGGTATCCTCGGAGGAGGTACTTTTTTCTCTGAAATGTTCAGGCAGTTGAGGCATCGTATACTGCCGCCATTGCCAGAAAAACGCAGTATGAATTATCTGCTGGAAAGAGCTTTTTACCGTAAAGACGATTATAAATGGGTGAGGGAAATACCTGATGAACTCTGGATCGAATTCTTTCACACTATTGCCGGAACTTTGCAACAGGCGGATAGTCCATTAAGGCAATATCTTACCAATACCCTTACCATACTATCTTACAGGGTTTCCTATCTTGGGCTGGAAGAAGAGTTAAGCAGCCAGCTTAAATCTTCTTCCGAAGCAGTTAATCCTTTTTTGGAACAGAATAAGAAAACTCAATCTTTTATTCATCTGGTAAAAAGCGGAACAGGGTCAGAAGCCTATTTACAATCTACAGCACAGGATGTAATTACCCAGATAAATAACTGCGAGCAGGTTATCAACAACATCAGGGAAAATACCCCTAAAAATGGTACTAGTCTGGAGCAATCTTATTTATTGCTGCGCACCATGCAACAATTGAAAAGAATGTCCATCATTATCAGATTCCTTACTCCGGGCGATCTACCGCAAAAGACTATAGAGCATTCCGTTTTACTCTTCGAAGATATTATTGAATACATCAACAAAAGATATAGCATCTCTGACCTTTACCGTAAAAACTCCGGTATGCTGGCTTACCAGATAGCGGAACATAAAAGTGCTTCGGGAGAACATTATATTACTACTACCCGTTCAGAATATACTTCCTTCTTTTACTCAGCCGCTGCAGGCGGTGTCATCATTGCACTTGCTGCATTGATCAAAGCCTTACTGCATAAGGTGCACATGGCACCTTTCTGGCAATATTTTTGTTACGGGTTGAATTACGCGATAGCCTTTGTAACCTTATTTATTACGGGCGCTTCGCTGGCTACCAAGCAGCCTACTATGACGGCTTCTGCTTTGGCCAGTTCATTAGACGCACGTAAAGGAGGTGTTTCTTTTCAAGGGTTGGCACTTACTTTTGGAAAAATATGGCGTAGCCAGTTCGCATCATTTACAGGCAATCTTATTGTTGTATTTCCATTGGCTTACCTGTTATCGGTAGCCTGGCAATACCTTACCGGAGATCCGTTATTGCATGATAAACAGGAATCCATTCAGGCATTGCGAGATCAGAATCCGTTGACCAGCCTGGCCTGGGTATACGCATGCATCACAGGTGTATGTCTTTTTACAAGTGGTATTATATCAGGCTATGTAGATAATAAAGTGATTTATGCCCATGTGGGGGCGCGTTTGAAAGAGCATACCGGCCTTCGCAAAATTTATAGTGGAAAAACGCTTAGCCGCATTTCGGATTTTCTGGATAAAAATCTGGGTGGTATTGTGGGTAATATCGCACTGGGATTTATGCTGGGGTATGCCAAACTGATCGGCGATTTCTTCGGTATCCCTTTTGATATACGTCATATTACGATCTCCACAGCTTACTTCGCATTTGGGGTTGATGGTCTGGGAAACCATGTGAGCAACTACGATTGGGTATGGACAACAATTGGCGTTATAGGGATTGGTTTTTTCAACTTTCTTATCAGTTTTTCACTGGCGTTTTATGTAGCCATACGTTCCCGTAATGTAGGTTTGGTAAGGCTTCCTTTCGTTGGGAAAATGATCTGGAAGTATTTTGTCCGTTATCCTTTGGATTTTATTTATCCGCCCAAAAACGAAAGAAAGGAAAGTGATGTGTTTGAATAAGGCACTTGGTTCGCAACTTTGCCGGAAGTTAAATCCTATTCCTTAATTTTGCCGCCTTATGTCACAGAAAGAAATTGTAGTAAGCGGTATCCGTTCCACAGGTTATTTACACTTGGGTAATTATTTTGGTGCTATTCATAACTATGTAAAAATGCAGGAAGATTACGACTGTTATTTTTTCGTAGCGGATTATCATTCCCTTACTACCCATCCTGATCCCAAAGATCTTAAAGCAAATGTGTTTCGCGTAGCGGCTGAAAATATTGCCAGTGGCCTGGATCCTGAAAAAGTAGCTTTATATGCACAAAGCGATTTGCCAGAAATACCCGAACTCTATCTGATGATGAATATGCTTGCCTACAAAGGTGAGCTGGAAAGAATCCCTACATTTAAAGATAAAGTGAGACTCAATCCGGATAATGTAAATGCAGGTTTGCTTACTTATCCTGTATTGATGGCTGCAGATATTTTGATTCACCGGGGCGTGAAAGTGCCTGTAGGAAAGGATCAGGAGCAACATCTGGAAATGGCGCGCAACTTTGCACAAAGATTTAATAACCGTTATGGTGAAATATTTCCGGAACCACAGGTTTTCCGTTTTGATGAAAACACAGTAAAGATCATGAGCCTGGATGGCAATGGTAAAATGAGTAAGAGTGAAAACGTTAATGCCACCATTTACCTGAAAGATGAAGATGATGTGATCCGTAAAAAGATCATGAAAGCCAAAACAGATTCGGGTCCTACGGAGGCTAATAGTGAAATGCCGGATTACATCAAGAACATTTTCCAGCTGATGCAATTGGTTTCTACTAGGGATACACATGCCTCTTTCCTGCAAGCTTATAACGATTGCAATATCCGTTATGGCGATATGAAAAAGCAATTGGCGGAAGATATGGCTGCCTTTGTGAAACCCATAAGGGAAAAGGCTATTGAGCTTCAAAAAGATGAAGATGCTTTAAGAAAAATATTAAAACAAGGAGCGGAGAAAGCTAGGGAAAGTGCTTCAAAAACCATTTCGCTCGCAAGGAAGGCTATCGGAATTAATTATTATTAATTGCAGCTAATAACTAAACGGAGAGGGATTGAATATGTTCAATCCCTCTCCGTTTTTATAATATCGACACTTACTTTCCAAAAATTTGCTTACACCATTTGCAATTGTTCTTCCTTAAGCCTGGCAAGCGTTTCCAGGATTTCCAGGAGGTTATCGCTGTTCACCAGTTTCATGCGGAATTCTTTTACATTAGGCAAGCCTTTAAGGTAAGAAGCGTAATGGCGGCGCATTTCCAGGATACCCAGTTTTTCGCCTTTCCATTCTGTAGATTTCACTAAGTGTCTTTCGCAAATAGCGATCCGTTCTTCAACAGTAGGCGGCGGTAATATTTCACCTGTTTTTACAAAGTGTTTTATTTCCCTGAAAATCCAGGGATAGCCAATAGCGGCACGGCCTATCATGATACCATCCACGCCATAGCGATTTTTATATTCCAGGGCTTTTTGTGGCGTATCCACATCTCCATTCCCGAATATCGGAATGTTAATCCTCGGATTTTCTTTTACTTTAGCAATCAATGTCCAATCTGCTTCACCCTTATACATTTGTACACGTGTACGGCCATGAATAGATAAAGCCTGGATGCCAATGTCCTGCAGGCGTTCCGCAACTTCTTCTATGTTTTTGGAATCGTCATCCCAGCCCAGCCGGGTCTTTACTGTAACAGGCAAGTTGGTTGATTTTACTACAGCTTTAGTTAGTTTCATCATCTGCGGAATATCTTTTAGTATTCCTGCTCCTGCACCTTTACACACCACCTTTTTCACCGGGCAGCCGTAATTAATATCAATCAGGTCGGGTTGTGTAGTATCAACAATACGTGCGGCCAGTTCCATAGCTTCTTCATCACCACCAAATATCTGGATGCCAATGGGCCTTTCGTAATCGAATATGTCCAGCTTCTGACGGCTTTTCATCGCATCACGGATCAGGCCTTCGGAGGATATAAACTCTGTGTACATCAAATCCACACCCTGCTCCTTGCACACTGCACGAAACGGCGGATCACTTACATCCTCCATGGGAGCAAGTAACAACGGAAAATCCGGCAATTCTATATTTCCAATCTTCACCATATATCATTTCTAAAATGGCTGCAAAGTTACGGATTAATAGATTAAATAAATGTTCGATAGGAGGTGTATTGATACAAATCATTGATAATGATATTAAAGGTCTTGCATAAATATAGAAATTGTATTATGTTTGATGCAAAGGATGCAGTATGATCAAACCTATCATCATAATCTCGTTCCTCCTTCTGCCATTAACCCTATTTGCCCAAAAAGAAAGAAAATATAATAGACATAGTACTTCAAAGCAAATAAGGAAACATTATGGAGGAGAAACCTGGACCATAAGCAGGCAAGCCAGCTTAAAATATACTCCTACTTCCCTGTTGGATAGTTATGGTGCTTTGTTGCCATTGGGAGTAGAGTATTATTTCCATGAAAAATTCGGCGTGAGTTTCGATGTAGGGTTCCCGCTGTACTACGTTCTGAATAATTACAGAGATAAACCGCACAAGGAAATCAATAGCGATTACAAACTTAGATTGGGAGTAACACAATATTTCAGGCTAAGAGAAAAGAGCAGGCTGTATTGTGGGGCAGAAGTATTTTTTCGCCGCCAGGAGGCAGTTTTAAAAGATTCTTATCTTCATTTTATCGATGGCAATTGTTACCCATATTCCAGTATTAATGTTACGAAAAGCATTTACGGTATTGGCCTTTTGGTGGGTATGTCTCGCAAATTATCCGAACATTTAATATTAGAAGGCCATGTAGGAGCGGGTTTACGTATGATAAAAGTGAATTCAGACCTTGATAAAAATGCCAGCGTACCCTATGTAGAGCAATCATTTATGTCTATTATTCCCCCTAATGGAGATAAAGTGGGGGACAAAGACCTTAATGTTTACATTCCTTTTGCGATTAAGATAGGTTATTTGTTTTAACTAAGGAAATCTTCAATACCTTTGCGGCGTCAAATTCGGAAATCGTGATTTTTTAATTCAGGCTCCCGAATTATTTCAAAATTCAAATTTCATAATTATTATGTCCTTTCGTATTGAAAAAGACACCATGGGCGAAGTACAGGTACCTGTAGATGCTTACTATGGTGCACAGACACAACGCTCTATTGACAATTTCAAAATAGCCCAGGACATCAATAAGATGCCCAAGGAAATTATCCAGGCCTTTGCATATCTTAAAAAAGCTGCAGCCCTTACCAACACTGACCTTGGAGTATTGCCTGCCGAAAAATCTGCATTGATTGCCAAAGCGTGTGATGAAATACTGGACCATAAACTGGATAAAGAATTTCCACTGGTAGTATGGCAAACCGGCTCTGGTACGCAATCCAACATGAATTGTAACGAGGTAATTGCTTACCGCGCCCATGTAATCAATGGCGGGCAACTTACCGATAAAGAGAAATCTGTTCATCCTAACGATGATGTAAATAAATCACAATCCTCCAACGATACTTTTCCAACAGCAATGCACATTGCGGCATATAAAATGTTGGTGGAAGTAACCATACCGGGAATTAAAAAATTACGCGATACACTGGATGCGAAAGCAAAGCAGTACATGCATGTAGTGAAAATAGGCCGTACCCATTTTATGGATGCTACACCATTAACGCTTGGTCAGGAAATCAGTGGTTACGTTTCTCAACTGGATCACGGACTTAAAGCTATTAATAATACACTGGCGCATTTAAGCGAACTGGCTTTGGGCGGCACCGCTGTTGGTACAGGAATCAATACCCCTAAAGGGTATGATGTAGCAGTAGCTAAAAAAATTGCAGAACTTACCGGACTTCCATTTGTTACTGCAGAAAATAAATTTGAATCACTGGCAGCACACGATGCTATAGTGGAGGCTCATGGTGCACTGAAAACAGTAGCTGTAAGCCTGATGAAGATCGCAAATGATATACGCATGTTGAGTTCAGGGCCACGTGCAGGTATCGGGGAAATTCATATTCCTGATAATGAGCCAGGTTCTTCTATTATGCCGGGTAAGGTTAATCCTACTCAATGCGAGGCACTTACCATGATTGCCGCACAGGTAATGGGTAACGATGTTACCATCAGCATTGGCGGTTCTAATGGTCATTTCGAATTGAATGTTTTCAAACCGGTAATGATCTTCAATTTTCTGCATAGTGCACGCCTGATAGGTGATGGCTGTGTGTCATTTAATGATAAATGTGCGGTTGGGATTGAGCCAATTGAGAAAAATATTGAAGCCCACGTAAATAATTCTTTAATGCTGGTTACGGCGCTGAATACCAAAATAGGCTATTACAAAGCAGCCGAAATTGCACAAACAGCCCATAAGCAAGGTAAAACATTAAAGCAAACCGCCGTAGACCTGGGATACCTTACCGCTGAAGAATTTGACCAGTGGGTAATACCCAAAGACATGGTAGGCATGTAATACAGCCATTGTGGAACATGATAATCTTGCTATAAATAATAGGTAGTAAAATTATTTGTCAAATAAAAAAATGCAGGTATAAGCAAAACCTTTATCATAGCTTATTTGTATTGACAAAGGCATCCACGGCTGTTCCCTTGCTGTAAGGCTTTTATATTTATTTAGGAGCCACCAAAAAACATTTCTTTGTTTTACTAAAAAGTATATTTTTGCACCATTAACTTAAATTGCAAACATTATGTCCGAAATTGCTAATCGCGTAAAGAAAATCATCGTTGACAAATTAGGTGTTGACGAATCAGAAGTAACTCCTGAAGCCAGTTTCACCAACGATCTTGGAGCTGATTCTTTGGATACAGTAGAATTGATGATGGAATTTGAAAAAGAATTCAACATTTCTATCCCTGATGATCAGGCAGAGAATATCGGTAGCGTAGGTCAGGCTATTGCATATCTTGAAGAACACGTGAAGTAATTTACCAGTAAGAAATCTCAGTAACCTAATTAGTTTAAATGAACGTAACGTTAAAACGAGTAGTTGTAACGGGGCTCGGCGCCCTAACTCCCATTGGTAATAATTCAAGTGAATACTGGAATGCTTTGATCAATGGCGTTTCGGGCGCCGATTTCATTAAACAGTTTGATGCTGAGAAATTCAAAACTAAATTTGCGTGTGAGCTTAAGAATTTCAATGTGGAAGACCACATGGAAAGAAAAGAGTCCAAGCGATTAGATCGCTTCTCGCAAATAGCTATGGTCGCTGCAACCGAAGCTATTCAACATTCAGGACTTGATACCGCCGATATTAACAAAGATCGCATCGGTGTAATTTTTTCTTCCGGTATAGGTGGTATGATCACCTTTATCGAGGAAATGTCCAATTACAATGCCGGTGATGGTACACCTCGCTTCAATCCCTTCTTTATTCCCAAGCTGATTTTGGATATTGCTGCAGGCCACATTTCTATGAAATATGGCTTCCGTGGCCCCAATTTTGCTACGGTAAGTGCCTGCGCATCTTCTACACATGGTATGATAGACGCTTTGACCTATATCCGTTTGGGTAAGGCCGATGCTTTTATAACCGGAGGTTCTGAAGCTGTGGTAACACAAGCCGGTATTGGCGGGTTCAATGCCATGAAGGCACTTTCAGAAAGAAATGATGATCCTAAAACAGCAAGCCGTCCTTTTGATCTTAACAGGGATGGTTTTGTACTGGGTGAAGGTTCGGGCACTATTATCCTGGAAGAATTGGAGCATGCTAAAAGACGTGGTGCAAACATTATTTGTGAAGTAGTAGGCGGAGGTATGAGTGCTGATGCGTACCATCTTACCGCTCCTCATCCGGAAGGGTTAGGCGTGATCAATGTAATGCACAACGCACTGGAAGATGCTCAGCTGAAACCTGAGGACATTGATTATATCAATGTTCATGGTACTTCAACACCTATTGGTGATATTGCTGAAATTACAGCTATTCAAAAGGTTTTTGGAGACCATGCATTCAAAATGAATATCAGCTCTACCAAATCAATGACTGGCCACTTATTAGGTGCTGCCGGTGCTATTGAAGCGGTTGCTACTATTCTCGCGGTTAAAAACGATATTGTACCTCCTACAATCAACCATTTTACCGATGATCCTGCATTTGATCCAAGACTAAACCTTACTTTCCATAAAGCCCAGCACAGACCGGTAAATGCGGCTATCAGCAATACTTTCGGTTTTGGTGGACACAATGCATCAGTTATCTTCAAAAAATTCGAAGAATAAATAGATTGAGCCTTTCCAGAAATATCTTTAGTCGTTTTTCCGAAGAAGACAAAGCGCTTCAAAAAGCGTTGAAAAATATTTTAGGTTATAAACCAAGGTATCTCCCTTTTTATATCTCCGCCATTACACACCGGTCGCAAAGCGATCTGATCAGTACTAATAATGAGCGCCTGGAATTTCTGGGCGATGCTTTTATTGGATCTATTGTTGGCGAATATCTCTTCAAAAAATATCCTACCCGTCACGAAGGTTATCTTACCGAAATGAGGTCCAAAATTGTAAGCCGCGTTTCGCTTAATGAGATCGCCTTGCGAATGGGACTGCAGAAAATTGTGCGTTTCAATAAGAATGACAAAATGCTTAGACGCAGCCATATTTTTGGCAATGCGCTCGAAGCCCTTGTTGGCGCTATATATCTTGATGTAGGTTTCGATAAGACCCGGAAATTTATCCTGAAACAAGTACTGGCTACTTTCATTGATATGGAAGAACTGGAAACTACGGAATATAATTTCAAGAATAAGCTTTATACCTGGGCACAACGCAGTGGCAGGCATATTGAGTTTGTAACCATCAGCGAGAAGCTGGAAGCCGGTCGTAAGGTATTTACTGTGGGTATTGAAGTAGATGGCGATATATTTATGACCGCTACCGGTTATACCAAAAAAGAAGCCGGACAAATGGCTTCCCAAAAGGCTATGGAAAAGGTAGAAGCAGAAGGATTGGATAAAGAATAGAATTTTCCTTTAGCGCTTAATCACCCACCCACTCAATCTTTCTTCATTTTAATTCATCATAGCTTACAACCTGGTAAGATTGTGTACTATCACTCTTAAAATAATAGCTATTAAGCTTTTTGTAAGAAACACGGTTAAAACAGGAATGAAAACTATCAACTGCTATGGGCTGAATATCTTTCTGCTCCATAATTTTAAAAGTTATTTGCTCATCCCCTTTCATAGTAGAGTAGAACAAACTTTCCACAGGCGTTCCCCAATCCATCAGAAAATCTTTATCCGTTTCAGGGCTTTTAATGATGACGGCTTTATGGATATTTTTCTTTTGTAAAGCAGCTACTGTTTTACCTACTGTCTCTACCCTCTGACTGAATATTTGCGAAGCAGATAAGATATATAGGTAATCCTGACCAGGAAAATAAGGATCAATGCAATGTGAATATATCCTGGCTTTAATTGAGGCAATACTTTAAATACAAAAAGGCTGGTGGCTATGATGCTTAGGGCCATCCATTCACTTTCCATGTAAAAAAGCGTGCTTCGCCCGAATGCATCGGGGTAAGTAAGGCATACCACTGAAAAATATCCAATACTATATGCCAGGGTCAATGCCACAGCAAGGTAGCTCTTCTTTTTTATGGCAAATATTAATCCAACCAGGAGCAGCAGTATTGAGATCCAATAGTTGGACAATAGCAAAGTTCCCATAGTCTTTGCCTGACCATTGCTAAAACTGTACCAGATGTCCGATATGTTAAGTTTTTTTACGTTGGTTAATTTTGCGCCATCGTACCAACCACTTATGCCCAGCCTGTACTTAACTATAAAAACCAAAGACAGGTAAAGTGTATAGAAAATAATTGGTTTACTGCCTATTCCCCTGCTTTTGTACTGGATGATGTAATATATCCACAAGTATGAGAACGGGATAATTACAATAAAATGGCTGAAGATAGCAAGGAAGCCGAACACCAAAAGCAGTAAGTGATGATGAATCTTTAGGTTTTTACTTCTATGTAAAAACAAACCGAAGAAAAGAAACATCCAGGTAACACCCTGATGTACTTCATTGTTGGGCCAGAAATATTCATCACTTACGAACAGCGTGAAATAAAACGCCATCAGAATGGCCAGGGCATTTTGTTTATATCTAAATAGTAAAACTAAAATGGCACAGAGATAAAATGCATTAAAGCTGGCCGAATAGGTAATAAGAACTACTTTGAGCGGTAAATGTAGATATCCCGCCATCAAAGGAATCATTTGTGTTATAAATGCTCCATAGCGGTATTCTGAAATAATGAAATGCTTTTCATTCAAAATACTGAAAACGATCCAACTCGGATCGACAAACAGCATCCGCTCTTTGTAATAAATGAAGCAACCGGCCAGCATTATAACAAACAGGGAAATTATAATTCTGGCCGTGATTTTGTCAGCGTGTTGTATTGGATTAATCAAATGGAGAATGGCTTATGAGTTAGTTAAGACCTGTTGAACCGCATGCATACCCAGTTCTTTTCTGTTTTCTCTTTTTGGAAAATAAAACCAGCTGTTTCAGCAGCGGCACGTACCATACTGATGTCTTCCGGCAAAATACCGCTTAGCAATAATGTACCACCCGGCTTGAGCTGTATTGCCATTCTATCCATATATTCCAGTAGAATGTGTCTGTTTATATTGGCCAGGATAATGTCAAATTGTAAGCTGGATTCAATATCATCGGCTGTAGCTAATTGTACTTTTATTTTATGGGCATCATTGCGTTCGTAATTTTCTATTGCATTTTCAACCGACCAATCATCATTGTCAATGGCAAGTACAGATGCCGCTCCCAGAAGCTCTGCCAGAATAGCGAGAATTCCTGTTCCGGTACCAAAATCAAAAACTTCTTTATCTTTAAAATCAATGCTGCGCATAAACTCCATCATCAATGCAGTTGTAGCATGGTGGCCGGTACCGAAAGACATTTTTGGAGTGATCACAATATCGTATTCCACATTATCTGGTTTGGGATGAAAGTACGCCCTCACGCTACAAAAACCATCTATAATTACCGGTTCAAAATTCTTTTCCCACTCTTCATTCCAGTTACGTTTTCCCACTACTTCTTGTTGGAAGCTGACTTTAAATTGATCTGCAATATTGTTTATCTCTTCTTCATTGTATGCGGTTTCCTCAAGGTAAGCAAGCAATCCATCTTCTGTTTCTTCAAATCCTATGAAATCCAAGGCTGATAACATGGCCATTAGAGTTTCCTTTTTTTCCTGATCAGCAATACCGAAGTTGAGCTTTATATGATTCATAGGGCAAATGTAAGTATAGCATTAAGGAGTAACAACTCTACGTGAAAAGATAAATTTTCGTTGCCTGATAAGAGAAAGGCCCGCATTTTATTGCGGGCCTTTCTCTTATCAGTAATTTGGAATTATAAATTAATTTACGCGGCTACCGGGGTTTCCGAATTGTGAATCAGAATCTGTTGGTTCTTGTTCTTCAATACCTTCACCTTGTTGCAGATTTTTCTCCTGTTCGCCAATAGTACCAGGTTTAGTACTATCATAAATAGTGCGACGTGTAGGCACATCTGTAATGATGCGGAAGGTGGTACGACGATTCAATTGACGGCCTTCTTCCGTAGCATTTGTAGCTACCGGATTATCCATACCCATACCTTGAGCAGAAAGACGGCTACGATCTATACCATTACGTACCAGGTAATTCACAACAGATTCAGCTCTTTGTTGAGACAGGTTCTTGTTGTAAGCTGCTGTTCCTTTTCCATCTGTATAAGAGAAGATTTTCACATCCAGAGATGGGTTGTTCTTCATCAGTTCAGTTAGTTTTTCCAGAGATGCTGCAGATTCAGGACGAAGCGTAGCTTTATCATAATCGTACAGGATATTAGTCATTGCATAATCAACATCAATAGAGAAACTATCCACGTAGATGGTAACAAATACAGTATCGTCCGGATCCTGACGTTTAATACCTTCAGTACTTACAGTAGCTCTTGTAGAGATGTAACCGGTTTTATCGGCAGTAAGTACATAGTTATGTCCACGGGCAGTAAGGAACTGGAACTGGCCATCTTCAGAGTTGAAAGTTTTCAGATTTCCTGCTTCATCAACCATTTTCACTACAGATTGCATTATGGGCTTTTGGCTTTTCTGATCCAAAACTTTACCCATAGCATAGATCTTTGGCTCGTATTGTATACGCCAGATATCATCGCAACAAGTTGGATTTTTCAAAGCTATAGATCCTACACGGTTACTTACCACATAAGCATCTGGTTTGCCCATAGGATCATGAATATAGTACAGCTCATCAGCAGATGTATTGATTGGGAAACCCAGGTTAGACAGGTTAGTGTAACGTGAAGGACCTCCATCAGCAGAGAAAATATCGTAACCACCCATAGTTACCCAGCCATCAGATGCAAAGTATAATTTGTTTATACGGCTATCGTAGTAAGGGGAAGCTTCGTTACCTTCTGTGTTGATTTGTTTACCAGCATTCTGCGGACGACGGTAGCTTTTTTGACGAGGATCGTAAACGGAGTACCATATATCGTATCCACCACGGCTTTGGAGTGAACGGTTAGAAGAGAAGAATAGTACTTCTTTTTTACCCACCTTAGCCATGAAAGGTTGTGTACTTGAAAACTCACCATCATTTACACCATTGCCAAGTAATACCGGTTCTCCCCATTTTTCTTTCTCGAAAGTAGAGCAGAAGATGCGGCAGGTCATTTCATTTTTCTCATTTTCCAGGCAACGGGTAAAGTAGAACCTATCACCACCAGGGCTGTAGCAGCCATTGCCGGTATGATACTTTGGATCGTTAAAGCGTCCATCCATGAATGGCAATGACCATTGGAAAGTATCGCGATCTTCAAGCTTTTTGAATTTATGTGAAATAGTGAAACGGGAAACGTAGTCGCTACGTTTTTCCTTGCCTACTTCAATAATATTATTGGATTTCATGGTTGCAAACAAAAGTGCTGTATCACCCAGTGGGTATGGAGACAACTCTGTATAAGCAGTATTCACATTAGCTCCAAGATTCTTTATATTGGCAGGAATCGGATTGTTTACCGAGTTCATAGCCATTTTGCAGCCTTCAATTTCACGCAACGCACGTTTCTTCAATTTCTTGTAAGACTTAGGATTGTCTGCAATGAATTTTTCGAAACGAGTAATGGCATGTGCATATTCGCCCTGCATTTTCAGCATTTTTGCTTCTTTATATACCGCTTCAGGGTATAGCACAGAAGACAGGGAATATACAAATCCATAGTATTTGGCTGCCGGAATATAATCACGCATGAACCAGGCGCACTCTGCTACCTGATAGTTCAGGTAAGGGTTACGTGGTTGTTCCTGGAGCAGTTGAAGATAGTAATCGTAGGCATTGTAATAGCTACCGGATTTGAACAGACCGTCAGCCCAACGCAATTTCTTCTCATAACCTAATTCGGCTACAGGATCATTTGCTTTATTACGGTATTTATCCTTTTGAGCCAGAGCCTCATCATGTACAACAGCTACTAGTAAAAAAGCTGAAAATAGATAGAGTAACGATTTGCGTCTCATGTGCATGCAACGTTGATTAATAATGTTAAATTAGAACTTGGGCTATAAAAGTAAAAATTGATTTATAAAAAACGAAGAACCTGCCAAATTTTTTTTAAAATTATTCGGCAGGCTCCTTTATTTTCTAATTATATTCTATTTTATCACCCAATTATGTAGGAAAAAAATGAAGTTTTAAGAGCCGTACGCTGATCAATGAATTAGAAACGTCCGCAAGGGTATAATAATTTGCGTGCGAAATCAATCGGACTTGGTGCTATATAACGCAGGGAGATCTCAAATCCACCATTGTTGCTTGAAGCACTTTTAAGATCAGAAGTATTGTAATCATAACCAACGCCTACACGGAATCCTTTAAATTCGATACCTGCAGTTACCATGATAGCATCCTGATGACGATACCATACACCCGCAAATACCGCTGTTGCTGTAGGGATGTCATACTCTTCACCAAGCTTCAAATGAAACTCGTTACCGGCTACTATTTCCATAGCAGTTGATTGTGATTGTACGAAAGCCGCTGGTTTCAATGTGAATTTCTCTGAAACACCGATGATGGCTCCGATCTGGCCGGTATATCTCATACCCAAACCTACTTCAGCAGATTCTTTACGACGGTCGAAAGATTCAAGAGGTTGATTGATATTATTTACACCTGCACCAATAGTGAAACCGAATTTTTCGCTAACAGCTTGTGCATAGCTAAGGCCAGCATTGATTACATAGTTGCTGTTACCTCTTTCAAGCCAGCCAAATTCTGCAGAGGTTCCGGGATTCCAGGTACCTTCCTGAAATTCATCACCAAAGTAAAGTTTGCTCAGGTCAATATTTTTATTGGTATATCCGCCTTGCAATCCTACCGTCAATACCTTTTTGCCATCCTGACCCAGGAACTTGTGATAGGCTACAGAAAGTAATGCGGTGAAATTATTCAGATTACCATCACCTGCTCTGTCGTTATATAATTGCAGACCACCTGCTAAATAATCATCAACGGAAATATCGCGGATAATAGGCATATCCACAGAAACGCCATAAGTTTTGAATGCAGATGCACCTACTACACTACGCCACTGATCACGATAAATGGCGGAAGCCCGAACCTCACCGTTAAAAGCACCTGTATTAGCAGGATTCAGTAAAAGCGGCGAAGCGTCGAATTGTGTAAAGTGGACATCCTGAGCTTGAGCGTTTCCTGTGTTGAGCATTGCTGCTACAATAAGGCCGACGCCGGCAAACGTAATTCTACACTTCATAATTTGGTTGTTAAGCTGTTTATCAAAAGGTATTTCCGTGAGATTTTCCTTGTTAGAAATTTTTTGGGAGATAAAAGTGCAAAAAAAAATTGATTATCCATAAAATTATCAAAATATTTTTTTTATTACCCCCGAAATCATTTTCAGTTCCCCACGTATCTGGTTTATTTTTTTTATAAACGGGCAGTTGTATTGAAGTATATAACCGCTCCGGTCTCTTGCTTATTCTTCTTTGTTTTTTTAATTAAACTGATCTGTTATTATATCTTAAGACTGTTTACTGTATTATGTTTTAAGCTCTTCCTTCCAAAATCGGATCCTTATGTAAAGTGTTATTTTTCTTATCACGTAATCATTGCTTCACGTACACTTTGCAATATTTATTCCCTCAACGGTTAAATATACGGAAGTATTTGAGAATGACAATACTTCATTTTACAATTTTAAAATCTCCTTTTTGTTCTCTGCAATGCAATATAAATATTCGCTGGTATCTTTTGTTGCCCCATGCCCTAAAACAATACAGAGCCAGCCAAACAATAACACTAATAGGTGGCAGAAAGCCTTATCTATATCGCCTGGCTTTTTACTGATCCGTAATTATTACTTGCCTCGGTACGATTGAAAACCAGCACTGGTAATACTATAAGACAACCTTATGTTAGTTATTAGTTGGGTAAAGAAGTATACTAGAGCTAAATTTTTATATAGAACCAGGTAAGCAATACATAACGGAAAATTAATAAGCCAGAACGAGATAGTTGTTCGATGATTTCCTGATCGAACATAATGGAAAGAAGTACTGCAGGCTTATTGATTCCGGAATTTTTCCAAAACAACATCAATAAAAAACGCGACCCGAAGGCCGCGTTTTGTTGCATTTAAGTTTGAATTATCGTATCAAGGTCAGGTTGCCATCTTTACGGAAAACCTTACCTGTATTGGTTGTAGCATCAATACTGTAAATGTACACACCCATAGGTTGCTCCTTGTCGTTGTATCTGCCATCCCAACCTTTATCAATATCGGTGGTTTCAAATACCTTATTTCCCCAACGGTTAAATATGCGGAAATATTTCAGTGTGGCAATCCCTCTTTTTATAATTTTAAAATCTCCCGAAGTTGGCGAGAATGCATTTGGCGCATCCAGTACGGATTCTGTATTTACCAGGATATCCATAGAATCTTTAACGATACAGCCTTCTTCTGTACGGGCAGTCACAAAATACCGGGTTCTTACTTCTGGTTGTGCAACAGGGTTAGAAATATTGTCTGCACTAAGCCCTGATGGCGGGAACCATTGGAAATACAGGCAATTGCCGCCTGGGTCTATCTGGTAGCTTTCGCCCGGCCATATTTGTACACTATCAGGTAAGGTAATGGTTGCATTCGGATATACACGTACGGTTACTATTTGTGTATCATAACATACATGGCTACCATAATTTTTTGTTCCCAGCAAAGTATATGCTGTAGAGCTTACAGGGCTTGCAACAGGATTTGCTATATCAGTCTCATCAAGGCCATATTCAGGTGACCATGCATAAGTATTGGCACCTGCAGCCGATAGTTGTATTCTGGCAGGAGGGCAGTAGCCGGTATCTTCCGGCATTACGGTAAGAAAATCTCCTGCATATACAACAACACTCATGGTATCACTTCCTTCACAGCCTAATGGTGTAGTAACTCTTAAGGTAAGAGATGGGACAGAAGCGTCTCCACTGTATATTGGGGTTTGGATGGTAGAATCTGTAAGATCAAGACCAGGGCTCCAATCGTAAGTATAATTAGGATAAGAAGCAGGCATTACAGCTCCGTAAAGTTGAATCGTATCGTAGGTACAGATTACTTTATCCGGGCCTATATTAACCTGTGGTATCGGTTGCACTTCTACATAGAAGCTATCCGGCATATCAATACAGCCGGGATAAGAAGCTGTAAGGGTATAATAACCGCTCACCTGTGCATCTAATGTTGTATTGGGTGATAATGGATCAGCAATATGCTGCTCAGGATCCCAGTTATAGTTAAATGCGGTATCACCATCGGCCCTAAGTGGGATAATAGTTCCAGCACAAACAATCGTATCATTATTAAGCACGGTAATATGGTCCGGCAACAGCCGGATTTTTACGGTATCATAACCGTCACAACCTACTGCACCAGGGTTAACTTTCACTACATACTCAATACTGGAAGTTGGTGTAGCTATGGGGTTTCGTATAGTAGTACTGCTGAGGTTCGTGCCCGGCGTCCATTCAAACGTTTCATCAGGATTGAGTGGGGTGGTTTCAGCATAAAGTTGTACAGCATCTCCACAGGTTACTTTATCCGGTCCAAGATCCACGACAGGCGTATCTTTTACATCGATAAATACACTTGAAGAGGACACCAGACATCCTGTTCCTGCTGCTGGCAATGTTACACTAACAGTATAAGTAGTAGGATCGGTTGGTGTTACGGTCACATCTTGTCCGGTAGGGTTGCTCACTGTTGTCGATGGCGTCCATACAAAGTTTAGCGTAGAATCAGCTTCCACATCAAGGAACACAGACTTACCGCGGCAAATTGCAGTATCAGGATTTAATATTTTGACATAGATAGAATCATAAATCATAATAGTATCACTTGCCAAAACAATAGGCTCGTTATTTGTGCAAGTATAAGGAGAATATATAGAGACTATAACAGATTTGGGACCTACAGCAGGGTTTACAGGGATACCATTAACATAAATAGTAACCGCACTATCTCCGGCAGGAATAAGCACAGTATTGGGCAGTGTGGTATAATCTACTCCATTAACTGCAGTACCGGCATAAGTAAGTGGTATGGTTATAGGCTGATTTAAGTTTCCGCTTCGGCTTATACGTATAGCACCGGGAGGGCAACCGCGCACTGTATTGGTAAAAGGCGTTTCCAGTCCGCCACCGCCAAAGGTTTTTACATATAATGCAGTAGAAGTTAAACTACCAGCTTTCAAAAATACTCCTGAATCGAAAGAATTATCTCCTGCATCAGCAATGGCTAATTTCAAATGGAAAGTGTCGCAAGGATTTACTGCTGCAAGTGCAGTCAGAACGGTAGTCATCCCGTCATAAACTAGGTCTGGATTGGCATTGCCAAGGTTATCAATATAAAGCGCAGTGAAGGGAGAACCTGTTCCCATACTATTACAATCTGCAATATTGTAAAAGGTGCCATTAGGGGCCATGTTAATGCTATTAATAGCTACAGGAATATCTGTACCCGGTACTTTAGCTATGTTTGTAACCCCAGTGAAACCGGGTCCGGTAATAATAAATCCAAAAACATCGTTAAAACCTGAACAAGCATATTCAGGGTATTCTTCTGAGGCGAAAACATAATCAAATTTGACAGTGTCGCCAGCCGGGATAAAATCGAATTCTAACACACAAGCATCATTTGTCGTTGAAGTAGATCCCGCATCAGCCAGCAAAACGTTCAGATCTGCATCGCCTGGTGCGTATGGAAAGCCAGGAGGAAATCCAAAACTACTCTGATTTATCGCAGCAGAGTTAATACCAAAATCAAAGCCAGTTGTTTCCACTCTTCCGGAGGTTAGCACTATACCGCTATCGATCCCGATATCGCTTGGAGTTCCGTTATAATTAAACTTACCTCTTGCCAGCAAAGGGCAGGTCCCGTTCATTGTGGGGTTTAAAACAATTACTCCTTCTCCGGTTAAGTATGCGGCCAATTCATCGGCAGTAGAACTGTCCGTGAGCGAGATTTGGGCACATACACTTTTATTGATCAGGAAAAGACCTAATAAAAAAATAGTGGATAAAAACTTGTTCATTGTATATTTTTTTATAATTCTATGTATAGTAATTAGTGAAGACAAGCCTATTTTGGTAAAAGTTGGGTCGTTTATAGTATGCAAAGGATAAAATGGCAGTTGTATGGCATAAGGGATAACATGGTTTGAAAAGATTTGCGGATTAGCAATATTTCACAAACGAACTTTACGGTTACACTGTAAAACAGGACTAATTGCAGAGGAATTACCCCCTTGTAAATATCTTCTAAATTTTGCAATATCGTCAATATTGTAAAAAAAGAACAATATTTTTTATCAAAACTACAATAAAATTATACAGCCCTTTCTTACAAGGGCTGTATAATTTTATTAAAAAATGAAGTGTCAATAAAGAACGAAACTTTTTGGTTTATCCTTTTATCACTTTTATTGTTTTATTTACTCCTTTCGCATGTATATCTACTATATATATGCCTGGAAGCATTTCTGAACCAATTCCTTTAAGCCCAGCGTTAATTGTGGAGAGATTACCGTTTAACTTTCGAACTATTCTACCGCTTAAGTCAATAATTGCTATGCTATAGATACTTAAATTGTTATCTTTTGGAATATTTATACTAAACTCCTGATGAAATGGGCTAGGTGTTGCAGAAACAAATATATCTTGTTGTGCTACGTTTTCGACTCCTGTAGTATTACCAGGCCGGAATGAGGTAGCCGTCCACGGAACGAGTTTAGAGCGGATTTCATAACCGGGGGAACCGAGAGACATGGCATAAGCTGCAAATAGTGAAGGGCTTTGATCATTTTGTTTGGAAAAAGCAAGCTGTGGACCTCCGAATTCAGAAGTATTGGCCACGCGATTGTACGATCCCGGCGAAGTGATATAACTCCCGTTCTGTCCACGTTCTACAGCAATATAGCCAGGGAACGGATTGGCTACAAATGCAGTATACCAGCCATAGTAGATGCTGAGCCCATCATTGGCATAAGCCAGAGTAGGTGCGAAGTTGCCGGCAGTACTCAACGATGCATCACCGAGTGTAATCGTAAAAGGAGTAGCAGAAGCGCTGACTGTTTTCAGCCTGGCTTTCATGACGTTGCCCTGACGGAAAATGTAAGACCAGTTATCTTCACCGTGATGATCCGGACAATCGATATCTAATTCATCTGGATTAATTCCGTTTTGAACATCATCAGTATTGAACATAATACTAGGGAAAGTGGTGCCCAGTACGGTGTTGAAGCTCTTGTTTACTACATAAACATTGCCCGATGGGTTTACATAAACAACCCGAACCAATAGATCAGATGTGCCTGCATGTGCAAAGGCAATATCTGGGTTTCTACAATTTGCAGTATTGAGGATAAGCCTGTCGCTGCCGATCTGCAAGGTATTGACCACGCCTGTATTAAATACTTTAACCCTGATACCGTCTGTATCTTCCCAGGTTAGCGCTACACCGTAAGATTTATGGGAATCCATTCTGATATTTCTTCCGGTTGAAGAAATAAGATTGTTGAGACTGGAAGGGAATAGGCCTGTGGGATCCCATTTGTAAATATCGTAATAACAACCTGTGTTTGTCCAATAACTGGCAATCACATAGGTTTGGGATGTGGTACTAATCAGCCCGACCTCCATATCATAAATCGCGCCGGCTTTCATAATATAGCCAAAATCGTAAATGGTGGTATTGGTGAGATCATTCCTGCTCCAGGCAATACCATTATAGCCCGTTACGCCAGCACAATTCCAGCTATGCAGGTAAAGGTTATTACTAACGTTATCCAGAGGGGCGCCTCCCATAGAATAACAAGAATTATGCTGTGGGCGGAAAACTAAGCCCATGGCTGCCGTGGGGTAAGTTGTTTCGGAATAAAAAGGAGGAACAAATGTTTGTGCAAGAACAGGAAGCCCCCATAAAAAGCACAAAAGTGGTGCAAATAGTTTTTTCATGAAAGTAGATTTTTTGGTTAAAAAATGAAATATGAATCTATTCACGAATATACTAATTATTAACTATTTTTTTGAAATATAATAATAACTAAAACTTTTCAATTACACCCAATGAAAAAAGCGCATAATCATATTTCACAGGGTCTGTCGGATCCAGTTTTTTTAATTGATTCGTAAGCTCAATAGCAGATTTCCAATCGTTCTGAGTTCTCGTAAGCAAATTTAACCGGCGTGCTACATTACCAACATGTACATCCAAAGGGCAAACCAGCTGCGACGGTTTAATGTTTTTCCATATACCAAAGTCTACATAAGGCGTTTTGAGTCCTTTATCCTGCCGTACCATCCAGCGCAGGTACATGTTCAATCTTTTGCAGGCAGAATTTTTGGCCGGCGTGGAAATATGTTTCCGGGTACGCTCCGGGGCATCGGGATCAGCAAATATATATTGATGAAAACCAATAAGTGCCTGTGTAATATCGGTGGATAAGGGGTTGATAAACTGTGAAAAAGCTGTTTCCAATGTGTCGTAACGTTGATAATGTTGTTGCAGCACATGAAGCAGCCAGAACAGATCGGTAGCATTGAATGTGCGGTGTACAAAGGTAAGCAGCGGTTTGAGGTCGGCAGCTTTGTGGTTTTTTACAAAATCGTACGGTGCATTATCCATAGCCAGCAGCAACCGGTTGCAACTGTTAATAATGGAGGTACGATTGCCCCAGGCAAACAAAGCGGCAAAGAAGCCTGAAATCTCAATATCCTGCAATTGTTGAAACCGATGAGGTACTGAAACCGGATCTTTTTCAATAAAGGAAGGTCGATTGTACTGAATTACTTTCTGATCTAATAACTTCTTAAGTCCTGTGTCATTCATTATATATAGGTACAAATAAAAACCGCAAGAAAACACAAAGTCTTGTTGTTTCTTACGGTTTCACTAAATCACAAATCATATCCAGAAAAACAGGAACTTTTTCTTTACCCTGATCTTTATAATTCGCTGGTCAACATCAGGGCGATCAGCACCATTACGTTTCTGACTTACAATTTTATCTACCACATCCATACCTTTTGTTACTTCACCATATACGGTATAGTTACCATCCAGGTGTGGAGTGCCACCAATATTTTTATAAATTTCTTTTTGTTCAGCAGTGTATTTCTGACCGGTACGTTTGGCAATACCTTCCAATTGTTCGTTGGTATATTTTTTACCTACCGTAATATAAAACTGGCAACCGGAAGATGATTTGTCCGGATTATTATCCCTGGCAGCAGCCAGTACGCCACGTTTATGAAAATTTTCCGGTTTTATTTCTGCCGGAACACGATAGCCTACATCTCCCTCTCCCAGCATAGCGTCTTTGATCGCTCTTTTGGAATCCGGATCGCCGCCCTGGATCATAAACTCCGGTATTACCCTGTGGAATAAAGTGCTGTCGTAAAAATGCTTTTTGGCCAGCTTTACAAAATTATCGCGATGCTTGGGTGTATTATCGTACAGGTACAATTCTATTTTACCATATGCCGTAGTAATGGTGGCCCTGTATTTTTGCGCGAATGCGAACGTAAAAGAGAGTAATAATAATGCGCTGAGCAGTATTGTTTTTTTCATGAAAAGATAAAAATGTGATCAATAAATTAAATGGTTCCCGCCCTAATGTAACACAATCCTGAACGGATATATAGGTGAAGCATTGAGGTTAAGGTTGTACTCCAGCTCGCTGCAAAGATAATCAAGCTCATCTTTTGCAGCCTCGTTCTGTTGTGGTGCTAAAGTAAGAAAAATATCAATTGACCTTTGAAAACCTTCCTGCGCACTACTACCAGGCTGTACTCCTTTTTTTACCTCTATCTTTTTAAGCTTATCGCCAAATAACTGAAAGCTCAATAGCTTCACATCTTCAGCACTGATAACCTTACCACCGGACGATAGCTGGCGTTTGAGCATATACTTCTTCTCCGACTCGGTTACAGACGATTTGCCACCGGTTACATTGGTCAATATATAGGCCCCCTTCGATGGACTAAGCGTATGGTTGAATGCCGTAAGCATGGTGCCGGCCTTTACGGTATGGGCTTCGGTACCATGGGTAGTCCAGAAATTTACGGTTACCGATTCACCTGCAGCTTTGGGTCGCAGCAAGAGGTAATGCATCGTTTCTTTTTTATCACGGGCAATAGTCATCTGGTCTTCCAGGCGTGCAAGAATTCGGGTGATCTCTCTCAACCGGGCCAGTACAAACTCATTGCTCATACGGCTGAAGTAAGCGCTCTCATCGCGAATGGCTTCCATAAGGCTGCCTATAATTTCGCGTACCTCACGGCTGTTGGTTTTGCCCACGCCGCTGCTGCGCACTATGGCTTCACCTTCTTCTACTTGCTGTGCATCGGCCGATACATTGATGCGGTAATGGCCTCCGGCTGAGCCGGTAATACTGTGCAGATCCAGGAAATTACCATCTATCTGCATGGGTATAATATTGACCCAGGTATCGGTACGGTAATTAATAGTATTGAGCGACCGGTTTACGGCCGGAAAAGCATTGATGCTGCAAAATAATCTGTCCAGCGTTTCCTGCTGAAACAGCCGGCCCAACTCTATCTTAATAAAGACAGGCGCATCGGCAACTATAGCCTGCAAAGCCTTCTCGGGCAAGGATTGCCACTCATCAGGAACTGGTGCCGGTTTGATAGAAACATCGCTGGCTATATGCAGAAAACGGTCCTGGTATATGCCTGCTACCTTACGGTGCACTTTACGGTTATAGTCGTAACCTTCGCTCAAGGCTTCTTCGAGATTAAGGTCAAACTGGTTGCCATTAAAATATCCTTTGCCCATATCTATTTCCACACCATTAACCCAGGCTTTGGCATTGCGCAAGCTGTTGTATAAAGCATGGGCTTCGCTATGGCCTTTCAGGTCAAAGAAGAATTGCAATCCCTTTAAACTGCTTAATGTTTTGTCTGGTGTGAGGGCAAACCAGATTTCGTTGGAATAGCCACTATGGCCATTATCCTGTATCAGCTCCTTTTGACCATTGCCGGTAAAACGGAAGAATTTATTTCCCGCCTTCATATAAGTCATAGCTGCTTTGAACAACTTAAAATTGCCTACAGGAGTAAAATAAAAATCCTGAGTATAGGCAGCAGTGCCGGCCTGTTGAATACGTTGTGTGGTATAGAAGCGGATATTATCATTCAGCAAAGCTGTAGACTCGGACGGGGAGACATGCATGATGCAGGAAGCAGGCTGGGCATTGATCATAGCCTCAGGCAGGATCAACTCGGCAAGGCGGTCGAGCAATCGGTTTTGCGAGGTATTGATACCCGTGCCAATATTTTCCAGTTCGCCGGCACAGGTTTCAAGCAGCAGCATAATAAGCGGATCAAAGTTATTTTCGATCTCCCCTTCGGGAACCTCCCATAGCCTTGCCGCCGTTTTCAGCATACGATCTTTAATCTGTTCTCTTTTTAGCATGATGGTAATTGGAAATTAGAAACTGGAAATTGGAATGTAAGACTCAATATTCAATACGCAATGTTCAATATGCAATACTTGTAACCCTCAACTTACCACTGACTACTTAGTCAAAAGCCATAGGGCCGATGAAAAAGCCTGTGGCAAAGCGGAAGGGTTCGTTGCTGCGTACCAGGTTGCCTTGTATTATTATTTCTATGCGGCGGCGAAGGCGTACATTGCCGCCTTCGTTTACCGGAGTTTGTTTTACATTAACCTCTACCACTACGGCGGTCAGTCTTTTTTCGTAATCGGCTATTTGGCGTGTCAGTGATTCTATTACCATTTCGCGGCGGGCATCGTTGCTGAGGTGAATATCATAATCATGATCCCAGAAGGCGGAACCGTAGCGAGGGTCCTGTTTGTTTTCGCCTACGGTAGTGGTAATGAGCAGGTGCAGATTACGGAAAATAGAATTCTGCAAGGTGCAGGTATCCAGTTTATTTTTCTCAAAAAATTGTTCGAAGCGTAGCGGCAGTTTCAGGTATTCGGGCATGGCTACAGGGTTTAGCTCACAAAGATAACAGAAGGGAAGGTAAATATTTCTAGGTGAAAAGACGTAATAATGGCTGTATCACCTCGTCATTTCGCTGTGCTAATGACTCTATGAAACCCCGAAAAAGGGGCCTTACCCCGTCAGGAAATAGGCTGCACCCCGTTCGGTAGATAATCAGACCCTATAGAGGTACGAGGTATTACCCCGTAAAACAGAGATTCATACCCCGTCAGGCAGTACTTCCGACCCCGTCCTCTCACGGGGTCGGCACCCGTCCGGTTGAAGGTCCATGTAGTACCAGGACGGGGTAAAGCCCGTATCAATAGTAGATCAGACCCCGTTCCCCCACGAGGTATCATCTATTTCCAGACGGGGTGAGACCTAGTATATGATGGTGGGGCAATTCGTTGCCGAACGAGGTCTGATCTTACTCCTTACAGGGTATCACCTGGTTTTAGACAGGAGCGAAACCCATATGTGTGCGAGGGAGAGCCCATTACTGAACAGTATGTTACCTCGTTCCATATGCAGTCAGACCTATTTCCAAGCGAGGCATGACTCCTTTTTGTGCTGTTTAAAATGTGTTATTCGTATTTATTTAATGTGATAGATTTCCTGAATACTTTGGAAAATGAATGATTATATGCAAAATAGAAGGGTAAGGGGGACAAATGTGGGGGTTGTGGAGATGAAAAGGAAATGTTAATTTGTGGAACTAATTCATTGAAAACCAAATACCACATGCAAAACTTATTCGCACTTCTACTCCTGACAAGCATTGTATTTTTGGTGATCGGATTTTTCAATCCATCCGCCAGCTTATTTTGGTATAAAAGCCAAAGAACAAAAAAGAAATCCACCTTGGTCTATGGTGGCTTTATTATCCTGTTTTTTATTCTGACGGGAACATCTTCTGACACAACTAAAATGGAAAACAAATTAGTAGAAAGAGCGTATTTATCTAAACAGGAAGTAATCGCAGAAGTCCCCGAGATTACGCAAGAGCAAAAGGACAGCCTGATTAAAATAGAAAGAGAAGCCCAGGCAGAGGAAATAAAAAAGAATACTATTAGCGCCAGCGATTTAACAGCAACCTATGAAGCAAATGAAGTTGCTGCTGATGATAATTTCAAGGGTAAAACATTCTATGTTTCGGGAATTGTTACCGATATAAAGAAGGATATATTAGATGATATCTATGTAATCTTAAAAGGTGATGATATGTTTAGAGATGTTCAATGTTTTTTTGAGAATAAAGAAATAGCAGCTCAAATGCAGAAAGGAATGAAGGTAACTTTCAAGGGCAGGTGCAATGGACTTATGATAAATGTATTAATGAGAGATTGCGAATTCGTTCAATAGCCCTCAATTTCTCTCCTCAAAAAATCATAGCCCATCACAAAAATCAATCAAATCATAGTCCTAACAACAGAGCCACTGCATTTGCAGTGGCTCTGTTTCATTTATGAGGAAGGATTATTAATCCTGGGTTTTAGCTTGTTTCATAAATTCATCGTTGGCTTCTTTGCCCCAAAAAGGTTTTGCAATATCATCCTTAGATTCTTTTGCAAATAAAGCATCTGCTTTTTCAAAATAAGGAAGCGCTTTTTTAGGACCACCACCAAACATTTTAGGTGTAAAGAAAGTGCTGGTAGCCTTCAGGAAATAAATACGCGGATTGTCAGGATTGTTTTCCTTAGCCAATTCCAGGTTGCTTTCGAATATCTTACCATATTTCTGCCAGCGTTTCTGTGGATCTACACCCAGACGTGCGTTGGCCAGCATAGCAGTCATAGCGTATAATTCTGATTGCAGGTTCTTGTCACTTTTATCGGCCAGGCTGGTGGCTGTTGCCAGCAGATCGTCGGCCTCATCCAGGTAAGCATCTTTTTTAGTAGCATCCGGTTCATCATAGTTCAGCAAAATTTTGCTTAGTGCAGCATAATAGCTGGCGGTCCATTCTGTATTGTATTTTTTAGCAATAAGACCGAGCCTGTTACTTTGGCTTACTTTTTCGGTCTGGTCTTTTCCTTCAAAAAAAGCCTTTACGGTAGTACCGAGTGCTTGTTTGAAATCCTGGGCTAATACGCTGCTGGTAAGGCCAAGCATAAGGGCGAAGGTGAGTAGATAACGTTTAGTCATTGTATTTGTTTTAAGTTGATGATACAAAGCTAAGGGATGATGTTGTGATTTAGATATAAGCTTTCGGTAAATGTAGGAGATGAAGCGGTGAATAATCAGGAGAGGGGATTTATTTTCACTTTTATAAACAGCAATAAGTTCGGGCAATTATTTAATTACAAATTCCTGAACTACCATATTACCCAGAAAGAATTGATAAGTCCCGGAATTCAATTTGGATGTTGGAATAAAGAAAGTTTTATTATTCTTTATTTTACCTCGCAATACAAGGTTTCCTTTCTTATCTCTGATGATGTATTCGGCTCCTGTTGCATGTTCTACCGTAATACCGATGGAGGTATTGTGTACTTTATCATAAACTAACGTATTATTTTCGGCATTAGCATTAAAAAAAGATGCTGTAATAACCATTACCAAAGAAGCGACAATTATAGATTTACGGATGAAAGTTTTCATAAAATTATTATTTGAAAGGTGAGGTTAAAATTTGAAATGAATAGTTTAATTATTTGATGATGAACTCCTGCAATACAAGGCTTCCAATTTGAAATTGGTATTCACCTTTGCCTAATTTACCAGTAGGGATATAGAAAGTCTTATCACTTTTTACTGTACCCTTAAAGATGATGTTACCTTTTTTATCTTTAATTACATAGTCTGCCCCAACTGCATTTTCAACTGTAATACCAATTGTGGTATTGTATGTTTTGTTATAAACCAATTTGCCATCCTGGGCGTTAGCATTAAAAGAAGAAGCTGCAATAGCGATTACGAAAGAAGCAGCGATTACGGATTTGCGAATGATGTTTTTCATAAAAAGTGGTTTTTAATTTTGATTAAGATTTGTTGTTGTTTCGATTTCTAATGCAAACATACTATCGTGCCGGAGCCTGATTTTGAACTATTAGACCTATGGGCTTAACTATTCGACAACCACCTGATTCCATTTGTCGAAGAAAACATTGTTTTTGTCGAACAGGCCTTTACCAATAAGGCTTTCAGGATAGGACGTAGTGCCTGATAAGCTGGTACTATATCATTATGACAATTTGTGAATTGTATAAAACTTTGTATTTTGGGTATCAGTAAAGAGTACAATTCCTGATAATAAAAGAGGTGGTTGAATTTTTACATTATCTAAAAAATCATTACAATGGCATACAATGAATCAATAAGCAACAGAATAAGAGAAGCGTTGGCAGAAGTGCCGAATGTAGAAGAGAAGCTGATGTTTGGTGGTATTTGTTATATGGTAGATGGCAAAATGTGCATTGGTGTGGCGCAGGATGAAATGATGTGCCGTATAGGAGAAGATAATTACGAGGAAGCTTTGGAACGTAACGGATGTCGTCAAATGGTCTTTACCGGTAGGCCGATGAAAGGCTATGTATTCGTCTCGGAAGAAGGTATGAAAGCGAAGAAGGATTTCGATTACTGGATCAGGCTATGCCTGGAATTTAATCCTAAGGCAAAAGCTTCAAAGAAAAAGGCAAAAAAATAAAAAAAGGATACACAGCAAGTAAAACTGTGTATCCTTTTAATGTAAAGATTAATCCTCGCGGCTTCCAATTTTAATTATTATCCTGTTACTAAATAAGGCTAGCAGTAATTGTCTTTACCGCGTTTCCTCTTTCCAGTACATTGTGTTCCTGCCATTGTTCTTGCTGTTGTTGCAGGAGTTGTTCCGCTTGCCAAGCCATTACTTTTGCCTTCAGTCGTTCTAAGCAATATTTTTTATTCTGCAATTGCGAACGGCTATCCATCGCCAGTACCTGAATTCCGGAAGGCCTGTGTGTTCCACGCACAGCAGTTTCTACCTTCTTTACATTTTGACCTCCAGGGCCTGAAGCACGGCATGTCTCAAAGCTTATATCTTGCTCATTCCATTGTAGCTGACTCTGCATATCAAAAATGGCAACGCCAACAAACCAATTTTTACGTTTATGCATTTTGCGATAGGGACTCTGTGCAACCCAGTGTACGGTACCTCTCCATTCTTTAATAAAAGTTTCAAGGCGCTCACCTTGCGCCATTAAAGTTGCAGATAACAACGTTCCCTTCAGATCTCCTTTTTTGTTATCCAGAACTTCTATGATAATACCTGATTGCCTTGCCTGATCTAATATCAGTTTCTGTACCTTGGCCACAGCCCTACAACATTCTGCAGGACCGCGGCCCGATGTGATTTGTATAATTATCTTGTTCATTTTGTGATTTAATCATAATGTCATTCTTTGTTCATTCTTACAATTTTAGGCATGAACTTTCCGTGTACGTCAACAAGATCAACTTGCGCAGCCATCACATGCTCAATGTCTTTATAAGCCAAGGGGTTTTCTTCTACACTACCACCAATCAAAGTAACCCCCGCATTAGCCAGCATCTTCTTCAAGGCAGAAGCTGTTGTATTTTCTTTTGCCCGTTTACGACTCATAGCCCTTCCTGCACCATGTGATGCAGAGTATAAAGCTTGACCAATACCCTTTCCGGATACGAGATATGCAGCTGTGGTCATGCTTCCCGGGATGATCCCAAGTTCACCTTTATGCGCTGGTGTAGCTCCTTTCCGGTGAATGATCACTTCGGTGCCATCAACCAGATTATCCTTCCATGCAAAGTTGTGATGGTTCCCTACCCTTGCTAAGGGCTTTAGACCAACGGCTTTCAGCACATTTGCATGTATGCGGTCGTGGCAAGCTTTGGCATAATCTCCTGCAAGATTCATACTTAACCAATATTCTTGCCCTGCTTCACTATTTATATCAAGCCAGGCCAGCTGTTGTGCCTCTCTTGGAAGTCTGCAGGTATCCATCGCTATTTTGGTGTAATGCTGTGCTATATTAGCTCCCAATCCACGGCTTCCGGAATGCGATAGCAGAGCCATATACTTTTTGGGAGGCAAGCCAAGCACATTATCCTCAAATAGTTCTACCACACCAAACTCCACAAAGTGATTACCACTACCTGATGTTCCCAACTGTCTTGCAGCTTTCAGTTGTAATCGTTTCAGAAAATCTGTGGCTTGAAAGCTTGTACTGTCCAATACTTCATGCTCCTGTTTAAACTCAAGCCCGCCTTCCATGCCAAAGTGTGTATAGTTTTTCAAAGCTATTTTCATTTGATAAGCATGGCTCTTTAGAAAGTGTTCTCCTTCATCCAGAATGGATAAGGCCATGCGACAGCCTATATCAACGCCAATAGCATACGGAACTACCGCATTTTGTGTGGCCAGTACACCACCAATAGGTAAGCCATACCCAGTGTGAGCATCAGGCATTAATGCACCTTGTACTGTGATTGGTAAGGACATTGCAGTTTCCATTTGCTTTCTGGCTGAGTGTTCTACTTCTTTACCACCGTAAATTTTCAGTTGCCCCGTTTGTTGCAATAACTCAAAGGATTTATGGTTGCAGATTTCCTCTTCGTTTATGAATGTCGAAGCTATTTTGCCTAGTATTTCATCGTTTACATAATCTTCAGGTTTATTTTTAATGTTTATTAATAAAGTGGTTAGTTCTGTTTTGCTATTATGTTTAAAATTTTTGGACAGTATATTAACCACTAAGCTGCGCGTTACATCGTTTGTATATCCCAGCTTACTTAGTTCTTTAGTTTTTAAAATGCTCATGATATTAAATGCCACAACGGCATATTATTTTACTGCATAATTCTGCAGTATCATTGGAAAAAAGATTGTTGATTAAATTCATCCTGACAGAAGGATATATCCCCGCAGAAATTAGCACTGAAGACGCTTGTATGCATGGGCATCCGAAAGCCTTAGCCAGCAAGCATTACATACAACAGCAACAAAAGATTGATGATATTTAGACAGGCGTTTAGCTTGAAAGATTACAAGATGTAATCAATTTCATTCTGAAAAAAATAATGAAAGGAAAGCAAGCACCCGCCTGAATCAGGCAGCGTTGAAAAGGGATGGTATGTAGAAACGTTCAGTCATTGTTATTGTGTATTTAAAGGGTCAACACAACATTTTAGATAGAGTGCAAATGTAGCCTAAATTTTTAAGTGGCAAGTTTAATCGCAATAGTTTTTTATTATAGCACTAACGAATAGGTCATTTATAACTGTTAGAAGTAAGTAATTTATTTAGCAGATACTTTATCAATAAGCAATCCTAAAGCCGCACCCACGGCATATGCCGCAAGATCACTCCACAAAAATCCCTGCCCTAAAATTAACCGGCCTGTCAATGTTGCTCTAATAGTATTTATCCAATCAGTATGAAGTAGCTGACTTAGTTCAATAACAATGCAAATACCCAAACTCAAGGAGTAAACGAATAGTGGTCTTTTTTGCAGAAAGAGGAAACGTACTATAAAATACATCATCAAAGCGTAAAATACATCCCCTATCCAGAGCGGGATAAAAGTATTTTTACGGGAAAGCAACCCGATAATAATAATAGCTGCGATCAATATGAAATAGTGGAATCTTTTTTTCAAGGACAATTTATTAATCACCGCCAAGATAAATTTATTTTAGTTTTGTAATTGATCCATTTTATACATTGCTATGCCTCAACTGGAAGTTTTACAATTCGCATTAAAAACCTTTGCAGGTATTGATGAAGAGGCTTATAAACTATCGGAACCTTACTGGCAGGAGCGGCAATATAAAAAAGGTGAATTCTATAATGAATATAAGAACGTATGCAAACATCTTGGGTTTATATTGGAAGGCGTATTCCGCACCTATTATACCAGTGAAACCGGCGAAGAGAAGAACGTTTTTTTCTGTTCGGATCAGCAGATTGTAGTTGCTTATAAAAGTTTTGTAGAGCAATCGCCCTGCAATTATTTTACAGAAGCTATGGTGGATTCAGCTATCTTGTATATTCATATCGATCATCTTCAGGAATTATATAAAAAGTCACAGCAGTGGGAGCGGTTTGGCAGATTGGTTGCTGAAAGGGCGTTTGGTCTGGCCATGTCTAAGGCAGAATCATTTATGTTTATGACGCCCGAAGAACGTTATCTGGAAATGATAGAACAACATCCTGATATCTTTAACCGTGTGCCATTGTATCATATCGCTTCTTACCTGGGTATCCAGGGACCATCTTTAAGCCGCATCAGGAAAAGAATGATGGTGAAGTAATACATGCCTGTCTGGTTTTATCCAGGCATTTATTACAAACTATTTTCCGGAACTTTTTTCATGATTCTTCGTCTGTGCTGCATCCCCCATTCCCTCAATTCATTAAGAACTTTGTCAAGCGATTCGCTATAGCCTGTTAAGTTATAAGTTACGGTAACAGGAGTACCGGTATATACTTTACGTTCTATAAATTCATTAAGCTCCAGCTCTTTTAATTCTTTAGATAGTATCCTGGGCGTAATTTCGCCTAGTGCCCGTTGAATATCTTTAAAACGTTTTGGCCCGTCCTGCAGGGCAATAATTAAAGGAAGTTTCCACTTACCGTTTAATACATAAAGTGCATCTTTTACTGCAGTAATGCTCGCTGTACAAGTCTCCGAACTGTGTTCGATCTTGCTATTGAAAGTAGCCATTGTTAATCCTGTTAGTATCCTGAAAGATACCGGTATCCTTTGGGATAGTAGTATCTTTTGGATAGTAAAGGTAACTAAGTTTGCACAAAAAATACACATGAAAGTTACCAGAATCATTTATTGGATTAGTACTGCTATTGTAGTATTGATGATGTCTTACTCCACATTTGCCTATCTTACAAAGCCCGAAATTAAAGAAGCATTTCACCACCTGGGATTTCCCGATTATTTCAGGATTGAACTTGCAATAGCGAAACTGGTAGGAGCGTCGTTATTACTTTTTCCGGTACCCAATAAAGTGAAAGAGTGGACCTATTCAGGATTCACAATCATATTCATTTCAGCATTTATTGCTCATACTGCCTCCGGAGATCCAATGGCTAACCGTATGATGCCATTGATATTTCTATGTCTGCTTATTGTTTCTTATGTCAGTTACCGGCGCATCCAGAAAAGGGAGCAGACAGTTGTGGCTTAATTATTTCGAGGGAAATTTTTCACAGTACGCTTAAAAACAATAAGCCTTACAAGTATTAATTTGTAAGGCTTATCGTTTAATTTTTGAGGAGAGGATGAATCAGCCCCCTCACATTACAATTCATCAGCTATTGCTTTGTCAGGCTCACCTGCCATTGCTGTGATTTCGTATTGACAAACCGTATCCAGTAAATGCCTTGTGCAAAAGAGGACAGATTCACTTTATTGATATCACCATGCTGTATTTGCTGATGAATCAGGCGGTGGCCCGTTGCATCATATACATTCAGTTCATCACCTGCTTTAAGACCTTCAATATTTACAATATTATTAGTTGGGTTAGGATATACCTTGAAACCATCAGGTAGTGTAGCATTACCAATACCGGTGGCGCCTACCGACATTTTAATAGTATTGCTCCAGGCTGTATCAGGTCTGGCGCAGGATGAGAAGCTTTGCAACCTTGCTTGTATCCGGGTATTGTTCAAAAAGTCGGTGCCGGCAACACCAGTCCAGCTGTTGCCTGTTATATTACTCATATAAGTTCCGTTCTTGTACCAGACTACCTGGTAACTACTGCTTGCCTGTACCGGCTGGGCTGTAAAGGTCACTGGTTGACCATTGGTTATATTGCCTGCTGGATTTGTTGTAATGCTAACTGTCGGATGGGTTATTGGTATGACGGACATGAGTACCGTATTGCTCAGCGTAGGAAGTGGTGTAGCGCAGGCCGCATTGCTTGTCATCAGGCAAGTAACGATATCGCCATCTATTGGTGTAAAGTCAAGGCTGGTACTATTGGTACCAGTATTGATATTGTTTATTTTCCATTGATAAGTAGGAGTGGTGCCCCCATTTGTTGGTGTAGCTATAAAGTGTACCAGTTCGTCGTTGCAGACATGATTCTCTGGTACATAAATGTTCAACGCCGTTGTTACCGAAGGCGTCACATCCAAAATGATTTTATTGCTATTTGCCGGGTTCGTTGTAAGACACGGTGCGTTGCTGGTCAGGATACAGCTTATGGTGTCTCCATCATTAGGCTGGTATGTATAAGTGCTGCTATTGTTGCCTGCAGGATTATTATTAACTTTCCATTCGTACATTGGTGATGTACCGCCATTCGTAACCGATGCTGTAAAAGTTACGAACGTACCCGAGCAAAGCAGGGCAGGGGCGTTACTGGTAATTGAAACGGTTGGTGTATCAATAGGTATGGCAGTGACGGTTTTATTAGCGGAAGAAGAAGTGCCGCAGCTATTACCTGCCAATACACTTATTGCACCATTGTTGCTACCTACAGTTACGGTTATGGAATTGGTAGTAGAAGTGCCTGTCCAGCCTGGAGGAATGGTCCAGGTATAGCTTGTAGCGCCAGGTACAGCAACTACGGAATAGGTTTGGGTACTTCCGATACAAGGCGCATCAGCACCGGTAATTGTTCCCGGTGCGGCCGGTATAGGAGTGACGTTGACCGTTACTGTAGTATTAGGGCCGTCACATAAATTGGCATTAGCCTTTACTGTATAAGTAGCAGTACCGGCCACATTTGTGGTTGCGGTCAATGTTTGTGCAATGTTGTTGCCACTATTGGCAGAGGCTCCGGTTGCATTACTTTGTGCTACTGTCCAGGAAAAAGTGGCGCCGCTTACTGGAGAAGTCAGGGCAATACTTGTACCGGCAGCACTACATATCGTTTGCGTGGAAGGCGTAGCAGTAGTAGCCGGCAATGGATTAACCGTAACAGTATCCCTTACTGGGTTGCTGGGACATCCATTGGCCGTGGCTGTAATTGTATAAATAACCTTACCCGGTACAGTACCCGATGCTGTTAGTGTTTGTGCGATACTTGTTCCGCTGCCGGCACTACCTCCTGTTGCTCCTGTTTGAGTTACTGTCCAGGCAATGTTGCTGCCCGTGGTGGGTGATGAAAGTGCTATGCTGGTAGCCGTGCCGCTACAGATAGACAGAGGTATCGGTGTAGCGGCTACAGTAGGATTAGGATTCACGGTAAGGTTAAGTGTAGTTGTACTATCGCAACCAGTAACCAGTGAAGCTGTGGTATAGGTAGCAACAGCAGTACCTCCGCTATTGACCACAATACTGTTCCAGGTATAAGGCAATTGATTCTGGCAAATGGTAAGATTGGCAGTGCCTGTAAGTAAAGGATTAACGGTAAGGTTTAGTGTAGTCGTACTATCACAGCCGTTAGCTGAGGTCGAAGTAAAAGTACTCACAGCGGTACCTCCACTGCTAATGATATTGCCGTTCCAGTTATAAGGCAACTGGTTGGCACAAATAGCGAGGTTCTGCGTCGCCGAAACGGTGGCCGTAGTCGCAAGGTTCAGAGTGGTAGTACTGTCGCAGCCGGTAACTAATGATGGTGTAGTAAAGGTAGCCACAGCACTACCTGCTGCTGCTATTGTTTGACTATTCCAGGTATATGGTAATTGGTTGGTACAGATGGTAAGATTTTGTGTAGCGGTAATAAGCGGATTAGCAATAACCGTGACCGGGTTTGAAGTCTCCTTACAGCCAGTAGTAGTACTGGTCACCTTTACAGAATAGCTTCCTATAGCATTAGCAATATAAGATCCTCCGGTAGCAGGAGGGGCAATAGGAGTGCCGCCCTGGAACCATTGATAGGTATAACCGGTTGGCGGTGCATTTAAGGTAACGGATCCACCCGGGCAAATCGCAGGGTTGGCCGGAGTAATAGATACATTGGGCCTCGCATTTACAGTAAGCGTTGCTGCAGCGGAATTGGTAAAGTTGCAGACAGCAATACTGGTAGCCCTGCAACGATAAGTATAGGTGTTATAGCTTAAAGGAACAGCAGTCAGATGAAGGGTGGCCGTAGTGGCACCGCTATAAATTGTGTTATTGGTAATGTCGGTAAAGCCGGAACCGGTGTTTACCTGCCATTGATATATTGTAGCATTGGTGGCTACTACGTTGAAGCTGGTATCACTTCCTTCGCAAACTGCAGTCGCAGCCGGTGGCGTAGTAAAAGTGATGGTAGCACATGGGCTGAATTCATCGGCGCCCATATCGGGGGTGGTGGCATTTCGGGTGTTACCATCGATATCAGTAGTAATGCCTGCTATTGGGGTGCCGTCATTGCTCAAGGTGGTAAAATTGGGGTCCATATGCAGGTCATTGATGCCTATGAACATAGGTTGCACATTCATAGAATTAGCATTGCCGCCCAGGCTGGTTTGCAGTTGTGCTAGAGTAGTGGTTATAGTTGTATTGATACTACTTAGGTTGCCACTGGTACTGTAATAGTCGTTATAGTTAATGGTGCCAAATACAGCGTTTCCTATAGTAGCACGGTTAGATAAAGCGAGTCTGCTGTTGCTACTACCGATGGTCTGAAGGTTAGCGAAAATATTATCCCGTATATTAATGCTGCCAGAGGCGGATACGTTGGAAGAAATCAGCAGGCACGAAGCCCTATGCGTACCGGTAAGTGTTTGTTCTGTATTGAGAACTATGGTATTAAAGTCTATATCGATACCGCCGCCGCCATCTACTACAATACCATTACCATTGTCGGCAGAAGTATAATCGTTAAAGCCGTAACCTGCCACGTCCCATACAAAGTTGTTGGTTACTTTGATCGCCGATGTAGTAGTGGTAGGTGCTAATAGGATGCCTGCAGCACCGTAACCATTGGTATTGGTATTTTTGATATTATTTATCTTATTTCTGCTGACAGTAACACCAGACATTGCCGAATAGATAAACATACCCATTGTAGTACCTGTGCCAGAACTGGTAAAATTATTGACGGTATTATTGGTAACGGTAATATTACTATTGGGATTTCCCGTTGAAACATTGATGCCTATAGGAGCATAAGAACTGGTGCCAGTATAAGCGAGACCGCTTATTGTATTACCGGAAATAGATGCATTCTTTGTAGCTGTGGCAAACCAGATGGCACGGTCAAATTCAGCACTGGCCCCTTCGAAGTTGCCGATTGTGTTGTTGCTTACAACAAGGCCATCAAGGCCCTGGGCATAAATACCCACCAGGCGGATAGCATTGGCACCGCTCGTGTTAAGATTGTTACCTGTTACAGTCATGTTATTATCCAATGCGGAAACAACGGAATACATATAGATACCGATGTATGCTTTCTGGATATCATTGTTCTGTAAGGTAATATTGGAAAAATAACCCGGGTTGCCGATAGTTGCCCCATCTCCTACAATTACAGCTGTAGAAGAATTGGTGCCATTAATCAATGCGCAGTTTTTTACAGTGACATTATTAATTGGTGTAGTACCGGTAGAACCAATCAGCATTACATTGCTGGATGAAGTACTGGTATTGTTGAAGGTAAGGTCCCTGGTGGTGGTGCCATTGTTGGAACCATCTATAGTTACATTACTGGATCTGTTCAGACGGATAAGGGCATTACTACCTAAGGCCCCGGAAACCGTAGGTGTAACTCCTGTACCTGGCTTTATGTTTACGGCAGTATAGCTGGAAGAACCGCTTCCGCTGGCATTCAATATAGCAGCAGCGGTTTCTGTGGTATTGCCGGTAATACTGATGGTAACAGATCCTTGATGTGTACCGGCATTCACAGCATCAAAGGCACCTTTTAATGTGGTGTAGACAGTGGGACCGGTAGTACCAGCGGTGGCCGTAACGCTTACTTGTGAAATAGCTTTAAAGGTCGATAAAAAGCTAAAAAAAAGGACAAGCAGGAAGCGTACTTTGGCGATGTATTGGTTTTTCATATTAATGGGTTTAATACGGTAATTAAATTTCAAGGGTTATCTTTTTAACATTGCTTTGAGGTAAAAATAGCAATATCTTATCAAATGAAAAATATTAACTTATGAATAAACGCATATTCGGAATATTGATACCTGCAAATAGTGCCTTATATACTTTTATTTGTATCCACATCTCTTTCACCATTTTCCCCTAAACTTAACAAACCTTCATTTGCACCGTATGAGTAGTTGCAAGAACTTGAACTGTTCCCAAAGAGCTTGTTTCCTCTTTTAATCAAATGCCCCGGCATTTTTGGAGCAGCTCATTTTATCATAAAAAAATGAGAAAGACTGAAAAGTCTTCCTCATTTGTAGAAAGAAGGGGCCAATGAAAAAGCTTTCTACATGCTTTACCAGTAATGACTTACGCTTATTTTTATTATGTATGGTTACTGGAGTTCATTACTGCTAAGTTACTGAATAGGTTACTAAATCGCATACTTTACCCTTTCTTTAGTGAATCATTAGATTACTATAACCCAAGCCCAGACTACGTTTCAAGGGCTATTGCCGAAATTGTTCTATATATGTTCTTATCAGACGAGCTAGAGTCTCATATCAAGTGGTCGAACCTTACATTACTCTTTTTTTTGCTCCCATAAAATCCAATTGATATATTTACTTCTTGATATGATGCTCAGCTAAACTAAGTATATATGGATTCGTCATTAGATAGAAAAAAGACAATCGCCCGATATGCTTTGCCCCCACAAGATTCGGTGGAATATAAGGCGATGGAGAAATGGATGAATGCCTACCAGCAAAAAAATCCCAAAGCCGAAAAAGAAATTAAAATTGCTTTTGAGACGGCAATTAAAATTATAACTGCACAAGGAGAGAATGGGGCAGGGCTACCGATGGATAACGAAATAAGGAAGTATGCTCGTGAGTTCAACGGTCGCGCTTTTGACCACGGGTTGAGGTCAATGCCTACCTCCTATAATGTACTTGAAGCCTTTTTCCAATATAGCCCAAAATTCAATTTCTTTGAGATTTTGGAAGAAGAAAACTATATTATTTCCTTTTACGATTTCGTAGATTTTATAACGTCGAAAGACTTTGAAGAAAATAATGTTGTTATCGAAGATTTCTTGTTAGATGACATGATTTATCATTATGATATATCCAATGACTTGGAAGAAATTACATTTTCAAATGATAGCGGAAAAGAATTTGTGATTGGCGGAGTATCGCTTGTGAAGCGAGGTAATGAAGTAGTTGTCCTAATCCTAAACGGTTTGAAGGAGAACTTAACAGAGAAAAATAAGGAGCTTGAAGAAGAAAATGAATATATTCCAACTCCGGGAAAAGAAAATATAAAGCCTGATCCAAATTTAAAGCAGGAGGCAGTTCCGCTATTCGATAAACAGGGTTATTGGAAATCCCTAGCGTTTTGTCGATTTGATTTGACTACCAAAACTATCGATGTAAAGTTCGTTCAAATGGATTGGGGTGACCGCTTCACTGTTCTTACTGATGATTCCAGCATCTTCTTGGATATGAAAGGAAAGCCACTCCATGAATTTGATAGCGAATATTTCCAGAACTATGTCAAACAGTTAAGTGATTACACTCCGCTCTTTGATATAGCAATGAAGTGTTTATACTTGCCATATTATTTTGATTCTAAAGAAGAACTTATTTCTGTTGAAGAACATCCTACAAGCTTTATAGAAAACAGTTCAAAACCGCTGTTTAGAAGAGACAAGTTAGTTCCGTCAAGATACAAAATTAAGAATCGCCAAGTTTATAAATTAGATGAAGAAAATAGGCCAAAGGCTGATTTAATTCAATTTGGAGATAACGAATTTCATGTTGAAAGAAACGGCTACTGGAAAACGTTGCCGGAACATAATGCTAAAGGTAAAAACAAAGCTGGAGAACCAATTCAAGGGAAAACTTGGGTCGAGCAAACAATTACGTGGTATGAAGAGTCTTCTGCTAACTTAGTAGTAAATATAGGATCTAAAAGATATTCCGAATCTCTAAATGCAGGCTACATATATCTTCTACGAAATGCTTCGCTTGCGCCGGACATCTATAAAATTGGACTGACAAGGAGAGCAGTAGATACGCGAGCAAAAGAGTTAGGAGCAACAAGTGGAGTCGTTGATAAATTTCTCATTGCTGCAGAGTGGGAAGTTAAAGATTGCGTTGTTGCAGAAGCCTTAATTCACGAACGGTTAAAAGACTACCGAGTTAATCCCAAAAGAGAATTTTTTAAAATATTATATAAAGACGCAATGGCAGTAATTCAGCAAGTAATTGATGAAATTAACAGCAAATAAATTTATTATCGAATTTTGCATCACAAGTATGTAGGAGAGAGAAAGATAATATAGAAAAGACAGTAAGGGTAGATTATGGTAAATCAGACTTTTAATAAAAGGCTATATGAATGAAAAGCAACAGAACGAGATTCTAAATATGGGACTGAAATTGGGCTTTAGCTTGATTCCAGGTGGCCAGCTACTCAGTGACCTTTTGGATTTTCAGGGAAAGATGAAACAGGAGCGTCTCAATACTTTCCTGACTTCATTTTGTAACTATCTGTCTACGCATAAGGAAATATCTATGGAGAGTTTACAGAACGAGGATTTCGCCGATTTGTTTGAATCGATTCTCAGAAGGGTGGTTAGAACCAAGTCAACTGAAAAACATGCGAGGTTCAAGCAAATTCTTATCAATCAAATTGAACGGCCGACTACAGATGTTGATAATACAGAAATGTTTCTTGATTTGGTAACAAGTTTATCTGAAATAGAGGTAACTATCTTGAAGCGTCACTATGAAAATGATGATGAAATAACATCATTATATACTCGCGAAAATGAACTAAGTGAAGAGGTTAAAGATAAACAGCGAAAGGTCGATAAGGAAAGCGGATTGAAGAACTCGGGCTTTGCACACAATTATGTCAAGGCCCTTCAAGACTTTTCGCTAACGAGAAACTCATTAGAAGTCGTCAAATTGAGACGGGAGGAAGTTGAGGTTTATAGATTAGCATCATTTTATAATTTGTCAGATAGTCAGTTGGTATATTACTATCAAAGTCTATCGTCAAAAGGATTACTGATTGACAATGCTGTTGGCGCAACTTTCCTCGGACCATTCAAGTCTATGAAAATTAGTGAATTCGGTAAGCAATTCTGGGAATTTCTTAAACAATAATATTCTAAAAGAAAAAGTAGACATTCAAGACTATTTTATAAATCAATCATACTAGCATTGTCTACTATTCCCATTTGTAACCGAAATATTCATAAATCGCTTCTTTAAGAATTTTTATCTGTTGTCTATTTAGCTTAGTAAAACCTTCTTTTGAACTTATGTAATAACCAATGCCCTGATATTTAATTTTTCTCAACCCCACTTTACCATTAATAGATATTGTTCTGTCACCGGGTTGATATTTCTCATTTATAATTTCGAATAAAGAATCTACCATATTCTTAAGCTCAGTTTTGTCCAACGAAATATTTACCAAATTAGTTTTGGTAACCCACATTAGATTATTGTACTTCACCTCATATAACGTGTCATCTTGTTTACGATATTCTGTAATAGAAAATTTTAGAGTGGATAAAGAAAATATTTCAATCGTTATGATAGTATCAACTTCCTGGCTGTAACATGGAGTCGCCATTATCCACAGTAAAACAATTGCCAAGAGTTTTTTCATAATTCAAGTTTTTCGGAAGACTACAAGATAAGTAAACAAATAGCAGTATTTGAGTCGAAGATGAATTTGGCGGTTTAAACTTCGTATTTATTATGCCAAATTCTCTCAAGAATGTAAAAGTATTTCGCCTTATAGAAAGGAATCGATGACGTTGAAATAAAAAAGGGGAAGACTTTTCAGTCTTCCCCTTTTTGTGGAGCCGGCGGGAATCGAACCCGCGTCCAAACATCGGTTGAAAAAGCTTTCTACATGCTTATTCCGTTATTATTTGTCGGCGATGATCAGGAAGCGGACAAACCAAATCGTCACTTAGCCGGATGGTCTTAAGCTGCAGGCACGGCATTCTGCAGCAGCAATCTGTATTTTGTTTTGAGTCGGCGGCGGAGCTTGGTAACAGATCAACCATCTCGGGCGGCCCTAATGACTAACTAATCACTGATTAGGCAGCCATGGCATACTGAGTATTGCCATTTGAAGTTTGAGTATTCAGATTTAAGCGCTAATTACACAACGCGCTGCATGCTTACACCCTCCCCGCCATGATGCTGTCAAAACCGGGCGGCCCCAAGTTTTGCTGCACTGCGCAGTGGACAATGAAAAGTTATTTTCAAAGAACGAATGGCAAAGATACTTAAAATTCCAGGCATTAAATAAAGGAACAAGACATTAAGCATGAATAGGTCAATAAGCTAATCTTATTAAAGAAGCGGACTAATCCTGAAAGGATAAGCCCGCTTTATATCTGTGAGATTTTTATTGATTAATCTCGACCTTTTATTTGCAATAATTTTGTGCCTAATAATCCGGCTCCTACAAATACCAGCAGTGTTGCTGCACTCAATATGGTCATTACAATCATCATCGTTGAAGGGGTTTTTAGAATTGAGTAAGATATTGCACCAATTGACGCCATTCTGTTAATTCAGGAATACCAGGCTTGCGTTTACCGAAAAATTGAACGATCATTTCTCCCTTACCATCATAAATTTCAATGGAAGTAATGATGCCATCAACAGAAGGTTTTTTCACTACATAAGAATACGTAATAGCACTTTCTTTTACATGCAGATTAAAATCAGGATCAAGCACATTGAACCATGGGCCTGCTTCTACAACTTTTTTCACTTCACCGGTATGGATCTGAATGCAACCGCGATTGGCAACAAATACCATGATCGGAACATTTCTTTCAGAAGCACCGGTAAGCATTGTACGGATAATATTATTGTCTACTTGCTTAACAAAACCCTGTGGTGCAAGACGCATAGCCTGATGACGGCCTACACCATATTTTGCCAGCATGCCAAAAAATTCATGTGTATCCTTTATGCCTTGCCATGCTTCCTGAAAAGCAGGTACATCTATTTCGCTATCCGCTTTTTCAGCAGCTTTAGCAGGATTGGGTGTTACTTCTACTATTGATGTTTGCTCGGCAGCAGTATACTTTTTAGTTAGCTCTTGGTAAGCCTCCACATTGCTGTCATCTGTGCAATATATCTTGTGTGTAGCTTCTCCGCTTTTATCAAAGAATTGAAAGCTCAAACGATCGTTTTCATTTACCGCATAACCATTGCCCCAATTCATCATAAACAAGCGAAGGTCAATATCTTCATTCAAAGCGGTTCCTACAGGTCCCTGGAACGTAATGTTGTTATAAATACCTTTACGCTCATGGACAGCATCATCGTTGCGGGTTAAAGCCATAACCTTACCTAAGGCTGCAACCTCTACCAGGAACGCTTTCCAATCACCTTCCAACTTCGTTACATTATGGCCTACGCCGGTAGCAAGCAATTCTGCTTCGCTTACACCTAATTGTTTAGCCGCATCACGAATGCGCAATTTTGGGTTTTCTGTTTTTAATTGCTCCCACTGTTCTTTAAGAGATATTGTTGCTGTGCTCATGATCTATATTTGATTGTATTTTTTAAGATTGATGAATTGAATAAGTAGTTAATTATTTAAATGTTGAAATTGCTTGTGTACCGGGCAAACTGTGATAAAAGAATGTGGATAGTTTTTAGCCTGATGCAAAGAAGCTTCTACTCCAAAGGTTTCATAAATATGATGCTCATTCAGTGCTGCTTCTTTTCCGGCGAAACTTACAGTTTTTCCGTGCTTTAATAATAAAACATCGTCGGCATATTGCATGGCCAGATTAAGGTCATGTAATACCGCTACAATGGTGAAATTAGCATTGGTCAATGCTTTTACCAATGCCAGTAATTGATGTTGGTAATGAATATCCAAGGCGCTTACCGGTTCATCCAGAAGAATTAATCTCTGGTCAGATGGAGTATCCCATACCTGGGCCAAAACCCTTGCCAGTTGCACTCTTTGTTGTTCTCCACCTGATAAGGTCAGGTAGTTTCTTTTCAGAAAATGATCAACGCCGGTATATTCTGCAACTTTTGTAATAACGGATTTGCACTGTTCTGTAAGCCTGTTTTTAAAATGCGGATACCGGCCCATCGAGATAATGTCAAATACACTGAACGGCATTTGTATATTATACTGTTGCCTTAATACCGCTCTTGTTTTTGCCAGTTCCTTTACATCCCATTGTGCAAGATTTTTTCCACCCCAGCTTATAGATCCTTCCGAGGGTTTAAGCTCCCCGCTGATGATCTTTAATAAAGTGGATTTACCCGCACCATTGCTTCCCATTAACGCCGTAACCGCACCGGGCCTGATAGCAGCATTCACTTGCTGCAACAGGTTTCTGTCGGGCACTTTGTACGATATGTTATTAATGAGCAGCATCCTTTTATAAAAAAATTGTTTTCTTTTTTTCTCTTACTAATAAATACAGGAAGAATGGTCCTCCTGCCATTGCGGTAATAATACCTATTGGAATCTCTATTGGTGGCGCTATAGTTCTGCTTAGTAAATCTGCCAGTACCAGTAACGTTGCACCTCCCAAAGCCGATGCTATTAATAACCTTCTATGTTCCGGCCCTATAATCATCCGGATGATATGCGGCACCACCAATCCTACAAATCCAATAATTCCGGACACTGCTACTGAAGCCCCTACACCCATTGCCACAAGCAGCATCACTATTGTTTTAAGCCTTTCTGTACGAATGCCCAGATAGGCAGCATCACTTTCACCCAGACTAAATGCATTAAGTGATTTAGCAAAGAGCGGTAATCCAAAACAGCAAGCCAGGCAAAAAGGCAATATTCCTGCAACGTTGATCCAATTGGCCCCTCCCAGACTTCCCATCATCCAGAAGGTAACACTACGTAACTGCTGGTCGTTGGCCGAAAGGGTAATAAAACTGGTAGTAGCACCTGATATGGCGTTCATAGCTACACCGGCCAGCAACATGATCCCAACATTGGTTCTACCTTGTTGCTGCGAAAATCTGTAGATCAAAACTGTTGCCAGTAATGCTCCCAGAAATGTTGCAATGTTCAAACTATACTGACCAAGAACAGACTGGTATCCTGTAAACAAAGTAGAGCCCAGAACGATCATCAATACGGCTGCAGTAGAAGCGCTGCTACTGATCCCGATAAGTCCGGGATCTGCAAGCGGATTACGAAATAATCCTTGCATGGCCGCACCGCATACCGATAATGTTCCACCTATCAATACCGCCATCAACACTCTTGGCAGCCTGATGATCCACAGTACATTTTCCTGCTGCTCCAGGTAGGGAACGTTCAATGATATACCAGCTTTGTGGCATAGTATACTGAGCACTTCCACAGGGCTGATAGGCAATGTTCCGGTTCCAATAGCCCAAAGGCTGGCTCCAATCAATAAGATGATCAATAAAACAAAGAACCCTTTCAAAAATCAATGATTAGCAATAATGATGTAAACAGTGGCTTTCCTTTATTTGCCTGATGCAAGTTTTGCGTTTTCGCCTGCATGTATTTTTTCACCCAACTCTTTCACAGCATCCACAATTCTGGGACCAAATCCTGAAAGCAGTTCGCCATCCATCACAATAAAATTTTTGTTTTTACCTGCATTGGTTTGTGCTACACCAGGTACTTTAAGCATTCCTTCAGGGCCATCAACACTTTGAAGTCCGGAAGAGAATAACAGGATAGCATCCGGATTATTTTTCACAACCGCCTCTGCAGTTAAAGGTTTGAATCCTTCAAAATCATTGCCGGCATTTACGCCGCCTGCCATTTCAATCATCTTAGCCATAGGCATATCTTTACCACAAACAGATAATGCTCCCGCACCTCTTGCATAGATAAACATTACCGAAGGCTGTGTATTGTATTTAGGTAAAGTAGCATAAGATGCATCGATTGCTGCAATCATCTTTTTGGCTTCTTCTTCTTTATGGAAAGAATCGGCCAGCAAGGAGATGTACTTCTTCGTACCATCTACAGAATATTCCTGGTCAATAACCCAAACTTTAACGCCTGCTTGTTGCAGTTGTGTAGCCTGTTCAGGTTTAATGCCTCTTTCCTTCATACTGATCACATAATCTGGTTTTAAGGCCAGGATGGACTCTACATTCAGATTATGGGTATTACCTACTTTAGCTTTAGATTGTAAGGACGCAGGATATGTGCTGGTAACATCTACCCCTACAATATTTTCTTCCAGCCCTATTCCGGCTAATGTTTCTGATACTGCTCCGCTTAAAGAAACGATGCGAGGTTTTTCGTTATTGTTGGCTTTATTTTCTGCTGCTTTTTCAGAATTGCATGAAAATAAAAAAAGAGCGATAGTCGCTATGATAAATGTGGAGGCAAATTTTCTGATCATGACACCAAATAGGTTTTTAAACTATTGCCGCAAAAGTAGTGTCACGAAATTGTAAAGAATTTCAAAAAGGGGAAAAGTTCTTTCAGATTCGGGAATAAAAAAAGAGCGATGGTAAAACCATCGCTCTCGGAAAATTTTATTTCTGATAATTATTTGATACCCAATTTAGCTTTTACTGCTGGCATAATGTTTTCGCTGTCTTTAGCATAAAGCAATTGGCCACCATCGAAGATATAATCATAACCACCTTCAGAACCTACATCTTTAATCGCTTTTTGAGCTTTATCTAAGATTGGTTTGAACAGCTCTTGTCTTTTTTTACCCATTTTATCATCAGCGCTCTGCTGGAATTCCTGGATTCTGTTTTGCAGATCAGTAAGTTCTTTTTCTTTTACTTCTTTTACAGCATCAGACCAGGTCTTGATTTTTGCTGTATAATCATCATATTTAGTTTTGGCTTCAGTCGCCATTGTTTTCAACTGGTCTTCAAGTTCTTTTTGAAATTTCATAAGAGATGAATCTGCTTTGCGGGCTTCAGGCATAGTTTCCAGTAATTCCTGAGAGTTAATGTAACCTGTTTTTTTCTGAGCCTGAGCGTTATAGCCAAAACCAATTGTCATTCCAAGGGCAAGCAAAAAAATGATTTTCTTCATTTGTTGAATTTCTGATTTAATTTGTAAGTGTTCAGGGGTGGTGTTTTTGCTGAACGGATTTGTTAATATTCTATTTTTTTAAAAATCGTTGCGAAGTTAAGATATTTATTTTACTCCCGGAATCAACTTCACGATTTCATCACTTTTATCCAATTTTGGATCAGCGTAAAAAATAGTGATTCCGCCAGCTTTGTCATATACCATATCGTAACCTCTGTTTTGCGCATATTGCTGCACAGCATTGTACACTCTATCCTGTATTGGTTTTACGAGGCTCTGGCGTTTTTTAAACACTTCTCCTTCGTAACCAAAATATTTTTTCTGCAGGTCTTTGGCTTCTTTTTCTTTGGCTACAATTTCATCTTCACGCCTTTTACGGGCATCTTCAGAAAGCATAGGGCGTTCGGCCTGGTAGCTTTTATACATCTGATCAATGCTCTGCATTTTGCTGTCTACTTCTTTCTGCCAGCCTTGAGATGCAGCATCAAGTTGTTTTTGCGCATTATTATAATCAGGAATCTTTTCAAGAATGTATTTGGAGTCGATTACACAATAGCGCTGAGCCTGAGCAGCAATGCCGGTTACCAGAACTACAGACAGTGCAAGCAATATTTTTTTCATAAGGCAAATCAATTTTAATTCGTTTTAGATGATCTAAATTAAACTAAGTTTAATAGACCGCTCCATATGTTTGCAATCTTAGTAATTCATTAGGAATATATAACCTCCTCGTTATCGCAGAAGTTACGCCTTTAACTATTAATCCGGTTCGAAACCTAACATAAAGGTGAACTTGGTAGCTCCACCAAACTTAACACCATTACCCAATCTGTCAAAGCCAAGACCGTAATCAAGACCAAGAAGACCAAACATTGGCAGATAAACCCTGATACCAAGACCTGCTGAACGGTACAGTTTAAAAGGATTGTAGTCCTTAAAATTCTGCCAGCCGTTAGCTCCTTCCACAAACGCAAGACCAAAGATGGTTGCACTTGGATTAAGAGAGAATGGGTAACGGATTTCTGCAGTGTATTTATTGAAGATCACCGCATTATTACCTGGTGTAGAGCCGTTAGCCGTTGGATAACCAGCTTCATAACCACGTTGCGAAATGATATCACGTCCTATAAAAGAGTTGAAACCGGAAAGACCATCACCACCTACGTTAAAACGTTCAAATGGAGAATATCCGATATCCTTATTGTAGTAACCCATGAAGCCGTATTTAGCAGCAAACTTAAATACCAGGTCACCTGCTATACGCTGATACCACTCTGCAGTGAAACGATATTTGTGATATTCTACCCATTTATATTTAACGTCTGAAGACGCATCTTTATAGTCAGTCTCACTAAACAAAGAGTAAGGGGGGGTAAACTGTAAAGTAAGGTTGATATTGGAACCACTACGCGGATAGATCGGCTGATCTACAGAGTTACGGGCCAATGTAAGACGGAAGAATAGATTATTAGCTGTTCCGTTTCTGAAATCACTTACGAAGTACTCATAATCTTTCAGGTAATAATTCTGATAGTTAATACCGTAAGAGAATATGAAGTTATCATCCGGCCATTTCAGCCTTTTACTCAAACTGATACCACCACCAAAGTTGCGGAGGTAATGGTTATTCGCATCGCCGGTATAAGAAGTGCTATTAACATCATTATAAGCCTGCCGTCCGTAAACTGCACTTACAGTAAGGGCTGTAGGTTTTTTACCGCCCAACCAGGGCTCGGTGAAAGATAGGTTAGCCGAGTTGAAGAACTTACCATTGGATTGATAGCGGACAGATAGTTTTTGCCCGTCACCCATAGGCAGCGGATCCCACTCTTTGAATTTGAAAATATTGCGTAACGAGAAGTTGTTGAATACAATACCAACTGTTCCGGTAAAGCCAACACCACCACCAAAACCTGCAGAGAGCTCCAGTTGATCGCTTGACTTTTCTGCCACGTTATAATCTATATCCACCGTACCATCGGCATAGTTTGGCTTCGGTACAGGGTTTACTTTTTCAGGATCTATGAAACCCAGGTTGGATATCTGGCGGATAGAACGGATAATATCTGTACGGGAAAATTTGTAACCAGGGCGTGTAAATAATTCTCTTCTCAACACGTGATCGTTGGTACGGTCATTTCCATAAATACCAATGTTCTTAATCGTTGCCTGCGGACCTTCCTGGATCGCGATTTCGTAGTTGATCGTATCGCCTTCAATAGATTTTTCTCTTGGCTCTACTTTGAAGAACAAGTAACCATCATCCATATACAAGCTGCCTATATCCTGGCTACCATCTGCACTCGGCATAGAGCCAAGGCGGCTGTCAAACAATTCCTGGTTGAAAACATCTCCACGCTTGATGCCCAACAATAAAGTCAGTAAGGAATCGGAGTATTTTGTATTTCCTCTCCACTTAATATCACCAAAGTAATATTTACGGCCTTCCTTCACCTTCATCTCGATATTCAGGTTACCATTGTTTACTTTGTAAGTAGTATCATCAATGATCTGTGCATCGCGGTAACCCTGTGCGTTATAATAAGCAAGAATACTGCTTTTGTCTTCCTCGTATTTTTTAGGATTGTACTTGGAGCCTGCAAATATATTCCAACGGAAATAAGGGTTAAGTGCATCCAGCGTTTTACTTAAGGAAAGATATCCCTGATCCTGGAGGTAATTTTTAAACGAACGTTTTTCGGTACCGTAAACAGAAGAATTATCGGCAGGATAGAGCGAAATACGCGGCATCTCTTTCGATCCCTTCATGTTTCCTTTAAGCTTGTTATCGGAAGCATGATCATTGCCGGTAAAAATAATCTGGTTAATATGAACCTTACTCCCTTTATCCACATTAATAAGAAGCGCTATGGTATGAATGCCGGCCGTATCTTTTTGCTCTTTAATATCAACTGTTGCTGCTACAAAACCTTTTTCCGCGTAGTACTTTTTAATACGATCCTCGATGTCTTTTTTCATGGATTCGGTAACCATACGATTCTGAACAATGTTCAATTTTTCTTTGATTTCCGCTTCCTGACTTTTAGATATGCCTTTAATAGTGAATCTGCTCAACCTCGGACGTTCTGTTACATCGATTACCAGGGAAGCTTTATTATCAACAACTTTTGTGATGTTGACAGCAATGTTGCTAAATAACTGTTGTGCCCACAAATTACGGATAGCCTTTGCAATACCGGGATCGTCGGTAAGCCGGATCTTATCGCCTGGTGTAAGCCCACTCACCGTTTTAATCAGATCAGCATCCATATATTGTGTGCCCGTTACCGTAACATCACCAATAACAAGATCGGCACTTTTTGAATTGCTGCTTATGCCACCCATTTTTTGCGCAAAGGCAAAGTGTGATGTACAATTAAGCAGGATAAATGCGCTGAGAAGATAGCGTAGTCTGAAATTAGGCATTGAAGTTATTAAAGCTATTATCTAAAGTGTTGTTTCGTGATGTTCCTGAAAAAAGATCAGGAAGTTTTTACCTGTTCACTCGTTTTTCCAAATCTCCGTTCTCTTTGCTGGTAGTTAAGAATTGCGTCAAACAAATGGTTCTTCCTGAAATCGGGCCAGTGAATATCAGTAAAATAAAGTTCTGTATAAGCCAATTGGTACAATAAAAAATTACTGATGCGATGTTCGCCACCGGTTCTTATCATCAATTCAGGGTCAGGATAATCTTTAGTACATAAAAAGCTATTGAACATTTCTGTATCTATATCTTCAGGCTTAAGGCTGCCTTTTGCAGCTGCTTCAGCAATCTGGCGGGCGGCCCGGGTTATTTCCCAACGGGCACTGTAACTCAATGCCAGTATAAGCTTAAGCCCGGTGCATTCTGCGGTAATTTCCATGCCTTCGTTCAGTTCCTGCTGGCATATTTCCGGTAGGGAAGCAAAATCACCGATGACCAGAAGTTTTACATTATTCTTTTTCAGATCATCTACCTCGCGGCGTATGGTACTTACCAATAGTTCCATCAGGGCATCTACCTCATATTTGGGGCGATTCCAGTTTTCGGTGGAAAAGGCATACAAAGTCAGGTATTTAATACCAATTTCTCCACAGCCTTCCACTACTTCACGCACACTGATCACGCCTTGCTGGTGGCCATGAATGCGATCTTCACCCTTTTCTTTCGCCCACCGTCCGTTGCCATCCATAATAATGGCAATGTGCCCGGGCAAATGTGTAATATCTATCAAAGATTTGCTGTCCATTTCAGGCTTTCGTAATTACAAAAGTGTGCAAAGTTACAAAAATAGCGTTATCATCTCACTACGAAAGATTACGTATCTTATTTAACCGCCGGTTAACCCACCATCTGTATGTATGACTGGAATGGGAATAAACGCACGATACTGCCAAAAATTGTTCCCAGTGCCATTTTTTAATAACATGCGGAATTTGTACAATGTGTTTTTTTATTCAATGCTTGGCAGATAAAATCTATTTTTGGTAAAATTGCATCAAAATTTAAAACAATTCAACATGGCCGGACAAGAAGCATTTCTTACCAGTATTCAGAATGGGTACAATTTTAAAGGAGAGAGCATAAAGCTTGGTGTGGGAATGATGGATGGAGCGCTTGTAGATGGCGCTGAAATACGCCTGCCTTTACGCACTATGAACCGCCACGGGTTAATAGCAGGGGCCACCGGTACCGGCAAAACAAAGACATTGCAGGTTATAGCCGAAGCACTTAGCGATGCCAGCGTGCCTGTTTTATTGATGGATATAAAAGGTGATCTGAGTGGGATAGCTGCTGCCGGTGCTGAAAATGAAAAGATAAAAGAACGGTACCAATTGCTGAAAGATGTTTATAAACCATCAGCTTTCCCAGTAGACCTGCTTTCGCTGAGCGATGAAAAAGGTGCACGATTGAGAGCAACGGTTTCGGAATTTGGTCCTGTATTGCTGGCTAAAGTTTTGGATCTGAACGATACACAATCCGGATTACTATCCATGTTGTTTAAATATTGTGACGATAAAGGGCTTCCGCTACTGGATCTGAAAGACCTGACTAAAATGTTGCAATATGCCAGTGATGAAGGAAAAGCTGATATAGAAAAAGACTACGGTAAAATTTCCACTACATCTACAGGAACCATTTTGCGGAAGGTAATAGAACTGCAACAACAAGGTGCTGATATATTTTTCGGAGAAGCATCTTTTGATGTACATGACCTCATGCGAATCAGTGATGATGGACGGGGTATGATCAACATTCTTCGGGTTACGGATATGCAGGACAGACCGAAATTATTCTCCACTTTTATGCTGCAGCTTCTTGCCGAACTATATGCTACATTACCGGAAGAAGGAGATATAGATAAACCCAAACTGGTATTGTTTATCGACGAGGCCCACCTTATTTTTAAAGAAGCCAATAAAGTATTGCTGGATCAGATCGAAACCATAGTAAAGCTGATCAGGAGTAAAGGAGTAGGGGTGTTCTTTTGTACCCAAAATCCACAGGATGTTCCGGCATCTGTCCTTAGCCAGCTTGGTTTGAAAATACAACATGCACTGCGGGCTTTTACTGCCAATGATCGTAAAGACATTAAACAAACAGCCGAAAATTATCCGGAAAGTGAGTTTTATAAAACCGAAGATCTGCTTACACAATTGGGTATAGGTGAGGCTTTGGTTACTTTACTTAATGAAAAAGGTATACCCACTCCGCTGGCTCATACCTATATGATTGCACCAAGGTCAAGAATGGATATTCTGACGGAAGAAGAAATAAATACACTGGTAGCTGCATCAAAACTGATACCCAAATACAATGCGCCCGTAGACAGAGAAAGTGCCTATGAGATATTGAACGCAAAGCTGGAAACTGCAGCGAGGCAAGAGTCTGCTCCTTTGCCCAGGTATGAAGCGCCTAAAACAACAACTGTGAGAAATACAACACCGAAAGAAGAGAAATCATGGATAGAGAAAGCCGTCAATAGCTCTGCAGGTAAGCAAGTGCAACGTTCTATAGTGCGTACCTTATTTGGTGTGATTCAAAAGATGTTCAAATAAAGTTTGCGTGAATTTTTGCCATAGATATACTGATATAAATAATCTGTGTATCTGTGGCATTTTAATTAACCTACCTTTGCCGCTGATAGCCCTATTATTAAACTCATGGGCCAGGTATGACAAAAAAGACATTTCAGGATTTAAATATTATTCCCCCGATACTTAAAGCCGTAGCCGACGAAGGTTACACACATCCTACTCCTATTCAGGAACAATCCATTCCAATAGTAATGGAAGGCAAAGATTTACTGGGTTGCGCACAAACAGGAACCGGGAAAACCGCTGCTTTTGCAATTCCAATATTACAATTGATACACGCAAAACCTAAAAGTGCCGGTATCAAAAAAATTAAAGTACTGGTGCTTACACCAACACGTGAACTAGCCATACAGATCGCAGAAAGTTTTTCAGTTTATGGTGGCAATCTGGGTGTAAATAACCTGGTAATATTTGGCGGAGTACCGCAGGGCGCACAGGTTAAAGCATTGAAAGCCGGTGTGGATATACTTGTAGCAACACCAGGCCGCTTACTTGATCTTATTGGTCAAAACTTTATTTCCCTGAAAGACATTGAAATCTTTGTGCTGGATGAAGCGGATCGTATGCTGGATATGGGTTTCATTAATGATGTGAAAAAAGTAGTTGCAAGAATACCGGTTAAAAGACAGACCCTTTTCTTCTCGGCTACTATGCCACCGGAAATTCAAAAACTGGCCAATACCATTTTGGTTAATCCGCTAAAAGTAGAAGTTACACCTGTATCCTCTACAGCCGAAACGATACAGCAATCTTTATATTTTGTAGATCAGAAGGATAAGAAAAAGTTGTTGGTGCATATTCTGGAGGATAAAAAAATTGGTCGTGTACTGGTGTTTACCCGTACCAAGCATGGTGCCGATAAGCTGGTAAAAGATCTGCATAAGGCCAATATCTCTGCTGAAGCGATTCACGGAAATAAATCGCAAAATGCAAGACAACGTGCGTTGAATAATTTTAAAGCTTCACATACCAGGGTACTTATTGCTACAGACATAGCCGCACGTGGTATTGACATTGATGATCTTACACACGTGATCAATTATGACCTGGGCGATGTACCTGAAACTTATGTGCACCGTATAGGCCGTACCGGAAGGGCGGGCAACAGTGGTATAGCTATTGCTTTTTGCGATGCAGAGGAAAGAGATAATCTTAAAGCGATTCAGAAACTGATAGGATTTTCTATACCGCTTATAGAAGTGCATCCGTTTTTGCCTTCCAATTCGGAGATCGTACAATTCCGTGCGCCTAAAAACAGATCGGTAGTACCTAAACCCAATGCTGTACCCGCTTTAGGGTCGAACACGGCTAAAAAGCCTTCTCATTTTAAAGCAAAGAAAAAGGAATTAAAAAGTTTTTGGGATAAATAGAATCACTCTTGTAAATAATTATAACCGGAAGTTTACTGGCACTACCAGTTAACTTCCGGTTTCTTTTGTAATAGCGTTCTGGTTATTATCCTGGATAGAATGTGATGATTGGTAAAGAAGCGCAATAAAATATTTTGCCTATTTTGAGCTTCTCAAAATAGAATTCATGTTTAGCCTTGCCGTTTCGGAAGATATTATTTTAAGGAATTATAATGAAGAAGATGCACCTATACTATTTCATGTTATTGATGAAAACAGGCAGCATCTGAGGTCATGGCTTGTTTGGGTAGATGGTACACTTAAGGAAGAGCATTCACTGGAATATATTCGTGCTGTCAGGCAGGAACAGTATGATCAAAAGAGTATGGCTTTAGGTATTTTCAAAAACGAAAAGCTAATAGGCGGAATTGGCATGCATCAATGGGATCAGCGGTTAAGAAAAGCCCAGATCGGTTATTGGCTTATAAAGGAAGAAGAGGGCAGGGGAACACTTAGCCAATGCGCTACTACAATGCTTCATTACCTTTTTGATCAACTACAACTGAACAAGATAGAATTACATCATTTGCCGGGAAATGTAAGAAGTGCTGCTGTAGCCCGCAGGCTGCACTTTAAGGTAGAGGGTATTTTAAGAGATAGTTTCCTGATGAATGGAAAGCTAAATGACCTTGTAATAAACGGGCTGCTAAAAAGAGAATGGAAACCTCATTAAAATCAAAAATCCTATAAGGGTTTTAAAGCCTTATAGGATCAAGAAAGGTTGTAATTATTAATTGTGAATCATGAATTTTCCTGTAGCTTTCTCAGTACCATCTTTATTTACTACAAATACCAGGTATACGCCACTTTGCACTTTACGCCCTGTGTAATCTTTTCCGCTCCATACAGCCTGGCCACCTAATGCCTTTGTACGATACACCAATTGTCCTGAAATATCCGTAAATCTTACATCAGCATTTTCTGCTACTCCTCTAACCGCTATCATCCCTTCAAACCCGCTGGGTACAGGGTTAGGATAAATAAATAGTTCGTCCTCATTAGCTTCCTTGCCTTCGGTCGCGGTACTACGGAAAGCGATAAGGCCTTTATCTGTAGAGAAATAAACATCGCCGGTTACAGGATCAATATTGATGCGTTCAATAGCATTAGAAGGTAATGGACTATTACTTTCATTAAAACGATACACAATACTTTCAGCATCTTCAGAAAGTAGCCATACACCATTAGAAGTACCGATCCATTTGCGGTTGGCGCCATCTACCGCTATAGCCCTTATGGATTGCCCCTCGAACAGATATCCTGCAAATTGATCGAGTTGAACTACTTTAAGGGTAGCCTCACATTCCCGGTTAATAACCTGATCGGGACAGTTTACAATACCAATGCCATTCTCAGTACCTATCCATATGGCGCCATCTCTATCTTTTGCAATGCAGGTTGTATTATTGTCCGGAAGGTTTCCAGCCCCCTCACCAACTTTGAGTATTCTGTATTGATCATCGGCTGTATTAGATATAGTCCCATTATCATTGTATACAATAGTACCACCGCTAGCTACAGCATTGAACCATTTCTGACCATAATCATCTACCAATACATCTGCTGCAGTATGGTCAGGGGTATTACCATCAATAGTTTTCATTTTGTACCATTGATTGTCTGCTGTTTTTACTGCAAGCTCTTTGATTCCTCTATTGTTGGTCATCCACAGATTTCCCTGTGGATCCAGGGCCATGCCGGAAATAAGGAAAAGCTTAGGGTCGCTAATCTGGTTTGAAAAATACTCTGTACCACGATACGTTGTTATATTACCGTTTGCATCCCGCTCATACAAACCACCAGAAAACGATGCCACGTAAAGGTTTCCGGAATTCGGATCTTTTAGTATACGGATAAAATCCTGGAACCATTCAGAGCCAGCGATATAATCAACGTTAGTCCATTTATTATCAGAAAAATGGGAAAACTTTGCCTTATTAAAAATAGGGTTCCAACGGACATCCTTTCCGCCATGCGCCACCCACAAATCACCATTGTAGGCTGATACATCAAAACTGCTACTGGTAACAGGGCCATCAGGAAAGTAAGGTTCGGACTGCGCAACGCCTGTTTTTTTTCTAAGTCCATTATGGGTTCGAAAAGCATAGCTGCTATTATCTCCAAACCAAACATCACCATTAGCCAATTGTACGATCTGGCTCGGAGATATTGTGAAAAATGAATCAATCCTGTTACCTCCCGGAGCACGTAAAATGCCAAAACCCACATCAGTTCCAACGGCAGAAATCCATAACCCACCGGCTCCGTTATCCAGATGGCTAATCGGATACTGAATTTTCTCTTTAAAAGAAACTACGTTGGTTGGTGAAAGCTCAAACAAACTATCCGCTTCAGCAGCGTATATAGTACCAGATGCATTGGCCAGATAATGATAGATTTTATCGTCCAGCTTTGTCCATGAATTATAGTTTTGTATGAAAGGATTTGTTTTTTCCGTACGAAACAATCCCACGCTTGTAGCTGCATATAAATAGGTATTGTTTATAGCAGAAGCATATACGGCAGCGGCAATACCATTTTCCGAAAATTGTACTGTTCCTTTGACTTCCTTTTTATCCATATTAATGATCAACAGGCCAATCCCACTGCTTAGATAGCCCAGGCCCTCATCTGTATTTACATCATGAATGGTTTTGTCGCCACTCCCCTGCGATGACTTAAGGTCTGGTATATTATAAAAACTACCGTCCTTAAATATGTCTATATTACTGTTGGAATAAGCCAGTAAAGCACTTCGTGTAGTTTTATCATAGCCCACACCAGTCATGCCAACGTCACTCATGCCACTTACTTTGCTGTAAGGGTTAAGCGAACCATCCTCCCTGTTATAGGTAAAAAAGCCAGAAGTTGTGGAACAGAAAAACGTAGTTCCATCCGTGGCAACAGCATTTACCTGGTTGTAAGGTAAATAGGATTTCCATTGCTCCACTGCTGGTCCGCCTTGTTGGGCCACTGCCGGTGAAATAGTACAAAAAGCCGCAACAGCGCTGATTGCAATGACTTTGATAAAATTTTGTTTGCTCATACCTATGTCAAAAGTACTATAAAAACGTTGTTTTTAGTTGGATTATTGCCTTCTAATATCCGCTATGAATTAAATAAATAACATAAAAAAACCGCATCGATAGAACCGATGCGGTGAATAATAAAATTTGATATTACTGTATGTGTTTCAAATTGATCACTTCCTGTTTTGTAAGGAAGCGCCATTTACCACGAAGCACATGCTTTTTGGTAAGACCGGCATACATTACACGATCCAGTTTTTCAACCTCATAACCTAGCGATTCAAATATACGACGCACGATCCTGTTTTTTCCACTGTGAATTTCCAGGCCAATTTCGTTTTTGGTTTCCAGATACTCCAGTTGATCTACAGGTGCAGGGCCATCTTCAAGCACAACACCTTTCAGTATTTTTTCAAAATCATCTTTGGAAAGATTTTTGTCCAAAGTAGCTTTGTACACTTTCTTTATCTCATGTTTTGGATGAGATAGTTTCTGGGTCAGCTCGCCATCATTGGTCAACAATAATAGTCCTGTAGTATTTCTATCCAGCCTGCCTACCGGGAACACACGTTCTTCGATAAGATTTTCAACAAGTTCCATCACGGTACGACGGCCTTTAGGATCATCTGTAGTGGTGATAAAACCTTTGGGCTTATTCATCAGGATATAGATCAGGTTTTTTTGAACTACCAGTTTTTTGTCGTTCAAAGTAATTACATCTTCGATGGTTACTTTAAAGCCAGGCTCTGTTACCAGTTCACCATTTACGGTTACTTTGCCTTCTTTGATCAATGTTACGGCATCTCTGCGGCTGCATACATCGCAATGGGCAATGTATTTGTTGAGTGGCATAAGCTGGCCATCCAATGCTGAATCAGGACTCTTTACTTCTTCTGGCTTAGGGCCATCAGGTTGAGCTGAATATGCTTTTTCGTTAGGATTCTCATTGTCAAACTGTTTCTTGAACCTGCTGGAAGCATCATGTCTATGTCTTGGCTTGGCTTTTTCCTCACCTTCACCTTCATCCTCACCTTCTTCAGATTTTTTATAACCGGTATACTTTACATCACTTTTACCAAAGTCTCTTCTAACCGGTTCTTCATCCCATTTGTTCTCTAGTTCTTTGCTGAAGGTTACTTCATCTTCCTGTTCTTTCTGCTCTTTTCTTTCCTGTTGTTTTTTCTGGTGTGCTGCTAATTCCTGGTCATCCAGTTTGCCAAATGCGTTGGCGTATCTGTTAGGGCGTTTTTCCTCTAAATCATCTTCCGCCCCATGTTTTTTTTTAAATGGTTTGTCTCCCTTATCGTTAAATGATTTTTTGAACGGACGATCGCCATCTTTATCATAGGATTTTTTGAAAGGTCTATCTCCGTCTTTATCAAATGATTTTTTAAACGGACGGTCACCATCTTTGTCGTAAGACTTTTTAAACGGGCGATCTTCATTTCCACCAAATGATTTTTTGAATGGACGATCGCCATCTTTTTTGAAAGGTCTATCTCCTTTATCACCAAACGATTTCTTGAATGGTCTGTCGCCGTCTTTATCAAAAGATTTCTTGAATGGGCGATCTTCGTTTCCACCAAATGATTTCTTGAAAGGTCTGTCACCGTCTTTGTCAAAAGACTTCTTGAACGGACGATCTTCGTTTCCACCGAAGGATTTTTTGAAAGGTCTGTCGCCGTCTTTATCAAAAGATTTCTTGAAAGGACGATCTTCATTACCGCCAAAAGACTTTTTGAAAGGCCTGTCGCCGTCTTTATCAAATGGTTTTTTAAATGGACGATCTTCATTTCCACCAAATGACTTTTTAAATGGTCTGTCACCATCTTTGTCAAAAGATTTTTTGAATGGACGGTCTTCATTTCCACCAAATGACTTCTTAAACGGACGATCTTCATTTCCGCCAAAAGATTTTTTGAATGGTTTGTCACCATCTCTTTCAAATGGTTTTTTGAAAGGGCGATCTCCACTTTTATTGTCAAATGATTTTTTAAATGGTCTGTCCTCATTGTTCCCGAAAGATTTACGGGCCGGACGGTCTTCATTATTACCAAAAGACTTCTTGAAAGGCCTGTCCTCATTACTTCCGTAAGGTTTTCTTGCTGGACGGTCTTCGTCTTTTCCAAACGATTTTTTGAATGGCTTATCTTCCTTATCAAATTTCTTCTTGAACGGTTTGTCGCCGCTACCAAAAGATGTTTTGCCGAAAGACTTTGAGTCTTTGCTTCCGTAGGATTTCTTGCCTGAATTATCGGAATGGAATGGTTTTTTGTGCATTATTATTTAAATAAAAATTGTAGAAAATAGCAAGTGCTTTTGATGAGCACAAGAACATTAAGCAGGCCTGTTTACATTAGCCAGTTGACCGCAAGCAGCATCAATATCTTTACCACGGCTCCGGCGCAGTCGCGCGTTCACCCTGTTGGCAGTTAGATAATTCATGAACTGATCGGTAACCGTTTCATCGGGTTTGGTAAAATCTGCTTCATCAATCGTGTTGTATTCGATGATGTTCACCAGATCTGCCGGTACCTGGCGATAAATTTTCACCAGCTCATCAGCATCTTTTACCGAATCGTTGAAATCTTTGAACAGTATATATTCGAAGGTAATTTGGTTACCGGTTTTATGATAGAAATAAAGGAGGGATTCGATCAGCGATTTGAGATCATTGCTTTCATTAATCGGCATGATCTCGTTACGCTTTTTATCGTTAGCAGCGTGTAATGATAATGCAAGTTTAAACTTTACTTCATCATCGCCCAGTTGTTTGATCATTTTGGCTACACCCGCTGTAGAAACGGTGATGCGGCGCGGGCTCATGCCCAGTCCATCGGGAGCAGTAATGCGCTCAATGGCTTTCAATACGTTTTTATAATTGAGTAAGGGTTCGCCCATACCCATAAAGACAATATTGCTAAGGTGTTTGTTGAAATGCGTTTCTGCCTGCTCGTTTAAAAGGGTTACTTCATCCACGATCTCGTCAAATTCCAGGTTGCGGCTTCTTTTAAGATAACCGGTAGCGCAGAATTTGCAGCTCAGGCTACAACCTACCTGTGAGGAAACACAAGCAGTCATTCTTTTTTCTGTGGGGATCAATACGCCTTCGATAAACTGGTTATCATGCAATTTCAGACGGCTTTTTACCGTACCATCATTGCTGAACTGGCTATGATCTATAGATACTTTGGGGATTCTGTAAGCTGATTCTGTTAGCTTATTGCGTAGTTCTTTGGAAAGATTGCTCATCTCGTCGATGGAGCTTGCGTGCTTTTTCCAGATCCAGTCGTGAATCTGTGCCGCCCGAAATTTAGGTTCTCCCCACTCCTTCATCAATTGCTCTATCTCCGTCAAGGGGATGTGTCGCAGATTTTTCATCTGTGAAAAAATTTAAAATGTCTGCGAAGGTACGATAAAAATATTGGTATGTTTAATTTTTAACTTATACAAGCATAGATTAGCAGGAATGAATCCTTATAGATTTTGAAAACCTATAAGGATTACTCAAGGACTTAGCTAAATGGCGTTGAATTATAGCTTCTTATATTTTGCATAAGCCGTAGCCAGCTTGGTATCATATTTATTGGTTTTATAACTTGCCCCGTTATAGCCCGAAGCAAATTTTGCCCAATTGTGTTGCTGCAAAGCTTTTACCAGGTTATTGGCGGTTAAAAATCTACCAAAAACTTCTAGCTGATCCGCTTCATTTACACTCAAAAAGTCGACGAACGCTTTAGCTGAATCAAATCCCATAGCTTTATAATGGAAGCCCATGATCTGGAACAAACCATAAGAAGCCGAACTGTATGCAGCTTCAGCATTTATTGCTACAGCTTTATTTAACCGGTAATGTTGATCCAGTCTGTATCGTGGATTGGGCGAGATGTAATTTTTATGCAAAATATCTTCATTCCCCGAAAGTATTTTATTGGGATCAATTCCTCTTTTTACCAGCTCTCTCCAGAAAATATGGCCTTCAAACAATATTTTAATTTTACCATTCAAAAAGCCACGGCCATTTGATTCTACTTCGTGTACCGCTTTAATAGCTGCTACCTCAATACTGTATTTAGATGCGAAATCAATAAAATCCTGCTCACTTAGAAATTGACTGATAACGGTGTTGATAGGTGCATCTGGTTTCTTCACTTTTGATGCAAGGTCATGTATCAGGATCCAGGTTTTGGCTCCAACAATACCATCAATTTTTAAATCGTTTTTTCGTTGAAAGTCAAGAATGATTTTTTCGGTGTCTTTACCAAATATGCCATCTGTACTGATTTCATAGCCAATTTTCTTTAGCATTTCCTGCAACAGAAGAACGAATTCTCCTGAACTGCCTTTTTTAAAGGAGCCTTTCATAGGGTGGGTGGTTTTTAGGTTAAATGGATTATTCTCAAATATAGAAATTTATTTTCCCTTTTTCAAACATGAAAAAAGGTTGCCAACTTTTAAAAGCTGGCAACCTTTCGATTATTATTCCTCTTTAAGAAGAAAATCTATAGTTTTTATCTGGCTACATTCACCGCACGTTTCTCCCGAATAACGGTTACTTTGATCTGGCCGGGATATTGCATTTCTTTCTGGATCTTTTCTGCAATCTCATAGCTTAAACGATCGCTATCAGCATCTGAAACTTTATCAGCTTCTACAATAACGCGTAATTCACGGCCGGCTTGTATTGCATACGCTTTTTCTACACCGGTGTAAGCTGTAGCCAACGTTTCCAGGTCTTTTATCCTTTGGAGGTAGCTCTGCATAATCTCGCGACGGGCACCCGGGCGGGCACCGCTTATAGCATCACAAGCCTGTATGATCGGGGAAATAATATAGGTCATTTCCATCTCATCATGGTGGGCGCCGATTGCATTGACAATGGCTGCATGTTCACCACATTTTTCAGCAAGTTTTGCGCCTAAAAGAGCATGGCTCAATTCCGTTTCTTCATCAGGAACTTTACCAATATCATGCAGCAGCCCGGCACGTTTCGCCAGTTTTACCACTTTTTGTCCTAATCCCAGTTCGGCAGCCATTACGCCACAAAGATTTGCAGTTTCTTTGGAGTGCATCAACAGGTTTTGACCGTAAGAAGAACGGAAACGCATTTTACCAACCATACGTACCAGGTCCTTATGCAGGCCATGAATACCTAATTCGATAATGGTACGCTCACCGATTTCCATTACCTGATCTTCGATCTGTTTCTTTGTTTTTTCAACTACTTCCTCAATACGGGCAGGGTGGATACGGCCATCCTGAACCAGGCGTTGCAGGGATAAACGTGCTATCTCACGACGAAGCGGATCGAAACAGCTTAACACGATAGCTTCGGGCGTATCGTCAATAATAAGATCTACACCGGTTGCTGCTTCCAGCGCACGAATATTGCGGCCTTCACGACCAATGATCTGTCCTTTGATCTCATCGCTTTCCAGGTTGAATACTGTAATGGCGTTTTCTATAGTCGTCTCGGCTGCTACACGTTGTATACTTTGAATCACGATTTTCTTCGCTTCTTTCGATGCGTTGATCTTCGCTTCCTCAACTATTTCCTGAATGTGGCTCATCGCACCCGTGCGGGCCTCTTCTTTCATGGAATCTATAAGTTGATTTTTTGCTTCTTCTGCCGTAAGGTTTGCAACTTTTTCTAACTGTTTAATATGTTGTTCCTGGTGTTTTTCCAGTTCCAATCGTTGCGATTCCAGTTGCTCGCGCTTTTCAAGTGTCTTCTCCAGTTCTTTATCCAGTACCGCTTTTTGCTGCGTATTTTCGTTGATCTGCTTTTGAAGTATCTGATTTTTATCGGTTAAAGATTGTTCTTTCTGGCGAAATTTATTTTCTGCTTCGGCTACTTTCTGATTACGTAAATGAATTTCTTTCTCATTTTCCGATTTCATCTGAAGGAACTTTTCCTTTGCTTCCAGTAGTTTCTTTTCTTTTAATGTTTCAGCGTGCAGTTTAGCATCTTCTGTTATCTTATTCGCCTGATGTTCTGCTTCTTTTACTTTTTGTTCTGTATTTTTTGCAAAAATCGCTTTACCCAGAAATATTCCAATTACCAGTGCCGCCACTGCTACCAGTGACGAGATTATCATAGCTGAATCCATATAGTCGTATTGTCATTTATTGTTTGTTAGTAAAATGTAATATATAAACCCCATAAACAAAGAATGTACAAGGTTTAACGTGCGAAGTTAATATTTATTCCTGTAAAATCACAGAGGGCGTGACAGGCATGGCACTGACAATACATTTAGAAAAGCCGGAGGCAAGTACAGAAAAATGGATTTGAACCCCGAACGTTATGATCTTTACAAGCTAAAATGATGTAGGAAACACTGCAATGGATTCCTGTATCATTTTAAATAAATAAGGCTGACCCAGGTCAGGTACAGCCTTATTTAGCAGTATACGAATTTACTTTTTTTATCCTTCTTTCTTCACTTCTTTACCCCAACTATCTTTAAGTCCGACAGTACGGTTGAAAATTAGATGCTCTGATGTACTGTCTTTGTCTGTACAAAAATATCCTTTACGCAGGAATTGGAAACGATCGCCGGGAACAGATTCAGCCAAGGCCGGTTCTATATAAGCATGGGAAATGGTGGTGAGTGATTCCGGATTGATGTAATCCTTAAAATCACCCTCTTCCGAAGAAGGATCTTCTACACGGAACAAGCGATCATACAAACGTACTTCTGCTGTTTTCGCGCCTGGCACACTTACCCAATGTATCGTTCCTTTTACTTTAATTTCGCTGGTATCATTCCCACTTTTACTTTCAGGTATGTAGCTGCAATAGATCTCGGTCACATTTCCATGTTCGTCTTTTTTGAAATCATCACATTTAATGATGTAAGCGTATTTCAAACGCACCATTAGGCCCGGCCCGAGGCGGAAGAATTTTTTAGGAGCATTTTCCATAAAATCTTCCCTCTCTATCCATAATTCTTTACTGAAAGGTACAACACGGTTACCGCCATTTTCATCTTCCGGATTATTCTCCGCTTGCAACTGTTCTGTCTGACCTTCGGGATAATTGGTGATGATCAATTTTACAGGATCAAGCACAGCCATAGCGCGATTGGATGTTTTGTTCAGATTTTCCCTGATGCAGAATTCCAACAAACTAATATCTGTAATGTTTTCCCTTTTAGCTATACCAATAGTATCGGCAAACTTCCGGATACTTTCAGGTGTATAACCTCTACGACGCAGACCGCTTATAGTAGGCATTCTCGGATCGTCCCAGCCGGATACATGTTTCTCATTTACCAATTGAAGCAATTTGCGCTTACTCATTACGGTATAAGTAAGATTGCGGCGGGCAAACTCATATTGATGAGAGGGGAAAATCTCCAGTTTTTCAATAAACCAATCGTACAAAGGACGATGATGAATAAATTCCAGGGTACAAATAGAATGCGTGATATGCTCGATGCTGTCGCTTTGTCCATGTGCAAAATCGTACATGGGGTATACACACCATTTGTCGCCTGTGCGATGATGATGTGCGTGTTTGATACGATAAATAATAGGATCACGCATCAACAAATTGGGATGTGCCATGTCCACTTTGGCTCGTAATACTTTGGCGCCATCAGGATATTTTCCTTCACGCATTTCGGTAAAAAATTGCAGGTTTTCAGCAATCGTCCTGGAACGGTAAGGGCTATCGATACCGGGTTTATTTAAGTCACCCTTCATCGCAGCCATTTCTTCAGCACTGGAATCATCTACATACGCAAAACCTTTCTCAATAAGGGTTACAGCAAAGGCATATAATTGTTCAAAGTAATCTGAAGTATAGTGTAATTCATCCCAATTGAAACCAAGCCACTTCACATCATTCATGATGCTGTCCACATATTCAGTTTCTTCTGTTACCGGGTTGGTATCATCAAATCGTAGGTTACATTGGCCATTGTATTTAAGCGCCAGTCCGAAATTGAGACAGATAGATGCAGCGTGACCTATGTGTAAATAACCGTTGGGCTCAGGAGGGAAACGGGTATGTATGCTTTTATATTTGCCTTCGGCTAAATGATTTTCTATTATTTCTTCCAGAAAATTCAGGGAACGTTCTTCCATGATTAATTATAAAACAGTATGTACTGATAATTATTTGCGCTATTATTAGCGTGTGCAAAGTTAAGGATACAAAAGAAATATTGATGTAGCTTATCTTCTCTTGAAATCCTTGAGGAAAATGGACAAAAATAAAGCCTGACGAGTTTGTCGGCAGGCTTTACAGCAGCATATAAATTAAGGTTGGATAACCTCTTTCTTGCGGGTAGCCATTTTTTTCCTGTTCCGGCTAAGTGTTTCCGGTTTTATACCCAGGTAAGATGCAATCATATGTTGCGGTACTCTTTGCACTATATCAGGATATACCTGCACGAACATTTTATATTTGTCTTCTGCAAAATGGGTCAGGTAGTTGATCACCCTTAGGTGCAATGCGTGAAGGCGTTTTTGCATCACTACTCTGAAATACTTTTCGAGTTTAGGTATCTTCAAAAGCAATTCCTGGAAGGCTTCTCTGTCGATACATAGTATCTCTGAAGCTTCGAGCGCATCAATGTTATATGTTGCTTCCATATCTTCAAGCTGATGAAAACTATCGGGTATCCAGCTACCTTCCGGAGCAAATTGAATTACATGTTCTTCTTCTTTTTCACCTTTAAGATATGCGCGCAACATTCCTTTTTCTACAAAGAACAAATGGCGGAATGTCTCCCCAAACTGTATCAGGTATTGACGCTTACGTAATTTCTTTACCGTAAAAGCGGCTTTTATCTGGTCTTCTTCCAGTTTGGTAAGGGGAAGCTCTTTTGAAATTTCAGCTAACAATAATTCCATCATGATAAAATATTTTCTTCTGATTGAATATGAGTAAAAGCTTTGGCAATGGCATCCCAGAGCTGAATACGATTTTGCAATGCTGTTTTAACTACAGCAGTTGCTTCCTGCCATTTGTTTGTATCATCGCCACAAAGGGATGAGGTCATTTCGTAAGCAAGATGGGAATGATGATCGCCATCCACTTCTATATGTCGCTCAAGATAATATTTAAAGATGCTGATTTTTTCCGGAGCCTGGGCATGTAGTTCGTTTACAAAGGAAATGAACATCTGCGGAATCAGGTCTTCACGGCCAAAAGTAAATACAGCGGCCTGTAAATAAGGCTTTCCGGTATGAATAGTTTCAAAAGTATTGCCCACAAAGGCTTTAACCTGTTCCGGTGCGCTACATCCATCAAGTGCCTGGGTTACATTGTTTCCAGCAACAAGCAGAGCAAGCATCTTTTCAATCTGTACAGTTGAACAGCCTGCTTGTTGCATTGCCTGCAAATACAATTCAAAATGGCTATGTCGGTTACCATGCTCATCTACATCACTTTCTTCGCCGGTTACAATTTCATTAATCAGGTAACGCGTTGTAGGATTACCTCTTGGCATCCATGGAATATCTACACAGGTAAGGTTGCGTTGCAACACTTTAAGCAAAGACATAAAATCCCAGACGGCAAAAACGTGGTGCTGCATAAAAATATGCAAATGCTCCAACGATGTGATTTTGCGGTAAACTTCATGACTGATAAGTTGCTGCTTCAACGGTTCGATCTCCGCCTGTAGTTGTTCTAAATGACTCATTAGCTAAATGGTAACGCTTTTTAATGGCCGCAAAGTTATACCAATCCTACTTTATTCACTATAGAAACTTACAATGCCCTATAAGTTCGCTACAATAACTTATTGTTACTAAAATTTTCTCAAAAGAAAGGCCTCCGGATCATCCCGGAGGCCTTACAAAATCCTTAAAATATTACTCAGCAACTATCTGTGCAATGTGCACACATATCTCACTGGCTTTTTCCATATCCTGCACACTTACATATTCCTGTTTGGAGTGAATGCCCATTTCACCGGTAAAGATATTAGGACAAGGCAAGCCCATAAAGCTAAGACGGGAACCGTCCGTACCACCACGAATGCTGATACGCTCGGCCGTAAGGCCAGTGCGCTTGTAAGCTTCTTCGGCATATTCCATAGCTTTAGGATGTTGGTCCAATATTTCACGCATGTTACGATATTGTTCCTTCACTTTAAAATCGTATTGTGCGCCGGGATAAGCAGCCACAGCAGTTTTCAATATATTCTCCAACTTGGCTTCATACTCCGCAAGTTTGGCAGTATTATGATCGCGGATAATGAAATCGATTCTTGTTTTCTCTGCACCACCTTCAATATGTACCGGATGTACAAAGCCTTGCTTGTCGCTGGTAGTTTCAGGACTCCAGTCATTTTTAGGCAAAGCTTCCAGAAAAGCGGCTGCTATCTTGGTTGCGTTTACCAATTTATTTTTGGCATAACCCGGATGTGCACTGATACCATGTATGGTTACACTTACACCATCAGCAGAAAAACTTTCCCCTTCCAAGTGCCCACGTTCACCACCATCGAGTGTGTAACCGAAATCTGCACCCAGTTTTTTCATATCTACGGCATCTACACCGCGGCCTACTTCTTCATCGGGTGTAAACAGGATTCTGATCTTACCATGTTTTACCTCTGGATGTTCCATTAAATATTGGGCAGCATCCATAATTACAGCCACGCCAGCCTTATCATCAGCACCCAATAAAGTAAGGCCTGATGCGGTAATAATATCATCACCTATGCGTTCTTTCAGATAAGGATGTCTTGTAGTAGAGATGATGATGTTATTATCATCAGGAAGCACAATGTCGCTTCCATCATACTTTTCGTGCAAGATGGGTTTTACATTTTCTCCACTGCAATCAGGCGATGTGTCCACGTGTGCACAAAAGCAAACCACAGGCGTTTCTTTATCTATTGTGGCTGGGATAGTACCATATACATAGCCATGTTCATCGGCTTCAGCATCTGTAATACCAATAGCAGTCAACTCGTCAGCCAATAATTTGCTTAAGTTCTTTTGTTTTTCAGTAGAAGGTTGTGACAGCGAATATGGATCGCTTTGCGTATCTATCTGCACATAACGCATCAGCCTTTCGGCTACTGTATGTTTATAATCTGAATTTGTCATTTTGTAAAGAAAATTTATGGGAGCAAAGGTAGGGGATAGTTATTATAAAGAATAAGGGCCATGGTTATGGAATAAGACCGGAGATAAAAATATCTGACTTAGCAGCTACAAAAAATCTTCGATAAAATTTTCCACTTACCATTTTCTTCCTTTCGATATATGAACAGGCAGTAATCATGCTCTCCCTTACTATACCATATCATTGCGTACTTGTCGTTGTTTGTAAATACAGGTCTTGAAAAGCAGAAATAGTTATCTCGTTCAATCGGAATTGATCTGTCAAGACTATCACTATATGCATCCATTACTTGCATTTTCTTTTTCTTGCCCCATCTGAAGTTTACAGGAGCATAGATTTCATTCCAAGCCTTTGCTTTCTTGAGGCTATCCTTATTTTTTTCATAAAAACGGTAATCAATCATTTGTATTGTTCTCCAATTGGCAAACATACTGTCAGCTTTATTATTTGGGACAATAATGGCGTCCTTAAGGTGATACGAAGACCAAAGAATGGGAGTATCTGGAGAACAAAATTTATTAATTATTTCTTTCGTAAAATTTGAATCTAATTTGGTTACATATGGAAACGCTTCGTGAAGTACTAATGAGGATTTTGCATATGTAGCGTTACCAGTATCCAACAAATAGTAATACTTATACATTTCAGGAACAATGTCGTGGTAAATGTCATTGATAAACTGAACGATCCTTTTATCTTGCGCTTGCAGCGTAACGGCTTTTGCCATTAAAAATGAAAGGAGCATAAGCAGGACGCGCATAAGTTGGTTTATATCGTTTGATTCTTGGTAGCCAGATAAAATGGATCAGCAATTGTAGCACAGAATTCATCCCACAACTCCTTTACGATTTCTGCAGCGGGTTTTATATCTTTTATCAGGCCACTTACCTGACCTATTTCCAGCTCGCCTTCTTCAAGATTGCCTTCAAACATGCCTAGTTTTGCCCGGGCTCTGCCCAACAGTTCTATTAGTTCTTCATTGCTTGCGCAACGGCCTTCAGCTTCTGCTATCAGGCTGTAGAATCTGTTCTTGATAAGCCGTACTGGTGTCAATCTTTTTAGGGAAAGTATGGTATCTCCTTCATTAGCCTTTACAATGGCATCTTTAAAGTTTTGATGCGAGGAAGCTTCGGGACTGCATACAAAACGGCTGCCTACTTGCACGCCTTCTGCACCTAACGCCATGGTTGCGTACATTGCCTTACCTGTGCCTATACCGCCAGCAGCAATCAGTGGAATTTCTATTGCTTCGCGTACCTGTGGAATAAGGCATAACGTTGTTGTTTCTTCACGACCATTGTGTCCGCCTGCTTCAAAACCTTCGGCTACAACAGCATCTACGCCTGCATCCTGGCTTTTTAGCGCAAACTTTGCACTGGAAACAACATGTACCACGGTTATACCTTCATCTTTCAGGGCCTTAGTCCAGGTTTTGGGATTGCCTGCGGAGGTAAAAACTATAGGTACCTTTTCATCAACAATATGTTTGATATGCTGGTCAATATCCGGATATAATAAAGGTAAGTTTACGCCGAAAGGTTTATCAGTAGCGGCTTTACACTTTTTAATATGTTCCAGCAAAGTATCGGGATACATGCTTCCTGCACCTATAAGGCCCAAGCCACCTGCATTACTCACCGCTGACGCAAGGCGCCAACCAGATGCCCATATCATACCAGCCTGTACAATCGGATATTGAATATTGAAAAGATCTGTTATTCTATTATGGAAAGTCATTGTTTAATGTGCAAATTTGAAAATTCTGAAATGTGCAAATTTAAAAACTGAATACTGCAAATGGAGTGGAAGATTTATATATCTACCAATCCCAAAGAACAATTTCACATTTTCCAATTTTCACATTTGCTAATTATATTATCCTAGATCAATATCTGTATTGTCTCCGATGTTGAGGCTTTGACTCATACCGTGTACGTACGCATCGCTGCCGATGATGGAAGATTTCAGTACCACCTCATCCAACTCTGCAAATGAACCGATAATACTGTTACGGATAATAGAAGAGCGGATAGTAGTATTTTCACCAATAGAAACCGAAGGCCCAATGATAGAATGCTCTATTTTACAGCCTTTGGCAATATTTACCGGAGGTATGATTACGGTATCCGGAAATTCAGGAATAGTAAAGCCCGGTTGCTCGCTCATTGTCTTTAATAAGGTTGCATTGGTTTCCAGAAGGGTTTCTTTCTTGCCGCAATCGAACCAGTTATTTACTTTAAAAGCTTTGAATGTAATGCCTCTTTCGATCATGGTTTGGAGAGCATGCGTAAGGTGATATTCGCCATCAGCATCGGCACGATCGTGCAGGTAGGTATCTAGTGCTTCAAATAGTTGCGCTGTTTCTTTAATTTTATAAACACCCACCATAGCCATGTTGGACTTGGGGATAAGCGGCTTTTCTACCACACGTAATACTTTATTATCATCGTCTACCTCTGCTACGCCAAAACTTCTGGGGTCATCTACCCTGCGGATGCCTATTTGTGATTCATCGCTTTGAAGAATGGAGGAAATGTCGAAATCGCAAATGGTATCGCCAAAGACGATCAGCACTTCATCGTTTTTTACCACATCTTTGGTAAGCCAAATAGCATGTCCGGTACCACGACGGTCATTTTGTGTTACAAAAGTGCAACGCAAGCCAGGATATGTTCGCATTACATAATCCTGTATTTTGTCTCCTAAATAACCAATAATAAATATATATTCTTCAATGCCTTTATTCAGCAAAGCATCGACTATTACACTCAGGATGGTTTTGCCGGCCATAGGCATCAGCGCCTTGGGTTGCGTATAAGTATGTGGTCTTAATTTGGTGCCGGCTCCGGCTACGGGAATTATCGCTTTCATAATGAGGCGTGAAAATACGAATTTTATAGAAGTACGTCAATGCTCCGCAGTAATATAATAGTTATGCAGCTTTTGGGTTAAAGAATGAAGGAATTATTAAAGATGGATATGTTTTTGGGAACGTTTGCACACTCGGCGGCAAATGATTACTTTTGCACCATTCTTTTTGAAAAATACACTTATGGCAATTGTCGATTTAGTAATGCCCAAAATGGGTGAGAGCATCATGGAAGCTACTGTGCTGAAATGGCATAAACAACCGGGCGATAGCGTGAAAATGGATGAAACCATGCTGGAAATCGCTACGGATAAAGTTGATAGTGAAGTTCCTTCAACCGCAGCAGGTATTATTACCGAAATTTTATTTAAAGAAAATGACGTTGTTCCTGTTGGAACAGTTATTGCACGTATAGATAGCGCCGGAGCAGGTAACGGAACGGCGACAGCCGCTCCAGTACAACAGGCAGCTCCTCAACCTGTGGCGGCACCGGCACAACCAACAAGCCAACCGGCAGCAAATAATATGGCTACAATAGCCAATACCGGTAATCGTTTCTATTCTCCTTTGGTACTCAATATTGCTTCCAAAGAAGGTATCAGCATGGCTGAATTGGAAAATATTCCGGGAACAGGTAACGAAGGTCGTGTAACCAAAAGAGATATATTAACCTATGTAGCTTCGCGTGGCGCAGCACCAGTAGCACAACCTGCCGTTGCTCAACCACAACCACAAGCTGTAGCCTTTACAACTACAGCAGTTACGCATACTCCTCAACCTGCTGCCAATTATGGTGGTAATGTAGAGATTATTGAAATGGACCGTATGCGTAAGCTTATTGCTGACCATATGGTGCGCAGCAAAGCCACTTCGCCGCACGTTACCAGTTTTACCGAGGCTGACGTGACCAACCTGGTAAAATGGCGCGACAAGAGTAAAAAAGCATTTGAAACAAAATATGGCGAGAAGATCACCTTCACTCCAATTTTCATTGAAGCCATTGTGAACTGTATTAAAAAGTTCCCGATGATCAATTGCAGTCTGGATGGGGATAAGATTATTATCAAAAAAGATATCAATATTGGTATGGCGGCTGCTTTGCCAAGCGGTAATCTTATTGTTCCTGTGATTAAAAATGCAGACACCAAAAACCTTTTGGGACTTACCAAAGACGTAAACTACCTGGCCAATGCCGCACGTAGCAGCAAATTGAAAGCAGATGATACACAGGGTGGAACCTTTACCCTGACTAACGTTGGTACTTTTGGTAGCTTAATGGGTACACCGATCATTAATCAGCCACAAGTTGCTATCCTGGCAGTGGGCAGTATTAAGAAACGCCCAATGGTACTGGAAACACCGGATGGTGATGTAATTGCAATCCGCCACATGATGTATCTTTCTTTAAGCTACGATCACCGTGTTGTGGATGGTTCGTTAGGGGCGAGCTTCCTTACTGCTGTAGCGAATGAGCTGGAAGCATTTGATAGTAACAGACAAGTTTAATTGAATGTAATAATTATAAAAAATAAGGGCTGAAATTTTCAGCCCTTATTTTTTATATACGCTCGATTTTTTAACTGCTATGATCCGTTATGATTATCCATTGCCCTTTTATTTTTTGAAAAAGCAAGGTGAAATGACCTTCAAAATTTCCCTGGCTTCTTTGCAGGTGCCACTTTCCAACCACTTGCTGGTATTGGTCTGAAAGACTTTTTACTTTTAAAATGGTAAAAGTTAATTGTCCCATGGCTTCAGCATTAGGATAACCTTTTTTGTAGTTATTCAAAGTATTGTTCCAGCCATAAGTCACGCCACTTTTTCCGATAAACATCAGGGAATCGTTTTTCCAATAACCCTTCATGAAACCTTCGATATCGCCTTTATTCCAAGCGGCAGATTGTTCTGCAAGAATATTGCGTACTGCTTTTTCATCATTAGATTGTGCCGTGCTCATGAATGGTACATTAAGCAGAAGCAATGCAATCAGGAATTTTAAGTTTCTCATCGGAAAAATAATTTGACTCAAATATACAGGAACGTTTTTTTAAAATAAAAAAGAGGTGCAAGAATGCACCTCTGTATGAAAACTACTACTACATAGCTTCAGACGTAAAAAAATTATCCGGCAGTGGTGTCCGTAGTATTTTGAGTAGCTTTAGTATCATCTTCTTCAGTTTCATCTTTCTTGTTTCCAACGGGGCCTTCAGGAGTCATTTTATAATATTCATCATTATCCCATGAATCGTAATCGTTGGATTCGTAGCTAAAATGGCCATTACGCATCCTGAATATTCTGTTGGTATAATAGTTATTATCCAGCCCCTCTGTTCTGAAAACTTTACCGACCGGAACCTGAATCTCTACACCCAATTTCTGACCCCGGAAAGGCTGTCCCTTAGGTAAAGTAAAATCATGTGGAAGGAGCAATACATTGCCTTCCTGGCGATAATTGAACTCGAGTGATTGAGCTAATTCCTGCGCCCTTCTTGAGTTGCGTCCGTGTGAACTTTTTTGGATCAGCAAATGGAAATTACTATCAGGACTATTGGTAAAATGAAGATTCAGATTACTTATCGCTACTGTAGTGTCATCGCGAAAGCGAATACCATCATGTTCACTGTTCCACTGGTTATAATCATCACGATCCCAGTCGTGATCACCAACAATTCCACCATCATCAATTACCATTTGCCTTATAATTAAAGTGTCATTTGTAGGTTGGCTTAAAGGAACAGTAAATGTTTTGGTATAAGACGTTTTAAAATCAGAAGCTATAGAACTTCCTATCCAGAACAATCCGAATACACCAAGAATAAATAGAAAGACAAGGGTAGCATTCAGCCATTTATTGCCGGTTCTTTTCCTGCCACTGATCACCCTTACCAATACCTTTATAATGGTAAAGAAAGGAATCATCAAGGTTAGAATAACACAAGTCCATAAGATGTAGCGATGTGTAAGGTTTTCTGTAATCAACCCGCTGAAAGGAGAAACAAAAACAGAAGATGTTGCCACTCCGAATAAAGCGGCCAGAACCGCGATGATAATACCAGCCAATGTAAGCAATACGGTGCCCAGAATAAAGAAGACAAATACTTTAATCAGGATTGAAAAAATCTGCGCAATTCCAGATCTTTTTACAGGAGCATCTTTATCTGCTTCTGCGCCTTTAATGGCTTGCGACAAATTATGAACATCTACCTTTTCACCACGCATTTCAAGCTTTTCGGCAACGGTAGTGGCCTCCGGAATGGAGGCCCACAATATGATGTAAAGTAATACCAGAGTAGGAATGCTTCCTGTTAAGAACGGAATGAAGAACAATCCATGATCCAATATGCTAAAGAAAATCATGCCCAATAATGGTGCCGCAAATATGATCCGTGGAATAATAGGATCTATATTGGCATAGGCAGCTATACCAGAGCATACACCACCAACCACTTTTTGCTTGGGATTGCGGTACAGCCTTCTTTTTACTGCTGGTGTATTATCATCGCTTTCGGGTAATATAGCCCAAAGCAACAAGTAAACCACAAGTCCTGCGCCCCAGGCCAACGTAATCAAAATAATAGCGATACGAATAATGGTAGGATCGATATTGAAATAAGAAGCAAGACCTCCGCACACACCACCTATCATTTTCTCTTTCTTACTGCGAGAAAGATGGCTGGGCCTTATTCTGTTAGTTGTTGAAGCCTGATCGGCTGCTGTATTTGCCTTTTTATTTTTTGCAGGTTCTTCTTCTCCTGCTTCGCTTTCGATCTGTTCGGGACTGCCCATGATGCCAATCATTTCAGCGATATCTTCGGCCATAATACAAGGTTGGCCTTTCTTCAATTTATCCTGGAAGAGTTCCCCCATACGATCTTCCATATCGCGAACGATTTCATCGCCACCCTCTTCCTTTGAAAAGAATAATTTAAGGCGGTTCAGGTAATCGCGGAGTTTATCATAGGCAGATTCGTCGATCGGGATCAGCCTTCCTGCGAGATTTATATTGATTATCTTGTTCATTGTTATCAGAATTAAGCTTTGAGTAGTAGAGGTTTTAGGTAATTATTTTTTGTCTGTATCCAGCGTAAGCTGGTTTACTGCATCGGCAAGTTGTTTCCATGTTTGTTGCAGTTCCTGGTAGAAGATCTCTCCCTTTTCAGTAAGGTTGAAATACTTTCTTGGTGGCCCGGAAGCACTTTCTTCCCAGCGATAGCTTAGCAGCTCTGCATTTTTAAGGCGTGTTAGTAAAGGATATAATGTTCCTTCCAGTATAGAAAGTCCTGCAGCTTTCATCTGATCAATAATATCGGATGGATAGACCTCGGATTTACGAATAACAGAAAGAATACAAAATTCCAGTACACCTTTCCGCATTTGTGATGTTGTGTTTTCCGTATTCATAATCTTTTAAAATAATGCCCTGTGAAATATAGATTGTCTGAAAGCCTGTACTGTTCTTTCATCTTTACGATACAAAGATATGGCTATTAAATAGTATTATGCAATACATAGTACTATAATTGTGATTTAATTAACAAATGGCTTACGGTAATTAACAACCGAGCCAACGTCTTTATTAATTAGAGCGATGTGTTATGTAAATATTAAGTGTGATAGATGGGTTAACTTCTTATTAAATGTCACTAACCATGCCTTTAAAAAATTAACCAAATAAAAATCTAAATTTCCTTGATTGGCTTTAGTAATAAATTTCTATATTTACACGCTTAAAAAAAATTCAAAAACAAAATTTATGAAGAAGGTATTTTTATCCTTATTGCTGATTGGAGGGATGTCAGGATATATCAATGCGCAGGAAAGTGTTGGTGGGCTTCCTTGGAGCATGAGTAAGAAGGGCGCTTTTGTAAATAATGAAGTGCCTGTTTTAAATCTTCCTACTCCTGATTTCGAAAAGGCACAAAAAGAAGATGATTATAATGAGGCGATTGGTAAACCAGGGAAATATCGTGTAGCACTAGGGGTAAAGACTAATATCAATTTAACAAATTCAGGTAGCTTTACTTATCTTAATGATGGTAGCATCGTTTGGCGTTTACAAGTTACTATTCCTACTTCTGTAGCAATGAAAATTCAATACGATGACTTTTTCTTACCAGAAGGTGTAACCTATTTTGTACAAAATGGGAACAGGAATCAATTAATGGGCGGTTATGACATTACCTCTAATGCCAATTCACAAACAATGGCACATGATATGGTGCAGGGTGATGTGGTAAATATGGAAATGAATATTAAACCAGGTGTCGACATTAATAGAATCCAGTTTCAAATCAATCAGGTTTTCGGATTATACAGGGGAGCCAACATCGTAAATTACACTTTTGGTGATGCTGATGTTAAAGCAACCTATGGTTTGGGTCAATCAGATACTTGCCAGATCAATATTAACTGTAGCAGAACGCAGCCCTGGTATGTGTTTACAAGTGCTGTTGCTCACATATGGATTACAAGTTCCGATACTGCAGGCGCTACCGGTGGTTGGTGTTCTGGTACACTTATAGGAAATACAGCAACTGATTGTAAACCTTTATTTTTGACGGCAAGCCATTGCGATGCTACTAATGCATATTCAAGTCCAAGTTTCAGATTTTGGGAATTTACTTTTGATTTCAGGGCGCCATTATGCGCAGGGGGTGGTACACCTAATATGTCAAAATTGATCAAAGGTGCTGCTTTCAAATCAAGATCTTATTACACTATACCTGCAGGACAATCTACAGGTCCATTATGGGGAGACTTTTTATTGTTGCAAATAAACGATCCTTCCAATAAACTTAATGCATGGGATAGATATATGGCTGGATGGAATCGTACTAATAAAACAACAGATAACCAATGGATAGGTTTCCATCATCCTTCAGGTGACGTAATGAAATTTACCAGATTTGACAGAGTTGATTCAATGGGTAAATTTAACACTGATTCAGCAGGTACCCATTGGAGTGCAAGAGCATCTGCCGGAGGTATTCAAGGCGGTTCTTCAGGAAGTGGTCTTTGGGAAGGAACTAAAGGCCGTTTACTTGGTGATTTATCTGGTGGAATTACGCCTACAGCTGTAAACACTTGCAAACCGGGGAATGTATCAGAATATAGCAAAATTTATCACAACTGGAATAACACTTACGATGTTCAGTTTTATAATGATTCCATTACTGTAAACAATTCTAAATTAGCTCCATTCTTAGATCCGGGTAATACAGGTCAGACAACATTGGATATGCAAAAAGTTAGCCCGTCTTGTACTTTAGTGCCATTTGTGTTAGCTATTCATGATGTGGAATCCTTGGAGAATGGAATATCCTTATTCCCTAATCCAAGTACTGGTTTAGTTATCATGACTTTGAATTTAGAAAAATCTAAGAATTTAACAGTTGAAGTTGTAAATGTAATCGGACAGGTATTAAATAGATATGCTATTAAAAATGCTTCGGTTAACCAACAAGCAAATTTTGATTTAGCCCAATATCCTAATGGTATTTATCTATTTAAGATATCTTCTGATAATGCAACCATAACCAAAAAAGTAATCATCAGAAAATAAATAAGGAAATAAAATAGATTTACATGGCTGCCATAATAACGAGGCAGCCATGTAATCTAGAGTTTTTATTATTAATAGAAATATTATTAATAGAAAGACTTTAGAAAGTGGGGAATTTAATTAAATTTGCAAATTCCTGAATTAAATTAATGCTAATTTTAACTAAAATAAAAGTTGTATGAAAAAAAGCTTACTCTTGTTTGCACTCCTCCTATGGGTTGGTGTACAGGCTGTATATGCTCAGACTAAGGCTAAAGGAAGAGTTATTGATGGAGAATCGTCAGTAAAAAACGATCCTCTTATTGGGGCGTCAGTTAGAGTTGTGGGAACCACTGCAGGTGCTCAAACTGATATGGATGGAAACTTTGAAGTGGATGTGCCTGAAAATAGCAATGGGATGATAGAAATTTCTTCCACAGGCTACGCCCCACAAACTGTTAAGGCAAGCGATAATATGGAAGTTGTTTTGAAAAGTGGGAATAATACACTTGCTGATGTTGTTATTACAAGTCCTTATGGCCCACCTGTAACAAAAGAGAAATATGTTGGAGCTGCAGACGTTGTTACTGGAAAAAAAATAGAAAATACACCTGTGGCCGATGTCACAAAAGCTATCGAAGGAGCTGCACCTGGTGTGCAAGTAACCAACGGTAGTGGTCAGCCTGGTTCTGGTGCAGCAATTCAGGTTCGTGGCCGAGGTTCGTTAAGTGCATCTACAAGCCCTTTGATTGTAGTGGATGGAGCACCTTATGATGGTGATATACCTTCTATTAATCCAATGGATGTGGCTAATATGAGTATATTGAAAGATGCCATGGCAACTTCTCTTTATGGTGCACGTGGCTCTAATGGTGTTATTTTGATTACCACCAAAAGAGGTCGGGCTGGTGAGAAACCAAAAATTACGGTTGATGGTAAAATGGGTGTAGTAACACTTGGGTTACCTGCATATGATGTATTGACAGATCCTAAGGACTATTATGAAATGGCTTGGAGAGGTCAATATAATAAATTGATTACATTAGGATATAAACCTGCTGAAGCAGGTAACATGGCCTCCGGAATTTCAAGTATTGCAGAAGCTGTAGTGCAGAAGTTGGGCTACAATTCTTATAGGCTTACAGGTGTTGGCGATAGTTTGCAGGATGCTTATTTATTGGACCCTGTAACCGGAAAACTTAATCCTAATGCTGTACTTAAATATAAGGATGATTGGCAAAAGGCTATGCAAAGGCAAGGTTTGCGTCAGGATTATAACTTTAATATTTCAGGAGCGTCAGATAAATCAGACTATTATTTATCGGCAGGATATTTAAATGAGAAAGGTTATATCCTTAGGTCAGACTATTCTAGGTTTACCACCCGCTTAAATGTAAATACTCAGGCAACTGATTGGTTAAAGGCCGGATTGAACGTATCAGGGACTATGAGTACTCAAAATGGGGTTGGTACTGGTTCTGCTAACACTGGTAATCCGGTATGGGTTAGTTTAAGTATGGCTCCAATTTATCCGGTATATTGGCGCGATGCTAATGATAATACTGTAATTGATCCTGCTACAGGCAAAACCAAATTGGATTACGGCAACCCAACAAAAGATCCTGATTTTAGTATGGGGCAGAGACCTTTTTCACCTGGGAATAATTCACTTGGACAATTAGAGTCTGACCAGAACAAAACAGATGTTAAAAATGTAATCGTTGTTCCTTATATAGAAGCGAAGTTAATGAAAGGGTTGACTTTTTTAACCAGATTTAATGCTTCCTATACCAGTTATATAGGGCAAAGTTATACTAACAGAACACATGGTACGCTGATAGGTCGGGGGGGATTGCAGAAGTATAGTCAAAATGATTTCTCTTATACCTGGAATCAGATGTTGACTTATCAAAAAACATTTAACGAGGCACATGATCTTACCATTACTGCAGGGCATGAAAATTATTACTTAAATAGTAGTTATTTTCTAGGGTATATTACTGGTTTTGCGAGCGATGCCTTTCGTGAATTTACTGTAGCTACGGGCACGCCCACTCTTGATTCCAGAACGGATAATGACAGGATTGAGAGTTATTTTGCTGTGGCTAATTATGCTTATAAAGGTAAATATTTATTGCAGGCCAATGTTAGAAGAGATGGTTTGTCAAGATTTTATAATGATGTACGATGGGGTAATTTTGGTGGTGCAGGTGCCGCCTGGCTTATTAACGAAGAGAATTTTTTGAAAGATGTGAGTTGGATTAATACCCTTAAAATAAAAGCATCTTATGGTACGAATGGTAATAGTGGCATTTTGAATGATAATGGCACAAATAATTTCTATGCTTATCAAGCCTTGTACGATATCGCCAGGCCGAACGGTTCTCAGCCTTCCGCTATTCCTTATTCTTTGACAAGTTATGACTTGAAATGGGAAACGCAGAAAGCAGTCAATGTGGGTGCGGAGTTTTCATTATTCAATCAAAGATTAAGCGGTGAGATAAATGTTTTTAATCGCCAAACAGCCAATTTGTATTATAATGTACCTAATCCGCCATCTACAGGTATTATTTCACAGATTAAGAATACCGGAAGCATGTACAACCGTGGTATTGAGTTGAATTTTTATATCACTGCGGTTAAAACCCGAAATTTCTCCTGGACAGTTAATACCAATTGGACTACCTATAAAAACAGGATTACAAAATTAGCCGATGGGATAGATTCTGTTGTAACTACACGTAATACAATATTGAAACCCGGATATGATTTTACCTCTTTTTATCTTACGCATAGTTCTGGGGTTGATCCTAAAAATGGGGATGAATTGTACTCCTACTATGATACTGTAAGCCATAGTATGAGAGATACAAATAATTTCACAGATGTGGCAGTAAATACCAGATCTATTGTGGGTAATGCAACGCCTAAATTTAGTGGTGCCATCACTAATACGTTTACTTATAAAGGTTTTGAATTGTCTTTCCTTGTTACTTATAGTGTTGGCGGTAAATATTTGGATGGAACTTATCAAAGTCTTATGGGAAATGCCCTTACACAAATTGGCTCAACCAATTTGTCAAAGGATATATTGAATAGTTGGACGCCTGAAAACCCGAATGCAACCTTACCAAGATTCGAATGGGATGCCAAACAAATTGGTCAGGTTAGTGATCGCTTTTTAGTTGACGCATCTTATATTAATATTAGAAATGTTAATTTGCGTTATGCATTGCCAGGTAACATAGTTAAAAAGGCAGGTTTAAGCTCCTTAAGTGCGTATATTAGTGGAGATAATATTGCATTTTTCTCCAAGCGTAAGGGAATGAACCCCCAAGCTTCATTTGATGGCATAGTTAGTTACCCTTATAATCCAGCCAGAACTATTATGTTTGGCTTAACTGTAGGGTTGTAATAATTTAATTTTAAAACCATATTTATGAAAAATAATAAATATATTTTGGTAGCCCTTGCTACTATACTTGCTTTCTCTTACGGATGTAAAAAATCGTATTTGGAAACGACCCCCTCCAGTGCTGTTACTGACGAAAATTTATTCGTTACAACTACTTCGAGTTACCAGGTGATAGATGGTATTTCCCGTTTGATGAATACTTCTGGAGCTTCCTACGTACCTTTAGGTGATGGTAACACAAGAGCCAATGATTTTGGGGAATCTGCTGTACGATTCGAAGAGGACCATATGGGAAATGATATGGTAGATGTCACCAATGGTTTCGATTGGTTTTTTTACGCCTACAATTATGTGGGATTCCGCATACCGACTTATAATGTAGGGCAACTGCCATGGCGTCTGTACTATAAAATGATCAATTCAGCAAATTTACTGTTGGACAATATTGATAAAGCAAAGGGTCCCGCAGAAGAAATTGCGAACCTTAAGGGTCAGGCTTATGCTTTCAGGGCTTATGCTTATTACAAGCTTTCCATCTATTATTGTAAAACCTATTCTAAAGCGGATGGTGGGAATAACAGGGATCAAATGGGACTTCCTTTATATCTTCATGGTACCATTGCAGCAACTAAGGGATTACCAAGAAGCACTGTAGGTGAGGTTTACGATCAAATCGTTGCGGATTTGGCTCTGGCAAGGACTAACCTAGAGGCTGGCGGTGTTATCAGTGGAAGACCGTCTTCTGATATTTCATTGGCTACATTTTATGGCATTAATGCAAAAGTAGCTTTGGTAATGGAAAATTGGCAGGTAGCAAAAGATATGGCAGATCTCGCTATGTCAACATTTGGTGGCAGCTTAATGAGTGTAGCAGAATACAAAGCAGGTTTTAACTCAAAATCCAATCCGGAATGGATGTGGTCTTCGAACGTTTCTCCGAGCCAAAGGCAAGATATGGGAAACGTAAACTTCTTTTCCTTTGTTGATGCTGCCGGTTCGGGTTATGCGGCTACTGGTCTTGGCACTAATATTGCCAAAGCAACTCTGGATGTAATGAAGGGTTTAAATGATGTAAGGGCTACTACATTTACAGCAACCAGGCAACAAACGAAATTTCATTTAGCCAACCCTAATTCATGGGAATTTGACCTTTTGTATATGCGCCTTGCAGAAATGTATTTGATTAAAGCAGAAGCGCAAGCCGAATTAGGTGATGCTACCGGAGCAGTAGCTACATTAACAACTTTAGTTAAAGCAAGGAATCCAGATTATAATTATAACTCTAACGTATCCCGTTATACACAAGCAAATTCAGTTGGACAATCTGATGGTGCATATTTTGGCAGAACATCTTTGTTGAAAGAAATCTATTTGCAACGTCGTATTGAATTATTCCTGGAAGGTGTCGCTTACGCAGACATTCAACGTTGGCATAGTGGCTTGAAACGCCCATCCGGACAAGGTAACTTTACCAAGTCTACAGCTGGTACTTTAATACTTTCACCTGATAATGATGGGTTCTTGTTTAAAATTCCACAGCAGGAAATGGATGCTAACTCAGCTATGGCAGGACAACAAAACCCTTAATTAATATATTTTAATATCTTATCAATAGCCGTCCGATCACAAAATCGGGCGGCTATTTTTATTTTTGTATTTTGCAGCTTTAAATCAAATAAAAACGATGTCTCTCGAAACTAAAATAATGGAACAGCTGAAGCAAGCTATGCGTGATAAAAATGATGCAGCCTTGCGTACCTTAAGAGCCATAAAAGCGGCTATACTGGTAGAGAAAACTGCTGCAGGAGCTAAAGACGAACTTACTGAAGCAGATGAACTTAAAATATTACAGAAACTTTCCAAGCAACGCAAAGATTCTTTGGAAATATTCCGTACCCAAAACAGGGAAGATCTTGCGGTAAAGGAAGAAGAAGAAATAGCGGTAATAGAACAATTCCTACCCAAGCAACTAAGTCAGGATGAACTGGATGCCAAAATCAAAGAAATCATTTCAGCTGTAGGCGCATCTTCACCTGCAGATATGGGTAAAGTAATGGGTGTTGCTTCAAAACAACTAGCCGGCCAGGCAGATGGTAAATTGATATCTGAAGCAGTTAAAGGATTATTAGCATCATAAATTAGCCGAAATAAGATCAGCATGATCATTGATGCCATTTTCCTGATTTGTTTATTGATATTTTTGATCCGGGGCTACAGCAAGGGTGTTGTTGTGGCCCTGTTTTCTGTTGTTGCCATAATATTAGGTGTACTCGGAGCTTTGAAGTTGTCAGGTACTTTAGCTTCTCTATTATTTGAGGGCGGTGAGAAAGGGGGGCGATGGGTTCCTTTCGTTTCCTATATCATTGTATTTTTCCTGATCGTATGGCTGGTAAGGCTTGGATCTAAGTTGATTCAGCGATCATTTGAAGCTGTTGCCTTGGGGTGGGTCAACCGTATGGCAGGAGCCTTATTGTATGCCTTTCTGATAAGCTTTGTTTTCAGTTCCATACTTTGGCTGTTTAATCAAATGGGTGTGATTAAACCGGAAACTAAATCGGCTTCCTATGTTTATGAAATGATAGAGCCATTGGCGCCAAAGGTCTTTTCACTTATCAGCACTGTTTTACCTTTTGCCAAACATATTTTTGAAGACCTTTCCGGATTCTTTGATCATGTAAACCAAAAGCTTCGTGATGTGGGTACTCATTGATAATTACGATTCTTTCACGCATATTCTGCATCATTATTTGCTACAATTGCATGATGATGTCGTGGTTTATAGAAATGATTCACTCACTATAGATGAATTGAATGCTCTCAATCCCGACCGTATTATTATTTCGCCCGGTCCTAAAACACCTCTTGATGCAGGGATTACCAACGAGGTAATCAGGCATTTTTACAATCGTAAACCAATACTGGGTATATGTCTGGGACACCAGGCGCTGGGCATGTTCTTAGGAGGCACACTTTCAAAAGCCGCTCGCCCGGTGCATGGCAGTACTACACCGGTGTTTCACAATGAGAAAGGGCTCTTTGCCAATATTCCATCTGCCTTTAACGTTATGCGGTACCATTCGCTTATTATTAAAGATTGGGAGCATACTGCTATTCAGCCTTTAGCCTTTACTGCGGAGCAGGAACTTATGGCATTCAGTCATCAGCAATACCCGGTTGTAGGTATTCAGTTTCATCCCGAATCCATACTCACAGAATATGGATTACAAATACTTTTGAATTGGAAAGATATGTTTCAGGATAATGAATATTAGGTAAATTGCAGAGCATTAATCCAAGCTATGAAACATCTTCTTTCAGTACTTTTCTTTTTGGTCGCAACGAACTTTTTGTATGCCGGCTGGACCAATACTTCTTTTACTTTCGATGGAAGTACAAGGGCCTACAGAACCTATGTTCCTGCAAACTATGATCCTAATAAACCTGCATCACTTATAGTAGTACTGCATGGCCTTGGAGGGTCTATGAATGATGCTGCCGGAATGGGCATAACTGCTATAGCCGATACCGCCAACATTATCTTACTATCTCCACAGGCCTTGGACTATGATAACCCACTGGTATTAATTGAAGCAGCCTGGAATAGCGGTATTGTAATTACTATTCCCGGCTTAGGGACTTATGCCGTAAATGCTGACGTTGATGACGTTGGTTTTATAAAAGCTATTATAGATACTGCAAAGGTTAACTATAGTGTGAACAACGCCAGGGTATATGTTTGTGGAGCATCTATGGGTGGTTTTATGACACAACGTCTGGCCTGCGAAGCTGCTGATGAGTTTGCTGCAGTTGCTTCTGTAATGGGAACTTATGCTAAAGCGTTACCTCCTTGTAATCCGGGCAAAGTATTACCTATGGCGCACTTCCATGGTACAAATGACGAAGTGATAAGCTATAATGGTGATCTCTTATATTCCGGAAATTCTTTCCCGGTAGGCTTAAGTGTAGATTCGCTTATAACCAAGTGGGTGGCTAATAATGACTGTAACACCACACCACAACACGATACCTGGCCTGACAATAATAATGATAATCTGTACATGGAACATTTCACGTATTCCGACGTTAATATGAAGTCGAAGGTTGAGTTATTTAAAGTTAATAATGGGACACATTTTTGGTATCAAAATGCAAACACAGGTGGAGAATTTGACTATTCAATAGAAATATGGAAGTTCTTTAATAAGCAATATACCAATAGCCTTGGTGTAACAGATATAAATGAAGATTCGAAAAGCATAACATTATTTCCGAATCCAGCTCTGGATCAGCTTTATATAAAATCGGGCGTGGTTTTAAAACGCGTAGAGCTGATGGATATATATGGAAAGATATTTCTTGTTGAAAAAAGTACGGATAAGGGAATAGATATAAGCACATTGTCTCCCGGCATTTATTTTGCAAGAATAGAAGTAGCAAAAGGCGGTTTAGTATTGAAAAAATTTGTGAAGCAATAGAGCTGGACTAGTCAATAGATGACTAAACAGCGTTTGAAAATGATTCTTATTTATGAAAATATTTCTTGCCCAGCAGAATTACCATATCGGGAATTTTGAAGCAAATACAGATAAAATAATTGAAGCCATTCGGGAAGCAAAAAAGCAAGGCGGTGACTTGATCGTATTTAGCGAACTGGCAATTTGTGGCTATCCTCCCCGTGATTTTCTGGAGTTCAGCGATTTTGTAAGCCGTTGCATTGCCGCAGTAAAAAGGGTTGCAGAAGAGGCCGATACTATTGGCGTTTTGGTAGGTGCACCTTCGCATAATGATCGTATTGAAGGCAAAGATCTGTTTAACAGTGTTTATTTTCTTTATGAAAAAGAAATTAAACAAGTGGTGCATAAAACACTGCTTCCAAACTATGATGTGTTTGATGAATACCGGTATTTTGAACCTGCATTTGATTGGAACGTAATACCCTTCAAAGGCAAGCGGCTCGCGGTTACCATTTGTGAGGATATCTGGGATATAGGCCCCAATGCCATGTATCGCTTGCAACCTATGGATATGCTGGTACAACAACAGCCGGATATTATGATCAATCTTAGTGCTTCTCCGTTCGATTATACGCATGCCGAAGACCGGCTGGCTATAGCAAAGAAGAATGTGCTGCGTTATAACCTGCCTTTAATTTACTGCAATACCGTAGGCTCCCAAACAGAAATTGTATTTGATGGCGGATCGCTCGTGACAGATGATAAGGGAAATATAATCAAAGCGCTTCCATTCTTTAAAGAGCATCTTGTGGCTGTACATTGGAATGATGACGGATCTTTTGAAGAAGCCATTATTCAGAATGCTAAAGAACTACCGGAACAGGAATTGAATCCGGAAACATACCAGGCCGAACTTAATATAGATCGCATTCATGACGCTCTGGTAATGGGTATTAAACAATACTTTGAAAAGATGGGCTTTCGTCAGGCCATTGTTGCATCATCAGGTGGTATTGATAGCGCTGTAACATTGGCGCTTGCCTGTCGCGCACTCGGTCCGGAAAATGTCCATGCCTTATTATTACCATCCCAATTCTCAACAGACCACTCTGTAAGTGATGCAGAAAAACTCTCTCAAAATTTAAATAACCGGTATGATATTATTCCCATAAAGGATATTTACGAACAGATAGAAACAAGCCTTAAACCTATATTTGAAGACCGGCCATTCAATGTAGCAGAAGAGAATATTCAATCCAGGATAAGAGGTGTATTGGCTATGGCATTGAGCAATAAATTTGGCTATATACTACTCAATACCTCCAATAAAAGTGAACTGGCAACAGGATACGGAACACTGTATGGCGACATGGCTGGTGGCCTTGGTGTATTAGGCGATCTGTATAAAATGCAGGTGTATGCGCTTGCCCGTTATATCAACAAGGATAAGGAAATTATACCGGTTAATATTATAAATAAAGCGCCCTCTGCCGAACTAAGACCTGGTCAAAAAGATAGCGACAGCCTGCCAGACTATAGAGAACTGGATGCTGTACTATACCAATATATTGAACGCAGAAGAGGCCCTGGTGAAATTATAAACCTTGGCTTTAATGCAGAGACAGTAAATCGTATTCTGCAAATGGTGAACCGTAATGAATATAAACGTAACCAGTTTTGCCCCATTATCAGGGTTTCGCCAAAGGCTTTCGGAGTAGGGCGAAGAGTGCCTATTGTGGCAAAATATTTGAGTTAGCTGCCATTGTCCAGACTGTGATTTATTTGATTGGTGTGATTAATATGATTTAACTGTGGTCATGTTTCAATCAAAAAAATCACACCAATCAAAAAAATCATAGCCTGAACTATTTCTCCTCTTTGTTCTGATTACCATTCTCATCAGGCTTTGTAGCTCCCTGTCGTTCCCCGAAATCTTTGTCTTTCTTGCCGCTTGAGCGTTTGCTATAATTGGCAGGGGCAAAGTCAAATTCATTTTCCCAGCCAGCTTTTACGTTTAATACATTATCATGGGCAATTACTTTTTCAGGTTGTAGCTTTTTAAGCAAATTGCCGGAGTCCCATTTGTGGTTACGGTTTTCATCTACAATAATACGCATGCCATACTCGCCTGGTTGCAGCCTGGTAAGTGTTATTATGGTATCTGTAATAGGCTTTAGATAAATAGAATCTGTCTCTTTATATACCTGCAATAAAAAGCTATCATTGCTAAACTGCCTGCCGGTATGAATCTTCAGGATACCATAATCCTCATCGCCTTTAGTATGGAAAAAGTATTTTCCCGGAGGCAATTCGTTGCCACTCGTATCTTTTGCCCATCCTTTTATCAACCTTAAAGTATATATCTTGTTGCCTTGCCATTCTGACCTAACCTTAATCTTCCCGGAATCTACAGCCAGCTTGCGTAAAGATTCTACTTCTATACCGCCATTTTCATAACTCAGATAAATTTTGCCGGTATCCAGTGTTTTCAGTTCCGTGAACAGATCTATAGTTAGCTCCTGGGTCAGTTCAAATGTTCGCTGACCAATATTGGAGGTATCTACGTTAACCCTGTATCCAAAATTATTTTTAGGAGGCTTCCGATCGCCACCGGCCGAAGGCTTACCACTTGTCGGCCTGTTGCTGCGATCCACATTCCGCGACGAATCTTCAACAGCCTGCTCCTTACCGAATGCCGATGTGGTATCGATCACTTCTTTAAACATGCGGAATGTATAAAGTGTATCTTTTCCCAGCGCAGGCAATACCGTAGTATTCAGGAAGCCTATTTTTTCTTCTCCGTATTCATAAATGTAATTACTATTGCCATCCTGTATGGCGTACATTTTAAATTGTTTTTGCGGCAAAGATTTGAAACTAAAATTTCCGGATGCATCTGCCCTGGAGGCATACATTGGTTTTTTTCTCAACACCGCCGTATCACTTTCGTTAGCAGCATACAAGGTTATCAAAGCCGCAGTATCAGGTTTGCCGGTTGCTGCATCAAAAACTCTTCCATGTAATTCCAGCGAATCAAAATAAGATCCGGTACTGAACATGTACACGAAATCTTTGTATGGATTAGCTTCGCGGTTATCAACCAGGGCATTCCCAAGTCCTATTCTGTAAGTAGTATTGTCCAGCAGTTGGGTATCCAGGATAGATATAACTACTCTTTTCCCGTAAGAAAGAATGGTAGGCGTAATAGGCAATAAAGGAGAAAGTTGCAGGTTTTTTTCCAGCTCTTTTACCTCCATATACTTATTAAAACGAAGCTCAATTTTGGATGGCCTTGCATTTAATCCTGAATCGGCGGGGGTAACAGAAAGCAATGCTGGAGGCGTTTCATCTTTCTTACCACCTTCGGGCGGTACAATATTGGCACAGCCATACCAAAGTAAAGCCAGTGCTGCAATAATTGCTATGTAAATAATCTGGTGAAATCTCACGTGGACAAAAGCGTAATGGATGTTTTTCGGCCTCAAAAATAAGGTTATTCCACCATTATATATATTCAAAGGTAAAAGCAAATGCAAAGCATCAGAATGTTTGCAGACCAACTGGATTTTAACGTACTTTGCCGGCTATTATTGCGTTAATACTTTAATGAAGCAACACAGTACACTCTTTACTTTCTGGAATAAGGATGCCCGCGGCCGTTTCGCAATATTATGTTGCCTGGGTATGATGGCCGGTCTTTTATTTTCCCGTGCATTATTATCCCTTTCCATGTTTGTAATGTTCTTAAATGCATTACATCCTGCTTCAATTCGGGAGAACTTTATAAGCTGGAGGAAAAGTGCTTTTGCGGTATTAAGTTTTGTTTTTTTTTGTACTTATCTTTTTTCAGGCTTCTGGAGCTCCAACCTGGATTTCTGGCAGGCCGCGGTTACCAATAAGTTGCCTTTTGCGGTGCTTCCATTTGCTTTCTTGTCGGCACCATTATATAAAGTAAAGTATCAGCGCCTATTGATTGTAGGTATTGCACTGATGCAAATGTTAGTGGTAATTGGTAGCTTACTGCAGCTTGGATTGCATACGGAATATTATCTTGAGGGTTATAATTTTTCAAGGCCATTACCTACTACCAAATATGGCGACCATATCCGTTTCAGTCTTTCATTGGTGTTATCCTTGTTGATGTTCTGTTATCTGCTTTTTGAAAAAAAGGAGACGCCATTACCACGCTGGATGAAAGCCTTCCTGGTATTCAATATTGTATTGTTTATAGTTTATGTGCACATATTGGCGGCAAAAACAGGATTGATCTGTTTGTACCTGGCTACCTTATTGTACATTATTTCCTATGTAGGGAAAAAAAGCAAAGCATTGGCTACGACATTGGCTGTTGGCGTGCTGTGCTTGCCACTTATTGCCTATAACGTAATACCTACTTTCAAAACAAAAATTGATTATGTCTTCTACGAAATAGAAAAGTACAGGCAAGATAAACGCTACGATTACACATTGAGTGATGCAGGCAGAATGATTACGTACGATATAGGCGCAAAAGCAATAGCGGCCCATCCTGTAGCGGGTGTAGGGGCAGGGGATGTAATGGATGAAATGCGGGCAGGGTATAAAAAATATTATCCTGAAGTAGCTCCCGATCAGCAATACGGGCCTATTAACCAGTTTATGTTTACGGCGCTTTGCATTGGTATTCCGCTTTCGCTTTTATTTGTACTTATGGTTTTTGCACCATTCCTGGCTCCTTTAAACAACAGGACATATCTAAGTATAACGGTATGGCTCTTATTGGTCAGCATTATGGTAGAATCTATGTTGGAACTGCAGTTCGGCGTGTTTACTTATTTGTTTTTTATTATGTTCTGGCTGTCTGCATTAAGAGTGCGAAAAGAGGAAACAGCATAATCTTAAAAACGTTATAGGTTTTTAAAACCTATAACGTTTAATCTTTGGGCTTTTGAGATAGCCTCTTCTGTTATATTTTTTGGACTGCTATAAGACCAGTTGCTTCTTCATTTTTATCTAAGACTCACTGATCCTTTACCAATCAAATATCCCTGGTGATAAATCTCCACAGTATATACTCCCTTGGAATATTCAGCGCTTTGTTGCCAATCCACATTCACGTCTTTAACCGGTTGTTCTGTTTGCAAGGCCACACTTTTAGAGACAGAATAATATTTCGATTGTCCGTCGGAAGTTTTGAAACTACCAGAACCCAATGCTGCATTACTTAGCAACTCTCCATTAGGATTAATGATACAAATATTAAGTTCCTTGCTTCCGCTTTCTGCAATCCTGTTTTCATCAATATCAAAAATGATACGGAGCAGATCCATTCTCTTCGCCTTCTCTGTTTCTTTTTCCTTACGGCCACCATTAGTAAGCTTTATACCCTTAAGGCGAATGTTGGATGCATGCAGCACCTTTGCAAGGTTAACCTTTTGCTGCAGATCAGTATTGGTTACCACTACAGAGTCTCTTTCTACAGTTAGGGCTACATTTTGTTTTTTAAGCTGGGTTATTTGTTGTTCGTAGCCACCTATCCTGTTATTAAGTTTACTAATCAGGCCGCGGGCTTCTGCTATCTCTTTTTGAGTGGCATTACTTTTGGCAAGAATTTCCTGTATACGTGCTTTTGTTTTTGATAGTTCAGAATCTTTTTGTTTCAGAAGTTTGTCCAGCTGTGCATTTTTTCCGGTAAGATCATCAAGGCGCGCCAGGGAAGCGTTATAATCATCCTGGAGCGTAGCCATTGAGGTATCAGCCTGTTGCAATAGTTGCTTTGTTTCCAGTAATTTTTGTTGATTTTTATCCTTTTGCAGGAAAAGGTATACATTGGTACCCAGCAATAATGCTATAATTACAGCGTAGATCCAGGTATTGTTACGTCTGCGTTGCGAAAGTTCTTGAATAGGTGTGCTTGGAGCATCTTCCATTTCCCTGTTTCTTTTTTATTTATATTTCGTCCTGGCTGCTGTATTGTGGGGCGGACTGGTTAAATTCGTAAACAAATATAGGCTTATGATGACGCATAAGAAAACTGATAGGCAACATTTTCACAAAACATTAATTATTGATATTGAAACAGTACCGCTTACAAATGATTGGTTTTCCTTGCCTGAAGCTTTGAGAAATCACTGGATCCATAAAATGAATTTCCTCAATATATCTGAAGATCAGAAGCTTGATCCGGCTACTGTTTTTGATGAACGTGCTGGAATCTATTCGGAGTTTGGTAAGATTGTATGCATTGGTATGGGATATATTCCCGATCAGGAGGGTGAACCTGTGGTAAGGCTAAAATCCATTAAGAACGATAATGAAAAAGAGTTGCTGGAAGATTTCTGTAAAACAATAACTCATTTCACCGGGCAGCATAAAGAGATCATTTTTTGCGGGCACAATATTAAGGAGTTTGATATTCCTTACATTTGCCGCCGCATGCTGATCAACGGTATGGAACTGCCTTCCTGCCTGAATATAGGAGGATTAAAACCCTGGCAGGTATTGCACCAGGATACCTTGGAGCTGTGGCGTTTTGGCGATTATAAAAGTTACGTTTCGCTGGATTTGCTGGCACATGTATTACAGGTGCCTTCCTCCAAATCAGATATTAACGGAAGCCAGGTTGCTGCTGTTTATTGGCAAAGCAAAGACCTGGACCGGATTGCCGACTATTGCCTCCGCGATGTGTATACTACAGCGTTGGTATATATGAAACTTAAAGGTTGGAAAGAAGCTTTACCGGAAGCTGTATATGTATAATTATTACCCATGAACGAATTTAATCAGATACTTCAGAATCTACAAAAAGGGCAGTTTGCTCCGGTATATTTATTGGATGGTGAGGAGCCTTATTATATAGACCGGTTGTTGCATCATTTTGAAGAAAAAATATTGCAACCCGAAGAACGTGACTTTAATCTGATTACGCTGTACGGAAAAGAATCAGAATGGAAAGATGTAGTGAATGCTGCCAGGCGCTTCCCGATGTTTTCAGAGCGTATGGTTGTTATATTAAAAGAGGCCTGGCAGATGAAAGATATTGGCGAATTGGCCGGCTATATCGAAAATCCTTCTCCTACTACGATATTGGTTATCGAACATCGTTTTAAAAAATTGGATGGCCGTAACAAATTGGCCAAGCTTATTCCTAAAAAAGGAATTTATTTTACTTCAGAAAAACTGAAAGAAGATGAAGTACCTAATTGGGTAGCAGGTTTCGGCAAAAGTCAGGGCATGGAAATAGGTCCGCAGGAAGCCGAAATGCTGGCTGTGTATCTGGGAAATGATTTACAGAAAATTGCGAATGAACTGGAAAAAATTGTGATCAACGAAACTGGTTTGAAACAACTTTCTGTTCAGCATATTGAAAAGTATATTGGTATCAGCAGGGAGTATAATGTTTTTGATCTTCCCGATGTCATTTTCAGAGCAGATAACAGCAAGTTGGCCCGCATGATCAGTTATTTTTCGGCCAATCCCAAATCAGCCCCCATGGCCCTGGTGATCGGTACTTTTTATGGTTATCTGAATAAACTTTACTTGTGCCACTATTCAAAAGCCGATTTTCAAAACGATAGAAAAATGGGTATCTGGTCACATCACCGTAAGGCTGCGCAAAGATTTTCGCTTACGCAGATTCATAAAAGTATAGGTTTACTGGAAGAATTCAGCCGCAAAATGGTAGGGATAGGGCACAATGGCGGTGATGGCCCCTTGTTACGGGAAATGACTGCAAAGTTTAATGTAGTACTGTACCAGGGTTGATCTTTAGCCTTTGATAAGCCGGATTATCATTACAATAATAGCAATCAAAAAGAGGAATAATGAAATGCGGTTCATGCCATGCATGAACTTAATATTTATATTCAGCGGATCATTACTGTCCCTTTTGCGGAGATAGAAATAAGTCAGGATCTGTTTCCACATAAAAAACGTTTGAAATTCCCTAATAAAATTAGGAAACATTTGGAAAATAAGATTGATTTAAATTACATTTGCAATCCCTGATTGAAACAGGGTAGTTCTTAATTAATTAACGGGGGATTAGCTCATCTGGTAGAGCGTTTGCATGGCATGCAAAAGGTGAGCGGTTCGATCCCGCTATCCTCCACGCTTTAAGTCGTTCTCATTTATGGGGGCGGCTTTTTTTATGTACCTTACATGTACCTTGTGGATTAACCAATTCAACAGAGTCTGGAATAAAGCTCTGTAGAACTCCTGATAAGCCATGCGTAAGTAAATACTTAAGACTATGTACATACAAGCAATCAATGGATCTATTAAAGACCCCAATATTTGTCCTCATTGCCATGTAACCATCAACCCTAACTTTCGTTGGAGTGCAGGATCGAATGATATGGGAAAGAATCCAATTTTAATTACAATTTGGGGATGTACAAATAAAGAATGTAATAGAATTTTTATCGTAAAATACCTCAGAGATTCTTCTGGAGTTTATGTTTTTAAAAGATTTATAGACGGGTTACCTAAAGGCCCAGTATGGCCGGAGCCTATATTGAAATTAAGGGATGGTAGCGACAATCAATTGCCTTCAAAGTTTATTACAACCTACCTTCAGAGCCTCGATGCAGATCACTTTGGCTTAAACGAAATCGCAGGAATGGGTTATAGGAAAGCAATAGAATATCTCGTTAAAGATTGGGCTATTCAAAATAATTCTTCTGAACAAGAATCCATTTTAAAATTATGGCTGGGAGATGTTATTAAAAAATATTATGACGGGGAATTGAAAGGAATATTAGAACGTGCAACTTGGCTTGGAAACGATCAAGCTCACTATAACAAGCTTTTCGAAGAATACGACATTTCAATTCTTAAAGAATTAATTGATTTAATAATGGTTGAACTTGACCGTCAACACAAAATGCAACATTACCTTACAACTATACAAGGCCGTAAATAAATTTCACAATCACTCTGTAATGAAACTGAACTAAAGGTAATACGTAATTCTAATATACTGTAAGAAAAATGAATTAATGACTTCCCAAACTAAAAATTATGGATAACAAGGATATTAATGATTTCTATAACTCACGAAAGAGGGAACTCTTTGATTTTCATAAAAACGAGCAAATTAAATATGCCTACTATACGGTCGGCCTTTGTGTAGCAGCAATAGGGTATGCTGCTAATTTGACTATAGATAAGAAAATAAATATGACACATGTCCCTTTGGCACTTGCTATATTATTATGGTCTATCAGTACTTATTTGGGATTGGTCTACTTGCAACGCGCACTGATGGCCGTAGTCGCAGACAAAGCTCTAATGAACATACGTCATGCACAGGCGCTCAAAACGTCAAAAATAAGCGAAGAAGAAGTAACAAACTTCAAGACGGAAATGAAACGAAAAAATGCAAAAACGAGTAAATATGGAATATGGCACTTCCGATTATTTATTTGGGGAATACTGTTGTTTTTGGTCTGGCGTATTGTAGACATGTCTGTAACAGTTCATTAAAAGCTATGATATACAAAATGAACTTTACCAAAAAAGATATCCAGAGCGTAGTTAATACAATGGTTGTGCAGAAAATAAAAATCTCCGCTATCCTCCACGCTTTAAGTCGTTCTCATTTATGGGGGCGGCTTTTTTTATGTGTATTCACCGCAAAGGGCACTGAGGTTCGCAAAGTATAGGGTATATATTTTTCTCTGCGAACCTCCGCGTACTTTGCGGTTTGTATCAATAATTACTTCTTGATGAATTTTTGTGTATAACTGCGGCCATCAGCGATACAAATGATGTAGTAAATTCCGCTGCTGATGCTACTAATATCTATTGATTTCATTGCATCTTTATTCAAAGAGAAGGAACTGATTTCCTGCCCTAAAGCAGATACAACTTTTGCAGTAATTGTCTTTTGAAAAACATTCTTAACCATAACTTCGTTTACTGCAGGGTTAGGATAAACAGACATAACTTCTTTAGCCTGTATCTCGTCTATGCCAGTAGGGGCAAAGGTTCCATACTTATATTCGAACTCAAATGAAACATCCTTGATACCACCAGGGGCACTTGCGTTTTTTAGGTTGTAACAACGCATAGCCACATATAAATTACTGTTTCGGATACGGCCAAGGTAAACCGTATTTTCCTTTACCTCGGCAATGGCCTTTGTTGCCATTGTTGCATTGAATACAGAAAGAATATTATTTACGTTTGTTGCATTAGCGTAATTAAAGCCGGTAGGCGCTTCCATCCAAACAGTAGTATTGTTTCCCTTTATGTCGCCGCCCCAGATGCTGCTTACAGCAGATGTAAACCCGAAATTGCCTTGATTACCATAGACGCTATTATGTTCTACCATATCAATATTACTTTCCTCACCATTGGTATAAGGACCAAATGTAGAAAGCTTAAAGCTATTGTAATAAACACGGTTAACAAAGTCGTATCCAGATTGTGTTGGATTGGCGCCTGAGCCGAAAGGAGCGTTGTTATTGATGGAAGAACTGTGGTGCTCAAATAATTTTAAGCCTGTTACAGCAGTTAGTGGTTGGGCATACAATGCCATGCTCGAGCCCATCAGGCTCAAGAAAAGGAGATATCTTTTCATAATCTTTTGTGGAATATTGTTTAGATAGTAAGTAAGACTTATTGATTAGAAAAAAGGTTGGCCATTCTTAAAAGGCAATTGCCTGATCGACTTTTATTATATTAGCTGATATATTCCGGAACTTTTAAAATTATCATAAGCCAGAATGAAATTATTACTGATAGAAGATACTGTCGAGTTGGCCAAAAGTATTGCCGGTTACCTTACACAGGAAAATTACATTTGTGAGGTAGCACATTCATTTGATGAGGCGAGAGATAAACTTGTGTTGTTCAGTTACGATTGTATCATACTTGATATTATGTTGCCGGATGGCAATGGCATCAACCTTCTTAAACTCATTCGGAAGGAAGGCATCGAAAGCAGTGTACTGATTATCTCTGCACAAAATGCCCTTGATTTTAAGATAACCGGCCTGGATGAAGGGGCAGACGATTATATTACAAAACCCTTTCCCCTACCGGAATTGCATAGTCGTATTAAAGCTGTAATGCGTCGTAAAAGCCCTGGTAAAAATAATCAATTAACCTTCTCGGAAATTACGGTTCACCTGCAATCTTTGGAATGTATGGTCAACGATACCATTTTGAACCTTACTCGTAAGGAAATCAACCTGCTTATTTATTTTATCAACAACCAGGGCCGGGTACTTACCCGTCAGGCAATAGCAGCCCACTTATGGGGAGATTATACAGATAATCTGGATAGCGTTGACTTTGTATATCAGCACGTCAAAAACCTGCGAAAAAAAATTACAGATGCCGGAGGCAATGATTATATCAGCACATTATATGGTGTAGGTTATAAATTTAGTATCCGGAAATAGCCGATGAAACTCAATTACAAATATACAATTGCCTATGCTGCCATTACATTTGTAGTGCTCAGTATAGGTTTTGCCATCGTTTACAATTCCATACAACGAAATGCCGTCCAATCCTTATCAGGCAAGCTTGAAAGGTTAAATGAGGTAATTGCACAACAGATGAAATCAGGTAAGGATTATACCGGTCACCCTTCCAGAAGAAATGTAGAGATCACCCCGGTTTCTTCAAGAAATACTTCAGCTTCAGAAAGCAAAGTTGATGTAAATAAAGAATGGAATGAAGAATTGCAGGCAGAAGTGAAGATGTTGCATCTTTCTACTTTTAAAATGATCAATGGACAACTATATCGGATTTCCAGTAAGGCAGTTTTGATTGAGCCTGATGATATTTATCTCAATGGTATCATTCTTGTTTTCGCATGGACATTCGTATTTCTATTAGCATTGGTAGTGGTGCTTAGTGAAATTATTTCCTGGTACATACTTAAGCCATTTAATGATACACTTGAAGCTATCCAGCTTTTCCAGATCAACCAGGAAAATACCATTGACGTACATGACACACAGACTTATGAGTTCAGGGAGTTGAATGCTTTCCTGGTGAAGATGACCAATAAAGCTAAAAGTGATTACATAGCCATAAAGGAATTTTCGGAGAACGCTTCGCACGAACTGCAAACACCGATTGCGACCATGAAGGCCAAGATCGAAATGTTGATGGATACATCGCTTAATGAAGAGCAGGTGAATGCACTTTCTGAAATTCATAATGAGTTGGAGCGCCTTGCGCGAATTAATAGTTCCCTTACTTTATTGGCAAAGCTGGAACACTATGAATTTAATGCCGGCAATAGTATCGACTTCAGTAAAGCTCTGCAGGAGTGCCTTACAAGGTTTTCGGACTGGATGGAAATGAAGGATATCCAATTACAATCCGAAATTACGCCAGGTGCTGTTATAGCCCTGGATGAATCTTTAGGACAATTGCTGCTCACCAATCTGATCAGCAATGCCATACGTCATAATATACTTCATGGTAAACTTATCGTAACCCTTACAGCCTCAGAATTGACCATCCAGAACACCGGTGAGCCACCACTAATACCGGTAGAGCAACTGTTTGGACGTTTTAAAAAAGGGAATAGTGCTTTAGACTCTATAGGCATTGGCCTTGCCATTGTGAAGAAAATCTGTACACTATATCAATACGATATTCAGTATGCATATGCTGAAGGATTGCATACAGTAAGAGTTACATTTAATAGCCGTAAAGTTTGATGAACTGTCTGAATTTTAGCTTGCGCAAAATTTCAAGCTTATTATAGTTTTTCTTCAAAATGTCTTCAAAATTACCACTTTGCTTTGTTGAATCAATCAGTAAGTAATAGCTCACTTTTTATTCATCTTTGTAGAAGCGGTCTTAATGAAAAAACATTTCTTTCTAATTACTTGTCTTTGCTTTCTTGGTTTGAAAGTTATTGCTCAGGATGCAAAAGCTGTATCGCCGGCCCCTGCTGCCAATGGGCTTTATTTTAAATTCAACGAGAGTGGGAGCCAATATCTGAAAATGAATATCTGGGCACAAACCTGGTTCAGGGCCATTGAAAATAATCCGGGAACTGCTGTCAATAATGATCCGCAAGACTGGACGCTTGATGCTGGTATTCGCCGTATGCGTATTCAGATATTCGGCCAGATGTCGCCCCGCTTTTTGCTTATGTTACAAATGGGTATGAATAACCAAAGCTTTGCAACTGGCGGCGGAAGCGGCACTGGAGCCAATGGTGCCGGAAAGAAAGCACCATTCTTTTTCCATGATGCCTATGGTCAGTTTAATATTTTACAGGAAAAAGACCCTGTTACTAAAAAAGATAATAAGGTCTCGCTTGCTATCGGTATCGGGCTTCATTCCTGGAATGGCGTAAGCCGCCTTACCAACGCCAGTACCATAAGCCTGCTTACAGCAGATGCCCCCGTATTTAACTGGCCCACTGTTGAAATTGCCGATCAGTTTACCCGACAGTTTGGTGTTTTTGCTAAAGGCTATGTAGACAGATTGGCTTATCGTGTGAGTATCAACAAACCTTTTGTTACTTCACTGACACCTTCAGTTGGTGGTCCGGCGGTAGATAATAACAGTGGCAACCAGGTTTCGTACAACGGTTATTTTGCATGGCAGTTCCGGGATAAAGAAGAAACACCAAATGCTTTTTACGCAGGTTCTTATTATGGTAAAAAAAAGATACTCAACATTGGCGCCGGCTTTATGCATAATCCACATGGTACTATGACACAACCCGAAAAGGGAAAATTGGAAAGCCATAATATCACTACTTTAGGTGCAGATATTTTTTATGATGCCCCTGTAGGGAAATCTTCAATGGATATGTCTTTTACCCTGTACAGCGTTTGGTACCATTATGCATTTGGACCCGATTATCTGCGTACCTCGGGAGTAATGAATCCTGGTACTGCAGATACAACATATGCCGGCACCAAAGCGCTTGAGGGTTATGGAAATGGTCGCGTACTAATGGGAACCGGCGATATATGGTACACACAAACTGCATTTATGTTGCCTAAATTCAGTAACAAATTACGTATTCAACCTTATGTAAGCTATAGCTATAAAAACCTTGAAGCATTGAACCAGCCGGGACATTACTATAACCTGGGAACTAACCTGCTTTTTGATGGCAACAGGGCAAAGATCTCCTTAGAATACGCTAGTCGTCCACTATATAACACTACAGACAGAAAAGTATTTAAACGTGCAGGAGAAATACTTGCAGTAGTACAATTCTGGCTTTAAACAATATAAAACAATATCTAAATGGAACAGCAAGCACAAACAATAACAGCCGAAACAATAAGCCAACCTGTAGGTACGGAAAAAATATCGCGGCGTACCCTTAAATCTATTATTGGCGGCTCCGTGGGCAACTTAGTAGAATGGTACGATTGGTATGCCTACTCTGCATTTGCCTTATATTTTTCAGGCTCATTTTTCCCGAAAGATAATCCTACAGCGCAATTGCTTAATACAGCAGGCGTGTTTGCCCTGGGATTTTTGATGCGGCCCATTGGCGGATGGATGTTTGGCCGTATTGCTGATAAAGTTGGTCGCAAGCAAAGTATGACCCTTTCTGTATTGCTGATGTCCTTAGGCTCTTTGCTCATTGCACTTACACCTACTTATAAAACAATAGGTATAGTGGCTCCCATATTGTTGCTGGTAGCGCGTTTGCTGCAAGGCTTGAGTGTGGGTGGTGAATATGGAGTGTCTGCAACTTACCTTAGTGAGATGGCCAGTAAAAACAGGCGTGGATTCTATTCCAGCTTTCAATACGTAACACTTATAGGTGGACAATTGATTGCTTTAGGCATCCAACTTATATTGCAAAAAGTATTGCTCACAGAAGAGCAACTGCATGAATGGGGTTGGAGAATACCTTTTGTAATAGGGGCTATATTATCCATCGTAGCCTTATATCTACGTAAGAGTCTGCATGAAACCAAGGCGTTTGAAAATCAAAAAGATAAAAAGGAAGATAAGAAGGGCACGATTAGAGAATTGTTGAAGTATCCGAAAGCTGTGCTTACCGTGGTTGGACTAACACTTGGAGGTACGTTAGCCTTTTATACTTATACCACCTATATGCAAAAATTCCTGGTGAATACAGTTCACCTCAGCAAGGGAGAATCTACCATGATCTCATTTATAAGCCTGTTGGTTTTTGCCCTATTGCAACCTGCATTTGGTGGTTTGTCAGACAAGATTGGCCGTCGTCCATTACTCATTGGCTTCGGTGTATTGGGTACTATTTGTACTGTCCCTTTACTTACTATGCTTAGTCATACTACAAACCAGTATAGTGCATTTTTCCTGCTGTTATTCGCACTTATTATTGTAAGTGGTTACACCAGTATTAATGCCGTAGTAAAAGCAGAACTTTTTCCGGCACAGATCAGGGCATTGGGCGTAGGATTACCCTATGCATTAACCGTTGCTATATTTGGTGGTTCTGCGGAGTATGTTGCTTTATGGCTGAAGGAATGGGGACATGAATCGTACTTTTACTGGTATATTACCGGGTGTATTTTCTTTTCCCTTCTGGTTTATGTGTTTATGAAGGATACGAAAGAAACTTCTAAATTAAATGAAGAAGGAGTTGATTAATGTTGCAGCTTTATCTGGCAAAATATAAAGTGAGCCTGGTACCCTTATCAAGCTCACTTTGTATTTCTAGCTTAGCTCCTATTCTTTTAGCACGGTTGTTGATATTGCCCATACCATTGCCTTTAGTTACTTCCTGAACATTAAAGCCTTTCCCATCATCTTGCAACTCCAGTACAATATGGTTGTCCGTTTGTTTAATGGAGAAAATAATATGTGTCGCAGCAGCATGTTTTACAATATTGTTTACCGCTTCTTTAAAGATCATAATGATGTTACGGCTATAATCTATAGGCAACTTAATATGCATATCTATATCAGGATCCTGATGGTAGTCAAACTTCAAAGCCGTATCCTGCAAGAGATCAGCGGTGTTTTGCCTGATTCGGAAAACGATTTCATCAAGGTAATCACTGTCCGGTTGTAGAGACCAGATGATATCTTTTGAGCCATTATAGAGTGAGGTTACATTCAGTTGTATCTGTTGTAGTATCTTCTTTATTTCTGCAGGCGGTTGCAATAATTTACTTTCAGCTATAGTGGCCAGCAAGTTGATCCGTGTAAGTTTATTCCCGATCTCATCATGAAAATCTTCAGCAGTTTTTTGCCTTACCAATGCTTGCTCTGCTTCTCGTAAACGCTCTTCCCATCTGCGTCGCAGCTCTTTTTGCCTGTTACGGAAATAAACAATACCAAGGAATATGGCGACTAAAAGTAATCCGAGGCCAAGCCTGAAATACCAGGTAGTATAGTATGGAGCATTGATGGTAAAAGAATAAGTGACCGCATTATTATACCAATTACCATCGGCATCAGAAGCCCATACTTTAAACAGGTATTCGCCTGGCGGTAGGTTGGGATATACCACGGTGGTTTGGTCCGTTTCGGTATACGTTTTATCAGCACCTATCAATTGGTAGCGGTATTTAATTTTTTCAGGATTGGAAAGATAAATACCTTTAAAAGTAAAGGTCAAATGATTCTCACCCGGAGGTAATACAGGGCGCCATTTCAAGCCGGTAAAAGGTATGGTACTATCCGAATATTTTCTTTCTGCCAGATCTTTGGAGAATAATTTTACAGATTGTAATACCACTTTGGGTGCCTGTTGTTTGGCTGCTGTTACATAAGGGTTATAGCGGAACACACCTTTGGTAGTGCCAAACCATAAGTAACCTTCCCTATCTTCAAAAGAGGCATTGGCATTACTTTCCACACCAAGTAATCCATCCGATTTTCCAAAGCTCCTGATGTTAAAACTGCCATCTCCTTTAAAGGATATTTTATCAATACCACAACCGGTACCTACCCATATATTTCCATCTCTGTCCTTTAGTAAGCTATAAATGTAATCGCAGGTAAGCCCGGCTTTATGATTGATAGCTGTAAGTTTTTTAGTGTTCCTGTTCCATACCAAAACACCTTTATCATCTGTGCCGATGTACACATTACGTGCATCAGTTTCAAAGCATAAAGTGGTTGAGTTTTCTACCAAAGGTTTGGGAATGAGTTTACGGAGGTCAGTGCGATATATATAGGCTCCTTTCAATGTTCCAACTAATAACGAGTCCTGGCTTATATTGCAGGTGGCATAAATCTGCGTACGCAACACATTTTCCCGATTCAGGCTATCACCCTGAAGCCTGAAAAGCCCGGTTTGAGAAGATATCCAGATAGCGTTTGCATGGTAATAAAGATTGGAAATGCTGAATATAGATTGCTTGATTGAAGGCGCATATATTCTTGCTTTTTTGCCATCATAGTTCCACAATACTGCCTGATCGGTACCGATCCAAAGCATACCCGAAGAATCTGTAGCAATAGAATTGATCCGGTTGGCAAAAGCAGGCATCTCGATACGCTTAGGCGTTCCGTTGACCAACTGGTACAATCCTGCGCTGCTGCTTGCGAAAAATAAATCTCCTTTCTTATTTTGCGCTATACTCATTACACTGGGCGATGCCAGACCCGAAGCGCGATCGTAGTAGGTAAAAATACTGCCGGTGTACCTGAATATACCAGAACCATTGGTACCTATCCAGATATTGCCTTCTGTATCTTCATAAAAAGTATTCACATTGTCGTCCGTAAGTCCGTTCTGATACGTATAATGAATCCAGTTTTGCTGGCTATATACCCAGGCGCCGCCATCGGTAACCGATAGCCAGATATTGCCTTTGCTGTCTTCCAATATTTTATTCAAAAATCCCTTTGCCGGAAAGCGTTTCATCCATTCCGGCGATTTTAATTTACCCTTATCTGCCACCTGTATACCTTTGTTGCCATAGGTATACAAGGTGCCACTATAGGTACCAAAAATTATTTTTTGAATGTACAAGGTATGGTCGCCGGAGAAATCAATTTCTTTATTCCACTGCTTACCGTTATATACATAAATCCCTTTTGTATGAGACACCGCCCAAAGCTTTCCGCTTTTGTCCAATGTAATCGCGGTAACAGTATCCAGCGTATGTTCTTCCCGAAATTTCTTGCCATCAAAACGATATAAAGCTCCACTAACAAAAGCCCATACATTGTTGTATGCATCAGTCTCTATCTGATCTACAGCATTTTCTTCAGCTTTGATGGAAGGATAAAAAGTCCTGAAGCTTTTACCATCATAGCGGGAGATTCCATTATTGGTTCCGATCCATATATTCTGTTGCTGGTCGCAGCTAATGGCTTTGATGAGGTTTTGAGGAAGGCCATTACCTTTGTTATAATTTACAAAGTTTGTACCATCAAATATGGACAATCCTCCGTAAGTGCCTATCAGCAATTCATTATTCTTATCCTGGGCAAATACAGTAACCTGCGATTGTGCAAGCCCGTTTTCTACATTAAGATTAATGAAATTATATTTCTGCGCAGCTACATGAAAAGCAGGGAGAAGAAGCAGCAATAGTAGTGACAGACAACCTATAGTTGAAGAAATATTTATCCTGCTTTGTTGTCGGCCCTTCTTCATTATATTCATATTCCAGCAATACAAAGTACCGGAAAAAAATCCGGCCGGACTTCCCCCTGTAAGCGTGAGTTGTTCGTTTTTATCTTACCTCTACTTCAAACATCTTTTCATGATTGAGATAGCCGGATAACACATCATAAGGCAACACCGGACCCACACCTTTTGGTGTACCAGTAAAAATAAGGTCGCCTATCTGTAAAGTAAAATATTGGGATATATGGCTGACCAGGTGCTCAAAAGAAAAAATAAGATCTGAAGTGTGGCCACGTTGAACAGGCTCCTCATTTAAGTTCAATGAAAAAGAGGAACTGTATAAGATATCATAATCTATCGGGATAAAATTGCCTACCACGGCCGAATCGTCAAATGCCTTTGCTTTTTCCCAGGGTAAACCCTCTTCCTTTAATTTATTTTGTAAATCCCTTGCTGTAAAATCAATACCAACTGTCCAGTGGTCAAAATATTGCCGGGCAAATTTTTGAGGTATTTGTTTCCCGTTTTTGCATACACGAAGTACTACTTCACATTCATATTGAAGGTTGTCGGTAAATTCAGGATAATGAATAGGAATACCCGGTCTGGCCAATGCAGATTTGGGTTTTATAAAAACTACGGGCTCTTTGGGTACAGCATTATTCAATTCTTTCGCGTGTTCAGCGTAATTTCGCCCGATACATATTATCTTCATCTTCTGGGTTTTTATCTATCAATTTCTTATGGCACGTGTAAAATTAAATTTTCCTACCCAAAAACCTATTTTCACAGCACAAATTCCTTTGAGAATTACCGATATGAATTATGGAAATCATTTAGGTAACGATATTGTACTTTCTATAATGCATGATGCCCGTATGCAGTTCCTGGCAGCACTGGGTTATACCGAGTTGGAAGTGGGCGGCTGTGGAATGATTATGGCAGATGTGATGATTGCCTATCGGAACGAAGGATATTATGGTGATGTGCTAACCGTGGAATTGTTTACAGACGAGGTTGGCTCACGCTCATTCGATTTCATGTACAAGATCACAACCACACGGGAAGATAAACTTATTGAAATAGCCCATGCCAAAACAGGTATGGTGTGCTACGATTATAAAGCCGGAAAGGTCTGTTCTATCCCGGCAACATTCAGGGCACAATTAAACTAATGCGCCTGACATTGGTTTATAATAGCCGAAAAAGCAATAAACGTTTATATTTTATTAATTTTGCCGGAATTTCGGAAATTATAACACGGAGTTTTCATTTTATTAATATTTAATTTCTAATAGATAGACATGGACATTTTTGCCAAATTTCAAAAGGACGGGGGACCAATTGGTCAGTATAAAGAACAGGCACACGAATACTTCGCGTTTCCAAAACTCGAAGGAGAAATCAGTAATCGTATGATGTTTCGGGGTAAGGAAAAGATCGTGTGGAGTTTAAATAATTATCTGGGCCTGGCCAACCATCCTGAAGTACGTAAAGCCGATGCCGAAGCCGCTGCTAAATGGGGAATGGCTTATCCTATGGGAGCTCGTATGATGAGTGGTAACTCTAACTATCATGATCAACTGGAACGTGAGTTTGCTTCATTTATTGGTAAAGAAGATGTGATGTTGCTCAACTACGGATATCAAGGTATGTCGTCCGCTATTGATTCCCTGCTTTCCCGCCACGATGTTGTTGTTTATGATGCTGAAAGCCACGCCTGTATTATTGATGGTTTGCGTATGCATATGGGTAAACGTTTTAAATTCAATCATAATGATGTAGAAGATTGTGCTAAACAATTGGAGCGCGCTGCTAAACTTGTAGAAGGTACAACCGGTGGCATAATGGTCATTACAGAAGGTGTATTTGGTATGAATGGCAACCAGGGCCGTATTGCAGATATTATTGCTTTAAAAGAAAAATATGAATTCCGCCTGTTTGTAGATGATGCACATGGTTTTGGTACAATGGGTGAAAAAGGTGCTGGTATTGGTGAAGAGCAGAATTGTATTGATGGTATTGACCTGTACTTTTCTACTTTCGCTAAATCATTGGCCGGTATTGGTGGGTTTATTGGCGGTAGCAAGGATATTATCTATTATCTGCGTTACAATATGCGTTCTCAGATATTCGCCAAATCTTTGCCTATGGCTATGGTAGTGGGTGGTTTGAAACGTATGGAACTGATCCGTACACAACCACAGTTGAAAGCTAAACTATGGGAAAATGTAAATAAACTTCAAAACGGTTTAAGAGAGCGTGGTTTCAATATTGGAACAACCAATACGCCTGTTACACCGGTTTATATGGAAAGTGGTGTGACCGATGCTACACAGCTTGTAGTAGATTTGAGAGAGAATTACAATATTTTCTGCTCTATGGTAATGTACCCGGTTATTCCTAAAGGCCACCTGATACTGCGTTTGATACCTACTGCAGTACATACCGACGAAGATATCCAGATTACATTGGATGCTTTCTCTGCAGTGCGGGAAAAACTGGAAAAGCAATTGTATCCAAAAGAAATACCACAGGTAAGTGGTGCGTTGGCGTAATTTATCTGATCAATACAAATACAAAGGCCGGGAAATATTTCCCGGCCTTTGTATTTTATAAAAAAACCTTATTTTTTCTCGTCTTCCATCAGCTTCTCGTCCGCTTTCTTTTTGAATTCGCGGGCAAATGTTTTCATGTCTTCAGACAAAGCTTCGTTGCGGGTAGCGCGGGTGTAGGTATCGGCCATGGTCATTAAAGTCTGGAAAAAGAAATCGTTCATTTCATCTACCATCATTTTTTTGGTCCAGAGATCAATACGCAAAGCTGTTTTTTCCTGCCCGTCCCAAAGGGAAAGCAATACGCCTTTGGCCGGCTTAGGGTCTTCGCTATTGCTGCCGGTTGCGCTCCAGTCCATGTGTTCCGGCATTTTTTCATTATCCAGGTGTACGTTGATATTGATCGAATGTTTGTTCATATCTGATTATTGAGCCGCAAAGTTGCAGAATTTATAGCGAACAGGGAATAAGAATTATTAATAGAAGTGGTCAGTTGTCAGTAGTAAGTGTTAAGTTTTCCAATTTGCCCACTGCCAATTGCCCACTGCCCACTTACATAGCAGAAATTGTGTTTCCTTTTATTCTTCATTCGCTACTTTGTAAAATTCCAGCCGGTCTTTAAACAGGAAATACATCCGGTTGCGTTCAATACGAGCATCAATAAAATCAGCTTCAGCAGGCAGGGGAATAGTTTTAAGCGCCAGTGTTTTTATATTGTAGGCTTTAAGTGTATCATGATTGCGATAAATAAGTTGGGAGCCAAAAGCCTGCAATTGTTTTACCCCGGTTATTTCTAAGGTATTCAGATAACTGGCAAAGCGGTCAAATGTATAAATACCATTTACAGAATCACAGAGATAAACCCTTGCTTCTCTTTCTATGAGAGCAGTAGGGCGGGGCACTGTATTCGACTCCTGACGCATATCGTTGCCTGTATTGGTTATATTCAACTGATCATCTATTTTTTTCAACCGGGCATTTACATAATCATAGATCCATATCCTGCCGTCGGCCGACATGCCCACTGCAGGCGCGTTGAAGATGTTTAGCTTTTTCAGGTCCAGTTCATTTTTGACCGTAAGCATTCTGTCCAGTAAAATGATTTTGGAAAAGGCCGGATAGTACAGCAAGATCCTCATAGGATTGGTAGCATCTACCCACAGCAGGTCGCCATTCTGAATACTGCGGAAATTGCCGGTACTATCGCCATCCGGATTGTAACGGATCAATGCATTGTCTTCCCTTACCAGGTAAACATTGCCAAGCTCATCCGTGTTGATAGATCTTGCTTTTTCTGTAGGAATGGTTTTAAACAATTCCTGCGCCGAGGCTGCATTTAAAGCCATGACCAACAGTACAATGGGAAATATTTTTAATAATAATTTCATCGAAATATTTTTATTAGCCGCCAACCCTATAAGGGTTTTAAACCCTTATAGGGTTAAGAAGGCTTATCTTCGCGTTCTTAAAAACGGACTATGAATTGGATCATCCTGATCGTCGCGGGTTTATTTGAAGTCGCATTTACTACTTGCCTGGGTAAAGCCAATCAAACCAGTGGTTCAACCTTTGTCTTATGGCTTGTTGGTTTTTTTATAACCATGAGCTTGAGCATGTACCTGCTATATCGTGCCACTTCGGGGCCTACAGCCCTACCTCTGGGCACCGGTTATGCGGTATGGACAGGCATTGGCGCTGTTGGAACCGTGCTGATGGGTATTTTCTTTTTCAAAGAACCGGTAACCTTCTGGCGCATCTTTTTCATCTTTACTTTGATAGGTTCGGTGGTAGGTCTGAAGATGGTTTCGCATTAATATTATCCAAAGCCTCTTCATGCAACCAATCCTTACGCTTCAATACAAAATCGCGGCCAAGATATAATTTTCTTACCTGTTCATCTTCGGCAAGTTCCTCTGCAGTACCGGCTTTTAGCAGTTTACCTTCAAACATCAGGTAGGCACGGTCAGTAATAGAAAGCGTTTCTGTTACGTTGTGATCCGTAATCAGGATACCAATATTCTTGTATTTCAACCTGGCTACAATGGCCTGGATATCTTCTACTGCAATGGGGTCAATACCGGCAAAAGGTTCATCCAGTAAAATAAATTTAGGATTTACAGCAAGGGCACGCGCAATCTCGGTACGGCGGCGTTCGCCACCACTCAACACATCGCCGGGGCTTTTACGTACGTGGGCTAAGCGAAATTCTGCAATCAGGCTTTCCAGTTTCTCTTTTTGTTGCTCTCGGGTAAGTTTGGTCATTTCCAATACTGCTGCAATATTATCTTCTACAGATAGCTTACGGAATACCGATGCTTCCTGTGGCAGATAACCAATGCCCATTTGCGCACGTTTGTACATGGGCAATTTGGTAATGTTCACATCATTCAGAAATACTTCTCCTTCATCGGGCTTTACCAGACCGACCACCATATAAAACGATGTGGTTTTACCGGCACCGTTAGGCCCCAATAATCCCACAATTTCACCTTGCGATACTTCAATCGAACTATTGTTTACTACCGTACGACCACCGTAGCGCTTTATTAAATTAACGGTATGAATCTTTTCTTTCAAAATATGATTGCCTGAAGGCCTTTTATGCTCTGCAAAAATAATGTGTTTAACGCAGGCGTCGTATTTTTTATTGCAAAGATGATTTCAATACACTTAAAGTAGAATACGATTGCACTTAAAGTACAAAACAATTACACTTAAAGTGGTAAACAATTACACTTAAAGTACAAAACAATTACACTTAAAGTACAAAATAATTACACTTAAAGTACAAAACAATTGCACTTAAAGTACAAAATAATTACACTTAAAGTACAAAACAATTGCACTTAAAGTACAAAACAATTACACTTAAAGTGGTAAACAATTACACTTAAAGTACAAAATAATTGCACTTTAAGTACATTATAAGTACACTTTTCTATGCTTTATTGTATTAGGGGGGTAATAGCACTTACCCTTAAATTCCCCTCAAAAGGGTGAATTCGTTAATACTCCCTTTAATTGCAGCTAATTTTCCTATTTTTAGTCCCTGTTTTACCTTTCAGATCAATTACTCAAACGAATATGAACAAAACTAAACTTGGAATTATGCTTCTTTCGGGAACATTATTATTCTCTGCCTGTGGTGAAAACAAAGGCGGCGAAGCCGGCAAAGATGACCAGAAAAAAGAAGCTGCCGGTTACGATCCGGATTTTAAAGTAAATGGTGAAGCTTTTGCCGACCTGCAATTGTTGCGTTACCAGGTGCCTGGGTTCAATGAATTGACCCTTCAGCAAAAAACGCTTGCTTATTATCTATACGAAGCAGCGCTTTCCGGTCGTGATCTGTATTACGATCAGGCTAATAAATATGGCTTGACTTTGCGTAAAACCATTGAAGCTGTTTATGGTACTTATAAAGGAGATAAAAACGGAGAAGACTGGAAAAAATTCAATGAATATGCCGGTCGTGTATGGTTTAGCACTGGCAATCACCACCATTATTCCAAAGATAAATTTGTACCGGAATGCTCATTCGAATATTTCTCCGAACTGGTAAAAAACAGTGACCAAAGTAAATTACCATTGGCCCAGGGCGAAACCGTAGATGCTTTCCTGACCAGGATGAAACCAGTGATCTTTGATCCTAAGTTCCAATCCAAAATGGTTGACCTGCGTGCCGGCGTAGATAATGTTGCGAATTCTTCTGTAAATTTTTATGAAGGCGTAACGCAGAAAGAAGTAGAAGCTTTTTATGGTGATGCAACCAAATTTCCACATAGCGAACAGGAACCAGAGTGGGGCCTGAACAGCAAGCTGATGAAGGAAAATGGCCAGATAGTTGAAAAAACCTGGAAAGTAGGTGGTATGTACGATGCTGCTTTGCAAAAGGTAGTTTACTGGCTGGATAAAGCAGCTACAGTAGCCGAAAATGCCCAGCAAAAGAAAGCAATCCAATTGCTATCGGAATATTACAAAACCGGCGATCTGCATAAATGGGATGAATACAACATTGCCTGGGTAGCTGATACGGCCAGCCGCCTTGATATCAGCCATGGTTTTATAGAAGTGTATAACGATCCTATTGGTAAAAAAGGAAGCTTTGAAAGTGTTTTGTCTTTGAAAGACATGGAGACAACCAAGAAGATTGCCGCAATAGCCAAAGAAGCACAATGGTTTGAAGACAATTCGCCTTTGATGCCTGAGCATAAAAAGAAAACGGTAAAAGGTATCACAGCAAAAGCCATTACGGTAATTGTAGAATCGGGCGATGCTGCTCCAAGTACACCAATTGGTATTAACCTGCCTAACTCTGATTGGTTAAGAAAAGAACACGGCTCTAAATCTGTATCATTAAGCAATATTGTATACGCCTACAACACAGCAAGCGCTGGTAGTGGTATGCTGGATGAATTTGTTGCCGATCCTGCCAAACTGAAACGCATGAAAGAGCACGGTAACCTGGGTAGCGATCTGCATACGGACATGCACGAATGTATCGGTCACGCTTCCGGACAAATTAACCCGGGAGTAGGTACACCTGATAAAACATTGAAGAATTATGCCTCTGCGCTCGAAGAAGCACGTGCTGACCTGGTAGCTTTATATTACATCATGGACCCTAAATTGGTTCAGATCGGTGTAATGCCTTCGCTGGAAGTTGGTAAAGCAGAATATGACAGCTATATGATGAACGGCCTGATGACCCAACTTACGCGCTTGAAATTAGGTGATAATATTGAAGAAGCCCACATGCGTAACCGTGCATTGAATGCTTATTGGGTTTACGAAAAAGGCAAAAAAGATAATGTGGTGGAATTCATCAAAAAAGATGGCAAAACTTACGTGCAGATCAATGACTATGAAAAATTGCGTGTACTGTTTGGCGAATTGCTGCGAGAAATACAACGCATAAAATCCGAAGGTGACTTTAATGCCGGTAAAAACCTGGTGGAAAACTATGGTGTAAAAGTAAACCAGGAATTGCACAAAGAAGTATTGGAACGCTACGCAAAACTGAACCTGAAAGCCTACAAAGGATTTATACAGCCTCGTCTGGTGCCAGTAATGGATGGTGATAAAATTACAGATGTGAAACTGGAATATCCAACCTCTTTCTACGAACAAATGATGGAATATGCTAATAAATATTCGTTTTTGCCTGCAGTGAATTAAGAAAAGTCAAATGATATAAATAAATAAGCCCGTGGTACTCAAAACCACGGGCTTATTGCTTAAATAAACGGTTATTTTATTGTCATAAGTTTGTAAATTCCTGCAACATGCCCTACTTTTGTATGTTGGTACAGTTAATTCCGTAGATAATATTTATGAACATACTTTTTCTGGCAGTAGAAGCTACCAAAAGTGCAGGCAGTTTTATGCCGGTTGCTATACAGTTATTGATTGCGATTGGCTTTGTGGCCATTATGATGATCGCATCACAGTTATTAGGTCCCAAACGCCGTACCAGCGACAAGCTAATAAATTTTGAAAGTGGTATTCCATCTATTGGTAATGCCCGTCAGCCGATGGCTGTTAAATACTTCCTGGTAGCAATTCTTTTCGTTTTATTTGATGTTGAAGTAATCTTTTTCTACCCATACGCTGTTAACTTCAGGGCATTGGGTAAAGAAGGTTTTTATGCTGTATTGATGTTTGTAGGCTTCTTCTTCTGTGGTTTTTACTACATTATTAAGAAAGGTGCTTTGAAGTGGGAAGATTAATTGATAATGTTGGATTTTAGATGTTGAATTTTGAATGATGAAGGATAATTTAATAAAAAATAAAACTTTTCAGTTTTCATTGTCCATTATCAGCCTGTATAAACAGTTAATTGAAGAGAAAGAATTTATATTATCGAAACAATTATTAAGATCTGCGACAAGTGTTGGAGCTAATGTAGTTGAAGCTGAAGCGGGAGTAAGTAGGGCAGACTTTATTGCTAAGATGGGAATAGCTTCTAAAGAAGCAAGAGAAACAAAATACTGGTTGCAATTATTAAAAGAAGGGAAATTAACTAAAAGTAATTTAGAAGAATTTTTGAATGAAATTGATGCTATTATTAGAATTATTACCTCTATTGTGAAAACAGCAAAGGAAAATATTTAACGCATCCAAAATTCAAAATCCAAAATTCAAAATTTGAAAAGATGCGTCCGGTTCAATATAACGAGAATACAAAAGTAACAGTGGCTAATATTCCTGATGGCTATCAGGGAGAAGGCTTTATGGCTACAAAATTTGACCAGGTAATAGGTTTGGCAAGAGCAAATTCGCTTTGGCCCTTACCATTTGCCACATCATGTTGCGGTATTGAGTTCATGGCAACCATGGGTGCCAACTACGATCTTGCCCGTTTCGGGTCGGAGCGTATGGGCTTCACCCCCCGCCAGTGCGATATGTTATTGGTAGCAGGAACTATTGCCAAGAAAATGGCTCCGATCTTGCGCCAGGTTTACCTGCAAATGGCAGAACCCCGTTGGGTAATTGCCATCGGTGCTTGCGCCAGCAGTGGTGGAATATTTGATTCTTACCCTGTGCTTCAAGGCATAGACCAGGTAATTCCGGTAGATGTATATGTACCAGGTTGCCCGCCAAGACCAGAAGGAATATTGGATGGTGTAATGAAATTGCAGGAAATAGTAAAGAATGAAAGCCTGCGTCGTCGCCATAGTGATCAATACAAAGGCTTATTGAACGAGTACGGAATACAATAATAAATCACCCCCCGGCCCCCTAAAGGGGGTGACGCGAGTGGAAAAAATATAAATAAAAGCCCCTTGAGGGGTTTGGGGTATGACCAACGAACTAATTAAACAACGTCTTTCAGAGAAATTTCCGGAGCTGAGCGAATGGGAAGAACCATACGGAATGCTTGCATTTCGTGCGCCTGCTGCGAAAGGGTTGGAAGTATTGCAGTTTTTATATCACGATCAGGAACTTCAGTTTCAATTCCTGACCGACCTGACCGGCAATCATTTCCCGGACAGGCTTGGAGAGGAATTAAGCGCGGTATATCATTTGCATAACCTGGTTGATAATGTCCGCATCAGAATGAAAGTGTACGTTCCTGTTGCACAACCGGATGTATTTTCGGCCACACCGGTATTTTCCGGTGCCAACTGGATGGAACGTGAAACTTATGACTTCTTTGGTATTAATTTTGTAGGACATCCCGACCTTACCCGTATTTTGAATGTGGATGAGATGGATTATTTCCCGATGAGAAAAGAGTACCCGATGGAAGATCCTACCAGGATGGATAAGGATGATGAAATGTTTGGAAGAGGATAAATAATAATTAAGGAGGTATTATAATGAATACACTTATCATTGAACATGCTGATCAAAGTACAACTGAATTGTTTAAACAATTGGTTGATAAACTTGGATTGAGTATGAAAACGAAGAAAGAAAAGGCAGAACCTGGTGTTATTACTAATCCAGAGCTGTTGAAAACGATTGAAGATTATGAATCAGGAAAAGTAAAACCTTTTCCTGTAGATGAGGAGATGATAAAAAAGAGCTTCCCGGATGCGTAATATTACGTTTATGCCATTAGCATGGGAGCATTTAAACTGGTGGAATAAGGAAAATCCAAAGATGATTTCCAAAATTTTTGAATTGGCTGGAAATGCTGCTAGAACACCGTTTGAAGGATTAGGCAAGCCAGAAGCTTTAAAGGGTAATTTGCAAGGATACTGGAGTAGAAGGATTAATCAGGAGCATAGAATAGTTTACAAAGTTCTGCCGGAAGAGATAGTAGTAATGTCTGCTAAAGGACATTACTGAGAGAGGATAATTTTTTAGCTAATAATAGCCAACTGTCAACTGTAGTACAATAATGACGGAACATCATATAAGACTCGCCGAGGAATCGCTGGAAAAACAGACGACCACAATTAATGTGGGGCCTACGCATCCTGCCACCCACGGCGTGTTTCAGAATATCATGGAAATCGATGGAGAACGTGTATTAAGCACCGTACCTACTATTGGTTATATCCATCGTGCATTTGAAAAAATAGCAGAACGTCGCCCATACTACCAGATCACTCCACTTACCGATCGACTTAACTATTGTTCTGCGCCTATCAATAATATTGGCTGGCACCTGACGATAGAAAAATTGGTAGGCATGGAAATTCCCAAAAGGGTTCAATACCTGCGTGTGATCATTATGGAACTTGCGCGTATTGCCGATCATATTGTTTGTAACTCTGTAATAGCCGTAGATACCGGAGCATTGACACCATTTACTTATGTGTTTCAATGGCGTGAAAAGATCTACGAGATCTATGAAGAAATATGCGGCTCCCGCCTGACGACCAACATAGGAAGGATTGGTGGGTTCGAACGTAATTTTACAGAAGCTGCCTGGCAGAAGCTGGACGATTTCGTAGCTGGTTTCCCCGGTATGCTGAAGGAGTTTGAAGCCTTGCTGGATCGCAACCGTATCTTTATGGATCGCTGTATAGGCGCTGGCCCTATAAGTGCAGAGCGTGCATTGAATTATAGTTTCACTGGTCCCAACCTGCGTGCAAGCGGCGTGGATTACGATGTAAGGGTACATAGCCCTTACTCCTCTTACGAAGAATTTGAATTTAATATACCTGTGGGTACCACCGGCGATGTTTATGATCGCTATTTGGTGCGCAATAAAGAAATGTGGGAAAGCTTAAGCATTATCAAACAAGCTTTGGTAAAACTGAAAGATCTTGATCCTTCTGTTTTCCATGCTGATGCTCCTGATTTTTATCTTCCCGAAAAAGCTGATGTGTATTCCAAAATGGAAGCTCTTATCTACCATTTTAAAATTATTATGGGTGAAACAGATCTTCCGGTTGGTGAAGTATATCACTCCGTGGAAGGTGCAAATGGTGAACTGGGTTATTACCTGATAAGTGATGGTGGCCGCACTCCGTACAGGTTGCATTTCCGCCGTCCATGTTTTATTTATTACCAGGCATTTCCGGAGATTGTTTCCGGTGGCTTATTGAGTGATGCCATTGTTACCTTAAGTTCACTGAATGTGATCGCAGGTGAATTGGATGCATAGTTTAATTTACAATGAAAAATTAGAAAGTTCTGAAGCCGGTTTTGACTTTTGACTTTTGAATTTGGTTTATGATACAATTTTCTGAAGAGAAATTAAAAAAGGTTGAAGAGATCATTGCACGTTATCCGGAAGGAAAGCAAAAAGCTGCATTGATCCCATTGCTGCACCTGGCGCAAGATGAATTTGGCGGATGGCTGGATGTGCCTGTTATGGATTATGTGGCTAGCTTATTGAATATTTTACCGATAGAAGTATATGAGGTAGCTACCTTTTATACCATGTTTAACATGAAGCCTGTTGGTAAATATTTGTTGGAAGTATGCCGTACTGGTCCTTGTATGTTGAGAGGAAGCGATCAGATCATTGATCATATCAAAAACAGGTTGTCCATTAAAGAAGGAGAAACCACTGCAGATGGATTATTTACTTTGAAACCTGCTGAATGCCTTGGTGCTTGCGGTTATGCGCCGATGATGCAATTGGGTAAACATTTTAAAGAACACCTTACTACTGAAAAAGTAGATGTGTTGTTGGATGAATTAAGGGCAGCAGCCAAAAATTAATCTTCTAAAAATATTATTATGGAACCGATTACTCCTTATCTGAATTTTAACGGCAATGCTGCAGAAGCATTAGCTTTTTATAGTAAAGCTTTTGGTGGTGAAATTCTTTTCCAGCAAACATACGGGGACAATAAGATGGAAGGACCATCGGGTGAGTGGAAAGATAAAATATTGCACGCTACCTTTCAGGCAGGAAGCCTGAGCCTTATGGCCAGCGATGTAATGAAACCGGGAGATCAGGTAACACCTGGCACTAATACGCAATTGTCGCTCAATTTCAAACATGAAGAGGATATTGACCGTGTTTTTGCAGCCTTAAGTGAGGGTGCAAATATAACTATGCCTTTACAGGATACGTTCTGGGGTGCAAAATTTGGTATGTTGGTTGATCAATATGGTATCAATTGGATGTTCAATTTTGACCGCGAACCTAAAAATAAATAGGTGAGTTTGGCTTTTATCAAACTGCGATCCGGTTTATTGTTGTTGTTTTGTCTCCTGTCTTTGAACTATCGGGGTCAGGCACAGGATAACAAAATCCAACAGATCAACGAAGTTTGTGCTCGACTAGATAGCGCCTTACAGAAGAATGATACCATTGACCTGCAGTTGATCTTGCATACAAAACTTAGTCTCGGCCATTCCAACGGATTGATAGAAGATAAGACTACATTGTTTGAACATTTGCGAAGTGGTTATTTGAAATATAATGGGATAGAGGAAGAAGGGATGAAGGAAGTGCAATTTGTGGAAAATATAGCAACAGTAAGAAGACAAGTAAAAGTGAGTGGGGCCTTGAAAGGGCAGTCATTCGACATAAAATTGAACGTATTGGAAGTGTGGTTGAAGGAAAATAAAAGGTGGAAATTACTGTGCAGACAGAGTGTGAAAGCAAACTAAAATACAATTAGAAAATCGGTTGAAAGTACTTTTGGCTTTGATTTTTAACTTTTGAATTTGTAATGAAATTACTATTAGAACACGAACACGTAGAAGGTATCAGGTATTACGAAGCTTACCGTAAAAACGGAGGCTATCGTAGTGTGGAAAAGGCATTGAAAATGACGCCTGAAGAAATAGTGGAAGAAGTAAAGAAGAGCGGTCTGCGTGGCCGTGGAGGTGCCGGTTTCCCAACTGGTATGAAGTGGAGTTTTTTGGCCAAACCAGAAGGTGTTCCCCGCCATTTGGTGTGCAATGCAGATGAGTCAGAGCCCGGTACTTTTAAGGATCGTTACCTGATGGAATTCCTGCCCCACCTGCTTATCGAAGGATTGATCGTTTCCTCTTTTGCATTAGGTTCCAACGCTACTTATATTTACATCCGTGGTGAATATGCCTGGATCCCGGATATATTGGAACAAGCGATAGCCGAAGCAAAGAACAATGGCTGGCTTGGCAAGAATATCCAGGGCACTGGTTTTGATTGTGAAATATATGTACAGCGTGGAGGTGGAGCTTATATCTGCGGAGAAGAAACAGCGTTGATCGAATCATTGGAAGGAAAGCGTGGTAACCCACGTATTAAGCCTCCATTCCCGGCAATCGCTGGTTTGTGGATGAGACCTACCGTGGTAAACAATGTAGAAACATTGGCTGCTATTGTTCCCATCATTAATATGGGTGGTGAAGAATATGGCAAGATTGGTGTGGGTCGCTCTACAGGTACCAAACTGATGTCTGCCTGTGGTAATTTGAATAAGCCGGGTGTTTACGAAATAGGCTTCGACCTTTCGGTAGAAGAGTTTATATACAGTGATGAATATTGTGGTGGTATTCCCAATGGTAAAAAATTAAAGGCGTGTATTCCGGGTGGTTCTTCCGTACCTATTCTTCCGCAAAATTTACTATTGAAAGATGCCAAAGGCCAGCAACGTCTGATGAATTACGAAAGTCTTTCTGAAGGCGGATTTGCCACAGGATCTATGTTGGGTTCCGGTGGCTTTATTGTATTGGATGAAGATCAATGTGTGGTTCGTCACACGATGAGCCTCGCCCATTTTTACAATCACGAAAGCTGTGGACAATGTTCTCCTTGCCGTGAAGGAACAGGCTGGATGTATAAGATACTGAAGAGCATTGAATACGGTAAAGGTAAAATGGAAGACATCGATCTGCTTTGGGATATCCAGCGCAGAATTGAAGGAAATACCATTTGTCCGCTGGGAGATGCTGCTGCATGGCCGGTAGCCGCTGCAATCAGGCATTTCAGAGATGAATTTGAGTGGCATATTACAAATCCTGACGAAGCACAAACAAGGAATTTCGGATTGGCTCATTACGCGGATCCGCGGGAGGTTTTAGTTTAGTTTAGTTTTTTTCTCGCAACGAACGCAAAGGAGACGCAACGACATAGGATTTATTATGAATGAGAATGAAATTGCGAAACTGGTTTTGGATGTCGCTTTTAAAATTCATAAGCAATATGGTCCGGGATTGTTTGAAAGTGTTTATGAGGAATTGTTTTCTTATGAATGGACAAAGACAGAAATACCTTTTTTGAGACAACATCCAATTCCATTGGTTCATGAAACCATAAGATTGGAGGCAGGCTTCAGAGCGGATTTTATTATTGATCGAAAAGTAATTATTGAATTTAAAAGTGTAGAGTTATTGGCTGACGTTCATTATAAGCAAGTATTAACTTATCTTAAATTAACCAAACTTAAATTGGGGTTATTAATAAACTTTAATACCTCTTTTTTGAAAGACGGAATACATAGAATTGCAAATAACCTTTGACCTTAGCATCGTTGCGCCTCCGTTGCGTTCGTTGCGAGAAATAAAGAGAAGAATGGCTGACAATATTAAAGTAACCATAGATAATATAACGATAGAGGTAGCTCCGGGTACTACTATCCTGGAGGCTGCGCGCAGGATTGGTGGCGAGGTGGCACCGCCTACCATGTGCTATTACAGCAAATTGAAAGGTAGCGGCGGTAAGTGTCGTACTTGTCTGGTAGAGGTAAGTAAGGGTTCGGAAAAAGATCCACGACCTATGCCTAAGCTGGTAGCCAGTTGCCGCACTGGAGTTATGGATGGTATGGAAGTGCTGAGCATGACTTCACCTAAAGTAATAGATGCCCGTAAAGGTGTTACGGAATTTCTTTTACTGAATCACCCTTTGGATTGTCCTGTGTGTGACCAGGCCGGAGAATGCGATCTGCAAAACCTTAGCTATGAAAATGGTAGCGCCAATACCCGCTACGAATACGATCGCCGTACTTTTGAACCGGAAGATATAGGGCCGCATATTCAGTTACACATGAACCGTTGTATCATGTGTTTCCGTTGTGTATTTACAGCAGAGCAATTGACCGAAACCCGTGAACATGGTATTCTTGACCGTGGCGATCATGCGAAGATCAGTACTTGTATCAGCAAGGCCTTGGATAATGACTTTATCGGAAACGTGATAGACGTGTGTCCTGTAGGCGCTTTGACCGATAAAACCTTCCGTTTTAAAAACAGGGTATGGTTTACCAAACCTTTGGAAGCGCATAGAAATTGCAGCAATCCAAAATGTTGCGGTGAAGTAAGGTTGTGGATGAGAGGTGATGAAGTATTTCGCGTAACAGCAAGAAAAGATGAGTGGGGCGAAGTAGCTACTGCAAGCAATGGTGAGACTGGCTGGATCTGTAATGAATGTCGTTTCGAGAAAAAAGAAACGAAGGACTGGGTAATTGAAGGGCCTACAAAGGTTAGCCGTAGCAGTGTAATTGCTCAGGGGCATTATCAAGGTAAAGTAGGTATGGCCAAACAGCCGGTGTTTCTTGATAAGGTGATCGGAAAAGCACCTAAACTGACGCTTGATATTCATGATATCAGCGAGGTGAACAAGCCGCAGATTCATTTGAGCGAAATTGAAGGTCCGGCTCATTCTGATGATTTTAAATAGTTTTCAACCATAGGTTTTACATTCTTATTACTTTTGCGCCGTCATGTTATTATTATCAATTGATTGGATATTTTTTATTGAGAAGATTGCATTGATCCTGGTGATCATTCTTTCTTCGTTCGGTGTAGCAGCTTATGCAACCTGGGGCGAACGTAAAGTAGCTGCCATTATGCAGGACCGTATAGGGCCGGCACGTGCAGGTATCTTTGGTTTATTGCAGCCTTTGGCCGATGGCGGTAAGCTTTTCTTCAAAGAAGAAATTGTTCCTGATCGCTCCACACGTACTTTATTTATCATGGGGCCGGCCTTATTTATGGTCACGGCACTGATGACCAGCGCTATAATTCCCTGGGGGCCTGATTTTTCTATAAATATTGGTGGCACAGAAAGAAATATTTCTTTACAAGTTGCAGATATCAATATCGGGATATTGTACATTTTTGGTGTAGTAAGTCTTGGTGTATATGGTATCATGCTTGGTGGCTGGTCGTCCAATAATAAATTCTCTTTACTTAGTGCAATCCGTGCAGCATCACAATCTATCTCTTATGAGCTGGCTATGGGTCTAAGCCTGATAGCAGTGCTGATGGTTACGCAGACATTAAGCCTTCGCGAAATAGTAGGACAACAACATGGTTTCTGGCAGGATGGTTATTTTTCCTGGAACTTTTTCAAGCAACCTTTAGCATTCCTGATATTCCTGGTTTGTTCTTTTGCGGAGCTGAACCGTGCGCCATTTGATATGCCGGAGTGCGAAAGTGAATTGAATATGGGTTACCACCAGGAGTATTCTTCTATGAAACTGGGTTTATATCTTTTTGCGGAATACATCAATATGTTTATCAGTAGTGCAGTATTGGCTACAGTATTCTTTGGCGGATATAATTTCCCGTGGATGGATCAGGTACAGGCTGCAGTTCCGGGTGGGTTGTTTTCTATTATTTGTGTAACAGTATTGATGGTAAAAGTGATTGGGTTTATCCTGTTTTTCATGTTTATCCGCTGGACCTTACCCCGTTTCCGTTACGATCAATTATTGAATTTGGGATGGAAAGGGTTGATTCCATTGGCATTGATCAACCTGGTAATTACCGGCGGTGTGATTTTATTCTTTTTTAATAAATAAGTATCAAAATAGATCCTGTTGGATCAGGAGTGTGCATTATGCAATTGACTAAAAGAGCCATATCAGTAGATCGCAGCCCGATGACATTCGGGGAAAAGATCTATATACCGGCTATAGCCAAAGGATTGAAAATTACATTGGGCCATATTTTTAAAAAGAAAGCCACTGTAAGTTATCCTGAAGTAAAACGTCCGTTTAGCCCGGTATTCCGTGGCCTGCATGTATTGAACCGAGATGAAGAAGGGCGTGAAAAATGTACAGCATGTGGCTTGTGCGCATTGGCCTGTCCTGCAGAAGCCATTACGATGGAAGCCGCTGAACGTAAGAAAGGCGAAGAAAATCTTTACCGCGAAGAGAAATATGCAGCCAAATATGAGATCAATATGTTGCGCTGTATTTTCTGTGGCTATTGCGAGGAAGCTTGCCCGAAAGATGCTATTTACCTGAGTGAAACTGTAATGCCTTCCAATTATACCCGTGATTATTTTATTTATAAGAAAGAAGATATGCTCATCACGGATGAACAAATGAAGAAAAGGGCGCAAACAGGGAAAGGATAATATGAAGTCAAAAGTCAAAATTAAAAAGTCAAAGCATTCATGATTTCAAGTTTTTGATTTTTCCCATTTTCACTTTTGCATTTTGACTTTTAAATTTTTAATTTATAAAATGAGTTTACACGAAATACTGTTCTGGTTTTTATCTGCAATGGCTATAGGTTGCGCTTTGGGCGTTATTTTAAGTCGTAATCCGGTTAAAAGCGTGTTGTTCCTGATTGCCACTTTCTTCGCTATTTCCGGCCATTATGTATTGATGAATGCACAATTTCTGGCGATAGTAAATGTTATCGTTTATGCCGGCGCGATTATGGTACTTTTTCTGTTTGTAATCATGCTGATGAATCTGAATGCTGATGCAGAGCCACAGAAAAGCCGGCTGGTACAGTTTGCAGCCGTATTAAGTGGCGGTGCTTTATTCCTGGTAATTATTGCTGCATTGAAAACAGCTAACCTTAATACAGAAACAAGAATAGGAAGTGATGGTGAAATTGGATTGATCAAAAACCTTGGTCAGGTTTTGTTTAAAGAATACGTTTTACCATTTGAAGTGAGCAGCGTGCTGTTCCTGAGTGCAATGATCGGTGCAATGGTGATAGGTAAGAAGGAAGAAGCCACCCCAAACCCCTAAAGGGGCTTTCACGGGACGATCGTTAATTTTTGAGTTTACTTGAGGATCTGCCTATGGCAACGAAAATGTTTTATGGGGCGGGAAGTTTGATATTTGAGTGGGCAAAAGATTTAAGAAATAGAATGACTGAGGCGGAAATGTTGTTGTGGGGATATTTGAAACAAAAGCCTTTGGGATATAAGTTTAGACGGCAGCATCCATTGGGATTTTATATTGCAGATTTTTATTGCCATAAATTGCTGTTAGTAATTGAAGTTGATGGTAAAATTCATGAGAGAGAAGATGTAGCCCAAAACGATAAAGAAAGGCAAAATGTAATCGAAGGTTTAGGGCTAAAAGTAATCAGAGTTACAAATGATGACGTTAATAAACAGCTTGAAAAAGTTGTTTCCATTATAGAAGAATTTATTAATAACCACCGAAGTCTTTAAAATGAGACGGAAGTAAAAAGCCCCTTTAGGGGTTGGGGTAATATGCCGATACAATACTATTTATTCCTGAGTCTTGCATTATTTTCCATAGGTATTATGGGTGTATTGATGCGTCGAAACGCTATTATCGTATTTATGTGCATCGAACTGATGTTGAATGCTGTAAACCTGTTGATGGTGGCGTTCAGTAAAATGTATGGCAATTCTGATGCACAGATATTTGTGTTCTTTATTATGGTGGTAGCTGCTGCAGAAGTTGCCGTAGGGCTGGCTATTATTGTAATGATGTACCGGAAAGTGCATTCTGTTGATATCAATATATTGAACAGGTTGAAGCATTAACGGTGTTGTTGGGAGGAAATCCCAAGCCATATATTCTAATTCAGTTTACACATTACCGTTCCGATTAAGATTAATAACATCGTACCTTTTTTAAGTTAAGTACACCAGCATTGGTTTATGAAAGATTTAGTTTACTTAGTTCCGCTTTTCCCGCTTATCGGTTTCCTGATCAATGGCCTGTTTTGGAAATCCATGCCTAAGAAAGTTTCCGGCGTATTGGCAAGTGTAGCCATGCTGGCCTCTTTTGCAGTATCACTTGGTATCTTTTTTCAGATAAAAAGTAATCCGGCCGAAGCAGGTGTGGTTCATCTTTTTGATTTTATTCAATCCGGCAAATTGAATATTCCTTTTGCGTTCCAGGTCGATGCATTGTCTTCTTTGTTTCTATTAATTATTACCGGTGTCGGTTTCCTGATCCATGTATATTCTACTTCGTATATGCACGATGATGCGGGCTATACCAAATACTTCGCTTATCTGAATTTCTTCGTATTTGCTATGTTGTTGCTCGTATTGGGCGCCAACTATGTAATTATGTTCATCGGTTGGGAAGGCGTAGGTCTTGCTTCATACTTATTGATTGGTTTCTGGTACAAAAGAAGGGATTATACAAATGCATCTAAGAAGGCCTTTGTCATGAACCGTATTGGTGACCTGGGTTTCCTGGTAGGTATGTTCCTTACCCTGTATCACTTTGGTACTGCCAGTTATGGTGAATTGTTCCCACAACTGACCGAAGGTTTGCCTTCCAATATTTCCAGCAATACTATGAATGCGATTGCCATATGTTTCTTTATAGGAGCAATGGGTAAAAGTGCTCAAATACCTTTATACACCTGGTTGCCCGATGCGATGGCCGGCCCTACTCCTGTATCTGCATTGATACACGCGGCTACCATGGTTACTGCAGGTATTTATATGATTGCCCGCAGCAGCGCTATTTATAATCTTGCACCAATGGCTCAAACCTTGGTTGCTGTTATCGGATTGGCTACTGCTGTATTCGCAGCCAGTATTGCCATCAAGCAAAATGATATTAAAAAAGTACTGGCTTATTCTACCGTAAGCCAACTGGGTTATATGTTCCTGGCATTGGGCGTAGGTGCTTACAATAGTGCTGTATTCCATGTTATGACACATGCTTTCTTCAAAGCCTTATTGTTCCTGGGTTCAGGATCTGTTATTCATGCTATGGGAGGTGAACAGGATCTCCGCTTTATGGGTGGTTTAGGTAAGAAGATGCGCATTACGCAAATCACTTTCTTATTAGGCTGCCTTGCAATTGCCGGTATTCCGGGCTTTTCAGGTTTCTTTTCGAAAGATGAAATATTAGCTGCAGCTTATGCCAAAAATCCAATTTATTATTACTTCGGACTTGCTGGTGCTATGATGACCGCGTTTTACATGTTCCGTTTATACTTCTTTACATTTACCGGTACTTTCCGTGGTACACACGATCAGGAACATCACCTGCATGAAAGTCCTGCAGCAATGACCTTCCCGTTAATTATTCTTGCTATTCTTGCAGTAATTGGTGGCTATGTTGGTTTGCCTGAAGTATTCAGTGAGCACCATTTATTAAATGAATACCTGGCACCTGTCGTAAATAATTTTGGTCTTCATCATTTGAGCCATGAAACAGAATGGATGCTTATGGGATTATCTGTAGGCTTGGTTGTGGTAATGATTATACTGGCTTATGTAAGAACAAAGAAACCTGATTTCAAAGAAAATACAGGCATTGCCAAAGTATTGGAGAACAAATGGTATGTAGATGAATTGTACGATAATGTGATAGTGAAACCAATAAAGGGATTATCTGTAGCAATGGATAAATATGCTGAACGCAGTGGTATTGATGGAGTTGTAAACGGAATAGGCCGCCTCGTGAACTGGGGTAGCAGCCGTATGCGTTTGATGCAGAATGGACAAGTAGGTACTTACATCTTTGCTATGGTTGTGGGCGTGGTTATTTTATTTGCGATAGGATTATTAGTGGTAGGGTAAGCCTTTGTAGTTGTAGTAAAGAAATTGTTTCTTAAGACGTAAATTGTAAAAATGCCCAATCTATACATCATCGCAGGTTGTAACGGAGCAGGCAAAACAACAGCTTCTTTGACAATTTTGCCGGAAATTCTGGACTGTAGAGAGTTTGTAAATGCTGATTTGATCGCTTATGGTTTGTCTCCATTAAATGTGAAATCGGTGGCAATGGAAGCTGGCAGATTGATGTTACGAAGAATAAAAGAACTGTTGCTGGATGAAAAAGATTTTGCATTCGAGACTACATTGGCAACAAGAAGCTATGTAAATCTTATTCGGGAAGCCAAGGCAAAAGGATATGAAGTGACCTTATTATACTTTTGGCTACATTCACCGGAACAAGCAAAAGAAAGAGTGGCGGAACGTGTGGCTAAAGGTGGTCATAATATTGAAGATGAAGTGATTGAGCGGCGATACTACAGAGGTATCCGCAATTTTTTTAAATTGTATAGTCCTGTATGTGACAACTGGATGTTGATTGATAATACAAATAGCGAACCTGTTTTAATGGCAAAAGGTCATCGGGAAAATATTGAGATTGAGGAGAATAATCTTTGGGCTCAAATACAAGAACAGTTATGAAAAGAGAGAACAAAAAGTTTGATGATCAATTAGTCTACAAGATCATGGGCGGAATTAAAAAAGCTGTATCAAAACTTGTAGAAGAAACCGCTGCCCGCAACGGCACCTTGGTTATTGAACAGAATGGGAAAGTAGTACATGTGCCAGCTAAAGAATTATTAGAAAAAAAGTAGGGATACATTATAAGTGTCCAACAAACAAAACAGCAATAAACACAGTCCAATTATAGAAATGATACTATTACTATTAATCTTAATTCCGTTTGTATCAGGTGTTATCAGTTTTCTCTGGAAAAGTGAATCCGTAAAAGTATGGACACTGGTAACATCATTGCTTACGCTTGCCGTTGCTGCATTTGCCTGCCAGGTAAATATAAACAGTGGCCTTAGTTTTAATGAACCCTGGATAGCGTCACTTGGTGCGCGTTTCATGCTTTCAGGTACCGGCATGAGTCTAATGCTGACCTTGCTGACCGCTATTGTGTTTCCGGTTATCTTTATTTCACAATGGAACAAACCTATTGCTGATACCAATCGCTTTGCCGGACTGATGTTGCTTACACAAGCAGGCCTTATGGGCGTTTTCCTTGCACATGATCTTTTGTTATTCTACTTCTTCTGGGAACTTGCACTGATACCTGTATATTTCCTTTGCTCTACCTGGGGTGGCGAACGCAGAATCCAGGTTACCTTCAAATTCTTTGTATATACGTTTCTAGGCAGCTTACTCATGCTTTCCGGAATCATCTATTTATATCTTCAAACACCTAATCGTGCGTTCGATTGGGACACTATTCAGCAGACTGGTGCCTCCCTTCCTGCTATGCAGCAAAAGGTAGTTTTCTGTTTGTTCTTTATAGCCTTTGCTATTAAGATGCCAGTGTTTCCTTTTCATACCTGGCAGCCCGATACTTACGAACAATCAGCTACTCCGGTAACCATTGTATTAAGTGCTTTGATGGTGAAAATGGGTCTTTTTGCAACCGTAAACTGGTTAGTGAAAATATTGCCTGAAGGCACAGCTTACTGGTCCAATACTGCAATGATTCTTTCTGTGATCGGTATCATTTACGCCTCATTGCTGGCTATGGTACAAAGCGACATCAAACGTTTGATTGCCTATTCTTCCATTGCTCACATTGGTTTGATGAGTTTGGGCATATTTGCCAATACCGAAATTGCTACCAACGGACTTATGGTGCAGATGTTCAATCACGGTATTAATATTACCGGCATGTGGCTGATCGTAGCTATGATAGAACAACGTTATGGCACTCGCAACCTTCGTGAACTTGGTGGCATGGCAGGCTCTGCACCTACTATGGCTATTGCTCTTGTTGTTATTGCATTTGCCAATATTGCTCTACCACTCACTAATGGTTTTATCGGAGAATTTATGTTGTTCCACGGTATATTTGAAAGTGCCAATCCTTACCATATTACTTTTATGGTGCTTGCAGGTTTGGGTGTGATACTGGGTGCTGTTTATACTTTGAATATGGTGCAAAAAGTTGCATATGGTGAAGCGAAAACAAGCGTAGTGGTTAAAGATGTAAGCAAAAATGAAATGATCGGTTTGATCATTATCATTGGCATTATAATAGTGCTGGGTGTATATCCTAAGTTATTGTTCGGCATCTTAAGTTAATAAATATTGAAGTTTGATAAGCCTTGTAAAGGCTGACAAAATATAGTTTTAAAATCTAGTACAAAGACCCTTCGGGGTTCGGGGTTAAATATGAAACCACTTATAGCATCTGCATTATTCGGCGTTATTATGATGTTCGCCGCATTATCGGTAAAAGAAAAGAAAACGTTTACGCTCATTGCAACGCTGCTGCTGGCTGTGCTTATCGGTGTCAACATTTACGAATTGCTGCACATCATGAAAGGCGAAGTGCCTGAAGCAATGTTTAATGGTATGCTTCGTTACGGCTCTTTTTCTATCTGGTTTAATACGCTGATGAGTGGTATAGCTTTACTGTATGTATTACTTTGTGGTAAAGATATTGAGCGAGTAGGGCAGCATGTCGGTGAATATTATGGGCTCTTCTTTTTTATGCTTTGCGGTGTTAATCTTCTATCAGGCTACAATAATCTGCTGATATTATTTCTGGGTATTGAAATCATTTCTATACCGCAGTATATTCTTGCCGGTAGCGATAAACGTAACCTTAAAAGCAGTGAAGCATCACTTAAATATTTCCTGATGGGTTCCTTCAGTACTGGTATTTTGCTGATGGGTATTGCCTTGCTTTACGGCGCTATGGGTACATTTGATGTAACCAAATTTAACTTCATGGAGCATGGCGTAAATGCCATGTCCCTGGCTGGTATTCTATTCCTGATCGTAGCTTTTGGTTTTAAAGTATCGGCAGCTCCAATGCATTTCTGGACACCCGATGTGTATGATGGAGCACCTACGCCTTTTACCGCTATCATGGCTACTATTGTAAAGGCAGCTGTGTTTGTAGCTTTCTATCGTTTGTTCAGTGAGACCTTTGGTGGTATCAATGCGCATTGGACTTTAGTATTATCTATCGTTACTGCATTAACCTTATTCATTGGCAATATAACAGCAGTATTCCAGCAGAGTGTAAAACGAATGCTGGCTTATTCATCTATAGCGCAGGCAGGTTTTATGCTTTTTGCAGTACTGTCTGTAAATGCTACAGGTATGAAAGGCCTTATTATCTACTCCGTTGCTTATAGTGTAGCTACAATTGGTATGTTTGCGGTATTGATGAAGCTGAAAGATTATACCTACGATGGTTTTAATGGCCTGGGTAAAAAACAACCATTACTTGCATTTGCTGCTTCTATCTTTTTATTCTCACTGGCTGGTATTCCATTAACCGGTGGTTTCTTTGCTAAATATTACGTGATCACTGCAATAATGGAACAAGGTTCCGGCCTGATGTGGCTGGTGATCTTTGCTTTAATCATGGCGGCTGTCAGTGCTTATTATTATTTCAAAGTACTTATGGCTATGTACTTCAAGAAAGGTGAGCCTGAAATGGCTATGGAAGTTTCCGTTGCCGATAAAGTATTTCTGTGCATAGCTGTAGCTATTGTATTGCTGATAGGTGTTGCGCCCGATGTGTTGTTGGGCTGGCTGACAAATTAATCATTCTCTTTTTCAATAAATATTCAGGTTGGCAACCTTTTTTTGACTATTCAACAAAGTTGAGGGGAAGCATTTGAAAACTGTCTGATATCTTATTATTTTACCTCATTCATGTAAAATGCAGTGAGTGTAATATTTATCACTATCTTTTTTATCTTTACTGCGTGGAGTGGTTCAGTGCAATTGGTTATTCAGGTAAAACAATACTATTGTGAGAAAAATTTTACTGTCTTCTTTCCTGGTTCTATCAGCCATTATAGGGTTTACACAGACCACATATCTTCCATTAAGATCAGAAGAATACCTTTTGCTTGATCGCCTGGAAACAATGGAGGGGTCGCTAACCAGTGATTTTTATTCTTCCTTAAAACCTATACCTCGTAAAGGGGCTGTAGCTTTTTTGGTAAAGCAACGTCGTCTTGCCAATCTGCATCCAAATAATATGAGTACGATTGATGTGTATAACATTAAGCGCGCAATATCGATCAGCAGCGAATGGTTTTCAACGCCTGAAGGTGAAGACGCTGCTATTCCTTCTATTCGTCCTATTCTCAAATATTTTTATCAGAAGCAACCGGATCTTATACATGTCAATACCGGCGATTTTTTCCTGGTGGTAAACCCGGTAATATACGCCCAGGCTATTAAGGAGAAAGATGTTGATGGGCTGAAATATATTAATACCCGTGGTGCCGAGATTAGAGGAAGAATATTCAACAAGGTAGGCTTTTATACCATGCTTGCCGACAACCAGGAAAAAGCCGTAAGTTATATTAACGACTGGAGTAGCCGTAATCAGGCTTTTCCTGGTGTCGATTATTACCACAATACTTCGTCCGGTGGTTACGACATATTTATGGCCAGAGGTTATGTAGATGTAGGTGCATTCAAGGATCATTTTAATGCCACCTTTGGTTACGATAAAAACTTTACCGGCGATGGTATCCGCAGCCTTCAATTGTCGGACTTTGGGGCCCCGGCAACATTTTTGCGCCTGCGCACCCGTATCTGGAAATTGATGTATGAAAACCTTTACATGGAACTTACTCCGGCTTACACAAGAGCCGGCGATACCCGCTTGCCACGCAAATATGCTACTATGAATCAGGTAAGCATGAATGTAACTTCATGGCTTAATCTTGGTATTTTTGAATCTACTATCTTCTCTAAACCTGAACGTTTCGGTGTAGAATATCTTGTACCTGTAATCTTCTACAATACTTTAGCAAGATCCTTGGGCGCAGATCAGAAAACATCGTTGGGTATCAATTTCAAAGCCATAGCATTAAACCATCTGCAGTTTTATGGACAAGGATATTTTGATCAGATAAAATTGGGTGAGCTGGATAAAGGATATTGGGGCAATCAATTGGGCATACAACTTGGTGCCAAATATTTCAATGCATTTACGTTGTCCAACCTTGATCTTCAGGGAGAGTTGAATATGGTTCGTCCATTTACTTATGCGGCTAACGATGGGGTTTCTGACTACTCACATTACAATCAACCATTAGCACATCCTTATGGGGCCGGCTTTGTGGAACTGATCGGTTCAGCACGTTATCAGCCTTTGCCTAAGCTATATCTTTCTGCTAAAGGTATATACAGTGTAAGAAGTACCGATAGTACCGGTGCTATCAACTACGGCAACGATATTTTTAAGCAATACGACACCCGTATCGCTGACAACAATCTGGGTTGGGTGCCAGGTGAAAAAGTAAAAGGCCTTTACCTGAACTTTAATGCTGCTTACGAAGTACGTACCAATATCTTCCTGGAAGCTGGTGTTACACATCTACGCCGCAAATATGATGATGGTGTTTCCTTGTCATCTTCTACTTATTTTTATGGTGGCTTAAGATGGAATATTTCCAGAAAAGAATACGACACCTATTGATAGCAAATGTCTGTCACTAAATCAGAGAATTTTTAGCTCATTACACTATAATTTTCATTACCAATGCCTGTTATATTACCTGTCAAAGGAGTTCATCCTCAAATACCGGAATCTTGTTTTGTAGCACCCAACGCCACTATCGTGGGCGATGTGGTAATGGGCGAAGAATGCAGTGTATGGTTTAACGCAGTAGTACGTGGTGATGTAAATAGTATCCGTATGGGCAATAAAGTGAATATACAGGATGGCGCCTGTATTCACGCTACTTATGAGAAAACTAAAGTAAACCTGGGCAACAATGTATCTGTTGGACACAACGCAATAGTGCATGGTTGTACAGTACATGATAATGTATTGATTGGCATGGGTGCCATTGTAATGGACAATGTAGAGATAGGCAGTAACACTATTATAGCTGCAGGTGCGGTAGTATTGGAAAATACTAAAGTAGAAGCAGGCTGTATTTACGCCGGTGTGCCTGCTAAAAAAGTTAAGGACATCAGCCCCGAGCTCATTAGTGGTGAGATAGGGCGAATAGCCAATAACTATATCATGTACAGTAGCTGGTTTAAATAATTTATACCAGCTTATTGTGCAGAAGTGTCTGCATCATCAGGAAGAATGGCATCTATGATTTGATCTAGCAGTTCAGGCTCTTTGTAAGTGAAGGCCGTTATTTTACCATCTCCATCTTTTTTCGCCTCATAATTTGTAGCTGTATTGGTCAGGCAATCATACAAAATGATCTTGCCATCTTTATTCATAAACCTGTAGGTGCCGGTTAGCGGTTTTTCTTCATTGTTTTCGCTAATAAGCATTATCCTTCGCGGAGCAGTAAAGTCATTACTCTGAATATCTCCTTCAAAGCTATAATAATAACCATCGGAAAGCCCGGCAACAAGAATGTATTTTACATTAGCCGTTATGGTTTGCTTAATAATACTATAAGTAGCATTGACAGCCGAACGAGGAATATTGTTAGTATGTAAAGTGATGTAACGGTTCTCCATGGCCGGATCCAGGCTCATGGAGCCAATAATGATCTTCCGGTAAATGGCCTTCATATCCGCGTTCTCTGCCTTGTTGTTTTTCACCTCTTTAAAAGCAGTTTGATACAGATTGAATTCTTTTACGTTGTCCACCACATAATTGGTGTTGACATAGCCCACTTCCGCATCTTTATTGAATAGATAACTAAAGAAGCCACCTGCTTTGAGTAACACCTTACGACAAGGATAAACTTTATCGCTGTTGTCTATACTCTTTTGATATATTTCTTTGTCCACCGCTTTTAACTTCTGAAATGAAGGCGTGGAGCCAGTTACCGGATAAAGATCCATGCGGGCTACTATTTCTTTTGCTTCATTTCTTACAGAAACATTATCCGTAATGGTATAGACATATTGCATGCTGGCATAGGATAAGTATTGAAAACCTACATAAGCACCAATGATTAGCAGGATAGCACCGGTGATGTAAGGCCATCTCATTTTACTTTTCTTTTTCGGAGGAAAGGGATTAAACGGCGTCTGTGCAGATTGGACAGGTACGGGAACTACACGCGGACGTTGTTGTTCCACTTGAGCAGGCTTAGGGGTAAACAGCGTTTCTTTAAAATAAGCATTGATCTCCATCCGCTTGTCCTCATCCGTAAGCCCCCAGGATTGAAATAGGCCACTAAGCTGTATTGCAATTTCATCATTACTCAAAGCTTTCCAGCGGTCCAGCAATTCTTGCGGTGGCTCCGCACCTTTTCTTTTGCGGAATAAAAAGCTAATGAAATCTGCTATGTTATTATTGTTGATCGACATTGTTTGTTTTTGTAGTTTTATCCATAAGTTTTATCAGTACATCGTTGGGTATGTTCACGCCATTCTGTTCTGTAATCTTAAACACGGCTTTCATGGATTTTTCTTCAGAGTTATATTTAATGTCAAACCCGAAATCATTTAATCCGAATTTGAGTAAAGCATCATTGCCATTGAAAAAATCTTTGGTTAGTTCATTGGCTTTCATTTCCATCCCTAGCTTTCTATCTTCAATTTTATAAGTAACCAGATCACCATAAGCATTGTGGACCAAAGCTATAAAAGTATCTGTTTTCATAAGATTAAAATTGCTGGCTCCAAAAGGTGCAGGGGGCGCTACAACCTGTTCTGTTGCTGCATTCCGGCTAATGGTAAATAAAAAATACATGGCCCCTGCAATAAGCACTGCCACGGAGAAAAATATGAGTTGCCACCTTCGGGTATTATTATTATTCTGCATTTCTTTTTGCTTTTAAAAATTTCTGCTACCTGAAATAATTCAGGAAAGATTGTGAAGCCATTGTCTCATTGATAATGTTATTCAATAGTACCCAGTCGAAATCCTTATTGTTATCTACCGCAAAGTACAGGGTATAGATTTTAGTATCGGATCGGCCAATATTTTCAACTTGCTGCATGTCTTTATTCGTGATGGTAACTACCAACCTTCTGGAATTTTTAGCGCCGGAACCTTGTTCATTTATTGTACCTGTTTTTGCATAAAAATAGAAGCCGGGATGGCTGCCTTTCAAGCTGCCAATACTATGCGCTGTGCCACTTCCACCGTAGATTACATCATTCATCCCCTTGAAAATATAAGCCGCAAGGAACTGGTTAAAAGGATTAACTCCCGCCCATGAACTATCTACCTGCCAATTGATGCGCTGTTGATATTTAGGAATAAGCTGCAGGCTGAAATTCCGATTCTGATTAAATAAGGAAAGATACATTTCCAACATTTTATATGGCGATACCTGGTAAGGATAGCCGCCCAATGTTGTTGTTTTCAACCCCAGATTAAAGTTCTGATAGGCTTCCTTAAAATCCCGTTGCGATTGCAGCATCGTGGATTGTTCTGGCATGCTCCATAAAAATGCACTGCCTTTATTGCTGGATAACAACTTGTAGTTTGTACTGTCCAGCATATTTACTCTTATATAGGACCCAGGTGTATTGTCGTTCTTATCTTTATCCTTGGTACGCAGGCCTGCATTCACTTCCAGTCCATTGGCCAAAATGGAATTTTCATTACCAAAAAAAGTTTTTCTTTTCTCTTCACTATAATCTGTAGCCGGCCAGTTACCCTTCCTGTTATTGTAATTTGCCAGGAAATAAGTGCCTCCATTTACTTCAAATACAGGATAGTTATTGTTTTTGCCCGCCCTTGTACTTAGTACATTCTTAAGGCTTATCGTATTATTTTTTACAAAAGCGGAGCGTGGATAAGAGCCCAAAAAGATCATAGCCGATTGATAGAAGTTACTGGACACTTCCAGGAATTTGTCAATGCTCAAGTAGCCTGCACGATAGTGGTCATCATTCTCCCAGGGCTTTAGCAATTTAAACCCTGCATAACTTTCGTACTCAGCCTGCACCGGAGCCATCATGTGCAAAGCGCCCCAACCTGCATTAACTTGCGAAGCAATAGCCGCAGTGGTTAAGGGTTTAATGGAAGAACCCGGCCCGAGGTGCATAGACAATAAATTACTATTGCCCCATTGGTCACGCTCATTACGGATATTGCTGAAGAAGAAATGCTTCTGTTGCAGTTTATTAATCGACGCTACATCGTTAGGATCAAGCAAAATACGGTTGCTTACAAAGTCATTCATCAGCCTTATATTACCATTGCCGTCAGCCGCTATTACACTAAACTTAAATCTCTTATTTTTCTTTGTTGTTTCGCTATGGGTTTGGTTAATCATAGATTGAATACTATTGCCTAGCTTGTAATCCAGGCTGATAGGAACATTGTCCTGTAACATGCTGTCGGCTTTATAGCCGCTACGTATAGCGTTGGCAAAATGGTACATCCAGAAGTTCTTTTCCTTTTGCGGGTAAAGGATTTTGTAGCTGCCATTGATCCATTTGTTCACTGCAAAATAATTGCCGCTGTTACTATAGGCAATAATGAATTTACTTCCCGGAAGGCTTACTGATGCAATGTCTTCATTATTACAACTATTGGCAAAAGCAGTAGCATTCTGAATGATATTATTATCAGCTTTCTTATAAATAAAGATCTCCGCCTTCTGCTTCATATCGTTACGAATGTTCAAAACGCCCACATTATTTTTTGCACCAACAAACCAATTGGCAGGCATAATGGCAAGCTGAAGATTGGCCGAAAGGTCATTCTTGAAGTAAGGCAATGCTGTTACAATATTGGTATTGTTGTAACTGATATTAACCAATGGAGAAGCAAGATTCAGGTTCTCCGTTATAGAACCGTTCCATACTTTCCTGTTTTCGACAGGGGGTAATTCCAGATAAAGATGTTCATTGTACAAGGCATTGTACTGCTCATTGTCGTATATCATATACAATGGGTTATCAATACGCAATGCGTTGGAAGGCTTATCTACCAATTGTTTCAGAATGCTCCTGGTATAATTATCTGTAACCGAATCTTCAACTAAAGCTTTGAATCGTTTATCCGTTCCTAACATCTTTATCAGCCCTGAATAAGTATATCTTTTATTTTTAGCATCGAGACTATCCTGTATATCATACAACACAGCATTCAGATCTTTATTGATCCTGTTCTTTGTTTTCTCAACTACAATAGAAAAATTAGCGCTGCTAAGCTCATTGCTTTTTATGGTGGTTAATGCAAAGCCTGCAATGAGTACAGTGAAGAACGCATAACGTGCGAAATTTGTTTTCAGATTAAGTTGATATGAACGATAAGTAACAGGTTGTTGGGTAAGTGTAATGCCAAACAAAATAAGCGGCAATACCACGCTAAGCTTGCTGGTAAGGCTAAGGAAAGGGAAATCCTGACCAAAGAATACAAACCGGTTAGTAGCAGTAAGCCATACAAATAAACTAATGGTAAAGAAAATTAATAAAGGTATTACCCCTGCATACGATTTGTAGTTCAGCTTGTAATGAGCATCGTCTGTAAGTCTGTAAGAGATCAGGTATAATATCAATGGAAGCAAAGTAAGTACCAGGATGAGGTACATGGTAAAATTACCCAGTTCTCCTATTACAAAACGGGCTATCACTACATCACGGGTTTGTGTATTATAATCTACACCTACTTTAGAGTACGGTCTCAAATTAATTACCGCACCATTATCATATTTCTTGTTGATATAGGAATTAATGAACCATTGATTTTCCGCCGTTTCAATAATCTTTTGTGTCTGAAAAGAAGAGTATGGATTTTGCGAAAGCAGCTCGCTGATAGGTTGATGAATGATGGATGCACGATACTGTACGTGTTTGATCGCACTGGTAGCCTTTGCCTCCATAAAATTTCGGGTAGGAGACAGCAGCAACATTAAGAAGTAACATGCTGTTACAGCTGCCAGAACAAGCATGATCTTTCTATGCTTTTTATAAAAGAAAAACAGGATTGCTGTTGGTATTAATAATACAATACCAATTACAATGAGTTTGTAAGTAAGCAGGTAGTAAAACAACGATTTGAAAGAAAGAATTGCCAGGTAAACGATCAGTGAAAGGATGCCGTATATCCAATAATTATTTGGATTGAATAACATCTTCTTCAAGCGGGTATGTTCCGAGTTGAACGGCTTTTTCAGGAAATTGAGGAAGATATTTTTCAATAGAATAAATAGAGTAAAGAGTATAGCAAACCCTCTATCGGTAAGCGCAAAGAAAGCTATAGTCAACAGGGTAATGACAAAGGCCGGATTATACAGTAAGTAATGGAAATAAGCCTTCACCTTTACATACAGCTTCGATTCTTTTGGCAATACCCATTCCTTATCAAAGAGAAAATATTTATTGGCCAACATAGTAAAATAGCAATAACCCGTAACTGGAATAATGATCGAAGCAATACGGGTAAGGATCTCAATATGTAGTATCCAGGAGTTGCCAAAAAATAGTGCTGCACATAATCCGATAAATACAGCATATCCTTTATTGATCCTTGATGGTGTGGTAAGGTTCCATTTCTTCTCCGGCGAAAAAGAAAGACTTTTTCCTTGACTGACTCTGTAACGATAAAAAGCCAGTGCAGCTAAAAACAGAAATACCCAAATCAATGTAAGCGGTATTGGGAGCTGTATACCTAACTTATAATCAAAATTCAGAATAGTGTTTTCAAGTTCATACTTGGAGATATTTTCAAGTGGAGGGAACGTAGCCAGGCGCCAATAAAGGATAAAGCGCAGCATGAGCAACATATAGATCACAGTGAAAATAACTGGCTCAATACGTACCAGGTTCTTACCCGGGAAGAATATGAGCAATGCCAGCATGCCTAAATAAATGACTGTCGCAAACAAAATGAGCTTGCTGAAATGAAACCCGTTTTGTGAATAATCTCTTATCGTAAACAAGTACTTTACTCCCCCGTCTGTTGATTGCAAACTAAAGCGTCCATGCTCAACCTGTTGGTAAATATTTCTCCTGTTATTGTCTGAAATACCTGATGTTAAAGGTACATTGGGCTTTTGAGATAAGTAATCAATATTGCCGCTAATGGCATTGGTAGTGTTGAGTCCGTAATTCTTGAAATAAAATCCTTCTCTCAAATCGGACTGAATAATATCGTCATTATTATTGGATATGAAACGCAGGTTTTTATTCCCCGCCTGTTGTTTATCTGATGGGCTGGATAACAGATAAGCCGGCGGATAATCAAAGATGAAAGCTGTGCTGTTGCCAGATTTTCCTAAACCATAATCAACATTGTTTATTGTAGTGAGATAAGCCTTCTCTTGTATATTATGAAAGCCAATATAGAGCTTATGGTTATAGTCAACAACATAACTGTTACTAATTTGAGGAACAGTATTACTACCATCTGCCTGCAGTTTATATCCGTTTATGATAAAGTCTCTTGATGGGAAAATGGAGTAAGCTTTATTGTCTTCATTTTTGTAATTGGCCAGCAGATATGTTTCTCCTAATTGGCGCAATATATAGTTTAGTACTGCGTATGCTTCATTTTTACCGGAGCTAAAGTTTTTACTGTTCAGTAAAAGATTATACAGGGATTTGCCTTCAGTAAGTTCCTTGTCCTCTATCTGGATATGATCCGTAAAAGGTAACGATAAATGTTCTTCTTCTGCGAGGTAAGGGTCGTTTGAATTTATAGTAAGGTCATAAATAATCTTCTTTCTCTTTCCTGGCTTCAAAAAGGAAAAGAACCCGTTTGAACCCTCACTCATTTTTACGGCAATGCTATTACTACCATTGGATATAGTAAAGCTCTGGGTGAAAAATTGTGGGAAAATATTATTAACGGGAGTATAAAGATTGTCTTGGCCTGTCTCTACAAATACCGGTTCATAAAAATCAGAAAAATGTAGTGTGGCCTTATCTGTTCCGTTTTGCGTTATATTCAGCTTCCCTATGGTACCAACACTATCATCAGACTTTTGCGTGAACGACAAGCTCTTATTAAAAGCAATACCATTGTTGCTTATGCCATGGTAATCGTTATTGAAAAACCAGGCATGACTGCCGGATGGGTTTGCTCTCTTATAAATACAGACCACACTGCTAACAA